>NZ_JBZDOG010000009.1:0-86348 GCF_058268495.1 Planococcus sp. TJ-201 | reverse complement strand
GTTTCGCGGTCCGAAGACGCGCGATTCGCTCGTGATCTGCATAACGCTGATCAGTAGTTTTGCGCGGGCCGTTTTGCGCGGCCGTTGCGTTTTGTTGACGTTTTGCTGTTCAGTTTTCAAGGTTCAATGTGTCCGTCCTGTAAAAGCAACTTCTCTAAGTTATCACCGTTTGATGAAAGAGTCAAGCCTTTTTATTATTGCGAAAAACTTAATTTCTCTTAGCGACGTGTATTATCATAATACATTTCATTGGAGAATGTCAACGATTAAAGCAAAAAAAGTTTAAACATCGTAAATAAAAAAACAAACATCTCATCAAATCATTATTCCTTTACTTTTTAAACCATTGGTGCCACAGAAAAAAGAAGCCGTTGACGGAGTCCGAATAGACAGATTCCAGCAAGGGCTTCTCTACTTCCTTCATATAATACTTTATTAAGAAACATCGTATCTATTTACTCTTAAGTACCGCAGCAGGATTATGCTACCCGCTTTTTCAGTTATCAATCTTACTAAAACAAAACTCCAGCTTGAATCACCAGTAAATGCACCATGCTAAACTTTTCGTTCCCAAGAAAAAGTGAAAAAAATCACCACTCACTCTTTTTTATTTTTTTACATAATAATAGCGATGGAAGATCCCCTCACTTTTAGTGGTAACCCCGTTAATAAAAATCAAGTCTTTATCTATCAGGTATTCAATAAATACTTCCAGATTAGACGAATAGTTTTTTAACTCTTCCTGTTCGTGCAATTCCTGTATTGTCCAGCTGCTTTGCTTTTCCATAACTTCTCTTATATGGAGAGCGCCGTCCTGCGTCCGTGAATGGATATAAAACTCACTAGCCAGAAATAAAAGTTCCAGACGTTTGTCGATGGGCTCGTCGCTGGATATCAATTCTTCGTAAAGCTTATAGATAGCAGGTTCCATTTGCTTCACCTGAGACCAGACCGTCACTTCTGGCGGCAACCCATTTTCAAGCACAGCCAGCCGCGCTAAATGATGCAATGACTCCACCATGTGATGATAGGCATCCATGTAATTTTTTTCTTCGAAGAAAACTTTCCCTTCCATATAGCGGCGTATCAGCTTGGCAAATTCTATGCCCATCTTAATTTTCCGGCCATAGAACGGATAGTCTTTCAATTCCGTTTTCAGCTTTTCCATGAATTCATTGCGGTCATAAATAACACGGCCGTAAAAAAGCCAGTCAACGATTTTCCGGTTCGTGCCCAGCAACAGCCATTTATGTAGTTGTTTTTCCGTAACGATGTGCATAGCGGCCTTTTTATCTAGATACGTATAATGCTTAGTAAAAACAGGTGTTTCGTTTTCCTTGGTGATGATCAGCAGAATCGAATCAAAGGTGTCTGTTATCTGGCTGACCTTTTCTCTCTTCTCTACTAGAATCACCCCAAGTGTACTTTCTTGGCTGGCGCGTTCCTGATAAATGGGTCGTAGGATTTGTTCCATCAATTTTCACTCCTTGCTGTCTTTATCGCATTCCGCTATAAACCAAACAGCATGAATGCCAATGAACTGCAGCGCGTTCGATTTCCCCTTTAGTCTGCCGGGATTCCCGTTCTCTGTTTCTCAGACATTGAAACCAGGTGTACTGGCTTCCGCTTTTCTTTATTTCGACATATTTATTGCCAATTCCTTCATTTGAAAACCGATATCACTTTTTAAGGGTATTTATGATATAGTATGATGGATGCAAGGAGGAAATAAACCATGAAACCTTATAAAAATAAAATCAATCGCATTCGGACGTTTGCATTAGCGCTTATTTTCATCGGAATCGTCATCATGTATGTCGGCATTTATTTCAGAAATTATCCTGTTGTTATGGTAATTTTCATGCTGCTGGGTGTTGTCGCGATTATCGGAAGTACAGCTGTCTACGGTTGGATCGGTTTGCTGTCTATGAAAACTGTTCCCGTCCAATGTCCTAATTGTGGAAAACATACAAAAATGCTTGGCCGTGTAGATATCTGCATGCACTGCAATGAGCCGTTAACGATGGACCGTTCGCTTGAAGGAAAAGAATTTGATCAGGACTACAACAAAAAAAGTTCACAACAATAAAAACACCCGGCGAATCAAAACTTCGCTGGGTGTTTTTGCATCAAAAAAGAAGCTTCCTGCTAGCTAGCGAGAAGCTTCTTTGCTTACAAAATTATTGGGCTTTTGCCGTTTTTCCTAAGCACCCCTGGCATGTTCCATAAATTTCGAGGCGATGATAATCTACTTGGAATCCTGTGACATGGGAAGCTAAATGTTCAACTTCATCCAGTCCTGGATAATGGAAATCAACTATTTTTCCGCAATCGTTGCAGATAATATGATAATGGTCGTGTGTAACAAAATCGAAACGGCTTGAAGAATCTCCATACGTCAATTCTTTGACCAGTCCCGCTTTTCTAAACACGCGTAAGTTATTGTAAACAGTTGCAACACTCATATTAGGAAACGTTTTTTCAAGCGCGCGATAAATGTCATCCGCTGTTGGGTGCGTTGTAGAATGAATCATGTACTCCAAAATCGCGTGGCGTTGGGGTGTGATTCTTACACCTGTTGACTTCAAAGCATCAAGCGCGTCTTTTAATTTTACTTCAGACATCGCTGTGCACCTCACTTCATAGATATTCTTACATTATAATCGTTATAAACAGTGTACCTAATGAGTGTGGTGGATGTCAAGAAATCACTATAGTGCCGCCGTTTGCCACGCATGATTCGGTTTATTTTTCGTGCAGCCCTTTTTCTTTACGCCCAAGACGTTGGTTGACTAGACGTGCTGCGACGAACAAAAAGTCGGACAAGCGATTTAAATAAGCCAGAACGTTCGGGGGAACATCGGACCCAATCGACAAAGCCGTACGTTCAGCTCTTCGGACAACTGTTCGTGCCACATGAAGAGCGGCACCGGACGGATGACCTCCCGGCAGGATGAAGTTGCTGAGCGGCGGAACCTCAGCATCGTACAGATCGATCCATTGCTCGAGCTTAAAAATATCCTGTTCTTCTAATTTCCATTTCACTTCTTTTCCTTTGGGCGTAGCCAGTTCGGCGCCTACATGGAATAAAGTCGTTTGGATTTCATGAAAAACTTCGCAAAGCGCTTCTTTTTCCTCAAAAAACTCGGCATTCATGTGCCCAATTGCCAGGCCGATCAATGAATTCGCTTCGTCACACGTTCCATATGCCTCAACTACCGCATCGTTCTTTGCAATCCGTGCGCCATAAACCAGTGAAGTCGTTCCTTTATCGCCAGTTTTCGTGTAAATTTTCATGCTCAATACCCCTTTTCCATATTGACCAGATTTGCCGGGACGCTTTGGTCAGCGAGCCATTTTTTGAGATCCGGAATAAAGAGATCCAGTGCGCGTTCCACATACTTGCCGGAGTGGCTGGAAACATGAGGCGACACAACTACATTGTTCATCGCCCAATAAGGATGATTTGCCGGCAGCGGTTCCTGCTCGAAAACATCCAATACCGCATAGGCAATCTCTTCTTTTTGCAGCGCTTCAAGAAGAACGTCATCCAACACCAAGTCTCCTCTTCCAAAGTTCATGAAAATGGCGGTGTTTTTCATTGCGCTGAAATGGTCTTTTGTTAACAAGTATTTCGTTTCCTCGGTACTCGGCAAAATTGAAAGCACATAATCTGCTTGGGGAAGCTTGTCCAAAATATTTTCAAAAGAGACCATTTCATCCATATGCGAAGCTTGTTTTCCAGAACGGTTGCAGCCGATTGTACGGACACCGAACGCTTGAAGCAAACGGCCGATTTCAGAACCAATGGCGCCAGGCCCCAGAATGAGCGCTGTCGACCCATGCAACTCGGATGAACGGACTTTTCGATTCCATTCCTGGTTGCGCTGATTTTCATAAATCGCCGGAAGTGACCGTTTTACCGACAATAAATGAGCCAAAGCAGATTCAGCCATCGGTATTTTGTGGATGCCTTTCACATTGGATACAGTTATGCCGCGTTCTGCAATAGCTTGATGAGGCAGCTTTTCAATGCCGGCACTGGCAACCATAATCCATTGCACTTTTTCAGCAGTTGCAATATCTTCTGCTGTCAGGTCTTCCCCGTACGTCACAATAATGTCGGCAGACGCCAAACGCGTTTTATCTTTATAAAGAAAATGGAATTCAACTTGCGGAAATTCAGTTTTCAGTCTCTGCTGTTGATCTTCTTTTGGAATAAATGTAAAGAGAATTTCCATGCTTGTCCCCTTTCTTACTGATTGCTGACCGTTTTCAAAGTTTCCAGTACGTCCTCAATATGATTCGGAACTTTTACTTTGCGCCATTCTTTTACTACCGTTCCTGTCGGATCGATCAAATAGGTCGCGCGTTCAATGCCCATGAATTTTTTGCCGTACATATTTTTTTCAACCCATACACCATAATCTTCCGAAACGTGGTGATCTTCGTCTACCAAGAGCGAAAATGGCAAGCCATGTTTTTCAATAAACTTATTGTGCTGGTCTTCTGAATCGGCGCTGACACCCAAAATAACGGCATCTAGTGCTGAAAAATCTGCCTGTGCATCACGAAAATCACATGCTTGTGTTGTACAGCCAGGTGTCATATCTTTTGGATAGAAATAAAGAACCACATATTTTTTGCCAGAAAAATCTTTCAGTGAAACTGTTTCTCCTGCCTCATTTTTTAATGAGAATTCTGGTGCCAGTGTACCTTCCAATGCAGCCATCTTCATCACTCCTTTTCTTTTCTCTATCGTACCGAACCAGGGCGCCAGTTTCAATTTCTTTGGCGTTTCCGAACGACTTTGTCTACAATAAGGAATAGATTAATCAATAGGAGGCAATTTACCCAATGAATCATTCGACATCAGAGGAACTTCACGCAGAAGCATTAGAACATATCGTAGGTGGCGTTAACAGCCCATCCAGGTCTTTTAAAGCGGTAGGCGGCGGATCTCCCATCGCCATGGAACGTGGAAAAGGCGCTTATTTTTGGGACGTTGACGGCAATAAATACATCGACTATTTGGCGGCTTATGGTCCCATTATTACCGGACATGCGCACCCGCATATCACGCAGGCCATTACACATGCAGCAGAAACCGGACTGTTGTACGGTACGCCAACGCGCCACGAAATCACTTTCGCCAAGATGCTGAAACAAGCAATGCCGAACATGGATCGTGTTCGTTTCGTCAACAGCGGGACCGAGGCAGTCATGACGACGATCCGTGTAGCACGCGCTTATACCGGCCGGACCAAAATCATGAAATTTGCTGGCTGCTATCATGGCCATTCCGACTTGGTTCTTGTCGCTGCCGGGTCGGGTCCTGCGACACTCGGTACACCGGATTCGGCCGGTGTACCAAAATCAATCGCCGAAGAAGTGATCACCATTCCTTTCAACGATCCGCAGGCATTCTCAGAAGCAATGGAGCAATGGGGCGAAGAAATTGCCTGTCTCTTAGTCGAGCCGATTGTCGGGAACTTTGGGATCGTTGAACCGAAACCAGGCTACCTCGAGGAAGTTCACCGCATTGCTCATGAAAAAGGGGCCTTGATTGTTTATGATGAAGTCATCACAGCTTTCCGCTTCCAATACGGCGGGGCTCAAGACATGCTCGGCTTAGTGCCAGACCTGACAGCACTTGGAAAAATCATCGGCGGTGGGCTTCCAATTGGCGCTTATGGCGGGAAAAAAGAGATTATGGAAACAGTAGCTCCTTTAGGACCTGCCTATCAAGCAGGCACGATGGCAGGCAATCCCGCATCAATTCAAGCCGGCATTGCTTGTTTAGAAGTACTTCGCGAAGAAGGCGTTTATGAGAAAATGGACAAACTCGGCGCTCAGCTTGAGAAAGGCATTTTAGCTGCTGCTAAAGAATTTGGTGTGACCATTACCGTTAATCGATTAAAAGGTGCGCTGACCATTTACTTTACCGATGTAACCGTCGAAAATTACGAACAAGCAGAAGCAACAGATGGGGAAATCTTTGGCCGCTTCTTTAAATTAATGCTCGAACAAGGAATTAATTTGGCTCCCTCCAAGTACGAAGCGTGGTTTTTAACGACTGAACATACAAAAGAAGATGTGGAAGTTTCCATTCAAGCCGTCCGCGAAGCATTTAAACAGTTATAATTAGTAAAAATCATATTATGAGGAAGGAGTCCTTGAGTCAATGAGATTAGGTGCACGTATTCTAAAAACCGGCGTGGCCATTTCTTTGGCCTTGTTTTTGGCCAACTTATTGGAATTGCCTTCTCCTGTTTTTGCCGGCGTCGCGGCTATTTTCGCTATCCAGCCCTCTATTTATCGCTCTTATCTTACTTTGCTCGATCAGATTTATGGAAATTTGATTGGCGCAGCCATTGCTATTATTTTCGTCTTGACGCTTGGCAGCAATTACTTAACGATCGGTGCGGCCGCAATTTTAGCGATTGCACTTATGTTGAAGTTAAAACTGGAAAATACCGTTCCGTTAACTCTGGTCACCATTATCATCATTATGGATTCCCACTCCAGTAATTTCTTGACATTTGCTTCTCTGCGAATCGGTACGGTCATGCTTGGTATTCTATCGGCCTTTGTGGTGAACATGATTTTCCTGCCACCCAAATACGAAACACGGCTCTTCACGTCCATCCATGAGGTCAGCGAAGAAGTCATTCGCTGGATCCGAGTATCGATCCGCCACGCATCTGATCATGCATCGGTTAAAGAAGATATCGAAAAATTAACGGAAAAGCTATTAAAAGTCGATCAATGGTATTTGTTTTACAAGGAAGAACGCAGCTACACCAAAAAACAACAATATGCCAAAGCACGTAAATTGGTGCTTTATCGTCAAATGATTGCCACCTCCAAAAAAAGCTTGGAAGTTTTGAGGCGTTTGAATCGCTTTGAAAATGAATTGATGGAACTACCCGAGCACTTTCACATGATGGTCCAAGAGCGACTGGAAAGTTTAGCGAGCTACCACGAACAGCTTTACATGAAATACGTCGGCAAACTGCGGCCAGATCATAGCGAAGGATCTGGTGCAGATGCCATTATGAAACGCAATGAAGTCATGACCATTTTTGTAAAAGAAATCAATTTGGCACACGAAGAAAATGATGATGAGTTTTCGGTTTATCATTTAATGCATGTGCTATCGGCAATATTGGATTACGAAGAACAACTGGAACATTTGGATTTGCTGATTATTGCATACTTGAATTACCATTCAGAAGAAGTTGACAGCGATCTTGAAGACGCGATATAAAAAAACGTGTGGGGCCATGGGCCTCACACGTTTTTTTTATGACTTCATTCGCGGATCTAATGCGTCGCGCAAACCATCGCCCATTAAGTTAAAACCAAGCACGGTTAACATGATGGCAACCCCAGGGAAAATCATGGTCCAAGGCGCATTCGTCAAATACGAACGCGAATCTGCCAGCATCTTGCCCCATTCTGGTGATGGAGCCTGTGCTCCAAGTCCAAGGAACCCAAGCGCTGCCGCTTCAATAATAGCAGTCGCAATGGCGAGTGTCCCTTGGACAATAACTGGTGCCATCGAATTTGGCAGGATATGCGATACCAAAATCCGATTATCTTTCATGCCGATTGCTTTTGCCGACATAATGTATTCATCTTCTTTGATGCTCAATACTTTGGAACGGATCAACCGGCCAAAGTTTGGTACGTTGATGATTGCAATCGCGATCAAAGCGTTGCGCAATGACGGTCCAAGAACCGATACAACTGCAATTGCCAATAAGATACTTGGGAATGCCAGCATGATATCGAAGATGCGGGAAATAATTGTATCCACCCAGCGCCCGTAATAACCAGCTAAAATTCCTAGAATACTTCCGACAACCACCGAACCGATTACCGCTAAAAATCCGACCCATAATGAAATTCGAGCGCCGTATACAACACGGGATAAGATATCCCGGCCAAAATCGTCCGTCCCCATCCAATTTGTAGAAGAAGGAGGCATAAGCCGTTGAGACAGATTTTGTTCATTGATGCCTTGCGGTGTAAGAAGCGGTCCAAAAATGGCGAGCAGAATAAAGAAAATGACAATCCCCATTCCGACAACGGCTACTTTACTTTTGCGAAAACCACGCCAAGCTTCTTTCCAAGGACCTGCGACTTTTTGCATTTCCGCTTCTTCTTGTTTGATTACTGTTTCAGCCAATGTACGTCTCCTCCTTCCTAATCATATTTAATGCGTGGGTCGACCAAGCCGTATAGCAGATCGACAAATAGATTGATCATAACAAAGATAAACGCGACAATTAAAATGCCTGACTGAATAACTGGATAATCACGGAAGCCAATTGCTTCGTAGATATACCGTCCAATTCCAGGCCAACCGAAAATGGTTTCTGTCAAAATGGCTCCGCCAAGCAACAGTCCCATTTGAAGTCCGATAATCGTCAATACAGGAATAATGGCGTTTTTAAGTGCGTGCTTGTAAACGACCCAAAACATCGATAAGCCTTTCGAACGAGCCGTGCGGACATAATCTGATCGCATCACTTCTAGCATACTTGAACGCGTCATTCTGGCAATAATCGCCATCGGTATTGTCGCTAGCGCCGTTCCCGGCAATACTAGGTGTTTCAAAACCGTAGCCAATTGATCGAAGTCTCCTGCAATTAAGGTATCAATTACATAAAAATTGGTGATGACGTCTACAGGATCCCGAACGTTTTCACGCCCCGTTGTTGGAAGAATTCCAAGTTCAATAGAGAAAATCCATTGATTCATTAAACCTAACCAGAAGATGGGCATAGATACACCAATCAATGCAACGATCATTGCCGTGTAATCAAACCAAGAGTTCTGGAACCAGGCTGAAATAATGCCTGCATTGATTCCGATTACAACTGCAATAATAATAGCAAATAAAGAAAGTTCAATTGTTGCCGCTAAATAAGGCCATACTTCATCTACTACAGGAGTTCGTGTACGAAGTGACTCTCCTAAATCTCCTGTTACCAGTCCTTTTAAGTAATCAAAGTACTGAATGTACCAGGGATTGTCTAACCCCAAATTTGTTCGTAATGCTTTTATCGCTTCTTCGGATGCTTGCTGGCCAAGGATGACTTGTGCAGGATCACCAGGAATTGCGCGGATGATCATAAATACGATAAATGTCATACCGAGTAAAACTGGGATTAACTGTAGAAGCCGCCTGCCGATATAGTGAAGCATCTTCTTCACCTCTCCATCTCTTGCAATATGTATAACAGGAAGAAAAAAGGGAGGAAATCATCCGACTTCCTCCCTGAGTATTGCCTACTCTAAATCTACTGAAGCCAATTTGTCAGAACCTGTTGGATGTGCTTTGAAATTGATTACGTTACTACCACCAGCAAGTAGCGGGGTAGAGTGCGCAAGCGGTACCCATGGAGCATCTTCATGGATGATTTCCTGAGCTTGCATGTACAATTCATTTCTCAGGTCTTCGTCTACTTCTGATTGCGCCTGGATTAAGACATCATGCAGTTCTTGATTTTCGTAATATGTGTAGTTATTTGTACCGACATTGTCTTGGTCAAGCAATGCATAAAGGAAATTGTCGGCATCGCCGTTATCGCCAGTCCATCCCAATAGGAATGCATCAGCTTCTCCGTTTGCAGCTTTTTCAAGGTAAGTCGCCCACTCGAATGACACGATTTCAGCAGTTACGCCAACATCAGCCAAGTTCTTTTGAATGGCTTCTGCCACTTTTTGGCCATCCGGCATATATGGACGTGGAACTGGCATTGCATAAAGTTCCATCTCAAAGCCGTCTGGGAAACCAGCTTCAGCCAATAATTCTTTTGCACGTTCAGGATCAAATTCATAACCTTCAATACTGTCGTTATAGCCACTGATTACCGGTGGAATCGGGTTTTTCGCTACTTCAGCACGGCCTTCGTAAAATGCGTCTACAAGTGCCTGCTTATCGATTGCATGGTTAAATGCCTGACGCACTAAAGGATCGTCGAAAGGTTCGCGTGTTACCGTCATGCCAAGGTAGCCAACGTTCATAGATGGACGTTCAAACAATTGGAGGTTTTCATCTGCTTCGATTGTCGCACCATCAGAAGGTGTGATTCCGTCTGCCAAATCAATTTCTCCTGATAGTAAAGCGTTTAAACGAGCTGAGTTATCTGGAATCGCGCGGAATACCACTTGATCCAATTTCGGCTCGCCTTCTACCCAATAATCATCAAATTTTGCAATTGTGATTGTGTCATTGCGTTTCCATTCAACAAATTCGAATGGTCCTGTCCCGACTGGATTATCGCCGAAAGTATCGCCTGCTGCTTCAAATGCAGTTGGTGATGCAATCGCAAATGGGCTCATTGCCAAGTTTTTAAGGAATGGTGCCTGAGGACGTTTTAACGTGAAGACCACTTCATAATCACCTGTTGCTTCAACAGATTCGATAACATGTCCTTCATCATCGCCATATCCGCCAAACATAGAACCGTAATAAGGGAATTGTTCGCCGTCACCAGCTGCCCAGCGTTCAAAGTTCTTCACTACTGCTTCTGCATTAAAATCAGTATCATCATGGAATTTAATGCCTTCTGTCAATGTGAATGTATACGTCAAGCCATCTTCGGAAGCTGTCCATTCAGAAGCCAACGCAGGTTCGATTTCTGTATCCTGTTCACCGAAGTTTACCAATGTATCAAAAATGTTTTTTGTCACTTTAAAAGATTCACCGTCTGTAACTGTAATTGGATCAAGAGATACCGAATCGCCTCCGCGCCCAAAAATCAATGTTTTCTCTTCTGCAGATTCACCTTCACTGCCGCTTTCGCCGTTTTCTGATGCATCATCAGAGCTACAGCCATAAAGAGCTGTCGATACTAATAACAGCAACAGAAATGCCCATGTTAAGAACTTTTTCTTCCCCAAATTAACCCCTCCATTTTTTCTATTTATTATCATTGCGGCTTGCATTCTTCGTAAAGATGGCAAGCTACAGAATGACCTTTTTCAACTTCTGCAAAAATTGGCGCAGCCTGTGAACAAATATCCATTTTGAACGGACAACGCGTATGGAACCTGCATCCGCTCGGTGGATTTGCCGGGCTTGGAACATCTCCTGTAATAACGACTTCTTCCCGGACGAACGCAGGGTCAGGTACCGGAACAGCAGCTAATAAAGCTTGTGTATAGGGATGCAATGGTTTTTCGTACAAGTCTTCGGTATTCGCAAGCTCTGCCATTTGCCCGAGATACATAACTCCGACACGATCGCTGATATGGCGAACCACCCCTAAATCATGGGCAATGAAAATATATGTCAGCTTCAGCTCTTTTTGTAGATCCTGCATCAAGTTTAAAACCTGTGCCTGAATCGATACATCAAGTGCTGATACAGGTTCATCCGCGATAATCAGTTTTGGATTTGTCATCAAGGCACGTGCAATGCCGATCCGTTGACGCTGCCCACCACTAAATTGATGCGGGTAACGTTTTGCGTGATAGCTGCTCAGGCCAACAATTTCCAAAAACTCGTGAACTTTCTTTTTGCGTTCTTTCGGGTCGCCAATGTCGTGGACATTGAGCGGCTCCATCAGTATTTTTTCAATCGTGTGGCGAGGATTTAATGACGCATATGGATCCTGGAAAACCATCTGAATATCCCGGCGTGCTTTGCGCATATCGTTATTGGACAAGCTGGTCAATTCCTGGCCATCAAAGGTTACGGTTCCTTCTGTTGGTTCCAGAAGGCGCATCAGCATGCGTCCAGTCGTGGATTTCCCACAGCCTGATTCGCCAACAATACCCAAAGTCTCACCTTCTTGAACAGTAAATGACACATCATCTACTGCTTTTACATGGTTGCTGACTTTGCCTAAGATGCCTGATTTAATCGGAAAATACTTTTTCAGCCCTTCAACTTTTAACAACGGTTCTGTCATGCGACTGTACCTCCTTCGGATCAAATAGGAAACAACGGGTTTGGTGATTATCCGCTGTTTGGTACAGTTCCGGCGTTTCTCCTATGCAGCGGTCAAACGCAAACTCACAGCGCGCAGCAAACTTACAGCCCGTTTTGATCGTTCCCGGCTTTGGAACGTTGCCAGGAATTGAGTACAAACGCTCTTTTTTAAAACGCATATCAGGAACCGATTCCAGCAAACCTTTCGTATATGGATGCTGCGGATCGTTGAATATGGTATGGACCGGACCTTCTTCAACCACCTTGCCCGCATACATGACAACAACCCGTTCACAAGTTTCGGCCACTACCCCTAAATCATGAGTAATTAACAAAACAGCCGTATTCAAGCGTTCATTTAAGTTTTTAATCAGTTTCAAAATTTGCGATTGAATTGTGACATCAAGTGCTGTTGTCGGTTCATCTGCAATCAATACTTTCGGGTCGCATAACAAGGCCATTGCGATCATGACTCGTTGGCGCATGCCGCCTGAAAGCTGATGCGGATATTCTTTCATCAATCCTTCCGGACGTGGCAAACCTACCAACTTCATCATTTCGATGCCGCGTTCTTGAATTTGTTTTTTCGACCAATCCCGCTTGTGGATTTTGATTGCTTCACGAAGTTGATCGCCAATCGTGAACAATGGATTGAGCGAAGTCATCGGTTCCTGGAAAATCATCGCAATATCGTTGCCTCTGATTCCCCTCATTTCTTTCTCGGATAATTTTGTCAAATCCTTATCCTGAAATAAAATTTCGCCTCCTGTAATTTTTCCTGGAGGACTTGGAACCAACCCCATTATCGATAGTGAGGTAACACTTTTCCCGCATCCTGATTCACCGACGATGCCAAGGACTTCACCTTCTCGTATGTAAAAATCTACATTGTCTACTGCTGGTATCTCTCCATCATCTGTGAAAAAGGATGTTTTCAAACCTTTAACGTCTAAGATGGTTTTGCGTTCGTTCATGATGATCCCCCTTTTGCACAAAAATGATTCAGATTATTCTCCTTCTTTCAATTATACGTAATAGTATTATTAATGCAATATCTTTTTTGGTCTGCAGAAAATTGGGAGCATAGAAAAAAGCCTCCAAAAACTGGAGGCTTCGAGAAAAAATCAATTAAAATGCTGAACTTGGAACAAGCTAGAATAAACGCCCTGTTGTTTCATTAGTTCATTATGCGTCCCGCTTTCGGCAAGTTTGCCGTGATCAATCACTAAAATTTGGTCCGCATGAGTAATCGTCGAAAGACGATGTGCAACAATAAGCGTCGTCCGGTCATGTGCCAAACGCTCCAATGAATCTTGAATCAATGCTTCACTTTCAAGGTCGAGGGCAGATGTGGCTTCATCCAAAATCAAAATTGGGGGATTTTTCAAGAACACTCGTGCAATCGCTACACGCTGTTTTTGCCCGCCGGATAATTTCACGCCGCGCTCTCCGACCTTCGTGTCATAGCCTTCCGGAAGCTGCGAAATGAATTCGTCCGCATTGGCTGCTTTCGCAGCTGCGATTACTTCTTCATCCGTTGCTCCGGGTTTCCCCATTAGGATATTGGCTTTCACAGAATCACTGAAGAGAATGGAGTCTTGTAAAACCAAACCGATTTGATCACGCAAAGTATGGGTCGTCACATCACGCAAATCGTGGTCATCCATGTAGATGCCGCCGCTTGTCACATCGTAGAATCGAGGAATCAGCGAGACGATGGTCGATTTCCCGCCGCCGCTCATTCCGACAAATGCGACCGTTTCTCCCGGTTTCACGGTAAAGTTTAAATCCGTCAGCACTTCCGATCCGCCATCATTGTAATGGAAAGAAACGTTGCGGAATTCCAGTTTGCCGTCGACTACTTTCAAGTCGCGCGCTTTTTCCTTGTCGGTCACATCATAATCTTCATCGATCAGCTCAAAAACGCGGTCCATAGAGGCCAGTGACTGCACCAGCGTCGTTGAAGAATTCACCAAACGGCGCAGTGGATTATAAAGCCGTTCAATGTAAGCAATAAATGCTACCATCGTACCCAGCGTCAGATTGCCCTCAATCACTTGGTAACCGGCATAGCCGATAACCAATAAAGGCGCAACGTCCGTAATGGTATTGACGACCGCAAATGCTTTGGCATTCCATTTCGTATGGTCGATGGCTTTTTCCAGAAACTGATCGTTTGTGTCATTGAAAATTTTCTGTTCATGCTTCTCAAGTGCAAAACTTTTGATAATACTCATGCCCTGCACACGCTCATGCAAGTAGCTTTGAACATTGGCTAAAGCTTGCGAACGCTCCCGGGTCAAGTCGCGAAGCCGCCCAAAGAAATACTTGACGCTGAATGCGTAGAACGGGAATGCCAACAACGCCACGATAGTTAAAGATACGTCCATCGTCAGCATAATGATGATCGCGATCAGAATTGTTGCGAGATCCAACCAAACATTCATTAATCCAATCATAACGAAGTTTTTAGTTTGTTCGACATCATTAATGACGCGTGAAATGATTTCACCTGCGCGTGTATTGGCATAATAGCGCAAGCTCAACCGCTGCAAATGGCCATAAAGATAGCCGCGGATGTCGTAAAGGATTTTATTGCTGACATACTGTGCATAATATTGGCGATAGTATTCAATTGGTGGGCGCAGGAGGAAAAAGACAATTGCCGTTCCTCCAAGCCATAAATAAAGTTGTTCCAGCTTTTCAGCATTCGACAGTGCATCCGCACCGATAATGTCATCAATGACGATTTTAATCAGCAATGGGATAAAAAGCGGAATCGCAAACTTGAATATCCCGATAAAAATCGTTAGCGCAATTTGCCAATAATACGGTTTGACGAATTGCATATAGCGTTTCATACTGCTCAACACTTTCACTCCATTCTATTCAAAACGAAAAACCTGTTGGCAAGCAACAGGTTTTCATCTTAATCACGAATCCGGTTTAATCTATGAAATTCATAGCGGTTCGTCCATACTTCGATAAAGTCCTGGGCAAATGGCCCTCTGCGCTGTTTGATCCAGCCAATCAGCTTCTCCACATTTCGATGGAGAATTTGATCGATCACTTCAGGATAACCCATTTGCCGCTTATGGTCTTCATATTCGTCTTCATCCAACAACGTGTAAGACATGTCTGGAAACACTTTTACATCCAAGTCATAATCGATGTACTTTAACGAGCCATTATTATAAACGAATGGGGAACTGACATTGCAATAATAATAAACACCGTCGTCTCGGAGCATACAGATGATATTGAACCAATGCTCTGCGTGGAAATAACAGATTGACGGCTCACGCGTCAACCAGGTTCGGCCATCGGATTCTGTCACTAGCGTCCGTTCGTTTGCACCAATTACAATGTTGTTCGTACCTTTCAGTACAGTTGTTTCCTGCCAGACACGGTGGATTCGGCCGTTGTGTTTGTAACTGTGGATTTGGATTGTTTCACCCTCCGCAGGAATCGCCATGTACTATCCCACCTTCTTGTCTAAGCCTTTATTTATCTGCTATTTCAGTATTATATCAATCAATTCTGAAAACATACAGCAATAAGGCAGAAGAACCAAGGGATTACATGACGACCGAACGCCCACCATCCACAATAATTGTTTGGCCTCGGATCATATCTGAATCAGAAGAAATCAGGAACAAAGCAGCTTTGACCATGTCTTCAATCTCGACCATTCGGCCTGCTGGTGTATTGACGCGGGCATCGTTCAACAAATCTTCACGGTTTGGAAAATGCTTTAATGCTTCTGTATCAAGCGCTCCGCCAGACACTGTATTGACAGCAATTCCAAGGGGTGCCAGTTCAACAGCTAAGTAGCGTGTAATGGACTCTACCGCTGCTTTTGAAACTCCTATCGTTGTATAATTTTCCAAATAACGAATCGATCCAAGTGAACTGATGCCAACGATTTTGCCGCCTTTGTCCATCAATTTCGCTGCTTCTTGCGCGCCAAACAGCATCGCTTTCGCGTTGATATTCATAGTCCAATCCCAATGAGACTCTTCCAATTCCATGATTGGGCGCAACACACCGGAAGCTGCATTCGATACGAAAACATCCAGGCGGCCAAATTCTTCTTTAATGGTCTCAAACATGCCGCGGAGCTTCTCGACATCTCCGACATTTGCACGGACCAATAAAGCTTTTTGTCCTCTTGCTTCGATTTCTTTTACGGTATCAAGTGCCGCGGTTTTGCTGCGTGCATAATTGACAACGATGTCATACCCCTGATCTGCAAGAGCAATCGCCATCGCCTTGCCGAGACCTCTGCTGCTGCCTGTCACCAATGCTACTTTTTGTTCTGTCATCATCAAACATCTCCTCTTTGCTGTAAAGCTGTTTTCATTTTTTGGACCGGTCCTGCAATCGGCAATAAATCCAATTCTTCGGCTGTCACCCATCTCATATGAGCAGGTGCAACAATATTTTCACTGTCGGCAATAAAGCCATCCACATTCCATGTTAAATGAGAAAAGACATGTTTGAAAGAAGTAATTTTCTCGGCTTTGTCCACCACGCCTTTCAAACTTTCAGACAGCTGCTCTTCGATTTCGAGCGGCAGCACATCTGCTGTCGTTTCCAGCATCGGGAATTGCCACATATTTGCCAGCAATCCAGTAGTCGGACGCTGTTCCATCAGCACTTTGTTTTGATTGCGGATTGCAACCATAGCGTATTGCAGTGATTTTGTTTTTTTCGCTTTGGTTTTGATTGGCAGATCATGCTGCTTGCCTTCGTGAAAAGCGGCGCAATGTTCACGGACTGGACACAACAAGCATTTTGGTGAAGTAGGCGTACAGATTAAGGCACCCAACTCCATCAAGCCTTGGTTAAATGATGAAGGGTCTTCATGGCTGATGATTTCGGTAACAGCTTCTTCAAAGATTTTTCGTGTTTTCGGTTTGGCGATATCTTCCTCTATCAGCAGGATGCGTGATAATACACGCATAACATTGCCATCTACGGCATGCTCCGGAACACCGTATGCAATACTCAAGACCGCACCTGCTGTATAAGGGCCAACACCTTTTAAAGAAGAAATTTCTTTCCGGTTATTCGGAACAATTCCGCCATAGTTCTCAGCTACTTCTTTGACTCCGGCCTGGAGGTTGCGTGCCCGGGAATAATAACCCAGCCCTTCCCACTGCTTCAGCAAGACTTGTTCGTCGGCTTCAGCCAAGTCATTCAAAGTAGGAAATTTCTCGATAAAGCGTTTATAATAAGGGATAACCGTATCTACTCGTGTTTGCTGCAGCATAATTTCTGAGATCCAGATTTGATAAGGATCTGCTGTTCGTCGCCAAGGCAAATCTCTTTTTTCTGCCGCAAACCAGCTGATCAAGTCATGTTGAAATTGCATCTTTTCTATATTAATAAGGTTTGCCTCCATTCGGTTTGATTATTCCAATCACGTTTCGGGTATATACGGAAGTGAGGAATGAGTTTATTTTAACAAAACTTTTCAATTCCCCATAAAGAGAAACTTCAATCAGACTTTTACGGTCAGTGGATCTCCCACCTTCAAGTGGGAGTTTTGCTGTCCGTAAAAGTGGGGTAAAATTAACTTCGTTAGAGAGGGGAAATGAGGCAATGGATACAGGAACGCATATCGTCATGGGCATTGCTCTTGGCGGCCTCGCAATGGCCGATCCGGCTGTCGCCAGCCACCCCGTCACCATGACCGCAGTTGTTTCCGGTGTCATTATCGGTTCTTTAGCACCGGACGTTGACACCGTCCTAAAACTTCGCGACAACGCCGTATATATCCGGCATCATCGTGGCGCTACCCATTCGATTCCTGCAGTACTGACGTGGCCGTTATTGATTGCGGGCGGGCTATCTCTTATTTTTCCAGAAGCCAATCTGCTCCACCTATGGCTTTGGACTTTTCTAGCCGTCTTTATGCATGTGTTTGTCGACATCTTCAATTCGTATGGGACTCAAGCTCTCCGTCCATTTTCCAATCGGTGGGTTGCACTTGGCGTGATCAACACGTTTGACCCCATCATTTTTGGAGCACATGTGCTGGCCTTAACGATTTGGGCATTTGGTGCCGACCCTGTTTGGACTGTTGGCATTTTGTATGTTGCTATGCTCTTCTATTATATTGCAAGATTTGCGGTGCAGGCTGCCATCAAGCACGCCGTGCGAAATACGATTCCGGGAGCCGCAGAAGTTTTTGTCGCACCAACGATGCGCTTTTTCCATTGGCGGGTAGCTGCAGATACAGACCGCCACCATTACGTTGGCCGAGCATACGGTCGGACCATCAATATCTATGATAAGTTTATGAAAAAAGAGTTGCCTGAGAACAGCTTGATCCAAGCAGCGTTAAAAGATAAGAACATCGCCGCATTCATCTCCTTTTCACCATTGTACCGTTGGGAGATTAATGAATACGGAGATGTGTTTGAAGTAAGACTCATTGATCTGCGTTACCGCAGCAACGATTATTACCCTTTTGTTGCAGTGGCGCATCTGGACAAAGAGTTTAAAATCATCAATTCCTACACTGGATGGATCTTCAGTGAAGATAAGCTAAGAAAAAAATTGGATTTTAGCCACAATTAGAAAACGCACACCTCAAGGTGCGCGTTTTCTTTTTTATGCTTGAGCAAACTTAACAGTATAGAAACCAAGCTTTTAAAACTCTTTCGTTAATCTTTAAGCAAGTGTGTGTATTTGGGATTGGTGCTCGCAAACTCATGTATTTTGTCGCCATAGCTGTCAATCCACTGGCGCATCACTTTTTCCACAACCGCTGTTCCCTGATAGTCGTATCCAGCTTTAGCGTAGGAAGATTCAAAGTCAGAAGCCAATAACTCTATCCAAATCCGTGCTTTTTCTTCTGATAAATTCGGATTTTTTTCCATTAATTCGATTGTTAATTGATCAATAATTTCTTTCATCTGCTTACTTCCCTTCTTTTAACGGACGCAACATGGAAATCGGCAGCGCCTCTGTATGTTTTTCTCCACCCATGCGATACCCCCAGGCAAAAAGGCCTTTTAAGTAATCAATTTGGAAATAGACATTGGGGTCTCCTTCAATGCGGTATACTTCCCCTTTTTTAAAATCAGCAGGGTCTACAAGATAAGCTGCTGCCATTACGGCTTTTCGCTCCAGCACAGCAAACTCATTGACAATGCCTAACTGTTCAGCTTTTCGGGCTTTTTCTTTCAGACGTGCAATCTCCCCGCGAAGTTCATGTTCTGTCATATCGCTATAGCGCTTTTCTTCAGTCATCTTCAAGCTCCTTTTTATCCAGGTAATCATTGATCACTTCACCAGGAAAACCTTTTTGGTAAAGCCCCTGTTTAACTTTTGACTTTAAATCATAGCCTGTCAGTTTCGAACTGTGCTTGCGCCATAATTTATCTCCTTGTTCTGCGACAATTTCCGACCATTGATCGTCATCTTTTTCGAGGTCCAGCTCTGCAATCGCTAGTTTAATCAGCGAATAGTTGTAGCCTTTTCTCAGCAACGTATCGCTGATTTTTTGGTGGATTTGACTTGGTGTTTTCATCTTTTCCTTAAGTGCAATTTTTTCTGCAAGGGCTTTGGCAATTTCCAATTGTTCTTCCTCGGAATAAGAATCCAGAACATCTTTTTGCATTTGCTTGTCAATCCCTCTCTTTTGCATATCCTGCTGAATTGCACGCGGACCTTTTTTGCCCGATTTGATTTGCGTCCGCATCAGCGCCTCTGAGAATTGCTGATCATCCAGAAAGTTATGCGTATACAATTTTTTAACAGCTTCATCTATTACGGCATCTCCGTATTCTTTTTCTTTCAGTTTCTGGCGTACTTCTCCTTCGCTCCTCATTCGGAACCCAAGATAGTATAGAGCTTTGTTATAGGCTTTGCGGACTTCATCCTCGAAGTTAATTTCTTCGATGGTCCATTGGTCCAACTCTTTCCCTTTTGTGAGCTGATGCCTGACAAGCACCGCTTCATCCACGCTAAAAGCATACTTATCTTCAAAAAAGATATTGTACCTTTCAGGATTTTTCTTTCCCTGCGTGATTTTTGAAATAATCGGCATTTACTGGCACCTCTCTTCTTCTTGTATTATACACCTTCCAGGCAAACAATGGCATAGCCGGACGCCTAAAAGGGTATGCTGTATATATATTTATGCCTTGCATATCTGGAGTTGAGTCCAGCATTATCAAATGTCAAAACTCTAAGACATAGAAATGGCATGGCTGGACCTTTAGTTTTACTAATTACAATAAAAATTGGAGGCGTTGAAAATGAAAGTAGCAATTACTGGCGGAACTGGATTTGTAGGTAGAGAACTCACACGCATGCTGTTGGAACGAGGGGATGAAGTAATCATTTTGACAAGAAAACCAAAAGCCCCTTCCGGTAATATTACATACGTCGAATGGCTGACACAAAAGGCCCTTCCTGAAAAACAGCTTGAAGGCATTGATGCTTTTGTCAATTTAGCCGGCGCTTCCATAAATGATGGGCGTTGGAGTGAAGAACAGAAAAAACTGATTTACTCAAGCCGTATGGATGCTACCAATGAATTGCTGCGAATTTTTGAGAAATTGAACCAAAAACCAAAAGTGCTTGTGAACGCCAGCGCTATTGGTATTTATCCACCATCGGAAACAGTTACTTATACAGAGGCTTCCGCCGATCGCGGATCTGATTTCCTGGCACAAACTGTCCGTGATTGGGAGATTCTAGCTGCACGAGCAGAGGATTACGGATTGCGGGTAGCGTGCGGCAGATTCGGGATCGTTCTTGGAAAAGATGAAGGGGCACTGCCGCTCATGGCTTTGCCGTATAAATTATTTGGAGGCGGCACGGTGGGCTCCGGCAGACAATGGCTGTCATGGATTCATGTAAAAGACACCGCACGGGCATTGATTTTTGCGATTGATAACGATCAACTACGAGGGGCATTTAATGTTGCATCTCCACAGCCAAAACAAATGAAAGAATTCGGCAAAGAGATTGCACATGTGCTCCGCAGGCCTCATTGGATTCCAGTGCCATCATTTGCATTAAAAACAGCTTTAGGCGATAAAAGCCAATTGGTTCTTGAAGGGCAGCGGGTCCTGCCTACTGTACTCGAACAGCATGGTTTTCAGTTCAAGTTCCCCAACTTACGATCGGCACTGGCTGATATCTACAAATAAGGCTATAATGGGGGGATGATTAGCTGAAGGACGTGAAACCCATGAACGATAAACCCATTATTGAAGAAGGCCAAAAATTTCCGATGACCATTAAACGGCTCGGCATTAACGGCGAAGGCATTGGCTATTTCAAGCGCAATGTAGTATTCGTCCCTGGAGCATTGCCGGGTGAAGAAATTACCGCGCAAGTAACTGTAGTTAAGCGCAACTTTGCAGAAGCACGGATTGTCAAAATGCGCACGTCTTCACCTCACCGCCAAACACCCCCGTGCCCGATTTACGAGGCATGCGGCGGCTGCCAATTACAGCATATGACCTATGACCAGCAACTGGTCGAAAAACGAGATCTTGTTGTGCAGGCATTGGAGCGGTACTTGAAAGGCACAAAAGTCCATGTCGAAAAAACTATCGGCATGGAAGACCCGTGGCATTACCGCAACAAAAGCCAATTCCAAACACGCCTGAAAGGCTCGAAAGTCATCGCTGGCTTATTCGCAGAAGGTTCCCATCAATTGTTGGATATTGAGCAATGCATCGTTCAACATCCGGATACGACGGTGATTACCAATGCAGTCAAACGGATTTTAGAAGAACTGAAAATGCCGATTTACGATGGCAAGACCATGAAGGGCATTATCCGGACGATTGTCGTCCGCACCGGTGTTAAAACTGGAGAAATCCAACTGGTTTTAGTAACAACACGATCGAAAATTCCACAAAAAGAATTATTGCTGAAACGTCTGAAAAAAATTGATACGAACCTTGTATCCATCGTCCAAAACATCAACAAAGAAAAAACCTCCCTTATTTTTGGAGATGAGACGATCACATTGTTCGGCAAAGACACCATTCATGAAGAGTTAGGTGAATTGGCATTCGACTTGTCAGCACGTGCTTTTTTCCAGCTCAATCCAACACAAACCGTTCATTTATACAATGAAATCAAACGCGCTGCTGAATTGACCGGCCAGGAAAAAGTGGTCGATGCCTATTGCGGCGTCGGCACCATTGGCCTTTGGCTGGCAGACAGTGCCAAAGAAATTCGTGGGATGGACGTTATTCACGAAAGTGTCGTCGATGCAAAAGCCAATGCCAAAAAGCAAGGCTATGCAGCGAAGTATGTGACAGGTACAGCAGAAAAATGGCTAGAGCTTTGGAGCAACGAAGGATTCGTTCCTGATGTGCTGACGGTCGATCCGCCGCGTACTGGATTGGCGGATTCGCTGCTGAAAACCATCTTGAAAGTAAAACCGAAACGCTTTGTCTACACATCGTGCAACCCTTCCACATTGGCAAAGGATTTGCAGCAACTAACAAAAATCTACCGAATCGAATACATTCAACCGGTAGACATGTTCCCACAAACCGCACAAGTCGAATCCGTAACAAAATTGGTATTGAAGTAAGAAAAGCGCAAGCTGCCGTGTAGATTCGACGGGCATAAGACGCGCTGGCTGTGCGGCATGTTTTCAGCCGCATAGCCAGAGTGGCTTATGACCCTAGAATCTGGCTGCTGAAGCCTGGACACCAAAGAAAAGCGCAAGCGCCCGTGTAAGTCCGACGGGCATAAGACGCTCCGGCGAAGCGGCATATTTTCAGCCGCACAGCTGGAGGGGCTTATGACCCTAGGACTTGGGCGCTGGAGTCTGGACAAAGAAAAGCGCAAGCGCCCGTGTAGATTCGACGGGCATAAGACGCGCTGGCTGTGCGGCATGTTTTCAGCCGCATAGCCAGAGTGGCTTATGACCCTGTGCGTTGAATTCTTAATAACAAAAAAAGCTGGACCGGAGAAAGTTATTCTCCGGTCCAGCTTTTTTAACACTACTTTATAACGCATCTGCTCTTTTAGTGTTGCCTTTCATCGCAATTAACAGCAAAATCAACAGCAAAATCCCGGAGATCAGCAGCAAAAAACTAAGCCCTCCAGAGTATTCAATAAATAATCCACCGAGCGATGGCCCCGCCAGACTCCCAATGCTAAATGCGATTCCGCACAGCAAGTTCCCCGTCGGCAATAAGTCTTTGGGCATCAAATCTGCCATATAAGAAATGCCTAGCGAAAACGTGGAGCCTACAAACATGCCCGCCAGTGCAAAAAGTGAAACGGTCAGCCAGGCATTGGATTCGTAGAAGCTTGCAGTTGCAAAGGTTGCAGATCCACCTGCTAAGATCAGCAATAACACCTTTCTTCTGCCAATCCGATCGCTTAAATTTCCCAGTGGCAATTGTGTCGCAATCGCTCCCAATGAAAAAGCAGCAAGCATGATAGAAACCATTCCTACTTCTATCGACTGCCGCAAAGCGTAAACTGGATAGATGGCATGAAGCGAGGCCTCCAAAAAACCATAGCCAAGCGGCGGCAGGAACGCGACCCATGCGATAATCAAAGCTGCTTTAAACCGTCCTAATGTTCCTCTTGCAGTCATACTGCCTCCAGAAAATTCCGGAAAGTCGTTCTTTAATAGAAAGACCAATGACCAGGCAATTAAACAAAGAATTCCTGAAACAATAAATGGCAACGCCTCGAACACTTCTACCATCGGCACAAACAGAGGACCCGCCCCAAAACCGATGCTGAATGACATTCCGTATATAGCGATATTGCGACCCAGCCTGTGTTGCGGTGACGTACTCGTAATCCAGGTTTGCGTCGAAAAATGCAGCGCCTGATCACCTATTCCAATTAATATGCGGAGCACAAACCAGAAAAGTACGGATTTCCATAACGGAAAAAGCAAAAGAGAAAGAATGACCAGTCCCCCACCCACTAAAATTAACGGCTTATAGCCAAATTTTCGCAGCTGCGGCTCCATAAATGGTGCGACTACCAGCGTTCCTACGTACAAGCCGGTGGCACTTAATCCATTTAATGCAGACGAGACACTATCTTGTTCAAAAATCACTGCAATAAGCGGCAGCAGCATGCCTTGCGAGAAACCAGAAATGGAGACGATTGCCACCAAAATCCAGAACCGGCCACGTTCACTTTTCAAAAAACTTTTCATGATGCCTCCCCGAACAAGCCCGTTCTTTTGTATTTAATAAGAATTCAGATACAATTCTAACATAGGGAGGCGTTAACAGATGAATTATTCTATGAACAAAAATGGCTTTACCGGATATTTACCTTTTGGTGAACTCGAAATCTCAAGCAATGAAGAGTATGGATTTCGTCCGTATCAATTACTTGTTTCATCATTGGCTGTGTGCAGCGGTGGGGTTATGAGAAAAGTGCTTGATAAAATGAGAATGCCTGCTGAAGATATTCAAATCGAGGTCAAAGAGATTGTCCGCAATGCAGAAGAAGCAGATCGGGTTGAAAAGGTCCATCTGCATTTTGTCGTAACTGGCGATATCACTAGAGAAAAAATGCCACGCATTATGGAGTTAACACGAAAAAACTGTTCGATGGTTCAGTCGGTCAAGGATTCAATTGAAATCATTGAAACTTTCGAAATCCGTTAACCATCATAAAAGGCTCATTCCGCATCTGATTTCCAGATTGTGGATGAGCCTTTACGTTTTATATACAGGTAAGTTATGTTTCATAATCCCATTTTCGGTTAAGACACCGATGAAATGTGCGAACCGCCTCCTTTGATATTCCTGATGTTGTGGTTTGGTTTCGCTGATTCCCTTCGGCCTCCCCTCTCTTTTGATTAAACTTAATTTAACACAAACTTTATATTAAGTAAATATTCTAAATAGATAAACGAGTAAAATAATTAGTTCTACCTATAGTTATTGAAATCGTCTCCATAATCCGTTACGATTAACATGCGAAATGAGGTGTAACCAATGGGGAAATCCATTACAAACAAAGAACAGCAAGTCTCTTACATGAAACAGCGCTTAAGCATGTTTTTAGAAGTATTAGATGCAATTGAACCGGAGAACACAGAACTCGAAGATATAGATCGGTTGATTGCGATGGTTGATGACTTGGACAACAAGATGAAACAATTTCAGGACCGTCCAACCGAAGAACAGTAAGCAGAAAATCCGTTGCCTACCCGGCATCGGATTTTTTCTTTAATAGAATGCAGCAAGCTTTATAAACGTAGGAGTGTGATGCGACACTAGAAGCTGAAACTGACCCACTAAGGTGAACATTCACTTTGTCCTACAAACAAAAAGCATCTTGAACAACTGTTCAAGATGCTTTTTGTTTATTATAGTGACGACGCTCTCTCATCACGGCATTGATCTGCCCGCCAATAATCAATAACATCGCTGAAATATAAAGCCACAGCATCAAGATAATTACGCCCCCGATACTCCCATAAGTGGCAGAAAAGTTGCCAAAGTTACTGACGTAAATGGAAAACAAGTAAGAAGTGACAATCCAACCAAGAGCTGCAAATGCGGCACCCGCCAACACGCTTAAAATATTCATCTTCACATTTGGAGCCAACCAATAGATGATGGCGCAAGCGACAAATGTGATGAGGGCCGGAATGGTAAATCGAATTGAGCTCCACAAAGCGAGAAATCCTTCTTCCAAGCCGAGGAATGAAAAGATTAATAATCCAAGCTGCTCACCAAATACAGGCAATGCCAATGCAACAATCAAGATAAAGATCAATAGAATGGTCATCAAAATCGACATGCCACGCGCGATAAGAAGCGGCCGGTTTTCAGTCACCTTATAAGAGAGGTTTAGTGATTTGATCAAGGCATCCATACCAAGGCT
Source organism: Planococcus sp. TJ-201 (assembly GCF_058268495.1). Taxonomy (NCBI): domain Bacteria; kingdom Bacillati; phylum Bacillota; class Bacilli; order Caryophanales; family Caryophanaceae; genus Planococcus; species Planococcus sp. TJ-201. The sequence goes on along the minus strand of NZ_JBZDOG010000009.1, from coordinate 60,532 downwards.
TGCCGACCAGATTGTTGCTAAAATACCGAACGACAATAGCCCTGTATTTTGATTCGTTAAGATTTCTGCCAAGGTGCTCTCAATCAACACATAAACTTCTGCCGGAACCACTTCTTCCATAAAACCAAAAATTTGATCTTGCGATAACGATAAATACGGCAACAGGGTCACCAGGAAAATCAGCAAAGGAAAAATTGATAAAAGGAAAAAAAACGCCAACTGTGCTCCAAGTCCTGGCACGTCGACGTCTTTAATCCGCTGGAGCAATTCTTTCAGAAAACCTTTTCTCGTGGTCACATCGTAGCTTACTGCGTGATCACTGCTATGGTTTTCTTGCTGTCCTGCAGGTTTTGAGGGAGTAATCGGCTTATGACCGATTCCCAGAATTTGAGTTCGTGCCAGACTGATTGCCTGTCCCTGATTTGTTGTTTGATGACGAATTATTATTTGAAGATGAATTGTTGCTCGATGAATTGCTGTTTGATTTTGAAGATGAATCCTTATCCTCTGTCAAAGAAGAAGTTGGAGATGGGTTGTCTTCTTTAACAGCTGAAATTACATCATCTTTCGTTTCAACAACTGCATTTTTTGTATCCATAAATGCTTCTTTTGTTTCTAATGCCATTTCTTTCACTTGTGGAGACATTTCTTTCAACTCATTCACTTTGCTGCCCACATAAGAAGCATCTTCTGAAATGCGTGAGTACAAGTTTTGAGCTCTTTCAGCTTGTTGCTGGAAAGCTTGCACTAATTCTTCTTTATTTGAAGCATAATATTTTGCACTGCTGCCTGCTTTTTTCGATTTTTGCACAACATCATTTCTTGTATTGCTATCAAGTAGTGAGATAAGTACCCCCACTGCTGCTCCTACTAATAAACCTGTCATTAATTTGTTTTGACTCATCCTAAATTCCTCCCAGTATTAAAATATGTTTTTCACATCTGTTAGGAATTTTCCCTAATCTTTAAAATTCTAAACACTTATGCATAAGTTATTTTTTAAAAATAACTTGACTATATTGAAAAAGTTTCGGAATATTATGTTTACAGGAGGTTTTTTAAGAAAGATAAGATGATAAAAAGGGGGAGCATTGATGGAACAGATCGAAGAACTATTGGGCACTATCAGCGGTTATGTATGGGGACCGCCTTTATTAATTTTATTAGTAGGAACTGGAATTTTCTTAACTGTCCGACTCGGACTTCTGCAAATCCGTCTATTGCCTTACGCCCTAAAGTTGGTCTTTACCAAGAACACGGATACAACCTCCAAGGGAGATATCAGTCATTTCCAGGCACTCTCTACAGCAATGGCTGCAACAGTTGGAACCGGTAATATTGTCGGTGTCGCAACAGCCGTCATTCTCGGCGGACCAGGTGCTGTTTTCTGGATGTGGTTTTCTGCATTCTTCGGTATGGCTACTAAATATGGTGAGGCTGTTCTTGCAGTCAAATACCGGGTGGTTGATGCCAGAGGCCAAATGGCCGGCGGACCCATGTACTACCTTGAACATGGGTTGAAACAGAAATGGCTGGCTGTTATGTTCGCCATCTTCGGTGCACTGGCTGCTTTTGGGATCGGCAACGGTACCCAATCAAACTCTGTTGCTTCTGTTGTCCGTGATACGTTCAGTGTCCCAACATGGATCACAGGAATTATTTTAACTGTTTTCACTGCATTGGTATTACTTGGCGGCATTAAAAGTATTGGCCGCGTCACTTCATACTTTGTTCCTTTTATGGCGTTATTCTACATAATCGCAGGAATTATCATTATGATTTTCAATATGGATTTAATTCCTGGAGCTCTAGCTACAATCTTCAGTGCTGCATTCACAGGTGAAGCGGCAGTCGGCGGAGCAATCGGTGCAGCTATCCGCTATGGTGTGGCGCGAGGCGTATTCTCCAATGAAGCTGGCCTTGGATCTGCTCCAATCGCTGCTGCTGCAGCCATTACAGATCTTCCAGGACGCCAAGCATTGGTTTCCATGACACAGGTGTTTTTCGATACGCTCATCATTTGTTCGATTACCGGTGTCACAATTGTAATGTCTGGTCTGTATACAGACAAATCACTTGAAGGTGCTGCACTAACAACAGCTGCCTTTGAACAGTTCCTGGGAGGTGCTGGCCCGATTGTAGTAGCCATCGGTTTGATTTTCTTCGCCTCTTCGACAATTATCGGTTGGTCTTATTATGGAGAAAAATGTTTCCAGTACTTGTTCAAAAATCCGGCTTTGCTTATTGTTTACCGCATCGCGTTCGTGTTAATGGTGTACGTCGGTGCAACAGTTTCACTTGATGTTGTTTGGTCATTCTCTGATGTTATGAACGGTTTGATGGCGTTCCCGAACTTGATTGGATTACTTGGCTTATCCGGCGTCATTGTTTACGAGACAAAACGCATTATTGCCAAAATCAAAGAAGAAAAAGAAGCCGAACGCGCTGGCAATTGACATTGCTTTTGAATAATGAAATGATAAAGCATACCCACCCGAAAGGCAGGAACTTATCATGGACTTATCAAAACCGTCTCCAGAAAACGTCAGCTTTATGATTGAAGAAATAAAAGCAAAACTGCGCATGGTCAATGTTGATGCAATGAAAGCTGAGCACTTTAACGCTTCCCAATACGAAGATTTGCAGGAACTGTACGAAATGGTTTCAACCCGCGACAAATTCAGCACCAGTGAGATGCAAGCCATTGCCACTGAACTTGGTTCATTGCGCAAATAAGGCAAATAGAAATTCCCTGAAGGCTTTCCTTCAGGGAATTTTTTTGATTCACCTATTTTTGAACTTTAGCGATTCTCAGCTTATGCCTGTCGGAGCAAAACGGCTTCCTCAGCTTTTCTTTTTGGCCAGCTTCAGAAGCCAGGATCTCGGGTCATAAGCCAACCCGGCTGTGCGACTTAAAACACGTCGCTTCACCGGTCTGTCTTATGCCTGTCGAACCTTAACGGCTTCCTCAGCTTTTCTTTTCATACTGCACGATATACCAGCCGCCTTCTTTTATGACGGTTTGGATGCTGAGCAATTCGAGTCCTGCATTTTCTCCCCATTGGGCTAATTCTTCGCGCGTTGGCAAGCGATAAAGGTTGTCGAATGATGAAAAAAAGCTGTTGAAGACATTTGCGAATGGTGTGCTGTCGCTATCTCCCGCAATCGGTGTCACTACGGAAAGAATTCCTTCTTCTTTTATCCAGCTAGCCAGTTCAGTGAATAGATCCTGGCGTTTTTCAAGGGCGATATAGTGGATGACGTTGTTCATCATGACCATTCCCTGTAGTTGGGCAGGCTTGTATTGCCAAAGATCAGCATTTTCAATAGTGATGTTGCTGTTTTCTTTTGTCAGGATTTTTGCAACTTCAGTTACTGCCGGACTAATCTCAATTCCCGTGAAATGCGTTTTGGGAAAACGTTCAGCCAATTTCTTGATATAGCCGCCTTCTCCACAGCCAATATCCAAGACCGTATCCACTTCTTTTCCTTTAAGCCGCCGTGACATTTTCGGCAAAGCCAAGACCTCCAATAAACGGCTCGTTTCAGCAACAGTTGGTGCATGTTTTTCTTCATCAAAATGCAGGCGGTCCTGTTTGCGCATCATTTCTGGATAACTCAATAATGTAGGAATATGCAGCTCCATCATTTCCTTCAGCAACACACCTGAAGAGTTATTGCCTTTTGGTTTCGGTAATTTCCAAGCGTTCCATGTTTTGTAACGGTTTCTTCCTGCCTCTTTCAAATGGCCAATCGAAACACCTACGTTCACCCACTGATTCAACAGATCTTCGTCCAATTGAAGAGCATCTGCCACATCATACTTAGTCACCGGGCGTTCGAACGCTTTAAACAAATCCAATTCGTAGCCTACATAGGCATGCCAACTATACAAAAAAGGCTCGTTGCGCTTCATATACATTCTTGCTTTAAACATCTTCATGACATCGATCATGTGAGTCCCTCCGCTTTCCATGGGTAATCTTCTTCTGGTGTGTAATATTTCATTTCTTTTGTATCATCCGATAGATCTTTCATGCGGACAGGCATAATGCCTCCCTGGATAAAGCGGTCACGGAAATTTTCTTTCCACATGCCGAGTCCTGATACGTTCAACATTTGTTTAAAATGAAGGATTGGATCTTCTTCCATCCGTTCAAACGTCCGCTGGCGTATATAGCTAACCGGTTTAAACGGGAACGAATAGGCTAGTGCCGCCAAATGGCTCAATTGGATCACATGGTCTGCTCGTTTATAGCGTACGTCTTGATACCATTTTAAATTACTTTGCGCCATTTTTCCTTCTTTAAACATATCTGCGGTCAATTCACCCAGAATATCAGCATCTTGAATGGCCATATTCATGCCTTCACCTGCCATCGGATGGACAGCATGGCTGGCATCCCCAATAATGGCCTTGTTGCCGCTCACGTAGGAATTGGCATGGTACATAACGGGAATCATCAATTGGATTTTCTTCCAATCCGTCAATCGTTGAACATAGCCGTCTACTGCAGGTGCCAAATCAGTATACAGCTTATGAAAATGAGTAATCGGTTTTTCTTTCAGCTGCTTGTAGTCTCCTGGCGGAATCAGATACACGCTGCGCACTTGGTCGTCAGGCAATGGAAACAGGCCTAGAAATCGGTTGTATGTAGAAATAATTTTGCCATCCGTAAAATTTTCAGAACGCGGAAAGGTTACCGTTAAAAAATGATGGTTATAAGTAGTCTGCTTCACTTCGATTTCCATTGCCTTTCGCGTGACCGAAGACCGGCCTTCAGCACCAAAGAAAAACTGGGCTTTGACTTCAAATTTTTCCGTCCCTTTTTGAAGCAATGCTGTTCCTTCGCCATAACCTTTGCAGGAAGTGCCTTTTAGGTAATGAAAATTTTCATGTTCAGAAGCTGCTTTTAAAATAACAGCTTTGAGTTCTTCGTGATGCATCATGTATGCTGCATTGTACTTGCCGGGCAGCACACTGTAATCCATGAATGCCTGATCTTTCACTTGCAGGGAGCTTGAAAGTTCAAGCATATCCAGTACTTTAATTTCATTTGACCGATCACATATCTGTTCGTATAGTCCTAGGCCATCAAATATTTGCATACTTTTTGGCTGAAGAAGCTCTCCCTTATAAGTAGGTGCTTTCACAGCCATTCGTTCGGCGAGAACCACGTCGATTCCACGCTGCACCAGTTTCAATGCAAGCGTCAATCCACCGATTCCACCCCCTCCAATGAATACGTCAGTTTTCATCTGCTTCATCCCCTTCTTTCTCCTTACCCTGCCTTTAGGCCTGTGAAAACCCATTAAACCTCTCCAACAAAAAAAGAAGCCCTTAAATGGACTTCTTTTCACAAATTATTCTTAAAGTTGGTTGTATGCCACAGCAAGCTGAGCTCCGACTTTAGCATTGTGCTTAACCAATTCGATATTGGCAACTAAGCTTTTTCCTTCAGTCAATTCTTTAACTTTCCCCAAAAGAAACGGTGTCACTTCTTTTCCCGAAATGCCGTTGCTAGTTGCTTCCGCCATCGCTTGAGCGATAATGCTGTTGATGAACGATTCATCCAAGGCGTGTTCGGCAGGAATTGGATTGGCGATAACCGCTCCGCCTTTTATTCCCAAATCCCATTGTGCTTTCAGTACGTTGGCCAATTCGACTGATTCATCACTGCGAAACGTTAGATCAAAGCCACTTGAACGCGTATAGAATGCCGGCATTTCATCTGTTTGGAAGCCAATAACTGGAACACCTTTTGTCTCCAAATATTCCAATGTCAGGCCGATATCCAAAATCGATTTGGCGCCTGCACAAACAACTGCAACTCCCGTGGTCGACAACTCTTCTAAATCTGCTGAAATGTCCATTGTCGTTTCAGCACCTCTGTGTACCCCACCAATTCCGCCAGTAGCGAAAACCCGAATGCCTGCAAGCTCTGCACAAATCATCGTAGCAGCAACCGTTGTCGCACCAATTTTTTTCGTAGCGATCAATTGTCCGATGTCTCTTCTCGATACTTTGGAAACGCCCGGGCTATTGCCAAGCAACTCCAGCTCTTCCTCAGACAAACCAATTTTGATTTTGCCGTCCATAATCGCGATAGTCGCCGGAACTGCTCCGTTGTCACGGATAATTTGTTCCACCATACGAGCTGTTTCCACATTTTGCGGATAAGGCATGCCGTGTGAAATAATCGTCGATTCGAGGGCCACAATCGGCTTTTTGTCCTCTATTGCTTGCTGTACTTCAGTTGAATAAGAAATCATTGTTGTCATTGTAATTCCTCCAGTTCTTTTTGTAATTGTGCAGCTGTTAATTCAAGGCGCACAGTCGTATTGCTTTCCAATGTCTTGGCTGCATTGACCATAGCCGTCTGAATCGTAACATCAAACCCCTGTCCATCCATCACGCTGTGGACGATCGCACTGGAAAATGCATCACCAGCCCCGGTTACGTCCTCAACCTGTTCGACTGACATGGCGTGGTAATGGCGTATGCCAGCAGCATTTCCGGCTACCGCTCCATCTTTTCCTGCTGTAATAACCACTGCTTCTGCACCTCGAGCCAAAAGCTGTCCAACCGCCTGATGCCAATCTTCCATCGTATCTATGGATCGTTGCAAATACTTGCTGGCTTCGCCGCGGTTGAGAATTAACCAGCTGATGGCTGTCAAATCATTGCCCAGTCGTTCCATTTTCGGAGCCGACACCGGAATAACTGCCAGCGGAATATGATGGCTCAAAGCCAGCTGCCGAACATATTCCACCGTTTCCAGCGGACAGTTTAAATCAATGACGAGAAAAGCTGCTGACAACAGGACACTGTCATTTTTGGCAATGTACTCCGGTGTCAGCGAATCGTATATTTTCATATCCGCCATGGCCAGCAGCATTTCGCCATCAGGTTCTAAAATGGCTGTATAGGTTCCTGTTGAAAGTCCATCAATGGCTTTCGTCAATTCAGTCGACATAAAAGAGCTCGAAGCTGCTCTAATCAAATTCCATTCCGGATCATTGCCAACAATGGACAGGAGCTTGACCGACCGGCCGAGCCGACCTAAATTTTCCGCAACGTTTCTTGCGACTCCCCCAACACTTCCCGAAACCGATGCTGGATTGGAGGTACCCATCTGCGCCGTCTGGTCCATCAGGAATTTCCGATCGACATTTGCGCCTCCGATGCAAATGACTGTTTTTTCTTCTGGCAATACGTACGCACGTCCTAAGATCTTTCCTTGACGTATCAAATTCGAAATAAAGTTGGCAAGTGAAGGCCTGGACATATCCAAGTGCTCCGCCATTTCCTGTTGAGACAGATATGGATTGCGGCGAATCAGTTCCAGCACTTCTACTTCTTTCTGACTCATTTCATGACCACCTTTAAACATTTGTTTAAATCATAAACTTTTATAATGAAAAAGGCAAGAAAAAGATTATTTCGAATATCGTTATAAAACATTGCAGGCGGTGACTGAAAATTGCTACTATAGAAGAGATGAGAGGAGAGATTTATTTGACATCTTTTAATGAAAAGTTAACCCGCTATGCTGAATTGGCTGTAAAAGTGGGGGTAAATATTCAACCAGGCCAACAGCTTTACATTGCTGCTGCAATTGAGGCGGCGCCGCTTGTACGCCTGATCACAAAACAGGCATATGAAACAGGAGCAAAACAGGTGTATGTCGACTGGAACGATGATGCTGTATCACGTTTGCGTTTTGAGTTGGCACCAGAAGATTCGTTCGCAGATTATCCAGCATGGAAAGTGCAGGAGCGTGAGCAATTGGCTGAGCAAGGAGCTGCTTTTATCAGCGTGGTTTCACAAAGCCCGGACCTTTTAGCTGGAATCGATTCGAAACGCATTGCTGCTTTTCAAAAAGCGACTGGGCAAGCATTGAGCAAGTACCGCCAATATGTCCAATCGGATAAAATCAGCTGGACGGTCATCGCTGCACCTTCGCAAAAATGGGCAGCAAAAGTCTTTCCGGATGTCCCAGCGGAACAGCAAATGGATACATTGTGGGATGCAATTTTCAAAGCAGTGCGTGCAGATCTTGACCAGCCAATCGAAGCATGGAGCGAACATGACCAATTGCTTCATACTAAGGTCGATTATTTGAACGGCAAGAAATACGCCAAACTTCACTACAGCTCACCGAAAACCGATTTGGAAGTCGGACTTCCAAAAGGACATCTATGGTGTGGAGCTGGGTCAATCAATGAAAAAGGCGATGCTTTTATGGCGAACATGCCAACTGAAGAAGTGTTCACAGTGCCGCATAAAACTGGTGTCAATGGCTATGTGTCCAGCACAAAACCATTGAGCTATGGCGGAAACATCATTGATGACTTCAAAGTGACATTCAAAGATGGAAAAATTGTTGACGTGACTGCTGCACAAGGTGAAGATGTGCTAAAACAATTGGTTGCTACAGATGAAGGATCGCATTTCCTTGGCGAAGTGGCGTTGGTTCCTCATCAATCACCCATTTCCGATTCAAATATTTTATTCTATAACACCCTGTTTGACGAAAATGCGTCAAACCACTTTGCCATTGGAAGTGCTTATGCATTTTGTATCGAAGGCGGAAAAACAATGTCTCAGGATGAGTTGCTGAAAAATGGCTTGAACCAAAGCATTACACATGTTGATTTCATGGTCGGCTCTTCAGAAATGGATATCGATGGAATTCTGGAAGACGGCACCCGCGAAGCCATTTTCCGTGGCGGCAACTGGGCATTTTAAGTATCGATAATTCGACACTTATTTTTTCCGGCAAAATCAGGTATACTAAATATTGATAATTACAGTTTAGAGAGGAGTTATCATTATGTTTTATGGCATCACTGTTGTTCTTGGCTTCATGGCCGTGATCTTCATGTTTTTCTTTACGCTTCTACACTTTCTTGGAAAAGAGTTGCATCCACATGATGCAGAGCACGTAGACCCAATTCCTGAAAAAAAATACTAAGCGACTAAAACCGGCTTCTTCATTGAAGCCGGTTTTTATGTTATCTTCTCCCGAAGCCCTGCAAAAATTTAAAAAATTTATCCAGTTCTCTACTCTTTAGGTTCCTTCGGCTCTATCACTTCCGCTTTGGCAATGGTAAAATCCGTACTAGTTAGCGTCTTTATTCATAGGAGGAATTTATATATGTTTTCTGCAATAGATATCGGCATCGATTTAGGAACTGCAAACATATTGGTTTACACAAAAGCAAAGGGCATTATCATCAACGAGCCTTCTGTGGTTGCATTGGATTCAAAAACACGGGAAGTCCTGGCCATCGGTAATGAAGCAAAAGCCATGCTTGGCAAAGCTCCCGATTCCATTCTAGTCGTCCGACCTTTAAAAGATGGCGTCATTGCAGATTTTGATGTGACGAGGGAACTCTTGAAAATCATTATGCAACGAGCAGCCAAACAGCTCGGCAGTGCGTTTCGGAAACCCAACGTCATGGTATGTACACCTTCAGGAGCTACCACAGTAGAACGCCGCGCTATCCACGACGCAGTTAAGCAAAGCGGTGCTAAAACGGTTCACTTGATCGAAGAAACCGTAGCGGCTGCTATAGGCGCAGATTTGCCAATCAGCGAGCCCGTCGCAAGTGTGATCGTCGACATTGGCGGCGGCACGACAGAAGTCGGAATCATTTCTTTTGGCGGCGTAGTTTCTTCCAATACGGTCAAAGTGGCCGGCGACCGCATGGACGAAGATATCATCCAATACGTCCGCAAGCATTATAATATCCTGATCGGTGAACGCACTGCCGAAAACATCAAGAAAGAAATCGGTTATGCACCCGTTCCCCATGAAGTGGAACACATGGAAATACGCGGCCGCGACATCATGAGCGGATTGCCAAAAACCATCACGATCAGCTCTCTTGAAACACAGCAAGCATTAAAAGAATCACTATCCGCTATTTTGGAATGCATCCGTGCAACCTTGGAAAATTGCCCTGCTGAACTTTCCGGCGATATGGTTGACCAGGGAGTTGTCATTTCCGGAGGAGGCGCCTTATTAAAAGGCATGGAGGAATGGCTCACAAAAGAAATTTCAGTTCCTGTCCACATCGCCCCGCAACCTCTAGAGTCAGTCGCGATTGGAACAGGACTGTCGCTCGGCATGATTAAGCAATTAGAAAAAATGTCACGTTAAGTTACGACAGACGGAAGCACCGTACAGTTCTGATGGACCTCAGACAGGCCGGATGGCTTATAATCCTGGAATCTCAAAACGAAAAAGCTGAAGACATACCGATCTCCTCGGTTCTGCCTTCAGCCTTTTTGTTATTCGGACACTTATCGCAGTAGAAAAACGGCTGTATAAACCGAAGAAGCAAACGTTTATCCATCGCTCCGGGCAGGACTCCCGCAATATTTCTGAAAAGCATCGTTTTATGACAGAAACAATGAATAGTATGACTTTTTCCCTAATTTTCTGCACAGCTGTTATTCAATTCGTCTTTTTCGGAAATTTAGATTAAACTTAAAACGTATTAGTCAAAAAGGAGGATATATCAATGGCTTTATTGGATGAAATTTTGGAATATAACGAAGGGTTCGTGAAAGAAAAGCGTTACGAAGAATTTATGACCACTAAGTTTCCTGACAAAAAAGTTGTTATATTGACATGCATGGATACGCGTCTTTTTGAAATGCTGCCAAAAGCGATGAACTTTAAAAACGGTGATATCAAAATCGTCAAAAGTGCTGGAGCCGTTATTAACCACCCGTTCGGAGGCATCATGCGCAGTTTGTTGGTAGCCGTATACGAATTGAATGCGGATGAAATCTATATTATCGGACACCACGACTGTGGCATGGCTTCCATTAAACCTGAAGAGATGTTGGAGAAAATGAAAAAACGCGGAGTAGATGAAAAAACCATTGATATGATGGAATATTCCGGAGTGGATTTGAAAGGCTGGCTCCGTGGATTCGACGATGTGACGGAAAGTGTGGCACATAGCGTCAACATGGTGCGCAATCATCCCCTTCTCGATATTTCAGTTCCTGTCCATGGCCTTGTTATCGATCCAACCACAGGCAAACTGGATGTTGTCGTAAATGGAAACGAAAACCGCTGAGAAACTCTCAGCGGTTTTGTTTTTGATAATAGATATAATCGAGGGCTGTTCCCTCTTTGCCAAATTGCCGAAGAAACGAGGTAATCTGTCCTCTATGGTAACTGGCATGATTCACAACCGTAAACAGCATTTCTTCACGCGTTGAAGAAAAATCATCTCCACGCATATTTTGATACTCAAGTGTTTCCTGCCACTGCTCTTCGGACAGCGAAGCGAAAAACAACTCCATTTCCGCATGCAGCAGCTCAAAAGCATCAATCGCTTGTTGGGTTGTTCCTACTTCGAAATGCTCGAATGCCGGTTTGGCTATACCAGACATTCGCAGCAGCCACAGTTTTTCCACACCGATCACATGCGCAATGGTTGCATGAATGGAAGAAAAAGAGTTGGCTCCCTCTTTCTGATAAAACTCCTCACCGGTTTTTTGAACGTGTTCCAAGCAAGCCAGTGTCGCCCATTTGTGATAAGAAAACAGTTTTTCTGTATTCATCCTTTACGCACCTTCCTCCGCTTTTACTTACGATTCAAACCAGCGTTGCATTTCTTTCCACCATTTTTTGTAGGTGGCCTTGCCCTTTCAAAATTCCTGCTCAATCATAGCGTAGTAATAATGGTCTTTCCATTCGCCATTGATATAGAGAAACTCCTTTAGCAAGCCTTCCCGACGAAATCCGGTTTTTTCCAATACCCGAATTGATCCCTCATTATCCGGAGACACATAGGCCTCAATACGGTGGAGACGAAGTTCTTCGAACCCAAAAACAGTCATCAGCTTGACCGCCTCCGTAGCAATGCCCTTGCCGATATAAGCTTCATCGATTGAGTAGCCGACCAAGGCACTTAAAAAAGGCATACGCTTCACACTGTAGACAGAAATATGACCGATCAGTTTTTTTGTCTCATGCTCAAAAATTCCTACGCTGTATTCCCGGTTTTCTCTTGCCTGATAGATTGATTCCCGAATTTTTTCCCGCTGAACGGCTGCTGAAAAATAACTGTCCCGATGACGCGGTTCATATACAGACCAATAATCCCGGTTGCGCAGCAGCAATTGAACCATCTCTTCTGCATCGTCTACCGTTAAACTGCGCAGGTAACAAGTCTGCCCTTCGAAAAGCAAATTCATACTAGGCCTCAGCAGATGTCAGCGAAATGAATTCCTCGGCATCCTGGACACATAGAGCGATTCCTTTTTCCCAGAAAGCCTGCTGGGTAATATCTTCGCCCAAATGCTTTTGTGCCAAGTCTTCTGCTGACATCACTGCTGTATCACGAAGCAATGCCAAGTATTTTTCTTCAAAGCCGCTTCCTTCTTCCAATGCTTTCGCATAAACACTCAAAGAGAACAAGTAGCCGAAAGTGTACGGGAAGTTGTAAAACGGCACGTACGTAATATAAAAATGCAGTTTAGATGCCCAGAAATGCGGATGCGTCGATGCCAATCCGCCTGCAAATCCTTCTGTCTGTGCCTGCTCCATCAATTCATTTAACCGGGATGCCGGTACAACGCCTTTTTTGCGTTCTTCATAGAAACGGGTTTCAAAAAGGAAACGCGAATGGATGTTCATAAAGAACGCCACACTGCGCTGGACTTTATCTTCCAGCAACGCAATTTTTTCTTCCTTGGACTGCGCATTTTTGACTGCCGCATCTGCCACGATCATTTCAGCGAATGTCGATGCAGTTTCAGCTACATTCATTGCATACGACCGGTTCAAAGAGTGGACAGGACGAAGCGCATAAGTATGGAACGCATGGCCAAGTTCATGCGCCAAGGTCGCTACATTGGACATGGATCCACTGTAAGTCATAAAAATACGTGACTCTTCACTCAGTGGCAAGCCGGTACAAAATCCACCTGGCCGCTTGTTCGGACGGTCTTCGGCTTCAATCCAGCCTTTTTCAAATGCTTGCTGCGCGAATTGCTCCAGCTCAGGTCCAAATTTCCCAAACTGCTTAAGAATGAATTCTGCACCTTCTTGATAAGAAAACTGCTGGGTGCTTTTTGTTACCGGTGCGTCCACGTCATACCAATCCAGTCCGTCTTTGCCCAGCAGTTTGCCTTTTTGGTTTAGATAGTTGACGAAAGGCTGCTTGTTGTTGCTAATGGCTCCCCACATAGCGTCCAATGTTTCCTGCTTCATGCGGTTGATATGCAACGGCTCCTGGAGAGGATTGTCCCATCCACGCTTTTTATAGGTTTCCAAACGGAATCCGGCGATGGAGTTTAAAGTCTTAGCGAAAAACTCTTCTTTATCTGTCCAAGCCTGTTCCAGTTTTTCGTAAGATTCTTTTCGCACTGCTGCGTCTTTATGTGAGCTTAAGTTATTTGCCTGCCCAACGGATAACGATTTAGGTTCACCATCCACAGTAACCGTAACTTGGATTTCTCCAACCAGCATATCGTACAACTGGCTCCAGCTATGGTAGCCATCTACGCCTAAAGCGGTAATCAGGCTTTCTTCTTGTTCAGACAGCAGCATCTTCGCTTCTTCGCGCCATTCGTTCAAAATAAAAGTGAACTCCCGCAACGATTCTTCTTTGAGCAGCTCTGTCCATCCCCCTTCTTCTGTTTTCGACAAATCTTGTTGAATTTTTTGGAATGAATTTTGAAAGCGCGCTGACAGAGAAGAAGCTTCACTTTCCAAAACGCCTGCTTTTTTATCTTGTGTATTCTGAGCCATCAGACAGCCGATAAATGCACCGGATTGGCTCAGATGCCGCATCACACTGTTCATGTGTTCAAGTAAATCGGCTACTTTTTGAGCATCTTCTTTTTCAGTCGGCACTTCAAATTGGTGGACCAACTGTTCGAATGCAGAAATTTTTGTTACTGCTTCGTCCATATGCAGCCGTAATTCCTGTGATTCACTGCCTCCTGGAAATAGCGTATCCAAGTCCCATACTTCCGGATATTTAACTGTCATGATATTGCCCCCTGGTAAACTAAATTTTCTAAAAATGCTCCTTTAGTATATCATTTTTCTTTCCGGAATCGGAACATTATTCCACTTCTCGAGAAAACACTTCACCTTATCGCCATTTCTAGGAATTTTTTTGGAAAAGGATATTTGTTGATTGAAACGGCTACCGTTATACTGAAATGAAGGAGGGATTCCGCATGATTCGTATTTTGCTTATGACAATCGCTTTTATATCCGTAGTTGTCATGAATACTTTAGCAAACACCTTGCCATTGAATAACCAAACCACAGGCGAAATTTCTAATCGGCTTCTCGTCCTATTTACTCCAGCTGGCTATGTATTTTCGATTTGGTCTATCATTTATCTATTGCTGGCTGTTTGGATCATTGCTTTCTGGGTGCGTTTTAAAAAGGGAGAGATTCCTTCATCCAAGATCGCTTTGTTTTTCATCTTAAGCTGCATCTTTAATATCGGCTGGCTGCTGTTGTGGCATTACGAGTTTTTTGCTTGGTCAATCATTGCAATGCTCGGATACCTGGTAGCGTTGATCGCCCTTTACCTGCAATATGGAAATTCGGAACGAACTTTTACTGAACGGCTTCCAATTTCAGTTAATATGGGTTGGATCAGTGTTGCAACCATTGCCAATATCAGCTTTGTTCTGACTTATTACAATTGGAGCGGATGGGGACTCAGTGATCAGCTCTGGACAGTAATCATGCTGACAGTGGCGACTGCACTCGCTTTGCATATTCGCTTCCACCATTTCGATATTCCGTTTGCCGCGGTCTTCATCTGGGCATTTATCGGAATCGCCGTCAAGCATGGTACAGGTGAAATGCTGGTAACAACAGCCTCTCTTTTCCTGAGCGGTGTTATCTTAACCGGTATTTTGCTCATCAAAAAAAGAACGGCTCCAGCAGTTCAATAAAACTGCGGACTACTCGATACAAACGAGTAGGTCCGCAGTTTTTTTGCAGAAAAAAAGATCCGGTTTATGGACCGGATCTTTTTGTTTCTCTATTTAATTTGTTATTTATCCAGCTTGGTAAGCAAAATGGGTTCGCCTTTTGTGACAAGAACCGTGTGCTCAATCTGCGCCACCAAAGATTGGTCCGGCGTAATAAATGTCCAGCCATCGCCAGATTCTACAATGTGCTCGGCTTTCTGCGAGATAAATGGCTCTACTGCCAGCACCATGCCTTCTTTCAGGATGGTCGTCTCCCATGCATCGTAATAATTTAAAATGTGCTGAGGAGCTTCGTGCAACGATTTGCCGATGCCATGGCCGGTCAGATTCTTGATGACGAACAATCCTTGTTCTTTTGCTTCGCGTTCAACTGCTTTGCCGATTTGGTTAAGCTTTGCACCAGCTTTTACTTTTGTCATCGCACGATCAAAAGCCGAAGCAGCCGCCTCACAAATTTTTTCTTTGTCCGCATGCCCTTCCCCAACAACAAACGAAATGCCAGTGTCAGAGAAAAAACCTTCGTATGAGCCGGAAACATCGATATTCACAATATCCCCATCCTGGATTACGCGGTCGCCCGGAATGCCATGAGCTACTTCTTCGTTAACGCTGATGCACGTAAATCCTGGGAAATCATATTCCGATTTCGGACCGGAAACACCGCCAAGCTCCTCAAAAAGTTTACCGCCTAATTCATCAATTTCCTTGGTAGTGACACCGGCTTTGGTTGCAGCCTTCATCGTTTCCCGAATTTCAGCTACCATTTGGCCAGCTTTTTTTAACATTTCAATATCTTTTTCATTAGTTGCTATCATCAATGACCCTTCTTTCAAGCTTTTCTATTCAAGAATTATACCACAAAATTAAATCACAGGCTCCTGGTTCGGTCCATTTTATCCCTTGCATTGGCATAGAAAAGAAGGCTGTCCAAGGACAGCCTTCCCATTTTTAGGCTTCTGCATCCACCAGCTTTGGGGCTGCCGCAAAAAGCGCAGCACAGACAAAAGCCGCCAGCAAAAATACCGGTATCATATAAGTTGCATTGTAGATGACCGAGTAGATGACCACATTGCCTTCAGCAAACATGCTGAAGAACAAGATCCCCGTCACCACGTGAACAAGATAACGAAGCGCCGAAGCAATCAATACACCCAATACAATTACCGTAAGCATCTTTCCAGTTTGTTTGGTTTGTGCATGCTGCAAGTATTTTGTGCGCATGACGCCTGCCAGACCTACCACTCCATATGCCAAAAGATAGTCCAACAACACTTGCATGACGACGAATCCAAACGACAATGGTGTGACCGAGATAAAACCGGAAACAATTTGCAGCAGACCCACAAGGAATCCCGTCAGCACACCGGCACCGACTCCTCTTCTAAAAGCGATCAATACGATTGGAATCATCACCAGACTGACAGATCCGCCTTGTGGCATCCGGAACGAAATAAAATCCAGAACAAACCCAAGAGCTGCGAAAATGGCGATTTCCATCATTAACAAAACTTTTTTATTTCTCATGACTTCCTCCTTAATGTGTGATGCACATCACCAGAAGGGCCGTGAATAAAACCATATTAAAAACGACGCCAGGACAGAGCCTGGCGCCGTTGTAAGGGCCGGTTTCCATCCACATCCCTGCGCAAGTGTTAACTTACAGGTTCAAAGGGTAAGAACAATTTGTTCACTCTCAGCAAAAGCTCCCCTTGTGGTGTATACAACTATTTGACTTTCACCTGTATTGTACACAAGCCTCCTCTTTAATGCAAGGCTGTTTTAAGATAGTCTGATAGGGTAAAGAAATGAATAGAAAAGCTAATTGAAAGGTGGTGGAGGCAGCCGAGATTTCGGGCTTGCCAAAAAATGATTGAACTATTAAAAGACCTAATCAAAATTCAAAGTGATACAAAAGAAGGAGCAAACGAGGCTCTTCTTTTTTGTGCAGATTGGCTGAAGGAAAAAGGCGAAACGGTCACTGTCCATGACAACGAAGGCTATTTGATGTTGACCGCAACTAAAGGCCAAGGCGAAGAAACTTTAATTTGGAACGGCCACGTAGACGTTGTTCCAGGCCATAAAGAACAATTTTCTCCAGTCGAAGAACAAGACCGTCTTTACGGACGAGGGTCTGCAGATATGAAAGCCGGGGTTGCCGCAATGATGCAGGCGTTTATTGAACTCGACAGCAGCAGCCTTAACCGTATCGTTCAACTGCATATCGTAACCGATGAAGAAATTGGCGGCCGCAACACGTCGAAGTGGCTGGTTGAACAAGGATACCATGGCAACTTTGTTATTTGCGGAGAACCGACTGGACTGAAAGTTGGCCTGCAGTCCAAAGGTATTTTGCGGATGGATATGACGTTCAAAGGCAAACCTGCCCACGGTAGCCGTCCATGGGAAGGCATCAATGCCATTGAATCGGCGATGAAGTTCCATATGGCGATCACGGATCTGCCATTCCGAAAAGAATCAACCGAATATTACGAGCACCCTTCCGTCAACCTGCCAATCATTAAAGCAGGCGACCGCTATAACGTTGTTCCTGAAATTTGCGAAATGTCCTACGATATCCGCTTTATGCCAGGACAGGACAAAGATGAAATAATCCGTCAACTGGTAGAACTGGCTGATACATTAGATGTCGATATGGAATATAAAGCTTCAGGCTCTACACCTGCACTTACTACGACAAAAGAAAATTTATATATTCAAAGTTTGCAAAAAGCGATTTTGGACACAACTCAACAAGAACCCGTTTTATTCGGCCAGCACGGCGCAGCAGACACCCGCTACTATGCGGCAGTAACCGGCGGCGAAGGTGCTATTGAATTTGGCCCGAGCGGCGATGATTGGCATGGCAACGCTGAATATGTGTTGATTTCAAGTGTCCATTCTTATAAAGATATCTTGTTGGCACATGCGCAATCTGCATAAAAGGTTTGCAATCCGAAGAATTCGGGAAAATGATAAGTATTAACCCCATGAATGGAGAGATTTAAATGGCAATTGGCAGACTATTGAAATCAGCGATAAAATACGGACCGATCGCGTACCCGATCATTCGTAAAGTTTTAAATAAAAGAAAACAAGGCAAAGCTGGACAATCAGCTCCTCAACAGCCTGATACGCGTGGCAGAAAACGCTAAAATAAAAAAAGTTCCGGCATACACATGCCGGAACTTTTTTTTTTGGATTAAGAAATCAGCTTAAAATTCACGGGCGCTTCCGCTTTTCTTTGTCCAGACTTCAGCGCCCAGCTCTTTGGGTCATAAGCCAACCCAGCTGTGGGGCAAAGAGCGCCACACTGCCGGTCTGTCTTATGCCCAGCAGAGCTGCACGGGCGCTTCCGCTTTTCTAGATATAAGGCATTGCTTCGCGCAGTGCAAAATAACCGGTTGGGCTATCGTCAGAAGGCCGCTGTGCTGTTTCGTCAGCTTCGTTATCCTCAGCATTTTCTGGCTCTTCCTGATCCTGTGCTTCCATAATTTGCTCGAAAGACAATGGGTTCGGCGGCGGCATTTCAAAATCTTCCACCGTCCAAGCTTCCTGGTATTCACTGAAAAACGCATTCGCCATGGCCTGATAACCCGCTGCATTCGGATGAACATCCGCTGGATTCGGAACTTTATCCACTGCATTTGAACCAAATGATTGGTCTACTGATACAAAAACAGCCCCTGCCTTTTCAGCCGATCGCTGAAGAATTTCATTGAGCCGGTCAAGCTGTTTGGCAGTTCCGTTCTTTTGGCTGTCACGAACGTGCGGGTAAGCAAAGTAATACCCCATCACGTAAACCGTTGCTTCAGGGGATTTTTCCGTGAGTTCTGCCAAAATCAAGTCCATATTTTGTCTTGCCTCGTTAAGCGCAAAATCCACTTGAACTTGTTGGAAAGTCAAAGACCCCTGTGCCGCGTCTCCCTGGACAAGGCGCAAAAGATCGTTTGCCCCGGCCGAAACAGTAATAAGATTGGCTGAAGACAACACTTCTTCCGCTTCCTCACTTAGGATGCTGTCTAATACATCTGATGTGGTGAATCCTGGAAAAGCCAAGTTTTTCGAATAAAATGCCACCGGCTGATTGCGCGACAGCTCTTGGGCGATCAAATCTGCGTAACCGGCATCTATTTGGCGGTCAGGCGTCTGCCCTGCTGCAAGTGAATCGCCAATAGCGATATAAGCCGCTGGAATTTGAAGTTCAGCCTGTGCAGCAGCTGTTCCGCTAAACAGCAGAAATCCGGCCATTGCCGCTATCCAATACTTCTTCATTTCAATCACCTCTTAGAATGCCCAGTTTCCATTGCGGAAGATGGGCTCTTTTGAACCATTTGCTGTAATGCCATCAATATCCATCTTGTCACTGCCAATCATAAAATCCTCATGGACAATCGAAGTATTCAAACCGATGGCTGCCAATTGTTGGCGTTCCAAATCACGCGCACCTTCGTAGCAAGTTGGATAAGAATCACCAATTGCCAAATGATTCGAAGCATTTTCATCAAACAGCGTATTGTAAAACAGTATGTTCGAGTCAGAAATCGGCGAATGGTACGGCACTAAAGCCACTTCTCCCAAATAAGCTGCTCCCCCATCTGCACTGATCATTTCGTTGAGCAGTTCTTGCCCGGTCTCCGCTTGTGCGTCGACAATTTTTCCTTTTTCAAACGTCAGCGTAAAGCCATCAATCACATTCCCTTGGTACACCAAAGGCTTGGTATTGCGGACCGTGCCATCCACTCCGTGTTTTAACGGGACGGTATACACTTCCTCTGTTGGCATATTGGCGATAAACGGATTGCCTTGAGGTGTTTTTGACGCGCCGGACATCCAAATATGCTTGTCCGGCAGTTCGATCGTCAAGTCTGTTCCTGGAGCGCTGTAATGTAATTTCATGTAGCGTTTTTCGTTCAATTGAGAAGCACGCTGCTCCAGCAGCGCGATGTGGTTTTTCCACGCTTCGACCGCATCTCCTTCACCAATGCGAACCGTTTGGAAAATAGCCTGCCAAAGAGCTTCCATCTGCTTCTCCGCGGGCAAATCCGGAAAAACTTTTTGCGCCCATTTCGGCGATGGAATGGCTACAATTGACCATGCGACTTTATCGGTTCCAACTGCCTGGCGGTAACGTTCCAATGCTTTTCCGGCAGATTTTTGCGAATCAGCCAATCGTTTCGCTGGAATTCCAGTTAACAAATCCGGATCTTCTGCATCAATCCATAGGAAAGAACCGCCCGTATTGATTACTTCATCACGCTGGACGACAGACCATTCCGGGTATTCTGTGAACGCATCATCAGGCGCCAATTCGAAATGTGTCCGTGTCTGCACTGGGTCTTCGTAATTGACCTGTACTCGTTTAGCACCTGCTTCATAGGCTTTTCTGACAACCATTCGCGTAAATTCCAGTGTATCGGTTGTTGTGTTGATGACAACTACTTGTCCTTTTTGAACATTCAACCCTATCGAAACAGTCAAGTCAGCATATTGTTCAAGTTTCTCCTGGAAGTTCATCGTTTATTCCCCTTTGCCGCAATCGTTTTGCTGGAACCTTCGATCAATTTCCCGCCATGGATTACTTTCTGGACGGTTTTCGAAGGCAATTCTTTAGTGAATTTTTTGTAATGGCGTTCATCGGAATATGCCAAGAGGGTCAACACTTCCCCGTCCGCTCCGGCTCTTCCTGTTCTGCCTGAACGGTGCAAGTACTGCTCGACCGTTTGCGGCACATCTACATGGATAACATGTGTTACTTGATCGATATCCAATCCGCGGGCAGCCACTTCTGTTGCAATCAATACAGCTACTTCTCCTTTTCGGAACGCGTCCAATGCTTTTTTGCGCTCATCTTTTTTCATTTCCGAATGCAAGGTGACAATCTTCGCATCACGGAACTTCAATTTATTTTCCTTCATCAGCAATTGGTCCAGGTTGTTGACGAATGCCAATCCCTTCATGCCAGGAATATGTGAAATGCTGCGCAGCAATTCGGTTTTGTCGCGCTCATCCACTTTGACAAATGAGTGCGTCACTTTGCCGAACATCGGCAGATCCTCCGCAGTTACTTGCAAGCGTGTCGGATGCTGCATCAACCGTTCGGCCACCAATTCGATTTCTTCGGTAATTGTAGCTGAAACCAAAACCAATTGGCGGTCATGCTGCGTTTTTTCAATCAAGTCTTTCATGATGCCGCGGTGTTCACGAGCCATCAGCTGGTCGCCTTCATCCAAGACCAACATCCGGATTTCGTGCATTTTCAATTTTTTGGTTTTAACCAATTCATTTAGGCGCCCTGGCGTACCCACAACAATGGTCGGTTTTTTCTTGAGCGTGTCCAATTGGCGTTGTATATTGGCTCCCCCAATTAATTGCGTCACGGTGACGTCTGTTCCTTCTGTCCACTCCCGCAATACATTGACGATCTGCATCGACAACTCCTGTGACGGAGCTACAATCATGGCTTGGATTGCCTTTTTTTCAGGGTTGACGCGCTGTAAGATTGGCAGTACATATGCCAAGGTTTTTCCTGAACCTGTTGGAGATTCTGCAACGATATCATTGCCAGCCAACATTTCCGGAATCATCTGTTCCTGAATCGGCATTGCCGCTTCAAATCCTGCTTTTTCCCATTTTTCTTGCCACAAGGGGCTCAATTCTTTTATAAAAGTCATTTGCGATTCCACCTTTTTTTCAATGCTTCTAGTGTACCATATTAGCTGTTTTAACGCCTTTTTTGATACGCAAAAGGCCAGCCTTACCAGCGGCTGGCCTCCTAGATTATTCGGTTGCTTCTTGTTGTCTATAAACAACTTCTTTTTCTGTTTCCGTTGCCTGTAGCACCGGTTTTTTAATAAAGAACGCTAAGACCAATGCCACCAAAGCGATAAACGTCGATACGAAGAAGGCAAAGTTAATACCGTCAAGCATGGCAATGTTCATGATGCTTTCAGGAGCAGCCCCTTCCGCTGCCAAGGTTTGTGCTGTTGAATCGGTACGTGTGTTCATAATGGTAATAAGGAAAGCAGAACCAACCGCACCGGCCACTTGCTGCAAGGTGTTGTTGATTGCCGTTCCATGCGGATAGGATTTCATCGGCAATGTATTCAAGCCGTTTGTCATAACAGGCATCATGACCATCGAAATGCCGAACATCCGCAGCGTGTACATCAGCATGATGCTAATGTAACTGGAGTCCAAGCTTAGTTGGCTGAACATATAGGTAGTGATGACCACAATTGCCAAACCCGGTATAGCCAGCACTTTTGCGCCGAACCGGTCAAACAGCCGCCCGGTAATCGGCGACATCAAGCCCATGGCCAAAGCGCCGGGAAGCATCAGCAAACCTGAATCGATTGGCGAGATTCCTTTAATGGTCTGAATATAAATTGGCATTAAGATCATCGCTGAGAACATCGACATGGAAAGTGCGATTGAAATCGCTGATGACAAGGCAAACATCGGGTATTTGTAAATTCGAATTTCCAGCAGAGGTTCATCTAATTTCAACTGGCGCAAACCAAAAACAATCAGCGATATGACACCAATCACAATCGTTGCCACAACTACCGGATCGCTCCAACCCAGCGTCCCTGCCGAACTAAATCCATATAACACACCGCCGAAACCTAAGCTGGAAAGTGCCAACGAAGCTTTGTCAAGCGATATTTCTCTGTTTTGAAATGTCAGGTTTTTTAATTTGAAAATACCCAACGCTAGTGGAATTAAAGCGACCGGCAAGACTACCCAGAAAAGCACGCGCCACGAATAGTGCTCAACGATAAATCCGGATAAGGTCGGGCCGATTGCAGGTGCAACAACCATAACCAGGCCGAACACGCCCATCGCAGATCCGCGTTTTTCAACTGGAAAAGCGGCCAGCATAACATTCATCAATAAAGGCATCATCAAGGCAGCGCCAGCCGCTTGAATCATTCTTCCGACTAGTAAGATGCTGAATATAGGAGCCACTGCCGCCAGTAAGGTTCCGAGCGCAAACAGCGACATCGCGACGATAAAAATAGAGCGGTTCGAGTAGCGCTGAATAAAATAAGCACTGGCCGGGATCAAAATCCCGTTGACCAGCATATAGCCTGTTACGAGCCATTGCGCTGTAGAAGCGTCGATATTCAAATCCAGCATAATTTCAGGCAATGCAATGTTTAATAAGGTTTGATTAAAGATGGCGACAAATGCGCCGCTAAAGAGAATGGCTATAATGCCATAAGGTGTTTTTTTCTGATTGTTCATATTCATGCTTCCTCCGTAAATAATACTGTTTATTTTTGTCTATTTCTCCATTGCATTATTCTATACCTGCTGTACATTTAATTCAAGCATATTGCTATAAATTTTACGAAACATTGATTTAACAGGTTTTTTAAGCTATAATAAAAGTATACTAACGGTATAAAGGTGAGGTAAATGAATCCGAAAAAACAACAAATTTTAAATGCAGCCTACGAGCTTTTCATCAATAAAGGTTATAACTCTTCTTCTATTCAAGACATTTTGGATGGAGCTAAAGTATCGAAAGGAACGTTTTACAATTATTTCGGTTCTAAATCCGAATGCCTCATGGCAATCATGGAATCGATTGGCAGCGAAATCCGGCAGCGGCGGATGGCAGCTGCTGTTGGAATGTCTGCCAACGATCCGGAAGTTTTGGCCGAACAATTGTATATCCGCATCAAACTGAACCTTGAAAAAAACCTGTTCGCGCTTTACGAAAGCATTTTCTATTCGCAAGATCCGGAGTTGAAATCCTTTTCCGTCAAACAGTATTCATTGGAAATGGAATGGATTTCTTCGCGAATCGTCGATGTTTTCGGTAAAGAGGCAGCACCGTATGCTTTGGAAAATGCAGCATTTGTCCATGGATACGTTCAACAACTGATTCACCTATGGCGTCTTGTATCTGTCGAGAATTTGCCAGCAGACAAACTTTCTTCTTTCGTTATTCGTCGACTGCAAGCAACAATTGCTCTTCAAATAGCAGCAAAAGATACTTTTTTCGGAGAGTTGAAACTGCCGCTCGCCACGCCAGCTGACGACATCACCCTAGAAGAGCTTTCTCCTTTGCTTGAACAGTACGCGCTAAAATTAAAAAATCAGGAAAATATCAAACAGCTGACACAATTTCTTTCAAGTGAACTGGCAGCAGAGATGCCACGCAAAGTATTGATTGAAAGCGTTCTGACGACACTCGCCAATGACGATCGAATCGAATCGGAACTGTCGATTATGATCGAGCAAATTTGGAAACATTTAGCCGACATCAACTAAAAAGAGCAAAGCCTCAATGGCTTCGCTCCTAAATCTAAATAAGGTTTACCTAAATTGAATAGTGATGTGTAGTTCCAGCCAGTGCGGGCACTTTACTTCCTGTAGATCGTGCTTCAACCTGCTCCTCAGTTTTATTTCATACAGCAAAATCCACAAAAAAACCGGCATCAGCCGGCTTGGTTAGTTTCTGTATAGGTTTTCAGCAGTTCGTAAAGTGAAGTTTCATATAGTTGGCGTCCGTTAATTTTAAAGATATTCTGTTCGACCAACCCTTGAATGACGGTTTCACGTTTGTCTGTGAATTTTGACTCTGGTATCTGTTCCATTTTCATCGTTCTCTCCTTTTAGAAGCACTCCTTTTTCTTTACCCTATACTCTGTTTGCTTAAAACCTGTAACTGAATAAAATATCATTTTTGACTGAAAGTAAAAAGACCCAATCAGCCTGAAACACTGATTGGGTCTTTTTGTTACGCCAGTTCCAGCCAAGCTACTGCTTCACAATGTGTGGATTGCGGGAACATGTCAACAGGCTGCACTTCTTTCGTACGGTACCCGCCGTCTTCCAGTATCCGCAAATCACGTGCTAAGGTTGCCGGGTTGCAGGATACATAAACCACGCGCACCGGGCGCTGCTTAAGGATGGTCCGCAGCAATTGTTCATCACAACCTTTTCTTGGCGGATCAACGACCAATACGTCTGCCTTCTTGCCTTCTTTGTACCAACGCGGTATGACTTGTTCAGCAGGCCCCGCTTCGAACAGCGTATTGGATAAGCTGTTCAACTCAGCGTTCCGCTTTGCATCTTCAATCGCCTGCGGAACTATTTCGACACCCATGACAAATTTAGCGCGCTGTGCGAGAAACAGTGAAATCGTTCCGATGCCACAGTACGCATCAATGACGGTTTCTTGGCCGGTCAATTGCGCATATTGGAGCGCTTGCCCGTAAAGGACTTCTGTCTGCTCGGGATTGATCTGGTAGAAAGAACGTGCGGATATTTCAAAACGGACATCGCCGATTTGGTCTTCTATCACGTCTTTGCCCCAAAGCGTCAAGGTCTCATCTCCAAAAATAACATTGGTTTTTTCTGTGTTGATGTTTTGGACAATCGATGTCACTTCTGGAACTGTCTTTTGAATCAACTCAACCGCACGTGCTGCCTGTGAGAATTTCTTTTTCTTAGTAACGAGTACTACCATAATTTCTCCAGTCGCCCGGGCTTTCCGCACAACTACATGGCGCAGCATTCCGCGGTGGGTCGCTTCTTCATATGGTTCGATTCCTAGTTCAGCCAAATTCTTTTTCAACGACACCATAATAGCGTCTGCTTCCGGTGTCTGGATGAGGCAAATATCCGTATCTGCAATGTCATGCGAACGCGGCTGATAAAATCCGGCCACCACGTTGCCGTTTTGCGTACCAAATGGAATCTGAGATTTATTGCGGTAACGCCACGGATCATCCATACCTTTTACCGGATGAACTGGCACGTCCGGCAACTTACCAATACGGGTAATAGCATCGCGTACCAATTTCTGCTTGAACGTCATCTGCCCTTCGTAAGAAAGGTGCTGAATCTGGCAGCCGCCGCACGTATCAAACACCGGGCAAGGTGCAGCCACACGAAAAGGTGAAGCTTGTTGTATGTCAATGAGCTTCGCAAAGCCATAAGATTTCAACGTCTTTACTACATGGACCAACACATCTTCTCCCGGCAAAGCGCCTGGGATAAATAACGGGTAGCCGTCAACTTTCGCTACACCCGCACCGTCATGCGTTAAGTCTTCTACATGGACCGTGATCCGATCATTTTTATTCACTGGTTTCAAAACTATTCACTCCATTTCACATCTACTTATCATACAACAAGAAAAGCGAAAGTGCCCGTCTTAAATTCGACGGGCATAAGACATTCTGGCGAAGTGGCATGTTTTCAGCCGCATAGCCAGAATGGCTTATGACCCTAGAATTTGGGCACTAAAGTCTAGACAATAAACAAAGAGTTGTAAATTTTATTTAAACAAGAAAAAACGCGGCAGGCAAAAGCCTGCACGCGCTCTTAGTCCCGGTCTTTGGTGGCGGGACCATCTTTCAGCGAGAACCAGAAACCAAAAATGATGGCTCCGAACAACACCAGAAATGGTGCATAAAATATCATGAAATCCTGCATAAACAATTCCTCCTCTATGCGTGATAATCCGATTTGCCTTCAATGTAATCTTTATCAAACAAGAACAGACGGAACAACAAGTAAAGCGATGGCAGCAACAGGCAAAGGCCTGCGATAAACGCAATGATCAGCGCAATTGCCATGGCTTCATTTGTAAAGCTGTCGTAGATCGTTAAATACGGATACAGCAAATACGGATAATGCGACGCGCCGTATGCGAAAAACGCGGTAAAGAACTGTCCTACCAGCAGTATGAAAGCCCACCCGTAATGGCGCTTTTTCCAAACCAAGTAGACCGTTCCAGCGAACAATAGGAACGATACGGCAAATGCCCACCACAAATCAAGAATACGCGCAAAATGCTCAGGGTTGTGGCTGCGCAATTCATAGATAATTCCGGTCGCTGTGATGATGGCAGGAGCCGCCCAAACCAATGCATACTTGCGCATCAAATCAGTAGCTTTCACATCACCGGCTTTAGCGGAATACCAAGTCAAGAAAACCGATGAAATGTAGAGAACTGCAGTCAAACTCAAAACCACTATGCTCCACATCAACGGACTTGTGAACAATGCCCAGTAGTCCAGGTAAGGCTGTCCGTCATCCATAAAGATAAATCCGCCTTCAGACATGGCGAGTACTGGCGACAAGGCAGCCGGCAGCAAAAGACCGGACAAGCCGTACATATAAATGTAGCCTCGATGATTGATTTTAGCGCCATACGTTGCAAATGCGTAGTAAGAACCACGAATTGCCAACAGAATAAGCGCCAAACTGGCTGGAACCAGCAGCGTTGTGCCGTAATAGAAAGCGGTCTGCGGGAAAAAACCAATGACACCGACAAAGAAGAACACAAAGAAGACATTGGTCACTTCCCAGACCGGCGACAAGTAGCGCTGAATAACTCCCGTCAAAATATGCTGTTTGCCAACGAACGCACTATAAGCATTGAAGAAGCCGCCGCCAAAATCGATCGACGCCACGATGACATAGAGAAACAGAAACAGCCAAAGTACGGATATGCCAATAATTTCTAATGTCATTCTTCTTCACCGCCCTTGCTGGATTTACGTGCCTCCAACTCTTTTTCAACCGGGTTGCGTTTGTACATCCGGGTTAAGACAACGACTGTACCGATACCAAGAATAAGGTACAAGCCAGCAAACAAAATAATCATCAAATCGACATTTCCGCTGGTGGTTGCTCCTTCACTTACCCTCATATGGCCTCTAAGAATCCAAGGCTGGCGTCCCACTTCCGTGAACCACCATCCTGCCTCAATGGCAATGAGCGCTAAAGGCCCTCCAGCCACTGTGAGCCAACGGAACCATCTTGTGCGAATAAACGACCAATTGCGGAAAGCGGCAACGACGTAAACAAACGAGAAGAATGCCAGCCACATGCCGATGGTCACCATGGTGTCAAAAAGATAATGGATCCAAAGCGGGGGTCTTTCATCTTCCGGGAATTCGTTAAGTCCGGTCACTTCAGCAAACGGATCACTGTGTGCCAGAATACTCAGTGCGTAAGGGATTCTGATGGCATACTTGACCTCTTCGCCGTCTAAAATACCGAACATAACCAAACCAGCATCTTCTTCTGTTTCAAAATGCCATTCTGCAGCCGCCAGTTTTTCCGGCTGATATTCTGCTAAGTATTTACCAGAAAAATCGCCGATCAAAGCGGTAGCGATGGCAAATACCAATCCTAATTTCATCGTTAGAAATAATGCTTTTTTATGATAAATATGATTCGAGCCGCCCAACATGCGAAGCGCTGCAATAGAAGCCAGTACAAAAGCGCTGGTCATAAATGCCGTGGCCATAACGTGCGCCACTTTTGTTGGCACTGCTGGACTGAACATAGCCAACAGCGGGCTGACGTTGACCATTTCACCGTTCAATATTTCAAAACCTTGCGGCTGGTTCATGAAGGCATTGACGATGGTAATAAATACAGATGACGCAGCTGCTCCCAGTGCAACCGGAATAAGCAATAGGAAGTGCTTTCGTTGATCTTCAAAACGGTCCCATGTGTAAAGATAAATCCCAAGGAAAATAGCTTCGAAGAAAAATGCGAATACTTCCATAAACAATGGCAAAGCAATGACATTACCGGCCAATTGCATGAAGTTTGGCCACAGCAACGATAACTGCAAACCAATTGCCGTACCGGTAACGACACCTACTGCAACCGTAATTACAAATCCTCTGGCCCAACGGCGAGCCAGCAAAATGTAATGTTCATCTTTTTTCTTAATACCCACCCACTGGGCAATCATAATCATGAGAGGGACACCTACGCCAATCGTTGCGTAAAGAATATGGAATGATAAAGTCAATAACGTTAGAATGCGACTCAGAAAAGCCGGATCTTGAAATTCCAATCTACTCGTCTCCTTTTTTTCAAACGTGTGATTTACCGTAACTCTTGTTCTTATTGTACATCAAACCCACTTTCCAAAACGCCTCCCAAGCCTTGTTTTTAAGCCAAACTTTGAATAAGCTGTGACAGAGATAATGGAAATAGAATTGAAATTTTTCTCAATTTTTAGTATTCTATAGATAATAAAGAAAAAGGGTGAGGCATCATGAGAACAAAACGGAAAGTATTTGCGTATATCACAAGAGGCGTTGAAGAAAGCCGGGAACTGCTTGTCTTTGAGTACAAAGGCGAACCCGAAGTTGGGCTGCAAGTACCGGGCGGCACCATTGAAGACGATGAACTGTTAATCGATGCTTTGTACAGGGAAGTGAAAGAAGAAACAGGATTACCCCGCGAAGTAATTGATTTTGTCGGCAAAATCCATAAGTATACGTATTATCCTGAACATCAGGATAAAGCTTACGAACGGAACATTTTCCATTTTGAATACACAGGCGATCCGGTTGAGCAGTTTGAACATACTATTAAGAGCCACGGCCGCGACAACGGATTGACCTTGCTGTTCCGCTGGGAACCCATTAAAAACCTGCCGCAGTTGGCAGAAGAGCAGGACACAGCCATCGAACTGCTTTAAGCCTTCCAGCAAGCAAGATTTTCCTTTCAAACAAAAAAAGCTGGAAAACGGATTAGCTCCGTTTTCCAGCTTTTTATTTACGGTCTTTTTCGCTTAAAGAATCGATCGGCACATACATTTCAATGTGGCCAGCTAAGTTTTCGAACACAGCAGGCAAAAGCCCCCCATATTCTCCATCCAGGTTCAACAACACCCGCTCTTCGGTAGTTACCGTAATTTTACTGGCTTTTGCATAAATCACATGCGGGTCTGATAAATGCTCCCCGCGCAAAGCTAAAGAAGCCACGCGGATAAACTCCGCCATGTTAAGTTCTTTAAGAATCAATAACGTAAACTTACCGTCATTAATGCTGGCATCCGGCGCTAATTTTTCAAATCCGCCAACTGAGTTGGTCAACCCGATCAAAAACATCATGGCACTATCATTGAAAACCTGTCCATCGTATTCAATGCGTACACGCGAAGAACGGATAGAAGGAATCATTTCAATGCCTTTTAAGTAATAGGCCATTTGACCAAGCACGGTTTTCAGTTTACTCGGCACTTCGTAAGTCAATTCAGTGAGTCTGCCTCCGCCTGCAATATTGATAAAATAACGGTCGCCATTCATCAGGCCAATATCCACGGGGATTGAATCCCCTTTCAATATGATGTCCACCGCTTTTGTAATGTCTCGCGGAATATGGACCGCTCGGGCAAAGTCATTGGTTGTTCCCATCGGTATGAGGCCAACTTTGGGACGGTCTTCAAATTTAGCAATTCCTGAAACAACTTCATTTAACGTACCGTCTCCGCCAACAGCGATTACCAAATCAAACTTCCGCTCAACAGCAAATGTCGCAGCTTGAATAGCATCGCCTTCGCAGGTGGTTGCATGGCAGGATGTTTCGTAGCCAGCCTTCTCCATTTTTTCTAAAACTTCGGGCAAGTGTTTCCGGAAAAGCTCACGTCCGGAAGTAGGATTGTAAATAATGCGTGCACGTTTCATCAGATTCAGCCTTTCTGGACTTTCTGTAAAGATAAGAAAAAATACGGTTTCCTTGATGGATTCCGCTAAATTTATTTTATGCTAACGCTCGTTCAAATGCCTCTTGCAAATCTTCATAAACAATTTGCCAAAAATCTTCGTGAGAAACAAAGCCATCCGAAATCTCGCCAATAACTGTTTTCATATGTAGATCATATTGAGGGTCATCTTTTTCAGGAAGCACTGATTTTTTCTCATCGACAAACTCTTGGACTTTAGCTGCTCGCGGTCCCCAATCTCCTAACACATCGCCTTGTTCTGAAAGAATAATGTATTTGGGAATTGAGCGGCCGCCGTTTGTCAGATACCGGTCCATTAATTCCAGGTTTTCATCCCGGTATACACAATGGACAGCTAAACCAGCACCATCTGTTATTTTTCTCAGGATGGCATTGTTCATCATCGCATCGCCGCACCAGTCTTCGGTAATGACCAACACGTGAGGTTTCTTGTTTTTTAGCAAAGCCATAAATTCCGGATCTTCCGGAAGGTTAAATTTTTCATAAATACTGTAAGACTTTTGTTGATTTGACTCCATTTGAGCCATATAACTTTCTAAAGTAATGCCGTTTTCGAAATACTCTTGCTCCATCGTCATACAATCACATCTCCCTTATCTTGCTTTGCCATTCAGTTAGTTTCCCGCACTGGGCATGGCAGTGTTATTCATCTAATACATTCAAATCTTTATTCTGTTACCACTATTATACAAAGTACGTACCAGTTAGCTACATTTGTCTTTATTACCAGTTTACTGTTCCTCGGCAAAGTCTTCAAGGTAGAGATGCCAAAACCCGGATTTACCAGAGTATAGTGCACACAAAACTATCTTTTAAAAGACGCTTTTGGTTTAAGCTTAGTTCCCGCAGATAGATTCAGTCCAGATTTCTTTCGTCGAAAAGATTGTTAACAACCGTACTTTTTTATACCCCATAAAAAAAGATGGCCCCTAACGGACCATCTTCTCACATATAAGCTGTTCTTTATCTTTTTGCAATTTCTTCAAGAAGAATTTTATTGAGCAACGGCGGATTTGCCTGCCCTTTTGTTTGCTTCATAATCTGCCCGACAAGGAAGCCGATTGCGCGGTCTTTGCCGTTTTTAAAGTCTTCGATCGATTGTGGGTTGCTGTCGAGTGCCGTAGTAACAAATTCACGCAAGGTGTTTTCATCCGAAATCTGGACAAGCCCTTTTGCTTTGACGATATTGTTTGCGTCGCCGCCTTTTTCGATCAATTCCTTGAAGACTTTCTTGGCGATTTTAGATGAAATCGTACCATCAGAAATCAGTTTGATCATGCCAGCCAAACCTTCAGGAGTCAACTCGGTATCTTCCAGCTCTTTTTGCTCAGCATTCAGATAAGCTGATACTTCTCCCATCAACCAGTTGGAAGCCAGTTTCGCATCAGCGCCGGCAGTTACCGTCGCCTCAAAGAAATCGGAAATCGGTTTTGCCAGCGTCAGCACCATGGCGTCATAAGAAGACATGCCAAGTTCTGAAACGTAGCGGGCTTTCCGGGCATCCGGCAATTCCGGAATTTCGGCACGGACACGCTCTAACCAAGCATCGTCAATGACAATGTCGACTAGATCCGGTTCCGGGAAGTAACGGTAATCGTCAGATCCTTCTTTGATGCGCATCAACAAGGTTTTCCCAGTCGATTCATCATAGCGGCGTGTTTCCTGCTCGATGATGCCGCCTGCAAGCAGTACCTGCTCCTGGCGAACCTGCTCATGCTCAATGCCTTTGCGGACAAAGTTGAATGAGTTCAAGTTCTTCAGTTCTGTCTTCGTACCAAATTCATCTTGGCCGAATGGGCGAAGAGAAATGTTTGCGTCGCAGCGCAATGATCCTTCTTCCATGCGTACATCAGAAACGCCCGTGTATTGAATGATCGCTTTGATTTTTTCCAGATAAGCATAAGCTTCATCGGCTGTACGGATATCCGGCTCTGAAACGATTTCAATCAGCGGTGTGCCCTGGCGGTTAAAGTCGACCAATGAATGGCCATTTCCAGTATGCGTCAGTTTCCCTGCATCTTCTTCCATGTGAAGGCGTGTAATGCCGATGCGTTTTTTCTCGCCTTTGACTTCAATTTCAATCCAGCCGTGTTCGCCAATCGGCTGGTCGAATTGGGAAATCTGGTAAGCTTTTGGATTGTCTGGATAGAAATAGTTTTTGCGGTCGAATTTGGTGTGGCGGGTAATCTCACAGTTTAATGCGAGTGCCGCTTTCATCGCCCAATCGACTGCGCGCTTGTTGACTACCGGCAGAACGCCTGGATAGCCAAGGTCTACGACATTGGTATTGGTGTTTGGTTCAGCGCCGAAATGAGCAGGTGCTGGAGAAAACATTTTCGAATCTGTTTTTAGTTCAACGTGGACTTCAAGCCCAATAATGGTTTCGAAATTCATTGTGCTGCTCCCTCCCAGGTTTGAGGAGTTTTTTTATGGAAATCAGTTGCTTGTTCGAATACATCAGCAACTCGGTATACCGTTTCTTCATCAAAGTATTTCCCAATAATCTGCAGCCCTAGGGGCAAGCCATTTTCGAATCCGCAAGGGATTGAAATTGCGGGCACACCCGCAAGATTGACTGGAATCGTCAAAATATCGTTGGCGTACATTGTCAATGGGTCATCAATGATTTCGCCGATTTTAAATGCTGGCGTCGGCGTTGTTGGTCCGATGATGACATCGTATTTTTCAAACGCATCGTCAAAATCTTTTTTGATCAAGGTACGGACTTTTTGTGCTTTCTTGTAGTAAGCATCGTAATACCCTGAACTCAATGCGTATGTGCCAAGCATGATGCGGCGCTTGACTTCATCGCCAAACCCTTCCGAACGGGTATTCATGTAAAACTCAAGCAGGCTTCCTGCTTTCTCGGTGCGGTATCCGTAACGGATTCCGTCAAAACGGGACAGGTTGGAAGATGCTTCAGATGACGCCAATAAATAATAAGTAGCCAATGCGTATTTTGAATGCGGCAGTGAGATTTCTTCACAGATTGCCCCACGCTCTTCCAATACTTTCAATGCGTCATGAACAGCTTGTTTTGCTGCTTCGCCGACACCTTCAGCAAAATATTCTTTTGGAACGCCGATGCGCAATCCTGTAATGTCACCTGTCAAAGCAGCAGCGAAATCTGGAACTTCCACATTGGCAGAAGTTGAATCTTTGTCGTCATGCCCTGAAATGGCGTTCAATAGCAACGCATTGTCTTTAACGGTTCTTGTGATTGGGCCAATTTGGTCCAATGAAGAAGCGTATGCGATCAGACCGAACCGGGAAACCCGTCCGTAAGTCGGCTTCATGCCAACCACACCACAGAACGCTGCAGGTTGGCGAATCGAGCCGCCGGTATCCGAACCTAAAGTGAAAGGTACTTCTCCTGCTGCAACAGCAGCTGCAGAGCCGCCTGAAGAACCGCCTGGAACGGTTTCAAGGTTCCATGGGTTTTTTGTTTTTTTGTAGTACGAGTTTTCATTGGAAGAACCCATTGCGAATTCGTCCATGTTCAATTTGCCGACGGTTACCATTCCGGCTTCTTTTAGCTTTTCTACTACGGTTGCATTGTAAATCGGGTTAAATCCTTCAAGGATCCGGCTCGAAGCCGTTGTTTCTAGGCCCTCAGTTACGATATTGTCTTTTACGCCAATTGGCAAACCAAATAAGGGGCCGCGTTCAGCAAACGGCACTTTGTCCATTTCAGCAGCTTGCTGTGTTGCACGTTGCTTGTCCAATGCTAAAAATGCATCTACTTTTGGCTCGAGGGCCTCGATGCGGTCAAATGCTCGTTCAGTCAGTTCTACAATTGTTGTTTCTTTCGTATGTATCATTTCCTGCAGTTGTGCAGCTGTTTTATCTACCAATGACATCTACGGTTCCTCCTTCCGTTACTCTAAGATTGTTGGGACTTTTACTTGTCCGCCTTCATGCTCTTTTACATTTTTCAAAACCAATTCACGATCCAATCCAGGAATGGATTTGTCTTCGCGCAATACGTTGACCATTTGCAAAACATGAGTGGTTGGTTCAACATTTTCTGTATCCAATTCGTTGAGCAACTCCATTGCATTCGTAATTGCTTCCAATTGATCTGCAAAATGTTCCGCTTCTTCATCAGTAATTGCCAATCTTGCCAAGTGAGCGACTTCGATCACTTCTTCTTTAGTCATTTTCGCCATTTTTCTACACCTCCGGATTCAGTAAACATACGCTATATCATAACATTTTTCTAAAAAAATGAATAGGGACAGCCGCATGGCCATCCCTGTTTTCATGCACTTATTCGTAAATGTGAACAAACGGCTCAGTTTCTCCCGCTTCCCGCAGGACCAATGCCTCTGGTCCATTGGTCGAAGTTACACTGACTTCAACCAGTACATTTTCAGGGAAATGTTCAACAACCAGCCCTGTCACATATTGCGTAAAGCCGACTACTTCAGCTGCTCCATAAAACTGAATTGGAATTTCAATTTTCAATTCCATCAATTCATTTTCCTGATAAAATCCAGTGCCAATTACACTCGTGAAATTGGAAAAATAGATTTCGACATCCTGCTTGAAATTGCGGAATGCCGTATCAATATCCCGGTAGCGTTCATCTGTACCTGACGTTGGAAACAGTACATAGGCTTCATTAACTGCTGTCCAATTCGCTACAGCTGCCTCGCCGCCTGGAGCTGCACCATATGAGAAGTAAGTGCCTGGCACCATGGCATTGCGTGAATTTTGTTCGAAAAGCCCCACAACAATCGGCACATCGCCAAGGCCTTCTTTTTCACGCAAGCGCTTGACGATTTCATCCGCCATACGCTTGCCCTCTTGTTCAATCTGCTCACGCGGAATTTCTTCCTCATAGGAAATACCTTCTTCAGAGCTGTAATACACCGAGTTTAGCGCCAAGCCTACTGAAATGCCGCCAAGCCGGATGGTTTCGTCATCGGTCTTCACCAAGTAGTTTTGTTCAATGACGTGTGCCAGTATTTCGGCAGGCGGCCGATCGCCGGCCTCTCTTTGTGCCGGTGTGCGTTCGTCAGCTGCATTCAGGCCAGCCGCATTGTCACTGCTGGCCCGTTGCAACCAGGCAGTCGCATCTTCATCGGTAATCTTTTGGCCTTCCTGGAAATAATAATCGTCAGGTGAAAATTGTCTTTGCGACAACCGCAGCAAACCATTTTCAGTCTCGGCAATGTCATAGCGAGAGTTTAAGCGATTGACGATTTTCCCTCGCGTGGCACTTTCTTTATATGGCAGAAGAGTACGGTAAAACTGATCATTCAGCTGCATGCTTGGAATGATTGCCGTCTCTACTTCTTCTTCCTCATTTATTACTTCCGCTTCTTCATCGGTCCCGGAAGGAACACATCCCGTCAACAGCAGCAAGCTGATTGGAACCCACCATATGCGTTTCATATAAAATCCCCTTATTTGTTCAATTCCTCAACGAGACGTTCTTCGTCCCAGATGTCCACCTTCAGCTCCAGCGCCTTATCGAGCTTGGAACCAGCTTCTTCGCCGGCAATCAGCAAATCGGTCTTTTTGCTGACGCTTCCAGACAGTTTGCCGCCGAGCGCTTCGATTTGCGTGCTGGCTTCCTGCCGGGTCAATTGCTCCAGCTTGCCGGTCAAAACGATTTTTTTGCCTGCGAATGCATTGGCTCCTGCTTCTACGCGGATCCGTGTGCCGGTGTATGTTAAATTGACGTCAGCCTCGCGCAAACGTTCCATCAATGCCCGAACTTCTTCGTTATCAAAATAAGCAACGATGGAATCGGCCATTTTTTCACCTATTTCATGGATGTCAACCAACTCTTCTTTTGATGCATTCATCAGCTGCTCCATTGTGCCAAAATGCTCGGACAAAATACGTGCACCCCGTTCCCCTACGTGGCGGATGCCAAGGCCAAACAGCAGTTTTTCCATTGAATTGCTTCTGGAAGCATCGATGGCCGAAATCAAGTTGGAAGCTGATTTGTCGCCCATACGGTCCAGCTCTAACAGCTGTTCTTTAGTCAACTTGTAAATGTCGGAAATGTCTCGAATCAGGCCTTCGCGGTATAACTGTTCAATCACTTTTTCACCCAGTCCGTCAATATTCATAGCATTGCGGGAAACAAAATGAATCAGCCCTTCCGTAATTTGTGCGGGGCATTGCGGATTGACACAACGAAGAGCGACTTCCCCTTCGATGCGGACAAGCTCGCTGTCGCACGCCGGACAATGGGTCGGCATCTCGAAAGGCAGCTCATCTCCGGTCCGCTGATCCACGATGGCTGAAACCACTTCTGGAATGATATCTCCCGCTTTTCGGATAATGACTTTGTCGCCGATGCGAATATCTTTTTCCTTGATCAAATCTTCGTTATGCAAAGAAGCCCGTTGCACCGTTGTGCCTGCAACAGAAACTGGATCCAGTATGGCCGTTGGTGTCACTACACCTGTTCGGCCAACACTTAATTCAATATTGCGGACCGTTGTCATCACTTCTTCTGCAGGAAATTTGTATGCTGTGGCCCATTTCGGGCTTTTCGCTGTGAACCCCAGATCCTGCTGGTGCAAAAAACGATTGACCTTAATGACGATGCCGTCGATTTCGTAAGATAACTTAGTACGATTTTCTGTCCATTTCTCAATATATGCCAAAACTTCTTCTACACTCGTGCAAACCTTCCGTTCTTCATTGGTCTTAAATCCGAGCTCCGAAAGGTAACTGAG
Source organism: Planococcus sp. TJ-201 (assembly GCF_058268495.1). Lineage (NCBI taxonomy): Bacteria > Bacillati > Bacillota > Bacilli > Caryophanales > Caryophanaceae > Planococcus > Planococcus sp. TJ-201. Next base: position 23,316 of record NZ_JBZDOG010000009.1, on the reverse strand, counting down.
CGACTCATCATGTTCGGACAAGCCGTAAGTTTCTCCGTCGCCGCCAATTCCATAAATGAAGACATCCAAATTGCGGCTTGCTGCTATTTTCGGATCCAATTGGCGCAGCGATCCTGCCGCGGCATTGCGCGGATTGGCAAACAGTTCTTCGCCCCTTTCGGCCCGCTGTTCATTCAAAGCCAGGAAGGATCCTTTCGGCATAAAAACTTCACCGCGCACTTCAAGCGTAACCGGCTGTTTCAGCCTTAACGGAATTGACTGGATGGTCCGGAGGTTGACCGTAATGTCTTCCCCTATGCTCCCGTCCCCACGCGTAGCCCCTCTGACAAACTTGCCGTCTTCGTACATGAGCGACACCGCCAGGCCATCAATCTTCAGCTCACAGACGTATTCGATGCCGTCGCCTGCCCCGCTGCGTACTCGTTTGTCGAACTCCTGCAAATCTTCTTCCCCGAAGACATTGGACAAACTGAGCATCGGACGGGCATGCGTTACTTTGGCAACGGCGGAAATTGGAGTTCCGCCAACGCGTTGAGTCGGAGAGTCCGGAAACACTAAATCAGGGTAAAGGGTCTCCAACTGGATCAATTCATTCAATAGTTGGTCGTAGATAGCATCGGGAACAGCCGGCTTATCCAGCACATAATAGGCATGGCCATAGCTCCGTAGCAGTTCATTTAATTCGTTTACGCGTTCTTCCGCTTTTATGCGATCCATAAAATTTCCTCCCGATTATACTTTTTCAATCGGCGCAAATTTGGCCAACAGCCGTTTGATGCCGACAGGGCTTGGGAATGCAATGTCCAGTTCGGTTTGTTCGCCTTCGCCTTTGACGCTAACGACCGTACCGGTACCCCATTTTTTATGCACTGCCCGATCACCGGTTTTCCAGCCAAGCTTTTCTCCACCCGACTGGTTGTAGCCTGGACGTGTTACCGCTGCCCGTTTTGGAACTTGTTTATAGCTTGTAACTGCACCGGCACGGTGATGCGCTGTGGTTTGTTCAATCAAGTCTTCCGAAATCTCCGAAATAAAGCGGGATGGCATATTGAAATTGCTTTTGCCAAACAGCGTGCGGGAAGATGCATGCGACAAATACAACCGTTTCTCAGCACGCGTAATTCCAACATAAGCCAGACGCCGCTCTTCTTCCAATTCTTCGTCGTCATTATTCGAACGGGCATGCGGAAAGACGTTTTCTTCCAGTCCGATAATAAAGACGACAGGGAATTCCAAACCTTTTGCTGCATGCATTGTCATCAAAATAATCGGACCGTCTGCATCTTCTTCATCATCCAAAGAATCAATATCTGAAATAAGCGCTAAATCCGTCAGGAAGGCAACCAGTGATTTGTCATCGCTTTGCTTTTCAAATGCCTTGGTGACCGATAGAAACTCTTCCAAGTTTTCCAGACGGCTTTCACCTTCAATCGTTTTGTCAGCCTGCAACATTTGGCGATAGCCTGATTTTTTTAGTACTTCCTCCACCAACTCTGTGACCGATAAATATTCCTGCATTTGCGTAAAGCTATCAATCATGGTGCGGAATTCCAGTGCCGTTTGCGCTGTTTTTGCGGTCAGCCCCATAAAGTCAGCTTCTTGCAATGAATCCATGATGGTGCGATCCTGTTCAATCGCAAAACGCGCCATTTTTTCAAAAGAAGTGGCACCTATTCCACGCTTTGGCTCATTGATAACACGCGCTAACGACAAATCATCGTCGTTGTTTGCGATCAGCCGCAAATACGCCAATAAATCTTTGATTTCCTTGCGGTCATAGAACTTGGTTCCACCGACAATCGTATAGGACATATTCGATTTGACGAACATTTCCTCCATAATCCGTGATTGGGCGTTGGTACGGTAAAGAATAGCGAAATCCGAGGTCTTGTAATTTTCTTCATCCATTAATCGTTGGATGGTTTGCACAACGAATTGTGCTTCCTGACGTTCATCTCCTGCTTTGTGCAAGGTGATCGCCGGTCCTTCGTCGTTGTCGGTCCGCAATTCTTTCGGATAGCGGCTGGTGTTTTTCTGAATTACATCGTTCGCAGCCTGCAAAATGCGCTTTGTTGAGCGGTAATTCTGCTCCAACATAATCACTTTAGCATTCGGGTAATCTTTCTCAAATGACAAGATGTTGGTGATGTCCGCTCCGCGCCAGCGATAAATCGACTGATCCGAATCACCAACCACGCAAATATTTTTGAACTTGCTAGCCAACTTCTGGACCAGCTGGTACTGGGCGTTGTTGGTATCCTGGTACTCATCCACGTGGATGTAGTGGAATTTGTTTTGGTAATATTCCAGCACTTCAGGGACCATATTGAATAAATTCAAGGTCGTCATAATCAAGTCATCAAAATCAAGCGATTGGTTTTTCTTCAATCTTTTCTCATATGCTGTATAAACATCAGATACGGTCTTTTCATACGGGTTAAATTGATTCATGTCTGCAGCAAACTGTGTGGCATCAATACATTCGTTTTTTGCCGACGAAATGGCATTGAGCATTGTCCGGGGCTCGTATTTTTTCGGATCCAGGTTTTGCTGCTTCAGGACATTTTTGATGACCGTCAATTGGTCGGTCGTATCCAAGATTGAAAAGTTTCTGGACATGTCTAAGCGGTCGATGTCACGACGCAAAATCCGCACGCACATCGAGTGAAACGTTGAAGCCCACATGCGTTGGCCCGTTCCATGCCCAAGCAATCCGTCAATCCGGTTGCGCATTTCACGCGCCGCTTTGTTAGTAAACGTAATCGCCAGTATATTGGATGGGTAAACTTGTTTTTCAAGCACCAAATAAGCAATCCGGTGCGTCAGTACCCGTGTTTTCCCGGATCCTGCACCGGCCATAATCAATAGGGGCCCCTCAGTCGTCTTAACTGCTTCTGCTTGTTCCGGGTTCATTCCGTTCAATAAATTCTTCGTTATCAATTCCATTGTGCACCACCTCGAACATTCGTTCTTATTATTATAACGATTTGTCAGCCGTTTCCGCAACTGCCTCTACGGTATTAATCGCTTTATCGATATCTTCATAAATAATATTGCCAACCACAATGGTATCTGCAACGTTTAATGCAGCAACTGCTTTGCCAGCTGAATCGATGCCGCCACCGTAAAATAAACGGGTTTCAGCCAGCACGTCTTTCACTTTGCGAACCAGGTTCATATCTCCATATATGCCGCTGTATTCCATGTAAAAAATGGGCAGCCGGAAAAAATGCTCAGCCAGGCGAGCATAAGCCAAAACCTCATCCGCAGCCAAATCTGTTTTGGCACCAGTTAATCGGGCTGCTTTGCAGTCGCCATTCAAAATGCAATAGCCTTCCGGGATCAGTTCGCTCCAGTCCAAAATTTCTCCATACTCGCGGATTGCTTCATGATGAAGTCCTTTAATCCACTTGGGGTCCTCGCTGTTGAGTACTGTCGGGATAAAATAATAGTCAAAACCCGGTGCCACAGAATCAATGGTGGACACTTCCAGTACCATCGGAAGGCCATAACTTTGTACACGCTCCGTTAAATGAAGGACATTGTCGAGTGTGACATTGTCGCTGCCGCCAATCAAGATGGCATCGGTCCCGGATGTGCAAATTCGTTCCAAATGTCCATCCGGTATCGCTTTTGCCGGATCTAATTTAAAGACATGCCGCCATGTTTTGAAATCCATCTCGTTTCACCCAACTTTGCATCATTTATTATCAATTTATTATAACAAAAAAACCGAACAGAGTCGGTTCTCTGTTCAGTCTTTTGGCAGTTCGAACGGTTTTTCGTCTGGATAAAGACGGCCCAGCATTTCATCATAGCCGTCATTGCCGTAGTTCAGGCAGCGGCGGACACGGGAGATGGTGGCAGTGCTGGCGCCTGTTTCATTTTTTATTTTTTCGTACGTTTTTTTCATGCGAAGCATATGCGCCACTTCCAACCGCTGTGACATTGATTGAATTTCACTGATCGTGCACAAATCGTCAAAAAAACGATAGGCTTCTTCTTTATCCTTCAAAGCCAACACGGCTTCGATCAATTGATCGGTTTGATGGCCTTTAATTTTATCAACTTGCATGCAGCTTCAACATCCTTTCATTGCTCTGATCGTCATGGCGTATGGCTGACGGAGCTTTCCATACCAGGGGAAGATGGGACAATGTGAATCCAAGTTTTCCCCGGTGCCAAGTTCACGGGTTCGCCGTCCATAGTTGGCACGAGCATTCCGTCAAACGAACTCCATTCTATCTCACGAACACCGCCGCCTTGGAAGAGCAGTGCATTTCCACCACTGGCCAAATCGATTGACTGGCGCCCTTCGGAATCGACAGTTTGGTGCTGCGCTTCAAAAACCAGGACATTGGAAACTTCAACTGTTTCCAGGGTCTCTTTATCGGTTGTCGGTATGCCGCCGGACGATCGGCTGTACAGATGCGATTGGCCATCGTATGTAAAGTTACTGAAAAACAGCTCGTTTGTCCCATACTCCACCCTCACCGAAAGAGCCTGTTCCTCAAGTTTATCATTTTCAGCCGAGCCAGAGAAATAATAAGGCGAGTTTCCGCTGTATTCTGGAGAAGCCTGCACAGTTTCCATCGCTGCTTCGATATTCTCAAGTGTAATATAAGAATTGTGAGGGGCGATGCGATCAGATGATCGCTGAAAAAGCGTTCCATCATGCTGGATGCCGTTGACATGGTCGACTATTCCAGATTCCAGCATTACGCGTGCATCAGGACTGTAGCCATGAGCCACAAAAAAAGCATCGTAAGCAGCAGCAAGCCCGACGAAATATTCCCTGGCGCTGCGGATAGGACCGAACACATCCGGAAAATCACTTTGGTAAAGCGCTACAAAACGCGTCACATCATACTCGGCAATCATTTCAAAAACGATGTCTGCTTCTGCAAGCCCTGTTTGCGGACGGGCATCCGGATGGTTATTAATGACTGCCATAACCGTTCGCCGATTTGCCGGCGGCACCGCTTCTTCTCCCGTGAAAGGAGCAATAGTCAAAGCGTCATTTATTGACGGTTCTTCAACAGGGTCTTCCTTTAAAATCAGCCAAAATCCTGCAGTAAATGCCGCGAGCACCAGTAGGATTCCCATAATGAACGCAAAATTTTTCATCGGACTTTACCTCATAAACGCCGGAAATAAGATTTTTTTATTCATGACATCGTAAATTCCTTTTTGCGTGATGCGGACATACGGCAAGTGAGTTGCTTGCAAAAACAGCAGTGTGTAAACAGCATCGCCATGCTTATAGCCTCGTTCTTTGAGTGCTTTTTTCAGCTCTTTTTCCTGTTCGATCAACTGTTCCATCGGCAGATCCGACATCACACCTCCATGAGGAAGCGGAAGAGATTGTACAATTTCACCGTTCTCAGCCAGAATGATTCCGCCTTTCAGGCGTTTCAATTCATTGAAAGCCAGCCACATGTCACTCCGGCTTTTGCCGATCAAAATGATATCGCCTGTATTCGTATACGAAGAAGCGAAACCGTCCAATCCCGGTGCAAAGCCTTTGATCAAGGTATTAACGCGCCATTTCCCTTTTTTATCAATAAGCATTAAAAAGCTTTCATCATGCAATTTTGATAAATCGGAATCGTGGCTGTCCACGCTAACTGTATATGGTTTTGTAATGACATCGTTGATCATTTCAATCCCAAAAGGCATTGAAAATTGGAAATCGTCATCTGTCAGTTCATAGTCGATGTCAAGATCCGGCAAAATTGACCAATCGATATTCGGCAATGATTGGACTTTCTCACCATCTCTTTTCAGCCAGACTCCTTTGGAGAGCACTCCCGAAGGCACTGGATTTTCCAGCGTATCGAGAATATTCAAATTGGCGTAGCGGCCTGTCGCAATCAATCCATGCAGGCTGGTTACATTGTAATAACGTGCCACGTTGTAAGACGCCATCATGTATGCATCAATCGGCGGTACTCCCGCTTCAAGTGCAATTTTAATGCACAGGTCCATGACGCCATCCAAATGGAAAGCCGGGGTTGAGCCATCCGTTGTCATCATCAGCTTGTCAAAGACGTTCAAGTCCCGCTCAACAATCCCTTTTAGCAGATTGGGAAGATCTGGCCGGATGGATGAATGCCGAAGCGTTACGCCATAGCCATGAAGCAAGCGCATTTCTACTTCATCTACTGTCATTGCTTCGTGATCGCCATCTGCGCCAAGCAAACGCATGCGGGCCAATGTCTTTTCCGAGGCACCCGGGAAATGCCCTTCAATTTTCTTCAGACCCATTTTGGCTTTTTGAATCCAGTACAGCATTTGGTCGTCGCCCGCCATCAGTTTGGGCCAGCCGGTTAACTCTCCACCCAATAATACATCCTGGCGATCAAGCCATTCCCCAACAGATTTCGAAGTGAATAGTTGATCTTCATCAGTTAACTCTGTTTGCGAATCAAAACGAGTCCACCAGTAAAAACTAAAAGGCAACTCCCTCAGTTGATCCAGCAATGAAAACGCTTTCTCATTTTCAAGCGCTAAAAAAAATGTCAAGTTGTCGGAGAGGAACATCGTCGTTCCGCCTTGAGCTGCATAATCTGCAAAACTTTGAGGATTGTATAATTGAGAAGGATGAACATGGGGTTCTATGTAACCTGGCACAATAAATTTATCCGTCATGTCTGCTACTTCAGTAGAGTCATCGATTTTTGGCATCTCTTTTCCAGCATAAACGATTCGGTCATTCGATATCCAGATGTTCCCTGTTACCCATTTTTTAAAGATCCCGTGGAGATAAGTTGCATTGGTCAACACTAGATTTGGTGCAACTTCCTTTGTGACGATTTTTAATTGATTTCGAATTTCAGTGTTCTTCCATAGAGGATTTACCATTTGTCAGCACCTTCTTTCTGCTATTTCAATACTTAATATCGTAGCATAATTATACACTGAAATACAGTTATCCCCTTTAAAAAAGGGAACATTCTGATTAACGGGGACACAAAAAATCCACGCTTTGGGCGTGGATTTTAGATTAATTATTGATTGGATCGCTGAATGGTTTCAAGACATCTTTTTTCTCTTCTTCTTGAAAAGTTAACACGTCCGAAACGGAATCATACGATTCTCCGTAGAACTGTTCGTCTTTGTAAGTGTGAATGTCCTGATACATTTTCTGCATTCCTTCAAAAATCTGTTCTTCTGTTTCTCCGCTCGGAGTCCAGTACAAAATTTCCATGGAATTTTCTTCACCTGTTGCTAAAGAACGTCGGCAATAGCCGATTGAGGACGCATGTTCGAATCCTTCACGCGCGTAAAAACGCAAACGTTTTTCCGTGTCCGTGTCTTCGTAATTGACCGGCTCGACTTCCAGGATGATCGGTTTGTTTTTGTCTTTTAGCATTTGCAAGGTCTTTTTACCAAGACCCATGCCGCGGGATTCTTTTGCAACAAACAAATAATCCACAAAGGTAAAGTTCGGAAACTCTGCATACATCAAGACATGGTAAGGACCCTCATCTTTGTAGTAGACGCTGCCTTTTTCTTTAAGCAATGCATCCATGTGCTCTTTTGACTTCATTTCTTCAACTGGAAAATACTGATTTAATTTTTCATACCAATTCATAATCTGTCTCCCTTCAATTTTTAATGCCCTGCTAATTTTGTTTCTGAGGTCGTAACGGGTTTGCCATTCTGGAGTTTAAATAGAGGTAAACGTGGGCTGTTGAAAATCCTCAACTTTGGCTTTTATCACCTATAGGGCAGGCAATAAAACAAAAATGACACAGCTTCTTGTCGAATTTGTGTCATTTAAGATTATAGCATATATAAAATTATTTTGCACGCCATCCGATATCGGTGCGGTAGAAAAAGCCGTTCCAATGCAAACTTTCGAGCTGCTCATAGACTTTTTCCTGAGCACTGTGGATAGACGGTCCGCTTGCAGAAACAAGCAGCACACGGCCACCATTGCCGACATAGCTGCCATTCGACAGCTTTGTTCCAGCATGAGTCACTTCAACTCCTGAAAGCTTGGTCAATTCAGGCAAAGGAGCACCTTTTTCCACTGCCTCTGGATAACCATCTGCCGCAATGACCACTCCAAGCATCGCTTGATCGTCCCACTCGAGTGGAGCTTGCTGGCCCTTTAAAACCGTATCGATAAAAACACCAAAATCGGTAGTCATCCGGGGCAACACTACTTGAGTTTCCGGGTCTCCAAAACGTGCGTTGAACTCAATGACTTTAGGGCCTTTTTCTGTCAAAATGACGCCGGTATAGAGAATGCCATTAAATGGTGTTCCTTCCGATGCCATCGCTTGGACAGCCGGCTCCACAATTTTTGTAAAGGTCTCATCAATAATCGCCTGTGGAATTTGTGGGACTGGAGAATAAGCGCCCATGCCACCGGTATTCGGACCACGGTCGCCGTCATATGCACGCTTATGGTCTTGGGAGATAACCATTGGATAAATTTTGCCAGCGTAGACAAAAGACATAAATGAAAATTCTTCGCCATCCAAAAATTCTTCAATGACCACTTTGGATCCCGATCCGCCAAATTTTTGTCCTGCCAGCATATCGTTGACCGCGTTAACCGCATCTTCTTCCGTCAATGCCACCACAACCCCTTTGCCGGCAGCGAGGCCATCAGCCTTGATGACAATAGGCGCACCGTGCTGCCGGATAAAAGCAATTGCTGGAGCAACTTCTGTAAACGTTTCGTAACCTGCGGTCGGAATCTTGTATTTTTCCATCAATTCTTTAGCAAAAGCTTTGCTGCCTTCAATTTGAGCTGCCGCTTTAGATGGTCCAAAAATGCGGAGCCCTTTGGCTTCAAAAAAATCGACGATGCCTTGGGACAATGGCTGTTCAGGACCGACAAAACTGAAGTCCACTCCCTGCTGTTCAGCAAAATCCGCCAAACCGGCAAAGTCCATTTCATCAATCCCGGCTATTTCAGCGTCTTCTCGCATTCCATCATTTCCCGGTGCTGCAAAAACTTTTGTAACGGATGGTGATTTGGCGAACTGACGCACGATGGCGTGTTCCCGCCCTCCTCTTCCAATGACCAGTACTTTCATCTTGCTTCACCTCGATTAATGTTTGAAATGACGGATGCCCGTAAAGACCATGGCAATTCCATATTCGTTCGCTTTGTCGATTGACTCTTGGTCTTTCTTGGAACCGCCTGGCTGGATAATGGCTTTGATACCTGCTTGTGCAGCAGCTTCCACTGTATCGTTCATCGGGAAAAATGCATCTGATGCCATGATAGCGCCTTTTGCCGCCTCACCCGCTTGCTCCAAAGCGATTTTGGCAGATCCCACACGGTTCATCTGCCCTGCTCCGATGCCCAAAGTCATTTCAGAATTGCATACGACAATGGCATTTGATTTAACATGTTTGACGACACTCCACCCCAGTTTAAGTGCAGCTAGTTCATCAGCAGTCGGCTGGCGCTCTGTCGCAACCTGAATGTCTGCATCCTCATACCCGAAAACGTCCGGCTGCTGGATCAACAAGCCGCCTTCAACGGTAACCGTGTTCCATTTGTCTGTAGTTTTGCTGTCGAATGGAATCGTCAAAAGACGGATGTTCTTTTTCTGTGTCAGCAATTCAATCGCTTCATTGGAAAAGGCTGGAGCGATAATGATTTCCAGGAAAATCGTCGCTAATTGCTTGGCAGTTTCTGCATCCACTTCACGGTTCAAGGCGACAATGCCGCCAAAAATTGAGGTCGAGTCGGCTTCATAGGCTTTTGCAAAAGCCTCCGCAATCGTTTCGCCTGTCCCGACGCCGCAAGGGTTCATGTGTTTAACAGCAACAGCTGCCGGCATTTTGAATTCTTTGATGATCTGAAGGGCAGCATTGGCATCCTGGATGTTGTTATACGATAATTCTTTGCCATGCACTTGATTGGCATTGGCAATAGAAAAATCCGATCCGAGCGGGCTGCGGTAGAATGCGGCTTTTTGATGAGGGTTTTCCCCGTAGCGAAGGGTTTGGGACAATTCATACGTAAGCGTTAATTGATCCGGGTATTCTTCGCCCGTCAAGTCAGTCAAGTAATTGGAGATATACGAATCATACGCAGCAGTATGGCGGAAAACTTTCGCAGCCAAACGGCGTCTTGTTTCAGATGTGGTTGCCTTTTCATTATGTAATTCAGCCAATACTGCAGGATAGTCCGCTGCATCGACGATGACCGTGACGTAAGCATGATTTTTTGCAGCAGAACGCAGCATCGTTGGTCCACCAATATCGATGTTTTCAATGGCATCATCTACTGATACATCGGGTTTGGCAATGGTTTCGCGGAATGGATATAAATTGACGCACACAATATCGATTGGTGAAATGCCGTTATCAGCCATCTGGCTTTGGTGTTCGGCATCATCGTGCTTAGCCAATAATCCACCGTGAACAAGCGGGTGCAAGGTTTTTACACGGCCACCCAAAATTTCTGGGAATTTGGTAATTTCATCTACCGCTGTAATAGAGACTCCATTTTCTTCAAGAAACTTCTTGGTGCCCCCAGTTGATAGCAGTTCATAGCCCATCTTTTCCAGTTCCTGTGCAAATTCCAATATCCCTGATTTATCCGATACGCTGAGTAACGCTCTTTTTTTCACAAATAGTCCTCCTAAAGATTAAGACCGGCAGTATTACCGGTCGAATAATTGCTGCAAAGCTGCAGGATATAATTCATGTTCAATCTGATGGATCTGTTGTTCGACTTCTTCGCGTCCGCGTCCCGCAACGGGAAACGACTGCTGTGTAATGATGCTGCCTGTATCCATGCCAGCATCCACATAATGCACGGTGACACCCGCTTCTGCAGCACCTGCTGCCAGCGTCTGGCCAATGGCGTCTTTGCCTGGAAAAGCCGGCAAGACGGACGGATGGATATTGACGATGCGGTTTTCATAAGCGGCCAGCAGAACCGGACCAATCAAGCGCATATAGCCCGCCAATACGATCCACTCCACTCCCTGCTCCAGCAGTTTTTCTTTGAGCATCTGTTCGTAAAGCTGTTTGGATTCAAACTCAGATGGCACAAAAGCAAAAGCAGCTACTTGTGCCTTGCGCGCACGCTCCAAGACAAAGGCTTGCGGTTTATCTGTTACAACAAGCACCAGTTCTGCCTGCAGTTTGCCGCCAGCGATGGCGTCTGCAATGGCTTGGAAATTAGAGCCGTTGCCTGACGCAAAAACAGCGATTTTTGGTTTATTCATTCAGCGTGCCGTCCTGTTCACCTTCGAATTGAACGCCTTCTGTGCTGGAAACGCGGCCAATCTGGAACGCCTGCTCACCGTTTGCTTGCGCCGTTTTCAGGACCTGCTCCGCATCTTCAGGCGCGACAGCCAAGACAAAGCCGATGCCCATATTGAAAACCGAATACAGGTCACGGTCGCCTAATTCACCTTTTTCTTTCAACAAGATGAATACATCAAGTACCGGCCAGCTGCCAATGGCAATTTCCGCGCCTAAACCGTCCGGCATCATCCGCGGAATGTTTTCAATAAAACCTCCGCCTGTTACATGAGCCATGCCGTGAATCGCCGTTTCATTGCCGATGGCTGCAACCGCCTTAGCGTATATTTTGGTCGGCGTCAACAGAACATCACCAATCGGACCCAGTGCTTCGTAGCCTTCGACTTTTTGGTCGAGCGTCAAATTGTTTTGGTCAAAGATGATGTGGCGCACGAGCGAATAGCCATTGGAATGGATGCCGCTCGAAGCAAGGCCGATCAGAACATCGCCCGCTGCGATTTTTTCTCCGGTGACGATTTTGGATTTTTCCGCAGCACCGACCGCAAAACCGGCGATATCGTATTCGTCCTCTTCGTAAAGACCCGGCATTTCCGCCGTTTCCCCGCCAATCAATGCGGCTCCAGCTTGAACACAGCCGTCCGCAACGCCTTTGACAATTTGTTCAATCTTTTCAGGAACCGCTTTGCCGACTGCGATATAGTCCAGGAAAAACAAAGGTTCAGCACCTTGCGCAACAATGTCATTGACGCACATCGCGACGCAATCGATGCCGATTGTATCGTGGCGGTCTGCCATGAAGGCGAGCTTCAATTTCGTGCCCACGCCATCCGTTCCCGAAACAAGAACCGGTTCTTTCAACTTCAGCTCAGACAAATCGAACATGCCGCCGAAGCCGCCGAACGCACCCAGCATTCCTTTGCGTGCTGTCCGTTCCACATGGGATTTCATGCGGTTAACCGCTTCATAGCCAGCTTCGATATTGACGCCTGCTTTTTCATATGCTTTTGACACACCGGTTCCCCCTTATTTTACCTTTTCTTTTTCATGCGGCAATACTGTATCTGGATAAATATTGGTTGGGTATTCGCCTGTAAAACAAGCCAGGCAATGGCCGCATTTCGAGCCTGGATCGGTCCGTCCAATGTTTTGGACCATGCCGTCCACTGACAGGAAGGTTAGCGAATCTGCACCGATAATTTCACGCATTTCTTCCACTGTATTATTGGCAGCGATCAATTCGCCAGCCGTGCTGATATCAATGCCGTAAAAGCAAGGATTTTTAATGGGCGGTGAACTGATGACCACATGCACTTCCGTTGCCCCTGCTTCTTTCAGCAAGTTGACGATGCGCCGTGAAGTCGTGCCGCGGACGATCGAATCATCCACCATGATAACGCGCTTGCCTTTGACCACTTGGCGGACTGGCGACAGTTTCATCTTGACGCCCTGTTCGCGAAGGTCCTGGGAAGGCTGGATAAAGGTGCGTCCCACATAGCGGTTTTTGATCAATCCCAATTCATACGGAATGCCGCTTTGTTCTGAGTAGCCGATTGCTGCCGAAATACTGGAATCCGGAACGCCGGTTACCACATCTGCCTCAATCTGCACTTCTTTTGCTAACTGCACACCAAGCCGTTTTCTTGCTGTATGAACGTTGATGCCATCGATATCCGAGTCTGGACGGGAAAAATAGACGTACTCCATGGTGCAGATCGAACGCTCTTCCGGATAAGCAAACCGTTCGGCACGCATGCCGTCTTTTGTGACAATCAGAAATTCACCCGGTTCAACCGAACGGACAAATTCCGCTCCAACAATATCAAACGCACAGGTTTCCGACGCTGTTACCCACGCATCTCCGAGTCTGCCAAGAGAAAGCGGACGCAAGCCGTTCGGATCCAAAGCAATATACATCGCTTCTTCGGTCAAGATGACGCAGGCAAATGCCCCTTTCAATAAAGACAAAGCATTTTTCGCTTTCTCTTCAAACGTTGCATAGCCGCTTCTTTTAATCAAATGTGCCAGCACTTCTGTATCAGAAGTCGTTTGAAAAATGCTTCCTTGGCGTTCCAAATGGCCTTTTAGCTGTGTCGCATTAACCAAATTGCCGTTATGGGAAATTGCCAAACTGCCAGTAGTTGAATTAAAGAGCAGGGGCTGGACATTTTCAATGCCGCTGCCTCCTGCTGTTGCATAACGCACGTGGCCAATAGCTGCGTGCCCCGCAATATTCTCTATTTTTTCAGGCGTGAACACTTCACTGACCATGCCTTCGCCTTTTAATGCACGAAGCGCGTCTCCGTCTGTTGATACAATTCCTGCGCCTTCTTGGCCTCGGTGCTGCAGCGCGTGCAGTCCGTAATAGGTCAGTTGAGTCGCATTGGGATGGCCCCATATTCCGAAGACACCGCATTCTTCATTTAAGCTTCTGATTTCAGCAAGCATGGGATAGCTCCTTTCCAAGCTGAGCGAAGCGTTGCGACTGAATCGTTGACCCAAGCCGTACCGTCTTCACCGTTGATTACTAAGTTGTCTCCCGTGACTTGGCCGATTTTCTTGGCGTCTGATACAAGCTGTTCAAATTGTGCTGCTTTCTCCGGGCTAACCGTTACAACAAAGCGAGATTGCGATTCGCTGAACAAAGCCGTTGTCGCGGACCCAGACAATGTAACGTCCATTCCCAACCCGTTGCCGAATGTTTTTTCGGCCAATGCCACGGCAACGCCGCCTTCTGCTACGTCATGCGCTGATGCGATGAGGCCTTGCTGGATAGCTGAAAGAATTTCCTGTTGGCGTTTTGCTTCTACGGTCAAATCGATGGCTGGCGCTTTGCCGAAAATGCGTCCTTCGACCATTTTCTGCAGTTCGCTGCCGCCGAATTCCGTAAAGCTTTCCCCGATCAAATACACCAGGTCGCCTTGTTTCTTGGCATCTTGTGTCGTAACGTGCGACAGGTCTTCAACAAGACCGACCATGCCGATTGTCGGCGTCGGGTAAATGGCGGTGCCGTTGGTTTCATTGTATAACGAGACGTTTCCGCCGATAACTGGAGAATCCAGGATGGTACAAGCTTCAGACATGCCGTCTGCCGCTTTTTCAAGCTGCCAGAAAATCTCTGGTTTTTCCGGATTGCCGAAGTTCAGGCAATCGGTGATGGCAAGAGGCTTTGCACCAGAAACAACCACATTGCGTGCTGCTTCCGCCACTGCGATTTTTCCGCCTATTTCCGGATCCAGGTAAATATAGCGCGAGTTGCAATCTGTTGTCATGGCAAGGCCTTTGTTGGTGCCGCGGACGCGGACAATTGCTGCATCCGATCCTGGGCTGACTACAGTACTTGTGCGCACTTGGTGATCGTATTGATCGTAGACCCATTCTTTTGAAGCGATAGTCGGCTGCTTCAATAAAGCCGTCAAGGTTTCGGTGTAATCCGAGATTTTTGGTTCAACATTGTCCAACTGCTGGAACTCTGTATAGTAGGCAGGGACTGCTGATGGCTTGTGGTAAACAGGTGCATCTTCTGCCAGTGCATCAACCGGCACTTCTGCGACAATTTCCCCTTTATGCTTCAAACGAAGCGTCGAATCGTCTGTCACAGTGCCGACAGTTACTGCGTCCAGTCCATATTTCTCAAACAGTTCAACAATTTCAGGTTCACGTCCTGCTTGGACCACGATAAGCATGCGCTCCTGGGATTCAGACAACATCATTTCGTAAGCCGTCATGCCAGTTTCACGCTGCGGAATATGGTCGAGATCCATTTCGATGCCTGATCCGGCTTTTGAAGCCATTTCAGCTGAAGATGAAGTCAATCCGGCCGCACCCATGTCCTGAATACCGATCAACGCATCCGATTTGATTAATTCCAGGCAAGCTTCCAATAACAACTTCTCCATAAATGGATCGCCTACTTGTACAGCTGGGCGGTTTTTATCAGAGCCGTCGGTCAATTCCTCTGAAGCGAAGGTTGCTCCGTGGATGCCGTCGCGCCCGGTTTTAGCGCCGACGTACATAACGGGATTGCCAGTGCCTTTTGCAATGCCTTTTTGGATATCTTCATGATTGATCAACCCGACGCACATGGCATTGACCAATGGGTTGCCGTCATAGCATTCATCAAACTGGACTTCGCCGCCGACTGTTGGAATGCCGATGCAGTTTCCGTAACCTGCAATTCCTGCAACCACTTCTTCAAATAGGTATTTTACTCGTGGAGTCGTCAATTCACCAAAACGCAGTGAGTTTAGCAATGCAATCGGACGTGCACCCATCGAGAAAACATCGCGGATAATTCCGCCAACGCCAGTAGCAGCGCCTTGGTAAGGTTCGATAGCTGAAGGGTGGTTATGCGACTCCATCTTGAACACGACCGCTTGTCCGTCGCCAATGTCTACAATTCCTGCGCCTTCGCCTGGCCCCTGAAGGACGCGTTCCCCTTTGGTCGGAAACTTAGCCAAGACCGGTTTTGAATTTTTATAAGAACAGTGTTCAGACCACATGACCGAAAACAACCCGGTTTCTGTGTAGTTTGGAGTTCTTCCTAAAATCTCTTCGACCATTGCGAATTCTGCATCCGATAAGCCCATTTGCTGATAAATTTTCTGTTCTTTTATCTGAGCAGCATTTGGTTCAAGCATGACTGACATGTGCTTCCCTCCACTGTTTTACGATTGATCTGAATAAAGCCAATCCATCTTTGCCGCCGATCAAGTCGGACACCGCGCGTTCTGGATGCGGCATCATGCCAAGCACGTTTCCGCGCTCGTTGATGATGCCTGCGATATTGTTTCGGCTGCCATTAAAATCATCTGCATACGTAAAGACGATTTGATTGTTTTCCTTGAGGTGGGTGTATGTTGCATCGTCGCAGAAATAATTGCCTTCTCCGTGAGCGATTGGAATTTGGATTTCCTGGCCCTGCGCGTATTCGTTGGTGAACAACGTATTATTGTTCTCGACTTTCAACCCAACGGTACGGCACATGAACTTCAAGTTTTTGTTCCGCAAAAGAACGCCTGGCAATAGTCCAGCCTCCGTTAAGATTTGGAAGCCATTGCAAATTCCAAGAACCGGTTTTCCTGCTTCTGCTGCTTTTCTCACTTCGTCCATGACCCCTGAAAACTGGGCAATCGCGCCGCAGCGCAAGTAATCGCCGTAAGAAAATCCGCCTGGCAGCAAAATGCCGTCGTAGCTGCTCAAATCTTTCGAGTCATGCCATACGTATTCTGCTTCTTCACCTAGTTCGTCCTTGACCGCGTGGTACATATCCAAGTCACAATTGGAGCCGGGGAAAACAATCACTGCGAATTTCATTGCGAGACAACCTCCTCAATTTCGTACCGGTAATCTTCAATTACCGTGTTTGCTAACAGTCGATGGCAAAGCTCGTTGACCAATGCATCCACATCCCGTTCGCTGTCTGCGATAACCAATTCCAAGTATTTGCCGATTCGTACGTCTTCCACTTCACCATAGCCCATTTTATGAAGAGAGCCCATAACTGCAGAACCTTGTGGGTCCAATACACTTTCACGTAATGTTACATAGATTTTTACTTTTTTCATGAGTGTTGTCCTCCTAGACGAGTTAAAATGAGTTCGTACGCTTCAGTCAAGTTCCCTAGATTGCGGCGGAATACGTCTTTATCGAGCTTTTGTTTTGTTTCCATATCCCAAAGCCGGCACGTATCCGGCGAAATCTCGTCTGCCAACAGAATGTTGCCGTCCGTGTCGCGGCCAAATTCGATCTTGAAATCCACCAGATCGACCCCAACTTCTTTGAAAAAGCCGATGAGGATGCTATTGATTTCACGCGCCTTTTGCTTGAGCTCTGCTACTTCTTCTGCAGTTGCCAAGTTCAGCATGTCGACGTGCTCATCAGTGATCAATGGATCGCCTAATTCATCATCTTTCAAATAAAACTCCACTACCGGCCGGCTGATAGCCACACCTTCTTCAATCCCGAGGCGTTTGGCCATGCTGCCGGCTGTAATGTTGCGGACCACGACTTCCAATGGAATGATGCTGACGCTCTGCACCAATTGTTCATGGTCAGACAATTGCTTGATGAAGTGAGAAGCAATGCCCGCTTCCTGCAATTTCGTGAAAATCAGTGACGTGATTTTATTGTTCAAAATGCCTTTGCCGGTAATTTCCTCTTTCTTTTCACCGTTGAAGGCCGTAGCTGAATCTTTATATTCCACCCACAAAATTCCCTGTTCGTCCGTTGCATACAAGCGTTTTGCTTTTCCTTCGTACAATAACTGACCTTTTTCCATTTTTAAAAGCCCCCGTTTAGTTTAGTCCAAGTCGATCGAAAATCATGTCCACTTGCTGCAGGTGATGGTTGTAATCGAAACAGTCATCCAATTCTTCTTTAGATAACTTAGAAGTGATCGTTTCATTTGCTTCCACGATTTTGCGGAAATGCGTCTGGTTTTCCCACGCTTCCATTGCACACGGCTGAACTGTGTCATATGCCGCTTCACGGGCCATCCCTTTATCGATCAAAGCCAATAGCACACGCTGCGAATAAATCAGGCCAAGCGTTGAATCCATATTGCGTTTCATATTATCAGGGAACACTGTCAAGTTTTTGACGATATTGCCAAAACGGTTCAACATGTAATTCAGCGCAATGGTTGCATCCGGCAAAATCACGCGCTCAGCAGATGAATGCGAAATATCGCGTTCGTGCCAAAGGGCAACGTTTTCGTAAGCTGTCAGCATGTAGCCGCGAATCAGACGGGCAAGCCCTGTCATATTTTCAGAACCGATTGGGTTGCGTTTATGCGGCATTGCAGAAGAGCCTTTTTGACCTTTGGCAAAAAATTCTTCCACTTCACGTGTTTCGGATTTTTGCAGTCCGCGGATTTCTGTAGCGAATTTTTCAATGGATGAACCGATCAATGCAAGAACGCTTAAATACTGTGCATGGCGGTCGCGCTGCAAGGTTTGTGTGGAAATTGGCGATGCTGCAAGTCCCAGCTCTTTGCAGACATAAGCTTCCACAAACGGATCGATGTTGGCGTAAGTTCCAACTGCACCGGACATTTTTCCGGTTTCAATGGAAGCCGCCGCTGCTTCAAAACGTTCCAAGTTGCGTTTCATTTCCTCATGCCACAACGCAAGCTTCAAACCGAAAGTCGTCGGTTCTGCATGGACACCGTGTGTACGGCCCATCATGACCGTCATTTTGTGTTCTTTCGCTTTGTTCGCGAGAATTTCAATGAAGTTCGTTAAATCTTTACGGATAATAACGTTAGCTTGCTTTAACAAGTATGAAAGCGCTGTGTCCACCACATCTGTTGAGGTTAAGCCGTAATGAACCCATTTGCGTTCTTCGCCCAATGTTTCTGATACCGCTCTAGTGAAAGCTACCACATCGTGGCGGGTTTCTTCTTCGATTTCCAAAATGCGGTCTACTGAAAAAGAAGCGCCCTTGCGGATTTTTGCCACGTCTTCTTTAGGAATATCGCCGATTTCAGCCCAAGCTTCACATGCCAGAATTTCAACTTCCAGCCAAGCATTGTATTTGTTTTCATCTGTCCATATTGCGCCCATTTCAGGCCGTGTGTAGCGTGCGATCATTAGTAAGTTCCTCCAATTATTCCGGCCAGATGCCGGATGCGTCTATTTCACTCAAAGTTGCCTCTAAGTCTTCCGTTAATATCGTAACATGTCCCATCTTCCGTTTCTGCTTCGCTTCGTCTTTTCCGTATAAATGAATTGACCAATTCGGAAATTGTGCGATTTTCGAAGTGAGCGGAGCAACATGTTCGCCCAGTATGTTGACCATTACCGCGTCTGACCACAGCTTCGGCTGTCGCAGCGGCCATCCGCAAACGGCACGGACATGCTGATGAAACTGCGAGATGTTTGTGGCTTCGATTGAGTAATGTCCGGAGTTATGCGGACGCGGAGCCAGCTCATTAACGATGATGCCGCCATTTTCCAAGACAAACATTTCAACCGCCAGCGTGCCAATCATATTTAAATGTGCTGCAATTTTTTCAGCTGCTTGCTGTGCTTGAACGAGCGTTTCTTTACCGATTCGAGCCGGTACAATCGTTTCATGCAAAATATGATCTTTGTGAATATTTTCCCCGATGGGCAAAATAGCTGTTTCTCCATGGACATTGCGCTGAATGATTACTGAAATTTCTTTCGTGAATTTCACAAAAGCTTCTGCCACACATTCACCATTTTCAAAAAGCGGTTCTGCCAAATGCAGTTCATCTATAGAAGCAACCGTTTGCTGTCCTTTGCCGTCATATCCGCCGCGTGCCGTTTTGACAACGAAAGGAAGGGGCAGCCCACTGCTTTTTTCTTTAAGTTCGTTAAATGTAGCAGCCGTTATGTAGTCAGCCACCGTTGCACCAGCCTCTGAAATGGCTTGCTTCTCAAAAATCCGATCCTGTGTCACACGAATCAATTCGGCTCCTTGTGGCACATAGGCGATTTCTGCGAGCTTCGTCAATCCCTCAACATCGATGTTTTCAAACTCATACGTGATGACATCGCTCACTTCTGCCAATTCTTCCAGCGCATGCTGATCATTGAAAGGAGCAACAATTTGGATGTCTGCCACTTGACCTGTTGGCGAATCCATTCCCGGATCAAGCACGGCAATTTTGAATCCGGCTTCTTTTGCTGCCAAAGCCATCATGCGTCCTAACTGTCCACCACCGATAATCCCAATGGTTTGGCCCGGCAAAATGGTTTTTGTCATATCAAGTCACCTGAACTTTCTATAACGGCAGCCGCTGTCCGGTCCCGTCTGTCCTGTAATGCTTGTGCCGCTGCTTCATCGACTGTCCCCAGTATTTGCGCTGCCAGCAGGCCTGCATTCACTGCGCCTGCTTTGCCAATGGCCACAGTCGCCACTGGAACACCGCCTGGCATCTGAACGATGGATAACAAGGAATCCAAGCCGTTTAACGCTTTGGATTGAATAGGTACACCGATAACCGGCAATGTGGTCTTTGCTGCTACCATGCCCGGCAAATGCGCGGCTCCGCCTGCTCCCGCAACGATGACATGAAGTCCTCGCTCACGTGCCTGTTCGGCATAGCTGAACATCAAATCCGGTGTCCGATGTGCTGAAACCACTTTCTTTTCATAGGCCAATCCCAATTCATCCAATACATCACACGCATGTTTCATTGTTTCCCAATCACTCGTACTTCCCATAATGATGCCAATTCGCGGATTCATCGATTACACTCTCCTTTAAAAAATAAAAAGCCCTTAAGTAAACTGCTCACATAACGTGAAAAGCAGTTTACTTAAGGACTGTAAATGAAACGAATTCATGGATGATGGCGCAGAAAAGCCCATCCTTCGTTTTACGACCCACTTAAGTTGCTTTCCCGCATAGTCCAGACATTACGGTGTCCTGGTAGAGACGCAGAAGCCAATTCTTCTGCATATATGGGGTATCCTTGTTTATCATAACAAGCTCTTTAAAGTCCGTCAATGATAAAGTCGAACAATAGGTTATTCATATTTTCAATCGTTCGGTTTTAAAAGGGATATTTTGTTATTCTTCCAGTTTAGTCCCTTTAAATTTAACAATTTGCCTGATCGGCACCGGCTGGCCATTTATTTCTTCAAATAAAGGCTCTTCTTTTCGGCCAACCGCTGCATAGCCCTGTTCTTTCATTCGCTCCAAGCATTGGGAGATGGATTCATGTTCCTCAACTTCGAACCATGTGGTATTTTTACTCATTTAAACAAATTGCCCCTTTTCACTGTCTTTACCCAAAATCCGCCATGGATCGTTTTGGGTTCATACGCGATGATAAAAGCCTTTGGATCAATTTCCTGGATGGCCTTGTACAATTTCATTTCCATTTTTCGGGGAGTCAAAATTTGCATCGACTGCCGCCCGCCATCGCGGCCATTGGCATTCCAATCCGTAACGCCGTAGCCTCTTTCCCGAAGCTGCTTCGGCAAATATTCCCCAGCCTCACTGGTGATGACATTTACTGTAATGTAGCCTAAAGCCATCTTCTCTTCAATTTTGGAACCAATGATAACGCCAGACCCGTATCCTAATGCATAAGCAATGAGGTTTTGGATTTGGTCAAGATTATCAAGAACCAATCCAAGTCCTACTATATAGATGACGACTTCCACCATACTGACAACGGCAGCCAAATAGCGATAGCCTTTTAATGTCATAATCATCCGCACGGTAAAAAATGTTACGTAAACGATATTGATCGAAAATATGATCAATACCATAAGCCACGGATTCACATCCAATCTCTACACCCTTTCAATCTTTCAGTTTCCTACAAGAATTAGTTTTCATATTAGGGGAAATTTCAAAAGAATGCAAGAACGAAAAACTTGAAAAGTCTTACTGCGTATGGAAATCTATTCAATTATCCAAATTTCTTTAATAGATTTTGAACCAGTTTACAGACGGGAGAATTATTTTATACATCGAATCAATAAAAAAAGTGGATGAACTTCTTTGAAAAATAGCGTTTATCCCATAGTGAATAGTTTTGTGCAAGTTAAATTTTCAATCACGCTATTTAACCCAATTGAGCCGCATAAGAGCAAACAAGAAATGAGCATGAACCGAAGAATACTCCTTTAACATTTAGCTTATATACATACCCGCCCTAAGCTAGTTGCTGATTAATAGGAAGTTTATCTATTCCTTTCTTAGAATCGAAAAATGAAGAGGAGGATAAAGCTGGCGAAGAGAAACATAAATGACAAAGTTCTAACGGCAACAAGTAAAGCTTGTTGAAAAAGGGCATCACACATCCATTTCGCTTCAGCCGGATGCATTCCACGGGCACGGTTTCTGCCGCTTCCCTCGCTCTGCTCAGTCTAGTGGCTCTAGCTCGTGTCGCTCTGTCGCTTTGCTCCGCCGCTGTTCCCGTAGGAGTCGCTGCCTTCCGCTGCATTCAAAAAGTGAGTCTTTACTAAGTGGGTTGGAGAAGCGTCCGTTCGACTCTAGCGAGAAAGCGAGACGGCCGAGACCCCGCAGGGAACAGCGTGACTGAGGAGGCTTGGACGCGAGCCCGCGGAAAGCGAACGGTAAGCTTCGGAAACCCACGGCTTGTTATCAGTTTCTCGACAGTCTGGACTTGTTCATATCTGATCCGGCTTTAAGCCGGATCAGATATGAACAAGTAGGGAGTAATTCTATCCGAAGGAACCGCACGTTTTATACGTGGTTGGTTCAGCTAATTACCTCTCACTAGTCTCAACTGCGCTGCTACAAAGGAATCTTAGTTATCCAACGCTGTATGAAGTCTGATAAACTTACTTCACTCAAGATCTGAAGCGCAGAGAGATTACTTCTGCTGGAGTAGTTGAAACAATAGCTACGAGAAAGCTTAGCAGCCATCTGGAGTATTGAATTCAGTGTAAACACGAAAAATATGTTATTCATTCTACGAGGATTTCAACTATTCCTATGTACAGGTTTATGATGCTTAACATGGACTCGCATTCATACCTTTTCAGTCGTTTCTCTCTCCATAGACTCTCAGCCCCCTCCGTTTCCGAATGTGATGTAAGGACACTTCTCCAAACCCACTGCATAACTGCTTTGTTGCATGCAGCAGGAGACGGCGACTAAGTGAAAGAGTAAAGCGGAAGAGCTATACGAGCTGATACCACTGGACTGAGAGAAGTAAGCTAAGTCGAAAACACGCATTTTGAAGGTCTGATTTCTTCTTTTTCTCGTTATACGTCAAATAGAGACTTAACTACTAATAAGAACACATCCACTTGCAACAAAATGGCAGTGCAGCGACTTTCTCAATAAGTTGAATTTCCCATCCCGCTTGTTGTCGGATCGGAGATCTCAAAGATCAGCATTTGAGTTTTGACCATATGGACTGGCTGGTTACAGCAATAAGGTATAAGCTATTTTGCGGCATTATAAAATGGTGAATTCCCATAAGTTTAGCGCTTCAGCCAGTTTTTTATAACTGGAGATGTTTTGTCATACAAAAAAAGCCGTTACCGGAATCGGTAACGACTTCTTTCAGGTGCCCAGCGACGTCTTACTCTCACAGGGGGAGACCCCCAACTA
>NZ_JBZDOG010000008.1:0-115794 GCF_058268495.1 Planococcus sp. TJ-201 | reverse complement strand
AGCAAAAGTAGAAAAGTAGAAATATCTACCTGTGCGAGAATGAACCTCATTCTAACAAAAGTGGAAAAGTAGAAATATCCACTTTTGTATATACTCAAACCTTGATTTCAAGCTATTTACAGAGCAGGTTCCTTGCTTTAGTTTATGAACTATAGAGAAGTTTATTAGAGTTGATAGTGAATGGGGAAGGGGAATGCTTTGTGGTAAAGATGCATAATATTTTCGATTTACTTCTACATGAAGGAATTCATATATATAAGCAAAGATATTCTTCAGCATCCCTTCCTCAAGTCATTAATGAGCATAAGAAAACGCAGAAACATAAAAAAGGTGCAATCTCTGTAACACGATCCAAAGAAGATCTATCGACACCTGGAGGTGTGAGAGGGTATGTGATTACCTCGAAAGAGACACTCTTGGAGGATTCTGTTGAACTTTCGCATTGGACTCCCAATGTACACAACTACTTAGTGTATAGTGATATTGAAAAGCGGCACCTCAAGGGACACACCGAAAAGAACCTGCAGCAAATCAATACGTTCGTGGTCGACATCGACTCGAAGAAACAACCGTATACGGAAATCCTGACTGCTGCACTTGATCACAGCATCGGTATCCCAACACTGGTCCTGGAGACGCCTAAAGGCTTCCAGGTCTATTTTGTATTGGAAACGCCGCTGTTCATCAGCAACCAGAACGACTACCGCGGACTGAAGGTGGCCAAACGCATTTCCGAAAACATCCGACGCAGCTTGGCCAAGGTGTTGCAGGGAGTAGATCTCTCGTGCAATGACTTTGGCTTTTTCCGCATGCCCAACGAACAGAATGTCCGCTGGTTCTCCGAGGAGATGGTTTTCTCCATGCACAACCTGATTGCCTGGTCCAAACGGCAGGACGATGACCAGAACCGAGGGCTCTTTGTCGTGGAGTCGAAAGGGGAGGCAGGGGATCCGACACACGCCGAGTGGTTCCGGGGATTATTGGCCACCCATCACGTCAAAGGAAGCAACGGACAAATCGGACGGGACAACTTGATGTATACGCTCGCCCTGGCTTGTTACAGTGCTGGAAAAGGAAAAGGGGAGACCATGGATCTGCTGGATGAATACAATTCATCTCTGGAAACGCCTGTACGCCACAGTGAGGTCCAGAAAATTGTGAAGAGCGCCTATAAGGGCCGTTTCAAAGGCGCCAGCCAACTCTATATCCGAGAACTTCTAGAGGCTTGGCTTCCAGGAAAAGAAATACCAGTAACGAATCACATCGGAGGCTGGTACAAATTCAAGAAGGAACGGAAAGATCGCGTCCGCAGCCACTATGACGAGTGGGAAGGGGACTTGCTCGCCTACATCCAATCAGAAGCCAGTACGGTGCAGCCAATTATCTGGACCACGCAGAATGCTGTGTGTGAAGCAATCGGCATGTCCCGCAGCACGTTCAACGAAGTCATCCGGAAATCCAAGAAACTGCTGATCAAGCGAATCGGAAAAGGGCGCAGCGCACAGACCGGATTGACCTCTGTCGCCGTGCTTCTTCAGTGCGCCCTGGAGTACAACCAGCAGCACCGTGCTTTGTACTACGATGTGGTCTCTTTAATGAATGGCTCACGCGAAAACGCAAGTGCCTTATGGGAACTTGAAAATCAACTAGCTTTGCTGACGAAGTTTCCTGAAAAGCCGCCTGTAACTGGAAAAAAATTCAATTCGTCATAAGTGTCCAGTCTGCCAATACATATCTGTATACGTGTTCTTTTCTCTCTATGTTTTTTGGTTATGCAATTTTAGTTAGTCTAAGGAATTTCTTTTGGAGATCTTCTTTGACCTG
The DNA here is from genome assembly GCF_058268495.1 of Planococcus sp. TJ-201. Lineage (NCBI taxonomy): Bacteria > Bacillati > Bacillota > Bacilli > Caryophanales > Caryophanaceae > Planococcus > Planococcus sp. TJ-201. The sequence continues at coordinate 113,970 of NZ_JBZDOG010000008.1, read as the reverse complement.
TTAAACTAATTGTATCTAGAGAAGGGCAGGGGATGTAAATGCTGTATGGCTATGAAGAGTATCGATTAAAAGAAGGTATCTCTCCTGTTACGCTGGTGACCGAACTGAAACTGTTAAAGGCCTTTGTTCTTTTTGTTAATCTGCGGAATGACAAGCAGCTGGAGCCGTATGAAATCAAACCCGCTGATGTTCGGGCGTTTTTGGATCAAGAAAAAAATAATGGGTTAAAGGCAAGTACAATAAAGCGAAAAATGTATCATATCCGTCAGTATTTTCATTATTTGTGGAAGGTCGGGAAAGTACCGGTTGATTTTATGCCGAAATTTGAATACGTATTGGTGGTAGAGAAGGAGCCTGCGACCCTTTTCTATGAAGATTTCGCGAAAGAGAAGAAGAAAGTGCTGCAGCATTCGACTTTGGCGTTAAATGCGAAACTTTACTTTCTTTTTGCGATGGTTGGTTTCCGGATGCGGGAGATTGAACGGATACAAAGCAGACATTTTCGTGATTTAGGTGATCGGGTGGAAATGAATTTTGTGACATCGCAAAATGTCTTTTGGCAGTTGATTTTTGAGGATCCGGCGGAAGTTTCGGTGATCGTGCAGGCGATGGAGCGAGCGCTGTTTCGTGAACACGATTACTTCGTCTCATCCGATAAAAAGTACGGGCCAGATTATGTCCGGAATAACATGAAAGATATCTATTCGGGTTTAACTGCATTGCTGCCAAAGCCGTTTAAGACGGAAGAGGTTCGAATGGCTTATATTTATGATCTGTATAAGGTCCAGGAGAGCTCTTTCGACGAAATGGTGCAGTTACTGGGGATTACACCTGCGTCGCTTACATCGGCTTTAAGGCTTGTTTTTGAGCGTTATAAGTAACTGCATGATGGATAAATAAAGGGGGTGTAGGTAGAGCGATGTATTTGTTGGTAAATCATGTAATTACAGCAGGTTATTCGCGATTGATGTCTTAATTCGGGAAAACATAGTTGGAAAAGAAGAGTAAACGAAGGGGGTTCTTATTTGGAGTATGAGATTAATAACAAAGAAAAATATATGATGGAAATCTACCAAGAAAATCCGCTGACTGAAATGGAAAAGAAGATTATTTTTCTAGTGGCAGGTTTGGTAAATAAAACGGATCAAGAGGACAAAACCCATGAACTTCCCATCCGTGAGTTTTATTCTCTTCTTGATTCGGAAAAGGCGACTAATTCGTTACAGTTTAAAGAAATACTAGAGGAGCTAATGTCTAAAGTAGTAGAAATTCCCCGTCAAGATGGAGGATGGTTGATGACGCATTGGATAGGAAGTGTTACATATCTAAAAGATACCGAAGCAATTCAATTTACGCTTTCGCCAAAGCTAATCCCTTATTATTTGCGATTGAAAAGACATCTCTTCCTTTGAACTGCACTAAAATTTGCGATTGAATAGAAGATACTGGCTGTTCGCGAGTATTTAGTGGGTCATGAGTCGATTAAACAAGTCGTCAAGCAACATACGGTGAACAAACAGGTGCTTGATCATTGAACGACTGATATATTCGAAGAAACGATTAAAAAATGCCTTTCCGACAAAAAACGGAAAGGCATTTTCTTTTCTAAGAAACTAGGTGCTAACTATTGGACGCTTACTTTCATCGATGAGGAGATTTTCATGCACGAAATGCTTATGAGTAGTTCTCAGATGTCCGAAGTGCTTCTATTTTATGGCACGAGTGATTCCTGAGGTTGTCTTTCTTCAGCTGGAAAGCTCAACAGGGCACCCAAATACTGATTGACCAGTTTCAATTTGAATTCTTCGCTCTACTAGCATAGAAAAACACTCCAGAGGCTAGAATTTTAACTCTAGCCTCTGGAGTGTAGCACCTAATTCAATATTTTAAAACACTATCTGTAATTTGTTTATTTGAAAAAATTATCCCCTTCATAAAACCAAGGTCGAGGTTGTTCCTCTCCAGATAAATTTTGATTGTTCAAAGTTCCAGATATACCTGTAACTAAAATAATCCCTAACAAAGTTGTAATAAATACCTTTTTTAAAATACGCAAAACTAACTCCTCATTTCTAATAGTTTTTATGTAGTAAGTCAATCGATTTCATAGCTGTAGAGGCAGCCAATTTATACTTCCTCAGATAAAAGTAATAATCAGATAAAATTTTCAGGTATTTTGATTGTTCAATCTCAAGTTCTCTATCTTTTAAGTAAGGTAATACCTCTCTTAAAATAATTTTTTCGAAGTTTTCTAGATATCCATTTATTAATTGGGAATAAACCTCTAATTTAAAAGAAAAGAGATACTCTGTATCCTTGTTATTTTCACAAATATCCTTACCAATTTTTAACCAATGTCGAGCCTCATCCATTTCTCCACATTTATAGTACTCTTTTATCAAACTAATAACAGGATATTCTAAACTTGCTTTGTTTAGATCCAATCGTAAAGAATAACTATTTTCAAAATATTTCCTTGCTTCTTCAAAGCGATTGAGTACTGAAAGGAGATGACCATAATTCTGGTAACAGGTAGATAACAACTCATTATCCTTGATTGAAATAGAAATACTTTGTGCAGTCTTGTAACTTTCTTTAGCATCCTCAAATAGATTCATTCTGCGAAATGATATTCCTAAGAGAATGTGGCAGCGGGCGCATTTGTCTAATGAATACACACCTTGATAGTAATTTAATGCTTTATTTGCATACTCAATGCACAAACTATTGTAGTTTAACTTGCTAGCTGTGCTAGATTTCATATAAAAAAGATCAGTGACTTCTTCTTTAAAAAAGTATAAATCACTGTTTATACACAACTCAGCTTGATCGTAAAAAGACATTGCTTTACTAAAGTGATTAAAAGAATAATGATAATTTCCAGAAAACTTTAACCAGTAGTACTTTTTAATGCCTTTAATTATTCGAATCTTCTTAAGCATAGACTCCCATTGAATACGAGCATCTGACATGTTGCCTATTATTAAATAATAATGGATTTTAAAAATTTCGACTAAATCAAATAATTCAGTTTGACTGATTGTATCAAGGTTCGAAAGTATGCTTTCGTTATATATTTTTTTAGATTCGACTACATTTCCTTCTAATATGTTTTTAAACCAATTTTCGCAAAGTGAACCTATATCATGTCTGCTATTAACATGAACTTCAGCTTTTAGTTTATCAAGCAATAAGGATAATATCTCATGGGAAACTTCTACTTTTCCACTCTCTATTTTACTCAAATAAGAAACAGAAATAATGCCTTCAGCTAATTTTTGTTGTGTAAAACCTTGTTTTTTCCTATTGTATCTAATTCTACTTCCAATTTTTCCTGCCATTAGACCCCCTCCTAATTATCTATTTAGTATTTTAAAACAGTATAACTAGACATTGTTAATATTTGCAAGTATATAATTAAATTGGTTTTAAAAAATTCTTTCCGTGTAATTTCAAATCCGAAAATCGCCTAATAATTTTAGAAAACCTGAGGGCCTGATTTATAAAGTTGAATCTATTTCTTACGTATTCAACTTTCGCACCGATAGAACTCAATCTACTTGTTGCGGCAGTAAAGCGTTTCTGTTATTTATTAGGTTCCTTGACAATTGGAAGCTCGGTGGTCTTTTTTATGAATTATGTGATGAAATGAATGAACTCGGTTGGGCGGTTGCCCTGCAGCAGTTGATCGAGCTTTTTGAAGATGTCTTAAAAAAGTCCCAGACGAAAATGAAAAAAATAATTGAAAGTCAACTACAGCTTCGTATTGGCGGTCTGCCCAGTTACATCAAGGCTTATTTGCTAATTTCATTCTGCGAAAGTTGAGTTATATATACAAAGATTTTTCAAACTTTTATTCATAGCATAAATGATTGAAGCTAGGAAATCTTTCAATCACTTAATTTTTCTCGCATTATCATAATAAAATTCATTCCGATTTCTTTTGTGAGAATAAAATTACTAACTTCTATCAAGGGACAGGAAAATGAAAAAGCATACATCCCCAAAATGGTATCAGCTGCTAGAACTTTTTTGCTTTGATAAAGATAATAATATATTACAGGATATGACATTCGATTAAGTAATCAAAGCTCTATATTGTCCCTTTAGAAATAAGAGTAAGTAACAAGAAATTTCGCTTATCAAGATGCAAAAACATCGCTTTTCTTCTACTTTCTCTACAGACAAACTCTACCCAATATTCACCAGAAACAGTTTCCAAGAAACATTTGTGAATGATGTAGTATAAGACTCCAATATGTTAATAGTTGAAAATTTCTGAAAAAATTATATTAAGTTCTAGAGAGATTTATTGCAGTAACTTATGCACGCAGATTAGCATTTTGGCTGATCTAGTTTCCAAATCGGCGAAATGTGGGAACAACTTTCGAGTTGCCGTAAATTTTCGTTGCATAATTTTTTAACTGTCTCTAATTCAGGAAATGACTGCTCACGAACTGATGGGTGCCTTCCCAGTCTGTTATGTGGTTTCGGCACATCTCAATCTGCCGTTTAGCATCCTAATGGTTCAACAAGTAATACATACAACTCTTCTCTAGTATAAAATGCTCCTGTGATCAGGATGTATGTCACTTAATCTTAACCCTTGGCTTGGTCGACAATAGCTAATTCAGTTCTGTAAAATCTGTAATTATGTTAATAGTTTCTTTTTCAATAATACAAGTTTCGATTTTTTTTAGATCAAGACGTAAATTTGCCTTACACTCTAACATCAAATACGATGAAGTTTTTCACCTCTAACTTTCATTGCTTAAGATATAAAATTAACTATTCCTGACCAATTCTACTTTCTTCTAAACAATCTCATTGGTAACTCACATACTCAAAATTAATTAAATAGAGGCATGAAGAAAGTACTCGGTTACTTCGGATTGAAAATTACTAGAGCTATTCGAACTTCGCCTTATCTATTTAAAATTAGTAGGACGAACCTATGTCTTGGTTCGTCCTACTAATTTTATTATTCTTTGCAAAATTTGAAAAATAAAGGATTACAAGATAAGAATTGAGCGCAATTACAAACTAATCAATACTAATTGATAATTCAATAAGAAATAAAAATAGTTACTATTTTAAAGAATTAGCTTTTAATTATGAAAAATTTAATGATTTTTAACTAGGATGATATTAATAATCATAACTAAGTCAATAGAGAAAATGATAATAAAAACTAGTCATAAAATAAATATGCTACTATCAACCTGATACAGAACATAACTATTTTTCCAACTTTATTAATGACTTCATTTTGATTTGTTGAAAATACATTTTTAAAGTGCAGTAAAATCGGATATGTAACTGTATACATTAAAAGGTAGGGGGGTGAAAGCGTGAACATCTTTAATCAAATAATGTCCTTAACTGGATTAAGTTCTGGAGCAGCTGCACTGGTACTTCGTTACATGGATATTGCAGCGTCATTAAGTTTACTTTTGGCTCTTACAGGGATTGGAATGGCTGCAGGAGTTGCAATTATGACGTATAGAATCGCTATTCAAGCTGCTGCTAAAACTTCAAGACAGGCCGCTATTCAGCTTTAGAGTAAGTATTCAAGGTGCACATCTTTTGAAACTGCACCTTGAATACATATCTAGATTTTTTATGAATGGAAAAAAGCGAGGGTAGTTCTAAGTGAAAATGAAAAATTATTATAAATATATTAAACTATCAAACAAAAGAATGATGAGAGAAAAAATTGAATTATCATTTAAAAATTTTCTCGATTTTTTTATACATGACGATAAACAAAGAATAGTAAGTACAATATTAATATTACATAAGTTTTCAACTATATTTATCATAAACTTTAATTTTTTATTATTTTTTTCATTTTCTATGTTATATGGAACTGCATTAAGTATATATCTGATTGGTGTAATAAACTTAGTACTTTCTGTTGTGTTAATTTTTTTGAAATTTAAAACTGATAAGATTGAAATATTGAAAAAAGAATTAATATTTATCGTTCAACAAACAAATTATGATTTAAAAAAGGCTGTTGTAATTAAAATAAGTTTTGAAATTTTTAAATCTATTTTTTTATTTAATGTTATACCTTTTCTTATTACAGTTATTTTCTTGGCAATATTACTTTCTTACAGTTTCAACATTTTAATAACAGGTCTTTTATTTTGCATTCTTAATTTTGTAATGTGTCTGGGGCTAGTTCATCTAAAGATAATATATTCAAGTGGAAGAAAATTAATATCCTATTTGATGCCCTTCTTTCTTTTTGTATTTATTACTTTAGCTTTGTTAATTAACCTTTACAATTATAATTCTTTTGATACATCAACCCTAGTAGATAATGTCTTTACCATCGATCGAACGATGCTACAAAGTACTGAAGCCTATATATGTGCAACATTATTAATGATATTTGTGGGATTTTCAATTGTTAAGTTAAATTTTCACATCAACTCTAACAATTATATTAAAGATATATTGGTAGCGGCTGATAATAGGGAGTTTATAACACCCTCAAAGGCAAAAAAATATAGCATATATAGCAGGTTAGCTTTGAGAGCATTTTCTATTAATAATAAGATTTTTATTTTAAAAACTATCAGCGTCAGTTTAAGTTTAGTTTTAATTGCTATTCATCCTTTAATTTCTAATTACGAGAGCGCAATCAATATTTCAACAGTACTGATTTTCTGTTATACACCTTCGATCATTTTGTTATCTTATACCTTTGTGTTATTTACTGATTTTATGCCGAAGCAAAGTATCTATACAAATTTCTATTTACAAAAGAAATATAATTACAAAAAAAACTTCTCTAAAGAAATATTTTTTTTGACTTTAAGAAAAATAGCTTTTTTTCTAATTCTTCCTCAAGTGGTTTTTCTAATTTTTTATCAACCCTTTAACCCTTTTTTAGGAATATTTTGTAATTTGATAGTTTGTGTAGCTTTAACAAAAATACTAATTCTTAGAACCTTTAATACTGACAAGTATTCCATTGAACAAATTATTCAAATTGAAGCATCTGTTTTAACGACAAAAACATTCGAAGATACTTTAATTTTTGGAATTCCAGTGCTATATGCCTTCCCTCTGGTTATTATATACACGCTACAAAATATAAACATGTATATAATTTTTATTCCCTACACCATTTTTGTACTAACTTATTGTGCTATAAAATGCAGTACATTTTATTTAGGAAGGAATGTATATGATGTTAGAAATAAAAAACCTTCATAAATATTATAGTGATAAAGCCATATTTGAAGATATTTCAATGGAAATTCCAAGTAAGTCTATCATTTCGTTGAAAGGAAAGAACGGGATTGGAAAAACAACCCTCTTAAATATATTAGGAGGTATTTCAGAATTTAGTGGTGATCTTATTATTAACGGAACTGATTATGAAAAGGACTTATTGAATTATATGAAAAAAACCTCAATCATTCCAAATCACCCATTTTTATATGATTACCTTACAGTCTCTGAAATGATAGAACTAGTTGACTCAATGACTAAATTTGATAATACAAAATTAATTCATGAGCTAATTTTCTTATTGAGGTTGGAAGAATTTAACGATGATTTAATTAAAAATTTATCTTTAGGTACCAAGCAAAAAGTGGCTTTTATTATTGGTTTTATGAATCATCCAGAATTAATCTTAATTGATGAACCTTTCGTTAATTTCGATAGTATCTCTCTTTCCAACATACTCAAATTTATTATTGATTACTTAAAGAAAACAAATTCAATTATTATATTTTCCACTCATTCAACTGAAGTTAATATACAAGCAATGGTCACTCATTCCATGGAAATTGAAAACAAAAAACTAGTAGTTCTCAGAAAGAAGAATTGATTCTATGATTAAATTGAAAGCTATTATTCTATATTGCACAATTCTTTCTATAATTTTTTTTGGGTTAGGAATTATTGTCGATCCAAATTTGCCAATTGACAGCACTACCGAAAAAACAGATCCGATTTTCTTGGACCTATTCATCCATAATTTACAAGCATGTATGCTCGCAATAGTATTCGGCATATTTACATTTGGTCTATTTGGGGTGTTTTATTTATTTATAAACTTCTTCACAATGGGAATAATTGTATTTTCACTTAGTAGTAGTCATTCCTTATTTGATATTTTAAGTACGTTTATTTATCATGGCGTATTTGAAATTCCAGCAATGATTCTATCGACATCAATAGGTATTTATCTTCCGTTATTAATTGTGAGAAGCATTAGAAAAAAATTATGGATGAAAAAAAATTTTTACAGTGTCTCGATTTTATTTTCAGTAGTCATATTATTTACAATCTTTGCGGCTCTTATTGAAACATATATTACTCCAAAACTTATGATTATATAGGAGTGGAAGCTATGATTAAAAGCAAGGCAGTAAAAGTGGTTTTACTATTTACTCTATTAGGTCTTTTATTTCTTTCTACCAATAGCAGTATTGATTTCATAATAAAGTTTTGGCCAAAAGAAATTCTTTTTTTAGATGAAAATAGAAGAGGAATTGTTCTTATTGCATTCTTGTTTCAAGCATTTATTTTATTGTTAACTATTTTGTTCGAAGTATTTCTCTTATTTTTTATTGTTCGTATTTTTCTCAAAAAAACATTTAAGTTGTCAAAATTTGTAAATCCCGTTTTAATTACCGCTATCATTGCTATGTCAATTAACATTTTCTATACGACCGAATTTTTGTCTGACGCTACTTCACTTGATATTTATAGAAAGTCACTTGTTTCCACACCAGTAAACTATATTCTAAAACCGTTTTTAATCTGCTTTTTCTTATTCGCAACGAAAGTATTATCGAGCAAAATCAGTGATTGGTTTATTGTAGGGTTAGGGTATTTACTTATAACCTATATACCTGGTTTTTTATTAATCACATTTTTGACATAAAAAATACTGGAGGTATTAAAAATGAAAAACTATACGACATGGGTACTTTTAATCATAGGTTTATTATTAAGCGTAATGGCATTCTTAGACTTATCAAGAGGCAATACGTTAGCAGGAACATTTTTTGGAGTTTCAGCATTTATTATAATCTTAATTGCATTAATTTTAATAAGAGTTATCAAAATTAATGCAAAATAATTCGGTTTATCTTGAACTAAATTAATTAGGGACTTAAGAGTTTAGATTTGGAGGGAGTTTATTGAAGGAAAAGAAGATATACATCTATTCAGCCCTTATTTTCATTATTATTCTTTTAATAATATTTAATGTAGGGAAATTTGGCACTCAATCTTCGTTCGAAGGAGTAATTAAACAACCAACCTTTCAAGAGCTTTCTTCAAATGTAATTATTCTAGGTGAAGTTGAATTTAACCACTATGACCAAATCTATTTAAATCATGAGCTTGGGGATTTTGAGGTCCTAGTTCAACAGGGGGATATAATCACATTAGATACACCTCTTATAAAATATTCTTCAGATCAAATCGAAAGAGAATTAGAAAGCGTATCCATCCAAATAGAAAAAAGCTATTTAACAATCAATTCACTAGAAAAAACAGAAAACAGATTAATAGAAAGTGGGAATAGTTCTGGAAGTAAAATATATCTTGGAGAAATAGAACAGGTTCAGTTAGATAAAAGACTAGCAAATTTCGATTTAAGAGAATTATTTCTAAAAGAAAAGGAACTAGAAGAACAAATGAAAAAGTTAGTAGTATTCAGTCCTCAGAAAGGGACTGTGGTAGCAATCAATCAACCAAATTCAGACACGAATAATCCGTTACCAATTTTAGAAATTGCATCAATTGATGACTACAAACTGAGTGGTGTGCTTACAGAATATGAATCACTCCAAGTCTCTGATGCTTTTCCGGTTACAATTCGCTCTGATTCCTTAATTGAAGAGGAATGGATAGGAGAAGTTGAATACGAGAGTTTTATTCCCGAAGCAACGCTTAGTGCTGATCAAAGAATTCCAAATTACAAACTAGAAGTAAATATAACAGAAGGTGATTTTTCTAAATTAAAGCCAGGATTTCAAATGACTATGGAAATTATTACAGAGAAAAAAGAAGTATTAACAGTTCCCTACTCTAGCATAACTCAAGAAGAGGAATTGATATATGTATACTTGTTAAAAGATGGTATTTTGGAAAAGCGTGAAGTAGAGATAGGTATGATGGAAGATGAATCGGTAGAAATAATTGCAGGGTTATCAGAAAAAGATCAGGTTGTTTTAGAGGCCCAAACGGCCCTTTACGATGGAATGGAAGTGGGTAGCCATGATTGAACTACAAAATATCTGTAAATCTTACAAAGTTGGGGCTAGGTATGAAAATATTTTATATGATCTCAACCTGACAATTAGTCAAGGTGAATTTATCTCAATTATGGGCCCATCTGGATCTGGAAAAACTAGTATGATGAATATTATAGGATGTCTTGATAGCGCTACTTCTGGAGAATATCTAATAAATAAACAGTCTATAACTAGTTTAAATGATTCTCAACTTGCAAGATTTCGAAACGAATCTATAGGTTTTGTTTTTCAACAATTTCATTTACTGCCAAGATTAACTGCCTTAAAAAATGTTGAATTACCTATGATTTATTCAGGAACCCCCAAAAAAGAAAGAGTCATGAGAGCAAGAAATGCACTTGATAGAGTAGGGTTAATTGATAAAGTAAATTTTTTGCCCAATTTACTGTCAGGAGGACAAAAACAACGTGTCGCTATTGCAAGAGCAATAGTGAATAAACCTCTTATTCTCTTAGCAGATGAGCCAACAGGATCATTGGATTCAAAAAATGGTGCGAGCATATTGGAGTTGCTGACAAAACTAAATGAAGAAGGTACAACGATTGTTCTTGTAACTCATGATCCTAAAATCTCATTATATACTCAAAAAACAATTAATATTATCGATGGAAAAATTGTTGATGGAGAGAAAAAACATGAGGTTAATTGAAAATATTAAAATTGCTGTAGAGTCTCTTTTTGTTCACAAGATTCGTTCTGTATTAACGATGCTCGGAATTATTATTGGAGTCGCAGCTGTTATCATTATTGTAGCTATAGGGCGAGGCGGGGAAGAAATGCTGAAAGCTCAGATTGCAGGCGAGGAAAATACAATAAATATTATTCATATTCCAAGCGAAGAGGAAATCCAAAATAACATAAATATATTGAATCAAACTGCGTTTAACAATGAAGACGTTAATTTAATTAAGCAGATAAATGAAGTAGAGAATGTTGTGGCTTCTAGTGTGGAGTATAGTACCATAAAGCATTTCAATAAAGAAGTAGATGCAAGCATAATTGGCATAACAGAGGACTATCTAAAAGTCAATAAAATCGAAATTCAAGAAGGATTAAATTTACATAATAAGGATTTTTTTGGTAGTAGAAGGGTTGCCGTAATTTCGACTTCTTTAGCTGAAGAGTTATTCGGAAAAGCGTCAGCTATTGGTGAAAAAGTTCAAATAGCTTTTCAACCTGTTGAAATTATAGGAGTTACAAAACCAAAATCAGGTTTATTTTCAATGGGACTGCAAGAAGTCTTCATCCCTCATAAGACTTGGGGAAACATTTACTCTAATCCTAATTTCGGGCAAGTGACAGTGGAAGCAAAAGATCCAGAAGATCTTAGAATTGCTGGAGAAAAATCAGTACAGTTACTAAATACTCGTAAACGAACAACCGATTCTTACCAAGTAATCAATATGGCCGAGATTTCTGCTGGTATCGAGCAAGTAACAAGAATAATGACAATTATTATAAGTGGGATAGCCAGTATTTCCTTATTGGTGGGTGGAGTTGGGGTCATGAATATTATGCTAGTATCTGTTACAGAAAGAACAAGAGAAATTGGCTTACGAAAGTCTTTAGGCGCAACACAGAGACAGATTTTAATGCAATTTCTGATAGAAGCTATTATATTAACATTTATTGGAGGAGTCATCGGAATTCTAGTAGGAATAACTATTATAGTATTAATTTCAATGGTTACCGGCTGGTCGTCTCTTCTCTCTATTCCAATCTTAATTATGACACTTATATTTTCGATGCTAATTGGTGTTGTTTTTGGGTTTCTTCCCGCTAAGAAAGCTGCGAAATTACAGCCAATAGAGGCTTTAAAATATGAGTAGGTCCCAAAAATTTTGATGACTGTCTGAACCTGGTATTAAAACACAATCTAACCACTTCTTTAGTTCAAATATAAATGTAAGCGTCCAATAACGAACACTATATAAGTTAAACTAGATATTCTGAAACTTCCAACGCAGTTATGTTAGAGAAAAACACGCCGGAAGCGGAAGGTTGAGACATCATGCACATGTAAAATCAACTAGAAGAACTTAAAGAAGCGATGGACCAAGCTAAAGACCTCTGCATGTATGAACGGTACCAAGCTGTTTATCTTTTTTTAAGTGATTATAAACGATACCAGATTGCCAAGAGTCTCAATCGGAATGCTGAAACGGTGGACCTCTAAATTTCTACTTATAAAGAAAGTACATTGGCTGGCATTGCCCTCATCCACTCTATTCTATTGGCAAGTCACCGAAATTGTCACCAGATTAAAAAGCGATTCTGGTCGAAACCGTTTCTACTCGAGTCCCTGCAGATGTCGGCTTTATAGCCCAATACAACAGGACGATTGCAATGATTATCGAATTCGTTCAGAACAAATGGGATGTCTACTATTCGCTGCGCGGGATGTCCATGGTCCTCCATTACTTGAGATTGAGCTATACCACGGACACACCTACACCCTGGAAAAAGCGGACTCGGAAAAACAGCGTATTCGTCGAAAAGACCTGCCCTGAGCTAAAAAAACTGATGAATGAGGATATTGACCACATCTTATTTGGAGATGAATCCATGATTCGTGATTACCAGGCCATTCAATGCACATGGTTCTTAAAGGGCAAACAGCGGATCGTCCCGACATTCGACCAGCACAAAGGTATCAAGTTGCTTAGTACTCTGAATTATGAAACCGGTGATGCCGTCGTCTTCCCAGAATTTTCGACAATAGTGCTGGCATATTACCCTGCTGGAAAGATTGTGACGATCCTGGAGAATACACCATGCCAAGCACCTGCGCCTCTTTTTGGCAGAGAATGCCGATCAGCTTGAACTCGTTTTCCTACCTCCTTACAGCCACCAACTCAATCTCATTGAAGGGTTATGAAAATGATTGATAGAGTCCGTGATAAATAACGTCTTTTTTTCTTAATGTCCGACAGATCACGTTAAAAGTAAGAGGGTTTATTCAGGATATCAACCATCGGTACGACCAGATTATCCAGCGTCTTTGTGTAAGGCTATACAACCGGATTCATATATTCAACTTGTATAGTTTCTAATTTTTCTTTTGGATATAACAGTCTTTTGGAAGTTCTTTGGAATATCGCAGAAAGAAATAGCCACCTGTTTGAAGTTTTGAGCCATCATTTGTGAAATATCTTGCCGGTGGCTTTCTCTTTTTGCATAATCAACGACTTACGATTAAACTATAACGGTTACAAAAAAGGTCAAAAGCTACTCATCAATGAGGAGCAGGTTCACTTTCTTATAGGCATTCATCATTTTCTGGTAGGTTCCTTCCGTGGTGCGACATCTACTTCATCCAAGAGATCCGGAAAACAAATGAATTTCACCTGATAGAACTGAGGACAAGCAGCTATACCGAAGGCACAGGCTAGATAAGATTTCCCGTTTCCAGAAGTACCTTTAATAATCAAGTTATGTTGATGCTGAATCTAATCCCCCGAAGCTAGCCGAGGTATCTGTGTTTTATCCTTACGATCTGGGTGGTTTTCAATGTCTTCTACGCACGCTGGGTTGTACCAGAGAGAGCCACAGTTTTAATCAGCTGGTCCAGTTTATTATTGTTTCTGAGTGATAACTCCATATCCACCAGTAAACTAAATCGACTTTTGGAAGATAAATCTTGTTATTTTTTATTCAGTATCAGCAATCAATCGAAATACGCTACAAATTAGTGTTAACGCCTCGCAATGAAGCTACGTACAGGAATGTACTGAACCGCTAATTCAATCTGGCAGCAAAAAAAGCATTAGTCAGAAATCTGACGTATATGAAGGGCGGCTGTCGCTGGATCTCTATTTTTTTCCTGCTGGATTTGTACAATCGTGAAATTGTGGGGTTCAGTCCGGACTAGCCTAAAGACGCCAATCTTTATCAGTAAAAGACGACTTGGGAACCGTGAAACTGTTCCATACGGACCGTTAGTCTAAATTTAACAACACAGGTATCAATGCTCTATCAAAACATATCAAATTGAAGAATTGCTGAGCCAAAAAGGAAACTCTTATGACAATGCAGTCATGGAAGCCACGTTCAAGATTTTGAAGATGGAACTCATTAACGGCACGTGCTTTGACATGCTCAATCAACTGGTGGTTGACCTGTTTGATTATATGAATTGGTACAACTATGTTCGTCTACACATTAGGTTGTACTATCACTTATCGAAACGCAGCCCATGAAAATTTAATTTATTTAGTTTTGATCTACTAATATGTATATTGAGCAGAATCAGTTCTCCAATAAGAAAACTAATTTTATAAAAATAATCTAGTTTGCATATTAGTAGCTTATCGAAAGGGAAACTACGTAAGAAGGTTTTTCTCTTTTATCTCCTAAAGTAACTGGTGATGCTTACTTAACTTTGATTGTTTTATTTTAGAGAATAAACTTTACTTTTTTGTTTATTTATTTACACAAGATATTTTACGCACTTTTAAATCAGCAAAAGCTCTAAGTTTTTAAGGGAATTATCATTTTTGAGAACTTCCTTCCTGTTCATTCGTAAAAAAGGAGTAGCAAGTAAATACGGAGGTGCACATCATGTCAAAGCCGGCCATGCAGTTGGTGAATTTAAAAAAGACAATTGGCAATAAGCCGATTATCAAAGGACTGGATTTTGAAATCAGAGCGGGTGAAGTGTTCGGGTTTTTAGGGCCGAACGGAGCAGGAAAGACAACCACTATTCGAATGATGGTGGGATTGATCGACATCACAGAAGGCGATGTACTGATCGAAGGAAAAAGCATTAAAACAGATTTCAAAGGGGCTATCCAGCATGTCGGAGCTATCGTTGAAAATCCGGAAATGTACCCTTTCCTCAGCGGCTGGAAAAACCTGAAGCAATATGCGCGGATGGTGGAAGGCGTTACAGATGAACGTATCAAGGAAGTGGTATCTCTTGTTGGACTGGACAAGGCGATCCATGAAAAAGCGGGCCGCTATTCTCTCGGTATGCGGCAACGTCTCGGAATTGCGCAGGCTCTCCTGCACGGACCATCGATTCTGATACTGGATGAACCGACAAACGGGCTTGATCCTTCCGGAATCCGAGAAATTCGGAAATACATACGCACTCTTGCTGAAAAAGAAAATGTCGCAGTTATCGTTTCCAGCCACTTACTGACGGAAATCGAATTGATGTGCGACCGGATCGGCGTCATTAAAAATGGCGAATTGATTGCCATTGAAGAAGTCAAAAGCGCTGTAAACGAAGACGATCTGAAAGAAGTTTATATTGAAGTGGAGCCGATGGAAACGGCTCAAGTCTTTCTCGACAGCCATCTGGACAATAAAGTCAGAGTCAGCAGCAAAGAACTTTCCATGTCGGTCAAACGTGAAGAAATTCCGAATATCCTGAAGAACCTGATGGAGCAAGGCATCAGTATTTACGGTGTACGCGTCCTGCAGGCAACGCTGGAAGATAAATTCTTTGACCTGATTGGAGAGAATGTCATTGAGTAATTTACTGAACCTGATCTGGAATGAACAGATCAAATTATATGCAAGAAAAGCGACATGGGTTATGTTTGCCGTCCTTTTGGTAATTGCCATTGGAGGTGGACTCATCACCAAATTTTTCGGAACCGAGTCGGATTTCAAGGAATACGGGGATGACTGGAAATCAGAACTGCAGGCTGAAAATGAACAGCTGACGGCTGAAATGGAAGATGATGAATTTATTGGATTTACTAATGAACTGGTGATCGCAGAAAATAATTACCATGTAGAAAATGACATTAAGCCTCAGCCTTATGACGGCTGGGAATATGTGCTTGAAAACAGTTTTCTGACATCGGTTATCAGCCTGTTCACTATTATCGTGGCAGCGGGGATCATTTCAAATGAATTCAAATGGGGAACGATCAAATTACTGCTGATCCGGCCGATCTCGCGGACAAAAATTCTATTGTCCAAATATGTATCTATCCTCCTTTTTGCTTTCACTTTACTCGTGTTCTTGTTGGTAGCATCTTGGCTCACCGGGGCATTGTTGTTTGGGCTGAATGGCTTAAACCCGATGGTTGTACAGGATATGATGCCAGGGTATGTACAAAATGATGTGTTGGGTGAAATCGCGAAATCTTATGGCTATAGTATCGTCACTTTAGTAATGATGGCGACTTTCGCCTTTATGATTTCTGCGATCTTCAGAAGCAGCGGTATGGCGATCGGCCTGGCGATCTTCCTGATGATGGCCGGCAATGCGATTGTTGCTTTCCTGTCGCAATACGAATGGTCAAAATACATCCTGTTCGCCAATACAAATTTGGAGCAATACACAAATGGCATGGAACCGATGATTCCGGGCATGTCGATGACGTTCTCAATCATCGTGCTGCTGGTCTATTTCATCATTTTCATAGCCGCAGCATGGACAGCTTTCACGAAACGGGATGTAGCAGGCAACTAAGTGATGACTTTAAATAAAAATTTGGAGGAATTTTAAATGAAACGTACAGCAGAAATCGTATTGGGAATTATCGGAGCATTAGGCTATGCCTTCATGGCAGCACTTGGCGGATTTATGATTTGGATGCAGAATAACCGGGATTTGATTGAAAGTGAAATGACAAGCGGAACAGGGGATCCGACGACGGACCTGACGATGGAAGAATTCGAGGGGATGATTGACTTGCTGGGCGCAGGCGGCTGGGTACTGGTTGCTTCGGGCATTGCTGCCATTGTTCTCGGAATCGTCGCAATGGTTTTACTGAAAGGCAATAAAAAGCCGGTCATTGCCGGAATCATCTTCATCGCGGTTGCAGTAATCGTCTCAATCATCACAACAGGCATCGGCATCATTGCCGGCCTATTCTACTTGATTGCCGGAATCATGTGCCTCGTGCGCAAGCCGCAAAGAACGCTAGAAATGTAATGCCAAAATCAGGAGCTTTTCGCTGTGCGAAAAGCTTCTTTGTTGTTTAGATGATGAATCTAGCTATTGATTTTGAACTAGACCCACTATTAAAACTGGAGAAAATATTAATTCACCAAAGAAGTAGGAACTATTAATTGAGATAGAGAAAATTGAACATTACAATTGAATATTCTCGCTTCTTTATAGAGTGGTCCCTTGTGCTACTTGAATTAGGAATCTATTTGAAGGATTGGCGAATAGGGGATTCAGATGCAATAAACAGCTTTTATCACTTCACAATGGAATATGATGAAAGAGAAGGGCCTATCTAAGTATTTATAAAAAAAGCGAAAATAAATGGCACCTCTTTTCGATTTGGCAAAAACTTAAACATGAAGATACTAAAAATACCGATGTTTCATTGAAAGTAGTGGATTAATATTTGACTGAATTAGAAGAAATGCTAATTAATAGATTCAATATTCATTACTAAGATTTTATTAAGTTCTAGCAATCTGAATGTAACTTATTGTGAATTAAATTACATTCAAAATCCCTATTACATTGACTTCTCAAGAAAATCGATGCACAGTGCCCCCTTAAGGTTCGGGGAGGAGATTGCCGAATTAATTCCCACAGCCAGAGTTGCTGTTTTTGAAGAAAACCATCATAATTTGTTTTCAGAAGAAGAAAGTAAGTTTATTGAATTCGTCAAAAAATGCTCTAAGTCAAGTGTAGTGTGAGTTATCAAAAGCACCTTTATAATCTAAATGTCTGTAGCTTCAACATTTCTCATTTATGATTCTTGCTTTTCTATGGCTGATAAGTGTTCCTGAATCTCATGGTTTACGTGTTTAGGGTTGTCCATGTTTGTGGCGTGATGTGCATTCTTTATATAAACCATTTTGGACTGAGGAATTCGGGCAGCCATTTCTTGTTGCTGCCTTTCAGTCATACTGTCGTGATCTCCCTGTAGAATTAAAGTAGGGCAAGTTATTTTATTCAACTCATTCCCACTCTCCATTTTGGAAACAGAATTCCATATACGTATCCAGTGGCTTAAAGGAATCGAACTAACTGTTTCTTTAATATACTGCTTATTGTTGCTGTTAAATTTAGAAAGCGTTCTTGCCTGAATACTTGCCATGACATGCATAGGTATAAACATGCTTGACCATCTATTTATAGGAACGAATACTTTTTCAACCCAATTGTATGAATTCGTGTACGGTGTGCCGATTAACACAAGTGATTTCACCCGTCCTGGATGCCGAATCGCAGTTTGAAGACAAATATGGCCACCCATGGATAATCCACAAAGATGCGCTTGTTTTACCCCTAAGTGGTCAAGTAAACCAATTAAGTCTTTTGTGAAATCTTCGGAGTCCACTTTTCCTTTTGGCAATGAAGACTTACCGTGCCCCCGTACATCCCATGTAATGGTCTTATAGTGTTTAGACAGTTCTTCAACTTGGGGTTTCCATTGTCGATGATCCCATGAGGCACCATGTGTGAATAGGAGTGCTTCTCCAGAACCTTCAACTTCATAATGCAACTCCACATTTTTTATTTTGATATTAGGCATTTCATCCCTCCGCTTTGAGTAATTTTCCGATCTTCAATAAACTCATAACATCTGATTACATATCTACATAAACTATTATTTATAAAATTTGTGTAACTCATCATCCACTAAATTTTAACATAATTAACCAGCTGTAAAGAGATAAGAGAAGACAAGTTGCTGAAAAGGTTCGATGGAGAAGTGAAACGGATGGATACTGATTTGGTGGTTGCGCTGCAATTCCTTAATCAGATTGTCGAGTTGTTCATGGGTCAGAATCAAAAATCAGAGACTTATGGAACAGCAGCCAGCGAATCCCGGAGACCATACTGAAGTGCTTACGGACATGAAAACGAACTGAAAAAGAGCCAGGAACGTGGAGAACAACTACGGGCTCTTGTCCAGCAGCTGCAAAGTGATCTGGATGAATTGAAAAAAGTCCCGGCAAAATCCAAGATAAAGTTTTGTGGCATAGACGAGGATGTGAATGTAACTTATTAGTAATTAAGTTACATTCAAATTATTGATCCCATTGATTTCACCAGAAAACCATACAGAACTGATTTCATTAGAAAAAAGATACATTCAAAAGCTCATTTTAGCTACTTGAATTTAAAAGAATCTAGATCTAAAATAATCAGTTTATAGGAAGGGAAGAAGTGATAGATTGGGCTTCTTTCCTTCCTTTTGTTTTGATAAGTGTACTTTTACGAACGGTTACTATTTCCAAAATTAGCTAGCTATCTTTAGTTTGGCTTAGTATATTTGAGATAAAGAGAAAATCTAGTGTTTTCATAAAATCTAACCGATTGAATTTTTGTGAAAGAACCAGTTGAAAAGGAGCAGTAAACGATGAGTGAAATTGAACAAGGGTATTTCTGCAAGACTTGTGGACAATACCATGAGGAGCTTCCGATGAGTTACGGCAGCCCAATGCCCGACTACTGTGAGGATATTCCAGAGGAAGATTGGGAAAGCCGGATTGAGATGAATGACGATTTATGCATTGTGGATGACGAACACTTCTTCATCCGGGGAGCGATTGAAATTCCCGTAACCGATGGCGAAGGGCCTTTCATCTGGGATATCTGGGTTTCCTTGAGTGAACCGAATTTTGAACTGACCACGGACTATTGGGAAACGGAAGGACGGGAGTGCAAACTGGATCCCATGTTCGGCTGGCTGTCCACCTCCATTCCGTGTTATCCCAAAACGCTGGAATTGAAAACGATGGTCCACACGCGTCCGGTCGGAATACGTCCCTTCATTGAATTGGAACCGACGGACCATCCAATGGCCATTGAGCAAAGAAACGGCATCACCATTGGCCGGATCAAGAAGATTGCAGAAGAATTATGCCATAGGGAAGATTAATTCATCTGTTCATCATTGAAGAGCCAGGCTTTTTGAAAAAGTAAAGAGGAATGCGAAATTTTAGTTGCGATTTTTTATTGGAGATACAGGGTTTCGAATGTAACTTATGTGCAGTTAAGTTACATTCACATTGATTTTCCGAATAAAAAAAGAATAAAGAGAAAATGTCAGGAAGTATTCCACTGGTTTTGTTAATGAAGGAGCGAAAAACATGAGTAAAAAGAAACCAATTCCTATACCAGGAGAAGTGTATGAAGCAAAACTCCCTAATGAATATTGGACTGCACTTGTTGTGCTTCATAAGATTGAGAAATCTTATTTAGTCTACGCCAGTGCATATTATGAGCTGATTCCTCCTACACTTGAAGACACGCGATTAACTCAATTTCATTACCGGAAGGATATCTATTCAGAGAAAAGAAAGCCGGCAATATATTGGCTTGACGGCAAGCCAGACGCAGACTTTCACTTGATAGGAAGTATAGATTTAAAGGAAAAAAGTGAGATTAAAGAAAGTAATACTTACGCTGGCATTTGGAAAAACTATTTACCCTCTCATATTATGTGGGAAAAGGAACGGGAAGCAGGAGTATTTCAAGAGAAGATACAATCATTTGAACAAGCTTATTCGGAAGCAGTTGTTGTGGAGTTGGAAGATGAGGTGTTTTGGAACTTGATTGACTTGATTGATTGGAAGAAAAGAAATCCCATGAACCCGTTGATCAGTCGTTTGAAAAAAGACACGGAAGAAACGATTGTTGCTTTTGAAGAGACACTTAGTCATAAACTCTTTTTATTGGACACACCTGCACACGCAGGCATCACGGATAAACCTGAAACTTATCTATCAGTCGACGCTTTTCTTTATGCCAGGTGTGCAGTCATTGCTAAAGGCAAAGACTGCTTTAATCAAACAGTGAAAAATGCATCAGTAATTAATATGGAATGGGACGCAGAGGAACTTTTGGATGTGGCAAGTGAAGCTTACAGTAAAAAGACGGGTGAGTCTTTTGATTATGGCAGTTCCTATGACTACGAAACGTATTCGAATAGGTTGGCTTGGGAAGGGAAATAATCAAGTATCATGTAATTCTTGTGGTGAGATCACTTTTTTCTTTTGAGTTCTGAATGTAACTTATTGTGAATTAAGTTACATTCAAGTACGAGGGAAATAGGGGAAGTAGGAAATGAAGATATGGGACATTTAAAAAAGTTTTTGCATAAATTGTTCTTTAAAAAATACGATCAATTTGCGAAGGATTTGGGTTATCCGGATTGGAATATTGCTTCGGAAAATACTTTTGGCATCTATGAAATGGAAGGCGATACCTGGTACCATGCTACTCAGCTTCCTAATGAAAAATGGGCTGTCTGGAATGATGATGAGGAAGAACCACCATACGTTTTTGAAGTATTTTCGTCTTGGAATGAAGCTATTAGAAAGCTCCGAGAATTGTTCGTGGAGAGTGAATTGCCGGAAGATCATTGGAGGCCTGAAGGCTTTGATGAAGGTGAAGATGCTTTTTTGAAAGAACCTGACAGAGAGAAAATGTTGTAACCGACCGAGATTCTGAATGTAACTTATTAGCAATTAAGTTACATTCGAAAAGGCCAGGAAAAAGGGGAATCTTTTGCCTGGCCTTTATCGCTATTCTGTATTATTTTCAAACTCCACTTTGTTCAGCCCGCACTTTTTTGCTTGGATTTTTTATTCTCCAAAGGTAAAAAATCGTTAATATAATATAAAATACTGTAGCTAAAATAATAAAGATTCTATCTTGAGGATAGGAAAAAAACCCATTAGTAAATGTTACAAAGTAAATAATCCAAATCAGGATAATCTTAATCAGCTGATTTGTGAGATTTGATTTAAACATGTCATCGTCCCTTTCACTAGACCCTTTTTAATAATTTAATTAATAGTATATACCATTTTTCTCCAGTAAAGGTTTCTTTTTTGAAATGAAATTTTACAGGTTTTGAATGTAACATAAGTCTAATTAAGTTACATTCAAAGTGGTTTCTACAAAAGGAAAGGAACCGGAGGTGAAAGTGTGAGAACTCAAGTTCAAGAAGGTCAGAACGAAGCAAAGCCAATTATTTTAACCATGATTTTACCTATTGTTGCATTAGCGGTTTTAATGATTTTTCGGGAATTTCCTAATGCGAATTTCTGGATTAGCATGAGCTTATATTTATTAATTGATGTTGGTTTCTTGATCGCTATGTTATTAGGAATTAGAACAAAAAAGATACCTATTATTATCTTTAGTGTGCTAGCTAATGGTGCATTCTTTGTACTACTGTCGACTTTTATCTACTTGCTCTTGCTCGGCCACGGAATTTCAGAACCATAAAAAGTGGAGTTGAATGTAACATAACTCCAATTACGTTACATTCATATCAAGTACTCAAGATGGGTGGTGAAGCACTATGATAGATTGGCAATGGACAGAAGTGGATGCATTAGAAAGTCAGGAAAAGTGGAATGAAGCTAGATCGCTTTTAATAAAGAACTGGCAGGGAAACCCCCAGGACTTAAAAGTGAATATTCGCCTTGTTTTCTTTTGTTGGTATCTCTTAGTCGAAGAAGTCCCTCTAGGGGTCAAAAATGTAGACTTGGATGAGTTAACGACCATATTAATTCAAGTTACGAATTTTGGATTAGCTAATTTCGAGGATCGTGAAGATTTCCTCTGGATTTTCGGATGGATGATTTCTCTGTTTCCGTATTACTTTGGTGATGATGAAGAGCGAGAAGAAAAAGGTAAATCGATGTTGAAACGTGCTCATGAACTAAATCCAGACGACCCCGTATATCGGTATTCTTACATAGGTTCCTTTACCTATAATGAAGTTGAACTGAGGAATGAATTTCAACAATTGCAAGTTGTTCTGGAAGACAGGTTCCAAGGAAAAGGGTTATTGTCCGAGTACTTCAAAGATATCTGGCATAGGCGGCAAGAAGATTGAATCAACCAAAGGTTCGTGTTTAATGAAAAACCATCTGAAATCCAGATAGCTTTCTTTCGTGCGAATGTAACTTAATGCCAATTAAGTTACATTCAAAAATGACATCTGAGGAGGGCTTGTATGGTGAATCTAGCCATTGATTTTGAACTAGATCCATTATTAAAACTGGAGAAAGCATTACTTCACCAAAGAAGTGGGAAACTATTAATTGATGTAGAGGGAGAATTGAACATTACAATTGAACATTTTTGCTTCCTTAGAGAGTCGTCCCTTGCGTTACTTGAATTAGGAGTCTATTTGAAAGAGTGGCGAATGAAAGATTCAGATGCAATAAACAGCTTTTATCACTTCACAATGGAACATGATGAAAGAGAAGGGCCTATCTTAGCATTTATTAAAAAAAGCGAAAATCAGTGGCACCTCTTTTCGATTTGGCAAGAATTTAAACATGACGATACGATAACTACCGATGTTTTACTGCAAGCAGTGGATCAATATTTGGCTGAATTAGAAGAAATGCTAATCAATAGATTCAATATCCGGTACTCAGATTTCATTAAATTCTAGCAATTTGAATGTAATATAAATTTAATTAAGTTCCATTCAAAACCTTGATTCCATTGACTTATGAGAAAAATGAGCAAACTGATTTTAGTAGAAAAAATGATACATTCAAATTGTTGATTCTATTAGTCTCACTTTTCTTTTGCGTTTATACGTCTGCTATCTATTAGTTTGGCACAAATGTAAAACCACTCGGTTTATAGGTGGATTCGTTCTCGATGGGGCAAGGGATTTGAGAAAGAAGGGTACTGAAATCTTATAAATAAGAGATAGTTCATTCCATAGCCCATACAATATAAAGAAAAAGGCTGACAGGTTTTAGGGAAGGGGTAGTGACCCCTTAAAGTTAGAGTTTTATTTATGCAGCTAATTGGCTGGCATGTGTCCGGTATTGCACCGGGCTCATGCCGGCCAATTTTTGTTTGATGCGTTCGTTATTGTAGTAGGTTATGTATTGTTCGATCCGCTGTTTTAATTCCTCGTACGACACCAATGCTTCTCCGTAATACATCTCCTGCTTCAGGAGGCCGAAGAAATTCTCCATGGCCGCATTGTCTGCACAGGTCCCTTTCCGGGACATGCTCTGGAAGATCCGTTGCTTCTTCAATGCCTTCACCCAGGCGGGGTGCTGGTAATGCCAGCCCTGATCGGAATGAATAGTTGTGCGATAGACCGCCTGCTCCTCAATGATCGGCAGGGCTTGATGCAGTGACTCCATCACGAAGTCGAGGGTCGGCCGTTTTGCCATACTCATCCCGACTTTTCCTTTATACGATCTGTAACGGGATTTCCGGATGAATTTCACGCATTTCAAGTTCAATTCGCCCATGAGGCGCTGGATTTTCTTGTGGTTGATGACGTATCCTTGCACCTTAAGTGCCGCATGGATTCGGCGATAGCCATAACGGCCCTCGTGTTTCTCGAACAACGCCAAGATCCGTGCCTTCCATTCGCGGTCGGGGTCAGCTGAATCGGAACGAGAACGGTGATAATGATACGTCGCTTCCGGAAGATCGATGATCTTCAGCACATCCTTCAATCGGAATCCTTCTTCTTGGAGTTCGAATGCCATTTTTGTTTGTGCTTTTCGAGGTAGGCATTCGGATTTTCCTGGAAAGCTTTCAACTTTTTTAGGTACGCCACTTCTAAGCGAAGTAACTCATTCTCGCGTTCAAGCTGTTCTTCACGGGACGGAAGTTTCCCTTGTTCTTCAGCTTTGTTTTTTGGTTTCTTGGACATGGATGGTCGTCTTTTCCTCGCTCTTCCAAGCCGGCAACCCCTGCTTTCAGGAATCGGTGGTTCCAAGCCGCAATCAGGGAAGGGTTGTTCATTTTGAACTGAATCGCCGTATCTTGGTAAGAAGCGCCTGTCTGTTTCATAAAGTGTAAGACATCCAGCTTGAATTGAACAGAATACTTTTCATTATTCTGTTTCTTCCGCATGCCATTTTTCACAAAAACTTTCCACGCATGAACCCACTGTTTGATTGGCGAGCTGCTTGGAATTCCGTATTTTTCGGCTAATCGATCATAACTTAACCACCCATTCAAATACTCATTCACAATCATCACTTTAAATTCTTCATTGTACTTTACCAGAGAAAAAACACCCCAAAAGTTAGATTATTAACTCTAACTTTTGGGGTGCACTACCACTTGTCAGCCTTTTTCTACTAAATGAATTGAATCAATGAGAGTTGGGTTAGACAAAGACGACTTGAATTTCTAGCAATCGTCGGGCTGCACCGCTAGGTTGGTTGGTGCCGTGTTCGCACGATTCGCTCGTTTTGACAGACACCCCGATGAGGGCAGCAAATGACTTTTGAGTTAAATTCATCTGCAAACGAAGACTTTTGATGTCTTGTGCAGAAAAATTTGCCAATTCCTTAATCGCTACGGTTTTTGTTCTTGCTTTTGATTGGTTGCCTTCAGCATATTCAATGGCTTGGCCTAAACTGGATTTCAGGTCATCAAAAAACTAGTTTTCATTCATTTTCCATCCATCTTTTCGCAAGTATACGAGCTTTTTAGCTGATCTACTAATTACTTTAGTATCTTTTTTTGATCGGGTTTTAACGTTGCTTGTTGGTTCTTTGCATAAATTAGAAGCAGAATCGTATTGGAAGACGAATGAAGACGTTTTGAATCAACTTTGAAATATTGTTACTTTATTTTTTTTCTTTCGTCAGATCGAAAAAAATTTAAGAAAAGGTAGCAATACGCGCAAAGAGTGCTTATAATAAAAAACAGAAGTTCTAATTGATAATGATTTTCATTATCGTTTATAACTTAATCAAAAAAGGAAAGTAGTGAAGAGATTTGGGCTCGAATTGGAGTAGCAAGAAAATAATATTTTTAAGTATAGCGTTATTCTCCCTAGTTTTAATTATGGCAGGTTGTGGGAAATCTGAATCGTCGAGTACAAGTAATGTTGCAGCTGGAGCAAGTGATGAAGAGAGTCAATCCATTACGCATGCGATGGGAACAACAGAAGTTCAAGGAACGCCACAGCGTGTTGTGACTCTTTATCAAGGCGCAAACGATGCAGCAGTCGCACTTGGTGTAAAGCCTGTGGGGGTTGTTGAGTCCTGGGCAGAACAACCCGTTTATGAATATTTGAAAGATGATTTAGCTGGTATCCCAATTGTTGGACAAGAAACACAGCCCAGCCTAGAAGAAATCGCAAAACTGAAACCAGATTTAATCATTGCTTCTAAAGTTCGTCATGAAGAAGTGTATGAACAACTTTCAGCCATTGCACCGACCGTGGCTCATGAAACTGTTTTTGCTTTTAAAGAAACAGTGGATTTAATGGGACAAGCGCTAAATAAAGAAGATGAAGCTCAAGAATTATTAGGAGATTGGGATGAACGAGTAATCGATTTTAAAGAAAAGTTACAAGCCGAGATGGGTGATGAAGCACCAAAACATGTTTCGGTATTGAATTTTAGAGCAGACCATTCACGTATTTACTACACTGGTTTTGCAGGATCGATTTTAACTGAACTTGGATTTGAGGGCCCTAAAAATATGGTAGATGATAGCCTCGAAATCCTCCCGCTAACAGATAAAGAAAGTATTACGGAAATGAATGCAGATGCTTTTTATATTTTCATGGATAAAAATGATCCGGCAGTTGTCAAAAACTATGAAGAATGGACCAATCATCCGTTGTGGGAAAACCTTGACGCGGTTAAATCCAACAGAGTCTACGAGGTAGACGAAATTGTATGGAATCTGGCCGGAGGCATACTGTCAGCGAATCTCATGTTAGATGATATGTATGATCGATTTGGGTTAGAAAAATAAAAAGGTAAGGGGTGGGAGAAATCCCGTCCCTTATTCTCTTTATCAGCATAGAAAGCAGGGATCAATATGGGGAAGTTATCATCTCATAAACCTTTTAAATTAGTTGTTTTACTTGTCTCTATTATTGTGATGAGCCTTTCATTTATCTTGAGTCTCTCAGTAGGACAAAATTCAATTCCATTCCGTACGACGATCGAAGCGCTTATTTATTTTGATTCAACGAATACCGAGCACATTATCGTGACAACCTCTCGAATGACTAGAGCGATTATCGCTACTTTTATTGGGGCCAATTTAGCTGTTGCAGGTGCATTGATGCAAGCAATGACTAGAAACCCACTGGCTGCACCAGATATTTTGGGAGTAAATGCAGGAGCACTATTTTTCATTGTTCTTTCGTTCACTTTCTTTTCAATAGATTCCTTGCAGTCATACATGTGGGTTGCCTTTTTAGGTGCAGCGATCGCAGGGGTTTCTGTGTATTTTCTTGGTTCGCTGGGGAAAGACGGATTATCGCCTATTAAGATTGTTTTAGCGGGTGCTGCTATTTCTGCTCTCTTTATTTCGTTCACACAGGGATTACTTGTGATTGATGAACAACGAATACAAAGCATCTTATTTTGGTTAGCGGGTTCCGTTTCGGGCAGAAGTTTAGAGATGATTCTCCCTATTTTGCCCTATATGATGATTGCGCTAGGAATTGCATTATTCCTCGGGAAACCCGTTACGATATTACTGGCAGGGGAAGATGTAGCCAAGAGCTTAGGTCAACGAACGGTCTTGCTGAAAATTATAATTGGTGCCGTTGTCATTGTGTTAGCTGGCGGTTCAGTCGCGGTAGCTGGTTCGATTGGGTTTATTGGCTTAATTGTTCCTCATTTAGTAAAGGGGATAGTCGGACCTGATTATCGCTGGGTGATCATTTTGAGTGCGTTGATCGGCGCGAGTTTACTTCTACTGGCAGATGTAATTGCGAGATTTATCATTGCGCCACAAGAAATGCCGATTGGTGTAATGACTGCGTTAATCGGAACCCCCTTTTTCATCTACATTGCTAGGAAAGGGGTAGTGAAGAGTGGCTAGGTACATCACAGTTAAAAATAAATCAGAAAAATTTTCGTTTCAAGTTGATAAGAAAACGATGACCACCGTAATAATCCTAAGCTTATTTGCGATAGTGATTCTTATCATGAGTCTTTCAATCGGCAGTAGTTTTATCAGTCCGTGGGTAGTCATTAAAAACTTACTGGGCCTAGCAGAACCAGACTTTATACTAAATGAATTGAGACTTCCGAGAGTCTATCTTGCTTTTATGGTAGGTGCAGCTTTAGGTGTGGCAGGATCTATTTTACAAGCAATTATTCGAAATCCATTGGCATCGCCGGACATCATCGGTATAACAGCCGGGGCTTCTGCGGGGGCGATTATCTTTATCGTGGTTTTCTTAGGAACTGTTAGCGCCACATTCATGCCACTAGCAGCGATTCTGGGTGCCGTCATCGTGGCAGCAACTATCTATCTACTAGCGTGGAATAATGGTGTCACCCCCATTCGTCTTGTGTTAATCGGAATCGGCATAGCAGCTGCGATGAAAGCGATTGTCCTGATGATGCTTGTTTTGAGTGATACAGCTGTCACGACGAAAGCCTATCTTTGGTTAACAGGAAGTCTATATGGCTCCAATTGGGGACATGTATACTCGATGCTTCCTTTCGTCCTCCTGTTTATTCCGTTAACAGCTTTTCTCGCTCGTTCTGTAAGTGTAAAGGAACTGGGCGACGACATTGCGACTGGGCTAGGCGTAAATGTTCAATCCAGACGTTTTTTGCTTTTATTGATTAGTGTAATCCTAGCGGGTTCTGCAGCTGCCTTTGCAGGTGGTATTGAATTTGTCGGGTTAATTGCGCCGCATATTGGCCGATTGTTGATTGGGCGTTCATTTGCTGCACTAATCCCTGTTTCTGCATTAATTGGGGGAATGATGGTCGTGTTGGCTGATTTTGTAGCTCGAACTGCCTTTTTGCCTTTGGACATTCCGGCAGGGGTATTTACCGCAGCTATTGGCGCACCCTTTTTCATTTATCTCCTGTTTAGAAATCGAAATAGCTAATGAAGTAGAAAGGAGACGAGAAAAAATATGTTACAAGCAAACTCTTTAACCTTAGGTTACGGTCAGACACAAGTAATCGAAGATCTACAATTAACCATACCTAAGGGGAAGATTACGGTTTTTGTAGGAGCCAACGGTTGTGGAAAGTCTACATTACTCCGATCTCTAGCACGCCTTATCAAACCCCAGTCTGGTGAAATTATATTAAATGGTATGGAGTTGAAAAAGCAGTCTACTAAAGCAGTTGCTAAGAATCTTGCTATTCTACCCCAAACTCCTTTAGCTCCAGAAGGGTTAACGGTACTTCAACTAGTCAAACAAGGCCGGTATCCCCATCAGAGTTGGCTAAAGCAATGGTCAACGGAAGATGAGTACGTCGTAAATCGTGTGTTGGAACTGACAGGCATGAAAGAATTTGAAGAAAAAACAGTCGATTCCTTATCAGGTGGACAAAGGCAGCGTGCTTGGATTGCTATGACGCTTGCTCAAAAAACAGATGTTCTTTTATTAGATGAGCCGACAACCTATTTAGATTTATCTCATCAAATCGAAATTTTAGATCTTCTTTTTGAGCTAAATGAAAATGAAAACAGAACGATAGTTATGGTTCTACACGATTTAAATTTAGCGTGTCGTTATGCACATCATATCGTAGCCATTTTTAATAAAAATATCTATTCCCAAGGAAAACCAGAGGAGGTTATTACACCTCAGATGGTGCAAGATGTATTTTCCATGCGCTGTGAAATTGGAAAAGATCCATTATACGGTACACCTGTATGCGTTCCATATGGCAAAGGAAGAAAAATCTAGAGGAAGGGGTTTTGACATGAAGCCTAAAGAAATTTTTGATGTGAGCATAATTGGCGGTGGACCGGCAGGCCTTTTTTCTACGTTTTATAGTGGATGTCGTGAGATGAAGGTGAAATTAATCGAATACCATTCTGTTCTTGGAGGGAAATTAAATGTCTATCCAGAAAAAATGGTTTGGGATGTAGGTGGCATGGATCCGGCTCCTGCCCATCAATTAGTCGATCGTTTAGTGAGACAAGCCAAAATATTTCAACCTGAAATTGTACTCAATACAAAAGTTACCTCCATTTCAAAAGACGAGGAAGGCATTTTCACCATCTATACTCAAACGGGCGAAGAACACTATTCTAAAGCCATTATATTGGCTGCTGGGGGTGGGATATTAGAGCCTACACGACTTGAGATTGATGGGGCAGAACGCTTTGAAGTGACAAATCTGCACTATACGGTGAAGTCACTCACTCAATTTAAGGGAAAGCGAATCCTGATTTCGGGCGGCGGAAATTCAGCGATTGATTGGGCGAACGAACTAGAATCGATTGCGGCTAAAGTGTATTTGACATATCGAAAAGATTTATTGAAAGGACATGAGGCTGAAATTTCTAAATTACAAAAAAGCTCGGTGCAATGTTTATTGAACACGGAAATTGAAAAATTAGTCGCTTCACCTGATCACGAAACAATACAGCAAGTTATTTTAAGGGATCAAAACCAAAATGACTCTATCCGTATTGATGTAGATGAAGTCATTATTAATCATGGATTTGAAAGAGAAAGAGAGTTAGTGGAAAACAGTCCCATTCCCATAGAAATGGCCTCTTCAAGAACAGTAGCAGGCAATTCGAAAGGAGAAACTTCAGTGCCGGGATTATTTGCGGCCGGGGATATTTTAGAGCACGATGGAAAGCTGCGTCTTATTGCAGGGGCTTTTACAGATGGAGCTACGGCTGTCAATCAAGCAAAATTGTTTATTGAACCGGGTGCCAGCAATCGAGGGATCGTCTCTACACATAATGATATGTTTAAAGACAAAAATAAAGTGATTTTCAAGAATACAAAGCTCGATAAATTAATCGTTAAGTGACTAAAATAGTACAAGTGAAGAAAATCGTTTTTCATAGATAAATGTCATTCTAAAAAGGTCTTAAACTTTTTTACTTGCCAAAAATACTGCGCCTTGGTTGTCGATCGATGCAATTGAGCCACTCAACGCACGTAAGATTCCCGAACGGCTTCTACGGATTCCCTTTTATCGTCGAAAAGAATTGTCTCCAATAGGTGCTTTACCACAGAGAATGTTTTGGCTTCATGTTCTTGAGGGAAATTATGTCATTCATTGGTTAATCAACACCCATGTCACAATAACGTTAATTAAGATCGAGGAGGAAGTTAAGATGTTGCCAACAAATTTAACACAAGCGTTAAACGATCAATTCAATAACGAACTTCAGGCGTCACATGCATACACAGCGATGGCGTCCTACTTTTCAGGAAAAGGATACCATGGATTTGCCAATTTCTATTTAATCCAATCACGAGAAGAACATGTTCACGCGATGAAATTCTATCAATATTTGGTGATGATGGATGAGCAACCTGTACTCCAAGCGCTAACAGAACCTAAAAACCATTATACAAATGCCCTGGATGTTGTGGAAGCTTCACTTGCGCAGGAAAAATCCGTGACGGCAAACATATATGCATTGGTAAGTTTGGCGGATGAGCTGCAGGAACATGCCACCTTATCGTTTTTGGATTGGTTTATTGAAGAACAAACGGAAGAAGAAAAAATGTTTCGGGATATGATTATTCGCTTAAAAGGCATCGAAGAAGGTGGCGAGTATTTCCTCAAAATGGACGACGAGTTCGCTGCAAGAAAACCGGAAGAATAATACGAGCAAAAACAAACAGCCCACGGTTGAGATCGTGTGCTGTTTATTTTATAGAAAGAAATGATAGATTTAGTATTAGAGGATTTGTCGATACTATACTCATTTTTATCCCCAACATTTGGTTTCACTAACTCCGTGTAAATGTACACCACGACTGCAGAAAATTAATGAGAATACAGTTTTGTCATTTTTTCTTTGGGTGCATTATTTGAATTACTCAAATCAACAAAATAAGGCAACTGCCATTCTTGTGTTTTCATCGCTTGCTTGCTGGTTGGTACATCCCAAACTGGATATACTCTTATTGCCATTTTCCCCTTTGTTGAATTGGACTTAAGAATACGCTGATTGAGAAGAACTTCTTTTGGGAAAACAAATTGTCCAAACTC
Source organism: Planococcus sp. TJ-201 (assembly GCF_058268495.1). Taxonomy (NCBI): domain Bacteria; kingdom Bacillati; phylum Bacillota; class Bacilli; order Caryophanales; family Caryophanaceae; genus Planococcus; species Planococcus sp. TJ-201. The sequence continues at coordinate 81,811 of NZ_JBZDOG010000008.1, read as the reverse complement.
ATAATCACTCTTAAAAGTAGTTATAACTAGTAGATCTGGTGCTTCCTCATATGAATAGGGTTGATTTTTATTGTTTTCATCTTTTTCCCAAAATGCAACAAATTGTCCTGTTTTCGTAGATGTAGTATTCGCCACTCTGAATCGAACGGTTTTAGAAGAAAGTTGAAATATACCAGCACCATACTTAGCGTTTTGTTTTTCTTCTTGAACCGATTTTAAAAGTAAATGATTTGGTTTGTAAATTAGTTCATTCACATAGCATAATGCTTTATAAAAATCTTTCACTGTTCTCCTCCTTAAATTAAAAATTAGTTGGTCGGTGTATTGAAAAACAGCTTTTCTTAATCGAATAAGTTGTTAAGCCAACCCACCAGGAAGCTATGACATGAACGTGCACTTTTGCGAATCCTTTTTATAAATGTACCACTTGAGTATAGAAAGTAGGAGACTACCTTTATTATTCCTCCATTATTTTGCAGAGTAAATAGTATGTTTATATTTTCTACTATAGAAGCCTTACTGTTGAAAGTATGATCAAATAAAAAAACCTCCTTACTGGAGGTCTCTTAAAATTATTTAGTTTTCTAGGTTTTTTAAAAAATCTGCAAGTCGGTTAGAAGCATCTTTAAACGCTTTATCTTCGTCTCGATCACCTATACCAAGAATCATGACGATTTCTAACTCGTCCTCTGTTCTTCCTGTAATTCGATAAATAACTCGAATGCCACTGCCTTTAAACTTCAATTCCTTACAACCATGCAATTTCATATTTCGCTTATTTTCAAGTTCTTTTCCAAGTGTATCAGCCCGTGTTCGTAGCTTTGCTAATCCCTTATTCACATGTCCTTTTACGCTGCCATCTAGCTTATCGTATTCCCTTTGAGCCTTCTTATCGAATCGAATTTTAAACCGATCTTGGCTCATTTATTCGAATAACTCGTCATCTTCAATTTCATCGGGATCACTAGACATAATTTGAGCATAACTAACTTCCCCAACAGCTTCACGTAGTGAGATAGAGTCTTCGGGATGGGCAGCAGCGTGTTCAGCACGACGAGCGATTTCGTCCATATAGAATAGTTCGCGATAAGTTTCAAGCTCTTGATACATTTTGAGGTAGTGTGCGTAATCTAACACAACACTGTCGAGCTTATTATTGGCCAAAATGTATTGGGGTGAATTTTTTGCAGCAGCTCGTACTTTGCCGAACGTTTTAGAAGCAACTCCAGCCGCTGTGATTTGTTCATCGCTGAACTTAGGTCTTTCTGGAATATGAATACTCATCGTGATCAACTCCTTATTGTTTCATTTAAGTAAAGTATACTATATAACATTATTCGAGTACAGAAAAAAGTCTGTAGTATCATACGTATTTTCGTACGTACTATGGTGTGTCGTCTTTTTTACAGCTCTTATTTTTTAATTTTTTAGGAATCGTCATAACTAGTATCAATTAGTTTTGGAAATAGAGGATTGTCATAACTAAAAAGTTGAGTGAAAAAGTAGCTATTATCACACTCTTATTAAGTGCCAATATGACATTTTGATACGCAATCTCTTGTAATGAAAATAGAACAGGATAATATTAATTCAAAAATAAAAAGCATCCCGAAAAATGCTTTTAGTTTCTCACCAATTTATTGCAGTATCGGCCGTTGAATATATGTATACTGCTACTAGAAGAACCATGCTAACAATTCCGAAAATTTGGCGCATAACTCCTTTTGGAACTAATTGAATTAACAAGAACAGAACACCGGCTGCTATCATCGTAGGAATAAACGGAATGAAAAGTGGTCCGAAAGCATTTTTAATGTCTTGTAACTCAAAGAATTTTAACTCTGGCAATTTCTATAACTCCTTTTTGTTTAAGATTTATGAGTTTTATTTAATCCAGTCTCTCATTTCTTGCAAGCCTCTATACATTTTGCTCCAAGCAGTGTTCGCTTGAAGGTAGTTTTCTCCCTTTTCGGTCAAATAAGCACTGTTCTCCCAAAATTGAGGACGATCATCAGCATAAAATACTCCCTTAAGATATTCTTCTCGAGATAAATGTCTAACAGCGTCGTCAAATTCTTCTTCGTTGACATTAAAATGCATCTCAGAAATAATTATATTTCCTTTTTCTATTTCTTTTAGAATGGCATACCTAAGCTTTTGCTTGTCCATAAATTTTCCTCATCTCTGATAGTACTTGAAATACATTATTTTATTTCTATCAAAAGTTTATCTAAGTCGCTCGTGTTTTTCTGAACGCTGAAGTCATCAAAAAATCTCACAATTGTTGTAACGTTGTAGTGGAGCGCAAACAGTTTCTTAAAAACATCACCAGCCATTCCTTCTAGTGCAAAAAGATCATCCAAAATATAAGCTTCTATATTTGAATGCGGTAATTCTTTTCGAGAATAAAGTCTGTGGTTCCCATCAATTAAAACTTTATCACTTACGGGGCTATAAGATACGAGAATAATCGGATCAAATCTTTTAAGTTTTTTAATTTGTTGTAAATTCTCCATATTAATAAAATTAGTCTCTACTAAATTGGAAAGTTCTTTTACTTTAAGCTTCTGTGGTTTAATACCAGCTTCACGAATCAGTTTTGTCAGTAAGTCAACGTCCCAAATGATGCGATAAAAATCATTTTTGAAATAATCGAAATGTAAATCTTTTCTAAAGTACTGCTTGGATCCCAATGTGATATCCGGTTTTTTTGCTGTTTGTACCGCCCTATATTGGTTTCGTATTAATTGAATATATTTAGAATCAATTTTACGAGTGTAACTATGGATAAATTGGTTATAGAAGTTATTCATTTTATTGAAATTCTGTTTCTCTATCTCTCTATACTCGTCAAAATCTTTTAAAAGTTCCTTCAAAATCTCCATCTCCGTTCATTTAATCTAGGACCTTAAGATTCAAGAGAATTATTTAATTCTTCCCAAAACATTGATGGTTTTTTAGAAAAATTTTTTAATCCATACTTGGTTCGAGATTCTATTCTTTTCGATCGTAATAAGTAACAAACTCGCTTTGCTCTTGTTAAACAAACGAAAAAAATACGGCGTTGTTCATTGAGCTCTTTTGGGATATGAACAGTGGAAAAAAAGGGGAAATTTCCTTCTTCCATTCCCAACATGACTACTACTTCAAATTCAAGACCTTTTGAGCTATGCCTTGTAGAAATAGTAACTTGTTTTTCTGGTTTTCCAGTTTGTGAAAAATTTTCCACATCAAAACTTTTTAAATCTCCATCTTTTATTTGATGTCGGAAAGAGTTTATTTTTTCAATATCTGACTGATATTGAACAGATTTTTCTATAACTACTTCTAAATGAAGAGTTTCCACCACATATGAAAACCAAAGATGCAAACTATTTTGGTAAGATTTACTTTCAACTAAGATTGATAGTAAATGCTTTTTGTTTAGTAATTTTTCATCTTCGGATAAAATTCCTTTTTGAGAAGTCAACGTGTTAATCCAGAAATCAGATAAATCCATAAATGAAGCTGTTGAATTGTCTAGGGTCCAAGATGCGCAATCTTTTAACCAAAGAATAATTTTGCTTTTCAAAAATTCGTGTTTTGTTAAATAATGTGGAATATTGGATTGACTCATAATTTTGCTTAGTTCTTTTACATGATCACCATTTCCGACCAGAACGCATATTTCTTCTAAGGGAATATTTTTTGCGAGGCAATCGGGGATAATTTCATTTACTACATACTCATATTGCTCTTGCATTTGTTCTTCACATGTTACAAAGAAAAATTCTGCGTTCTCGTTAATTCTTGTACCGGCTTTATATTCTCTATCATCCAAATTTAATGCAATTGTTGCTGCATCAATAATTTCTTGATTACTTCTATAATTTGTTTTGAGATCTATAGATTTAATACTTGTCATATCGTAAAGCTCAAGTAAGTAATCTGGAAGAGCGCCCTGAAAACCGTAAATTGATTGATCAGGATCGCCAACTGCGAATATTTTGATGCTAGTCTTGTGAAGTAAGGTCAATACCATTTCGTGAAGCGGTTTCCCGAAATCTTGATATTCATCAATTAGTATCCAAGGGAACTTTGCCTCTAAGCATTTCCGAACATAATTTTGATTTTTGATTAATGTGGTGGCACATTTGATTATTTCAATAAAATCAACCTGTTTTCTTTCTCGAAGGTAGTATTCAAATTTCAAGGCTACCTCTCGTGCAGCCTCAGTTGATTCAGTCTCTATTAAACTATCTCCATCAATTAGTTGAGTTCTGACTTTATCCATCGCTTCAATTTTTAAAGATTTCTCATTAATACCCTGTTCTTCAAGTATTTTTTTAAATAAATTGGTTTTCTCATTTTCCGAAATAATATTTAAAGGTAAGGATATAGTGGTAGCGTAAAGATGAGCAAATGGAATTATCACTTCTGAAATGCAGAAAGAATGAACTGTATCAAGCACAACATTCTTTCGCTTTTGATAACCAAAAGATTTCAATCTATTAGTAAACTCTTTAGCAGCAGCATTACTATAAGTAATGCAGGCAAGTCCACGAGGTGGAGAGATTTTTTCTCTTAATAACTGAATTATCTTTAAGGAAATTACAGTTGTTTTGCCACTTCCGGGCCCTGCTTTGACTACGGTACTAGAATTAGATTTAAATGCAGAATATTGTTCCGGATCTTTTTTAATCTGCTCAAGTTTTAACGAATACAAGTCCATCATAAATCATCTACCATTTCAAAAATGACATGTATTGCCTCTTCTATATAAGTAGGAATATTTTTCTTACTACATTCTGAAGAAAGACCTTGAGCGAATCTACCTTTACCTATTCGTGAATGCTTACTTTCTATCTTCTTTAAACAATCTACAAAATCCCCTTGATTAATTGAAGTTTCAAAGTTCTCCTTCTGCTTTTTTCCACCGGCTGTTAAATCATTGAAAACTTGAATAAAGACAGTAATTTGTTGGTTATCCTTTGATATATCCATCATATCTAATTCAAATGTATGGTTCCCTATGAAAAAATTGTGATTTTTATAAAAATCATCTGCTTCATTAATATCCAAAGGTATCTCATCTTTATCTGCTTTTTTTAAATCTATTAGCAACTTTTTCGTCCTATCTAATCCGTCGTAACCCAAATATTGATGGGAAGGATCAAAGGTATGACCGAAAATTTTTGAAGAATCAGCACCTTCTTGATGGTAATAGTCTCCGTCTGTAATAACTACATAAGGAATGCCGAGAGAATCAAGGAATTGGACGTACGGTTTAAAATTTGTTGAGTTAATGTTGCAACAAATAATGCCTTTTTGATCTAATGACTGATTCAGGGATTCTGCAAAGCTAGGAATTAAATATTCTTCTGCAATACCCTCAATTAAAATAATCCCTTTTCCAAAGTATATTTCGCCTTTTTTCACATCAACATATCTTTCCAAATCCTTATATTCTCTTTTTGTTAATTCTAAAGAAGCACTAGTTTTGACGGTAGTTCCTTTATTCATTGAACGAAGGTGAACAATAGAATCAATTGGGGCTACTGATGTAAGGTAAGGTGAATGGGTTGTCATTAATACAGACGTATTTTGTTTCATTACGTCTTTAAATATAAGTCGTTGAAGACCTGGATGTAAATGTGCTTCAGGTTCTTCAATTGCTAAAATTGTAAAACCTTTATTTTCACCGAAATAGTTATCCATAAATGTGTAAAGGGTCGCTTGATTTTCTGCAGTTAAGCTATCCTTTAATAAATAGTTGCTGCTTTCATTTTGTACGTAACACTCATTTAAAATCTGACTTCCGTCTTCTAATAAACTTAAATAGGTATCTTCTTTTAAAATTGCTGGAATCGTTTTGTCTTCCAAAGATAATAGAATTAGAGACATGTACAATATGTTATTGAGCCCTAGGCTAGTATCACTGACAGATCTTTGACCGTTACCCATCATAATCTTTAAGGTATTTAAAATTCGATTGGGATCTAAATCTATTGTCTCAAGAGTTACATTAGAGTCTATTTGTTTTCCAATAATGGTAGAAAATCTACTATTTATATTTTCTGTAAGATGAACTAATTCATCTATAGAAAGTACTTCATCGCTTGTCGTTTTTATCTTTAAAGCAATATCAAGCAACTCTTCCTTTCTAATATCGTAATTTTTTAAAAGCTGATTAATAGGAGACTTTCTTACATTTTTCATTTCAGCCTCAACGTCTCTTATAGCTGGAATTACCTTTAAGTTTAAATATCTGCGATGGTAGTGGGTAAAAGCAACGTCTTCTCGGGTGCCTTGAAAAATACGATACTGATATTCATAACTTCCATCTACATTCTGGGTTGCAAAGTAATGATAGGTTAACCGTATAGTAGCCGGATCGTCTGTCAGAGTAGCATCAGATAAAGTAGCTAGTAATGTTTTGTTATGATCAAATCCTTTGATTTCAATAGCTATCTTAACTTCTTCGCCATTATCCATTGGATTTTCAAGTTTTTCGTTGAAATCAGAGTTGATGAGAAAACGATCTTCATCACTTAATTGTGGATCAAGTATTAATTGTATTGCTTTTAGAAAATTTGTTTTTCCTACATTATTTTCGCCAATAATCACTTGTTTATGAGCTAATTTAACATCCACATCTCCAAAGTTTCTGAAATTTTTAATTTTCATTCTAGATATATACGGTGCATTTGGAATATTCATCTTTAATAAGTCCCCCAGAATATTTTCTCTCAATTATACATTAAAAATATTACAAATATTGTATTTTCAATATTTTTCTGAAATATTTGGTATCTAAAACGATGATTTTTGATAGCGTTGAGAAGAAGATGAAAATCTTCTTCTTTTTAATATCACTTTATATCAAAACTCTTATCAAAAACTTTGGATATGCTCATGTCAGTACAATTGGTCAATCGTTGAATTTGCAGTTAGATGCTCTAATAGTATTTAGTTACTGTCATAGTTGCAGCTATAGAGATATTTGGCGTGCTACCTGTATTGGCAGAAACTAAAGATGGTATTCAATAGCTATCCGTTACAAGCCTTGGATTAAAAATAGTATTAAGTAAATTTTGGAAAACAAAGATATTTATTCTATAAATACATATCGACATGAATAAGGAAATGGTAAGATAAAATAAAAATGGAGTTTTAAAAATGACGATAGATTTACTAGTAATAGTAGGAGGAGTTTTAGGAGTCCTTCTTATATGGAAATTTAAAGTTTCGAAGAAGATATCAGTATTGGTATTTCTTAGTGTGGCAATTTCTGGGGGATTAGTAGGAAGTGCTCTTCTATATTTTATTATGGCTTTATTAAATTACAGTCCAAATGTAGGGGAAGAGAGTAGTGGAGTAGATAATTTAATCAGGATTGCAATACCATTGATTGCTAGCATAATAACCGCTTTGTCACTAGTTATTGCGAGTTACAATACATCTAATAATGATTATAGTAACAAAAGACAAAGTGTATTAGATTTTATAAAGTTTACTAACGATATAATAAGAAATGAGAAAACTTTAAAAGAAAGTGAAGAATTGTTAAAAAATATCGAAATTAATCTTAAAAACATAGATACTAAAATAGATATTTTAGTGAATAGGGGTGCGCGTTTTACTTTTAACTATTTAACAGCGAATAATGAGGAAAATAGAAATACGATTCTTCAAAAACTAAGCAAATTAAAATATGAACTCGGATCTACATATGACGTTGAAAAAAAAGAATTGGTTAGCTTAATTAAGAGCAATGACATTAAGGATATGCGTTCATTATGGATAATTGTTAATCAACTATCAGGTACTTCTTCAGTAAGGTATAAAGTTCTTACCGATAAAAAAGTCTATAAGTTGAATAATCACTGGATTGGAAGAGGATTGAGAAGACATGCGTTCTATACTGATACTATCTTTAAAAGAGATCGGCATATTCTTTCGGATATGATAAAAAAGAACGCTGAAGAAGACTATAATACGTATTTGTTAACATACGACGATGTATTTAGAGTAGTTAATACCACTTTTTCTAAAAGCTCTAAAGAGCTTGGGCATTTGTTTAGAACGTTTCACCGAACATTAAAGTTGATCAATCAGAACTTTAGATATGATGAAGATGAATACAAACAACAAATTGGTTTACTAAGAGCCCAAGTACCTGATTCAATTGCCTATTTAATATTTTTAAATGCTTTTTATACTGAACGTGGTCGGGGCATGGCTTTAGAACTTTTGAATGCTGATTTTTGGGGAGATGAAAAGGACTTTAAGTTTGTAGAGGACGAGAAGGACATGAAGGGCCGATTGAGCCTAGTTAGTAGTCAGCATTTTAATGGAAGTAATATGAATTTATTCAATCAAAACGGTTATGTAATAAATAAACTGTTCACTAATAATAAGGAAAATGAGGAATTATTGAATGAAATCATGCTTATCAAGAATAAGAAAAGTATGATATTCCATGCCAGAAAATTCAGTTTGATGAAACTTAAAAACTTCTTTTGGAAATCCCCTAGCAAGGTTTCTTACTTGAAGCAAGAGTTGGATGATGAAAATGAAGTCGCTAGTAAATTAATTAAGGAATTTCGTCATGTTTTTATTGAAAACTCCTATAATTTTGTATATAAATTTAAACTTTGGTATTGAATTAATTGAGGAAGAGTAGACTCTGAATTAATTTGCATATATTGTTAGGTTTATTAATTGATTAATCTACAAGTAATTGGTATACTTTACTTAAGGTATAGAAATATACCTCGAAATTTCTAGAGTATTGTTATTTCTAGAATTCGGAAATTGTTTATATACGTTTAATATGTGTTTTAGTCGGTTTTACACTTAAAAAAAACCGAGAAAGGGCTCCAGCATTATGCTGGAGCTTTTTCGTGCTTTAAATATATTTTATACTTTTTAAAAATCTTTTATAACAAATTAATTGTTCTTAGACAACAGTGTTTAATACATAAAAGACCGGTTTTAATGAAAACATAATAAAATAATAGTCTAACCAAGCAAAAATCTGTGTTCTTATTTGAAAATAGGCTCGAATGAAAATCTTTACAGGTAAGATAGTTACAAATTGTGGTTTATGCGTTGGACAGGATGTTTTCCGCAAGCTTGAATGTTTTTTCCACAAACGTAACTTCTCCGCTTATCTTTACGATTCCTCCTCTTTACATAAAGATTATATTGTTCAATGGATATGCCATTTGATCAGGTTCCTTCTATTATATAAGTTTTGCTGATTCTTCCTCGAGTGCTTTTACCAGTTTATAAAAACTGGTCTTCTTAACCCCGGCTTCCTGCATAGCTTCCACTGCGGTAAGCTCTTTAGCTTTCCATTGTCTATAAACCTCTTTAAATTCTTCTGAAACAAAAACGGTCGGTCTTCCAAATTGAATGCCGTTTTGTAGCGCCAAATCAATTCCTTCACGCTGCCGTTTCCGGATGCGTTCTCGTTCCTCTTCAGCCATCCACGAAAGAATCTGCAAAACCAAATCCGCAATAAATGTTCCCATGCTGTCTTTGTATTGCGTCGTATCCAACAACGGCATATCCAGCACCACAATATCGGCTTCAATGTTTTTCGTAAGATCATTCCACTCTTGAAGAATCTCTTCTTTATTCCGGCCGAATCGATCTAACGAGTGTATATACAAAATGTCTCCCTTTCGAATAACCCGTTTCAATAATTGATAGTTTGCCCGTTCGAAGTTCTTACCACTTTGCTTATCCAAATATATATCGCGTCCATTGATGCCCATTTTTTTCATGGCTTCCAATTGACGGCCTTCGTTTTGATCTTTGCTGCTGACGCGTATGTAACCAAATTTGCGATTTTCCATAATTCACCTCTAAGAACGATTCTTTCCTCTCATTATACCTGAAAAGCGTTCGTAAAAGTGTATGCAATTTCGCGAACGTTCGTAAAGTGTTTTGATATGTTTACGAACGCTCTTTTCAGCCATTTTCAGCCATTTTCAAAGCGTTCGTAAAAGTGTACTTTTACGAACGGTTTTATTTCCATAATTATCTAGCTATAAATTTGAGTTCTGAGTATATTTAAAATAATAGTTTTACCTCTAATAATAAAAAAGTAACTAAGGAGGACTTATGGAAAAAAGTAAACTTCGCATCAGAAACGATGAGGATGGAAAAACCGTATATATCGATAGTGAAAATGTACAAGAATCCGTCCAGTATATTCAGGAACACCAAATCAAAAGTGTAGATATTACCTACGACTATAAGGAATCACAAATCGATTTCTTAAGCGAATGTCCAAACGTCGAATATATATCGCTTGAAGGGTCGAGTATCAAAGATATAAATGGAATTTACCATTTGAAGATACTTAAAACTTTGGTAATCAATGATACTTCCCGTTCCTTGACAGTCGATTTCAGCCAGTTGACCTCATTAGAAAGAATTATTGGCACACTGCCACCCAAAGCGGAAGGGATCGGCAGCCTCGTCAACTTGAAGAAACTACAAATCTGGGACTACAAGCCAAAAGGGAAAAACCTGAAGGAATTTGCAGACCTGAAAGCTCTGGTAGATCTCGAGCTCATCAATGCCAACATCACTTCCCTGGAGGGAATTCAAGGATTAAAGAATTTGAGTGAACTTGGGTTATTCAGAATGAGAGTCCTGACTGACATCGAAGCGATCCAGCATCTTTCGGAAAATTTGACTTCTATCCAAATAGAAGGGGCAAAAAAGATACAAGACTTTTCGCCAATCGGAAAAGTGCAGTCGCTTGTGCATTTAGGGCTAAATAATTGTGGAACCATTTCATCCATCCGATTCATCAAGCATCTTCCTCATTTGAGCAGCATGAGGTTTTGGGATTCAACTGTGTTGGATGGAGACGTATCTCCTTGTATTGAACTGGAACACGTTTATTTCACGAATAAAAAACATTATTCCCATCGGCTGATAGAGGGGCCACGGATCAATGACCGTCCCACTTTTAAAGAAAGAATCCTACCAAAAGACACTGAACCGGTTCTGCAAAACGCTAATCCGGGGGAACAGTCGTTGCCTACCCAAGAATGGAGAATAAGGATGGAAGACGGAGATGACCAGTTTACCGAAGAGAATATCGCGGCAACCGAAACCGTGCTCCGGAACTATATGGATGGACTTTCTAATCTTCACGAGCCATCCCAAAATAAAATCATTAAAAAAGTGAAGAAGACGGTCCTTCGTTTAAATGCGCTGAATGAAAAATATGACTTTTTTTTTGAGACACTGGAGCGAGAAGAACTGAATGATTTTATCATGGAAAAAGCGCAGCAAGCGGGATTAGAGACAGATGAAGACATCACCGAAGAATGGCGAGAATGGTAAGAGAGCTATAGCAAGACTTCTCTGACTCTAAAATTCACACCAGAAGATGTGCGGGGTAAGTATTCTTGAATAGGCTCTGATGAAACTTAGTTTACATATCATTAAGTTATCGGTAGTAGATTTGATTCTAATAGAAAAAACTAAGACGGGAAGGGGGCTGATTGGGAGTAACCCCCTAAAGTTAAAGTTTTAGTTATGCAGCTACTTGGCTGGCCTGAATTCGGTCGTTCACCGGATTCAGGCCGGCCAATTTTTCTTTAATGCCTTCGCTGGCGTAGTGGTGGTTGTCCTATTCAATTTCATCTTCAATTCTTGGTAGCGAACCAATTCATCCTTCTTCATTTTTGCACTTTTATTTCAAATATTACATAATTCGTAATAAATGTAATATAAACTATTGTTTTTTTTTTATAATTCCATTATTATAAGTAAGATTCTTTTATTTCCAATTAATAGTAAACGATATTTGAGGAAAGCGAGGGTGCGGAAGCAGTGGAATCCACTATTACAGTTAGTTAAGAAGGAGCAGAACAATGAAACAATGGACTAAGTATTTGGTTTACCTGCTAAGCACGCTTTTAATCTTTACTAGTATTCCATGGCAGTCAGTAACTGCGGAAGAAAATAAGATGAATGGTAAGAGTGAAAAAGAAGTCAGTGAAAGTGCACTTATTAAAGATCAAACGAGTAGTGTGAATGGAGGAGAGCAAGAGGAAATCGTTTCCTTACGTTCGGAGACTTCTAAAACCTATTCGAATCCAGATAGTACATATACTACAGAAATTTCAGAAGAACCGATTCATTACAAAGAAAATGAAGAAGACGATTGGCTACCTATCGATAATACGCTTGTAGCTGATGCTGCAGAAGGCACTGTAGTGAATAAGGCCAATTCCTTTAAAGCAGAATTCAATGAACAAACAACCCCCAATGAAGCAATCGTTGAAGTCAAACAGGATGAATTCTCAGTTTCCCTGACACCTGTTGGTCCAGATGAAATCGTTTCGGATACTGTGGAAACGAATCTAGAAACAGTAGACGGTGTAGCGGATGAAAACACCATTGTTTACTCGGATGTCTATCCAAATGTGGACATCAAATATACCGTCGGTACCGATAAAGTGAAGGAAGACATTATTTTAAAAGAAAAACCGGAACCGAATACCCCCACTTCTTTTTCATTTGTCCTAGACTTAAACGGATTGTCTTATAAAGTAGCGGAAAACAATCAAGTGATGCTCTTAGACAAAAAAACTCAAGAACCCGTTTTTTATTTGGAAGCGCCATTTATGTACGATGCGTACAAGCCTGAGGGATATAAAGAGAATCCAGGCGTCACTTCGTTCTCAGAAGAAACCTTGTCTTACGACATCTCAATGAGCGTTGAACAAAGAGAAGACCAGCTTTTTATCGAACTAGTTCCTAACCGTGAATGGCTAGACAGCGAAGAGCGTGTCTATCCGGTGGTAATCGATCCGACCATCGCAAAATTCCAACCTCAAGCGAAGTTAGAAGATACAAATATCCGCAGTCATTTTCCAGATAATACCGGAGGGGCAGAAACGACATTAGGAGTAGGGTTGTATCAAAGTGCTACTCAAACCAATAATATTCGGTCCCTAGTAAAATTCGATTTATCGTCTCTACCTAAAGGAACAAAGGTCATAGACGCAAATCTCAATATGTGGCTTTCCTCTGTTTGGAATGATACCGAACTGGCTGTGGATTTGCATCAGGTAACGAATAATTGGACCGAAGAAGGGGCTACTTGGTCTAAACGTAACGGGATCAATGCTTGGAACAAGGCTGGTGGAGATTATTCAAGTACTCTTTTATCCTCTGCAGATGTTAGCAGCCTTACTGACCTTAGCGTCAACTATAAGTGGAGTGTTCCTGCCACAAACGTTCAGCGCTGGATTCACGATCAAAGTACCAACAAAGGCCTATTGTTAAAAGCAAACAATGAAACCGTTAAGTCATGGAAAAAGTTTGTATCAAGTGATGATGCATCTTTAAGCAATCAGACACCAATGCTTGCAGTCACGTATATATCTGGGAGTCGTTTAGGATTGGAAGATTATTGGTCTTACTCTGATCACGAGCTGGCCGATGCTCAAGGACACGTCAATTTAGGGACTGGAAATCTAGTAGTAGAATCTACCGATTTTTCTATAAGTGGCCGCGGTAATTCAGGATTTTCTTTTGAGCGGACCTATAATTCGAAATCAATAGAGCACTCAGCTATAGGGTACGGTTGGTCATTCTCAGGGAGCGAAACTATAACTGAATATAGTAACGGTAATTCTTTGCTTCAAGAGTCTGATGGCACTACACATCTATTCTCTTACGATAAGCTGACTTCTAAATACATCACACCTGATGGTCTGTATTCCAACTTAACTAAGTCAACGACTGGACTACTCACATTGACTGATACTAGTGGCAATCGGACGGTTTTCCAAACAGGTAAATCGGATACTCAATTAAATAGTAAGATTTATAAAATTGCCTATGAAGAGGATCGAAATAAAAACAGAACTACTTATCAGAGGCAAGCAGACGGTACTTTAATCGGTATCGTTGATTCTTCTGGACGAACTTTAACACTTGCCTATCAAAATGGGCGAATCGCCTCCACAAGTTTTGAAGGTGTTAAAAAAACTGCCTACACTTATAAAACAGATGGGCGTTTGGAAACAGCCACGAGTTACAAAGATTCTTCTACTGGAATTACGACAACTTATCGGTATAATACAGCTGGATCACTATCCTCTATTTTGGATGGTAATGGTAAAGCTACAAATTACTTATATGAGAATGAATTTTTAAAAACTGTTGAGCAACCTGCAATCGCAACTAATGAATCAGTTATTAGTTACGATTATAGCAACCTAGGTAATTTAGAAGTTAGCGAATCTGATGCACTAGGTAACAAGCAAATTCACAAGGTAAATAGCAATTTCCTAATTATTAGCAGTACAGATCCTCTAGGTAATACGACTTCTTTTACATTTGATAATCAATATAACTTATTGAAAACTATAGATCCAAAAGGTGGTATCTCTACTAACTCTTATGATGTAAGAGGCAATATGTTAACCTCGACAGACGAATTAGGAAATAAAACCACTCACACATATAATAATTTTAATCAAACTCTTACTACTACCAATCTAGACGGAACAGTCTCTTATGCTTATAATACTTTTGGTGATTTGATCAGGGAAACAAATGCATTAGGGGAAATAACAACATATACTTATCAAGAGCCTTATGGAAACTTGCAAAGCATTAAACGGCCGAACGGTTCAATTGAAACATTTGAATATGATTTGCAGCATAACTACTTGAATAGCGTAACTGACGCTTTGGATCGAAAAATTTCTATCGTTACAGATCGAAATGGAAATAAAACACAGCTAACTGATGCGAAAGGAAATAACAGTTTCTATAAATACGATAATCTAGATATGTTAATGGAAGTAAAAGAACCTGATGGAACATTAACAAATTACAATTACGATGCCAATGGCAATTTGATTTCTATTAGAAATGGAAATACACATTCTGTTAAAATGGAATACAATAACCAGAATCAAATGGCTTCAAGAACCGAGCCACTCGGTCAGAAGACAACACTACAATATGATGCGGCAGGAAGACTTGTTGAAATAATAAAGCCCAATAGAACTGATTCTATAAAAACACAATATGATGCAAATGATAAACCGGTTGCCGTTCAAATCAATGCAACATTGAAATGGAAATACCAGTATGATTCAAATGGAAATCAAACATTGATTGAAGACTATCAAAATGGTTCTTCCATAAGTTTTAATTATGATGCCTTAAACCGATTAAAAACAAAATCGAATGGTAAACAAGTCACGGAGTACAATTATTCAGCGACTGACGAAATAATTAGTATAAAAGGGGTCTCTGCAACAACTGCTTTTTCACAAAGTTTTTCTTACGATGCAAAAAATCAGTTAAAGAATATCTATCGAAATGGATCAGTTCAACTAGGTATGGATTATTCATCTACTGGATTGTTGACAGAGCGTCGTTTTGTAAATGGAGTTCATTCTTCTTTTAGTTATGATGCAGCTCAGCAACCACATAAACTTATAGTTACTAAAGGTACAGCTATTATTTCCGACGAAACAAATGAATATGATTTAACCGGAAATCTGTCTTCAGTAACTTCCCTATCAGGGAAAAAAACATTTGTTTATGACAACAAGAATCAGTTAACAAATCAAGCTATATCGGAAAATGAACTTAGTGAAAGTTATAAATACGATGCAGTTGGAAATCGTTTAGGAAAAACAACCATAGCGAATGGAGTCAGCTCTACAGTTGTATATAAATATGATGCAAATAACCAAATGATTTCTGCTAATGGACACGCTTATACTTACGATGAAAATGGAAATCGTTTAAGAGATGATAAGCATATATATATATACGACAAATTTGATCAGTTAATATCTGTAAAAACACTTTCGGGGACATTAGTTGCTTCTTATAATTACGACAATCAGGGTCGACGTATTAGTAAAACGCTAAACGGCAATACGACGTTTTATCACTACGATCAAGGTGTCAATGTTTTATTTGAAACAAATAGCAACGATGTCATAACAGCTGAATATATATATGATTCTACTGGAGCACCTGTTATGATGACAAAAGAAGGACAAAGTTACTATTACACTTACAATAGTAACGGTGATATTTCTTCTTTGACCAATAACTCTGGTGTAGTAGTAGCCTCATATACTTATGATGCATGGGGTAATATCCTTGCTCAAAGTGGTAAAATGGCTTCTGATAATCCATATCGCTACAAAGGTTATCGCTATGATGAGGAGTCTAAATTATATTATTTGATTGCTCGTTTCTATCAGCCCGCTGAAGCAGTATTTCTAACCAAAGATCCTTTAGGCGGACAAATTGGAAATCCACAAACGCATAATGGTTATAATTACGCTAATAATAACCCTGTAATGCTTATTGATTCTGATGGACAAGTTGCTACTACACTTAAACTAGGGAGTACTCTTGTCTTTGTACCTGGTATTGGATGGGTAACGTTAGCAGTAATAGGTGCTTCTATTGGTGGTGGCTATTTAATAGTAAAGTATGGTGTTCCTTGGGCGAAGGCCAAATACAAAAGTTGGTATTTCACGGAAAAATATATTGATGGTTGGAATGTGAGAGTCGAAACACATGATAAATCAAAAACACATGCACATTGGAAGAAGAATGGTAAAAACAAAGGGTCAGTTAATAAAGATGGAACTGAACATCATGATGGTGAATCAACTAAGGTAACTAACAAGAAAGTGAAGAGGTTTTTACAAGATCGTGGTTTTAACATAAAATAATCAATGAAAGCTGGTATACTAAATGTCAAAAAAGAAAAAAAAGAAATTGAAAAAAGAAGAAGAGATTTTTTATGATTTCGATCCATACTTTTCTAAAAGAGCAAAAATGGAAATCAAAGTGAGCGAAGAAGGAGTGTCTTTTGTCGGTAATTCGGAAGGGTATCTATCACTTTCAAGGTTCTTTACTTATCTAGCAGAGGTTCATATATCAATACGGGAAAAATCTCCTAAGCCGGAAACGAATACCGTGCAAGGATATGGAGCCTATCACTTCAAAGATTATATGGCTGAAGAAAAAATTCAGCAAAAGGATTACATCTTTAGACCAGGACCACTTAGTGGTTTAGAGCCTGATGGACGTACACAAGATGTATTATTTTGGTTATCTGATGTAATAGGTCCTGAATTTTGGCTAGAAAACGATGATATGGATAAGAATAAAAAGTAGATTGGATAAGTAAAAAAAAGCAGAAGACTAGTCCTTTTAGGGATTAGTCATACTGCTTTTTTTTTGTAAAGTTGATTGAAAGATTTATTAAGTCACTTTATGACTCAATAGTTGAGGAAAACCTCGAACTTCACAAAGATATTTATCAAAGCATAGAAATAAATTCACATACGAACGTATTTACTAAATCGCTTTCCGAAACTTATCAAATAATATTGGATGCTGAAAAGGAATCTTGGGGCATTGAAACATTAAAAGAAGATTATGAGTCTACAGGAGCTAGAAATGAAAGTAGCGCAGTACTATATGCAGATATAGATGCATATAAAGTATTGCTAACGGGGGATGCGGAAAAGCAAGCACTACATAATAGCGCAGATTGTCAACGCCGGTTTATTTTTCCCCAATATAGCCGGAATAAAATTCCCCACTTGAGCTACTCTACAGGTGGGGCAGCCGGATAAATTCCGGCTTTTTTCTTTTCCTTCAGGCGATAAGAATCGCCTTTGATGTTAAAGGTCACCGAGTGGTGAAGCAGGCGGTCGAGAATGGCTGTAGCTAAGACATCATCCCCGAAGACCTTTCCCCATTCGATAAACGATTTGTTCGAGGTGAGAATCATCGCGCCGTGCTCATATCTCTTCGAGATGACTTGGAAAAAGATATTCGCTGAGAATTCGTCAAACGGAAAGTAGCCGACCTCGTCCAACACAATCAAATCTGGCCGTGTCCATTTCTTGATGAGCCGGGAGACCGTACCTTTGGCCTCTGCCTTGTGACACTCTGCTACCAGATCGGCTGCGGTGAGGAACAGGACGCTATAGCCTTGGGTGAGTGCTTCTAATGCAAAGGCAATCGCAAGATGCGTCTTGCCGACACCTGGCGGTCCCAGGAGAAGGCGGTTTTCACCATTCGCAATGTACCGACAGGTCAGTGTTTCGTTGATGCGTTGCTCGTTAAGACTAGGTTGAAATGCCAAATCAAAATCATGGATGGTTTTGGTGTAAGGGAGTTTCGCCCGGTGAATCCTTCGGTTCAATTCGGTGGATTCTCGGTGTTCCCATTCCCCCGAAACCACCGTGTGTAAAAAGTCGAAATATGATACATTATGGGTAGAAGCGTTCTCGACCAAATCATCGAGCTGGCTGGCCGTATGCGACCAGTTCAGCTGATGCAGCCGTTCTTCCAGAAGGGATTTCATTCGAAATCACCTCCTTCAAAGGCGGCGTAAGCTGCGAGGGAACGTGCTTCAACGTAAGGAGTGGAAACGATTGAATCCTGGGTCGCCAAACCGATGGGATTCTGTTGTTTTCGCTCTTTTTCTTTTGCCTCCTGCATTCCCTCGTAATGTTCAAAGCGGACATGAGTACGTGTTTCACCAGAAAGAATCGGGTGTTGCGCAATGCATTCCACTTCGTCAAAAATCTCCAATTGCTTCTCAAGCGTCACCTTGATTTTCACTTGATGACCGGCATACCGAAACGGAACGGAATACTTATTCCCCAAGTAGGAGACGAAACAGTCGCGACTGACTTCACGCATTTCCCAATGCGTGGTCGGGAACAACTCCTTCGTTCCCCAAGCCTGCAGAAAAGACTGTTCCTTTTGCCAGCGTTGAACCGGCGGTTCCTGTGTCGTTTCATTCTTTTTCTTGTTTGCGGTCCCTTCCAGCCATTTGCGCATATCCTGATTCAACGCTTCAAGCGTGGGTTCATGCCGTCGTTGAAAGAAGTTTCGTTTCATGTAATCGACCGTTCGTTCAACTTTCCCTTTCGTTTGCGGACGGTAGGGTTTGCACGCTTTGGGCGTGATGCCGTAGTAAGCGAGAAAGTCTTCAAACTTTTGGTTGAAGCGGACTTCTACCGGTGTATGCCGGATGACAACCGTTTTCATATTGTCGTAGAGAACTTGATTCGGAATGCCGTTGAAATAGGCAAAGGCATTCATGTGGCATTTCATCAAGGTCTCCAATTTCATGTCGGTGGTAAACTCGATATATTTCATCCGCGAATACCCCAGCACCATCAAAAAGGCATAGATTTTTTGAAGACGTCCATCAACGTCGTACAGACCGACTTCTGCCCAATCCATTTGCGCCTGTTGACCGGGTGGCGTCTCAAAGCGCCGGGTTGCCTGTTTCTTCGGCTGTTCCCGATGCGGCTGCACAAAATCTTTCAGGATCGTACTTTTCCCGTCAAAGCCTTGCGCCCGGATCTCCTCGAGTAACACCACACAATTGGTGGTGCCTTCTTGAATTCGTTGAAGTAAGTAGGGTTTATACGGATCTAATTTGCTTGCCCGTTTCGTTCGCTTGGAGCTCCGAGGGAGCTTTTCGGTATTTATGTATTTCCGTATGGTTTTCCGGTCAAAGCCGGTCTCTTCGGCAATGGCTGTTAACGACCATCCCTTTTGGTACAGTTCCCGAATCATAAAAAATTCCTCCATTTTCAACATCGACACATACTCCTCTACAACTTGGTATATGTCGATTATCCTTGATAAATGGGGAATTTTAAAACGGCGTTATTGGGTATTTTATCACCGGCAGCGACAAGATTATGCAGAGGATGTATTGGGCATTAATCTAAGCGAGAGTATATTTGTTCAAATGCCACATCATGGCAGTCGAAGAAACGTTTCACCAAGCGTATTAAATAGAATTTTGGGGGGAATTACAGTTGAGAATACTGTTTCAAGCACCACTACTTTTGTTTCGGTCTCTAAAGAAACCAAAGAACATCCTAAAAAAATAGTAGTCAACGCTTTTATTAGAAGAGGAGCTAAAGTCTGTGAAACTCGAGGTTCTATAATAAGACATCATAAAAATATGCCTGAAAGATTGGGCTGGAAACTTGTAACTCCTTTAGTTTTCAATAAAGAAGTTGAAGAGTAAGAGTTACATTTAGTAAATCGCGTTACAGTGTTGATATAAATTCAGTCTGTTAACTAAATATGTAGACCGGGAAATTTAAAGCCATACTCAATTTTTTTATTTTTAAGTAAGTATATTGAACGCTTACGAAACGAGAATAAAATATCTTGTGTAAATAACTGAGCAAAGAATTTTTAGAGTAACACAATATACCAGTAAGTTTTACATATGACCGCTTATCGGAACTAATAAATTAGGAACTACAAAAGGGAAGATAGCTAATGAAGTCTATCTTCCTTATACTTAAATTTTATATATTCGCAAAATACCAATTTAACGAACATATAGAGTAGGCATGTGATAAAATAAGTCTAATAGTTTAATTTAATCGAATTTTAGAAGACTAGGCTGAATTCTTAGTTCTGTTAGACGATAGTATTAGTTTCCTTTTTGAATTATTAAAGTCATCAATGAAGTATATATTCTTGAAATTACATGGAATAAAGGTGTGGTTATATGATTACCAGAGGATTTCCCAACCATTTAAAGGATGACGTTACTAAAGTTGTTAAGTTGTTGTCTACTAAATTTTTCTTAACCTTCACTCTTAAGGTCTCTCCGGATACTATTAAATATTATCAAAACAATCATGTAATTAGTTTTCCTAATCGCATCTACTGCGATGATAACTCGAACAAGTTTATAGATAGTTTAACTGAAAGACAAAAGATGATTCTGCATTGCATACTTTCTAGAAATAACGACGGATATATTCGCCAAAAGCATATACGTTCGTTGCTTCAGATGGATTACGAAGATTGGACTATTCCTTACATTGTAAAAATATGCGATGAATATGTCGTAGAAATCGTAGAAATGACTTATGCGTTTTTGAAAGAACGGGATACAGTGCGGATTAAACATTTCTGTGGTGAAAATAAAGAGGAATTTTGTAAAAGCTACAGTAGGATGATTAGCTATTGGAATGAATATCACAGACATAAATATGGCGACTTTCACCAATACGTTGGTAGAAAACTATTTAGAGAATGTTTTGGTTACTCTCGATCAATGGAATTTAAGAAATAAGTTAATAATTGCAGATTAAAGCTAAAGAAATTACGTTAAATTATACGATTATTTCATGGATTCCTTATATGAAGTTGAAGACAATCAATAGAAGGATCTATTCTTCGATAGTCACCAGCTCTCCTTGAATATTTAAAGCATAAATTCTTTCAATCCATGAAAAGCAGGTGCTAGTAAATGAACGATTTTAATCGCATTAACGAATTAAAAAAGGAATTAGACCAACACAGACCGCTTCCAGTAGCTGCTGTGAAGAACCTGCGCGACGTTTATCGTGTGGAATGGACGTACAATTCGAATGCTATCGAAGGCAATACCTTATCGCTGATTGAAACCAAGGTAGTCATGGAAGATGGCTTAACAATTGGTGGCAAACGGCTGCAGGAGCATTTCGAAGTCATTAATCACGCGGAAGCCATCAGCTTTATCGAGGACCAGGTTACTCAAACAGAACCGTTAGATGAGCGCACGCTAAAGACGATTCATCACTTGATCTTAAAGAACATTGACGATGAAAATGCCGGCAGGTATCGTTCTATCAATGTGCGGATCTCCGGTAGCCAGCATGAACCGCCACATTTCTTGCAGGTGGCGAATGAAATGCAAGAGCTTTTCGCTTGGTACGAGCAAGAAAAGGAACGAGTGCATCCGGTAGAGCTGGCCGCATTGTTTCATTTTAAATTCGTATATATTCACCCATTCGCAGATGGCAATGGCCGGACCGCGAGATTGTTAATGAATTTGATCTTAATGGGTCATGGCTTCCCTCCTGCTATCGTCAAAGCGGAAAACGCGCAGCGCTTAACGTATTATGAAACGTTGGAAACGGCAAGCATCCAAGGAAATACGCAACCTTTCATCGAGTTGATTGTACGGTGTGTGGAAGAAAGTTTAACCACCTATTTAAAAGCGGTTTTGTAAGATCACTGTTTTAAATTATTCGTTTTCTAGAAAAAGTACTTACCATCTCTATATGTTCGCTTAAATTACATTTTGCGAACATATAGAAATCCATAACCAAAAGGAGGCCACTAGAATAATATGGCGCTAACACCCGAAGAATTACAAGTCCTCCAACGCATTGAAAACCAACTGAAAGATATGCCCTTTTATGTCGTGGAGTATATCCGCTCTAAGAAGCGCGCCGGACTCTCGGCCGATACATTGCTCCAGTACCTTTACCGCTACCAGCACTTTTTCCAGTGGCTACTCCGTGAAGGACTGACAGATGCCATAGACACCCCTTCCATTTCTTATACCGTATTAGCCGAACTGAAAAAGCAGGACGTGGAGATGTACCTTGAATACTTGCATGAAGAACCCATTCCGCATGAAAACCAGGCTGTGAAAAAGCGCGGCCAGGCTGTCGTTTCCCTTTCTGTCAATGCGTTAAAATCACTCTTTAACTACCTAACGAAAGAGACCGAGGATGAGGACGGAGAATCGTACTTCTACCGAAATGTGATGAGCAAAATTGTGTTGCATACGAAAAAAGAAACGGCCAGCCGCCGCGCACAAAAAATCAGCTCTGTCATACTGAACGAACATGAAATCAATGATTTCCTGAAGTTCATTGAACACGGATATGAAGGAACACTGCAGAGTGGCCTTGCCCGCCAACGTTTTACTCGGGATAAGGAGCGGGATTTGGCGATTCTTTCTCTTTTTCTCGGCAGCGGAATCCGTCTTGGCGAAACAGCCCGCATTTTGGCAAAGAAAGTGAACCTTAAGAAACAATTGATCGACATCAAGCGAAAAGGCGCGAAAGAAGATACCGTTCAGGTTATGGATGAGGCGATTCAACACTTAAGAGGCTACTTGGCTGTTCGGGAAACTCGGTATACGGGGTCGAAAGAAATCCCCTTCTTGTTTGTCACACTTTATGGTGGCACAGCCCGTCCTCTTTCCCGTCGTGCCATTGAGAACTTGGTGACCAAATACACGGCTGCATTTGCGCAAGGAGAAGGCATAAGCCCTCATAAACTTCGACACAGCTTTGCGGCTGATTTTATACGAAATGGTGGCAGTATTGTCCTTCTTCGAGATCAACTGGGACATAGCAATATTGAAACCACTTCCCTTTATACCAATCTATCCAACCAAGATAATCAGAAGGTATTGACTCGTATGGAAATTAACCGGGCAAAGAACAAATGATTTAAGAAAGTTATTTCAAAAAGGCACAGGAGATGTTAAATTCATCTCCTGTGCCTTCTTTTATCGACTAGTTAATTGCTTTTATCTACTCCATGCATTTATTTAGAAGAGATGGGCAGCATGTCGTTCAGATCGGAAATTTCCCGATACGTATATGCTCAACATTTAAATATAATTAGACATCCCACGGAAATATACCCAAAATCGCTTTCCGAGTATTCCTTCATTAATCGCAGTTTGAAGAACTCACTGTACTTTGTCACATAAAAACACCCCAAAAGCTAGATTTGAACTCTACCTTTTGAGGTACGCCACTATCCTTGAAAAGAAATAGGCTTTTTATTTGATTTTCAGAAATTAGGAAGTAACAGTTCCATAACTACCCATACGGCGCTTTACTTGAATGAACGATGCAGCTTCAGAAATCTCATGCTGATTAAGTGGCTGATTATCCAAAATTAGATTGTAATCGTCTAAAAAACTAATATTTTGAATATTCAAGTTAAGTATCTGTTTATTGCGGTCTAGTAAACTATCGACTGACACCTCAAAGTAATCGGCCAATCTTTTAAGGTGCTCTACTGAGACTTGTTTCTTTCCACTTTCATAAGACCATACCGTACTTTTAGCAAGACCCATATTCTGTGCTAATTCCTCAGAAGATATTCCCTTAGCTTCTCTTAAGTCCCTCAACCGGTTGCTGAGTTTTTTCATTTTATATTCTCTCCTTTAAAATTCTAATTATTTCTAATATATTGCATTTCGTCTTCTTCCGCAAATATATTTGACTAAATAAGCAGAAAATTATTTTTTAATTCTACAATACAGTTAAATAATACTCACTAAAATATTTTCACTTTTTATAAAATTTAGTTTTTATAAAACTTAAATTCAACCAAAGCTTCTTGTCGTAATTCATTGACCTTGAAGTTTGGAAACTGACTTAATCAGAGATTAAACGGGGGTCTTTCTCTTTAGATACCTCTTAACAGTTACACTAGCAAACGACTCCAACTGACTGGTTCAGAACTCTCCCTTTATGTATCAGCACTAACTCAGGAGGATCACTTTCCATTTTGAACTATTGAACTGTTGGAAAGCCTCCAATTATTAGAAGAAGAATTAACCCGGTAATCAGTAATGGAATCTTTTTTCTCATTACCTCTCCCTCCTTTCTCCGTGCGTAATAACCTGATCGTTTTCGATGTTGGTTGAATGTACAAATTTCGGCTTTTACTCTTGTCTCGACTAATGTGACGACCGCTGACTTTCTGCTGGTTTTTTAAAGATTTTAAGTAGATGGTTATGATGTTCCTTAGCTGTCTCAACTCTAATACTTCGTCGTCGATTAGATGAATAAGAGAGTAGGATGTCCGTTGAATAATAAAGTCAGCATTAATAAGTAGACAAATTTTTCTTCTTATTTTACATAGAACGATTTTAAATTGAAGGTGCATCACTTATTAACTATTTTAAAGTCATAATTCATACCTTTCATAAAAGGACACTCTTCAGGCGGAAAGAAGATTAGGATTCTTGCTTACTAATAAGTAAGTGTTCATATATCAAACTTATACGCTTTTATAATTCCTTCTATAACCATGTAATCAAGAAACTTTTCGTTTGTCTAAAGGGATAGGTCTTCCAAAAAATAGAATCTAAATTTATTATTATTTGAATACATAAACTTATCTGGTTATTTAAACTTACTTAATCAGTGTGTAACATCAACTAAAGTCCTTAAATATAATCATTTTTTTATTTTTATGCTATAAATACTTCTTTTTAATAAAGGCATAAGTAGAAAAAGCTTTTTTAAAGCCTGAAGAGAACGATATTATATCGAATTAATTGAGCTTAAATGCTTATTTACGAATTAGTTAAATAGACTTGATAATAGGTATATAGACATTTTTTCTGGTCTTTTTACAAGACAAAGTATGTTTTATCATTACTTATTTGTATTAACGGAAGATGATTATATTAACATTTTAGTATGTGTTTTCTATATTTTAACTAAACTGGGATGTGTTAAGTATTTTTATTAGTAAAGCGATTGCAATCATGTTGCTTTCACGAGAAGGAAGCATCCATTCCATTCGGAAACACGATTTGGTACTGGCTTTTTGATGGAAAACATATTGAAGGATCTATCTTTCAATTATCGACTTTCCCCTTATCAAAAAATGACTTTTGTACCTTTAAAAAGAATTCTCCATCTTTTTTAGGAAGCATGTGAATGAGTATTTTGAAGTAGAAGCCACTTCTTCAAACCGCTACAAGTGTATCTGGAGAGACAGATGATTTCTTTAGCAGCATTGGAATTCTGGCAGTCGAAATTTAGCTTCATATAATCTTTGATTATTTTCACGTCATGCGATTTTCTCTGAAAAGTTGCCATCAAATCTTGAATTTTGGCTATTAGAAGATATGAAAGCTCACGAGGAGGAGATAGATAATGAAAGCTGAACAAATCCAAGCGTGGATGAACACAATGGATGAGTATTTGATTGCGATAGATGACAGCGGAGCAATCGTACGAGTTAATCAAGCGTGGAGCAATTTTTGCGAGGAAAATGGGGTGGGAATGACTTTTTGCGAAGTCGGTACTGATTACTTTCAACAATTAGCCGAACAGGATAAACACAAAGAGGTTCGAGCTATTAAAAGCGTCATTAATGACACGTTGACTGAACACAACCAACTATACCCATTCGTTTTAAAAAATGGTGAGACTGAGTGGATGTCTGTTAAAGTCCAAAGGATCCAGCTATTCTCACCAGGTTCATATGGGGCGCTCATCTGGCATAAACCTATTAACCATCACGACATTGAACCCATTACTGCCAAAAGCGTGTTAGAAAGCATGAACGAAGGCTTTGCCTTGCTGAATAATCAACTTCAATTCAACTACATAAACGAAGTTGCCGAACAGTTACTTGAAGTAAAACGCGAAAATATCATTGGAATCGGGCTACTCGATTTCTTTCCCGAAGTGATTGGGTCTCCTTTCCATCAAGCTTACGAACGGGCTTTAGAAGAACAAATCATCGTTGAATTTGTGGAGTATTATTCTCCTCTGCACGTCTGGTTCGAAGTTAAAGTCTGTCCCTTGAAGAAGGGAGGAATTGCCTTGTATTTCCAAGATGTCAGTAAGTTGAAGAAGATTGAGGAACAATTGTCGACATCAGCTCACTACGATTATTTGACAAACCTGCCAAACCGGAGACTGTTGACGGCCAAGGCGCACTCATTAACAGAACAAAAGAAGAAATTCACCGTTTTTTACCTGAATATTGATAAACTCAAAATCGTCAATTCGATGTATAGTCACGAAGCCGGAGATATTGTGTTAAAACTAATTGCCGAAAAATTAAGGGTCTTCATAAATGACCGATGTGAAGTTTTTCGGTTAGACGGGGACGAATTCACCATTATCTATGAAGCAGAAAATGGTGAAAATTTGGATATTTTCGCCAAAAAAATTACAAGTTTATTCGAACAGCCTTTTACCATCAATCATCTCCATACACTATTTATCAGTGTCAGTGTTGGAATTTCTTGTTACCCTTACGATTCCCCTTTATTCAGTGATGTTGTTTCCTATGCAGAAACAGCAATGTACGAAGCTAAAAAAATCCACGGCTCTTCGTACATGTTTTTCCGTCCTATCATGCATATCCAGCGCTCTCGAAGGTCTACGATTGAAGAAAGTTTGTCCGCAGCCTTGAAAAACGCTGGAATTTATTATTTGATTCAACCACAAATTTATGGAAATTCAGGTGATGTTGCAGGAGTTGAAGTATTGGCTCGCTGGAATCATTCAGAACTTGGAGAAATCTCCCCGTTGGAATTTATTGAAGTGGCTGAAGCAACTGGCATGATTGTTCCTTTAACGCTTTACTTAATTGAACACGTGTTTATCCAAATGAACGATTGGACCCAACGTCTGGGCAAGAGTCCGCGTACCGCCATCAACATGACGCCATCACTTCTGGCTAACCCTATATTCTTTGATCATTTTTTCACTTTGATTGAACAATACCAAATTGAACCTCAACTTGTTGAGGTTGAAATCACTGAGCAAGCAGAATTAACTTATTCAGATCGAACTTTAGAACATTTGTTGCTGTGCAAGTCTAAAGGAATCTCCATTGCAATTGATGACTTTGGAACGGGATTCTCTATGATTTCATATTTGACCCACTTCCCTATTACGAAAATCAAAATAGACCGCTCTTTTGTACAGAAAATTGGGCAAGACCGCAAATCGGAAGCAGTACTCAAATCGCTGATTCATCTAGCGAAGAGCATTGAATGTGAATTAGTTGCTGAAGGTGTCGAACGCCCCGAAGAAGTAGAATTTCTTCAGGCAAATGACTGTGTTGTTTTTCAAGGATACTTGTATGATAAACCCATGAAACCAAGTGATTTTGAGACTAAATATCTACAAAACCAAGTGGTTTTTTCACTAAGCAAACCACCGGGTAAAAATCTACCTGATAATTGATTGCTGATGTATCTCAAAACAGGAGTCAATGGAGAAAGGACATGCAACTGTGGAGACAATTAAAGCACTTCCCTTTGACAAAGTTTTATTCACTGCTATAAAAGATATGGTCTTTATTGTATATAACGAAAATGACTTAGTTCTGAGATACGCATATTTTAACCAAATCATACTCGATAAAACAAACCTGACACTAGCGGATATAGGAAAAACTTTTTTGGAAGTGCATGACAAGCCACTGGCAGATTTATTGACCAACAAATACGGAGAGGTACTGACTACAAAAGAAGAAGTCATCTTTGAAGATTCTTATACTTCATCGACTGGTGAATGCCATTACTCTGAATCTACTTTAACTCCACTCTTTGATGAAGGTGGAAATTGCACTCATATCATCGGGATTGTAAAAGATAAGACTCCCGAACGAGTCGCAAAGATGGAAAGCAAAGAGGCCTGGAAACGAATTGAGGAAAGCAGGTCACGGTACCGATCGTTGTATGAAAACAATGCAGATTCTATTTTTTGCTTGGATACAAATGGAAAAATTTTATCAGGAAACCCGACTGTAGAAGAATTGATTGGCTATCCGGTAGAAGCTTTGATTGGCATGGAATTCTATACACTCATTTCTCCAACCGATAGAGAATTACTACAGAATCATTATCACCCAGCATTGACTGGAATTTCTCAAAAGTGTCAAATAAAAATCACCAACAAAGCAAAACTTTCAATTGGTGTTGCTATGCACCTTGTACCTATCGAGGTGAAAAATCAAGTGGTAGGAATATATGCAATTTTAAAAGACATGAGAGAAATCAATCAATTGCTCAACCAGTACGCTGAAAGTGAAAACCGTTTTCGAATTATTGCAGAAAATGCCCATGATGTCATTGTGTTAATGGATTATCAAGGAGAAATTTTATATGTTTCCCCTTCTATTAAAGGCGTTTATGGCTTTGATCCCGAAGAATATCTTGAAAATCCCCCTTTTCATAACGTCCATTCTGAAGATATTTCACTTGTGAAGGACATTTATTCACAAGCAGTCAAAGAAGCGAAAAACTATGTAATTGAACTGCGGATTGAACATAAGACAAAAGGCTGGCTCTGGTCAGAATTACAAGGTACGCCAATATTTAATGAACACGATCAGTTTATTCATATGCTGACGATTACACGGGATATCTCGCTGCAAAAAGAACAAGAAATCAAACTGCACTACTATGCCTATCACGACTCGCTGACCGGCTTGCCCAATCGACGATTCGTCAAACAACGACTTTCCGAAGAAATCGCTGCTCTGCAGGAAAATAATGGAGCATTAGCTGTGGCCTTACTCGACATTGACCACTTTAAAGAAATCAATGATCAACTGGGACATGAAGTGGGTGATGCCGTCATTGAGGAGTTTGGCAAGCGATTGAGCCAGAATCTTGGCGAGCGAGATGTTGCAGGGCGTCTGGGTGGAGATGAATTTGTACTGCTGTTGCCTAGCGTTAAAACAAAAGAACAAGCAGAAGAGATGGCACAGAATCTCCAAATCTCCATCGGTACTTCATGGAAAATTATGGAGCATGAATTAAACGTCAATGCGAGCATGGGAATGGTTTTCGTTCCTTTGGCAGGCGAAACGCCTTCTTCCCTATTGAAACTTGCCGATCTTGCCATGTATGAAGCCAAACAAGCCGGGAGAGGTACGTACCGCTTTCAACCCCTTTAATTAGTTCTATGACTTTGTGTGCTGATTGTCTTCCACGCAATTTCTTAAATACTCATTGTCTTATTCTAGAAATGTTTCAATTCAGGCGATGATAATACTTGATGTCCCCACAACTTCAATTTAGAATGTCAAACGGTCATTAATGGAAGCTTTTCAGAAGGCCAATCAAGAAAATTCTGGCGTGTATGTCTTCAATCGTGAAAAGATTGTCGGTGTGATGGTTACCCAAAAACAATATGAGTCCTTGAACAAAGAAATAGAAGAACTTTACGATCAGCTAGCTGATTTAATGGCTGAAAAATGGCTGCTTACAAAAAATGGATCTACTTTTTTAGATGTGGAAGTTCGTGGTGCGATAAAAACTAATTTCCCTGTTGTTGATGAAGAAGACGGATGGGAATAACCATTGTATAAACCTGAATGGACACAGTATTCAAAGGAAGATTATGAACAACTTGATGCAGTCAAAAGATTTTCTTTATTAAAACGCTGTACCGAATCAAATTGAGAGAAATAGAAGCCGGTCAATCCCTTCTTGGTAGTTTGGCGCTATGCAATAATCTAAAAATAAGAAGATGGGTCTGCGGATTATTTTCAGAGAAGCCGAGGGAACCATCCAAGTAATTTAAATTGCAGCCATTCGGAAACGCGATACAGAAAAGATTTATAAGATGGCTGAAGAGCGATTAAGCTAACTGAAATGAAGAACAGGTTTTTTCCAACCTAAAAGAGCCTGGCATACCGGCACTTCCAAAGTGCTCCCTTTGCCGGACTCTTTTATTTGATGTCGGGACTTCTAATAATTCCTCATATGTTAGCTGGATGCTTACGCTAATCTTCTTCAATTCGTATAGAAAGGAGATACCCGATTTCCCATTCCTTCTCGTTTTTCTGAGTAACCCTTTTTCAATGATAGGAATAGTCTTCTTTAGATGAATCGCAAGTAAACTCTTCATCAATTATCCATTGCTTAATTGAACCCGAAGAAGATTGAGGGCATTTCATGATATAAACGGGATAGCATTTAACATCGATATAACAATGACGTTCCTTAAGTTGCAATAGACTCTCCAATTGTTTCATACAGGCTAAATTGCATGAAGCAAAGACTGGATCATAACGCAACGAGACTTTTTAAAAAAACCCATTTTAATTCCTCCTTATCTTTAAGGAAAACCTTAAGAGCAACTGGATAACTTGAAATAACCATAGCATTTTCTCTAGAATGTAAATAGTTAATCTTGGACTTTCTTGAGGTTTAGTTCACTAACTAACTTTATCAGCACTTATTTTAATTATCTATATTGGTAATTTAAACACTACTTTCTATCTCGAAGCATTTTATTGACGATTTTGAAACTCTTGTAGCAATCAGTTCGATAACGTCCTTCCAAAAAACCTAAAAGCGCGTCTTCTCCAATAGAAAATTGGCGTTCTAATGTTTCCAACGATTTGCCCTTGTTATGGTATAGGTAAAGCATCGTGTAGACGTCATCATCTTTGAAACTGGCCAAATATTTACTGGAAGACATCAGGGTTTTCCTCATCTGCATTAACTTCACACTTTTTCTTGAATTCCTTATATAATTTGTATCCGGAAAGATATTCCCGGTACTTACAACCCTCACATTTAGAACGGTCTGTAGCTTTTACAGGCTGATTTTTACTCATAATGTATTCCTCCTTGTATCGAGTATGGATGAAATAAGCTTTTAAATATCATCGTTTCGATTTGTAGCTTCTTATCGTCGTTCTTTTTCAGACGCTTTCCAGGCATCATCCAATTCTTGGCAAGTAAGAAACATTTCTCGATTAGCTTTCAGGTAAACTGGGATGAGAATTTGCAGTTCATTTGGACAACTTTCAGATAGCTTAAGTAAATGCTGAAAAACCGGTTCTGATATCTCGTATTTTTCTATACAATTTGGCAATTCCTTCACTTTTTCTGTTAAGTAGGCCATTCGAATATCGTTGATTTGAACCCAGAATGTTTCAACTTGAATCTGAATCTTCCTTCCAGTGAACGAAGTGATTTGACGTGTCAATCTAGCAAATAACGTAACAGAAATTAATCCATCTTCGATGTACTCATCCTTTGACTTCAGAAAAAAATAAGAGACGGACTTCTCAGGAATTAACCGCTTGTATGCCATTATCTGTTTTCTCCTTTTGTTTGCTTTTCTTCGAAGAATCTAATGGAATTCCATCATTTTGAATAAACTTTTAGAAAGTTAAAATCATCCTTTCCCACAACTATAGTTACCTCCAGTTCAAAGTGACGTTCTTTTAGAATTTCCCACGATAAGGATATCTCCAATATTTTAAAAGTATTTTTATATAGTTCATTAAGCCAATCCAGAAGTTCTTGAGATTACTTGAACTTGTTTTTTCAGAATACTAAGCGCTCGTAACAAGCGCTTAACAAAGTGGTACACAGGTTCAAAAGATTCAATATCTATGCGTCAGATTCCATGTCCAATGGTCATTTCCTGCAAGTAGGTAGGGGTAAATAAGAGTGTGTTTTGCCGGAATGCTTCAGTAAAAATGGAAACTTCCTCACCCAGTAGAAAAACTTTTGCCATATTTACTGAAGGTTCCTTCTCTTGAAGTTCATAAAAGGAGGCAACCATATCTAATGAACAGCAATATCCCGATGTACTGTTCTTCAAATTAACTTTTCTCTTTATGGTAAAACTCCATATTCCCGATGTTTCCTTCACTTCAGTATTAATAAATCTACTGATTTTCTTTGCTGTGTATGCCAATGAATCTTCAACTGCCGTAAAGATCAATAATGGACAACTTCCCCTTATTTTTTCTATTCTATTTCGATTAGAATTTTATAGCTGTAACTTTTCTCACTTAAATAATTTTAAAAATTCAGTAAATTAAAAACGTGAATAATTTATGTAGATATGCCTCTTGATAATCAATTTTAGATACACCATGTTCATCGTTTATACTCATTGACGACGACAGTTACTGTTCTTCTATAGCGCAAACTAGTATATGTACAAAGACGAAGGACGAGTTCGCAAACGCATCAAGCATGCACTTCAGTATATTAGTGAAAGTTATCACTTTGAAGAAACATTGAGATTACCTTTTTATAGTTGAACTTTTGCTTGAATTCAAAGTCCAGCTCATAAATTTTTTCATTTAGTAATTTTTTGTAGTTCAAACTTACTGCAATCCTATACCTATAAAGAAAGAAAGTAAAGGTTGAGCAATGTATACTTTTTTAAAAGTAACCTTTCGATTGTATACATTCTCAAAATATCTTCAATTAGGGGGTATCTATTTAGCTTCTTACTCCACTTGATTTTAAAAAATAGTTATGCGGGAGTGGTCTTATGTATTGAAAGACTAAACTATAAAATTGATTTTGTAATCAGAAGGTAAAAGGAACTCTTGCACGGTTATTGTTAACAATAGCTGATATTTTAAAAGCGAAATACTTAAACCATAAAAGAGAGTGGGGAGGAAAGGAGAAAAAGAAAGAAGAAAGAAGAAATTTTCCCTACTCCTTTTCTACCTCTAATAGTCATCTATTGATCAATATAAACTTTTTTGTTTATTAAACTTGTGGGTATCATTGAATAATTATCGTTGTTCTTTTTTTACGATTTTCAAAATTTTGTTGTTATACATGTTTCTATCTGCTTTTTTGAAAATCTCTTCAATTTCACATTTTTCATCGTACTTAGTTTCGTAGCCAAAAGAAATGGAAATACCAATTGACCCTACTTTTTCTATTAATAACAAAAAGCTAGCCGATTAAGGCTAGCTTTTCATTAGCGTCCACAAATCTTACTGTTTGCGTGTGCGAACAGCTACTACAGTCGTAAGAGCTGCAAGCATTAAGCCAGCCAGTACCCACATGAATGGGAACGATCCTGTATCTGCTGTGCCGCCCATACCTGTTGCAGGCATTTCAGATGGCATTTCTGTTGCACCGAATTCTTCTGGGAATTGGTCAACGATTGCCGCTGATAATCCAGCTGCAGGCATTGTCATATGTGCATAAGCTTCACGGATCGAGCTGTATGCTGTTTCATAATCACCAGCTACGTACGAATCAAATGCTACTAGCAATTGGTCTACGTGTGCTGTCAATCCTTCTTCTAATGCATCCGCAGGAACGCGTCCTTCTGTTGCTGCGTCAAGCAATGCTGCTTGTTCCACGATGTAGCTATCCAAATCAGCTTTTGCTTGGTCCTGTGCTTCTGTATTTTCTTCACCAGTTGCCACGACATAATCAACGAAGTAGCCGATGTGAGAGTTCCAGATTTCAGAGAATTGTGCTCCAGCTTCTTCGCCGTAGACAGATCCAACTGCTGCAGACAAATCATCCGCATTGGCTAAAAGTGCAGCCGATGCCTGGTCAAAGCTTTCTGCGCCGTCAGCACCGTCTTGCATCGCCATTGCGGCAAGTCCAGCGTGTTCAGTAAAGATCGCATTCAATGATGCGCGCAAATCTACTGCTGGTGTATCCGGGTTCGTGTTTTCGAACTTCTCTGGGAATTGCGTAGTGATCGCAATAGACAAGCTTTCTGCGAACATGCTCATGTGGTGAATCGATTCGCGTTCGTCTGTGTAAGCTTTTTCAAAGTCGCCTGCTACATACGCATCAAAAGCTGAAATCAGCTGATCCACGTGCACATCCAGTCCTTCTTGAACCGCTGCTGCTGGCAGAAGTCCTTCTGTTGCTGTATCGAAGAATGCCGATTGTTCAACTTTGTATTCTTCTAAAGCAGCTAACGCCTGGTCTTTCGCTTCTTGGTTGTCTTCACCAGTGGCCACGACATAATCCACGAAATAGCCGATATGAGAATTCCAAACTTCAAGGAATGCTGCTCCGCCTTCTTCACCGTAGACTGAAGTCACGGCTGCGGCCAGGTCATCAGAGTTTGCCAGCAGCGCTGCAGAAGCTTGATCAAAATCTTCCGCTCCATCTGCGCCTTTGCGCATGGTTTCAACCGCTAAAAATGCGTGTTCCGTTAATACCGTATCAAGGGCAATGCGTAATTCCGCTGCCGGTGTCGCCGTGCTTGACTCCATCGCCGTTTCGCTTGCTGGAGTTGAATGGCCATGGCTGTCTGCCAATGCCGCCGTTGGTACCAATAAGGCTAATGATAGTGGAAGTGCTAAAAGACATTTGTTTAATTTCATAAGTAATCGCTCCCTTTTTCTTTTTGTTATACAGTCATAACGTAGAAACAATTCACTTAGATCACTTTATTTAGAATTAAAATATTTTTTCCAATTTTCAAGAAAAATAATCCAGCATTCCCCTACTGTATTTCTTTTATTTATCGTGAGTAGGTAGATAAGAACCGTTTCCGTTTCTTTTAAAAGAATGATTTATAGAAAGTAATCTAATTTAACGCTGCATACGTTCTATTAGAAAGGATAAAAAAAGGAGGAGAAAATCAATGGTCAACAAAAAGTTTGGATTAGTACTTGCCGCTGGAATTCTGTCGCTGGCAGCTTGTGGAGAAGAGCAGTCGACAGCCAATGAGAATACTGAAGAAGAAGTTGCAGAACAGGAAAGCACTGCTGAGGAAGAAACAAGTACTGAAGAAGAAACAACTTCAGAGGAAACGGAAGAAGAAACAGAAGAAGAAACAGAAGAGGAGCCTGTGGAAGAAAGTGCACCTGAAGCTGAAAGCGGTGCTGCCTCTGCTTTATTGTCCAATAATGAGATGACCAGTTTCGTGTTTAATGAAGCGGGTGAGTTTTCAATCTTTTGCGAGCCCCATCCGGTCATGAAAATGACTGTCATTGTGGAAGAAGGCGCAGAACAAACGGATGAAGTTGCCGTAGATATTGCCGATTATGAATTTGGGGAAGAAACCATCACTGTTGCCCCAGGCACAACAATCGTGTGGACCAATCAGGACCAGGTTCAGCATAATGTGGCGATTAAATAAGCAACTATCCTAAATAAAACAAAAGCAGCTCGGTATATTGAAATTGAACTGAGCCCTGTTTAATGGACAGTTTAATAAAAGCACCCTGCAGCTAGACTGTGATCAGATGACTACCGCACAATACCGGAGTCATCTTTTTTAGATTCCATTAATTGCATGTTCCGTTGTAATCCCCCATGTACTTATCCAATAGCTTCTTTAATTCGGTAAGGATAGTTGCTTGTTTGAAATCAACATCATCTTTAAAGTGACAAAAAACGATTCAATACAATTGCTCCAGTAGGACATCGACTAGGTCAATTCCATTTCCTTCACGCGTTGCTAGTATTCGGAATTAGTATAGCAGAAGCCTTGATCGGAATGAATCATCGCTTCTGGTGAAGATTTCCATCCAACGATTCCATCAGTTTCTTTAATGTGAAGTAAACAGTCTTCATCGTAAGCGTTTTTGTGACTTCATAGGCGACGATTTCACGGGTAGCGCCATCTTTCACGGCGGAGAGATACGTTATTTGTCCTGATTGATTTAGCAGGTAGGTGATATCGGTCACGAATACCTTATCAGATTCATCTTGTTTAAACTTGCGGTTTAATAGTTTTGGCCAGATAGTGTATTCTCGTGTAGCTTTAGCATTAGATTGCCAGATTTTAGCCAAGAGACTAGGCGAAGAGAATGTAAGAGAAACAAGTCGCATTGTGTTTGAAAATGCGATTTAATTTGCAGTTCTTGTCTTCTATGCTTGGAAAGTTCGTTTAATACATGATAATACACAAGAAATTATTGCGCACCCATTAGTAAATACATAAATTTCCTAAAGACAGCTGGACCTTCTACAGTAGAAGGTCCAGCTGTCTTTAAAATATTCGTCGTTCTTTAAAATGCTATTCATCAAATTAATATAAAAGTTATATTGTCCCAAAATACTCCAACATTAAGTTATGTATATAAAACCCTTCGTAAAAGCATAATTTTACCAATGGCTAAATAAATGCTAAAGATATTTATCAGTAGAAACTTTTCGATAAAGGGTAATTACTTCTTTATTTTCTTGTTCCCATTTCGAACTAATTTGTATAGGAATATCATAAGTCATTTCTATTTCACTCAACAGGTTTACTAACATGAGTTTTTTCCGGCCTTCAGGATAAATCCTCTATATTATCACTTCATAGCACTTAGAATAGTAATCTTACAAAGTTTTATACCCCTAAACTGGGAAATTGACCATACTATTTCCCATTATTGTATGTGCAGTCTTGGCAGATTCAGAAACTTACTCCTAAATCAAAGTAGTTGTAAGTTAATAAAGAAAAAACACCTCTATATATATTCATAATATTCAAATTAAAAAGCGAAAAAAAAGCTAGTCTAGGAAATATTTTCTCAGCTAAGATTGCTTCGTCTTTTTCAGTTTTAAATTTAAAAATAAAGATTCTCTACCTTCTATCCTAAAATCTTCATTTAAGTCCGTATATAAATGGATGAAAATTTCAAGAGAGGCTATGTTTTACTCTAGAAAAATAAATATTTACTTAAAAAATATTTTAAAAATTCATTTAGTTTTTCTCTCAGGCGCATCATAAATAGCTAGAATATCCTTTTGGATTTAACAGTATAAAAATTACCAAAATAATATATCTTTACAGATTTTGGCTTATCAGTGCGCATCCGAAAAAACTTATAGTATAATAGCATCATCTAAATACTTATTAAAGAAGGTGAATGATATTGTCAACAACAAACTATAAAGTAATGCTTGCTAATCGAATGAATCAAGATTTCTCTAAATGGGAAGAGCAAGAGTTAATTCCAGAATATGAAATTTATCGTTTCTTACATACAATGAAAGGAACCGCAGGAACAATTGGAATGATGGAATTGTCGAAGTTTTGCGGTACTCAACTAGATTTTTTTACAGAAAATAGTACTACTTTACTGCCCAAAGATTCGCTGGAAATCTTCATTTCTGAATTGAAGACGTTTTTTATATCAGAGGCTCCCAGCACAGATATATCAGAAAGGTCAGAGCAGAGTGTTACATTAAAAGAGGCATTTGTCTTGGTTATTGATGCGGATATGGGGCTTGCATCTTCGATAAAAGAAACACTGGAGGAGCAAGGCATCCCTGTAGTTATTGCGCTTAACGGAAAAAAAGGAATGGAATTTTTCTACACCTTGCAACCGCAAATGATTATTATAGATTTACATTTACCGGATGTTGAAGGATTTGATTTAGTTTCTCGAATTTCAGATGTAGCTAAAAATAGTTATCTTCCGATTGCCGTCATTAGTGCAGATGATCGAATTGAAAATCAAATTCGTACGATGGAAATTGGAGCAACCGATTTTCTTGCTAAACCTTTAAACATACCTTTCTTTATTCCCTATGTAACGAATCGGTTAAGAAATCAAAAAGCAATTTCGCAAGGAATACTTTATGATGAACTAACTGGAGCCGGCAATCGAAAATACTTTAATAATGTTTTAGATCAAATGACATCTTTAGCAGAAAGAACAAAAAAGCCTTTCACGCTAGTGTTGCTTGATTTAGACCACTTTAAAAATGTGAATGATAAGTATGGACACTCTGCAGGTGATGAAGTTCTACGAACGTTCAGTAAACTACTGCTAGAGATGAAACGCGGTTCAGATCATTTCTTTAGATATGGTGGCGAAGAATTTGCATTAGTTCTTCCAGATACAAGAGCTGATTTCTCTATAATTTTAATTGAAAGAATTCGTGCAGCTTTGACTGAAGTTACTTTTACTATTGACACCTTCGATCCATTTCATGTTACTTTTTCGGCTGGAATCGGTGAATACCGTTTAAAAGAAGATAATTTGGTAAACAAGGCTGATCAGGCTTTGTATCAAGCAAAAAAAAGTGGTCGAAATCAATCCGTTATATACAAGCATGCTAATAATGAGATAAGACGCCACCTTAATATCATTATTATTGATGACGATTCACTAGTAAGAAAGCTAGTTGCAAAGCAGTTCTCTAATTGGAAACCAAAAGATTTTGACATCTATATTACGGAATATTCAGATGGTGCAAGTTTTGTAGAATCCCAATGGTATAAACCTGGTGAGAACTATATGATCCTGCTCGATGGCATTATGCCCAAAATGGATGGTTTGGAAGTTTTACATCATGTCAGAAACAACTACCCTCATGAAAGTATTGTCATTTCCATGCTGACATCACGCAACAATGAATCAGATGTGGTTTTAGCTTTAAAGAGTGGCGCTGATGATTATATTGTTAAACCTTTTTATGCACAAGAAATTGTAGCTCGCGTTCAAAGGCTTACTATGAGGATGTTCAATTGAATATTTCTTTTTTTTGGATGTTAAATGCAGGTCTATTTCTTGGCCAACTATCTCTTTTATTGATTTTGGCATGGCGCAAAAGAAATTTAGCTATTAAAGAACGGACGATCAATGAACAGTATGATGCATTAACTGATTCATTTAGTTCATATATGGTGAACTCATCTGAAGAAGACTTTGTCCATGAAATTCGTAGCATATCACAACGAGAAGTTGTGTTAGAACGTTTACTAAATGACTATGTATCATTTAGTAAAAGCACTGACAGCTCCACTTTGATCACAAAACTATCGGAAGATTTTTTAACGAAGAGATATACCGAACAACTCTTATGGAAAAGCTGGGCCATTCGCATGAATACTATGTATTTTGTAGAAGATTTCCAGATGGAGTCTCTGACACCTTTATTAAAAGAAAGACTTCACAAAATGTCGCGATTGGATCAAGAAACTCAACAGCTTATTCGTACTCTTGCCTCTTTAAATGAAGTGGTAACAATTTCCATTCTGACAACTTATTCAGATGCCTCTCCCCGTCTATACATTGATGTGTTCAAACGTCTTAAAGAACAGACAATGCTTAAAGAAATAGAGAGCGCTTTAGAAAACAAAGGTGGAAATGAAACTCTAAAACGCGCTGCCATTTCTTATATCGGTATAGCAGGATTATCTGTATTTCTTCCACAAGTTGAGAGTGAATTAAAAAGTGAAGACAGTGAAATACGGATTCAAGCACTAAAATCTATTTTATATTTACAGTTTATAACTGATCCCGGTTTATTAATGCCATTTTTTCGCTCTATATCATGGCAAGAAAGAATGTTTGCCTCTCGAATTGCCGGCAAACTTCAATTATCTCGATATAAAGAAGTACTGAGTGAACTACTCGGTGATTCTCATTGGTGGGTCCGCTATTCATCTGCTGAAGCTCTAACTCAATTTTCAGATGGGGATATTTTGATTACTCACCTTTCGTCGAATCATCCAGATCAATTTGCCAGAGATATGGCAAACCAATGGAGATCATCGTTATTAGGAAGTGAAGACTGATGAATTTATTTTTTGAGATTTCTTCTTATATTATTATCGCTTATATGCTTTTTTCAAGCTTAAGCTATTTGGGTCTTTTTTTACTGGCGTTTCGCAAAGTAAAAAAAGAGGATAAACTTGATCGAAGAGAATCAACAGAAGACTTCCTGAGAAACCAAAATACGTATCCCGTTTCTATTTTGGTTCCGGCTTATAACGAAGAAGTTGGTATTGTCAGCACGGTCCGATCACTACTAGCACTCGAATACCCAGAAAAAGAAGTAATTGTTATTGATGACGGTTCAAAAGATGAAACAGCTCAACGTATGATTGAGGCATTTACCATGGTTCGTATTCCATTTGCCGTCCGAACCCATATAGAAACGGCAGAAGTCGAAGCCATTTATCAGTCCACCATCTTTCCTTATATTCGTTTAATAAAAAAAGCAAATGGAGGAAAAGCTGACGCACTGAATGCAGGAGTCAATTTAGCTTCTTATCCGTACTTTTGTGCGATTGATGGAGATTCAATTTTGGAAAATGATGGCCTTTTGAAGACTATGAAGCCAATAATCGAGTCTGATGGTCAAATCATCGTAACAGGAGGGTCTGTCCGAATAGCTAATGGTTCAACTATTTCTAGGAGTAAAGTAGAAGAAATAGGGCTGCCTCGCAATCCCCTCGTGATTATGCAAGTTGTTGAGTACTTTCGAGCATTTTTAATTGGACGGATGGCACTGAGTCATTTAAATATTTTATTAATTGTGTCAGGTGCTTTTGGTGTTTTTAACAAGGAGCGTGTAATCCAAACGGGAGGTTACAACAAGGATACGGTTGGAGAAGATATGGAATTAGTTGTAAGGTTACATCGACTTTTAAAAGAAGAAAAGTCCAAGCAACGTATCGAATATATTCCTGATCCTGTTTGTTGGACAGAGGCACCGGAAACACTTGGCGTTTTAAGGTCCCAGCGAATTCGCTGGCAGCGTGGATTATTTGAAACTCTCTGGTCGCACAGAAAAATGATGCTGAACCCCAAGTACGGAGCCATTGGAATGTTTTCAATGCCATATTTTCTATTTATTGAACTATTGGGCGCCGTATTCGAATTTTTTGGTTATTTCCTTATCTTTGGTGGTTTTTTCTTCTCTATTGTTGATCCGAATATCGTTGGGGTTCTGTTTCTAGTAACGATATTTTATGGTTCACTCATCTCGGCATTGGCTGTATTATTAGAAGAACTGACACTCCATAAATACCCCAAGGTATCGCATCTAATGAAGCTTTATTTCTGGGCTTTAACGGAGGCCTTTTGGTACCGACCGCTCATGGTCCTATGGAGAGTTCAAGGTATTTTTGCGGCCTTTCAGAAAAAATCAAATTGGGGAGATATGAAACGCAAAGGAATTTCAACATGAATTGGAGGTATCTATATGAAAAAAATATTAGTGGCGGATGACGAGGACATTTTGCGTATCCTAATTGTTGATACACTTGAGGATGAATTTGAAATTGACGAAGCAGAAGATGGAAAAGAAGCATTACAAAAAATAAGAAACAATGACTATGACTTGATTATATTGGATTATATGATGCCTTATTTGACTGGTCTCGAAGTTTTAGAAGAAATAAGAAAAGATCAAAATTCTACACGTGTCTTAATGTTGACAGCTAAAGCACAGGATGCTGATCGCGAACAAGCAATATTAAAAGGAGCAGATTATTTCGTGTCTAAGCCATTCAGCCCCATCGAGCTGCTAACACTTGTAGAAAAAATAGTAGTCTCGTAATAAATAACGAACAGCCCTTTTTTAAAGAGCTGTTCGTTTTTACTTATCTATTAATAGTTTTTCTCTAATGAGAACATGTCAGAAGAAAACAGAAATATCGACTTCTTATTCAAATTCTTTCTATTCAGTCCCTTTTAAAGGGTAAAAAATCACTCCATCATGTTTCTTATCATCTAACAGGTTTTTCATCACTTTAGATAAGTCAGTTGGCGCGTAAGGTTTTGTTAAGTAATGGTTAATTTTTGTTATTTTATTCAAATTTGCCACTGGATCTAAGGCAGAGGAAATCACAATGGGAATATCTTTTGTTAAAATGTCTTCTTTCATCATATCGACAAGATCCCAACCACTCAAGTCTTCTCCGAGCATGATATCGACAACGGCTCCAACTAGTGGTGTACGTTTAGCCTCATTAAATGCTTCTTTGGGACAAGTGTGAAAAATCACCTTAAATCCACTCTGCTTTAATTCTTCCGATAGTAGAAGTGCAAGACTCATATCATCTTCCACAATCATTACAGGCGGATTCTCTCCAACCTCTTCTTGGTTTGTGTAAGTTTGTGTTTCAGATAAGAGGGACAGTTCAAAATGAAGAACCGAACCATGTCCTTCTTGAGACTCTATCCAAATCTTCCCGTCATGTTTAAGGATTATTTCTTGACATATGGCGAGTCCCAACCCAGTTCCACCGATTTTTCTCCGCGAACTATTGTCAATTCGTTGGAATTTCGAAAATAATTTTGGAATATCCTCAGCTGGTATACCAATCCCTTCATCTCTTACGGAAACATGTAAATTATTTAAATCGTTTTGTAGCGAAATAGTTACATTTCCGCCCATTGGCGAAAACTTAATAGCATTTCCTATCAAGTTTGTTAGCACCTGTGTGAGACGTTCTCTATCTCCTTCGATCATGACATCTGAAGCGTTGTCAATAAAGATAATGGTATGCAGACTTTGTGTACGAAACTTCTCAGTCGTTTCAATGATTAATTCACTCATTGAAATTTTTGCCATGCGATATATTTGGTTTCCTGACTCCATGCGCTGAAGATCTAAAAAGTCATTAATTAAGTTTGTTAATCGCTTCGCTTCTTTATAAATTGTTTTCAAATAACGCTCTTGCTTTTCTGGTTTCAGCTGTTTGTTTAGCAGCAACTCGGTAAATCCAAGAACACTCGATAGAGGGGTTCTCAATTCATGGCTAACTGTGCTGACAAGTTCAGATTTCATCTTGTCAACTTCATGCTCTCTCGTCACATCACGATGGACAAAGATGGTCCCAGTTTTCTCTTTATCAACTACTACTGAGGTGCTGTATACGTCAATTACTCGTTCATATGGTTCTTTCACGGTATATTGGAATGTATTGGATGAAATATCATTCTCATCAATACATTTCCGCAAAAATTTCTCCATTAGCTCTGGCATCGTTGTCTGTTCAGACATAGATTGAATCCACTGTTCTGGACTGACAACAGAGTCAAGTGGTACATTTCCGCAATTCAACATCGAACACATAGTTTCATTGTGCTGGACCATATCACCATTCTTCGAGATAAATTGAATTCCTTCATTGATGTTATTGATTATGCGTTCATTCAGTGTTCGTTCGTGTACAGCTACATCATATAGTTGAATCCGGTCAATTGCTAAGTGAATTCGATTCAGTAGACCAGTAATGTCTTGTTCTTCTTCTCTTGAGAAAGGCCTACCAACTCGGGACAAACTAATGATTACCACGTAATCTGTATTTTCATTTTTAACTGTGGCATATAAATCATAAATATAGACTGTATCTACAGTAATGCCTTTTTCATAAATTGATTCTCGTTTGGTTGTAAATGACTCACGAGTTCTTAAACGCTCCATAAGATAAGGAATTTGAACTTCCTGAAATTGCGTAAACATGCTTTCAGTAAATCCTTCTAAAGCAAACTCTCCAGATTTAGGAATCCAAATCAAACCTTTATCAATCTTATAAGTGTTATGAAAGAACTGGAGCGTCGCATCTGCTAGTTTTTGTTTATCAAGTGTAAAAGACAGGATATGGTTTAAGTCGTTGAATCGCATCAGGCGATCTTTTGTTTCTCCAGTTTCTTCGAGAGATTCTTCAAGTTTCGTTTGTTTTTCTTGTAAATCATTTTTATTTTTCATTAAAGCATGGTTTTGACTAGTAAGCTCTTCCTGTGTTTTTTTAATGGTGTTTATCATACTGTAAAAAGTCATAGATAGAACACCTAATTCATCTGACCGCTGAAGCGGCTTATATGACACTTGTTCGCCTTTGACAAATCCTTCTATTGATTTCCGCATTTTCTCTATCGGTTTTACAATGTCGTTTAAAGCCCGTAATATAATGAGGGCAATAATAATAAACAAAAGAATAAATAAAATTACCAGTGTAAATGCAAATCTCTCTGACTGTTTCAAAATATCTTCATTCAATTGTTGCAAGGTATTTTCAGAAGTTGTTTCGTACTCATTTGCATAGGTAACAAATTCATTAACTGTCGTATTGGTGCCATTTCTTGAAAGTTCACGCAACCTATTGTAATCATCTGCACGCACGGCTGCAATTGAATTAGGAAACACTTCTTCTTCATAAGAGACAATAAAGTCACTTAAACTACTAATTGAACTTTCTTCCTCTGGATTTAAAGACAAGTCATTGATTCGATCAATTGTATTTTTTAAATTTTCGAGTTCAACATAAGCAAGCTCAAGTTCATTCTCATTTTGAAAAGAATAGAATCCCCTTGCTCGAAAAAATAGCTGATTCAAGGACTGTGA
Organism: Planococcus sp. TJ-201; assembly: GCF_058268495.1. Taxonomy (NCBI): domain Bacteria; kingdom Bacillati; phylum Bacillota; class Bacilli; order Caryophanales; family Caryophanaceae; genus Planococcus; species Planococcus sp. TJ-201. Next base: position 37,395 of record NZ_JBZDOG010000008.1, on the reverse strand, counting down.
AAGTTCTTTGAGTGTACTCTGTTTTTCAGCCAACTCAGTATATTTGGTTATTTGTTGCTGCTGTTGAGTACTCATATAATAGTAAATACCTGAAATTAACAATGAAAAAATAAATAGTGAAGAAATTGTCAATTTTAAATACTTGTATCTTATTCCTTTCTCTGATGAGTTCCACATTTTTTTTCCCCCTAGATCCGATTTCCTTTGAGTGATCGTAGAGCTGAAAAAGCTGACTATTGCTATCATGTTTCTATCACACAATAATTCTGTAATCGTCTTGCTTTCTCTTTCCTTATTCAGTTCTATAATCTCTACTAGCTATATTGTAATTCAATTTTTATTTATGTGCTTTTAAATTTAGATTTATATTTTGCTTCTGGAAAATGAGCATAAGACAATTTAAATTTGAGTCACTTAATTATTTTCTCGCCTTTAGTTGATAGATTCAAGTAGGTTTTAAACATAGAGCTCCTTATAAAGTAGTAGCAACGGTTTATATGCGAATAAGCTTTATGCGTAATCCTTCAAATAAAGCTTATGATTTGAGTCTGTTTGAAAAAAGGAGTGGCTTCATTCTTTAAACGAAAACCATTCTCTTTATCTTTTTATTAGTAAAACAGTCAATACTTCCGACAAGGGGTCATATGTAAATTAGGAAGAGGTCAATAATCACGTGTGAAGAGATATGATGTATAAGTGTTGTGCCATGGCTTACTTCTCATTAGTATTGAATAATTTTAACCCCCGATCAATAACTTGATCGGGGGTTTTGAACGTTATTCGTAATCTGCAGATACAGTGGTTTTTTTCCATTCTTCAATGTTACTCAACAGATTTGTATATTTGTGAGTAGCTACTTGATAAGCCATTTTCCCTAGTAAAAGTCGAAGAGGTGGATTGGGTGACTCAACAATTGCAATGATTGCTTCTGCAGCCTTTGCAGGGTTTCCAGGTTCATTGCCGCTTGCGGCTTCCGCCCCTTGAATAATCTTGCCGACAGTCTCTTCATAGATTTTAGTTTTTGTTTTTACTGAAGAACGGCCTGCCCAATCAGTACGGAATCCACTAGGTTCAATTAACGATACCTTGATATTAAAAGATGCCAGCTCTTGTGCTAGACTTTCAGAAATTCCTTCTACGGCATATTTTGTTGCGTGATAATATCCCATTGAAGGGAACGAGGCTAGACCACCAATTGATGAAAAGTTAATGATATGGCCTGATTGTTGACTTCTCATTGCTGGAAGAACCGCATTTGTCATATTCATCAAGCCCCAGAAGTTAACTTCGAACATGTTGCGTGTCTCTTCTTCCAGACTTTCCTCAACAGAACTAAAATAACCAATTCCCGCATTGTTTATCAGTACATCAATCTTGCCGAAAGTTTCGATACTTTTTTGAACCGCTTTATTTACTTGCTCCTTATCTGTTACATCAAGCGGCAGCACTAACACATTCTCTTCATTCAATTCTTTTAACTCAATCAACGTTTCTGGTTTTCTCGCCGTTACAACTACTTTAAAACCTGAATTGATTGCATGTATTGCAAGTTCTCTGCCGAAACCTGTTGAACAACCTGTAATTAACCAAACTTTATCGATTTGACTCACATCCATCACTCCTTTAATTTGTATATTAGTAGCATACAAGTTAAAGCTAACTTTAAGTCAACTATAAAGTTTCAGATAAGAAAATCTTTACTGCCCTTCCCCCGAACTATCACATCGTATATTGCCATTTTTCTATTTATCTTCTCCAGGTGAGTCAGTGTTTGAACCATCTTTTTTTCAACCGTTTCTTTATGAGCCAAAAGAATGCTTCTTCTTTTCTCCAAGGTTTCGTCCCCTTGCTTTAACAATTCAACATATCGTTTGATTTCTTCCATCGACATCCCGGTATCTTTTAAGGCAATTACTAATTGCAGCCACTCCAGCTCTTCTTCGGAATACTGTCTTCGCCCACCACCATCCCGTTGAATTTCGGGAAGAATTCCTTCCTTCTCATAAAACCGTAAAGTTGAAGCAGGAAGTCCGTACATAGTTTCCACTTCTTTGATCGTATGCATACTAAACTCTCCTTTATAGTTAAAGTTAACTTTAACTATAAAGGTAAAGTTGAAAAAAAAAAAAGGAGTTTTGTTTTTTGTAGATAAAAGAAAAGTGTCTATCACTTGAAGTGGGCTACATTCAAATAACATCGCTTTGCTTCATTTTTTTCAAAAAGGACGTTATTTTTAGCATCAACAAATATTTCCTATAAAAAAGAGGAATATTTGATATTTAGAGTAAAGTAAATACTAGCTTGTGTTAGCAGGTTTATAGAATATACTTCGCTTGAAATGCTATTGGGCTAACTTCTTTTCTACGCATTGATTGCCTCTACGTTTGGTAAGCTTTATAGTCTACTTATTGCATGCGTCTAAGGAGGATATACATGATACGGATACTCGCAGTAGATGACGATTTATATATGTTAAATTTTGTTTCAGCCGAACTTCGCCAAAATGGTTATGAAGTAATTGAAGCCGAATCGGGGGAACAAGCTTTAACGTGCTTAAATTCTAAGACGATGGATTTAGCGGTAGTTGATGTTATGATGCCAGGTATTGATGGATTTGAACTTACAAAAATATTGCGAAAAGACTATGATCTTCCCGTTATCTTGCTTACAGCTCGTCATCATATCGAAGATAAAGAGCGCGGATTCTTAGCCGGTTCTGACGATTATTTGGTTAAGCCTTTTGAAGCAAAGGAATTGCTATACCGGGTCAAGGCCATTTTGCGGAGATACGATCATCCTGCAGAAGATGTATTGTCCATTGGTTCGTTGACTATTGATTTTAAAAGCTATGAAGTCCGATCGGATCAAGGAATACTCCTCGTCCCCCTGAAGGAGTTCGAATTGCTCACGCTGCTCGCCTCTAAACCCAGACAAGTCTTGAGTCGGGATCTGATAATTGAACGAATTTGGGGCATTGATTTCCAAGGGGATGAACAGACTGTAAATGTCCACATCAAACGGTTGCGTGGGCGTTTGGCACGTTTCGCACCTGATGTCCAGATTAACACGGTACGGGGCGTAGGCTATAAACTCGAGGTGAATCCATGAGCCTTTACGTCAAATTCATTTGGTTCACTTTTGCGACGATGCTCATCAGCAGTCTCATCTCCTTTTTTGCGATGAACACTTATTATGACCAATACTTGAAAACAGATAATAATAATAAAAATTTGGCTATCGCTACTTCGATTGCCGAGTTCACTGAAGATTTACCATCCGATCAAATCGAAGAAACATTTCAGATGTTGGGCGATGTGGGTTACCAGCTCTATGTTACAGATGGCAGCACGGTGAATCGCTATGGCGGGGAGTTCCGTGATGAAACAATTGATGAGACGGACATTCAGCAAGTTCTTCAGGGAGACGTATTTAACGGCATACGGGATTTCCCTCGGGAAACGTTTGTTACTGGTTTTTTTGCCAATGAGCTGAAAAATACCGTAGGTGTACCTTTGGAACTTAATGGTGATAACCAGGCACTCTTCATGCGTCCAGATATTCAACTCCTTTTCCAGGAACTTCATTTATTATTTGGTGGATTGGCAATTGGCATCGTTTTATTGAGTTTTATGGGAATGCTGCTAGTGGCACGCCTATTAATCCAACCGATCACCGAATTAACAGAAGCGACAGAGAAAATGGGCTCGGAAACCTTTGACGTTCCACTCGCCATTGATAGAAAAGATGAAATTGGCCGTCTCGCTGATCAATTTATCACCATGCGCAATCGAATTAAACAATCGACTTTAAAACGAAAAGAGTTTGTTCATAACGTGTCCCATGATATCCAATCGCCCCTGCATACGATTCAAAGCTATTTGTCACTTCTTCAAAAGAACGAGAGTAGCCCAGAAGAAAAAAAACAATACGCTGCCATCATCCAAGAAGAAACGACGCGTTTGTCGCTACTAACCAATCAATTACTCACATTAGCTTCATTTGATAAAGGCGAAATAGATTTAATTGAAGATATCGCTGTTGATCAACAAGTAAGGAACATCCTGTCCCATTTACGCTACGCCTTTGATGAAAAAGGACTGGGAATCTCTGCTCAATTAGAATCTGTTAACGTAAAAGGAAATGCCGTCCTTCTTCAAACGGTTTGGGAAAATCTATTGACTAATGCAATCAAATACAGTGAGCCAGGAGGCGCGATTTCACTTCATTTAAGTTCTACGGCGACTGAAATGGTATTAGAAGTACGAGATGAAGGCATCGGGATGACAGCAGAGGAAACTGCCCGTTCATTTGATCGGTTTTATCGGGCGGATCAGGCACGGGTGCGTTCACTGAAAGGATCGGGTTTGGGATTGGCCATTGTAAAGGAAATTGTCGAATTGCATAAGGGGACAATTGAAATTAAAAGCACGCCTAAAATTGGTACCACCGTACAGGTGAAACTTCCTCTTTTGTAATGGGCTGTTCACCTTATGTTCATGCAACCCTTCTAAACTGAAAGCCTATTAAAAGTTTTCAGTTAGGAGAGATGAATGATGAAACGACAAGTAACTTGGAGTTTATGGCTGATTCGGGCAGCTGCCGTTTTTGGTTTGATCGGTGCTGCCATGGGTGCACACATGGCAGGTGCCGGTTCTTATCATCTGCGTCCGATTCACGCACATATTTTAGTGGTGGGTTGGCTCAGCTTATTTTCTTGGGGAGTTTATTATCGCCTCTTCTACATCCGTGTCCCGAAACTGGCAGCGCTTCATACGTACACGGCACTTATTGGAACAATCGGGTTAACCAGCGGCATGTGGCTTGAGTTTTTAAAGCCCTTTTCTTTGCCTGACATGGTAACTTTGCTGGTTTACATTATCGGCGGTTCCATCTTGCTGATCAGTTTCATCCTGTTTTTCTTTACGACATTCTGGATACAAACAGAACAAGAAAATTAAGCAGAAGCCAACCGCGCGGAAATAATGCGCGGTTGGCTTCTTTTGTCTATCATTTCTATCGTTTTCCAATCATGAACTGGTTTCGTTTTTGATTTTTCTTTCGAAATGTAACGGCTCGTTCATCTTCCGTTCATCTAAGCCCCTTAGAATGAGGGTATTAAAGAAATTGGAGGCTTACAGATGAACATTGCATGGAAAGAAATTAAAAAAAGCAAAGTGAAATTTATGATTCTGGGCTCAATCGTGTTTCTCGTCAGTTTTCTGACATTCATCATTTCGGGTCTCGCGAACGGGTTGTCCCAGGACAATGCAGCATTGATCAAAGATTTGCCGGAAGGCCAATTCTATATGGATAAAGACGCAGAAGAAACGTATAACCTTTCGCTGATCGAACCCAGTACCCAAGAAGCGGTCTTAAAGGAACAAGAAGGGGCTGCTGCGCTGTCCATTCAAATGGGATTTTTGAATGACGAAGAAGACAAACAGCGCAGTGTGGCGTTTGTCACTTCAACGGACTCGGAGTTGTTTGAAAACGTCAAAGCAGGCGAAGTTATCCTGGACCGTTCTTTGGAAGATGAAGGGTTAAAAGTCGGGGATACATTGACCAACAATCAATTCAGCGGCGAATTTGTCGTGAAGGGCTTTGTCGATCAGCAAAAGTACAGCCATGCCCCTGTCGCTTTTATCAACTTGGAAAACTACAAAGAGATGTATCGTGTAAATGAAATGCAATTGCTTTTTATTCCAGATGAAGGTGAAACCCCAGTCATTGAAGGACTGCAATCGTTTTCGAACAGCGAGTTTCTCAGTACAATTCCAAGTTACAGTGCAGAACAGCTGTCCCTCCACATGATTGTCTGGTTTCTCGTTGTAATCAGCGGATTGTTGTTCGCCATTTTCTTCTACATGATGAACGTGCAAAAAATCGGATTGTATGGAATTCTGAAAGCAATTGGCGTGAAAACGAGTACGTTATTTAAAATGATGTGGACGCAGATGCTCTTTATCACCGTGATTGCACTAGCGTTGTCGATTGCGCTCAGCCAGAGTTTCAATTTTATCGCACCGGACGGCATGCCGTTCAGCTTAACGGCAGCCACAACTGTCCAACTGTCCATCGTTTTTCTTGTCATCGGTTTTGTCGGCGCCACTCTTTCAGGCATCCAAATCAAAAAAGTCGAACCGCTGCAAGCGATTCAACAAGGAGAGGTGTAGCATGACCATTTTCACGATCAATGAACTGAGAAAAACATTTACAACGGGTGAAGTGACAGAAGAAATACTAAAAGGAATTGACCTGACGCTCCAACAAGGCGAAATTACCGCACTTGTAGGCGCTTCCGGATCCGGCAAAAGCACGCTGCTGACAATCGCCGCTGGGCTCCAGCCGGCTTCAGACGGTCAAATCTTGTTCAATGGACAGAATTTGACTGGTATGAACCAGGAACAAATTCGAAAAATCAGGGCTCGTGACTTTGGCTTTGTCTTTCAGTCAGCGCATCTCGTCCCTTTTCTTACTGTGGAAGAACAGCTGACTCTGATGCTCGAAGTATCGGAAACAACATTAAAAAAAGCGCAGCAAAAAAAAGAGATTGCTGATATCCTGAAACTAATTGGCATGGAACATCGGAAATCTGCCTACCCCGCATCATTATCTGGTGGTGAAAGACAACGGGTAGCGATTGCCCGGGCCATCATCCACAAGCCTCAAATGCTTTTTGCGGACGAACCAACAGCCAGTCTGGATTCAAAACGGTCCAAAGACGTCATGGAGCTGATCCGCAATTTAACGAAAACTTTGAGTATCACTACGTTGATGGTAACGCATGACGAGGAGATGCTGTCATATGCCGACCATATTATAACGATGAAAGATGGTTTGGCCGAATAAGGAGTGGCCTCCCTCTTTAAACGAAAACCTTTCGCTTTAGACCAAGTAAAGATAAAGAGAAGTGCTGTTCAATTAGCACTTCTCTTTATCTTTTTATTAGTAAAACAGTTAATACTTCCGATAAGTGCTGATATATAAACCAGAATTCTTTAGAATGCAGGTTACATTTTTACAATCATCTACTAGAAAGTGCGTGTTTTCTCTTTGTCAATTAGTTTAAAATGAATATCAGATGATTCCCCTGCATCGATATGTTTTGGAACATCTGATAAATCGAGTAATTCGTTTAGCTGAATAGCTTTTTTTTGGTTAGCTTCTATCGTGATCCGATACGGACCCGCTAAATTCATAAGAGATTCCATTCGTACTTTGTCTTCCATAAAAAATGAATCTATAAATTCTAATTCAAATGACATAGCCTCATTACTTCGATTATGTAATACCAGATTGCATTCACCAGTCATTTTTTGGTCTATCGACTCAAAATTGCATTTACCATTATTATCGTATGATATCGCTGTAATGCCAGTTGCTAAGGTTTCTTGATATGTCGTGATTAGAAGATTCGGTAAGAATGTGTATACAAGGACAACTATGAGTAGTGCTCTAAATTGGTATTTCTTCATGCCGATGAAAAGTAAAACTAAGGCGATTACAAATAGAACCGCCCCCATTATCCCAAGTGAAATATAACCGTTTTGATTCTCAATTGGAAATGACATAAACGTAGTTCGCACTTCTATCATCACATTATTTGGAAACGGAAAAAACAAATACATACAAATACATAAAATAATAAACGAACTAATGAGTGCTAATTTATTTTTTACCATCTCATCCTTGTTCTCCATTTTTTCTTCCCCTCCATACCGTATAGATAGGTATACTTTTTTCTAAATCCAATCGAATTATTACACTTCCTTTCTGTTTATCATTTTATACACTGCAGTAATTACTCATTAATCCCACATCCCCTTAATGCGTCTAAAACTCAAAAACCCATACTTTATTCTAATTTTTGTAATATTTGTTAATTCAATTATACCTTGTATATTCCTTCACACAATAGAGAAAATTAAATCTATTCCTCTTTCAAAGCGTTCGTAAAAGTACACTTACATGAACGAAAAAAAGAAGAGACTTTCTATTAAGTCTCTTCCCTTCCGATAATCCCTCATATGTAAACTGTCTTTATACTTGGTCACCTTAAATCAAGATACTTCCCTTATTTCCTCACGATCCGCATTGGCAACGTCACTCCGGATCTTACGTTCATTTGTATCATAGGTTCTTCCGCATTATTATCGGATTCTCATTTATTGCATAATCATTTTTCAGATAAAAAGATTCCGCAAGCCCTCCAATTGCGGTCAATAAATATAGACTTTGAATACCTCTTTTCTTAAGTTCATCTTCTAAGCAAAGCAACAATTTCGAACCATAACCTTTGCCTTGCATTTGCCTGTTTATGCAGAGCTCAGCCAAATAAAAAGTTGATCCTCTATACGTTTTTTTGCTGTTTCCTGCAATGAAACCAATCAAATCGCCTTTAGCGTATAACAGAAAACCAAGAAATTTAGGGGCTTTCAGTAAATCCTCAAGTCTTTCTTTAGCTGTATCATAGGTCCAATTCTCATTCCAAGGATTGCTGTTAAAAACGTCAATGTAGAGTTCGATGCATTGTTCCATTCTATCAAATGTCATGGGTACTATTGTTTCTGCTATTATAAACTCTCCTGTCCACCATAATCTGTTTTGATTTTCTAATCAGCCAGCTCTTCTTTATTCTGCTCAACTACTTTTGCAAAACGGAGGATGAGGTCTTGTCGATATGCCACCTCCCCCGTTTAGTTCTTAAGGAATCCATCGTTTCTTTCCCTCTGATAGCCGTTGATAAGTAAACCAAGGGGATTTAGAGACTTTGCCAGCAAATCATTTAAAAATTGTGGGTTTTGTCCTCCTTCTCTTTAAAAAGGTTTGCGGAAACAAGACCATCTCTTTTAATCAATTTGTCTTCCATCATTACGCTTGATTGGACATAGTCGATAAGAGAACTTTTTGGGTCTCACCGGTTTTCATATTTTTTAAGTGATAGAAACCGCTGTTGATTTCATCTTCTCCCAATACTATGACATTACCAATCCCTTCACGATTTGCTCGATCCATAGCTTTATTTATCTTTTTGTTTGATAACTCCACTTCTACTCGGTTGCCCTGAGATCGTAAGTCTGATGCTAGCTTAAGTGCTTCCTTAACTGTTCCGATTGGAATTATATAGATGTCGATTACCGAACCTTTATTTACACGCCCTAACAGTTCATATGCGTAAAAAATAACATCTAATCCGAATGAGATACCTACCGTTGAAAACGTTTTTTCAGAATTTAAAAGGCCTCCAATCGCATTGTCATACCGTCCACCACTTCCGATGCTCGATCGGATTTTTCTATCTGCTAAAAAGATTTCATAAATGGTCCCCGTATAAATCTCCAATCCTCTCGCCAAAAACGGATTGAAAATACACATTTCTTGAACCTCCAATTCCTCTAAGTAAGAGGTTAGTTCCTCTAACTCCTCTAATCCTTCTCGTAAATAGACATTCTCCTGGTCCCAACGTTTGAAGTTATCTATCGTCAATTGTCCTTTGGATTCAATAAAGGCTTTGATCTGGCCCAAACTAGATGCCGTCAGCTCGAACTGAGATAATTCATTCATCATTGATTCCACCGAGACTTTTTCTACCTTGTCTAAAACCAAAATGACACGATTCATTTCGTCTTCAGGGACTTGAAATTGTTGCAATACCCCGTATAAAAGCTTCCGGTTATTAAATTGAATCTCTACCTTTATGTCCAGATTCTTAAAAGCATCTAATGCCATCATCATTAGTTCTGCTTCTGCAGCCTGTGATTCCACCCCGACAATATCCACATCACATTGAGTGAATTCACGATAACGACCAACTTTGATAGGACCATCCCGAAATACTTTGCCAATCTCATAACGTTTGAACGGCATCGGAATCGTTGGGTTCATTGCTACGACTTTTGCGAAAGGAATCGTCAGATCGTAACGTAACGCTAAATCACGTTCTCCCCGATCAGTTAAGCGATACATCTCCTGTAAAATTTCTGCCCCACCTGCATATTTAGAAGCCATTAAGTCTGTGTAGTTTAGGATAGGAGTTTCTAAAGGATTGCACCCGTAAGCGATAAAAGTATCTTCTAAGGTTCTACGAATGGTTCTTTTGATCATTTCTTGATTAGGCAAGTAATCTTGTGTTCCTTTTACATTTTGGTAATCCATTTTCCTCATCAGTTTTTCCCTCTTTTCTTTTTTTAGACAAATAAAAAAATCGTACAAACATAAGCTCCCAAACGGCTTAGTTATACGATTCAACAGAAATAGTCTTCCTATGTAGATATAAAAATATCAATAGCAAGACTAGTTAATATGATAATGTGAAATTGCAAAAGTCAGTTGTTGGACTAGCATATGACCCCTCCTAAGTATTGGTGTAATAATACAAATCTTCAAAACATTTGTCAAGCTATTTAAAATTGAAACTTCTAAGCAACCTGGGGGGGGGGTTTTTCTTTACAAATCATTAACTTGTGTCTCTTAAACCGCTGACCGTTCATATAAGCTCATTTAAATAAACAAAAGAAGGAAAGAAGCTATTTTATCACTTCTTTCCTTCCGATAACTACTGATATGTAAACCTAGAATATTTTTGCAGTTAGAGCTTTAAAACCTTATAGCACAGCCATTTGAATGTAACTTTTTTTTAATAAAATCTGTTTCAAAGGGTTTTCTGAGGCACCCACTGAAATATGGATTTTGAATGTAACTTAATTACTATAAAGTTACATTCACATCAATCAATTTAATTCATTTTAGGTCGCTTCAAGAGGTATCTGGGTGGAGATCCATAGACTTGTTCGGCTTCAAAATAGGCTAATTCACCGGGAACACACGAAATGATGGACGGAAAACCATAGCCGACAGCATGTTCCAAAGCTTCTCGAAGGGGCAATTCTTTTCCATCTATCTTTCCGCTGTAGGATAGGGAATAGCACTTCTTTTCAGCTCCATTTTTCATTAGTAGCTCATAAATGTCATCCGGATCCGAGTTAGGGGGTGGAATTTCGATCATGTATTTCCCCTTCAACATCCTCTGATATTCATGACAGAGCCGATTCAAAGCATGATCTCTTTTCTTTGGTGTAAACAATTCGTGGAGCACTCTTTCCTGAACGTTTTTTTCGAAGAAAGATTTCACAATAAGTTCTTCCATTTCCTTCTTCATACTGATTCCCTCCCATCCTATTTTGCTTATTCGATCTTTATAATTTAAAGTCTTTCGAATGTAACTTAATGTGAATTAAGTTACATTTAGACTCCGCATCTAACTATCTCAATCGATTTACAGATAATCTGACAATCCATCATGGGAATAACCATTTTAACTTGATAAAGAGGAACACCTTCCACGACAATTTCTTTAATCGAAATGTCATGAAAATAGAAAGCCACGTCGTTGGGCGATTGTGGAATATCTCCCTCTGCCCCTTCCAACCAGGTATTGAAGATGGCGGAAAACATTCCTTAAACAGAACGGTATATTCTCTATCTTCTACTTCATCATCTCTTGAGCCCATATACTTCATTGTCACTAAGTGCTTGCTGTTGTCATAATATAATTCCTTTAACTCTGTATCAATATAGTTCGTTGCCATTAATTTCTCTTCAACAGCTTGCCCACTTAATCTCACTATTGTCCCCTCCATTTCGAAACTTTAGTTGAAAACACATTAAAATCCGAATGTGAATGTAACTTAACTGCACTTAAGTTGCATTCACTTCCTTAATATTCTGCATTATTTTGCTTCTTCTGTTTCAGCGAGCTTCTTGCAGATATATCCGACGATGTATTCTCTCTTTGTTAATTCTTCTATGTCCTGATTTTCAACTAACTCATCTATTACCTGATCTACTTTTTTCCACAGCTCGGTATTTTCATATTTTTCATATGGATGTGTCATTCTACTATTCACCTTCACTGTCGTTTATGTGTCTCGTCTCTGTAATACTTATTTTAACATTCTTGAGTTTTATAACTAGAAGTCGCTAAATTATTCCTCGCTAAAAACCGTTCGCAAAAGTACAATTTCTCGACCGAAAAAGAAGAAGCCCTATTTGAGCTTCTTCCCTTCCAATAGCCAAACCATATGTGAACTTCCAGCTTTAAAGCCTTATCAAGCTATCCCTTGAATGTATCATTTTTTCTAGTAACCTCAATTGTGTCGAGAGTTTTGGTGAGATTAATTGAAGGTGAGTTCTGAATGTAACTTACTTACACTTAAGTTACATTCAAGCTGAGAAAAAATTTCAAATACGTTTAGCTTACTGGCGCAGCAACTTCTCCAAGTCGCGATAATTAACTTCTGTGATAAAGACGCCCGATACCATTTCATTGATGTACCGGATAATATCCAATTCATCATGGCCGTTCTCTTCACCTTCTATGTAGACAAACTTCACATTGGCTAAGCCTTTTTTAATCAATGTCTTCCCCAGATCTTTTCGTCCATATCCCATATAATGCTCCCCTAAATCTGTGTAGTTCCTAACAATATAAGGGGAATATTCGATTGACCGTTTTAATAAGAATTCGTACCTGTCCTTGTCCTTACCACGATAGTGATCGGCAAGCAGCAGCGAAATGACGGATGCCATTTCCGGGTCCGCCACGCTTTGTACCTCTTCGGCTTGATCCGCCAGTTCGTCGTCCAGGTCTCCTTGGAACCACGGGGTGAAAGACAGAATTAAGATAAAGAAAAACAAATTGTTTTGGTGGTAGTACAAAGCACCCCGGGCAAAGTCAGCTGCCTGTTCATAATCCTCAAGTGGAGCTAACGCTTCCAGCATGATCAATCGATTCCATCCCTCGACATCATGGGGATTCTGCTCGACGTAGTCGATCAATAGCCGTTCAGCTGTATCCATTTTCCCTTCAATCACCAATGTGGTGATCTTTTTTTGTAATTCCTCATCAACCATATTCTCACCCCACTTCTCGGACGATTATTTACATGCTAGAGTTACCACTAAACCTCAGAAGCGAATGTAACTTACTTGCTATTAAGTTACATTCACAATATGTAAAATTTCTATTTTAAAAAATGAAACCTTTACTGGAGAAAAATGGTATATATACTATCAATTAAATTATAAAAAGGTTTCTAGTGAAAGGGACGATGACATGTTTAAATCTAATCTCACGAATCAGCTGATTAAGATTATCCTTATTTGGATTATTTACTTTCTAATCTTTACGAATGGCGTCTTTTCCTATCCCCGAGATAAAATCTTTATTATTTTTGCTACAGCATTCTATATCTTACTAACAGTTTTTTACCTTTGGAGAATAAAGAATCCTAGTAAAAAAGTACGCTCTGAAGAAAGTAGAATTTAAAAGTAATACAGAATAATGATAAAGGCCAGGCAAGGGATACTCCCTTTTCTGGCCTTTTGAATGTAACTTAATTCAAATTAAGTTACACTCGTTTTTAAGATATTAGGGAATTAAATAAATCAAATTGAATCGTTAAGATTAAAGCTATTACGATTAAAGACATTTCACTGATGGTTAAGATGATTTTTTTCGGATTCTGTGAGTATTTCCATTCAAAAACTGTCTGTACCGAGTGATCCAATATCGTAAATATAATTACCGAAACTAAAAAAACGTTCACCGAGTATCCTTTAGAAACTAAAAGATAAAAGCAAATTATGTAGGCAATAGCTGCTATTACATTGATAGATAAATCAATTTTCAGATGCAATTTATTTACGTAATTGAATGAAAAGAGCCCGTTTCCTTCACTCTTGATCTTAAATATTTTTCTTAACACTAGATTAACGAGAGAAATTATAAGAACTACGAATAAAAAAAATCCAATAAATTTTACCCAGACCACCTCACTATCCCCTCCCATAGTTCAACAAAAGTTCCTACCCTACTTTTTCATCTAATTTGAATGTAACTTAATAACCATTAAGTTACATTCAAATCAAAGAACTTATAAAACTAAAATTGAATTGAAATTACTTTGCAGCATCGTTTTTGTTGTATAAATTTTTATAGCTAACGACCAGAAGAATGAAAACAAATACCAGAAGCATAAAACTTCTAGCATGGAATCCATCAGTCGCTGAAGTCTCATCAAGTATAATGCATACCGTTATAGCTAATATGCTGATGAGACTAAAGAAAATAAATAACGGCTTATGTATTGAGAAATATTCTTGCTTTACTTCAATTACTAAATAAACGATTGCGAAGATAAGTGAAGCAATACGAGTTAGAAATAAAAATTCATACTGAAGAAAAAACGTTGCAACTAAAAAGCCGATCAATGCCAAAATCACGATTATAGTACTTGTATTTTTTTTCATCCCAAACTCCTTATATTTCATTCTTGTCTAAACAATATTTTTTAATATTTTAACTGAGTTACATTCAGTTTCTAGTGAAAGGTATATATGAGAATAAGTAAGGAGAAGGCCAGCAGAACAGATTTCACCCAAATTACCTTATTACTAACACCGGTCTTTTTTTCTAGATGGTATATGTAGTGGACTAGTATGAAAAAGCTAGCAAAAGTTAATAAAAAATGGGATGTACTCGCATTTCCTGTAAGTACTAGGTATTCCAGAAGTCCAAAAGCCAGTATGACCATGCCTATTGAGGCAATTATCATGTAGATGTAAGAAGTTCCAGTATTTATCTTCTTCATATTTCCTCTTCCTCTCAAAAGTACGGGGGTGCTGAATTTAACCCTCTTTTCGTTTGTTTGCTTTTACTTATTAATTCATATACTTATTTTACCATTCTAAAATTTTAATAATAGATTTGTAGATTAACTTATTTATAATAAAAAGCGTTCGTAAAAGTGCACTTTTACGAACAAAAGAGCCGTAGTTATCTAAATAACTGCGGCCCTTCTTCTACATTAGCGATAGCACCCCCTCTTATTGGACTATTTGGACCGGAGCAAGACTGAACCTCGTTCCAATTTATGCACCTGCTCAAAAAATCATTTTTCATTCAATTAACCAGACGCTCACTAATTCTTCCATCGGGAGCCGGTGTAAGTCTGAAGGATCTTGATAGATGATGGAACGGCTATGTTCATTTAATTCCTGAATGACCCCGATGTGGTAATGGAACTTCTTTTCTTTCCACGATTTCATTTTCACATGGCACTTCCGTTGCGCAGCCAATACAAGCTCTTCATGCAATAGATGCAGGTCAGATTCATCCAAGTCTGGTTTTGCATCGTGTTTGTCCTCTTCGTACCAAGCACGAATCAGTTCAACATGTTCGGTCAACATCATTCCCTGCCACTTGATCACTCCCCGGTCTTTGATTTCGTCTTGCACTTTCAGGTGTTTATTTCCCTTCATGTTGATCACCTCCTAATTTTATAAGAACATACGTTCTTAATATACCACTGAATTAAGCCATCCAATCTTTTTCGACAAATAAAAAACACCCTCATTCAGATGAGGATGAGAGTTGTCATTAAGATTGTTCGTTCACTTATCGGCTAAAGGTGACACTTCCACTTTGGGTGTACCCGTCATTTCTACCTAAATAGTTGTTCTTTTATAAAGTCAGGGAATTAACTACCGAAGAAGAAGGACAGCATAGAGGCTCAGTCTTTTTCTTACAGCTTATTCTATGTTGGTGCTCTTACCTGTTCCTAAAAAGCATCAATAATTATATTACCCTCTCTCCTCCTCTTCTTGTTTGTTTTCATACAACTTTTAACTTTCAATTTGATTAGTCATTTTTCTGCTGGTGGCTCTGACAATTACCTTCTTGTTTTTTTTTGATCTCACCTTTCGATTTCAACTGTATTTGTTTTGGGATGCTGCTTTTTCTTTTCTGCTGCCGGAGCCTTTTCTTGATAGATTTCCGTCCTCAACCGAGCCGCGAACGATTGAATGTAATCCTCATCTTGTTTCAGCAGGACATCATGATACCCGTTTTCCAATGTCGTGTACGTTTCCTTGTTCACCAACTGCTCTTTATCTAATTGATGGAGCGGGTGAATGTATTTCCCTTTTTCATATTGGGAACTGATGACGAGCGTAAGGCCGGTGTCTTGTGGAATGGCTACGGTATAGGCTGTCTGCTCTTGCTTGTAGTGATCGAAGTCGAGGTTGTTCACTTCCCCAAATGGTTGGAAGTCGTTGCTGATGCCATGGATAAACATAGCGGGCTTTTTGTTATCCAATTCCTCTCCAGAATGAGACGCGTGGGCCTTCAATGCTTGGTCCGTGAGATTGTAGGCGATATCATCCGCCTTACTTTGCTGCAGCTCCTTCTCTTTCAATTGGTCAAAGTGCGATTCAATTTCGTCGATAAACTCGCTGGCCGTGTTCTGGACCTCCTTCAGCAACTGCTCTTTGTCTTTTAATTCGGCACCCTGTGTCCAGTTGGCCAAATAGGAAAGCGTAAACTCTTCCGTATCGATGCCGTACCGGTTGGCCACTACATAGGAAACCATTTCCGCCTGGAATTCCTTTTCGTTTGTCGACAATTCCTTGGCTCTCTCCGGCGTGTGCATCTTCGCGTGCGCCAGTTCATGGATCAACACCGAAACATTCTCGAATTCCATATTGCGGGGATTCAATGCAATGATTTTTTCATTTGGAGCAGCAGCCCCTTTGGCTGTCCCGAGTTCGAATGGCGATTCGTCCACGATAGTGAAATCCAGTTTGTGGGCGATTTTATTTAATGCAGCCATCATTTCTTTGCTGCTTTCAAGACTGCCATCACGATGATATTTCCCGAATATCTCGGAGACTGACAAATTCAATTCACGCGCATTGGTCTGCGTGTATTCGAAAACATGTCCGATTTTAAAGAACGTTTTTTTGGTTGTCTCCAGTTGCTTTTTATCAATCAGTTCACGATCCTGTTTACTGGCGGAAGAGACCGGCACATCAATGCCGTTCTTCTTATAAAACTGGACCGGCGTAGGGACGAGTATTTTGATACCCTTCTCGCCTTTTTGAACAGCCGCGCCCTTGCTTTTCCAAAAATTAAAGGAGCCCACAGCTTGGGCTCCCATGAATTGCTTATCGATTAATGTCATATTGCGCTGCGAGTAGTTATGGAAGTTGGCCATGAAGGCCAGGTGTTCCCGCATCGCTTTCTCAGAAACAAAATAGGAGTCAATCTGCTGATCCATACCGGATGTCAGCTCTTCAATCTCTTTCATCTTTTCTTCCGGAGTTTTCGTTTTGCCTTTGAATGCCATTCAGACCATCACCTTTCTATTTCGACTGCCTTCTCTTTTGTGAATGTTTTCGCTTCGACTAAATCCATGTTCCAGTCTTTATTCTTCGGCTTCTCGACTTTGAAATTAGTTAGATAATTTGACCAGCGATCCACAAACTGTTCCCCGGCTGTATCCTTATCGACAGCAAAAATCACTTGTTCCACAACCGCTCCACGTTCCTTGCAATCCTTGATCAAGTCTCGAATGCCAGTGGTTGCGGTTTGGTCTTTCAGCCCGGACATGGACAGCAAGCGGATATTTTCCGGCCGCTTCAGCTCGAAATAACTGAGCGCGTCGATTGGGCTTTCAAATATCGCAATCTTGTTCGGCGAGCCAATGTCTACCCGGAAGCCGCCATCTGGTTTGCTGTTGGCCATGATTTGCTTGAAGGTCCCGCGCTTGTTATCCATCTTCAGGGTTCCCTGTTTGTCGCCCCCTACAATTTTCCCTTCGGAGTCTCTCCATTTAAAAATGCCATTCTTTAATTTATCTTCAGCCAATAAATCATTGCGTATCAGAGCGGAGACAATTTTCGGATCCAGCTTCCGCTCATTGATTAAATACGTTGAAATATTCTCCTGATTTTCAACTTCGTGATGGAGCGGATATTCAAATTCTTTTGATGTGTGCCGTTCTGATTCTCTAGAAAAAGTCTGGGAAGAATCTTGCGCGTTCACATCCCGAACTGCATCCTGGAATGTCATGTCGTTATACTCACGGGCAAAGCTGATGGCACCATAGCCGCCCTTGCTTCGGCTGTTCCAGTACCAATGCCCACTTTCTTTGATGACCAGCGAATCATGTTCCGGATGTCGGTAATAATGTCCCTGTCGCTCCAAGCTCTCGCCTTTTGCATGCAAATAATCCAGAACGTGTACCTCATTGGCTTTTCGAACTTCTTCTCTGTCCACGCGATCACCCACCTTCATCACTCCTTCTGATTACTAGAAAAAAGATTTTCTTTAGGATTTATTCTTCATCGAATTCTTCAACCGCTCCAATCAATTCTGTTAAATCCATTTCTGGAAACTCTTCCTGTATGACGGACTCTTCCATGTTTAAAATGAGTTCATTTGTGTCCGAATCCACTGGAACTAAGAAGACGTTCTCTGTCACCATGTTGAGCAGCACTTCACGATCCGATTTCTTCAATTCAATTTCAATCTCTTCTCCATTCACCGAAACCAATACATCTTCTTCCCCGACTTCCTTAATCAAACCCAGTGTGTAATTGTGACTGAATACTGCCATCCTTATCCGCTCCTTTTTTCTATTGATTGTCTTTCCGCTGCTTCTGTTCGGTGATCCGTGACTCAATCAACTCATCCACCTGTTTCAAGAACGGAGGCGCGTTCATATCCGTCGTCATGATGTGATCGATGTTCTGGAGCTGCAGAAGTCCCTGGACCAGTTCAATGAGTTTCTGTGTGTTGCGATCCATATTGTTGGTGCCTAAACGAATCTTGTTTACTTCTTTTGCCACGCCAGCTTCAATCATTTCTTGAACAGAAGTCGTCACATTATGAGAGATGGCTTGCGACATTAAGTTCATATTTGCTTTTTCAGACGTAAGTTGTTTGTGCTCTCTAATGATCAGTTCTAATGCCAGTGAAGCACTTTCCAACGGCAAATTATGTGCAGCTGCGTAATCTTTAAGGTATTGATCTGAGTCCGTATCAATTCGATAGCGGAACTGTTTTTTATTGTGTGTATAGGGCGCTACCATACTTTTACCTTCTTTCTATTTTTCAGTACGGATAATCACCTTTCGTATTCCTTCTCTTGCTGCAATTCTTCGAAAGCCTTTTGGTTTTTGCTTGTTTCCAAATCATCTTTGGCAAAACGATTGACCAAATAGACGGCCTTGTTGAGATCGCGCTGAACAATAAACTTGCTCGGCTTCTTGCCGTTTTTTCTAATAGACTCTTTTTGTTTCCAATCGTATTCGCTCACTTCTTTGAGGATGGTGTTGCCCATGCGTGTATACAAATCCGTCATCTTCGTTTCACGGTACCGCTCTGAATTGGCCGAGTTGCCATACATCCGTTTATGAACGTCCACTTCTTTGTCCAGCTGCTTCTGGAAGTCTTTGAATTCTTCTTTGAAATTCTTTTCGATGTATAGAGTAGTAAGCTTGTCTATCTCCGGCCGGACTTCTTGAATGGCGTTCATGTTGTAGCGCCACATCCGTTTGTCATCCGGCAGCTGCTTGTTGATTTTCTTAAACTGCCGGACCAATTCGCGATTCATAACTTGGTTCTTTAAGCTAGTGAGCGGATCATCTCGCTTTGAATCAATCACGCGCTCTCGGATAAATTCATTGAGCTTTTCATTATGCTTGGAGCGGTCCGTTATCTTGTTGGCCACTTTCGATTTCATCGAATCAATGGAACCCTGTTTTCGTTTGCCCCGCTCCTTGAAGTCCTTCGTCTGCACGATGGCGACGTGGACGTGAATGTTATCCGTGTTGTAATGGATGGCGCCTGTCCAGATGGCTGAATCGATCATCCCTTCTTTCTTCAACATGTCCTGGACAGCGGAGCAGGTTGCGTCTTGAATTTGTTTAGTGTCGATGTTCTTCTTCTCCAAAACACCGCTCTCTTTCAACCAATCGTTATCAAACGAGATGACGTCCTGCCACAAGATGCTGCCGCTCTTCTGCGCCTTTCTGAATTCTTCCTTGAAATATTCCTTGTCTTTATCGTTAAGGCTATCCTTGCTAGACGTGAAGAGCCCAGTCGACTTCTCTTCATTGCTCATGTAGTCCTGATACTTCTCAAACGCATTTACCTTGTCGTGCGTTTCTGCCCGGTCCATGTAATTCAAGTAATCCTTAAACGATGTGCCTCCATAGCTTCCGGCAATAAATTTTGACTTGATGACAACAGCTGGCCTACTCGTCATCGGCCATCAACTCCCGAAGAACACCGACCAAGTTATCGAGACTGTCGGCAGTCTTCTCCATGAATAGCGTATTGACTTGGAGCTGCTTCTCAAAACTATCGTCCGCATTCGAAATCATTTCCAACATCGTTGCCTTTTCAATAAATTCTTTTAGGTAAACTTGACGGGACATCTTCTTTTTTTGGGCCCATTCATCAATTTTTTTGACTGCGTGGGGATCCACATCCCGAATGATAAGATCCATGTCAACACCTCCTTTGGTAAGTACATACCTGAATACGGATATAGCCTAAAACTGGGTGGTGGGAAGAGAAACTGGGTGGTGGGAAGAGAAAGAGCATAAGGGAAATCTGCTATCACTTTCCGTGCTAGACCAGGCGGAGCCTGGGTTTGAGGTGATATCACGAAAAAGTGCGATATGCCTCCACGTGGAGGCACGTAAAACACCCATTTGTCTCCACGTGGAGACACGTAAAATTACCGTTAAATGTTCAAATCGTATTGTTTTTGTTTCAAGCGTTCCACTTTTGCGCGAATTGTTCGGGCATCGTCGCTGATCGTTTGCTTGTCCCGCTCGTAATCTTCAATACGCTTCTCCAGTTGGAAAACCTCGTTGTTTGTTTCGACTTGTTCATCAACGGTTTGATACAGAAGGTCCGCTTGCAGCTGCTCAATCTCTTTGCGAATATCCGCAATCACATCGTCTGCCATGCGGCTCTTGTCTTCTAGGGATTCGATGTCCTGCTCCGCTTCTGTAATTAATTCGCCGGTGATTTCCTGTGCATACTCCGTAAAGTTCCGGTCAGGTATCGGTTCTTCTTTGACCACCCGCTCGTCCGTGTAGATGGTGGAAATGACGTTGTCTTGCTCTTCTTCTCCTTCAACTTCCGCAAACATTTCGTCGTAACTTTTTTCGCTTTTGTTGAACCGAAGTGCCATCTGGTTGAAGTCTTTGGGTACTTCGTTGATGTGGATGATGTAGATATCGCTTTCGTCATAGACGATTTCTGTCGGCAGTTCTGTAGAGAGATTTTCCCGGCTGACGGCAGAGAAGTCGAGCTTGTTCAGGTAATCATCTATGCCGTTCGTGACCAGTGTGACTTCCATCAGTTGTTCTTCTTTGTCGTAGGTCCATTCTTTTACCGTGAACGTCCCGTTCGCCTGCAAATCAAACTCTTCGTTCAATTTGGTTTGGTTAAGTGGAATGTCTTCGGCCATAAAGAGCTTCGAAGTTCCGAAAAAACCGAAGCCCAGAATGAACAGGAAGGCCAGCGTGATGTAGAGAGTCGACATGTTCAGCTTCAGGTTCTTCTTTTTCTTTTTGGCCATCTAGATCCCTCCGTAGTCATTTTCGAGCGGTTCGATTGCCGCTACTTTTAATTGATTTCCTTCTACCGTAAGGAATAGTTTTACGTACCTTTTCTTTTGCTCTTTGTATCCGGAAGAACGGATTTCTTCTTCGTAGGTGTAAAAGACGATGGCTTCCTGTTCGTCATGGGCAGCTGAAAAAACCGTGACTTCGTTGATGGTCACCGCTATTTCTTGTTGCTCTCCAGCCATGCCATCTGAAGCGTATAAGGTTTCGTAAAGACTCTCGGTCATGTAGTTCTGCGCCAGTTTTTTGCGTGCGATATACGTCTCCGAATCGGTTTCAAAAGCATATTCGACAAACCGCTGTGCGGTATTGACGAGTTCATCCGGTTCCGTTCCGGCTTCTGAATTTGTTAGTTCCACTTCTTCGCTCTCAGCTGGAGCGGCGACTTCTTTTGCGTCCAGTTCTTCCTGGAGTGATGCAGTAGTATTCTCTTTTTCTACTAACTCACTTTTGTATTCTGCTTCCGTCTTCTTTGATGTATCGATGGCTCCTCGGTCTACAGATTCATCTAAATTGAAACTATAGACATTAGCGGCCAATGAGATGGCTAGAAGAAAAGAGATGACAATGAGTAATGATTTTGTTGTAAATTGCATTCGTTACGCCTCCTTAAATAAGAAAGGAGCGGGATCCATATAGCCGCCCCACATCTGGGTTTTGATTTCAAAGTGTAGATGCGAGCCGAAGGAACGTCCGGTATTGCCACACATTCCGACTTGATTGCCACCCTCGACCTTTTGGTTTAATTGAACACTGATACGGCTTAGATGAGCATAGGTAGAGAAGGAATTAGTTGCGTGTTGAATGGTGACGACATTCCCATATCCGCCATACGTGCCGGCATAGACGATGGTGCCATCTTTCACCGAGTGGATGGAATCAGCCTCACTGCAGCCTAAGTCGATGCCGTCGTGATGTTCCGGTCCTGCTCCAATGTTCCGCCATCCGTAGTTGGAAGTGACGCGCATGGCATTGCTGACAGGCGATGCAAAATCTCCAGCAATCATGTCCGAATTCCCCATGCTGGCAGACGGCAAATACTTCAGGACGGCGTCCACATACCCGATGTCTCCATAACACGCATTGTGCTGAATGGCTTCCGGCCGGTGACAGGTATAGATGCCGGTGTGCTTCAATTTCTGGTACTGCAATTGTGAAAAGGAGATGGCCAGCTCTTTGGTATAGGCACCGCCATTCTTCAATACATAATCGATGAAGCCGCTCCCGAAGTTGTAGCTCTGCAGCGTCAGCTTCATGTCTTCCCCAGCTCTTTCAAAGACGGAGACAAAATGCTTTACGCCGTACGCAATGCTTTCATCGGGATTGGTGATGCAGCCAATCGACCCGCATTTCGATTCACTGGCTTGCATCGGATCGTTTCCTTTCCCTCCGGATTCCTGCATCATCAACGCCAGCAATAATTCGGTCTGGCCTTCCATGTTGTGCTTGGCCAGCTCATTCGAAATGGGCTCCCGGTATTGGGCCACTTCTGAGGAAACCGATGCCGGTCCCGTACTTACCCCCACGCCCGAAGAGCTGTCGTCGGAACTGGAGAACATGGAGAAGAGCCCGGCTGTGAAGATTAGTAGAATACCAATTGCCAGAGCAGATCCGGCAATGATCAGTTTGACTTGCATGCCGATGGGGTTGTATTTCAGCAAGGCTAGCTTGATTGCGGTCTTAGCCAGTTGAGCCTTTGAACGTGGCTGCGGCATTTTACGCACCCCCACCAAACATCGCCAGTTCTCGTTTCGATACATCGACTGAAAAGACAATGTTTTTATCTCCAGAAATCGAGAGTACCACCTTCCCAGTTTCAAGGTGCGGAATGACCCGCGTCTCCGATTCGGTCAGCTGGCCTTTGAATACATTCTGGATAGCAGACAAGGATTGGGCATCCTGCTGGCCGATGAATTTGTATTGCGTTAAGTCGAACAGCGCTTTGACGTTTTCCGCATACTCATTGTTAGAACCGTCCGGAACGAAGTCGGAAATGAGATGCGACGCAAAGAAAAGCCCGCCGAAATACTTCCGGGCTTCCCGCATGAATTTGTTCAGGTACAGTACCGCTGGCTGGGAAACTTCACGCGTATTGATGAGGTGATGTCCTTCATCGATCAGGACCAAGAACTTCGATGCGTCCTCAAACGCCAGCTTTCCTTTGTTATACGCATTGAACTGCGGTGCCCCTTCTGAAATCATGCTGTCCCATAGCATGTTCAGAATGCTGAAGATCTGCGCCTGGTAGATTTCCGATTTCAAGTTGGTCAGATTCCGCAGCGGGAACGAGACAATGCCTTCATCGTCGAAACTTTCGATGGAAGACGTGCCATCGAAGATGCTGCCATAGTTGTCGACCAGGTTCGTCAACGACAACTCGATATTCGACAGGCGCAGCTCCCGCTCCTGTGCTAGATTCTCATGCCGGATTTGCTGATCGAAGTCTTTGTACAGTTCCTTTCTTACTAGAAACAGGAGGTCTGAGAATATCGGATACTCCTCCGCTTTGAATTTGGTAACCGAAATGATTTCTTCCGGATCTCTAGACCACAATTTCCGTTCGACATAGAGTTTGCGAAGCAGAATTTCAAACTCGGTACTCTCGGTTGCATTGGCCTGCGGGTTGATAAAGTTGTAGAAGACGCTCATTTTCGACAGGTGCTGCGTAAAGGATTGCGTTTCGTTTGTGGAGCCATCTTCTTCATTCGTCACCGTCTTGAATACCTGGAGCGGGTTGATGATGCCCCGGGATCCGTCCAAGGCAATTTCTTTGCCGCCCATCTCCTCCACCAAACTTCTGAATTCGCCGGTCACGTCCAGGATGCGGACTTTGTTGCCTTTGCTCGCTTGGTCCATCACGGTCTTTTTCAACAGCGTGGATTTTCCGGAACCCATCTTCCCGATCATCAACGCATTATAGGACTTGCGGTTTTTGTCTTTGTGGAAGAGGTCAAAGACGACACTGCCATTGGTTTCGGTGGTGCCGTAATAGGTGCCATGCTCGTCTGTCAGGCTGGTGTAATGGAACGGGTAGCCACCAGCAACCGACAGTGCTTGAATCTCCTTGCCTCTTCGTTTGTTGATGAATTGCAACTGGTTATCGTAACTGGCAAAAATGCCAGACCACAGATAATCCTGCTCGTTCAGTAAGACCGAGCCTCGGAAGTTCAGACTCTCCAGTTCATCCAACACATGCCGCACCCGCTGCTCCAGCTCTTCGAACGTCTTGGCCTTCACGTATGCCCGAAGATGAATTCGTTTCATAATCTCGCCTTTGGTAATCTGCTTATAGACTCCATCGAGCTCTTCGTAACTGGCTCGGGCATCGATGCGGTCCACGTTGTCTTTGGCCGTTTGGTAGCGGGTATTTTGTTCCGCCATAGATTTGTTGATGGATTCGATGATCTCTTTCCGATCCGCCGTGGCAACATCCAGTGTGACGACGGCATGGTCAATCCGCATCAATTCTTCGAGCCAGAAGTCACCGACCAGGGATTGGTATTTGTAGACATGGATGCAGGAGACATAGCCATCCCCTGTCTTCACGTAGCCGCTCTCGAATTTGATGCCGCCTTGTGGTTGGATCTTCGACAGCAGATAAGGGTTGTATCCCTTTTCCGCTTTCACTTCGTCGTCATTCTTCGGTTTCAATATGGTGCTTAAAAAGTTCAGCATGTCAGGTCCTCCTAGACGTCGGATAGTGGTTTGGAATTCAAGTTGGCCAATTGATACAGGATGCTCAACTTCTTTTCCAGCGATAGTTCACGGAGCGGGTTGCTTCTAGCCATCAGCTTTCGCGCATGGACTTTGTTCTCCAACAGGGCCTTTTCATCGTTTGCGTAGATGAACAGAAAAAACTCGCGATCTGTCCGGTTGTTCTCGAGAAACTCCAAGTCCCGCAATTTCTTTTCCAAGTGCGGCAGGTAATACGGATTCTGGTTTCGCCGGATGTCCCGCATGACATGCCTCTTGGGAATCTCCAAATTGACTGGTGTATTGAGCGGGATGACTTTGACAGAAGGCAAATACGCCTGAAAAAAGTGTGCAAGAGAATAGATGTCGTTGTCTTTGTCGGTTTCGTTCAGCGAATAGATGTCCTTGCTGGTGATTTGAATGATTTCCATGAATTCACCGTTTCGCATTTCAAAAAACTCGGAATCGGTGATGTCGACGATTGGCGAAATGTCAGCAAATGATGACAGGACTTTCTTTTTTGTGCTGTGCGCTTTCCGTTCAGCGGCAATGTCCCGCTCGTCGAGCAAGGCGGTCCGGCTTTTGGATTTCGTGCGTTTCGTCGTTTCATCAAATAAAGCCATCTTTAGTTGCCCTCCTCGTAGTCAATTGCGCTGTACGTATCTTTTTTTCGGACCATCGCATACAGAATCGCTTGGTTCATTCGTTTTTGTGGATTCGTGGTAGGCCGGATAATCAAAAAGAGTCCAAACAAAACCAGGAATCCGGTAAACGGCCAGACCAGCGATGAATGAACGAATGGCAAAGCGATCATCCGGAAAACAATCAAGCCGATGATCAAAAACAAATCGAACAGGTACAGCGCTTTGTTGATTTTTAATTCAGTCGTGATTTCGTTCGGGATTTGGTAGATTCTCATTAATCTCAGCTCCTTTGGGAACGAAAAAAGAGACAGCTGCAAGCAGCTATCTCCCTCTCCGGTAATTCTTGATGCGGTCCAGCGTGTTTGAGCTTTCTTGATTTAAGTGATGCGTACGCGATCTGCGGATATCGTTCGCGTTGGTTTGGTCCGTTTGTTGCGTATCTTGCAGATGATTCCGATTGACCGTTGTTTCATTCACGATGCTTTCGCGGGAACCACTGTCTTGATTGATCGTTCGGCTGGATCCAGTGCTTGATGTAGATGACGAGCCTGGCGCAGCAGGTGCTTCGGACTTGAACCCACCCGATCCAGAAGCAACACTCGTATTCGAGGTCACGTTTCTGGCACCTTGTGTCGTGGTACTTTGAGTTTCGTTAACCCGAACATCTTCATCCATCGTTTGATCACCGCCGGAGCGGGTGATGGTGGTCGTGTTTTGCTGACGCCCAGAAGGAGCACTGCTGGTTTCATGGCGGCTTTGTCCTTCTGCGGAAGAAGGGGCAGCCGGGTTGCTGGTATTAGAGGCTGGAGCGGCGCCCATACCAGAAGTGCCACTCATATTGGTACTCACGTTACTGGCTCCCTGTATTGCAGTACCTTGGGTTTCATTCGCGGTGACCTCTTCATCGATGGCTTGATCACCATCGGAGCGATTGACGCTGGTAGTGCTTTGCGGACCTCCAGAAGGAATCTTGGCAGCATCATTCTGGCTTTGTCCTGCCATGGAAGATGGTGTCGCCGTGATGTCAGAATTCGAACTGGCTGCAGCACGAGGACCGGAATTTCCTGTTGAGCTGCCACGATTTTGGGAATTGCCACCCGCCTGTTCATGGATGCTCTCGCCTTCTTCCACTGTTTGGCCCATCGGTTGTTGTTCCATGTGCTCGTTCTGAATGTTGGTAGCAGCTAATCCCTCTGATAACCCACCACTTGTACGATCAGCATCATTCGGTGAAGGAGCAGAACCACTTAAACCAACCGATCTTGCATGGACTCCAGAAGCGCTAGAATCGTCGCCTTCTAAAACGTTAGGTGAAGAGATATGTCCTCCAGCTGCTCCCGTGCCTTGTGAAGTCTCCTGGGGCCCTTTTTCATTGCCTGGCAAACTGGCTTTTTCAGAATTGGTGTTTGCAGTAGCGGTATTGCTGTTTCCAGCTGCTCCGCTCAAATTCGAACTTCCCTTCGGATTTTCTTTTGAAAGCTCAATGTCCTCATTCGGTGAAGGAGCTTGTCCGTTTTTCTCGATGCCTTTATTTTTATCCGTCCCTGTATTGCTTCCTTTTTGGCCGACCTTACCAGCAACAATGGCTGAATCAGCTGCAATTCCGCCGGCGGACAGTCCGGTTTGTGCTTTTTCTTTTGCTTCACCATCATTTGGCGATACGGCATTTTCAGTAGCCGCTCCATTCTTATTCTGACGACCCGCCGGTTTCTCGTCCTGGCCATTGTCTTTTTCGGAACCGTCAGAACTACTGGAACCACCGGAGCGGTTCATGGTGTTCATTACCGCTCCACCGGCACCAGAAATTAACTTGCCGCTGGCATAAGCCCCAGCCAAGACGCCCCAGCCGTTTTTAAGACCGGCATCAATGCCGAATAATCGTTCCACAATGTTCGGTCCGTCTATAACAGCGACCGAAAAGGCGATTAAGGCAATCAAATACGCTAACCCTTCCAATTCTGCCGCGACGTAGGCCGTACCAATCATATAAATCTTCATTGAGAGAAAAATCAAGATGATGACGAGAAAGGTATTCAAGATGGATTGCATGATTTTCTTTGTTTTTTGGCCATCGTGTATATCGGTTGGAGCCACAAGTAAGGCCAGAATGTAGTTGAACGTTAATTCAAAAGACAGCCTGGCCAGTTTGTATGCGATTGAGAATAGCGTGAATGCCATGACGGTCAACGTGGTCAGTAGCGTGAGCCAGTTGATGTCGTAGCGATAATAGAATTCGTTTGTCCAAGGCAACAATGTGCTGTTTTCCAGCTCTATCAATTCTTTTTCAGAAATGGACCATGTTAGTTTATGTGAAATAATATCTTTGCCTTCAGGCGTTAGTTCTAACTCTTTTCGATCAACGTTCATCTTTTCCGTAACGGATAGGTGTCCGATCATAGAGAGTGGTAATGTGTTCGAAGGATCCAATTCGGTTGTTTCCCAGCCCTTTTTATCGAACTCCAATAAATCCGTGAGCTGCCGTGAAATGATGTTGTCAGATAAAGACCCTTCACCCTCATCGTATAACTCGGTCGTATTGATAGCGTTGATAGCCTCATCCGTAAAATCGTTGACTTTACCCATTCCTTGAGACAGCGCCACAATGATGGCCAGCGCAATAAACAAGTTCATGGCCATGCCTTCGCGATCAAATTTCTTCTGGAATATCAATAAATAACCTGTATAAAGCAGGCTGAACGCTAAAAGAATGTACAAAAAAGGACGTATCGTATCAACGAACGCCGCAATTTCTGGATTCTGAAAGAATTGTTTAACGAGTAATACATCGTCTGTCACATTTTCGAGCCCATCTACTATAAAAGCAAGCCCTTTGACGAACACCCACCCCAACCAGCGAACCATGTCGCTTATTGCGGTACCAATGCTCAAAAACTCGCTGAATTCTTCAATCTTTTCTACAATTTCTGTATCTTTCATGGAACATCACTCCTTATCACCCGAAAAAAGCATTATTCATGAAGGTTCACGAAGTGCTCAACCTCTTCAGTCAGTTTCATATCCTCATAATCTTTTACCGGAAGAGCTCCTTGCACTTTATTATCCTCTATATAGTAGAGCTCACTAAATCGCTCAACCTCATCGTAAGGAAATACTGGACGCTGATCTTCGGTTCCTTTTTCAGATTGGTAAACGTTGTACATAACGATTTCAACTTCCTCGCTCTCTGCTATATCTTTTACATAGCTCTGAAAGGGTTCATCGTTGTCTGTAACAATCAGCATAAAGCCAGCCTTATCTTCTTCCATGTATTCTTTAACGTCTTCAAGATAAATTTGCTTGAAGTATTCTTTTTCCCCACAACCGGCTAATATCAGAATGACAGCCAGTAAAATCACTATTTTTTTCATAGAAAACACTCCTATATATTAGTTATGATAATGCATCGCTACCTATACTTGATTCACAAGTAAGTCCTCGATCATCATGTCCAATTGATCATCGAACTTTTCAACCAATGTCACATGCCTCTTCTGTCCGCTTTCGAGATCCTCTTCTTTATAGACCGTCAACATTCCATCTACCAGTTTAACAGTTAACACGTCCCCTGCGTCGAGCCGATTTTCACGGGACAGCAAATAGCGGTCCAGTAGCTCCAGTTTTTCATTCATACGGTTACAACCTCCTGTTCTTCTTTTAGTTTTGCTAAGACGCCGTTTATCTTCGTTAAAATGACGGAACAGAACTTGTCTTCGATTTGGTGATTATTGGCCAAAACGAATTCCCGAAAGTCGACGATGCCCATTTCCAGGTAGTGTTCTGGATTTTCGGCATCCACATTCCGAAGGAAGGTGCTGTTGAAGAGCTGCTCCACTTTGTAGTGCTGATTCACGTAATCATTAAATTCTTCTTCTTTATTCATTTCAACTTTTCGTTTCTGGTGCTTCAAAGAGCTGCTGTTCTGTTTGGTCACAGCAACACTACCTTCAACCATTTTTTGTTTTTCTAGCAACGACTTTTGTTCTGCTTGATCTACCCGTTCACTTTCTTTGCCTTCATTGACCTTCTGCAGGTTATCGGCAAAGTTATTGGTAACGAACGAGGCACGCAGCTGATTCAGGTCCGTCATGGAATGTTCGCACGGAATATCGATATCGTTAATGGATTTATCGGTATTGTAGTACTCCGACAGGTATTCCCAGCGGTATTTTAATGCGGTTTTGCCAGTCAAGAAAATCGGATAGGACTTAATCCGGTTCCGGTCTTTATCTTGCCGTTTGATGATGCGAATGACGATCATCTCCCCTTCTTTCAGTCCCATGACTTCCGTGGCCGTCATCAGCCTCCTGGAATCCACGCTTTCTGTTTTGGATTTGCTCATGGAAAGCGTCTGGCCGGAGCGGGACTTGGTGAGGATGGTTTCCTCCCCCAGCTTCTTGGAAATTAATTCGGCCGTTGATTCATCTGCAGTTAATAGATAGAGCGTGTTCCCGCAGTTCCCGTCGATGGTCTTCCAATCGTCACCATACAGGTTTTCCAGCTGGGCATACGCCTGGATCACCAGGTTGAAACGAATATTTCGGCCAAGACAGACGGTCACGATATTGGCCATGCCTTCAATCGCTGGCATATTCCCGAATTCGTCCAAGATAAAGATGACTTCCCTATGGCACTTGCCCCCTTCTGAATTCGAAGCGATTCGGGCTAAGTTGGTATAGACTTGCTTCACGTAGAGCGAAGCAATGACATTTAACGTGGCATCGTAATCGGGCACGATCATGAACACCGCTGTGGGCTTGTCGAATTCCATGATGGCCATGATTTCAAAACTCGTATTGTTCACTTCATGTTCCAGAAATCCCTCGTAAATTTTCTGGCCATCTTTCCGCTCCCGCTCGATCAATCCGGTGATGTTCACCACGGTCTCTTCTTTTCCAGCCATTATGGTAAAGGAGTCCCCAACCTGCAACGGGTTCTTGTGGAACAGGGTGAACATGCCATCTGCATCCGTTCGAATCGTTGCTGTTTGATTAGTAGAAAATGTCACGTGAATCCGGGTATCGGGTGCGGCCTTTCCCTTGATCCAGCGCGAAAACCCGATCTTCGACATGTCGAACGAATTTTGGGACGTCAGTTTCGCCGTGCCATCCAGCGTAAAAACACCGAGTTTGGCATTGGCGTTGGCCAAGATGCTGGCTCGGGTTTGCCCGCTGGAGAAGTTGATGGTGGCGTACTGCATTTTAGCCGGATGATTTTCCGGAAACTTGGAAAAGAAATCATCCAGGGCGCTGACTTCCTCCCCGTCTTCATTCTCCACCATCCGTGTGCCCAAATCCGAGAGCATCAGTGCCACGTTATACATATTGATTTTCTCCCGCTCCTGCTTGCATTGCTCGCACAAAGCTAAGATCAGCGCGGTACACAAATCCGTCGCTGAGTTCGCCCAGAATGGATCTTTTGCTTTTGGGTCATGGTAGAGCATGAAAGCCACGGAGCGCGCGTATTGTTGAGATAACGAAAAATTGCCTTCCATGAATGCATCAATCGTGAGCTGCAGTAGATTGTAGGACATGCTTTGAATCGGATTCATGAGATTCAACACTTCCACATGATAGCCGAGCCCTTCTAGCGTTTCTTTGGAGGCGGCGTACAGCTCCCCTTTCGGATCGTTTAAGATCATGCTGGCTTGCTGCTCCGCACGGCTGTAGATATCGATGGCCGAAAAGACAAACGTTTCGCCCTTCCCGCTTCGTGTCGTCCCAATCACCATGTTGTTGACCGGACTGTCATCGATAAAGAGTCTTTTTTTGTAGCGGCCTACCGGCACCCCGCCGCTTCCGTTAAACGTCTCCCCTTTTTCGGGAACGTCGCGGTATTGCTGTTGGATTTCCTTGAACGTCGTGAAGCGGGCGCTGCCTTTCTGCTCTTTCTTGAGTTGGCCATAGTTCGTGAGGTATTTGAAGACCATCACTGCAGCCGCTCCAAATGAAGGCAGGAACAGTACGCCATAAACGACAAATGCTGTATCCACGTAAGGCAAGCTGTAAATCATGGAGGCGGTTAGGTGGATCGGTTCTGGTTGGAGCAGATTGCCGGTGCCGAGTGTTTTTCGGAACACTTCCACTACCACATTCACCAGGAAGTTCAGTGTAAGAAAAAAGAGTGCGAACGACATAGCCAGTATCAGCAATGGAACTCCAACTTTCTTCAAGGTATAGGTGAAACGGTCATTGAGCATGCTCGATATGCCTCCCCTCTTCAGTTAAAGTGCAGCGAGTTCGTCTTTTTTCTTTTTCAGTTCAGTGTTGATGTCTTTTATCGCCTTGTCATCCTTCTTTGCGGCTTTTTTTGCATCCGCTAAGTTTGTCTCAAGCGTGGTGATCTCGGCTGTCAGCACTTCGTACAAATCGATTTTCTGTTTCAATTTTTCGCTATTATTATTATTCAGTTCCACTTTTGCTTCCTCGAGCTTGCCAAGCTTCAGGAGTCCATAGGTTTTCATTTCAGAACGTTCCACTGTCATATTAATAGAAGGAAGGTTCATCATTAGTTCATAATCTCCGTCAAAGTAAGCCAAATCGAATCGAGCTTCGTTTGTCGGGTACAGTTGGTTGAATTCAGTGATTTTCTCGGTCTTTTCCTCTTGGTCCAATTGCGGATTCTTCAAGATGAGCGTTTCCACATAGACCGTATCCTCCATGATTTGAACGGCTTTCTCAAATTCGCCCTTCTCTAAATACAGTGTGGCCAAGATCCGTCGTTGGCTTTCGGTTAATTCCTCTTTTGCCTCAAGGGATGTCAAGAACGTCTCTTCTTCTCCTAACAAACCGTACTCATAGGTTTCAATGGTTTCTTCTTGCTGACTGACTATGCTGCGCCCTTCCTCTAGGGCTTCCTCGTACTGTCCTTGCTGGAGAAAGTATAAAACCCCCAGGAACAGCAGTCCCGCTCCTAAAATGGCAGCCAGGGAATACACCGTGATCCGCTGCCACTTCTTCAAGCGGGAAATACGGTCTTTATCCACGTTGATCAACGCCCGATCGATTTTTTCTTCTTTCTTAAATTCTTCCGGTGTCAGCTTTTCAAGCTGTTCGAGCAAAAAGAGCTTGTCACCCTGCTTTTCTTTATCGACGCGGATCTTCATGGCCTTGTCTTTGATTTGATGATAAATGTTCGGGTAAGCATAGGAACCGAAGTGGAACACGCCTTTATAGAGGTCCAGGCCGTCTTTGCCAATCACAAAAAACTCCGCTTCGGCTTCCCGCTGTTCATTGCGGTACATCAATTCCAATTCGTGTGTTAAGGCTACCGCCTGGCCAAACTCTATCTTTTCATGATTGGGAATTGAGTCCGCGGGTGCGCCCACAAATAATATCTTCAACATCTAGCAGTTCTCCTTTCGTCGGTAAATAGAAAAAAGCCACTCATTCCGGAGCGGCTCTTCCTTTTTTTAATTAAAATTTGATGTTGCTGTCGATGCCTTCGGCAAGCCCATAAGCCCCCATCACGATGACCAGTCCGACGGCTGCACCGATGAACCAGCCGATGGCTTTCGCACGTCCACGGTCTCCGCCCAGCATCAACGTGAACCCTCCGATACAAAAAGCGATAGCTGCAGCAATTAAGCCTAATCGCTGCGCCCATTCCAATATACTTAAACCCGTTTCAATTAATCCATCCATTTAAACCCCTCCTTTGCCAGTTGTCTTTTAGTTTTGTGAAGCCGCGTTCGGACTTGTGGCTTTCCGTTCCTTCTTCAAGAGGTTCATGAGCAACGGAATATTTTCGGAAATCACTTCCTGGTGCTTCTCCTCTAACCAATCGTCATAATCTTTGCCGTTATAGGCCAGGAGATGTTCGGCATTGGTCTTCAGTTCTTTTTGCTCTTTTGTTGCTGCCATTTCTAAAACCGCCTTTCGATTTGGTGGGTAGTAGCACACCCTTAAGAACAGTAATGTTCGGCGAATTTATAGCAGGTTCATTCGCTAACTCTCTGCAGCCTATAGCTGCAGCGCACAAGGTTTTTAGGTAACCGAGAACTACAATCTGGCAACGGAACAACAGCCAATTTTAGGCGACTTTGGCCAAACCATTTCGTCGTATATCCATACCACAGGTTGCCATCTGCGACGGACACGTACTATGAAGTTGTTGGGGTCTTGCTTACTGTTCTTAAGGGTGTGCTACTGACTCATTTACTTAATCTTTTTGATGCCCTCTATTTTCATTAGTTCATCGTGCTGATTCTTTCGTTTGGCCAGCAGCCGTTTGTCTGAAATCACGGAGCGTGTTCGATAATAGAGATCCGTGATATGGCGAACGTCTCCGGATTCTTTCTCCACACCTACTGCCCCCTTCAATACATACGTTTTCCCTTCGAATGTTTTTAAACTGGATGCGGATGCTAAATCGTATAGATAAAATCGTTCTGCCATCTCGTGACCCCTCGCTTCCGTGTTCTTATCCTTAAAGAGGATAGATTCCCAAGGGAAATTTCGCATCGGAATTCCCAATGACTCCACCACCAGCCGCACGTTTTGAGCGGACGGATTTTCATTCTTCCGCTGTTCCCACATACTGATCGTACTTTGCGGAATCTGTTTGCCCGTCCTGTCAGATAACTCGGACTGAGAAATGCTGAGTGCCGTCCGTTGTTCCTTGATCCAGTCGCCAAACCATATAGGCATCTACTCTCCTCCCTTCTACTGAGTTCTGTGGGATTAGTTGATTAGTCAGAGCTTAACAGTATACCGATATTTTTACAACAGTATACTGTTAATAAAATCGGTATACTGATACTAAAGTATGGGTAAGCCTTAATACTAGGCTTTTCAGAAGAATCTGTTTATCAAACTTAGCAAGGGAAATCATCGGATAAGAGAGTGTAAAGTATCATGTTTATTTAAATAGCAAGTTCTCAAATACATGCGCTAGGCAGATACACACCTACAGCAATGACCATCTGATCATTTTTCACTTTTGATCTTTTTTCTGTAAAAGGGTCGAATACCATTGTTAGCACTTCTCGTTTGATGGTAAAATATCTTGGATTAAAGATTTCTGAATGACATGCGAATCCTGTCGCGTCTGAAAATTCGAGATATTGATTAGAATGTGAATGAGATGAGGTATTGTATGCAAATTGATGAGGCCGTAACCACTCGTATCCAGCAGTTACTGACTGAAAGAGGATGGACAACCAATGAATTGATTAAACGCTCTGGCGTTAAGCAATCAACCATATCTGAAATCATGGCTGGTAGATCTAAGTTTCCACGGATTAGTACGATTAAAAAGATATCCCATGGTTTTGGAATGACATTATCGGAGTTTTTTAACCATAAGATGTTTGAAGATTAAGTTTGTTACCAAGCAAGAAAAAATTTTAGTCTTAATATAAGAAAATATAAAAAGGGCTGAGAAGTGATTCTCAGCCCTTTTGGTTTGTTCTATAAATATTTAACTTATTTGAAGTTCATTCTATTTTTTTCATTTTAGTCCGGAGTAATAGATCACTTAGTGATATTAAAAAATTTATCTCGAGTACTAAAATAAATTTGCTTCTGAAACCGTTTAGCATTTATAGTTCAAATTTAGATATTCTACTATTCCGCAGATATATACGAGTATACTAGCATGCTAGCATACTTTAGATTAATCAATTGAAAAGATTATCTAACATAAGTAGAAATATCTACCTAACAAAAGTGGAAATTTCTACTTTTGTTAGGTAGATATTTGTTAGAAAGAATGTGTGAATAACTCTTTGTGCTAATTAATATTACTCTTCATTTTCATTAAAGAATCCTGTCATGTATTCAAACTGCTTTTGCTGTCGATCAGTTAACTCATTTTTTGTATAATACTCGACTAGTTCTGAAATAATAGCATAGGTTTTATTTTCGTCCATAAACTTTCCAAGTACTCCAATTTGAATGTGAAGATCATGTGGAACTTTAATGGATTTTACGTTATTATTTTTTCCAACACTGGACTTTGTTTTACGGGGCCGTTTTGCTATTGTTTCGGGAACAGGGATTATCGACTTATTCTCAATTGACGGAGCCGATATAATGTTTTGTTTAGTGGTTGATTCTTTGTCCACTGGTTCGGTTGGAGTTGATGGTGCATTATTGAATTTAAAATCGTTTTGGCTATTTATTACTACTGGTTTTGGTCTATCAAGCGTATTAGCTCTTGTCTTTTTCTTAATTAATGGGCCTTTCTTTGAGATTTCAGACATCCACATTTTCCTCCTCTAGCCTCTCAAGTTTTTCCTCTATTTCATCGACGACATCTAAAAAGGTTTGATGTGCTTTTCTGTCATGGTGATCTTCGTTTTTTATTCCGGTCATATCCCAAGCTTTTAAACGTTCTAAGTGTTTAATAACATTCTTAAAGACATTGTCTTCACCAAAAAGTTCAGTTGCCCGTTCAACAGTACTTATGTCAACACGTCCCCCAGCTCGCAAAAGAACTGGCAATACGCCTAGAACCTGAATATCGGCTTCATATTCATCTGCCATAAACTGCAAATAGGATACATAGGTTTCTGCACCTTCCAATGAAAGCTCTTGGGCTTGCAATATTATAAGAACATAATCAGAAGCCATCATAGCATTGTCTGAGTAGTCACTGATTGTCGGTGGCACATCAATAAAAATGTAGTCGTAGTTTGCTTTTAGAGGCTCCAAAAGCGTTTTCAATAAAGTGATTTGATCTAAATCATTCTGATAGTTTTGGTATAGAAACTTTGAAAAGTTTTTAAATGATACGGCTGCTGGAATCAAATCAAGATTTTCAGAAACGTTCACAACAACATCTTGGAGATTTTTGTTCTTAAAACCATCGAAAATGGTTTGATCAATTTCTTCAATTCCTGCTGAACGAGCAATTAAAGTGCTTGCATTCCCTTGTGGATCCATATCGACGAGAAGAACCTTCTTATTATGTATAGTGGCGTATTCCCAACTTACCATGACCGAGACCTTGGTTTTACCCACTCCCCCTTTAAAATTTCCTACAACGATTGTTTTAGCTGCCATTACTATTCCTCCTAAAATTTTTTATTACTACAAACTTCTACCTAGCAAACTTCTACTTCTGTATAGTTCTGATAATAACACAGGTAGAAGTTTGTGAGAATGAAAAATAAAATGTAATATAAATGTAATATTTGAAGGTTGTTCCCTACACAGGTAGAAAAGTAGAAATATCTACCTGTGCGAGAATGATATTCATTCTAACAAAAGTAGAAAAGTAGAAATATCTACCTGTGCGAGAATAATATTCATTCTAACAAAAGTAGAAAAGTAGAAATATCTACCTATGCGAGAATGATGCTTATTCTAACAAAAGTAGAAAAGTAGAAATATCTACCTGTGCGAGAATGATATTCATTCTAACAAAAGTAGATATTTCTACTTTTGTTAGAAACTTTGAAAAGATATAGCATATTCTCAGACTGCTAAATGAGTGTTTTAATCCATTTTCCTTAAAATAATATTTATTTTATATATGCAAAAGTAGAAAAGTAGAAATATCTACCTGTGCGAGAATGATGCTTATTCTAACAAAAGTAGAAAAGTAGAAATATCTACCTGTGCGAGAATGA
>NZ_JBZDOG010000007.1:0-121985 GCF_058268495.1 Planococcus sp. TJ-201 | reverse complement strand
CATGCTTGATGTCGTATGTTTTGAAATGATCCAGCACGGCTTGGGGAACGGCCATGTTGTCAGCCAATTGCTGCTTGAGTTCCGCCAATTCGTCTGCTTTTGGCAACCGCTGGTGCCACAGCAGGTAAATTACTTCTTCAAAGCTGGCGTTGACAGCCAGGTCGTCAATATCGTAGCCGACGTATGTAAGTGTGTCATCAATAATTGAGCTGATGGCGGATTGGGTCGCTACTACACCTTCTAAACCTTTTGATGATGTCATATAAATCGCTCCTTCTTCAGTCTAATTCATCATTCCAAAAAAAAATGCAGAATGATGTCTCATCTGCGTTTATGAACTTCTGTTTTTATTCCCTTACTTAGCCATTATAATCAACTTTGCAGAATTTGTGAATGGAAACGCTTATAGAATTTAAATTTCCTCAGCAAATTGATGGAAATACCCGGCATTATCCAACGATAACCCGGGTATTTTTCATCTTTTTATGGATCACTCGGTAAATGAATGGTTTATACATTTTCTGAGTTGGAGCAAAAAGCAGAGTGAATCCTACTGCATCAGAGATGAACCCCGGTGTCAGCAGCAAAACGCCACCCACTAGAATGAATGCCGCATTCATTAATTGATCTCCTGGAGCTTGAAAGTTATTCATTCCATCTTGAATATCTTTAAGTGCTTTTAAACCTTGTTTTTTTGCAAGAAAAGCACCAATCAAGCCTGTTGAAACAATGATTGCCATCGTAGCAAAAAATCCTAGCTTGCTTCCTGCCCAAATGAGCAGTGCCAACTCTAGAGACGGTACAATAATTAATGCTAGGAAAATCCATTTCATCATTTTGACCAGCCTCCTTGATAGATTTTACAGAACACTGGCATGGCCGTGATAAACGATGCCCGATTCAGCGTCCATTGTAATATCGTAATTGGTTTTGATAAGCGAAGTTGCTTCTTTAACGCCAACGATCACAGGGATGCCAAGACTTAAACCGACTACTGCAGCATGGCTGGTCAATCCGCCTTCTTCTGTTATAATTCCAGCACATTTGTTAATGGCCGGCATCATATCACGGTCTGTTCCGATCGTCACGATGATTTTCCCTTCTACATCTAAAGCCAATGCTTCTTCTGCATTTCTGACAACAACGGTTTCACCGAAAGCAACCGTTTTGCCGATTCCTTGGCCTTTAGCCAGGATATCCCCAATAACATGAACTTTCATTAAGTTCGTTGTACCAGCTTGCCCAACTGGAACGCCGGCTGTGATGACGACAAGATCGCCATGTTTAACATAGCCATGCTTCAAGCTTTCATCCACTGCTTTTTCAAGCAATTCATCTGTCGACTCGACTGACGATCCGACGATTGGTTGAACACCCCAAACAAGAGACAGCTTACGTGCTGGCCGATCTGAAGAAGTTACCGCGATAATGGGTGCACCAGGACGATATTTTGAAATCATTTTAGCAGTTGTGCCGCTTTCAGTTGGTGCGATAATCGCTTGAACTTTTAAGTTTAAAGCGGTATAGGCAACTGCTTGGCCGATTGCTTCTGTCATATTCGACTCTTTTTCTTTTCTTCTTGTCGAAACAATTTGCTTGTAGTTTAAAGCAGCTTCAGTCGTTTCGGCGATGCGATGCATTGTTTCAACAGATTCGACCGGATAAATGCCGGCTGCTGTTTCACCCGATAACATGATGGCATCCGTGCCATCGAAAATCGCATTGGCGACGTCACTTGCTTCTGCACGTGTCGGACGCGGATTACGCTGCATCGAATCGAGCATTTGAGTAGCTGTGATTACAGGTTTGCCAGCACTGTTGCATTTTTCAATTAGCGATTTTTGCACCAAAGGTACTTCTTCGGGCGGAATTTCGACACCCAGGTCCCCACGCGCAACCATTAGGCCATCGGAAACCATCAAGATATCGTCTATATTGTCGACACCTTCTTGGTTTTCGATTTTTGGAATGATCTGGATATGTGCGCCGTTATTTTTTTCAAGCAATCCGCGGATTTCCATAACATCTGAACTTCTTCTGACAAATGAAGCAGCTACAAAATCAACATTTTGTTCGATACCAAATAAAATATCTTGTGCATCTTTTTCTGTAATACCTGGCAATTGAACCGAAACACCTGGTACATTAACGCCTTTTTTACTTTTTAACGTCCCGGCATTTTCAACGATGGTATGAATGATGCCTTGTTCTTTGTCTAAGCTTTCAACACGCAATTCAATCAAGCCATCGTCAAGCAAAATAATTGATCCCGTATCAACGTCTTCAATTAACTGCTCGTAAGTGATAGAAAATCGCTCAGCAGTTCCCAAAACTTCCGTCATGGAAACTTCAATTTTTTGACCTGTCACCAATTCAATGGAGTTATTTTCCATTTGATGAGTACGGATTTCCGGACCTTTTGTATCTAAAAGAATTCCGACGATTTTGCCAGCTTTGTCCGCAGCTTCACGGATGCGTTTGATGCGCAAGGCATGTTCTTCGTGGTTGCCGTGTGAAAAGTTTAAACGGGCAACGTTCATTCCCGCTTCAATTAAGCGTTCAAGCAGTTCCGGTGATTCACTTGCAGGTCCGATTGTGCAGACAATTTTCGTTTTTCTCAATAAACTCACTCCATTTACCATTTTAAATTGCTAATTCTTTTGATAATGTATACAAACTCATGTCGGCATTATGCGCAGCAGTGAATGCCTCTGTCATATCATAGTCTACCACCTGATGATTTTTCATGCCAATAGCTCGTCCTCCATCACCATTCAGCAAAACTTCAACTGCACGTGCGCCAAACAAACTGCCCAGGACACGGTCACGTGCTGTCGGTGAACCGCCTCGTTGGATATGTCCAAGAACGGAAACACGCGTTTCGATATCTGCTTTGTCTTTGATAATGTCGGCCAATTCGTTGCCGCCCATAACCCCTTCAGCTACGATGATGATGCTGTGGCGTTTGCCACGGTCGCGGCCTTTTTGCAACCGATCGATCATCTCATCAATATCATAACTTTCTTCAGGAATTAGAATGGTTTCTGCTCCACCGGCAAGACCTGCCCATAGCGCCAAATCGCCCGCGTCACGCCCCATTACCTCCACAATAAAGGTCCGCTCATGGCTTGTCGCCGTATCACGAATCTTATCGATTGCTTCGATAACCGTATTCAACGCTGTATCAAATCCGATTGTGTAATCGGTTCCCGGAATGTCGTTGTCGATCGTTCCTGGAACGCCGACACACGGAAATCCTCTTTTGGTCAAAGCCATCGCGCCACGGTAAGAACCGTCTCCCCCGATAACCACCAATCCTTCAAGACCTTGTTTTTTCATTTGCTCGATTGCTTTTAATTGGCCAGCTTCGGTGCGGAATTCTTCGCATCTTGCGGAATACAACTTTGTGCCTCCGCGCTGAATAATATCGCCAACATCGCCTGCTTCCAGGTTTTTAATATTGCCTTCGATCAGTCCTTGGTACCCGGAATAAACACCAGCTACTTCGATGCCATGGTAAATCCCTTTACGGACAACTGCACGGACAGCAGCGTTCATGCCCGGCGAATCTCCTCCGCTTGTTAATACTCCAATTTTCTTCATAATACCCCTCCTGCAGTTCCATTTACTCTGTTTACCTTACCACGGCAAGACGTTACTGTCAGTCCTTAAAAACCATGCTGCATGTTAAGATTTTGTTTCATTTTCCTGACTCTATAAGTTGAACTCTTAAATTTCGCCTCTTGATTTTATATAAATCGGCTCTGTCTTTGGACCCACAGGATGAAAGTAATGCTATTGGAGCAATAGCATCAACGTCCGTCCATTGTCAAAGGAAAAGCGATGCAGAGAGTAAAATCCGGTTTCTGAAGTTCAACTCATGTCGTTTTGCAGAAAAAAATGCGCCCAACAACCTTTGGAACGAAAAAGAACCGCCTGAGCGGTTCTCCATCATTCACTGAAAACACCGATTGATTTAAATTTCCGGTAACGCTGATCAATCAGCTCTTCGCCGGACAAGCCATTCAATTCTTCCAGTGAGCGTCTGATCGCTTCTGAAATGATTGAGGCTTGTTTCTTCGGATCGTGATGCGCACCGCCGCGCACTTCCGGAATCATGTGTTCAATTATTTTCATGTCCAGCAAATCTGGGGCAGTGATTTTCATCGCTTCGGCAGCTGTTTGCGCCAAAGCAGAATCTTTCCACAAAATGGAAGCTGCTCCTTCTGGAGAAATGACTGAGAATGTTGAGTTTTCCAGCATTAAAATTTGATTGCCAACACCCAGTGCCAGTGCGCCACCGCTGCCGCCTTCACCAATCACAATAGACAATACCGGCACTTGGAGCCCAGCCATTTCCACAAGATTACGAGCAATCGCTTCGCTTTGTCCGCGTTCTTCTGCTGCCTTGCCAGGATACGCACCTTTGGTATCAATCAGACAAATAATCGGCCGTTTGAACTTTTCTGCTTGCTTCATTAAACGCAAGGCTTTCCGGTAGCCTTCCGGATGCGGCATGCCGAAATTTCGTCTGACATTTTCTTTTGTGTCTTTGCCTCGCTGATGTCCAATAATGGTTACGGGCTGTCCATGGAAAGATGCAATCCCACTGACAATTGCAGCGTCGTCTCCATACAAGCGATCTCCATGCATTTCAATAAAATCGTTAAAAATCAACGGAATATAGTCAAGAGTGGTAGGCCGTTCGGGATGCCGTGCTACTTGAACCCGGTCCCAAGGTTTCATGTTCTCGTATATTTCTTCTTCGAGTTTTGAAAATCGGTCTTCCAATGATTTAATTTCCGCACTCAAGTCCACTTCAGCGGTTGCCGTATACTCTTTCAGTTCCAAAATTTTTGCGCGAAGCTGAATTAGCGGCTCTTCAAAAGGCATTGATTTTTTTCCGTTTTTCTTAGCCATTTGCCACAGCCCCTTTCGTATGCAGCCGCACGATAGTCGACAAAGTACTTTGCATGTCTGTACGATGAACAACTGCATCTAATTGTCCGTGATCCAGCAAGAACTCAGCTGTCTGGAAATCTTCAGGCAGTTTTTCTCGAACCGTCTGTTCAATAACGCGGCGGCCGGCGAAACCAATCAAAGCTTTCGGTTCTGCAATATTAATGTCTCCTACTGAAGCAAAACTTGCAGATACGCCGCCAGTTGTTGGATGCGTTAAAACCGATACAAACAACAAGCCTTCATTGCTGTGGCGCTTTAACGCAACACTGGTTTTAGCCATCTGCATTAAAGACAGCACGCCTTCTTGCATGCGCGCTCCCCCGCTCGCCGTGAAGATAATGAATGGCAATTTGCGGTCCGTAGCTGCCTCAATGGCACGTGTAATTTTCTCACCTACAACTGAACCCATTGAACCCATTCGGAAGTGGGAGTCCATCACTGCCAATACAATATCTTGTCCCAAGAGCTTACCGGATCCCGTCAGTACGGCTTCATTTAAACCGGTTTTTTCACTGTCTGCCTGGACCTTCTCCGCATACCCTGGAAAGCCAAGTGGATTTTCAGATTTTAAGTGGTCGTCCATTGATTCAAAGCTGCCTTTATCCAACAAACTATTTATCCGTTCATGCGCGGTCATCTTGAAATGATGGTCGCATTTTGGGCAAACCTTATTGTTTTTTTCGAGATCTTTTGTCAACGTAATTTCTTTGCAGTCAGGGCATTTGGTCATTAGCCCTTCTGGTACATCTTTTGCAGATTTTGAAGGAATGGTTGCTTCTTTGCTGTCTTTGTTGCGCTTAAAAATATCACGAATCATTGCCATTGCGTACTCTCTCCTTTTGTAGCCATTCACTCCATGCTTTAAACTCGCGAATGGCCGTATCGGCATCTTGTTGCTCGATTGCGGTCAGTATATTGTTCATGCGGTCTATTTCTTCAGAAGAAACAGGTCCATCATATGGGTTGCCACTGTATTGTTTTAGCAAAAACCAGATTTTTAAAGACAACCTGTTACCCGATAGCACCATCAATTCCCGGACAAAGTCTTCTCGTTGAAAACTTTCGCCTTTAAGACGCAGCCGAAAACTGTCCCAAATTTTCATTTGGCTGACTGCTTCGTTTTGGCAAATCTCTTGGATAGCCGCCATTTCATGAAGCTGACGTGTCCGCCAAACATCCTCATGTGATTGATTGTCTTGAAGAACAAATGTTGACAGTACTTCAACCAATTTATGGTTTCTGTAATCTGACAAAAAAGTCCCTTCTCCTCGGCGTGTTTCGATCAATCCCAACAATTCCAGGCTGCGCAGTGCTTCCCTCAATGTTGATCGACCAACTTGCATTGTTTCGGCCAATTCCCTCTCAGATGGAATGCGGTCGCCTGGCTTGATTTTTTCTTGCCGAATCATGTCACGAATGTCTCGTACTATGTCCAAATATCGTTTCGATTGATTCATGGCAGTTCCTCAGTTCCCATTTTTTTGAAAGTGGTCTGGCCACTCATAACCTTTACCTTACAAAAAAAATAGGGCTACGTAAAGAAAAAACTGCTTTTCTTTGAGAAAAGCAGTCAAGTTTCTATTGTTTTGCATATAATGGCCGTTTTTTGATTGCGATTTTCAACCACTCCATGAATTTCAAGAATTGCCTGCGGTTCCAAAAGCAGATTATATTTTGCATACTCCACTGGAAACAGAGTCACAGAAACGGGCCCTGTCTCATCCATTAACGTCAAGAATGCCATAGCATCACCTTTTTTTGTTCGGATCCGCTTCACCTCATCCACCATTCCTAAGACAATAACCGATTCTCGGTCCCGTTTGGTTTTCAGCGATTTCAATTCTTGAAAGTTTTTCTGGCGATTTTCTTTCTCGCGTTCAATTGGGTGCTTGGACAAATAGAACCCAAGAACTTCTTTCTCGTAATCAAGTTTCAAGGTTTCTGGCATCGCAGTAGCCTTCGTATGTTTTGGCTTCATAAAGCTGGATCCCATGTCATCAAACAAGCCGGGGTCTTCAGTCGGCTTGACGAGTTCAGCGTGTTTAATGGCGCTATCAAGCGACGCCAATAAAACACTGCGGTCGTGACCGAACTCATCAAGAGCGCCTGCCTTGATCAACGGTTCAAACGATTTCCGATTAAAATGCAAAGCAGAAATGCGTTCAGCAATATTGAACAAACTGCTGAATGGTCCTTCTTCTCTAGCAGCAAGCAATGCCCTTATGGTCGTTCCTGGAACGCCTTTTACCACATTCAACCCAATTCGCACTTGTCCTTGTTCTACAGAAAACGAATGGCGGCTTTGTTGGACCGATGGCGGCAGCAGCGGAATTTTCTTTTCTTTAATTTCCTGCAGCAGCTGTTTGGTTTTTTCTGCATTGCCGGCACTGTTGGTCAATAAGCCGGTATAGAAATAAACCGGATAATGAGTTTTCATGTAGCTCAATTGATAAGAAATGATGCTATAA
Source organism: Planococcus sp. TJ-201 (assembly GCF_058268495.1). Classification (NCBI taxonomy): domain Bacteria; kingdom Bacillati; phylum Bacillota; class Bacilli; order Caryophanales; family Caryophanaceae; genus Planococcus; species Planococcus sp. TJ-201. The sequence goes on along the minus strand of NZ_JBZDOG010000007.1, from coordinate 114,555 downwards.
GCTACCGCATGGCTTTTCGGAAAGCCATAATCGGCAAAACGGACAATCAAATCATAAACTTCCGCTGCTTCCGCTTCAGTGAATCCTTTTGCCTTTGCTCCACCGACAAAATGCTGTCGTTCTTCGTCGAGAATTTCTCGTTTCTTTTTGCTGACGGCTCGGCGCAGCAAATCGGCTTCTCCAAGTGAAAAGCCCGCCATTTTCGCCGCAATGTGCATTATCTGTTCTTGGTATACGATAACGCCGTAAGTTTCGCTTAAAATTGGCTCTAAAATGGGATGGACGTATTTCACGGCCTCCTGTTTGTGTTTCCGTCTGGCATATAACGGTATAAACTCCATCGGACCTGGACGGAACAACGCATTCACAGCGACAATATCGCCAAAAGCCGTTGGTTTGATTTGCTGGAGTGCACGGCGCATGCCATCAGACTCTAACTGAAAGACGCCAGTTGTATCCCCTGCTGCCAATAATTTATACGTTTCTTCATCTTGGAGTGGGATGTTCCGGTAGTCTATCCGTTTTTTTGTATCCCAATACACGAGCGCTCTGATCTGTTCGAGAATTGTTAAATTGCGCAGACCGAGAAAATCCATTTTTAACAAGCCTATCGCTTCCAGTTCATGCATGGGCCATTGCGTCAAGTATATGCCTTCGTTCCCTTTTTCAATCGGGACATGCTCAACTAACGGGGTTGGACTCAAAATCACACCCGCTGCATGCGTAGAGGCATGGCGCGGCAAGCCTTCCAATTTTAAAGCAGTCTTGAACCAGGATTTGCGCTCTTCCCGCTCTACAATCCAACTGTTCAATGCAGGTGAATCCTTTAAAGCCGAGCGAAGTGTCGTTCCCAGGCGGTTTGGAATCATTTTTGAGATGGCTTCGAGTTCTTCCGCTTCAAAACCAAACACCCGTGCGGTGTCCCGGGCAACAGCCTTGGCGGACAAAGTGCCAAATGTAATAATCTGCGCCGTTCGAACCGTACCGTATTTTTTCGCGACATAGTCTACAACTTCTTGGCGTCTATGGTCAGCAAAATCAATGTCAATATCCGGCAATGTAACTCGTTCTGGATTTAAAAAACGCTCAAAAAGCAAACCATGTTCAAGAGGGTCTACTTCGGTAATCTTCAACGAGTAGGCCACAAGCGAACTGGCCGAAGATCCACGGCCTGGACCTGTCATAATATCCTGGTCTCTGGCGTACTTCATGAAATCCGCAACAATCAGGAAATAATCAATAAAACCCATTGTTCCGATTACCGATAGCTCATAATCCAGTCGATCCTGGTAAGACGTTAAAAAGCCGGGTACCCGCTCTGACAATCCCCTTTTGCACAGCTCAGCAATATAAGCAGCTTTGTCGGTTTCCTGGGGCAGCGGAAACACCGGGAGCAGTTGGCGATTCATCGGAATTGTTACCTGACAGCTTTTCAGCAGATCGGCTGTGCACTCGAGCCATTCTGGACGGTCTGCGAACCAAGAAGCAAATTCTGTAAGGCTAGGGACGTAAGCACTGAGATGCTCTGGCTTCTGCCTTTGGGGATCATTTAATTTTAAGCCTTGGCCGATTGCAGAAGCTACCTCATAAGCAAAGGCATCATGCTCTGTCAAATAGCGGCTTTCGTGTGTTGCCATAATCGGCAGTGCTATGCTTTTGCAGACTTCAGCAAATGCCGATTCCTGATCTGACAGGATTCCACCCGGCCGTTCAATACTGCCAAACGCTTTTGAACCAAATAGCTCTTTTATGTATTCAAACACCGGCGTGCGGTCTGTCAACAGCCACTCGATTTTATTCGGAACAACGCAAATCAACCCTTCCCGGTAAGCTTTCAGCCATTGTTCCGGAATGGATTCTTTGTCTCTTGTCGCCAACGCACTCGAGATCTTTAAAAGATTGCTGTAGCCTTTATTCGACTGGGCGTACAATACAACCGGATAAGACTGTTCTTCATACTCGATAAATGCCGAAAGGCCGACTACCCCATGGATGCCGGCACGTTGGCAGGCTTCCCAAAACGGAAGAATGCCATACAGTTTCGTATTAACGATTGCAGCGGAAACGGCTCCTTGTTCCTTCAAATACGGGAAAAGTTGGTCAAGGCGCACCGTACTTTTCAGCAAATCAGCCGATGTGCTTATATGCGGATAAACCATTGACACACTCCTCCTCTTTATTTTGCGGCAGCACAGATTTCAGCAAGACGCTGAATTACCCGGTCCGCCTCTTCCCAAGAATAAGCCGTTGCGCCGGAAGCCATTGGATGGCCCCCGCCACCAAACTCTTTTGCTAAGGTATTGATGACTGGACCTTTAGAACGCAAACGCACCCGAATTTCAGTATCTTCTTCAATTAAAATAACCCAAGCTTTCATGCCTTTGACATTGCCAAGTGAACCGACCAGCAAAGAAGTATCCGTTGCTGTAACATCAAATTCTTTTAGGATATCTTTGGTGATTTTGACATGAGCCGCTCCATTTTCATCCATTTTAAAATTTTGGTACATATAGCCTTGCAAATGCAATAATTTGCGATCCATCTCGTACATGCCGTTGTGCAAGGCATTGCGGTCAAAATCGTATTTGATCAGTTCACCTGCGATTGCAAAAGTTTTTTGTGTGGTGCTTGGAAAAAGAAAGCGGCCGGTGTCTCCGATAATTCCTGCATACAGCAAACGTGCTCCTTTTGAAGATAAGGTCCAACCTTCGTGTTCGCGTCCATAAGCGAATAACTCATAGACCAGTTCAGATGCTGAGCTGGCAGTTGTGTCAACGGAGATAATATCGCCGTAGGCATCATCATTCGGATGATGATCAATTTTAATGAGCTTAGCGCCCATTTTGTAGCGCTGATCATCCACGCGCTCTGTATTGGCGGTATCGGTCACGATAACCAATGCTCCTTCAAAATCCTGATCTTCTACCTGATCAGGAAAATCCAGAAAGTCCATCGTATAGTCGTGTGTGCCTGCAGCCAAAATACGTTTGTCTGGAAAATTTTGTTCCAATAAGTATTTCAATCCAAGCTGCGACCCGTATGCATCCGGATCCGGACGCACGTGGCGATGAATAATAATGGTGCTGTATTGCTTAATTGTGTCGATGATTTGACTGTTCATTTCCGAGTTCCTCCATTTTATAAGGAAATCCATTCGCAATTTTGCTCAGTTCTCAGTACAATGATAATGAGTTTTGGAATTCAGGAGGTCCCTATGTTAATATTCGTTGTTTTAATCATTGTATCATTTGTTATTTATTTTTATAACAAAACAAAGCAATTCCGTACACGCACTGTTTTGCCCATTCGAAAAAAATGGTATGCTGCTCGTGCATCAATGGCGTTGGGAAGCTTTTTGGCCCTTTTCGGCATCAACCAGCTGTTCGTATTTCAAAGTGCGATCACGTACATTGTTTCAGCCGTTTTCATCGTACTTGGAGTGGCTCTCGTTTATTACAATTACAAAGCGTCCCGGCATTATCAGACATTTCTTGAAGAAGAAGCAGATTTAAACCCGTAAGCCACTTATCCAGGATAGAATATTTTAGGCAGCAGAAACACTCAGTCATGAGTGATTCTGCTGCCTTTTTTACTGTTGGAGAGGAATCTCAGTTTATCGATCCAGTAACTGGAATGTTAACATAGCCTTGCCCACGATTTCGTGATCAAGAGACACATCAACTTCAACTTTTGCAGACTTCCGGCTGATGTCCAAAATATTCGGATGGACAAACACTACGGCATCCAGCTGAACCGGTTTTAAGAAGTAGATTGAAATGTTTTCCAGTACACTATCTTTTCGATTTTTTGTTTTTAGAGCCGCTCCTGCAGCTTCCGTGAGAATCATTGTATACGCGCCGTGAGAAATTGAACCATAGGCATTGGTCATTTGTGGTGTGACTCGAAATTCCAATACTAGTTTATCATTGGACTGTTGATGCAGCTGGCTTTTGATGATGTCGTCGATGGTTTCACCCTGCTGCGGCTGACGTTGAGCAGTTTGGATTGCTTTCAATACATCCTGTCTGCTGATGACGCCTTTCAACTTGCCATGATCATCTGCAACTGGCATCAAATCAATGCCTTCCCAAATCATACGATGTCCTGCCGCGGCGACGCTAGTTTGCATAGAGACCGTGATGGGATCTTTGGTCATCACTTTTTCGACGATCTCAGTAGGCGGATGCCCAATCACGTCACGAGAAGTAATGATGCCGACCAATTTATTCGACTGATCGACCACCGGAAAACCGCCGTGTGTCGTTTCTTCATTCAATTCATGATATCTTCTGATTGGTTCTTTTACTTTTAAATACGCTGTCACTTCAAGTGGGATCAAAATATCTTCTATTAGAAGAATTTCTTTTTTGATTAATTGGTCGTAAATGGCCCGATTAATCATCGTTGCCACAGTAAAAGTATCGTAGCTAGTTGAAATAACCGGCAGTTCAAACTCATCTGCCAGCTTCTTCACTCCTTCGGATGCTTCAAATCCCCCTGTTACCAACACGGCTGCACCTGCACGAAGCGCATATTCATGTGCTTTGTAGCGATTGCCGACAATCAGCAAATTGCCTGCTTCTGTATAGCGCATCATGTCTTCAAGCTGCATCGCGCCAATCACGAATTTGTTTAAAGATTTATGCAATCCAGCTCTTCCCCCGAGCACTTGCCCGTCAACGATGTTGACGATTTCTGCATAGGTCAGCCGCTCAATATTTTCTTTCTTTTTGCGTTCAATCCGAATGGTTCCGACACGTTCAATGGTCGACACCAACCGTTTCGTTTCCGCTTCTTTGATAGCCCGGTAAGCAGTCCCTTCACTCACCTGAAGCTCTTTGGCAATGCGCCGCACCGAAATTTTTTCGCCGACGGCCAAGGTCTCTATATAATCCAATATCTGTTCATGTTTAGTCGCCATGATTTCACCCATTCTTTCTGCGTTCATGTACCTAATAGTGTAGCATAATTCAATGAAATGTGGAGGTGGCCGCTCAGTTCCGACAGGCATAAGGCGATCCAGCAGAGTGGTGCTCTATGCCACACTGCTGGATTGACTTATGTCCCGAGGAATTGGCCACCGCAACTGGACAATTAGAAAAGTGGAGGTGGCCTGATGGAAGGTAACCTATGAGCGCGACTTCCTGTCGCAAAGGTTACCATATTCACTTCCTGTGGACCTCCTGTGCATTTGGCAATCGAGTGAAACAGTTGGATAGAAAACAAAAACACCCAAAAAGCCAAGGCTCTCTGGGTGTTGTCCGTAATTATAATTCAATGCCGCCGCCTGGCTGCAGGATGTTGACTTCTGCATTTTTGACCAAGGACTTGAAGTGTTCGGGATCCTGTTTGATGGGTGGGAAAGTATCATAGTGTACGGGAACTACAACTTTAGGGTTTAACAGCTCAACTGCGTAAGCTGCATCTTCCGGCCCCATTGTGAAAAAGTCACCGATTGGCACGAAGGCTACATCAATGTCGTTAAGTTTGCCGAGAATTTCCATATCGCCAAACACTTCGGTATCTCCGGCATGATAAATTGTTTTGCCTTCTGCTTTAAAGAGAATCCCGGCTGGCATGCCGCCATAAATTGCTTCGCCTTCTTCGGTTGTATATGAAGAACTATGGAATGCTTTTGTAAATTTCACTGTGCCAAAATCAAATTCATGTGCACCGCCTAAGTTCATGCCAACTGCATTGACTCCTTGGCTTCCTAAGTAGTTAGCCAGTTCGACTGGTGCAACTACTTGTGCGTTATTGCTTTTTGCCAGTTCAATCGTATCCCCCACGTGATCGTTGTGGGCATGCGTCAAAAGAATGGCATTTGGCTTTTCATCGGCCACTTTCAAATCCGTCAATTCGTTTCCGTTAATGAATGGATCAATTAGGATCGTGAACTCGCCTGTTTTAATTTTTACAACTGAATGTCCGTGATATGAAATGTGCATACTATCCCTCCAATGAGTTTGTTATTGATTGTTGGAAATGTAAAAATGTTCATTTGTAATGATACCGATTTTATTATGGATATTCCACAATCTTGCTCTGTTTCCGACATGCAGGAACACGGCATGATTTCATGAAATACTTGCAAATGGCAGCTAGTAGTTTGATTCGCAGCTGATTTATCCCCTGATTTTTGATATGCTACACATGTGGAGGAGGAGTACATATGACCAAAATCAAGCAATTACAAAATTATTTAAAAGAACAGTCAATTGACGCTGCGTTTATTACCGATCCCTTTAACGTCTTTTATGTCAGCGGTTTCCAAAGCAACCCACACGAACGCCTATTGGGGGTGATGGTATTCACTGAAGCAGAACCTTTCCTGATTTGTCCGAAGATGGAAATGCCGGATGCAAAAAACGCCGGATGGACCGGCGAAATTGTAGGCCACGAAGATACGCAAAATTCGATGAAAATTTTATACAACACCGCGCAATCTCGTGGCATCGAGTTGAAAACCATGGCTATAGAAAAAGCCCATATGACCGTTGACCGCTATGATGCCATCCTTTCGTTTTTTGGTTCACTCGAAATTGTGCAGCTGGATGATCAGTTGAATGCTATGCGCGTCATCAAAGACGAAGCAGAACTTCAGATTTTGCGTGAAGCAGCTGCACTGGCCGATTATGCCATCGAAGTCGCTGCTAAAACAATTAAAGAAGGCATCACTGAAATTGAAGTGATGACAGAAATTGAATTGGCATTAAAAAAACGCGGGGTGACTCATATGTCGTTCGATACGACCGTGTTGACAGGCGACAAAGCCGCTTCGCCTCACGGAAAAACCGGCGACCGAAAACTGCAAAATGGTGACTTGGTGCTATTCGATCTTGGGGTTGTCCACAAAGGCTATTGCTCAGATATCACCCGCACATTGGCGCTCGGTGAACCTGGTGAAGAACAAAAAGCCGTTTATGATATCGTTCTGCAGGCTGAACTGGCTGCACTGAAAGCGGTCAAACCGGGTGTCACGGCAGCTGAGCTGGACCAGATTTCCCGCAAAGTCATTACAGATGCAGGATATGGTGAGTATTTCACACACCGCCTCGGCCATGGCCTTGGCATATCCGTTCACGAATTCCCTTCTATTCACGGAGCCAATCCAATGAAAATGGATAAAGGAATGGTCTTTACACTGGAACCCGGCATTTATGTTCCCGGCAAAGTTGGTGTCCGCATCGAAGATGATGTGGTCGTTACAGAAGACGGCTACGAAGTCTTGACAAAATTTCCAAAGGAACTTCAAATCATTACAAACTAACATCAAAAACGGCGCTGGAATCTTTCCGGCGCCGTTTTATTCCCCTAAAACATCTTCGACTGATTTGTACTCCAGTCCTTGGTCTAAAGCTACAGCCTCATATGTTACATAGCCAGCCAGCGTATTGATGCCTTTTTTTAAGGCATCATTGTCACGTACCGCCTGGACCAACCCTTTATTGGCAATTTGAACTGCATATGGCACCGTGACATTCGTTAAACCAATCGTAGAAGTTCTTGGAACGGCTCCTGGCATATTTGCTACTGCATAGTGGACAACTCCGTACTTTACATATGTCGGTGCATCGTGAGTCGTTACACGGTCGCTGGTCTCAAAAATCCCGCCTTGGTCAATAGCAATATCTACTACAACGGATCCAGGCTTCATGGACTTAATCATGTCTACCGTCACCAGTTTGGGTGCCTTTGCCCCAGGAATCAGCACCGCACCAATAACAAGATCTGCTTTTTTTACAGATTCGGCAATATTCAATGGATTGGATATCAATGTTTGGACATCCTGGCCAAACTGATCGTCCAGTTGGCGCAGGCGGTCCGGATTTAAATCCAGTATCGTAACGTTTGCACCCATTCCAACTGCTATTTTGGCAGCATTGGTCCCCGCAACTCCGGCACCAATCACACACACTTTGCCGCGCCCAACACCCGGAATTCCGCCAAGCAAAATTCCTGCACCGCCGTGTATCTTTTCAAGAAATTGAGCTCCGATCTGCGTAGACATCCGGCCTGCTACTTCGCTCATCGGCGTCAGCAAAGGCAGAGAACCGTTCGACAACTGAACGGTCTCATAAGCAATGCCGGTCACTTTTGCACGCAGCAGCGCTTGCGTCAATTGTTTTTCTGGAGCCAAATGCAAATAAGTGAATAAGATCAGCCCTTCACGAAAATAGCGGTATTCTTCCGGTTCCGGTTCTTTTACTTTCATGACCATTTCCTGCGCCCATGCCTCTTCGGCCGTGGCAGCGATTTTTGCTCCAGCAACTCGGTAATGTTCGTCAGTAAATCCTGAACCAAGTCCAGCTCCCGCCTGAATAAACACAGTGTGATTATACTGTTTTAAATGGACTACACCCGCCGGAGTCATCGCAATTCGGTTTTCATTGTTTTTTACTTCTGTCGGTACACCAATTCGCATCTCGAAACCCTCCTTTTTATCGTTAGTAGGATCCGTTAATTATTTATAAGAATTTTCTGAAATTATTTATATTTTAGCAGAAATTAAAGATTAACGCTCTAAATTGCTACTTTTATACTTGTAAACACGCTGTATATAGGGGGCAATAGTCGTCATTAATTAGACAAAAAATTCACTAAATTAACCTCAATTTAGCAGGAACCTTAAAACTTATAGCGAATTGTTTATAGTGAGAGACAAAAGGAGGAATTTAGGATGACATTAAAGTACAGTCAAATTCTAGTTGCAGTCGACGGTTCCAAAGAAGCAGAATGGGCATTTAAAAAGTCAGTTGGCATCGCCAAGCGGAACCACGCTACATTAAATTTGGTGAACGTCATCGATACCCGGTCATTCGCAGCCATCGAAGCGTACGATCGATCAATTGCTGACCGCGCTCAAAAGTTTGCGGAAGATTTATTGGACGACTACAAAAAAGAAGCTTTAGCTGCCGGTGTTGAAAAAGTGAACATCGTAGTCGATTACGGTTCTCCGAAAACCATGATTTCGCGTGACTTGGCTCAAAAAGTAGAAGCTGACCTTATTATTTGCGGTGCAACCGGATTAAATGCTGTAGAACGCTTCTTAATCGGCAGTGTCTCTGAACACATTGTCCGTTCGGCAAAATGCGATGTTTTGGTTGTACGTACAGAAGATGCTCAGGACGATGCGCCGGATGAATATTATTCTGAAGACAAATCAGGCAAGCCTGAAAACTTTTAACCTGATAAATAAAATGGGTTTGGCATCATAAGCCACAAACAATCTCACTCACACCGAAAGACCATCAGGGCTCTTGCTTGATGGTCTTTTGGGACTTGATTTCGATTAAGCACTAATTCAAATATTACAAAGGAGCTGAAGATCATGATCAGCAAAGTTGGGCAAGTTATGCTGTATGTCAACGACCAAGACGAAGCCTTAAATTTTTGGACAAAAAAACTAGGATTTTCTATAGTGGCTGAAGAAAATACCCACGGAATGAGATGGATTGAACTTGCGCCGTCAGAAGGTGCTGAAACAAGCATTATTCTACATAACAAAGAAGCCGTTGCCAGGATGTCGCCTGGAGTAAATCTAGACACTCCCTCCTTAATGTTTTTCACTGAAAATGCTGAAGAGCTGCACCAAAAATTTTCAGATCAAAGTATCACCGTTGGAGATATTGTGAACATGCCATCAGGCAAAGTGTTTAATTTTGCTGACAGTGAAAACAATTACTTTGCCGTCATGGAAAAGTAAATTCAAGTAGTGTTTAAAAGCACATTTTAAAAGAAGAGGTTTTGGAATGAGTACATTCCAAAACCTCTTCTTTGCTCGATTAAGATTTAATTTTAATGACAATTTTTCCGCGGGCATGATGAGATTCACTTAGTTCATGCGCATCTTTCAATCCCTGCTCCGTAAAATCAAAAACATGGCCAATTGTCGGTTTCAGTTCTCCCGAAACGTATAAGTTTGCCAGCTTTTGCAATTGTTCACCGCTCGGTTCCAACCAAAAATTACTGGCTTTCACACCGTATTCTTCAGCTTTTTCAGCAGAAGGCTGTCCGGCAATTGAAATCAGTTTCCCGCCTTTTTTCAGCACTTTAAAACTTTTGTCTAACACATCTCCACCCATCGTATCCAGTACCGCATCGAAATCTTCCAGCAGTTCGCTGAAGTCTTCTTCACTGTAATTGATTACCCGGTTTGCTCCAAGCGACTTGACCAACTCATCATTTTTGTCGCTTGCTGTTGTTGCTACGTAAGCACCAATGCTATTGGCAATTTGGATGGCCATGCTGCCGACTCCGCCTGCTCCTGCATGAATCAGCACTTTGTCCCCTTTTTTTACTTCTGCAAAGCCTACAAGGCATTGGTAGGCAGTCAATCCAGTCAACGGAATAGCTGCTCCTTCTTCAAAGCTCATGCTTTCTGGCATATGTGCCAAAAGCTCCATTTCAACCGGAACAAACTCTGCATATGTTCCCTGGCGTGTGGTGGCCGGTCTAGCGAATACCCGATCTCCCACACTGTAATGCTTAACGTTTTTGCCAACCTCAGCAATTACCCCTGCTGCGTCCCAACCTAAAATAATCGGAAATTCCCATGGCAGCATTTCCTGCAAATATCCTTCACGCAATTTCCAGTCAATCGGATTGATGGACGTGGCATGGATTTCCACAAGTACTTGGTTTTCATTGATAGCCGGTTTCTCCAGCTCTCTTTCTTTCAGTTGTTCCTTGCCTCCGTAATTGTCGATGACGATTGCTTTCATGTCACATCTCCCCTTCCAATATGTTCAACGAGATTCTTTACAAAATCAGTATACCTTACTAAAAGCAGAAGAGCGCTTTGCAGCACTTGTGCTTTCGGATAGTTCGATTCCAAAGCTGATTGACGCACATTATGGTATTATTAATGCTGTTCGCTTAAAGAGGTTCGCAAACTCCCTCTCTAAAAAACTAAGGAGTGTTTTAGATGAAAAATGAAAAAGCGGTCGTCGTTTTCAGCGGCGGCCAAGACAGCACCACTTGCCTGTTTTGGGCTATGAAAAATTTTAAAGAAGTTGCAACGGTCACATTTGATTACGGCCAGCGCCATTCAGCCGAAATCGAATGTGCCCGAAAAATCGCTGAAGAACTTGGCGTCTCGTTCAAAGTGCTGGATATGACTTTGATCAATCAACTGTCTGCGAATGCGCTGACACGGGACGACATTGAAGTGACCGCCAAGGAAGGCGAATTGCCTTCCACTTTCGTACCGGGCAGAAACTTGCTGTTCTTATCTTTTGCAGCAGTTTATGCAGATGCGATCGGTTCCCGGCATTTGATCACCGGCGTCAGCCAAACCGATTTCAGCGGCTACCCGGACTGCCGTGACACTTTTATCCGTTCCTTAAACGTTACATTGAATTTGGCAATGGACAAGCAGTTTATCATCCATACCCCGTTAATGTGGCTGGATAAAGCCGATGTGTGGGAACTTTCCGATACGCTGGATGCTCTTGATTTTGTCCAAGAAAAAACTTTGACTTGCTACAACGGCATTCCGAGCACTGGGTGCGGCGAATGTCCATCCTGCATATTGCGCAACGAAGGCCTTGCCCGCTACCAGGCGAAAAAATCGGCAGGTGCTGTCGAATGATGCAGCAATTTTACCCAACCACTGCACACGACTTTCAATTCGAGCTCAACAAAGACCTGCATTTTTCTGCCGCGCATTTTATTCCAAGTGAAGATGCAGGAAAATGCCAAGTCATGCATGGCCATACGTATCACCTCAACATTACCATTGCTGGCAATGAGCTTGACGGGACTGGCTTTTTGATTGATTTTAAATTAGTGAAACAACTGATTCATAAAAAATACGACCACAGCGTCTTGAACGACCATCCGGAATTTACGAACAAATTTCCAACCACTGAACTTCTTGCTCAGCAGGTGTGGCAATCCATTCAACAAGTATTGAAAACAAAAAGCAACCAGCCGAATTGCCTGCAAGTGATTGTACGCGAAACGCCGACGAGCTATGTGGTGTTCCGTCCGCGCAAGGAGGAACTGTTATGAAAATCCCTGTCATGGAAATCTTCGGTCCAACGATACAAGGCGAAGGCATGGTCATGGGACAAAAAACCATGTTTGTGCGAACCGCCGGATGCGACTATTCCTGTTCCTGGTGTGATTCAAAATTCACATGGGACGGCACGGGAACCAGTGTTTCCAAACAGCCTGCTGAGATTGTCGAAGAGCTTATCCAAACCGGAGGCGCAGCATTTTCACACGTCACTATTTCAGGTGGCAATCCCGCTCTTCATAAAGGCATTGGCGAATTGGTCGAGCTGTGCCATCAACAAGGTTGGAAAGTGGCCGTTGAAACCCAAGGGTCAATTTGGCAAGACTGGCTGACTAACATCGACGACATCACCTTGTCGCCAAAGCCGCCCAGCTCTGGAATGAAGACGGATTTTGTGAAACTCGATTTGTTTATGGAAAAGCTGCAGCATGCCAACGTCAGTTTGAAGGTTGTGGTGTTTGACCAGCACGATTTTGCCTATGCAGAAGAGCTTCATCAGCGGTATCCAGCGGTTCCATTTTTCTTGCAGACCGGCAACGAAGATACAGCTACAACGGATGATGCCCAGCTGGTTTCCGACTTGCTGCATCGTTATGAGCAATTAATCGATTACCACGTTCGTTCACCTATCATGAACGACGCAAAAGTATTGCCGCAATTGCATACCTTGGTGTGGGGAAATAAACGCGGCGTTTAATCCTTTTGCGGTTCACTCTCTATATCCTAAAAATATAAAGCCCCCGCCTAAACTTTTTATTAAGTTTGGGCAGGGGCTTTTCATTTTATGCTTTTTTTACAAATTCCGATTTCAATTTCATAGCGCCAAAGCCATCTATTTTGCAGTCGATATCGTGGTCGCCTTCGACCAGCCGGATGCTTTTTACTTTCGTACCAATTTTCAAAGTCGATGAACTGCCTTTGACTTTCAGGTCTTTGATGACGGTAACAGCGTCTCCATCTTGCAATGGCGTGCCGTTTGCATCTTTCACAATCTTTTCTTGTTCTGAGCTGTCAGCTTCTGCAAGCGGACTCCATTCATGTGCGCATTCAGGACATACAAGCAAACTGCCGTCTTCGTAAATATATTCAGAATCGCATTTAGGGCAATTAGGTAAAGTTTTCATTTGTTGTTTTCCTCCAAGCGGCCTTTCGACGGCGTATATGCAAATAAGACCAATCTTTTTTATTAGTATACCAGACTCCGTTATAAAGAAGTTCACGTTATTTTACGATCAGTACAGGGCAATTCACTCCATTCACGACTTTGCGGCTAACGCTGCCCAACACCATTTCAGATAACGCATTTAATCCTCTGCTGCCAATGACAACCAGGTCAAAATTTCTTTCGTTTGCCAGTTCAATAATCGCCGGTGCCGGTCGGCCATGCAAAATTTCAGTTTTGTAATAGATTTTTTCGCGTTCAAAGGCCTCTCGGATAGGCTGGGTTTTTTTCTTGCGCGACAGTTCAAATTCTATCGGGCCGCCATCATGAACTTCTTCATTGCTGTCTTCATTAAAATCCGAAACGTAGACAATCGTTACTTCAGCTCCTTTGGCCAACGAGGCCAATTGCGCAGCTTGCGTGCCAGCTCGTATCGAAGTTTCCGAACCGTCTGCAGCCAATAAAATTGATTTGTACATAATATCTACTCCTCGACTGTTTTTTTCCAAGTCGCAGCAGGATAAGAGTCTATATGCAATACTATTCGACTCATCCGATCGATTTCCTCCATTCCTTCAAAAAAGCAGGTGATTAACTGCATCACCTGCTTCTCCCAGCATTTTTATTTTGCTTCTTTATACGTCAAGGTCTTTCCAGTAAAGCCGAACAAGACAGTCAATAATGGCGATAACAGGCAGAAGAATGCGAATGGCAAGTAATCGAGCGTTGAAACGCCGATGACGCCCGTAATAAAGATGCCGCAAACACTCCATGGGACAAGCGGGTTGACCACAGTTCCTGCGTCTTCCATCACACGGCTCAAGTTTTTGCCGGCAAGCCCCACTTTATCGTATGGTTCTTTAAAAGCTTGTCCTGTCAGCAGAATTGACAGATATTGCTCCCCTATCAAGATGTTGATGCCGATCGCCGTTAATGCAGAAGCGGCAATGACAGAAGAGACTTTCTTCAGCAGGCTTTCCACTTTTGCCAGCAGGCATTGCACAATTCCTAACGTGAACAGCAATCCGCCCATGCTAAGCGCAAGCAGCACCAAAGCAACCGTGAACATCATGCTCTCCATTCCCCCACGCGACAGCAAAGAATCGATTTCCTCTATCCCCGTCGAGGAGACATAGCCGCTGAACAAGACTGAAAATAGCTCAGAAGCTGTTGAACTTTGATGCAAAAATGAAATGAGTATTGCAGTCACTGAACTTACTGCCAGCGTAACCAAAGCCGGCATTTTCCTAATCGTCAGCAGAATGAGCACAACCAGCGGAATGATCGTATACCAATGGATCATTCCCGTGGCTAACAACCCCTCTTTAAAAGCTGCAACATCTTGAATGCTTGTACCAGCTGACTCTGGAGAAAGCAGCGCGAACAAAATCAAGGTTATCCCAAATGCAGGAATCGTTGTCCATCCCATGTTGCGGATATGTTCAAAAAGATCCACACCGACAATGGTAGAAGACAAGTTTGTGGTGTCCGACAATGGCGACATTTTATCGCCAAAAAATGCTCCCGACACAATCGCTCCGGCCGTTATAGCCAAAGACAGGTCCATTGCGGTCGCCATGCCGATAAAAGCAACGCCGATGGTCGCAACAGTCGTTAGGGAACTGCCAATTGATAAACCAATTAATGATGTCACGATAAAAACAATGGCGTAGAAAAAGGCCATGGAAATGAGCGTAAATCCTGTGTAAATAAGTGTCGGAATGGTCCCGCTGATCATCCAACTGCTGATGAGTATGCCGATGAAGAAAAACAGGAAGACAGCACTCATGCCCGCACCTGCTCCTTCCACCAGCCCCTTTTCCATCTTCCGGTAAGAGACTTTTTTTATGGCTCCGTAAACGAACAAGAGCAAAATCGAAAACAAGATAGGAATATGCGGAACCGATTCAAAGCTGATGATGCTGACACTGATTACCAGAAAAATAAGAGCAGTTAAAATTAGGGCTTCCAGGAATCTGGGTGTGATGACTGACTTAATATTGTGCATAGCAAACTCTCCTTTTCTCTATAAAAAAAGAGAAAACCTCCTGTCCCCATAAAGGGACGAAGGTTTTCTCCGCGTTACCACCCAATTTAATGCTTTGTCTATACAAAGCATTCACTCTTTTTCGAAACGATCAAAGCTGATGGCGTATTTCATCCAATTTGCTGCCTGAATTCACACCTGCCATCCAGTCTCTTGCTGCTGCGCACAAATTGGTTACTAAACCATCGATCGAGATATTTATTAAATAAATGGACAAACTATATTTGTTTCTTTAGTTCAAGATCTAACTCTTTTTAAAAGTATATTGAAATAGATTCTACCAGTTCTTCTCGGCAAGTCAATAGTTTTCAAAGAAAATTTGATTTTACTACATAGGTTTTTGCTAAGCGGTCATAAAGGGACTGCTTGTCCTTTGTAAAAATAGCCATCAGAATATAAAGTAAGATCAAAACATAGACCAATCCCCCTATCAAATAATCTCCCAGCAACACTTCGCCATCTCCCAAGTAAATCATCCGGTAAGCCATAAAATGGGACAGCTCCCAAGGCAAAAACTTCAATGCCGTCCGAAAAGTCGAACGATAAATGGAAATAGGCTGCTCCTGCTTATCCACAACGCAAAGCTGCATTTTCCGTTTGCCGACCGTTTGCCTGCCCATTGTTGAATCCAAAATGATGAAGTAAAGGGAAACGGGCAGCGTCAACATGAGAAAGCCAGCAAGCTGAGCCGTCATCCGAGAAGCCTGAAACCAGTCTTGTATTGAAGGCATCACAAATAGGGAAAAAACTAGCAGCACTGCCAGATAAGCAAAAATCAACAGGTAGTCGATTGCAAAAGCTTTTAAACGAAGCCAAAAGCCGGCATACATCCAACTCCTCCTCTTCTCTTCAAATCATCGCATTTCACTCCAGTGAGCGGGCACAGACAATAAACTCGGTATTTTCGTGCAGGCGTTTCCTCTTGCAGAGTTCAACTGCATTTGCGTCAAATAAAGACTGCCCTTTAAATTTGCTCCCGACAAATCTGCATTTCGCAGATCTGCTCCGATAAAATCCGAGTTTCTTAAATCTGTATTGCCCAAATCCGCCCCAATCAAGTAGGCGCCTCTAAACAACGAGCCTCTCATGTCTCTTTCTTGCAGTTTTGCCTCAATTAAATCTGCTCCCTGGTAATTGCGTCCTTTTTTCCGGTTCATCTCTTTATTGTATCGGCCTGATTCAAGTCTAACGCTATCACTAACCTGTACCAGCATATTTTTAACATGCCGGCGATGATGAGGCAAATCTGTCGATAAAAGACTTTCAGCAGGGGCTAGAGTAAGTTGCTCAATCACTTGTCTGCTTTGGTGCAGATCCTCTTCTAATTCCCCTCTGCCGCAGCGCTCAATAGCTTGCGTTAAGTAAAAGATCATTTCCTGAAGCTGCTGCATGACCGGCAATACTTGAAACATTTGGTGAGCTGAATCTGGATCGTCTTTCCAGCTCACTCCACCAAAAGTCTGCTGAGAAACTTTTTGTCCCGCACCCAGACAGTCGAATACTGTACATCCGCTATAGCCCGAGAGTTTTAAGTTCCGGTGAATTCCACATTTGAAGTCTGATGTTAAGTTTCGGCATGGTACACCTCCTGCCTTGTCAACTGGAAAATCTGCAGAAGCAGTAAAACCCAGTGCGACACAGCAAAGAGCAAAACAATTTTCGCAATCCGCTCGAAAGACATCAGCACCATAGGCATCTTGAAAATTTGTCTGCATAGCATTCCTTCTCCTTTTAAATTAGTTGAGAAAGCGATTTAAATCAGTATACTTTTTTTTGCACAAAGAAAAAAGGCAGGGAATCGATCTCCCTGCCTTTTCAACATTCTTCCGTATGTCGATACTTTTTTACGTACCCATTTTGCGGCGGTTATTGCTGACTTTCTTTGATTGCTGGCTCTTCATCTTTTTGGTCGACAGTGAAGCATTGCCGCCTGACTGCTTGTCTCCAGCTTGATTTTTCTTAGCTTCCAGTTGGCGTTTTACGGCTTCCTGCAAACTGACTTTTTTTGGTGCTTCGTTTGACTCGGTCATTGCGCATCCCTCTTTTCATCAAAAAATGGTGCATCTGGATGTTTTTATAACTTCAGTATAGCATAAATCCGCTGCTTTATTCTTTGTTTTCTTTAAACCATCCGGTAACTTGTGAAAAGAATTTTGACATTGATTCCGGCTTTGACATATTCGGCACACGTGCCAATAACACTTCTTTCGGCGCTTTGACACCTTCTTGTTTTTTCTGCAAGACCAAGATTCCCTTCGCATGAGCCGAATTTTTAAACAGGCTCTCCGGCAATTCCATTACCGATTGGATATGGGCATGTTTCTTTAGAAAACTGTGCAATTGGCTCGCTTGTGCAGATTCAAACAACGCTTTAGGGACAATAAAAAACAAATAACCGCCTTCAGCCGTGTGTTTTAACGATTGCTCGATAAACAAATGGTGGGCAAAAGACATTCCTTCATCCGCTTTCAATTCGTAGGTGGCTGCTGTTTCTTCGTCCGGGTAGTACCCTACCGGCAAAT
Source organism: Planococcus sp. TJ-201 (assembly GCF_058268495.1). Classification (NCBI taxonomy): domain Bacteria; kingdom Bacillati; phylum Bacillota; class Bacilli; order Caryophanales; family Caryophanaceae; genus Planococcus; species Planococcus sp. TJ-201. The sequence goes on along the minus strand of NZ_JBZDOG010000007.1, from coordinate 96,802 downwards.
CTGAAACAACAACATCAACCGGATCGATCAATAAGGGCTGCAGAGCGTCCTGCAGATAGAACGTAATCGGCTGTTCCACCAGGTTGCCAGCGTTTGAAGCCAGGCGAATCAACAAATCATCCAGCTCCACGCCCGCTCCCGTTAATCGACCATCCAAATAGTTCATGACCGTCAATAGCAAGTTGCCGGTTCCGACAGCCGGATCCAAGATGACGGCTTGTTCTTTTTTGACAAACAGCTCTACCAGATACCCCACTAATAAGCCAAGCGCATCCGGCGTCATTTGGTGATGCGGCTGGACATGCTCTTTCATGCCTTTCAATACCGCCAGTTGAAGCGCTTTGCGAATATCTTCTTTGCTGGATCCCTCTTCTGGCTTAATGACTCCATCCAGCCAATTTTCCGTTGTTGTCAACAAGCTTTCCAAGTAAGCATTTTCCTGCTCTTGCTGGATTTTTGTCGTGTGGTTATCAATAAAATAAAACGTTTTTTCCATGGTTGAATTCATGCGTTCGCCGTCCTCAATAAGGAAACCCACTCTTTTGAGTGGGTTTCCTTTGTATTAGTTTGTTAACTTTCTTACTGCGTCTAACGCTTTGTCGTAATCGGGATGATCCGTTCCTTCAGGGACATATTCCACATAGGCGACTTTGTCATGTTGATCAATGACGAAAATCGAGCGGGCCAGAAGCCGAAGTTCCTTCATCGTCACTCCGTATGCTTCACCAAATGAAAGATCCCGGTGATCCGATAACGTCGTAAGTGCATCAACTTTGTTGATTTCCGTCCAGCGTTTTTGCGCAAATGGCAAATCGGCTGAAACGGTCAGGACCGCTACATGATCGCCTAACGCCGCTGCTTCATCGCTGAAGCGCTTTGTCTGATCTGAGCAGACGCCGGTATCCAATGATGGAACCACACTGATCAGCCGAATTTTTCCAGCAGTATCCTGCAATGTCACCGGATTCAAGTCCGTCCATAAGACCGAAAAATCTGGAGCCTGATCTCCCACTTTTACTTCTTTATTGGGTAAAGTAACAGGGTTTTTCTTGAATGTAATTTGTACCAATCAAAACGCCTCCCTTTCATTGTCTCTTCATCATACTAAAAGGCGCGGGTTTCTTGCAACCCAGACCCATCTTGGCGTTTTTTCTGAACCAACTTGTTTTTTCTGAAAGAGTCCTCGTGCACCACTGTCGTATCTGCAATATAGTCATGAACCCCTTGCTTTAACGGCGTAAATCCGACAATCCAGTAAAGCGGCAGGATCGTCACTGAAATAAATCGGCCGATCCATTCCCGGAAAAACAGAGTTGTCCAAGACAAATCATCCGATTTCAAAGATACTACCCGGATGCCCATGATCATTTTCCCAACAGTTTGTCTGAAAAACTTAGTCATTAGCACAAAATAGCCATAGAAAACGACAGCTGATAAAATGGCATACGGTGCATACCAAGGGATGCCGCTTGTTTCAAGACCGAGAAGCGCAAAGACCGGCTTGACCAAAATGGATGTCAGCCCTGCGATAACCAAAAGGTCGATTAAATATGCCCAAAAACGCACCCAAAAACCGGCAGGCTTCCGTTCATAGAAAAGAACTTCTTCGTAGCTCGGCGTGTCGGGACGCTGTGATTGGACTTGCACTTTTTCTGCTGTTTCATTCGTTTCGTGGTCTGTCATCATGGTCCCTCCTTATTTATCACCGTATAAATACATCATACGCGGAGAACTGTATTCGGTAAGCATTTTTGTAATCATCTGTGTTTCTACATCATTGCCAAAGAATGAACCCACTTTCATCGACAATAATGAGCCCCATCCTTCTGAAGCCCCATATTGGAATACTTCTGCATTGCCCAGATCAAAATCAGCTTTGACTTGATCAATAACGTCTTCTTCAAATCCGAAATCATCGGCTAAGTTGACTTCAACAGCTTGGCGGCCATTCATGACACGACCATCTGCAACAGCTCTAACTTCGTCTTCAGTCATGCCCCGGCCTTCTTCAATGACATCAACAAACGATTCATATGAATCATCCAGCATCTCTTGAAGAAGTGCACGTTCATCATCTGTCATGTCGCGGGTTGCACTCATAATATCCTTGTACGGACCCGACTTGATGGTAACGAAGTCTACACCGTAACGCTCTGCCAGTTCGCCATAATTGACGCTTTGCATGATAACCCCGATAGAACCGGTCAAGGTTTCTTCGTTGACAAAGATTTTATCTGCGGGTGCAGCAATGTAATACCCGCCTGAAGCCGCTGTTGCTCCCATAGAAACGTAAAACGGTTTTTGGGTTTCTTCCTGGATTTCAGTGATTTTGTCGTAAATTTCAGCTGATTCCACTACTCCGCCACCCGGTGAATTTACCGTAAGCACGACAGCTTTAACTGAGTCATCCTCTTTAACATTTTCCAATTGTTCCATAAAGAACGAATGGTTATAGCCGGCTGCTCCAAACAAAGGCGATGCCTCTCCCGTGTCTTGGATTACCCCGTCAACATTCAAAACTGCCACACGGTTGTCAAAATCGCCATCCTCAATGACAACTTCCGACATACTTGATTGTGTGGTCGCCATTAACTCATCGACGCCTTCGCCAAACCCGCTTTGAAGAAAAGCGAAAGCTGAGTTGATGACCAATGAAATTCCCAATACGACTGCAGCTGCTACTAAAGCGATCCATCTTTTTGTATTCATTTGTGCAATTCCCTCCTTGGTTTCTACTCTTTACTATACGGGAAACAAAGGCAAATGTTTCACCAGAAAAGCAAATTCATACCGAAATTTTTCGGTTGGCCTTTCGAATTCCCCGTGCTTCTATAAACTTCGAGGAAGTAAACAAGATCAAAGCACTCCAAATCAAGGAGAAAGAAATGATGTCTATTGTAGTGAAGGCTTCTCCATAAATGAAGACTCCGATCAACAGCATGAGCGAAGGTGCAATATACTGCAGAAACCCAACCATATAAAGCGGGATTAATGGGGCTCCGATAGCAAAAAACAACAGCGGCAAAGCAGTGACTACACCACTGGCAATTAGCAGAATATCTGTGGTCAGTCCGGTATGCAAAAAAGACACGCGGTCAACCGACATCAAATAGACATAGTACGCAATCGCAATAGGAAAAACAAACAAGGTTTCAATTGCCAACCCACGCAGCGCATCCAAACGAATGGTTTTCTTGATTAGGCCATAAAAAGCAAAACTGAAAGCCATGCCTAGAGCAAGCCACGGCAAAGAGCCAAAAGAAAGGGTTAAAATCAAGACACCTGTGGCAGCCAAAAGAAAGGCAACTTTTATCGCTGGCGATAGTTTTTCCTTTAGGAAAATAGCGCCGAGGAGCATTGAGATTAACGGATTGATGTAGTAGCCCAGGCTAGTTTCAACAATTCGGTCATGTGAAACGGCATAAACATAAAAAAACCAGTTCGCAGAAATCAGAAACGATGCCAGCATCAACAAGAAGAATTTCCTCTTGGAAGCCCACAGCATTTTCAGGTCAAGCCACAGCTGGCGGCCTCCATTTATTAAAAGAATGAATCCTAGTGTAAATAAGAAAGACCATATGATTCTCCCTGCTAAAACTTCGTCTGCTGGAACATGATCAATTTGCTTCCAAAAAATTGGCATGAACCCCCATAAAGTATACGTTAAAATAATGACCAAAATACCTTTTTTAGAATCTGTCATCCTGCATCGCGCACCAATCTTTATATATTTTGTATTTCGAAATAACAGTCTAATTATAGGCTCATCTTATCTGTAAAGTAAATAAAGAGAAACTCCCACTCCATGCGTCGCAGCGGTCAGGATTGGTATGCTTCATGCAACGGTTTGGATATGGCTAACCATCCTACAGCGACCATTTTCCAAAAGAAGAAACTTACCGGAAGACAAGCATTGGGCAAATCGAAACTATGATTCAAAAAGAGCCGCCCTAAAGAGGCGGCTCAACGCTTATAATAGATCGGCAAATTGATCAACTTTGACGCGTGGGAACTTGATGATTTCCCGCTCTGCCACTGCTTCTTCGATTAGCCCATCAAATGAAACAAAGTTCTCATAGTACTCCACTTTTTCAAGTTTTGGCTTGGTTTTGGGATTTGCCGGCGTGAAAATGGTGCAGCAATCTTCAAACGGGCGAATCGAAATATCATACGTTCCGATTTGCTGAGCTGTATCGATAATTTCCAGCTTATCAATTGCAATTAGTGGACGAAGAATCGGTGTGTTTGTCACAGCATTGATTGCTTGCAGGCTTTCTAGGGTTTGGCTTGCCACCTGACCCAAACTTTCGCCTGTGATAATGGCGCGGCAATTGGTTTCGGCCATGACAAGGTCTGCAACGCGCATCATCATTCGGCGTGTAGAGGTCATCGTGATATTGTCTGGTACTTGTTTGTGAACTTCTTGCTGCAGCTTGGTAAACGGAATGATGTGCAGATTGACGGATGAACCGAACTGCGATAATTTTTCAGCAAGGTCAAATACTTTTTCCTTCGCACGGTCGTTAGTGAACGGTGGACTAAAGAAATGGATCAGTTCCAAACGGACGCCGCGTTTGAGCATGTGGTATCCGGCAACGGGACTGTCCAAACCGCCAGACAGCATCAATAGCGCTTTCCCTCCAGCTCCTACAGGCAAGCCACCAGCTCCTTGAATTACTTCTGCCATCATATAAACTGCTTCTTCACGCACTTCCACTTTTAAATCGATTTCCGGATCTTTCATTTGGACTTTCAAATTCGGAAAAATTCTCAACACGTGCGAGCTTAATTCTTTCATGATTTCTGGTTTTTCGTGTGGAAACTCTTTATATGGCCGTTTGACAGAAACTTTGAAACTTTTGTCGGTATCTTGGATTTTAGCAATGACTGCTTCTGCCGTTTGTTTCATTGCCTCAAGATCCAATTCACAGGCAGTTACCGGGCTGAACGATTGGATGCCGAACACTTGCGGCAACCGTTCAATCACTTGTGCCAATTCCAGTTCACTGTCCGATGTAATGAACATTCGATCGCGTTCAGCTTTAATTTGGATGTGTTCCAAATCAGAAAACGTTTGCCGTACATTGTCGCGGAGCCGCCCAATGAACGAACTCCGGTTTTTACCTTTTGTTGATAACTCGCCGTAACGAACGAGAATTTGATTGGTTTTCATAGTAGATTAAACTCCTTTTATGGTGCGGTAAACCCGCTGAAATGCGCTTTGCAGCGCGAGAATGTCTTGTTCTTCGGTAAATGCTCCAAAACTGATGCGGATGACGCCATCTTTAAACTCGCGCGGCAGACCGATTGCTTCGATCACATGGCTTGTATTGCTGCTTTTTGATGAGCATGCACTGGAAGTAGAGACGATGACCGAGTCTTTTTGCAAACCGGATACCAGGACTTCACCTTTGATGCCTTTTACCGCCACCGACAGTATATGCGGAGCTGCCCGTTCCGGACTGACCACCCTCACGCCTTTAAACGCTGAAAAAAACTCACGCAGCTTGTCGTTCCACTCACGATGCAGCGGATTGGGTTGCGCCAACCTCAATGCTTTCGCCAAAGCAATAGCATTTGGAACGGACACAGTGCCGCTTCGGACTCCCGCTTCCTGACCGCCGCCGTACTGAATAGCCTCCAACTCTACTCCAGAATAAGCCAGCAGCCCAGTGCCTTTTAATCCATGGATCTTATGGCCCGACACGGACAATAAATCAGGCATGGCTTTGGGATTGAGTTCCAGCTTGCCCATGCTTTGAACGGCATCCACGTGAAACAAGATCCGTTGCTCTTTCAGCAATGCCGCAATCTCCGCTATTGGATGGATGGTGCCAATTTCATTGTTGACGTGCATAAGAGACACTAAAATCGTATCCTTTCTCAGCGCATTCATCAACTCATCAACATCGATCGCTCCCGAACGGTTGACAGCCAGACGCGTAACGATAAAGCCTTCCTTCTCCAACGCAGCCAAGCTATTTAGTACGGAAGGATGTTCCGTTGCAGAAGTGACAATATGTTTGCCCCGGTGCTGGTAGCTTCTGGCAGTTCCAATTAAAGCCAAATTATTTGCTTCTGTTCCACCGGAAGTGAAAACAATTTTTTCCATATGCAAGTGTTCTTTCAGCTGGCTGCGTGCGGTTTCCAGCAAATCTTCTGCCTGGTTTCCTAATGCATGCAGCGAGGCTGGATTGGCATAAAAACGCTCATTTGCTGCTACAAAGGCATCGAGCACTTCTTTTCTTGGCCTAGTCGTCGCACTGTTGTCTAAATAAATCATGTTCCGCCTCCGAAAAGAAAACCACCAGCTCATTCGCTGGTGGTTTACATTTTATTTTTTAAATGCGCCAAGCATCTTCTTTGACCAGCACTTCGATGCGTTTCATCGAACCGGGTTCAAAGTTTTCAACTGCAGTTGCCGCTTCTTCCAATGCTTTTGTATACCGAAGCTGACGGAACGACTCTTCCGCTCCTTCCAGCTTGGCATCCAACTCTAAGTTGGATTTACGGTAACGGTTGCCGTACTGAATGATTCGTTCAATCAACAGCACATTTTCAACCATTTCAACCGCTTTTGCATGGACGTCATCAATGCTTTTCTCAGCTTGCTCCAAATAATTATGAACCAACTTAATATTCAGTGGCACTTCACGCAAAGTTTGCATGGTAACAAAAAGATGTTCTTCTGCTTCTTCCAACCGGACATCCATGTCTTCTGGAATCCCGGGAATGTTCGCTTTATGCAGCACGCGGTCTGTTTCTTGCAATTTGCGTTTTAACTGCTCGACTTTAGTACGAGCTTTGTTTTCTTCAATGCGCAGGCTCTTCAATGAAGTCATAAAATCGTTTTGTGTTGAATCCACAATCGACAGATCTTCACGGATATGAAGCAACTCTTCTTGAAGGCTTGAATATGCGGATTGATCTTCTTCCAAGCGTGAACGCAATAAGTCATAGCGTTTTGCTAACTGCTCCATCTTCTCCATGCAAGACTTTGGAATGGCCGCTTCGCTTTCGCTGATTTTGTAGCTGTGCTGAACGTATCTGCATTCCTCTTCCATCTCTTGAGTATCACGAGCCACTACTTCTAAATGGCGTTCGGTATCGATACGGAAATCGTCAATATAATGCTTAGCCTCGACTTCTTTTTCCAACAGTTCGTAAAACGAGTCGATCTGATCTTTTATTTTTTCAACGGCAATTTTCGTTTGTTCGATTTCCAATTGCGCAATTTTCTCTTTCAGCACGTCCAACTCTTCTTCGATCTCATCCAATTGAAGCGTTAGCTCTAAATGCCCCAAATAATAAGATTGCTCTTCCATTTCGCTTTTGCCTTGACGCAATTCAGCAATATAAGAAGGAATTTTCGTCTGGACGTCCGCCAATAACGGTGGAATGTCATCGACTAACAAAAATGCTTGTTCGCCCTCAGTAGATAAGCTGATGACAATTTCGCGGGCTTTTAAGTAATTGCCTTCATTCGTCAATTTCTCGTATTCATCAAACATCGGAATGAACGATTCAATTCGTTTCTCGAGCGGTCCGGCAGCAGCCCCGTAAGAATGCTGGTGCGCCAGCAAATTTTTGCGGGCACGTCGGTATTTTTCTTGAATCAAATCAATTTCGCTGCGATTCTTTTCTTCGCTGCCAATCAATTCTTCCAGTTCGACCAGGATGGTGTTCATTTGTTGATCCACGCTGTCGATCTTCACTTCGGTTTCCTGTTCAAGCTTTGTCGCTTTGCCAAAACGGAAGCGGTTGATTGCCTCCTCAGCGTCATATAGGGAAGCATCTATTTTTGGAATATGCACATCCATAATTTCTGTCCATACGTTGCGCCAGCGTTCAAACATTTCTTCCGTCTGGCCGTTCATGTTTAATTGCTTCACTTTTGTCAATTCTTCTAGTATCGGTTTATTTTGTATTTGCAGTTTTAACTGTTCCAAGCGCTCAATTTCAGCCAGATGTTTTTTGCGAAACATAAAGCCGATGATCATTATCGCTATTAGAATGATGACCGCAATGATGATATACTCCATCATAAGTCATATAGCCCCCTGTTCCAAAATCACATTACCAGTTATACGTAAATGTATTCATGATTCTTTTATTTTAACATGTATTCTACTCTTATGTTTGCCAAATTAGAAGAAAAGCGATTATATTTTTTTATAGAAAGAAAAGAGGATGATTTTATGAAACGAGATGGTCACATTCATACGCATTTTTGTCCTCACGGGACAAAAGACTCTACAGAACGCTATATTGAAAAAGCAATAAACTCGGGTTTTACGGATATTTCGTTTACCGAGCATGCCCCGCTTCCACTTAATTTTACGGACCCTACTCCTTTGAAAGACAGCAGCATCAGCATGGACCAGCTGACTCCTTATATGCATGAAATCAATCGGTTAAAAGCGGTCTATCAACAAGACATTCGCATCCGTGCAGGATTGGAAGTCGACTTTATCGCAGGGTATGAAAAAGAAATCACCTCTTTTTTAAATGAAATTGGACCAGCCCTGGATGATTCTATTTTGTCCGTTCATTTTCTAAAAGTGAATGATCAGTATTACTGTGCGGATTACAGCAAGGAAGTTTTTCTGGAGCTAGCGGCTGCAAGCGGTTCTGTCGAAGCGGCCTACGGACTTTATTACAAAACGCTGGAAGCCTCTATCCAGGAAGACCTTGGACCATTCAAGCCAAAACGAATCGGGCACCCGACCTTGATCCATAAATTCCAATTGGCACACGGCCAAAAAATTGATGACACTGCGCAAATCCAGAACATTTTGCAATCAATGAAGTCAGCTGGATTCGAACTGGATGTCAACAGCGCAGGCTTGTCGAAACCCGACTGTCTGGAAGTTTATCCACCGCTTCCTTTCATTGAATATGCGGAATCGCTCGGTATCCCACTCGTTTTCGGATCAGACGCCCATAATGTCGATGACTTGCATAAGCATTACGAGAAAATTTATACTAAACTAAGTTGAACGGTTTCTTCTGGAAAGTATTCCAAACTAAAAAATGAAATGAGGTTATTTTTTGTTTACACAAACAGATTACAGCGGCAGTAGTTTAGAACAGTACCAAATGCTTTCAAAGCAATTGGATGCATTGCTAGAGGGTGAGAAAAATAGCATCGCCAATTTGAGCAACGCTTCTTCTTTGCTCAATCAATTTCTTGAACGCACCAATTGGGTCGGTTTTTATTTAATGGAAGAAGGAGAGCTTGTACTTGGTCCGTTCCAAGGCCTTCCTGCCTGTGTCCGAATTCCAGTTGGCAAGGGTGTTTGCGGCACAGCCGTTGCAGATAAAAAAACCATGTTGGTAGAAGATGTTCATGCATTCCCCGGACATATCGCCTGCGATGCGGCATCTCGTTCGGAAATTGTCATTCCATTGATGAAAGAAGATCAGGTGATCGGTGTTCTCGATATCGACAGCCCAGAACTGAGTCGATTTACTGAAGAAGACCAAAAGGGTTTGGAACTTTTCACTGAAGTATTAATGAAACATCTATAAAAACAGCAAGACCCGAAACTCGAAATTCGAGCTTCGGGTCTTTTTTGACTATATTTCCTGAAGTTTTGGTTTTACTCTTTCAAACGCTTTGTTCAAATCCTCAATCAAGTCGTCTGTATGCTCAAGTCCGACCGACAGCCGCACCAAAGAGTCGCTGATCCCCATTGCCTTTCGTTTTTCCTCAGGGACGACCGCGTGAGTCATTGTTGCTGGATGCTGAATCAATGTTTCCGCATCTCCGAGACTCACTGCAATCTTGATCAACGATAAGGCATTTAGGAAAGCCTGAGCTTCTTTTTTACCTCCTGCGATTTCAAAGGAAATCAATCCCCCGCCTTGGCGCATTTGCCGCTTTGCAATTTCTACTTGCGGATGCCCATTGTCATACGGATAATAAATTTTCTTTACCAGATCCTGTTGTTTCAGAAAGTTTAAAACGGTTTTAGCATTGTCAACATGGCGATCCATCCGCACGTGCAAAGTTTTCAGTCCTCTCAGCAATAGCCATGCATCAAATGGCGACATGATGCCGCCTACGTCCTTTTGCACCGTCATCCGAATGTGCTGCATTTCTTCCGCGTCGCGCCCCACCAAAATCCCGCCGACCACATCCCCATGGCCATTCAAGTATTTGGTTGCGCTGTGCAAAACAAAATCCGCTCCCATCTGCAACGGATTCTGCAGATACGGCGAACAGAAGGTGTTGTCTACGACCACTTGGAGCTTGTGCTTTTTCGCTACTGCCATCACTGCCTGCAAATTAACCAGTTCCATTGTTGGATTGATCGGCGTTTCCACATAGATACAAACCGTTTCTGGCGTGAGTGCCTGCTCGACTTCCTGCTCGGTAGTCATGGAAACGAGATCATGCGTGATCCCATACTTTTCTTCCATAATTTCCAGCAAGCCATACGTACAGCCGTAAATCCCTCTCGAGCACAGTACGTGGTCACCGGCTTTGGTTAAATAAATCAAAATAGCACTGACCGCAGCCATCCCCGACCCGAAAGCCAATGCCCCTTTGCCGCCTTCGATCTCTGCCATCCGTTCCTCCAGCACGCGAACTGTCGGATTGCCGAGCCGTGAATAAATATTGCCTTCACAGATTCCCGCAAACCGATCTTCCCCTTGTTCTGCATTGGCAAAAGAATACGTCGAAGTTTGATACAGCGGCGTCACCAAACTATCGTGATGACTGGCACCATCATAGCCTTTGTGGATAACCGCTGTTTCTAGATTCATTTGTTTCCCTGTCATAAAGTTCACCCCTTACCCGGAATAGAAAGCGCTTACATTATATCTTAAGTCCATTCTACCCTGAAGCATCTGAAAAAGGAAGTCGGCATTTTCAGTGGCATCTTTGGATTTCTATTGACTTCAGAGTTCGAAATCGGTTATACTATGCTTTGTGTAAAATAATCGCAGCAGTTGTATGTGCGTGTTCGTCCATTTTATTCCTCATAGCAGGTGTATCGTGTAACTCTTTGGCTGCTGAGCGAAGGTACAAGAATATAAAATGGCTTGCAGCATGAATGCATCTGGTTTTTATTTTACTCTAAAAACCAAAAACAGAGGAGGAGACTACTATGTCTCGTTATACAGGTCCATCATGGAAACTGTCACGCCGTTTGGGAATTTCTCTTACAGGCACAGGTAAAGAATTAGAAAAACGCCCTTACGCACCAGGTCAACACGGTGCTAACCAACGCAGAAAAGTTTCTGAATACGGTTTGCAACTACAAGAAAAACAAAAACTACGGTTCATGTACGGAGTTAACGAACGTCAGTTCAAAACTTTGTTCAACAAAGCCGGCAAAATGCCTGGTAAGCACGGTGAAAACTTCATGATCCTTCTTGAAGCTCGCCTTGATAACGTTGTTTATCGTTTAGGTCTTGCGCGCACTCGTCGCCAAGCTCGCCAAATCGTAAACCACGGCCACATCCTTGTTGATGGCAAACGCGTTGACATTCCGTCATTCAGCGTGAAACCAGGACAAACAATTGCTTTCCGTGAAAAATCAAACAACCTTGATGTAGTAAACGAAGCAATCGAAGTAAGCAACTTTGTTCCTGAATACGTAACTATCGATACTGATAGCAAAACAGGAACATTCGTACGCCTTCCAGAGCGCAGCGAATTGTCTGCTGAAATCAACGAACAATTGATCGTTGAGTACTACTCACGTTAATTTTAAATTTTCGGAAATAGTAGTTTCGGTAACCCTCAAAACCTTGTTTATTCAATGGTTTTGGGGGTTTTTGTTTGCGCCATTTTTCGATTTTGCAAACAAACTGGCGGATAGCGCAAACAAGTTGTTTTATCCTGCAAACAAACTGGGTTTTTCCGCAAATAAAACCTGTATTCTGCAAACAACTCAAGCTTTTCCGCAAACAACAAGCACAATTGATGATCTCTTCTTAATAAACACTCAAAAATTTGCTGCATGCAATAAAAAAATCCCTGGAGCCCGATTAGGCTCCAGGGATTTTGTTGGTTAAACCAAGTGGATTCGATTTTGCTTTAATGCTTGAGCGATTGTGTTATAAACTTCTATGTCGACAAACTTGATGCCCAATTGTACAGCAGTTTGCGCGATGACCGGGCTGATGCCGGATAATGCGACGCGAACGCCGATAATTTCCAAACCTTTGATCAATTGAAACACTTGCTGAGCCACCATTGTATCAATCAACGGCACACCGGAAAGATCGATAAACAGCTTTTCTAAATCGTGTTTGGAGCTTTGCGCCAATGCTTTTTCAAACATGATTTCTGCGCGGTGCGGTGTGATTTCACCAATTAATGGCAGCACACCTATTTTCTCAGCCAATAAAATAACCGGAGCGCTCATCTCGATAATCATTTGCTGCTGCGAATTCATCCGCTCTTCTGCAGCTTTCGAGTTTTTATCTGTAAACTCAACAATGACTTTACTGATGGTCTGGACTACTGCTTTTGACCACTCTGCAAATTTTTCATGGCTAATCTGCTCTTTGTGGTTCAGGACGTACTCTCCGATTTCATCCAAGTATTGCTGCTGCGTCCGGAAAAATTCTTCAATGACTTGCACAATTGGCGTATCCAAATGCGCATCATCCATTGCGATCGTCTCAATCCAATCCTGAAAGCCCGATAGAAACTCACGCTGGTCTTTTTGGAACATCGCACAAAAGCGAAGATGGAATTCGTGGTTTTGATTTTTTAAAGTAGCTACTTTATCCGGATCGGTCAAGCCGTAAACGCCTGCTTTACTTTTATCTAATGAAAGGTACCAGTCCTCTGTCATTTTCCAGGTCCGTGCGCTTAAGTGATCAAATAAATCTTGGTCTTTCAACATTTAACAGCCATTGCATCGAGTGAAAATACCTTGCATTGCTAATGCATTGCAAGTTTTTCCGATTCACTCTGCAACAGCTTCACCCCGCTCTCGCTTATAATTTCACTCTAGTATTTACCGGAGTGCATGAAGTTGCATTTTCTCTTATAACCATGCTTACCCAATTTTATACAACATAAACTCTATCCTTTATATTGAAGATCTCATTTTCATAAAAAACAGATAGAAATATACGGATATTTCTTTTAATATTTCCATCTTTATCATACTTTGTTTAAACTATTTCTTCAATCGGCAATAATGTTTTTCTTCAAGCGTGGTAAACTGAAAAAAACGGAGGTGGAAATCGATGCGAATCGTTTCAATTTGTCCGAGCAATACGGAGTTGCTGGCTTTTTTAAACGCTGAACATTTATTGGTTGGTGTTGATGATTATTCTGACTGGCCCCAAAATGTTACGGCATTGCCGCGGCTGGGGCCTGATTTATCGATTCGAATGGACGAACTGGAAGCTTTGAAGCCTGATTTGGTCTTGGCCTCATTGAGTGTGCCTGGAATGGAAAGAAATGTGGATGAACTGGTCCGAAGAAAAATTCCTCATCTTGTGCTGGATCCCCAGACACTTGATGAGATTGGCCAGGACCTTTTAAAGGTGGCTGATGCTTGCGGAATAAATGCTGCTACGATTCATACTGAGTATACGAACGCTATTGAAGATATTAAAGATCGGGGCCAGCAAGCTGCAACGCGCCCTTCTTTATACTGGGAATGGTGGCCAAAGCCTGTTTTCACTCCCGGTAACATCAATTGGCTAACAGAAATCAGCCACATAACTGGCGCTCGCAACTCTTTTGACGATACAGATTCAGCCAATGTCCAAACCGATTGGGCTGATGTGCTCAAACGACAGCCTGATTATATTCTCTTAGCCTGGGTTGGTGTTTTAACTGCCAAAGTAAAACCTGAACTTGTCAAAAAACGACCCGGTTGGACCGAAATGAAAGCCATTGACCATGTCCATGTAATGGAAGAAGAATTGTATTGCCGCCCTTCTCCCCGACTGATTGAAGGAGCGATCCGGCTCGGCAAACTGATTCATCCCGAACAATTCGAAGACATGGAATTGCCGCGTTTTATTCGAGACAAGCAATCATGCAAGAAAATCCTTTAGAGCGAGTAAAAGCCGTCCAATTTTTTGGACGGCTTTTACTCTACTAATTATTGAAATTGCACCATATGGTATTTCTTTTTGCCGCGGCGGATAATAGCAAAGGCATCTTCCAAGCGATCTTTTTCATCGACAGTGTATTCCAAGTCTGTCACTTTTTCACCATTCACAGAAATTGCACCATTGGCAACATCTTCCCGCGCCTGTCGCTTAGATGAAGAAATTCCTGCTTCGACAATCAAATCAACAATGGATTTATTTTCTTTGGCCATTTGAACTGAAGGTACATCCTTAAAGGCTGCTTTCATCTCTTCTGCAGACAAAGCTTTCAAGTCCCCGCTGAACAAAGCTTTTGTAATGCGCTGTGCATCGGCAAGCGCTTCTTCCCCATGGATCAGTTTGGTCATTTCTTCTGCCAGTGTTTTTTGGGCTTTGCGCAAATGCGCTTCTGTTTCTACTGCCGCTTCCAACGCTTCAATTTCTTCGCGGCTAATAAAAGTAAAAATCTTCAAATATTTGATCACGTCGGCATCCGCCGCATTGATCCAAAACTGGTAGAACTCGTAAGGACTTGTCTTTTTCGGATCCAGCCATACTGCACCGCCTGCCGATTTGCCGAATTTCGTTCCATCCGCTTTTGTTACAAGCGGAATCGTAATGCCGAATGCTTTGGATTCCTCGTCATGGGTTTTGCGAATCATTTCAAGGCCTGAGGTAATATTGCCCCATTGATCGGATCCACCAATCTGGATGCGGCAATTGTGCTCATTGTACAAATGGTTAAAGTCGATTGCCTGAATCAAGGTATAGGAAAACTCCGTGAATGAAATGCCCGTCTCTAAACGGGAGGCCACTGAATCTTTTGCCAGCATGTAGTTGACCGAAATCAGTTTGCCGTAGTCGCGCAAGAATTCGATGACACTCATTTTGCCAATCCAGTCGCGGTTGTTGACCATTTTTGCTCCGTTCTCGGATTGAAAATCAAAGATTTGTTCCATCTGCACTTTGATGCCTTCCACGTTGCGGTCAATTTGCTCGGTCGTCTGCAGCTGGCGTTCTTCATTTCTGCCAGACGGATCGCCGATCATGCCCGTAGCTCCACCGACTAATAAAATCGGCTGGTGGCCATGCATCTGAAAGCGGCGCAGCGTCAATAGCGGAACAATGTGTCCGATATGCATGCTGTCTGCTGTCGGATCCACTCCGCAGTACAAGGAAATTTTCTGTTCGTCGAGCAGTTTCTCCATTCCCTCTTCGTCTGTCTGCTGGTACAGCAGACCACGCCATTGTAAATCCTGAATCAATTCGTTAGCCATTCCAATTCCTCCTTAAAGTTATAAAGCACGAAATCCAGGGAAAACCGCATAAAAAAAGTCCCTGCATGAAATTCATGCAAGGACGCTATTGCGCGGTACCACCTAGCTTGGAGAATAACTCTCCCTCTCATCATGTGCCAAACGGGGCACTTCCGTAAACTCCAGACCTGTAATTCAATCCACGCATCTTGACCGGTTTGCACCAACCACCGGCTCTCTTGACAAAATTGCATGATCTACTTCGGATCCTTCAACGTTTGAATATGAAATATACTAGTAGTTTACTTTATTATTTAACATTGTCAATAAGTTTAGATGGAATTATAAGAATATGTTATACTATAAAGGATTTTAGGAGGATGATAATGTGCTTGAAAAAATTAAAAATTGGATAAGCAAGACTGAAGAAACAACCGATAGATGGACTTCAACAAAATGGTTCAAACGAATGAGCATAACGACAGGGGTTATTTGGAATTTGGCTTTGATCCTCGCGATTGTTCTTGTTACGGGCGGCGTTTTTGCTGCATCTGTCGGAGCTGGATATTTTGCCTCACTGGTGGATGAACAAGAACTCCGCACCGAAGATGAAATGCTCAGTGAAATTTATAGCTTCCAAGAAACATCGGAACTGTATTTTGACAATGAAGTGTATCTCGGCAAGTTGCAGACCGATTTGGAGCGTGAAGTTACAACTTTGGATAATGTGGCGAACTACGCAAAAGATGCCGTTCTCGCTACTGAAGATGAGTATTTCCTTGAACACGAAGGAATCGTGCCGAAAGCAATTCTTCGTGGCCTGTTCCAGGATGTTTCGAATTCAGACAGCCAAACTGGCGGCTCTACCTTAACACAGCAATTGATCAAAAATCAGATTCTGACAAATGAAGTTTCCTATGAACGGAAAGCAAAAGAAATCCTTTTGGCCATGCGTTTAGAAAAGTTCATGACAAAGGATGAAATCATGCAAGCTTACTTGAACATTGTTCCTTACGGCAGAATTTCTTCCGGCGCACATATTGCAGGAATTGAAACTGCTTCAAAAGGAATATTCAATGTCTCGGCCAGTGAGCTAAATTTGGCCCAGGCAGCATTTATTGCCGGCATTCCAAAAGCGCCATACAGTTACACCCCTTATTCAGAGGGTGGCGAACTTAAAGATGAAGCGGGATTGCAGCCAGGTCTTGATCGGATGAAAACAGTCCTTTTCCGAATGAGAGAAACGGAATATATTACGCAACAAGAATACGATGAAGCCATCGCATATGACCTGATGGCTGATTTCCGCCAGAACGAATCACGTTCTTATTCCGACTTCCCCTTTGTTACTGTCGAAATAGAAAAACGCGCATCCCGAATCATTATGGATGTGTTGGCGGAACAAAATGGCATCGATCCTGCCACACTGGAAGAAAATGATAAATTGTATGAAGAATATGCCATTCTAGCTGATCGAGCAGTACGCTCAAACGGCTATCGAATTCATTCAACTATCGACAAGGAAGTTTACCAAGCACAAGAAGAAGCGCAAAGAACTTATGAATCCTATGGTACGACTGTAAATGGCAGAGGATTGAACGATGTCGGTGAAGCAGTCGACAAGCAGTTCCCTGTTCAAGTCGGCAGCATCATGATTGAAAATGGAACCGGACGCATTATCAGTTTTGTTGGCGGCCGTGATCATGAAACTGAGAATTTAAACCATGCCACTTCTGCTTATCGCTCAATGGGCTCTACCGTCAAACCTTTACTGGTTTATGGTCCCGCAATTGAGTTAGGCCAGATCGGTGCAGGGTCTCCTCTCGTTGATGTGAAGTTCTCGCACATGGATGGCAACACCATGTGGGAACCATCAAACTTTGTTTCTTCGAGCGAACAAGGCATTATGCCAGCACGCGATGCTTTGGCACAGTCTCAAAACTTGCCGACGCTTCGCCTGTTTGCCCAAATTCAGCAACAAATGCCAATTCAGTATATGATGAACGCTGGATTCTCACGTGTTGAAGAAGCTGAGAACAACAATTATTCTTCTGCTCTTGGCGGAGGAATTGAAGCATCTGTAGAAGAAATTACCAATGGCTATGCAATGATTGGGAACAATGGACAATTTGTAGAAACCACAATGATCGACAAAATTGAAGATGCAGACGGTAATGTCATTTATGAGCACGAAGCACAGGCGCAAGAAGTCTTTACTCCTCCAACTGCTTATGTCTTGACAGATATGCTGCGTGATGTTTTTAATACCGATCGTGGAACAGCAAACCGTGCCAATAATTTATTAAAATTTAATGCCGACTTTGCTGGAAAAACAGGTACTACACAAAGCACCACCGATGTTTGGTTAGTTGGCTACAACCCGAATGTCACCATGGGCGTATGGCTTGGCTATGATTCGGAAGAATTTACGCTGTCACGCTTTGAAAATCGTGATTTACCAGCGTCTCTTCGCGTCAATCAGTTATGGGCGCGTTTGATGAATGCCAGTTATGATGCCAGTCCTGACCTTGTCGGAACTTCAGAAGAGTTCAAGCAACCAGAAGGTGTCGTTACTAAAGCATTTTGTGGAATTTCTGGATTGGCGCCTGGCAGTGCCTGCCAAAGCGCTGGACTAGTACGTTCAGATTTATTTAATGCTGAAGCAATGATTCCAACGGAAGCAGACGATAGCTTAACAAGCGGTTCGTTTACAACAATTAACGGAACGCGCTATGCGGCTTTGTCAACTACGCCAAGAGAGTTTACCTCGGGCGGAGGCATCGGTGTTTCACAAAAATACATCGATCGCATGATGGCTCCATTTGGTGGAGACGCTGGCAAACTGTTCCCGGGCAACTCGAGATTTTCTTCGGTTGTTTCAGGAGCTGTGTTCAATGCAGATGGCTCTGCTCCAAGCGGAGTCCGAGCAGCCATTAGCGGCAGAACGATTACTTGGACCAACTCCGGATCTAATGATGTCGTTGGCTATCGAGTTTACAGAGGCGGTTCACGAGTAGCTTCCATCTCAGAAGCGAGAGGCAATTCATATACTGCTTCTGGCGCAGGAAGCTACACAGTAGTAGCAGTGGACATTACAGGCAGACAATCTGCTGCTTCGAACACGGTCAGCATTGCTGCACCGCGTCCTGAACCGACACCGACACCGACACCAGCGCCAACACCGGAAGCTGCTCCAGAAGAACAGGAAGAAGCTCCACCTGCTGAAGAGGAAGTTGAAACTCCTCCTGCTGCAGAAGAAGAGGAAGCTCCACCAGAGGAAGAGCCTGAAGCTGAACCGGAAGAGCCCGTTGAAGAAGAACCGGCTCCAGAAGAACCGGAAGAACCCGCAGAACCTGAAGAGCCTGCTGAAGAAGATGCAGCTTAACACAGGCAAAGCCCGAGTCGCCAAGTAGGCGATTCGGGCTTTATCTATTAACCAAAAAAGCAGCAGGAAGAGAATTCTTCCTGCTGCTTTTCCCTATTAGTCTTCCATTGTGGATAAATCCCCGGTTGGCAAATCCAGTTCCCAAGCTTTCAATACCCGGCGCATAATTTTCCCGCTCCGAGTTTTTGGAAGCTTGTCTTTAAATTCAATTTCACGCGGAGCTGCGTGGGCAGCCAGCCCTTTTTTCACAAATTGTTGAATCTCTTGGACCAATTCTTCTGATGGCTCGTACCCATCAACCAAAGCAACAAATGCTTTAATGATTTCGCCTCGAACAGGATCCGGTTTGCCGATGACACCGGCTTCTGCAACCGCAGGATGTTCCAGCAGTTTACTTTCCACTTCAAATGGGCCGACACGTTCTCCCGAGGTCATGATGACATCATCCACACGCCCTTGGAACCAGAAGTAACCTTCTTCATCCATATAAGCTGAATCTCCTGAAACATACCATTTATCCTTCAAAAAGTAAGAATCGTATTTTGCTGGATTGTTCCAGATCTGGCGCATCATCGAAGGCCAGCCCTTTTCAATCGCCAAGTTGCCCATTTGGTTAGGCGGCAGTTCATTTCCTTGGTCATCAACAATTGCGACTTTGATGCCTGGCACCGGTTTGCCCATTGAGCCTGGCTTAATATCCATTGAGGGATAGTTGCAAATGGTCTGGGCACCTGTTTCTGTCATCCACCACGTATCATGGATCCGCTTATCGAATACTTCTGCTCCCCATCTGACCACTTCAGGATTTAATGGTTCTCCGACAGACAATACGTGGCGAAGAGTTGATAAATCGTATTCTTTTACTAAGGCATCTCCCGCTCCCATTAGCATTCGGAATGCAGTCGGAGCGCTGTACCAAACCGTTACCCCAAAATCTTCGATGGCTTGATACCAGCCGTCTGGCGAGAAGCGTCCACCCAGTATGACGGTCGTAACACCGTTCAACCAAGGTGAGAATACCCCGTATGCAGTCCCGGTTACCCAGCCTGGGTCTGCCGTACACCAATATATATCGGTTTCATTAAAATCCAAAACCCATTTACCCGTTTGGTATTGCTGCACCATTGCATATTGGGCATGGAGCACGCCCTTAGGCTTGCCTGTAGAACCCGATGTGTAATGCAGCACTAATCCATCTTCTTTATCAAGCCATTCAAGCTCAAATTTATCGGAATTTGTCGGCAAATGTTTCATGACATCGATATGGCCATCCTGCTCTTCGATGTTTTCTCCCACTAGATAGATTGTTTCCAATTTTGGCAAACGGTCAAAGGGCACTCGCTCCAACAGTTCAGGTGTCGTGATGATGGACTTTGCTTCGCTGTCATCAAGACGGTCATAGATGGCGCCTTCCATAAATGCTTCAAACAGCGGCCCAACAATCAAGCCCATTTTTAATGCTCCGAACATCAAGAAATACAATTCTGGAGAGCGCGGCATGAAAATAAAAATCCGGTCTCCTTTTTCCAGATTTGAAGTTGATTGAAGCAAGTTTGCAGCTCGATTTGTCATGCGCTTCATTTCGTAAAATGTATATGCTTCGTGTCTATTTTGATCTTTGTAATAAAGCGCTACTTTATTTTTTCGATGAGAGTCTGCATGGCGATCGATTGCTTCATGAGCCATGTTGACTTTGCCGCTTTCATACCAACTAAATTCCTTCTCGACTTCTGCCCAATCAAAGTTGGCAGCTGTCTCTTCGTAATTATGTAATTGATGATTTCCTTGTCGTGCTGGTAACGCTTCCACTTTCATCCTGATCACCCTTTCACATTGATTACTTTATATTCTACAACATTGTGACAATTGAATGCGAACTATTTTAACTTTTTAGAAAATAGTGCTTGTTTCACCAGCTTTCTTCCAAATGTCATTATCATTCATGTATAATGTAGCTAATTGTATCCTAGGCGGTGAAATGATGGAACATCAGAAAACGTACCACTCTGTGGAGTTGGAAACTCAACATGGCACTCTTATCATTGAGGGTCCTCTTCCAGGAAAAAACTTGAGCGAACTTGATTTTCATGAAGACCTCGTTGCATTTAGGCCACCCGCTCAACAGCACAAAGCAATTTCTGAAATTGCAGACCTGCCGGAAGGCCGAATTCTCATAGCCCGAGAAGATAATATGATCGTTGGTTATGTCACGTTTCTTTACCCCGACCCCCTTGAACGCTGGTCGGAAGGAAAAATGGATAACTTGATTGAGCTTGGGGCGATTGAAGTCATTCCGAAATACAGGGGCAGCGGCGTCGGCAAGTCGCTATTAAAAGTTTCGATGCTAGATGAGGCTTTTGAGGATTTTATCGTCATTACGACCGAGTATTACTGGCATTGGGATTTAAAAGGAACAGGGTTAAATGTGTGGGAGTACCGTAAAATTATGGAAAAAATGATGCAAGCAGGCGGATTGGAATACTACGCTACGGATGATCCAGAAATCAGCTCGCATCCAGCAAACTGCCTGATGGCCAAAATCGGCAGCCGTGTTGACACTGAATCCATCCAAAAATTTGATCAACTGCGGTTTATGAATCGTTATATGTATTGAGTTAACACAAAAGGGGTGTCCGTATGTTAGTAGAAGAAATTATGAGAACCGATGTCCATACGCTGAGATCAGACCAGACAGTACAAGACGTTATGCATTTATTTAAAGAAAAACGGATTCGCCATGCCCCCGTCGTTGATGATGGCAAAGTAGTTGGGATCGTCACAGATCGTGATTTAAAAGATGCTGTCCCTTCAAGATTTACTGTAGCACCAAAGGGTGAGCCTTATAAAAAGAACGTTTCTGAAATTATGACTCCTAATCCAATTACGGCCCATCCTCTTGACTTTGTGGAAGAAGTAGCCATGATTTTTTATGAACAAAAAATCGGCTGTATTCCGGTAGTCAGCAATAATAAGCTGGTCGGCTTCCTAACAGAAACAGACCTTTTGTATACCTTTATTGAATTGACTGGTGCACACCAGCCCGGCTCACAAATCGAAGTACGGGTAAAAAACCGATCCGGCATTCTGTATGAAGTTTCAAAAGTGTTCCATCAGCAAAATGTTAATGTGTTGAGTGTCCTCGTTTACCCCGACAGAGAAAATAGCAGCAATAAAGTGCTTGTTTTCCGCGTTCAGACGATGAACCCACTCGCCATCATCAATGATTTGCGTAAAGAAGGATTTGATGTCCTATGGCCAAGCATGCCGCAAGTGAACGAATGAAGCATGCGGTATTCATCTTTTCAGAAGATCAACTGGGGTATAAATTTTCTGAAACTCATCCTTTTAACCAGAAAAGGCTTGTATTGACGATTGACTTGTTAAAAAAAATGAATGCGCTTCCAGACGATTTAATTGTACCGGCTCGAATTGCAACGGATGAAGAATTGCTGTTAGCCCACGACGAGCGCTATATCGATATTGTCAAAAAGGCAAGCCGTGGCGAAGTAACACCCGAAGCCGGTGAAAGTTACGGAATTGGCACTGAGGATACGCCTATCTTTGAAAATATGCATGAAGCCAGTGCTCGGCTGGTCGGCGGAACATTAACAGCTGTCGACTATGTCATGGAAGGAAAAGCCCAGCACGCGTTAAACTTAGGCGGCGGTTTGCATCACGGTTTCAGAGGCAAAGCATCCGGTTTTTGTATTTACAACGATAGCTCAGTAGCGATAAATTACCTGAAAACCAAATACAACTCCCGTGTGCTGTACATTGATACTGATGCGCATCATGGAGACGGTGTACAATGGAGCTTTTACGATGATCCGGATGTCTGCACGGTCTCAATTCATGAAACAGGACGCTATCTCTTCCCTGGGACAGGCAATATCAACGAACGTGGCAACGGCCAAGGATACGGAACTTCTTTTAATTTTCCAATCGATGCGTTTACAGAAGATGAATCTTTTCTCGAAATTTACCGCACTTCTATGAAAGAAATCATTGAATTCTTTAAGCCGGATGTTATCTTAACGCAGAATGGTGCAGATGCCCATTATTTGGACCCTCTGACCCATTTATACGGGACGATGAATATTTACAAGGAAATACCCAAGATTGCTCACGAACTCGCTCACGAGTATTGTGAGGGCCGCTGGATAGCTGTCGGCGGCGGAGGTTACGATATTTGGCGGGTAGTTCCCCGTGCCTGGTCCTTAATTTGGATGGAAATGAACAATTTCCCCATTCCTTCCGGTAAATTGCCTGAATCCTGGATAGCCCAGTGGCAGCCAGAATCTCCAGTCAAGTTGATTGATACGTGGGAAGACCCACCAAATATGTACCAGGCGATCCCGCGAAAATCTGAAATTACCGATAAAAATCTTCAAATGCTGAACAAAGCTCTTTATATGATTCGTAATAATTAAAAAGAATACACGCAGCCTGAGAGAAACTTCTAACAAGTCGTGGATTTCCGAAGCTTACCGTTCGCTTTCGGGCCCACAGGATGTGGGTCATGCAGCAGGTGCGACAGGACGTCGCGTCCCCTGCCGCCCGGGCTCGCGTCCAAGCCTCCTCAGTCACGCTGTTCTCTGCGGGGTCTCGACCGTCTCGCTTAGCCGCTGGAGTCGAACGGACGCTTCTCCAAACCACTTAGTAAATGTTCTCTTTTTTAACTGTAGCGGAAGGCGGCGACTCCTACGGGAACAGTGATGGAGCAAAGCGACAGAGCGACACGAGCTGGAGCCACTGGACTGAGCGCAGCGAGGGAAGCGGCAGAAGCCGTGCCCGTGGAACGCGTCCGCCTGAAGCGAAATGAATGGGTGATGCCTTTTTCAACAAGCTGAGAGCCAACGGAAATAATTCCGTTGGTTCTTCAACTTTACTTATAGAATTTTTAAAAAATCATCTTTATCGAACAACAGAGTGGATAAATGATAAAAGCTGACTGGATTTTCATCCAGTCAGCTTTTGCAATTTTTTTAGAGGATCCACCATCAATCGTTTTTAGTCGATTGTCTTTCTTCAATGCGGTATGGAAGAATCACTTGGTTTTCTTCAATTTCCTCATTGTTCATATACTTCGTCAACAAGCGCATCGAGACGGCACCGATATCGTAAAGCGGGAAAGCAACTGAAGTCAGCATAGGACGGGCCATACGCGCCAGTTTTGAATTTTCATAGCTGATGACTTCTGCATCAGTCGGTATTTTTTTGCCCTGTTCTTCTAAACCGTGAATGACGCCGATGGACATTTCATCGTTGCTGACAAAATAAGCAGTCGGCTCAAATGGTGCCAAGGTTTGCACAGACTCGATGCCTTCGTCATAAGAATTATTGCATTCAACGACCAAATCATCATCGTAATCGATGCCTGCATCCGCCAAGGCTTCGCGGTAAGCTTTCAGTTTGTATTCTTTGTTGATCATTGAAGTTAATGGACCTGATACAAAAGCAATTTTCTTATGGCCATTATCGATAAACTTCTTAACAGCTTCATAAGCAGCGCCATAATAATCAATATTAACCGAAGCAATTGCTGCGGATTCGTCAATCGAACCAGCCAGAACGATCGGAGTCGGTGAACGTTCCATTTCGTATAAAAGTTCGGTTGAAATCACATCACTCATAAAGACGATTCCATCCACTTGCTTCCCGAGCATGGTCTCCAATAACTGAAGTTCCTTATTTTGGTTCTGATCCGAGTTGGATAAAATGATATTGTAGCGGTACATTGTAGCGATATCTTCAATTCCACGGGCCAATTCAGCATACATGCTATTGGAAATATCGGGTATGATGACGCCGACCGTCGTTGTCTTCTTGCTTGCAAGCCCACGAGCAACAGCATTTGGACGATAGCCCAATTCTTCTATTACTTTCAGTACTTTCTTTCTTGTGGCAGGTTTTACGTTTTGATTGGCATTCACTACACGTGACACAGTAGCCATGGAAACGTTTGCCTCTCTTGCCACATCGTATATCGTAACGGTCATTGTGCGCCCTCCTTTTCCAGTCTTTCTCTAATCATACGACAATTTCTTCAATAATATCAACTAAAAAAAGAAAAGCCGGAGTTTGTCCGGCTTTTCAAGACTATATTTTCATTTCGTACTGTTTCATGAATTTCATCAATGAATCGTAGTATTCATCGAATTGGCCTAAATCCATTTGCTGTTGAGCATCAGACAATGCTACTGCTGGATCTGGATGAACTTCAGCCATAACGCCATCTGCCCCGATCGCAATAGCTGCTTTCGCAGCTGGCAACAATAGGTCACGGCGCCCTGTAGAGTGAGTTACGTCAACAAATACCGGTAGATGCGTTTCTTGTTTTAAGATTGGAACAGCTGAAATATCTAATGTGTTGCGTGTCGCTTTTTCATATGTGCGGATACCGCGTTCACATAGAATAATGTTTTCGTTTCCTGAAGCGATGATGTATTCAGCAGCATTGATGAATTCTTCAATCGTTGCCGACATTCCGCGCTTCAATAGAACTGGTTTGTTAATTGAACCAACTGCTTTCAGCAATTCAAAGTTTTGCATGTTGCGGGCACCAACTTGAACCACATCCACATAATCAAGAGCAGCTTCAAGATGTCCTGGTGTCACGATTTCTGAAACAACAGCTAGATTAAACTGGTCAGCAGCTTTTTTCAGCATCTTCAACCCATCTAATCCAAGACCTTGGAAATCGTAAGGTGATGTGCGCGGTTTGTAAGCTCCACCACGGATCATTTTCAACCCTTTTGCTCCAATGGCTTCTGCAACTTTTGAAACTTGCTCTTGTGATTCTACTGCACAAGGACCGAAGATGAAGGAAGGATCACCGGCACCGACTTGTTCACCGTTAATCGTGATAACAGTATCTTCGGCTTTCTTTTTACGCGAAACCAATAATGCTTTACGTGTATCTTCTTCTTGCATATTTAAGGCCGATTTGAAGATTTCTTTGAAAATATGATCAACGGTCTTCTGTTCTAATGGACCGTCATTATTATCTTTCAACAAATTCAGCATATGGCGTTCCCGTAACGGATCGTAACGGTCAACCCCTTGCTTTTCTTTCAATTTTCCGATGTCTTGGATAACGGAAGCTCTCTCATTGATCAGAGACAGAATCTGCAGGTTGACTGCATCCACTTTTTCTCTTAGTTGCTCTAATTCTAAATTACTCATTCTTTAACTTCCCCTTTCGCGAATTACCTTTATCAGGTGACTCATATTATCATGATAGGACTATTATAAGCAAACAATTCGGGAAAGTCACGAAAAACATTTTAGCGCTTCAACGCGCTAAAGTATTTTCTGCATCAAAAAAGCCGAAGCATCAAGGCTTCGGCTTTTTTTCAGGCTAGAAATTCTTGCATCGATTCTCTTTTGATTTTGTTGTGGGAAGCGTGCCAGTCTACTTTTTGGCTCGTAAAATGGAATGCTTGAGGCGATTCATGCTTGATGCCCGTAATCTCTTCAATTGCTTGAGAGAATTCCCGATCTTCTTGAACTACGAGATATAAAAAGATCTGGTTTGGATGCAGCGAGCAATACTCGTTATACTCATTCCATGCTTCAGCCGATACTGGGCACGTACTGCTATGCTTAAACAACCAATAATGCTGATTGTGTCCTACTGCCTGTTTTAAGCTATCCAGACTGTTTACTTGCACTAAGTTTTTCATCTAACCGCTCCCAGATTAATTCTTTTTGTTGAAGTTATTGCTTGTTGATGCGCTGTTGCTTGATGCATTTGACGATGATTTATTGCTTGTGTTGTTGCTTGTGTTTGACGATTTGTTGCTGTTGTTATTGCTTGTGTTTGATGATTTATTGCTGTTGTTGTTGCTGCTGGTCGTGTTTGGACCTTTGCTTGCGTTTGCTGTGTTGCTGTTTGTGCTGCTGCCTGTATTGCCAGCTGTTGACGAACCTGAATCTGATTTTTTTTCTTCCTTCACTTCTTCAACTGCTTCTTTCAAAGCATTGGCAGTAGACGTGAACGCATCAGAACCTTTGTTGTCAGATTTGTTTGCAGAGTTTTGAACAGTTGAGTGAATGTCGATGGACTCTTCGCCTTCGGAAGAAGCAGTGCCGTCGTCCATAGGCGAGTTTCCGCCTTTCATGTTTTTCACTTTATCAACCACTTTAGTGGATTGATCTTTCAATTGCTGTGCAAAGCCAGTTGAATCATCATTTGACGAATCCGTTTGTTGAGACGCTTTTTCTTTCAAGGTAGTAGCTTGCGTTTTCAAGTCAGCTTGAAACTCCTTGCCCGATTTAGGTGCCAGGAACAAAGCAGCTGCAGCTCCAACGATTCCTCCAACTAAAATACCGATTAAAAAGTTTGAACCGCCGCCCGACTCTTCGTAATCATAAAGATCGTCATAACGGTTTGAAGCACCGTATGATTGTGGAACGTAATCGCTTTGCTGATAATTCTGGCTGCCCTGTGTATAAGAATCTTTGTTATACTGTGAATCATTAAAATTGGATTGAGTATAGTAATCTTTGTTTTTGCTCATTGATATTACCTCCATTAATTTTTTTAGTAGAGCTGGATTTAGTATTGCTCGTTATGTGGCAATTTCTTTTGTTCAGGTACTGGTGCATAAGCTTCGTTGGCACGAGTTTCATAAATTTTACGCTCGTTCCATTTGTCGCGAATTCCCATGACCACATTGCCCCATTGAACAACTTGAGCAATTTTGTCTTCGTTTTGTTCGACTTGCACGCCAACTTTTGAAGTGATGTGGCGAACAGTAGAGTTCAGATCAGTAACTGAGTTGCCGACGCCTTTCACTGCATCGACGACACCATTCAATTTCTCTGACTTTACTTGAATGTCTTCAGCAAGTTCATTTGTTTTATGCAATAGATTTGTTGTTTCCAACGTAACCCCCTGCAATTGATTTTCAAGACCGGCTACGGTGCCTGAAACTTCTTTTAATGTGTTTTTCAACGAATTTAATGTCATTGCCAACGCTACGCATAGAACTAAGAATCCAATAGCGGCTACGATCGCGGCAATGTAAAGCAAGATTTGCCAATCCATCCTGTTTCCTCCTCTTAACGAATTATGTTATATCCTATTTCTACCCTTGATGAGTTTGGATTAAACACGGTCTCTATTATTATTCAACAAAAATAATTACATTCCTGCATAAAAAAACAGTTTAACTCAAAAGTTAAACTGTTTTTTCTGTATTTAATTCATTTTCAAAAGCTTCTTGGAATTTGGTGACGTCTCCAGCTCCCATAAACAAGAAAACGGCATTGCCATGCTCTTTCAATCGATCGACTTCATTCAGTTCCAGCAAACGACTGCCGTCAATTTTTTCTGACAGGTCTTGTATTTTCAAGGTGCCGGCTTTCTCGCGGGCAGATCCAAAAATGTCGCACAAATATACATGATCTGCTTCGTTGAGGCAATCGGCAAACTCCTGCAAAAATGTTTGCGTCCGTGTAAAGGTGTGGGGCTGGAAAATCGCAATGAGTTCCCGATCCGGATACTTTTGGCTTGCTGATTGCAAGGTTGCACGGATTTCTGTTGGATGATGGGCATAGTCGTCAATTAAAATACGGTCCCCAATTGATGTCTGGGTAAAGCGACGCTTGACGCCTTCAAAGTCTTCAAATTGCTGTTGAATAATATCAGCAGGGATACTTTCATAATGGCAGAGCGAAATAACAGCCAACGCATTCAAGGTCGCGTGGTCGCCAAACATTGGAATTGTAAAGGTATGGAAAAATTCATTGCGGATCACTACATCAAAAGTCGTTCCTGCAGTCGTTTTCACTATATTTCTTGCTTGGAAGTCGTTTTCTTCTCCAAAGCCATAGTAAACAACTGGAATAGGTGCCTGAATTTGTTGAAGGTATTCATCGTCCCCGCAAGCAATGATGCATTTTTTTACTTGTTGAGCCATTTCTTCGAATGCTTTGAATACATCATCGATTCCAGTAAAGTAATCCGGATGATCGTAATCGATATTGGTCATAATCGCGTAATCCGGATGATAAGCAAGAAAGTGGCGGCGGTATTCACAAGCTTCAGCCACAAAGAAATGAGAATCTGCCTGTCCAACGCCAGTTCCGTCTCCAATTAAATACGATACAGGTTTGTAGCCGGCCAATACGTGGGCCATTAATCCTGTAGTCGACGTTTTTCCATGTGCCCCCGTAATAGCAACAGATACATACTGCTTCATCAAGTCACCCAAAAACTGATGGTAACGAATAATGGTTGCACCTAAATCACGCGCTTGTATCAATTCAGGATGGTCATCACCAAATGCATTGCCTGCAATTATAGTCATATCTTTTTCAATATTGTTGGCATCGAAAGGCAAGATGGTGATGCCTCTCTCACGAAGCCGGTCTTCTGTGAAAAAATGCTGTTCGATATCTGAACCTTGAACTTGTTCGCCCATATCATGCATGATTTGTGCTAGTGGACTCATACCGGAGCCTTTGATTCCGGTAAAATGTAAAACTGTCATAAATGAACCTCCTGTGGGAGTTGAAAATTAGTCTACATAAATCGCAGAGCGAGTTCTATAGCTGATGAAGATAATGTATTATTATATCACATATTTACTAATGCTTGAAATGAGTCAGTATTCTTTATATTCGAATCATCGTTCCTGATATTTTAATGAAACACTTCTTCAATGTCGGTTTCTGTGATTAATACCGAGCGGGCTTTGCTGCCGTTCTGCTCGGAAATAAAGCCATGCTGTTCGATCAAATCCATCAATCGGGCTGCACGGTTGTAGCCAATATGAAACTTCCGCTGCAAAAGAGAAGTCGACGCACTGCCCTGCAACATGATAAAACGGCAAGCCTCTTCAAACAAATCATCCTGTTCAACCGATGATTCACTGCGTTTGATCAATTCTTCTTCTTTAAAAAAGTATTCAGGCTCACCTTGTTGTCTGGCATGTTCGATGACTTTTTCAATTTCATCATCCGTCACGAATGTGCCCTGCAATCTGCTAGGTGCTGACATCCCGTTGCCAAGATACAGCATGTCCCCTCTTCCGAGAAGGCGCTCCGCCCCCTGAGAATCCAGGATGGTTCTGCTGTCTACTTGTGATGAAACGGAAAATGCAATACGCGTTGGAATATTGGATTTGATCAATCCCGTAATCACATCTACGGATGGACGCTGCGTGGCAATGACCAAATGGATTCCGCAAGCACGCGCTTTTTGTGCAATGCGGCAAATGGAATCTTCAACATCCGAAGGAGACATCATCATCAAGTCCGCCAATTCATCGATCACAATTAAAATATAGGGCAGATGTTGTGCGTAATCGCCTTTTTCTTTCACTAGCTTGTTATATCGGCTAATGTCGCGAACACTACTGTGTGCAAATAACTGATAGCGGCGTTCCATTTCTTCCACTGCCCATTTAAGAGATGCCGTAGCCGCTTTGACATCTGTGATGACAGGACTGACAAGATGCGGTATATGGTTGTATGGTGCCAGCTCGACCATTTTAGGATCGATCAGCAGCAATTTCAAATCTCTAGGCGATGACTTATACAATAGACTGACCAATATTGAATTGATGCAGACGGATTTACCGGACCCAGTCGCTCCGGCAATCAAGCCATGCGGCATTTTGCGCAAATCCAATGTTACCGGCTTCCCCGTCAAATCCAAACCGAGTGCAGCTTCTAATGGAGAATCCGACTCTTGGAATACGGGGCTGTCGATAATTTCTGAAATGCGCACTGCACGGCTTGTACGATTGGGAATTTCGATTCCGATCGAACTTTTTCCAGGAATCGGTGCTTGAATCCGTATATCTCGAGCCGCCAAGGCCAGTTTTAAATCGTCAGCTAAATTGCGTATTTTGCTGACTTTTATTCCTTGGGCGACTTTTAATTCGAATTGCGTGACGGCAGGCCCTTGGACTGTGCTTAAAATCTCAGCTCTGATTTGAAAATGAGACAAAGCTTCGATCAAGCGCATCCCTTGCTCTTCCATCCATTCTTCGTCTTTCCGGTCATTTTCCGGCGCCATCAAGTATTCAGACAAGGGAAATTGGTACGCTTTGGTTTCAGCTTCTGATACTGCATTCAGCGCATATGCTGGCTGTTCATTAGAATCTGCCGTTTTTTTTTCCGTGGTTATCACGGGAGCTTCAGCCGTTTCGCGAATAGGTGCGGCTGACGGTTGGGATTCAGCTTTTTTTTTCAGCAATTCTTTGTCTGATTTAAGCATCAATACATTGAACGGCACGGTTTTTTCACGCTTTGATGCATATTGTGATTTCATTTTTGTTTCGGCAGTTAATTCAGGTGGTGATGGCATTTCTGGATTCGGCTGTTTTGGCAGCTCGGATTGTTTTTTCGGCTCTTGCTCTGTCTCAGACGCCAGATCAATTTCCACATCTGGTTCTTGCTGTTGTTCCAGATTTCGCCCTACTTCCAATGCCGTTTCATTCACAGGAACCAATTCTTGGTTTTCTGTAGTTTCAACTGTTGGAGATTCCATATGTACCTGGGTTGCTTCATCTGTATTTTTGTCCTCTTCGGATAAGGGCAATTCAACATTTTTCACTTCAACCCTATCCATTGCAAGAGGTTCTTCGGTTTTTGGCATTTCTTCTGGAGTGTCATGAACAGATTGCTGCGTCTCTGGGTCTTTATCAAAGATCGGTGCAAACTCATGCTCAACTACGGGTCTTGGTTTATGCCAGCCGGCTCTTGCTCTTTCTTGAATGGCTTCGTCATGCAGTTCACGATTGTATTTGCTTTCTCTTTCTTCTGTCAGTTTTTGAGTTGGGGCAGGACGTGCCGTATTATAGCCATACACCGATGATACGGAGCGGCTTGGTTCAAAACGGCGTGCCGTATTGACAGGCAGTTCTGCGGCTTTCCGTTTTGCCGCTGCAGCTGATGGGCGCACGGGCGCCTCTTTTGGTCCCATAATGGGTTTTTCCACTGGCACAGACTCTTTCCGAAGAATCTCTCTTTCACGTTCATCAAAGATCGGCATCTTGGGACGCTTTTCTGTGCGCTTTACGTCATGAATAAAATCATCTTTTTCCTCATCTGGGATTAACGGAAAACGAAAAGGTGCTTTTTCTTTTTTGACGGCCGGGGGCGGCGTTTCATAGACAACTTCTTCTTCGGCTTCATCGGCGTCGTCTGTAAACATGCGATTCCATACGTTTTTAATCCAACTCATATGGCGGTCACGCCTTTACTTGAAAAGCTGAACCGATTTCGGCATCTTCAGGCAGCACCAGAATGCCTTTTTCCTGAGGTGCGTCCGGCAAAGCCAATTCTTTTGCTGAACAAATCATTCCAGACGATGCCACTCCCCGAAGTTCTGCGTCTCGAATAATCATACCTGAAGGCATAACAGCCCCTACTTTAGCCACAACCACTTTTTGCCCTTGTTCAACATTTGGAGCGCCGCAAACGATTTGCAGCTGCTCTCCACCGATAGCCACTTGGCAAACATTCAATTTATCGGCATTTGGATGCTTTTCTTTTGTTTCCACAAAGCCCACGACAAATTTTGGTGAAAAATCTACTTCCAATGTAAAATCGATGTCATTTTTCGCCAGAGCGTTTTGTAAAGCTGTGACAAGTCCTTCAGACAGCTCTACTTGCTCCCCTTCCGGAAATTCCGCATAGCTTGACGCATTGAATAAATTAAATCCAGCAATTGTGCCAGCCTCATCTTTGATTAATGTTACATCTCCCGACTGCTCAGGATGAATTTTTTCTGGGGTTTCGGTTTGCAATTGAACCAGCAGCACGTCGCCAATTCCGTGTTTATTATAAAATGCATTCATTTTTTATCGTTCTCCTTATTCGGTCTATTTTTAGCCAGTATAAAGATTGGCTCAAGTTCGTCATTTTCATAAATGAACGACAAAGAAGTAATCGGCACTTTGCCATTTGTAAAGAAATGCATGGCCATTTGTGCGAGCACGTCATATCCCGTTTCATTTTGGATATCGCCGATAATCAGTACGTCCTGATGCGGCACAGACACGGTCATATCTCCAGTAATTTTTGCTTTCATTTCTTTTAGGAAAGATTCATTTAAAATGCGTGAAGCGTCATAGCCGTCATTTTCATTTAGAAAATAAAAGATATTGCCCGCAACATGA
Organism: Planococcus sp. TJ-201; assembly: GCF_058268495.1. Lineage (NCBI taxonomy): Bacteria > Bacillati > Bacillota > Bacilli > Caryophanales > Caryophanaceae > Planococcus > Planococcus sp. TJ-201. The sequence goes on along the minus strand of NZ_JBZDOG010000007.1, from coordinate 63,947 downwards.
TCTTCTTTTACAGCGGTTTTCAGTTTTTTCACTTGAAACTTCGCAATTTCCTTGATCTGCTCTTCTGACAGACTTAATGAATTTAACACATTTTCGTCAATTAAGCGATAGGTAGTGCCGGCATCCAAGGCAAAATAAATGCGTGTTTCGGCTGTATGATCAGCCGTGATGAACTTGTGGCCCTCATTGGATTCGGTCGGAAACGAAGTTGAGCGGATGACGGGAAAAATATGCTCAGTTGATTTCATTTCACCTTTTGCTTCCCGTTCCATTGCATCGAAGGTTTCGGTAATCGTGTAGACAATTTCTTCGATGGCAGTGTCGCCTCTTGCTTCAAATCGATTGATTACTTGAGGCAAAGAGATGCTCATGCCTTTGCCTATTTCCTGGTGATGGATGTGAGCTGTTTCAGTTTCACGGTCATAGCGCCATTCCAATTGACGGCTTGGCATCCGTTCTCTAAGTATATTAAAAAGTTCAGTAGATTTCATCGTTGTTTTGGCCTCGCTTTCATAAATAAACGGTTCGGCCTAGTCTAGGCGAACCGTTTTTATTATTATTTTGGCAAATTCGAAATAAATCCTTCGATTTCTGCTTGTGTTTTGCGGTCTTTGCTAACAAATCGTCCAGTTTCCTGTCCATTTGCATAAGCTAAAAAACTTGGAATGCCATAGACGTCCTGTTCGATGCACAAATCAATAAACTGATCGCGATCTACGGATACAAAAGTATAATCCGGGAACGTTTTTTGGACTTCAGGCATAACAGGATCAATGACACGGCAATCCGGACACCAGCCTGCTGTAAACATGAAAATTGCTGCAGATTCTTTTGTCAATTCATGAAATTCTTCTGTTGATTGTAAGCTTTTCATTGTGCTGCTCTCCTATTCGTCACTATCAATTGAACGGACTGTTTTCATCATCCAGTCCATATTTTGTGGGATTTCGCTTTCTGTGGTAACCGTCGTAAGTTTAACACCGCCGGCGCTGACCACAAGTTCCAACTGGTCTTCCGCAATTTCTTCTACTGTCGCAAATCCGAAACGGCCGTTTTGCTGAAACGTTTCGTCGGCTACCCAGAGCTGTTCCGTATCTGCTTTTTGAAGGTCATAGAAAAAAGTACTGGCAGCTCCTTCATTTGGATTGATTAGCAAAGTGTAAGAATCGTTGCCTTTGGTAATCAAACTGGCAAAGCCGTCAGAAGGTTCCTCAACGCTGTAACCATTCGGCACATACAAGCTTGTTGCCCCTGCTGTATCATTCGTGTTTTCTGGCTCTGCATCAAACGCGTCTTGCGCGTCAGCCAATCCCTTTACAATCTGCTCTTCTGGTGTTGCAGTGCATGCAGCCAACCCAGCCGTCAGCACAAGCAGCATAAAAATCAATCCATACCGAGGCACACTTATTCCCCCTAACATTACTGCTCCTTATTTTAAAGGTGTTTACTAGGACATGCAACTTAATCGCTGTTTCGCTGGTATTGCCCAACCAGCAGTTTAACGACGTGGCTAAACATTTCTCCCCGATTGACCAGCCCATCTGTCAGAATTCCAATTGCGCCTTTATGGTGGCGAATGCCGCTTTCATTGGCATAGTCATCCATAACTGGACCGAGTTCTTTGCCGTTCTTGAGTTGGGCTGCAATTTCTTCTGGCAACGGAAGTTGAGCACCGGCCGCCGTATACAAGTGCCCCTCCTGCGTAGCGAGAGCTCCCCAATTGCACAAATAAAGAACTCCATCCATTTCGTAAACACCACCCTCTAAGCCAATCGCAAAATCAAAATCGCCTAAGGCCGTGTTTGCTCTGTTTACTGCCCCTTGGCGCGTTTCCTGCTGCGAGAAAGGCTGCGCTGAAACAGCGGATTCCGCATCTACAGCGGATAAATCAATGGTCCATTCCAAATTTTTAAATACACTTGATACTGCATTGATTTTCGCCGGATTTTTTGAGGCAATTGCTGCACGAATTTTTTTCATCTCCACCGTTCCTTTCCAAAAAAAAGAGCCCGCAGGCACTTTTCAGACATTTTGTTTGATGGTTTCTAGCGTCGTTCGGTCAGTCGCTTTGACTAATTTTGTCAACAGCTCTTTAGCTGCAGCATAATCATCTGTATGGATAATAGACGACGAAGTATGGATATAGCGGGAACAGATGCCGATAACCGAACTTGGAATTCCCTCGTTCGCTGTGTGCACACGCCCTGCATCTGTACCGCCTTGTGAGACAAAGTACTGATAAGGAATATTATGTGTTTCAGCAGTGTCCAAGATAAATTCACGCATGCCACGGTGTGTCACCATACTTTTGTCGAGAATGCGCAATAAAGTTCCTTGCCCAAGCTGTCCGAGTTCATTTTTGTCGCCTGTCGCATCATTCGCCGGGCTGGCATCAAGCGCGAAAAATAAATCTGGCTTGATCATTGTGGCAGCGGTTTGAGCTCCGCGCAAACCGACTTCTTCCATAACTGTTGCACCGGAAAATAATTGGTTCGGCAATTTTTCATCTTTTAATTCCTTTAAAAGTTCAATTGCCAATCCGCAGCCATAGCGATTGTCCCAAGCTTTAGCCATGATTTTCTTGTCGTTTGCCATGGGTGTAAAGGGGCTGAACGGTACGATTTGCTGTCCTGGACGAATGCCCATTGACAACGCGTCTCGTTTATCATCCGCTCCAATATCGATCAGCATATTTTTTATTTCCATTGGTTTGCTGCGAAGTTCATCACTTAACAGGTGCGGAGGAATCGAGCCGATCACACCAGGAATGACATTTTCGCCAGCAATAATATCAACGCGCGTCGCCAGCATTACCTGGTTCCACCAGCCGCCTAACGTCTGAAAACGAAGCATGCCGTTATCGGTAATTTGCGTGACCATAAATCCTACTTCATCCATATGGCCTGCAACCATAATGCGAGGTCCGTCCTGTTGTCCATCTTTGACACCGAAGATGCTGCCCAAATTGTCTTGGATCAGACGATCAGATACTTTCTCCAGTTCTTGCCGCATAAATTTACGAACTGCGTGTTCACTGCCTGGAGCTCCCGGCAATTCCGTTAAGGTTTTAAACATTTCACGTGTTTCAGCATTCATATCAAAATTCCTCCTATGTAAGTCAAGCAGATTCTTTATCATGCATCGTATGTTATTTTGGATAGTTTGGAAAACAAAGTCTATCTGAAGTGATTCTTTAAATCTGTCTTCAATGTTAGCATCTCTACTCTTATTCAGTTTAGAGCTTTTATCAGATAATTTCCAGTTTTATATTTCGTTTTTCGAAAGAATTGGATCTTTAATGCTTTCATTTCGCCCTTCAAAATATTTATGGTACAATTTATTCAGTAATCAGAGGAGGGATTTTCGTGAATAATCGTGATTTACTTATTGGATTTGCTACCGGCGTAGCAGCAGCCTATTTGGTCAAAGAACTGTACGATCGCAAGGAAACACTATACCCGGCAGATGACGTCTTAAAAGAAGTCAAATCTGCATTTAAAGAAGAAGGCCCAATCGATGGCTCTTGGATTTTCATGAAAACCGAGCCTTATAAGCAACACGCGTTAAGTACTGAGGTCTATAAAGGCGGCATCACTCGCCACAAAGAAGACGAACTTCAACAATTCGAATTTTTGGCTGATGCCTTCACCGGTGCAGTGATCGAAGTAAAACAAGTGTAAACAAAAAGGAGCCAATTGGCTCCTTTTTTGTTATACTGTTTTTTCTTTGCGAACAAGCGATTCAACGATTTCTTTGCCGTCTGCGCTCCATTTTAAGATGCGGTAATAGGCATCATGGTAAAAACTGAAGTAGTAGCCTTTTTCCAACGCTTCCCTCATCAGCTTTTCTTTTGCGTAAATCGAGTCCATTGGATAATCGTCAAATGCCAATACCCATAATGGATTTTGATGGGCATGCGTTGGCATAATATCCGCCATATGCAAGATGGTTTCATTGCCGCTAGTCATTTTGATGACGCTATGGCCATCCGAATGGCCGCCGGTATGAATTAATGTGATAGCGTCAAATAAGATTTTTTCGCCTTCAAACGTCTCCACTTGTCCAACAATTGGTTCCCAATTTTCTTTCCAATATGTGTTGCGTGAACGGATATTCGGGTGCTGCATTTCATTCCACTCTGCTGCAGACACATGGATTTTGGCATTCGGAAAAACCGATACCAAGTCGTCGCCTTGCCACTTTGTCAAACCTGCTGCGTGGTCTCCGTGAAGATGCGTCATCAAAACAGTATCAATATCTTCGACTGCCAAACCAAGCTCAGCCAAATCCGCTTCAACCCGTGACTGTTCGGAAACCCCTAAATTGCGCAGTTGGCGATCTGTTAATTTGCCGTCTCCCAAACCGCTGTCGATCAAAATATTATGGCCATCAAACTGCACCAGTATCGGGTGTGTCGGCAATTCAATTTGATTTTGTTCGTTGGCTGGATAACGTTTAGACCAGATGACCTTTGGCACTACCCCAAACATCGTGCCGCCATCCAAAAAAGTCGTTCCCCCATCAAGCCACGTTAAAACCATGTCGTGAAATTGAAATTTCTGCATTCCCTTTTCCCCCTTGTCATGATTAACTAACTGAGAACTGTGCTTCCATCCGGTAAATCGGCTGTCCTTTTTTCGAAAACTTCTCTTCGTATTCCGTCATGATGTTCCATTCGGGTTCATTGGCGTGAAGATCCAAAGAAACCTCTTTTAATAACATACCATAATCAGAAATGCTCGTAAGCGAATATTCAAAGAGTTTCCGGTTATCCGTCTTAAAGTGGATTTCTCCATTTTCCGGCAATACAGCTTCATAAAGTTCCAAGAAAGATTCGTGCGTCAAACGGCGTTTGGCGTGGCGTTTTTTCGGCCAAGGATCCGAAAAGTTCAAGTACAGCCTGTCCACTTCCCCTTTTTCGAAATACTCGGCGATTTTTTTGGCATTTACTTTCAAAAGCCGCAAGTTGGGGATGCCGTGTTCTTCTTCCAAAACAGTTTCCAAAGCTGTGACAATCACACTGTCGAACAGTTCGATGCCAATGTAATTGATAGTTGGATTAGCTTTTGCCATGCCAATAATAAAGCGGCCTTTGCCGGTTCCAGCTTCGATGTGGAGCGGATTTTTATTGCCGAAAACCTCTTGCCATTTTCCTTTTTGCTGTTCTGGGTCCGGAATGACAATCTCCGGATGCGTATCGATTAAATCTGCTGCCCATGGTTTAAAACGTGATCTCATGTTTCATCCTCTTTCTATTCGATTAATTTATTGATTTCCAATCATACGGACTGATCGAATAAATGACCATTTCGTTTGGAGGGCTCAGGCCGGCATCATCACCATCAACGTGCCGGCAAACGGGCTTATCAGTCGACAGCCGGAATTCCTTGCTGCTCATCTGACTGACCTCTTTAAAACGTGTATGTGCTCCGCTAAATACCGTACCAAAAACCAGCAATAGTTTCAAACGCGAAATGTGGTGGACGACTGTCAATTCAAGCAATCCATCGTCCGTTTTTGATGCAGGAGAAATCTTCATCCCTCCCCCGAAATACGGCTGATTATTGACGGTTGCCAGCCAGACATCCTTATAGGTAATCATGCGGCCATCGACTTCTACGGACAAGGTGAACTTTTCGAATTTCAGAAAGGTCTTGACCACATAAAGGACATACGCCAGTTTTCCAATGCCCAATTGGTTTAGTTTTTTCTTGATAGCGGATCGATTGACGGCAATGCTGATCTCTGCGTCAAACCCAATACCTGAGCTGCTGACGAACTGACTTCTTGCCCCATTGGTGAATTGGCCAAGATCTTCTCTGCGGAAGGAAGGCTTTTCGAGAAATTTTTCAATCGCTGATGCGTCCTTAAATGCACCATAAGCTCTGGTGAAATCATTGCCGGATCCTGCTGCCACGGAACCCACAATCAAATTTTTGCTGCCGGCAGCGCCTACGATGATTTCACGCAAAGTGCCGTCGCCGCCAAACCCAATCACTAAGATAGGTTCCTGCAGTCCCCGGTAGCCAGCAGCTATTTCAGTAGCATGCCCCGGGAAGCGCGTAATGACTTGCTCAAATGGAAAGCCAATTGTCCGTTCAAAACCTTGCCATTTTTTTAAGGCTCTGCCATTGCCCGCTGCGGGATTAATAATAAAGACTGTTTTCATAAGCACTCGCCTTTAGACGTATTAGAAACGATTGAAATTGCACTCCTGTTTTGACCACTCGCAAAGTTACTTCACAAGGACTCTCTATTTGAAGAGCCTACCTTAACAGATAATTCGCTACTTTTTGATAACGGAGATTTCCTTTTGGCGCAATTTGAAACAATGAAAACTCCGTTACTTCAAACGGCATCTTGTTGATTGAAAGTTGCGGTTCCCCAGGAGTACCCCCAGCCCATTTGCTGGCCAAAGTGATATGCGGGACAAACGCTTTTGGATCAAACTGAATTTGAAGCCGTTCAAGAGACTCCAGTACTTGCCGCTGCAGGGCTTCCAGCTCTTCACTGTGCTCCAGCGAAGCATAAATGATCCGCGGAGTGGAAGGATTGCCGAAGGTTTTGATGCCATCAACGGTCACAATAAACGGCGACTGCTTGATACTAGAAAGCAATTTCTCAACCTGATCTATGTCACCATATACATCCTCACCAATGAACAACAGGGTCATGTGCATATCCTCTGGAGGCGTCTGCCTTTTGTGGCTTTGCAAATTCCATGAATGCCGTTCTTTGTCCAACTTTCCCGCGATTTCCAATGGAATTTTTATTCCAATAAAATAATGAGGTTTGATTGTCATCACCTGCTTTCAGTTTACCATGTGCCCAGACACAAAAAAATAGTGACTGGCCGGAGCCAATCACGTTTTTTCTCTATATCTTGCGTTTAAGATTTTACGCCTACTGCAATGCGAGCTTCAAATGCGGTTTGCAGTTTGCGGGTCAAGTCTCCAGGTACGCCCTGTCCGATTTTTTGGCTGCCGATTTCAACAACCGGCATCACTTCAGTTGTCGTAGAAGACATAAAAAATTCATCCATCTCAAGTGCTTGGGTTTTGGTGAATGCCGTTTCCTCTACCGGTATATCCAATTCATTGCATAGCTCAAGAATGACCCTTCTTGTAATGCCGTTTAAGATCAGGTTATTAGCCGGATGCGTATAAAGAGTGCCGTTTTTAATGCCGTACATGTTTGATGAACAGCCTTCTGTTACTGTTTCACCACGGTGCAGAATGGCTTCGAAAAACCCTTCTTCAGTAGCTTCCTGTTTTGCCAATACATTGCCGAGCAAATTCAAGCTCTTGATATCGCAGCGCAGCCAGCGGATATCTTCGATAAACTTGGCTTTTACACCGGATTTCATGCTTGCAACTGGACGCTCCACTGATTTAGTATTGCCGGTAATGACAGGCTCTGACTGGGTCGGGAACTGGTGCTGGCGCTCTGCAGCCCCACGCGTAATTTGTACATATACTTGGCCATTAGTAATATTATTCACTTCAACAAAGTCATACATCATCTTGTGAAACACATCTTTTGTGTGAGGAATGACGATTTTTATTTTATCCGCACTTTCATAGAAACGGTCAATATGTTCTTCTGCTGTAAACAAATTTCCGTCGTACACGCGAATTACTTCATAAATTCCGTCTCCAAACTGATAGCCCCGGTCTTCCTTCGAAATCACCAAATCCTCTTCACGAATAAACTCTCCATTGTGCAAAATCAAATCCATATCCATTCCCTCTTTCCTCATTTTTTGCAAGCTAATTGATAAATCGCTTCTGCATAAATCGCAGTTGCTTTAATTAAATTGTCGATGTCGACAAATTCATCCGCTTGATGTGCAACATCTGGTTCGCCAGGAAACAGCATGCCGAATGCTACACCTTTATCCAGTACGCGTGCATAGGTGCCTCCTCCAATTGTCAGGAGATCTGCTTTGTTGCCTGTCTGTATTTCATATGCGCTTTGCAGCGTCTTGATGAACGGATCGTTTTCGTCCACATAATGAGGAGGAGAATTAGACGCAATGTCCAATACAAAATCCTTCAATTGGTAAGCAGCCATCTTTTCTTCAAACGGGTAACTGACAGAATAGCGCATGCTGACCGTGATCATGGCCGTTTTCTTTTTCTCAAACCGAATAATTCCCGCATTAAACGTCGTTTCTCCAGATTGTTCGTCCGAAAAATCAAGGCCGAGCTTGCGGCCACGTGAATCTTTGTAAAAGGTATCCGCAACAAACTCAACAAACTTTTGGCCGTCACCTTCCAATCGGTCTTTCAAAAACAAGGCTAGAAGAACTCCGGCATTGATGCCATTATCCGGTTCCATCGCATGGGCCGACTTGCCATTTAAAGTCAATTCGGTTGACGCGTTATGCTGCTCCACAATGCCAGTTACTTCGTGCTTTAAACAAAATTCTTTAAAGTCTTCCTGCCATTCTGCCAACTGCCCATCTAAAATAGCCACTGCTTTATCTGGCACCATATTGGTCCGATGTCCGGCAATAAATGATTCCAAGATGGCATCTTCATGCATGGAGAAAGTCGAAAAATTCAAACTGGCGATGCCTTTTTCAGCATTAATGATGGGGAAATCAGCATCCGGTGCAAAAGCTGAACCAGGCATTTCCTCTGTTTCAAAATAGCGGTCCATACAGCGGAAGCCGCTTTCTTCATCTGTGCCGATAATTAAGCGCACACGCTTTGTAAATTCTACATCCAACTCTTTCAGCATGTTCAATGCCGTCCATGCCGCGATTGTAGGACCTTTGTCATCGATGGCTCCACGGCCATAAAGGCGGCCCCCTTGAATTTCCCCGCCAAACGGATTTTTTGTCCATCCTTCGCCTGCCGGCACCACATCAACATGCCCCAAAATTCCAAGCAGCTCTTCGCCTTGCCCAATTTCAAGATGACCGGCAACGTCCGCTACATTTTTCACGGGATATCCGTGAGCTTTACCTTTTTCCAAAAACCAATCCAATGCCTCTTTGACTTCTTTACCAAAAGGAGCTGTTGGCGTTGTTTCTTTACTCAATACACTAGGAATCGCGATCAACTCCTGCAATTCACTCAGCATAATTTTCTCGCGCTTTTTTGCTTCTAACAGCCAATCCATGTTTCACACTCCTTTTTGTTATCGCTATTGTACACCTTTTTTCAGGAAATTAAAGAATTTGCCGGTAATTTACACAAAAAATTCTGTCTTTCAATTGTAATTTTTACGTAAAAATAATGGAAAATGATAGAATCCAAAATGTTTTTCCGCTATAATCAAATTGTCAGATTAGTAAGATTGACACATCTTTTAGGAAAAGGGGCTGTCTTTGGCATCCATCATAAACTTGCTGTATAAGCATCAGCATATCGTCCGCTTGTCTTTGCCAATGGGAAAAAAGATGAAGGAGTGGTTCTATTAATATGAAACCTACAACCGACCGCATGCTCATTCGAATAAAAGATATGTATAAGTACATTCTCGAAAATGGGACTGTAACGACGCAAGATCTTGTCGACGAATTCGGCATCACTCCTCGCACCATTCAAAGAGATTTGAATGTGTTAGCCTTTAACGACTTGGTGATCAGTCCAACTCGGGGCAAATGGACAACGACGCAACGAAAAGTGAAAATGACGTCCTAAAAAGATTTCCTAAACAAAGAAAATGACCGCAGCTATGCGGTCATTTTCTTTGTTTTAAACTCGTAACTTCCTCTTCCGTCAAATGGCGGTATTCCCCAAGCTCCAGATCGGGATCCAGGCCCAATGGCCCCATCGATAAGCGCTTTAAGTAGACTACACGTTTGCCAACGCTTTCGAACATCCGCTTCACCTGATGGAACTTGCCTTCCGTAATGGTCAATTCAATTTTGGAAATTGGACCGCTTTCCAGAATGTTCAGGGTGGCTGGCTTTGTTACATAGCCATCGTCAAGCGCCACACCCTTCTCGAATGCCTCTACATCCTCTTCCGTAACCCGCCCTTCAATCAGCGCATAATAAGTTTTGTCCACATGTTTTTTAGGAGACAATAATTCATGTGCCAGTTTCCCGTCATTTGTCAATAGCAGAAACCCTTCGGTATCCTTATCCAGACGTCCTACCGGGAATGGCTCAAAATGCTGTTCTTGTTCGTCCAGCAAATCGATGACCGTCTGATCGTATTTATCTTCTGTCGCCGATATGACGTCCTGCGGCTTGTTCATCAGCAAGTAAATAAACTCGGTGTAAACAACAGCCTCTCCGCCTACTAGCACGATGTCGGCATGTTCATCGACATGCACTTTCGGATCACGAACAACTTCTCCATTTACTTCCACCGCTTTTGTCTTCAGCAGGATCTTAACTTCTTTTCTAGAGCCGTAGCCCATATTGGAAAGGAATTTGTCTAAACGCATTGTGTCACTCCTAAAAGCCGAATTTCCGGGTAATTCTTGTTATTTTTGAGCCCAACAACTTTTGCGCCAAGCCGGTCTTCAATCCAAGATAACCATAGACGATTGCGCCAACGCCTCCAACTAGGATGATGCGCAGCAATGATTGCAATTTACTATCCATGCCGATAAACAGATCCAATCCTGACAATGCCAGGTAAACTGCTCCCGCCATGATTAAGTTTAAGATGACGATCAGGATAACGCGTCTTCCCACCATCTGCGAGCGGTAGTTCATGGTTTTGACAATAACCAACATGTTCATGCCGATGGCTACCAAATATCCAATGATGGTTGCTGCTATTGCACCGTCTGTTTCAAAACGCTCGATCAGTGGTGTATTCAGAACTGCTTTCAGCAGAAGTCCAGTAGACAAGTTGATGATAATCCATTTTTGTTTATTGATTCCCTGCAAGATTGACGCCGTTACCGGAAATGCCGAGAACAGGATGGCAACCGGCAAATAATGTGCCAGAATTTCAGAGCCTACGTCACTGACTTCATAGAACACATGGTACAACTCATCCGACAGCATTGTCATGCCGATAACTGCAGGCAACGTCAGGAATAACATAAGCTGGATCGATTGGTCCAATGTCCGTGACACTTGAAGATGTTCATTGCGCGTAAAATGTTTCGTAATTAATGGAATCAAGGCCATGGAAAAACCAGTGGCCAGCATAACTGGAATCATGACCAATTTGTGGGCAGTCAAGTTCAGAATTCCGAGCAAGTCAATTTCCGAGAAGTTGCCCCCGGAGCTCATCGCCCGGTTAAAGGTCATTAAGTCGACGAATTGAAACAGCGGATTGGCAATGCCGAGGAAAATAACCGGGACTGCATAAACCAATATTTCCTTATACATATCCCGCAACTTAACATCATATGATTCAACCGAAGTTGCCAGCAGACGATTGTACTCCGGCTTTTTCTTTTTCCAGAAATAGCCCAGAGTGACAATTCCGCCAAGCGCCCCGATTGCCGCAGACAAGACAGCAAACTGAATCGCTGTTTTGGGTGTGCCGTCAAATAGATAAATGACAACAAAAGCCCCGCCCAATAAGAAAATAATGCGGACGATTTGCTCGACCAGCTGTGAAACAGCGGTTGGCATCATGTAATTATAACCTTGGAAAAAGCCTCTCCAAAGACTCATAAACGGTACGACTATCAGCGCAAAGCTGACCCAGCGAATCGCATCGGTAACGTCTCCAACCGAATAAATGCGTTCGTCTTCAGAGATCGTGAGACGAGCAAGCGGTTCCGCAAAAAGATAAAGCAATAGAAAAGAAACAAAGCCGGTAATCATCATTGTCAGCAAGCCTGACTTTAATAATCGCCTACCTGTTTCATAATCCCCAAGAGAATTATATTTGGCGGTAAATTTCGAAAATGCGATTGGAGCACCTGAAATAGCCAAAGCCAGCATCAAGTTATACGGAATGTAGGCGTATTGATAAAGACCGATATTGTCTTCTCCCACCATGCTGTAAAACGGGATAATATAAATAACGCCAAGGATTTTCGATAACAATAAACCTAATGTTAAAATGGCTGTACCTTTGATTAATGATGACATTTTGCACTTCCTGACTTGTTCATGATAAAAGCAATCTACACGATAGTTTACACCTATAGATGAAATTACTCAACGTGTTTCGCCTCATCGTGTATACTGAGAGAAAAACGAAAGCGAGTTCTTATTTATGTATGACGTTATAATCATCGGCGGGGGTCCCTCCGGTTTAATGGCATCAATTGCCGCAGCTTCCAACAACCAAAAGGTTTTATTGATTGAAAAAGGAAAAAAACTTGGAAAAAAATTAATTATTTCCGGCGGCGGCCGCTGCAACGTAACCAATCGCCTGCCGCTTGACGAAATTGTGAAACATATTCCAGGGAACGGGCGTTTTCTGCACAGTCCGTTCTCCGTATTCAATAACGAAGACATCATTTCCTTTTTTGAAGGTCTTGGTGTTGCGTTAAAAGAAGAAGACCACGGCCGGATGTTTCCGGTCTCCAACCGGGCACAAGATGTGGCGGAGGCCATGTTTAAGGAAATGGACCGGCTCAACGTTACAGTGCTGCTCGACTCACCCGTCAAGAAACTATTAATGACGGACGATCGAATTACAGGCGCACGCCTCCATACCGGCGAAGAATACACAGCCAAAGCAATTGTCGTGGCAGTTGGCGGCAAAGCTGTACCACAAACCGGTTCTACGGGTGATGGCTACCCATGGGCTGAAAAAGCGGGACATACCGTAACCGATCTATACCCAACCGAAGTGCCTTTGTTGTCAAAAGAATCATTTATCGTCAGCCGCGAGCTTCAAGGCCTTGCGCTGCGCGACGCAGCTGTAACGGTCTTGAACAAAAAAGGCAAAGTGCTGGTGACCCACCAGATGGACATGCTGTTTACGCATTTCGGCTTGAGCGGTCCCGCTGTTTTGCGCTGCAGCCAGTACGTTGTCAAGGAAATGAAAAAAAATGGCGGAGAGCCTGTTGAAATGAGCATCAACTCGATGCCTGACGAAAATGCAGAATCTGCTTTTCAGCTGCTCGTTAAGATGATGAAAGACGAACCGAAAAAATCGGTGAAAAATGTTTGGAAAAGCCTGGCTCAGGAGCGGTGGCTGCTGTTTCTTTTGGGACGCGCAGGCATCGATCCACAAATGACCGGCGCAGAATTGTCCAGCGACAAAGTGCGAACATTTGCCCAGCAACTGACGGCTTTCACAATGTTCGTAAACGGCACACAGTCGATTGAAAAAGCGTTTGTCACTGGCGGCGGCGTCTCCATTAAAGAAATCGTACCAAAAACGATGGCTTCCAAAAAGAAACCCGGATTGTATTTCTGCGGTGAAATTTTGGATATCCACGGTTATACAGGCGGCTATAACATCACCTCAGCACTGGTGACTGGCAATGTCGCCGGCCGAAGCGCTGCGCAGTTTGCGAAAGAAAGCCTGGTTGAAAACGGCGTTTAAGGACTATAACATCGATAACCCAAAAAGAGTCAGACTGAAGAAGTTCCAGTCTGACTCTTTTTTATTATTTACATCGGTCCGTCTTAAGCCTGTCGGGGCTACCGGAAGACTTCGCTTTTCTTTGTCCAGACTCCGTCTTCCAGCCCCTCGGGGTCTTAAGTCAGACCGGCTGTGCGGCAAAATGCGCCGCTTCGCCGATCCGCCTTAAGCCTGTCGGGACTACCGGAAGACTTCGCTTTTCTTTTACCCTACAACTATATTGACCAATTTCCCTGGAATGACGATGACTTTGCGTACTTGTTTGCCGTCTGCAGCTTTTTGGACATGTTCGTCTGCCAGCGCTGCTGTTTCCAGTTCTTCTTTGGTGCTGTCTTTGGCGATCGTCAACTTGGTTTTCACTTTGCCGTTCACTTGCACGACGACTTCTACGACATCGTCCACAAGTTTCGACTCGTCGTATAGCGGCCAGTTTTCATATGAAACTGATCCTTCATGGCCCAATTTCTCCCAGAGTTCTTCTGCTACGTGAGGTGCGATTGGCGACAAGAGTTTGACAAAACCTTCTACATATTCTTTTGGAATCGAATCGACTTTGTAGCCTTCGTTAATGAAGACCATCATTTGCGAAATCGCTGTATTGAAACGCAATCCTTCGAAATCATCCGTCACTTTTTTAACAGTCTGGTGATAAATTTTCTCCAGCTTGCCATCATTCGCTTCAGTAACTTTCGCACTTAGTTGTTCTTCGTCCATCAACAAACGCCATACGCGGTCCAGGAATCGACGGGAGCCGTCCAAGCCGTTTGTCGACCAGGCAATGGAAGCTTCCAAAGGACCCATGAACATTTCATACATGCGCAATGTATCTGCCCCGTGGCTTTCGATAATTTGGTCCGGGTTGACAACATTGCCTTTTGATTTCGACATTTTTTCGTTGCCTTCTCCTAAAATCATGCCTTGGTTGAACAACTTCTGGAACGGTTCTTTGGTCGAGACCACACCGATGTCGTAAAGCACTTTATGCCAGAAACGCGCATACAATAAATGAAGCACAGCGTGTTCGGCACCGCCGATATAGACGTCAACCGGCAGCCAGCGTTTCAAGAGTTCCGGATCTGCCAGCATTTCGTCATTGGTCGGATCGATAAAGCGCAAGTAATACCAGCAGCTGCCTGCCCATTGCGGCATCGTATTGGTTTCTCGGCGCCCTTTCATGCCGGTTTCCGGATGGACGATATTAACCCATTCGTCGATATTGGCAAGCGGTGATTCGCCTGTGCCGCTCGGTTTGATGTCTGTCGTTACCGGCAGCATCAACGGCAAGTCTTTGTCTTCTACCGGAGTCATCGTACCATCTTCCCAGTGGATAATCGGAATCGGTTCACCCCAGTAGCGCTGGCGGCTAAATAACCAGTCGCGTAGACGATATGTGATTTTCTTTTCACCGACTTGTTTTTCAACCAACCAGTCGATGGCTTTTGCAATGGCTTCTTTCTTGTTCAAACCGTTCAAGAAATCGGAATTGATTAATTCGCCGTCCCCTGCATAGGCTTCTTCATCAATCTTGCCGCCTGAAACAACTTCCACAATTGGCAAATCAAATTGCTTGGCAAATTCGTAGTCGCGCTCGTCATGAGCCGGAACTGCCATAATTGCACCTGTTCCGTAAGTTGCCAAGACATAGTCGGCAATCCAAATCGGCATTTTTTCGCCGCTTGCTGGATTGGTCGCATAAGCACCTGTGAAAACACCCGACTTATCTTTTGCCAAATCGGTGCGTTCCAAATCACTTTTCGTCTTGACATCATCAATGTATTTTTCAACAGCTTGTTTTTGATCAGCTGTTGTAATGCTAGCCACCAATTTGTGTTCAGGAGCAAGTACTGCATAAGTTGCACCGAAGATTGTATCCGGACGTGTCGTAAATGCACGGAAGGAATGTTCCGTATCAGCTACTTGGAATTCCAGTTCCGCCCCTTCCGATTTGCCGATCCAGTTGCGTTGCATGTCTTTCAGGCTTTCCGGCCAATCCAATTCATCCAAATCTTCAAGCAAACGGTCTGCGTACTCCGTGATGCGGAGCACCCATTGGCGCATCGGACGGCGTTCGACCGGATGGCCGCCGCGTTCTGATTTGCCGTCGATTACTTCCTCATTGGCTAAAACTGTACCCAGTGCCGGACACCAGTTAACGGCCACTTCGTCCACATATGCCAAGCCTTTATTGTACAACTGGATAAAAATCCATTGCGTCCATTTGTAATAAGAAGGATCCGTTGTATTGATTTCACGGTCCCAGTCATAAGAAAATCCAAGTTCTTGAATTTGGCGCTTGAACGTCGCGATGTTTTTAGCTGTAAATTCTGCCGGATCGTTTCCAGTATCCAATGCGTATTGCTCTGCCGGAAGTCCAAATGCATCCCAGCCCATCGGATGAAGAACATTATAGCCTTGCATACGCTTCACACGGCTTAAAATGTCTGTTGCGGTATAGCCTTCCGGGTGACCCACATGAAGTCCTGCGCCCGATGGATACGGGAACATATCCAATGCGTAAAATTTCGGTTTTGATGGATCATCCACCATTTTGAATGTTTTATTGTCTTGCCAGTATTTCTGCCATTTCTTCTCCACTGTCTTGTGCTTGAATGTCATTTCCTGTTCCTCCTCAAAATAAAAACTCCCGTCCCTTATACATAAGGGACGGGAGTTTTTCCCGCGGTACCACCCAAATTAGCGATCGCTCGCTCAACTTGATTCCTTAACGCGGAAAACGGTGTATCTTACTTGGTTTCACATACACGGACTCCAAGGCGAGTTCAATCATGTGTTTTGCCGGCTTGCACCACACGCCGGCTCTCTGCGGAAAACACACAACCTACTAGTCCTCTTCACTGTCATTGGTTATACACTCTATTTTAGACGAGCCGCCGTTTTTTGGCAATAGCTTAAGAGACTTTGACATTGTCGGTATTTAATGGTGCATCTGTCGAATCAATGATGTCCTGGACCGTAAAGCCTTCAAATACTTCTGACAACACAAGTCCCGCTTCAGTCACTTCGATGACGGCACGTTCTGTGATGATTTTATTGACCACGGCTTTGCCCGTCAGCGGCAAGTCGCATTGCTTTTTGATTTTGGCGGAACCGTCTTTGGAAACATGATCCATAATAACGATAACTTTTTTCGCACCATGGACCAAATCCATCGCACCGCCCATGCCCTTGATCATTTTCCCAGGGATCATCCAGTTGGCTAAGTCGCCATTTTCTGCCACTTCCATACCACCAAGAATCGCCACATCGATATGTCCACCGCGGATCATTGCGAAGGATTCCGCACTTGTAAAGAACGCAGATCCTGGAATGGTGGTAACCGTTTCTTTTCCGGCATTGATCAAGTCTGGATCGACTTGGTCTTCAGTCGGATAGGGCCCAATTCCCAAAAGTCCGTTTTCTGATTGAAGCACAACGCTTTTGTTGTCAGAAATGAAATTGGCTACCAAAGTTGGCATGCCGATTCCGAGGTTGACGTAATCGCCATCTTTGATTTCTTTTTCGGCTCGCTTGGCAATTCGTTCTCTCACTAATTGTTTGTCCACGATTTTCTCCATCCTTTCCTAAACAGTACGCGTCGTTAGACGTTCAATGCGTTTTTCCTGCGTTGCCTGAAGCAAACCTTGAACATAGATGCTTGGCGTTTGAACATGGTTCGGATTGATGTCGCCAATTTCCACGATTTCTTCTACTTCTGCAATAGTGATTTTACCAGCTGCGGCTGCCAGCGGATTAAAGTTTTGAGCGGTCTTGTTGTAAACCAAGTTGCCCATTTTATCAGCCTTGTGCGCGCGAACGAGCGCAAAGTCAGCTTTTAACGCATGTTCAAGTACATGCTCTTTGCCATCAAATTCACGGATTTCTTTTCCGTCAGCCACAGTTGTGCCAACGCCCGCTGGTGTGAAGAACGCAGGAATTCCTGCTCCGCCCGCACGCATTTTTTCAGCCAGTGTTCCTTGCGGCGTCAATTCCACTTCGATTTCACCAGACAACACCTGGCGCTCGAACTCTTTGTTTTCGCCTACATAAGAACCGATCATTTTTTTGATTTGTTTATTTTTCAATAACAGTCCAAGGCCCCACTCATCCACTCCACAGTTATTGGAAATGACGGTTAGGTTGGTAACCCCTTTGTCCACTAGTGCTAAAATCAATTGTTCAGGTATTCCCACTAATCCGAACCCGCCTACCATAATCGTAGCGCCGTCCTGGATCTGTTCAACTGCTTCTTTTGCAGAACTGTAAATCGGTTTCATTCCATTATGCCCCCTCTGCCTTATCAACTAAAAATGATAAATAAAACGCTTCCATTTCAATTTAAACAAACTATCGATACAAACGCAATATTCTTAATAAATGGGTCTTTCATTATTGAACATTGTTGGCTGTTTTGTCTGCGTGCTACACTATCATATAGAGGAGTTGTTTTAACATGAATTCAGAATTTCCTTTTTCATCTGATGGAAAACGCTACTATACATGGAATCGCCATTTGCGCGACCATTTTGGCTTTAAGGTGATGAAAATTGCACTCGATGCAGGGTTTGATTGTCCAAATCGGGACGGGACGGTTGCCCATGGCGGCTGTACATTTTGCAGCGTCGCGGGTTCCGGGGATTTTGCGGGAGACCGTGTCGACTCGATTGCTGATCAGTTCGATAAAATAAAAGAAAAAATGCACCGCAAATGGAAAGACGCAAAATACATGGCTTATTTCCAGGCCTACACAAATACACATGCTCCGCTGCCGGTCATCAAAGGAAAATTTGAAGCGGCACTCGAGCAGGACAATGTCATCGGTTTAAGCATCGCGACGCGGCCAGACTGCCTGCCGGATGATGTGGTGGATTACCTTGCTGAGCTGAATGAACGGACGTACCTGTGGGTAGAACTCGGACTTCAAACGGTTCATGAACGGACAGCGCTGCTGGTAAACCGCGCCCATGACTTTGAGAGCTATGTCGAAGGCGTCACGAAACTGCGCAAACGCGGCATTCGGGTTTGCACCCATATCATCAACGGTTTGCCGCTTGAAGACCAGGACATGATGATGGAAACTGCACGTGAAGTGGCCAAACTCGATGTGCAGGGCATCAAGATTCACTTGCTTCATTTGTTGAAAGGCACACCGATGGTTAAGCAATATGAAAAAGGCATGGTCGAATTTCTGGAAAAGCAGGAATACATTAATTTGGTGGCTGATCAACTCGAAGTGCTGCCGCCTGAGATGGTGGTTCAGCGCATTACCGGCGACGGCCCCATTGACTTGATGATTGGGCCCATGTGGAGCGCCAATAAATGGGACGTCCTGAATGGCATTGATGCTGAACTGGAACGCCGCGGAAGCTGGCAAGGGAAATTGACGGCCGGGAGCGTGGCTCGATGACCTTGCAGCGCGTTTTGCCTTATACAAAATTGTTACTCGAACAAGCCGTTTCCCCAGGAGACTGGGTAGTTGATGGGACGGCAGGAAATGGCCATGACACGCTTTTTCTTGCGGACTTGACTGGAGCTTCCGGCAAAGTTTTTGCCTTTGATATTCAGGCAGAAGCGATCCGAGCAACAGCTGAACGGGTCCAGCCACTTCAGCACGTCGAACTCGTCCACGACAGCCATGCTAAAATAAAAGAATACGTGACCCAGCCCATTTCAGCGGCAGTCTTCAATTTGGGTTATTTGCCAAAAGGCGACCACAGCATTATCACCAAAGCACAGAGCACATTGGCAGCACTTGATCAATGTTTGGAGCTTCTACAAGTTAAAGGTCTGCTGCTTGTCGTCGTATACAGCGGCCATGAAGGCGGCAGCGAAGAACGGGACGCAGTCATGGATTTTGTCTCCGCCCTGCCGCAAAAATCGTTCGACGTTTTAAAATACGAGTTTATCAACCAACTTCATTCTCCGCCCTTCCTGTTGGCGATTGAAAAAAAGCAGGCAACCAAATAAAAAACGCGCAAAAGAGCAGCCGCTCTTTTGCGCGTTTTATTTTGAATTCTACGCAAATCACTTTTAAACGAGGTCAATGAATAGATTCCCGGAAACTGCCGAGCGGCTCCAGCCATTTTCAAATGTCATACGCATAACAGTCCTCGTCCAAAGTAAAAAGAGCCCATTTAGAGCTCTTTTTACTTCTATTATTTAACAATCAACACCGGGCAATTTGCACGTTTTACTACTTTGTGGCTGACACTGCCCAAAACCATTTCCTGCAAACCGTTTAACCCACGGCTGCCGATGACCAGAATATCGAATTTTTCTTTGTTGGCATATTCGACAATCGATGGTCCCGGTGTGCCATGAAGAATTTCCACTCTGTATTTCACATCTCCAGCTGCCATGATGTCTTCAACCGGCTGAAGTTTTTTTCTGCGCTTCAAATCCAATTCCACCGAACTGCCGCTGTGCAGCACTTCATTTTTGGAACTGTCATAGTCTGCGACATAAACAATGGTCACCTGAGCTTGCGCCGACCCTGAAGCCAACTTTGCGGCTTCTTTAGCTGCACGTTCCGAATGATTGGAGCCGTCTACTGCTAGCAATATTTGGTTGTACATGTTTTAGCACTCCTTTTTTCCTTTTTAATGGATTGGTAATTTGGCATGATCGCCATTATAGATTGCCAGCTGGTCAATCAGCTTTTGGCTTCCGGTATCCAAGCCAATAATTTCCACAGTGTTGCGGTTTTCTCTGAACTTCAAGACGACCCGATCAACGGCACCAACGCCAGAGTCATCCCAAATATGCGCCTCGGTAAAATCAATAACAATCTTTTGGCCTTCCACTTCATAGTCGAATTTCTCGAGAAAATCTTCCACGGAAGCGAAAAATAGTTGCCCAACGACATCATAATGCGTATCTTCTAGCAATTTCTTTTTCACTTTGATTTTTGATATTTTCGCAACAAAGAAAATAGCACTTAACACGACACCTGCTAATACGCCAATGGAAAGGTCATGTGTGTAAACAACAATTGCGACTGTCGCGAGCATGACAATCGAATCGGCTTTTGGCGCTTTTTTCAAGTACGTGAACGACGACCAATCAAAGGTACCGATGGAGACCATAATCATGATTCCAACCAAAACTGGCATCGGAATTTGTATGACGACATTTCCTAGTACGATAATAAGGAACATCAGAAAGGTTCCAGCAACCAGTGCAGACAATCTTCCACGTCCGCCTGATTTAACGTTAATGATAGACTGGCCAATCATGGCACAACCTGCCATGCCACCGAAAAATCCAGTAACAAAATTGGCAATTCCTTGTCCTCTGGACTCTTTATTTTTATCACTTGGCGTACCGGTCATATCATCAACAATATTAGCTGTCAGTAACGATTCCAGCAATCCAACTACTGCCAAAGCCAGTGAATAAGGCAAAATAATCATTAAGGTTTCCAAGTTTGCTGGTACGTCCGGCAACAGGAACGTCGGCAATGTCTGGCTGATTGTCCCTAAATCCCCTACTGTTCGCAAGTCAAATCCAGCGTAAATAGCAGCTGCCGTTAAGACAACTAGCGCAATTAATGGAGCTGGAATTGCTTTAAAAAACCGGGGAACGATGTAGACAATCGCCAGTGTGATGGCGACAAAAACATACGTTAAATTATTGATGCCGACAAAATGCGGCACTTGAGCCATGAAAATCAAGATGGCCAATGCATTGACGAAACCGATCATGACAGCCCGGGGAATAAATTTCATTACCTTCGCGACTTTAAAAACGCCAAAAATAATTTGGATAACCCCTGTTAAAATGGTGGCCGCCAGTAAATATTCCAAGCCGTGATCCCTTACCAGCGGAACCATCAACAAAGCCATAGCTCCAGTTGCAGCAGAGATCATTCCGGGGCGCCCACCCACGAATGCGATGATTACAGCGATGCTGAACGATGCATACAATCCAACCATGGGGTTAACACCCGCGATGATGGAAAATGCGATCGCTTCAGGAATTAATGCCAAAGCAACGACGATCCCCGCAAGGATATCTCCTCTAATATTCCCGAACCACTGAGATTTAATTTTTTTCCACACAGTACCTTGCTCCTCACACTCAATATTTTTTATGGCTTTTAACTCTCATAAAAGCCGCGTCCTTTTTGCAATGGCATTAGTGTATCATCACCTTCCCCAAAATAGAACCTTTTTGGAACTTTTTTTATGCATTGTATGTTATAATAAGGGCAATCAATTATGCAAGGGGATTTTTATAGTGTTAGTGGGATATGCAAGACCAAGCGTTGAAGATCCAGATTGTCAAAACCAATTAAATTTATTGAAAAATGCAGGTTGTACTGATTTTTTTTCCGAAGAACACGCTTCACCTAAAAATCGAGAGCAGCTTCACAAGCTATTGGAAACGGTAGTGTCTGGGGATCAGATTGTTGTTTCTAAACTGTATACATTTGCAGACTCTACCCGACATCTAGTTGAACTATTGGATAAACTCGAATCAAAAGGCATAACGTTCCTTTCCATCCATGAAAATATTGAAACCGATTTGGGCAAGGAATATCCGTTTTCTAAAATTCTTCACTGCCTCACTGATTTTCAACGCGATGCCATCAGCGAAAAAACCAAAGCCGGCTTGTCTGTTGCGAAAGAAAAAGGTGCAGTCTCAGGCCGTCCAAGAAAACCAGATGAAAATGTAAAAAAAGCAATTGAAATGTACGACAGCAAACGCTATAGTTTAGCTGAAATTAAGGAAAAGACCGGCATCAGCAAATCCACTTTATACCGCTATTTGGAATATTAATGCTTGGCATTCCTCCAAAAGGAGATTTTACATGTTAACTAAAAAATGGCCGAAACACACAATACTGGCAATCGCTATTATCGCCACTTGGCTAAAAACGTATATTGCCTATCAAACAGGCTTTTCCATTACAATTGATAACCTTATGCAGGAAGCGATCCTGTTTCTCAGTCCGCTGAGCTTGCTTCTCTTCTTATATGGATTGTCTTTGTTTTTCAAGCAGCAAAAGAACAAAAATCGTTACTTGCTGTTGATGACTTTGGTGACTTCCATTATTCTTTACGGCAATGTAGCGTTTTACCGATTTTTCAGCGACTTTATTACATTGCCGGTGCTATTTCAAACCGATAATTTTGGAGATCTCGGTTCAAGTGCTGCCGCAAGCATCTATCCAATGGATATCCTTTATTTCAGTGATTTCATCCTATTGTTGATAGCTGTCAAATTCCTTAAGGTTAAGGAAGAAAACCAAGAATCACGTAGCAGCCACCGGAGAGCATATTTTGTACTTTCTGGCGCGGTGTTGTTTCTAAATCTTGGATTGGCCGAGGCAGAACGTCCACAACTGCTGACACGCAGTTTTGACCGTGAGATGCTTGTCAAAAACTTAGGCATGTACAACTATCATTTGTATGACATCTACGTTCAATCCAAATCCCAAGCTCAGCGGGCATTTGCAGATGGCTCCGAACTGACAGAAGTTCACAACTATGTTCGGGCCAATCAAGTTGAGCCGTCAGAAGAAATGTTTGGAATTGCAGAAGGCAAAAACTTGATTGTCGTCACACTGGAATCGATGCAGAGCTTTACAATCAACGAGCAAATGAACGGACAGACCATCACCCCATTTCTTAACGAACTGACAGAAGACGAAGATACGGTTTATTTCCCGAACTTCTACCATCAGACAGGACTCGGCAAGACTTCCGATTCTGAATTTCTGCTTGAAAACTCTCTCTATCCGCTAAGCGGTGGAGCTGTTTTCTTCACTCATGGGGGAAACACTTATAATTCAATGGCTGAAAAACTTGGCAACCAAGGCTATGCGACTAACGTCCAACACGCCAATAATAAAAGTTTTTGGAATCGCGATATGATGTACGAATCATTAGGAATTGATGAATTCTTGGATATTCAAAGCTATACGGTTGAAGAAGGCCAAGCAGTCAATTGGGGAATGAAAGACATCCCATTCTTTGAACAATCGGTTGCCTATATGGCAGAAATGCCGCAGCCATTTTACAGCCGTTTAATCACCCTAACCAATCACCATCCCTTCACTTTAGATGAAGAAGACAAGCTGATTGATGAGTTCGATTCCAACTCTGGTACACTGAACCGCTTTTTCCAGACAAGCCGTTACTTGGACGAAGCTGTAAAAGAATTGTTTGATGATTTGAAAGAACAAGGTCTTTACGAAAATTCGATTATTGTTATGTACGGAGATCATTATGGCATTTCAGAAAATCATAACGAAGCCATGGCGCAGTATCTTGGGAAAGAAGTAACGCCTTATGAATCGGCACAACTTCAGCAGGTTCCTTTCTTCGTCCATATTCCAGGCTCTGGGCAAGGACATGTAAATGAAGTAATTGGCGGCCAGGTCGATATACGTCCTACCATCCTTAATTTGTTGGGAGTAGAAACAGATATGGACATGCAGTTCGGAAGCGATCTATTTTCCGAAGAACACGAAGAATTCGCGATTTTCCGTGATGGCCGCTTTGTGACCGAAGACTATGTTTATGCTGGAAATACTTGTTACGAAAACGGTTCTGGCCAGCCTATTGACCGCGAACTATGCGCTCCTTACATGGAACAAGCTTTAACAGAACTGAACTATTCAGAAACAGTGATTAATGGCGACTTGCTCCGATTTTACGATGAAGAAACAGGCCAATTAATCAACACAGATCAATAAGAAAAAAGGAAGATCGAATGCTCTTGGGCATTTGATCTTCCTTTTTTTATGAAATGCAGCAGTTACGCAAGCCGTTAAGCTTCCAGTTCTCTTTTCTTCTTGATGCTGACTAAAGCACCGACCAACACAATTCCTAACAACACTGCCCAGAAAATCAGCTTCCATTCAGTTGAGTGGGCAAAGTCGTACGGCAAAATTCCGAGCTTTTCGTGTGACAAGGTCAGGACAGTCAATTTAACGCCTACCCATCCGACAATAATAAAAGCGGTTGTTTCCAATTGTGGATAATCTGCCAACAGCTTGACGAATTTGTGAGCGGCAAAACGCATAATGATAATACCGACCAAACCACCGGCAAGCATAACGCCGAATTGCCCGCCATTGATTCCGCCAATTTCCATATTTCCAAGGTGCGGCAATGTCATAGCCAAAGCAACTGCAGCAAGCATGGAATCGACAGCAAATGCAATGTCCGCCAGCTCAACTTTTAATACCGTCATCCAAAACCCAGCGCCTTTTGTTTCTTCTGGTTCTAATGTATGTTCTTTCCCTTTTCGCTGATCGTAAATATGCTTGAACGCGATGAATAATAAATAAGCGGCTCCTAAAGCTTGAATCTGCCATACATCAACCAACAGCGTAATCATGAACAAAGCAGCAAAACGGAAAACAAATGCGCCCATCAATCCATAAAACAAAGCTTTCTTCTGCTGTTCTTTTGGCAAGTGCTTCACCATGACCGCCATGACTACTGCATTGTCCGCAGCAAGCAACCCTTCTAATGCCACCAATACTAACAATACCCACAAATACTCCAATAAAATTGCTTCCATTTTCCATCATCCCCCTAATTTTTGCCAACAAAAAAGACCCTTGCCTAATTAAAGGCAAAGGTCTCGCTAAGCAAATTTCTGCTATTACAACCGATGGCTATGAACCATGTAATGACGATTGTAAAATAGGTTTCCCTAAAGCTACTCCCCTTTGACGTGAAGTCAAAAGTATATTTCGTTGTATAAACAGAATAGCACAAGCTTGCTTTTTTGCATACATATTTTTTGTCGAAATTGTTAATTATTTCATTCTTCAATAAAATAGCTCTGCACTTCAATCAAGCGGTCTTTTATTTCCACTTCAATAAGCCAGTTAAATCTTGAAAGATATGGTCTGGATCCAATTCGAGTTCTTCTACCGGCAAGTTTTTGCGGTTGATCCAAGCAGTTTGAAACCCAAAGTTTTTTGCGCCTGAAATGTCCCAGCCGTTGGAAGACATGAACAGAATTTCATTTTTTTTGATGCCAAGTTTTTTCCATGCATACTCATATGCTGCAAGTGCAGGCTTGAACTGTTCGATTTCATCAACGCTGATTATGTGTGAAAACAATTCGGCCAATCCCGCATTTTTAACTAGGGGATCAAGCATATCATGCGAACCATTGGAAAAAACAACGAGGTTTTGATCTTTAAGTTGAGTGAGAACTTTCTCCACTTCCTCATAAAGCGGCAAATGTAAATAAGCTTCGAGCAACTGCCGCTCGTTCTGTTCACTGCTTTCGAGTCCATTTTCTTTCAAGGTGTACTTTAATGCCTGCTTTGTAATGGTGTACAGTGTGGCATAGTTCCCCATCAGTTGGCGCAGCATAAAATATTCAACTTGTTTGGTTCTCCACGTTTGGCTGATCTTCTCGCCATAGCCCGGATAAAGATCTTCGCACTCTTTTTTGATTGCTGTTACATCAAACAATGTTCCATATACATCAAATACGAATGCTTTTATAGATGGTTCCATTAATACCCTCCTTTAGCGCTTTGCTTTATAGAAAAGCCTTTTCCATCTTATACCCCAAATCTAAAGTGCTAGTCAGTCCTGCTAAACTTGGCAATAGCAACCGATACATTATACTCATTTGGATAGAAAGAATACGGTGTGCTTTACCTAATCAAAGTCAAAATAAAAAAGCTCATAACTGAGCTTTTTCGTCTGATTATCACTTAAAAGATTAGTCTTTATAAAAAATTCGTTCGAGTGATTCTTTTAATTGTGGTTTGACACTAATTTTTGAACGAACAGCAGTCGCTTGAGCTTCTGCTTCTTCAATCGTATCAGCCTGTCCAAGTGCCAACAGCGTGCCAATGGCCACAGTGCCCGTTCGATTGCTTCCCCCGGCACAATGAAAGTAGATTTTCTTGCCGCCGTTAAAAGCATTTACCACTTGGTCGATCGCATTTTTAACAGATTCATCCTGCTGTTCATCAGAATCATCCACGATGGGGCTATGAACTCTTAGGTAATCGTAGTCGCCTTCTGTCGCTTCTGCGCGTAAATCCACGACCACATCAATTTTTTCATCTCTTGCAGCATTCGCAGCGTCGGCCGCTCCACCAATATAAATACGGCCTTGAATCAATTCTTGATATTCTTTCGTCATATGAATTCCTCCTGCCAAACTAAGTTACCTATCTACTTTCTCTGCTTTAGAATATCTTGATGAAAAACTAGCCGAGACACAGTACCTAAGCTTTTTTTACAAATCTCTTTCGTTTGTTTATTTGCCGGTTTCCGCAAATTGACGAATCCGCTCTCCAATTTCATCACGGACGGTTTGGAAGACCGTCCATTTTTCATCATCGGTGCCTTCTGCTTTCGCTGGGTCGGTGAACCCCCAATGATCGCGTTTCACGTGAGGCGGTGTCATCGGGCATTTGTCGGCAGCGTCGCCGCACAGCGTTACGACAAAATCGGCATTGTTCAAAATTTCCAAGTCAATGATATCGGAAGTTTGGTCAGAAATATCGATATCTACTTCGTTCATGGCTTTTACGGCGTTTGGGTTCAGTCCATGTGCTTCAATGCCAGCACTCAAGACTTGCCAATCATCCCCAAGAATTTGTTTTCCCCAGCCTTCTGCCATTTGGCTGCGGCAGGAGTTGCCTGTGCACAGAAAATACAAGGTTTTTTTCGTCATAAAAGTAAGCTCCTTTTCCAAGTCGAATAATAGATTAGATAATCAGCAGCCATAAGTAAAGTCCGGCAAGGGTTGCAATCAGCGTTGGAATCGTTAAAATGATGCCGACCTTGAAATACGTCCCCCATGAGATTTTCACCCCTTTTTGCGATAACACATGAAGCCAAAGCAACGTAGCGAGTGAACCAATTGGCGTAATCTTAGGCCCTAAATCTGATCCAATGATGTTCGCATAAATCAAGGCTTCGCGAATAGTTCCCGTTGTTTGGGTCTCAGAAATAGCCAACGCATTGATCATGACAGTTGGCATGTTATTCATGATTGATGACAGAATAGCTGCGATAAAGCCCATTGACATCGTCGCTACAAACAATCCTTGATCTGCAGCGGTTTGAATAACGTCTGCTAAAATGCTGGTCAACCCGACATTTCGAAGTCCGTAAACCACGACGTACATGCCGAGTGAGAAAAAGACAATGGCCCACGGTGCACCGCGCAAAATGATGCGTGTGCGCACAGCTGCGCTCTTCTGTGCCATCAGCAAGAAGAAAATGGCAATGACGCCCGCCACGATTGAAACCGGTACACCGATAAATTCACTTGAGAAATAACCGATCAGCAATAAGGCGAGAACTACCCATGACAGGCTGAACATTTTGTGATCTTTGATGGCGTCTACTGGTTTTTTCAAGTTTGTTGCATCGTAGCTTTTCGGAATATCTTTGCGGAAGAACAAATACAGTACCAAGATGCTGGATACTAAAGCAAAAAGATTTGGAACAACCATGCGTGAAGCATACTCGACAAATCCAATGCCGAAAAAGTCGGCTGACACGATGTTGACTAAGTTACTGACAACCAACGGCAGCGACGTGGTATCTGCAATAAACCCGCTGGCGATAATAAATGGAAAAATCATTTTTTCTGAGAAGTTCAAGTTTCGGACCATTGCCAGGACAATCGGTGTTAAAATCAACGCGGCTCCGTCATTCGCAAACAAGGCGGCTACAAACGCACCCAGAATGCTGACAAAGACAAACATGCGCAATCCGTTTCCTTTGGCGATTCTCGCCATATGTAAAGCTGCCCACTCGAAAAATCCGATTTCATCCAAAATTAATGAAATGATGATGATGGCAATAAAAGCAAGTGTTGCGTTCCATACAATTCCTACTACATCCCCTACATCTTGAAAATCGACTACCCCAACCAATAAGGCAAGTATTGCACCGCCAATGGCTGACCACCCAATCGATAGATTGCGTGGCTGCCAAATGACCAGTACAAGCGTGAGGAGGAAAATCACCGATGCTAAAACAACTTGTAACATATAATTCCCTCCATTATCTGCAACTAATGCGCAAACCTTGTTTTTCTAATTCCTGGATCCGTTCGTCCTGACTTGGTATGAATGCCAGAATGTGCAGGACCATTTCGTACATTGCACTGTCTGCGTTCAATGAATAAAAAATCCACTGCCCTTTTCGGTTTTCCTTCACCAATCCAACATCGCGCAATTTCCGCAAATGCTGGCTGATGGCCGGCTGTGTAATATTAAAAATTTCTACAAATTCACACACGCAGCACTCATTTTTTTCCAACAACTTCATCATCGAAAGCCGGGTTTTGTCTCCCAGAAGCTTTAACACGGTGCTCGCCTGTTCGATTTCAATTTCCTTCGCTTTTACTTCCATCTTTTCTGTCACCTCATTCATTGGATTTTTAAAGCTTTGGAATTTCTGTTATTGCTGTTATTGAAACTTACAATATCATATCAGCATATACTTATATGTTCAAGGGCATTATTTTAATAATCAAAGCCCCAATACAAAAAGAACAGATTTATATGATCTGTTCTTTTACTATTGCAGCTAATTTTTGACTTCAAGTCATGATGATCTCCGGACGCCAGTTGTTTTTGTAGTTCTTCTCTGGAAACCATCCTCTACTAAGAATATAACCAGTCGCTGCAAAGGACAAAATCGTGAGCGGAAGTGCTTCCTTGCCGACTAAAACTAAACCAACGACGATTGCGCTAAACGCCCACAGTATTGTTGCATAATAAACTTTCTGATAGCCAGTTTCTTTCAATAAAAGCAAAGATGTCAGTAAGGCTGCCGCTAGTATGCTTGCTTGCCAAACCGTACCCGCTGCACCAGTGACCGGCCATCCATAATAAGCAAGCGCAGAAGCCAGATTTGCGAACACTGCAACAGTTGTCCACCCATAGTACATGGCAAAGCTACCAGAAACGATAACGCGTTCTGCCGAATTGAATACTGAACCCTCGATTTCCAAAAAGATTGAGCGAAGGACTATTCCCATTCCGGCAAACACAGCAACAGTTCCCCAAAGCCACTCGTTTGAAGCACACCAAATCCAAAATGCAAAGCCTGCAAAAACCACCATGGACCTTAAAGCGATCTTATCGTAGACAACTCGAGAATAAGTAGCCGGCAGAAGCTGATAAATAGCGTAGGCAATCGTTCCAAGGACAATGACAGACCAGATGGAAAAAGCATAACCTGCGGGAGTGATCAAAGGATTTGCGCCTTCTCCTTCAAACAAGCGATTGTCCCCTCTTTGTGCAATCCAAACGGACACAGGCTGCAACAAAGAAAATGCCAGTACTGCTGCACGTTTCAGTTTAACAAAAACTTTTTTCAGCCACTTCAAGTTTGTTCCCTCCCAATTTATTTTATTGTATGATTAGCGCATAATTCTATTTCCCTTTATTATATACTGAATTATCAGTTTTAAAAGAATTCACTCTTCTAAACCAATTTGTAAATACTCAGCAGCAAATATTCCCTTAGCCTTATTAGGATTTATTAAGCAATCATTTGCGGTTTTAGTTGCATGTTCAACTAATTAATAATATATTTTCTTTATTCATTTTTATTGCATTTGCAATTAAGTTTGGTAAAAGAATATTCTATAGAGGAAGTATTAATGCTGTAAAGGAGCGACAATCCAGATGCCAACTATGATCAAAGAATGTACACTTGAAGACCTGTACGAACTTCAAACGATTAGCATCGAAACATATACCGAGACGTTTAAAGAACACAACACGCCTGAAAATCTTGCTGCCTATTTGGAACAAGCATATCCATTGGACAAACTCGAACGCGAATTGCGTGTAACTTTTTCGTATTTCTTTTTCATTTATTCGGACCAGCATCTTGCTGGATACCTGAAGCTCAACACCTATGACGCTCAGACAGAACCCATGGGTGAGGATGCACTGGAAGTTGAACGAATTTTATGTAAGGAAAGCATTTCAAAAGTTAGGGATTGGCAAGGAACTATTAAACAAAGCAATTGAAATGGCGCGTCAACAAAACAAACAAACCATTTGGCTTGGTGTCTGGGAAAACAACGACAATGCGCTCGCATTTTATCGAAAAAAAGGATTTGTCCAGACAGGATCGCATTCTTTTTACATGGGAGATGACGAGCAAACGGATTTGCTCATGGCCAAGACACTTCGGTAATCCTTTTGAATGTTCAATCGATCAAGTTAATTGAAGTACTTTACCCAAGCATGTACAATACAAGGTAATTGCATATCTGAAATGTTTTCTAGGGTTCCGCAGCATTTACGCTGGTCTGGTCCGAGAGAAAACTCACAGCTTTGCTGTGTCACGGAAGGACAAAAGCCTGGGAGAAACTGTTTTTACAGTTCTCCCAGGCTTTTTTATTTTTATCACAACAATTAAGGAGGAAGTTAAAATGAATTCAAATTGGCTAAAAGTAATAATTGCTGCAGGTTTTGAAGTGATTTGGGTTATTGGCTTAAAACATGCGGATGGCTTTTGGGATTGGACAATTACAGTCATCGCAATTGCCATCAGTTTTACGGTCATGATCATGGCAGGACGTAAGCTGCCGGTCGGAACGGTTTATGCGGTTTTTGTTGGGCTTGGAACAGCAGGAACAGTCCTTTCTGAAATCGTCATCTTTAACGAGCCTTTCAGTGCAGCCAAACTTCTGCTGGTCGGTGTTTTGTTGGCAGGCGTCATCGGCTTGAAATTAGTAACGAAAGATCCAATTTCTGAAGGAGGAGAAGCATAATGGCATGGACCGCACTGGTTTTAGCAGGTATTTTTGAAATGATTGGTGTGGCGATGATCAACAAGCTGCACCAGGACCGCAACTGGCAGTCTCTCCTATTGTTGATCGGTGGTTTTGGAGCCAGCTTTGTGTTTTTGGCTTATGCCATGGAAACTTTGGCAATGGGAACAGCTTACGCCATTTGGACGGGGATTGGCGCCTCAGGTGGAGCCATACTTGGCATGCTTTTTTACAATGAAGAAAAAGACTGGAAACGAATTCTTTTTATTGCCATGGTACTGGGGGCGGCAGTAGGGTTGAAACTGGTTTCTTAATTGGAGAAACTTACCTCACCTATAAATCATACTAAAAAGGGTACAGAAACTGAACCTCAGTTTCTGTACCCTTTTTCAATAGATTCATATACCTTATTTTCGCGGCTTCAAAGAATTAATATCCTTTACTAATGCACCGACATGTTCCGCCTTAGTCGACCAGCTGGTGCAGAACCTGACAACACTCTCGGTTTCATTTATTTTTTCCCAAGTGTGGAATGCGTATTTTTTACTCAATTCTTCTATCTCCCCATTTCTGAGGATTGGAAATTGCTGATTGGTATTCGAATCATATCTTAATTCAATTCCATTGCTTTCAAAAGCTGATCGAAGGGTCATTGCCGCATCGACTGCATGTTTGGACAACTCCATGTACAAACCATCTTGAAACAGCGTCTCAAACTGGATGCCCAGTATGCGGCCTTTCGCTAAAAGCCCGCCTCGTTGTTTGATCATATAGCGGAAATCTTTTTTCAATGCCGGGTTTATGATTACTACAGCTTCTCCAAACAAAGCACCTATCTTGGTTCCACCGATATAAAACACATCACACAGTCTCGCGACATCTGCCAAGGACAAGTCGTTTCCTTCTGAAGCCAATCCGTATCCCAGCCTTGCACCATCCATCATTAAGAGCAACTCGCAATCAAGACATGCCTTCCGAAGTTCTTCCAGCTCTTTTTTGCTATAGGTGGTGCCCAATTCTGTCGGATTCGATATGTAGACTAAAGCCGGTTGGACAATGTGCTCGTGAGTGGGATCACTCCAATGCTCTTCATGAACTCGCTTAACCTGTTCTGCGTGAATTTTTCCATCTTCACTCGGCAAAACGAGGACTTTATGGCCCGTTGCTTCAATGGCGCCGGTTTCATGAACGGCAATGTGGCCCGAATGTGCAGAAATAACACCTTGGTGCGGCCGCAAAACTGAAGCTATTACGGTCGTATTGGTCTGCGTACCCCCTACTAGAAAATGCACATCTGCTGAGGGTGTCTCGCAAGCATCCTTTATTAACAATTTGGCTCGTTCACTATATTCATCCGTTCCATACCCAGCGCTTTGTTCTTCGTTGGTTTCCAGCAGCCGTTCCAAAATTCGCCTATGTGCACCTTCTGCATAGTCATTTTCAAATCGAATCATTTCGTTTTCTCCCACCCTTTCAATGTTGAATAAACTCCAAGTATTGATGAGTTTATTTCAACCATTTAATTGTTTCATGACTCCCTCACTTGATAGTCCTGCTAGCAGCTCCATAAGCTTCTCCAGCGATGGCGCTTCCTCATCATTAAACCAATAGCTGAGTACGCCGATCATCGCTGATAACGCATATTCCAACGTATACTCCAATTCAAAGCCATCTTTAGCTCCTTTGTCAATCAGTGTTCGTTTCATCAATGGCTTCATGCTGCCTTTGATTTTTGCTTGAAAGGCAGGATCACCGCGCTCTCCTAAAAGCACGCCAAGATATTTGCTGTGTTGCGAATAGACATTCACCAATATTTCGAATGGGAATGGATCATCTGCTGAAGACAATTGATTTATTGGGAGTTCCTGCAATTTGATAATCAACGTATTTTCGATCTGCTCCAAAATATCGTAAACATCCGTAAAATACTCGTAGAATGTTGATCGATTGTATCCGGCTTTCGTGGTAATCTCTTTGACGGTTATTTTTTCTATTCGCTTTCCGCAATAAATTCCCCAAAAGGCATCGATTAAGTTTTGTTTTGTTTGAGCAGTAACAGATCCAATTTTTTTCATCCTTTTGCCCTCACCTTCTAGTTCTAAAATCCGACATTCCCGTTAAACTGTTGGTTGATAGCGCAACTAGCCCAACTTACACTTAAATCATACGACAGGTTGTCGGATAAATAAACGCACAAGGATGAGGTGGATTCATATGACAGCAATAAACATTCAGCATCTTACAAAAGACTTTGGAAATAATAAAGGGATCTTCGACGTTTCGCTTCAAGTCGAACAAGGAGAAGCAGTTGGCTTTTTAGGTCCCAATGGAGCAGGAAAAACGACGACTATTCGCCACTTGTTGGGGTTTATCCGACCACAAAGCGGAAAGTCCACTATCTTGAATTGGGATTGCTGGAGCAACCCCCAAAAAATACAACAGCATCTCGGTTATTTGCCTGCAGAAATTGCGTTTCCTGAAAATATGACCGGCACACAACTAATTCAGCATACCGCAAAAATGCGCGACCTATCGGATACCGCCAAAGCACAACGTTTAGTGGAAATGTTTGATTTAGAACCATCCCCTCCAATAAAGCGGATGTCTAAAGGAATGAAACAAAAAGTAGGGATTGTCTGTGCATTTATGCATGACCCCCAAGTCTTAATTTTGGATGAACCCACAACAGGTTTGGACCCTCTCATGCAATCAGTTTTTATCAAACTGATCCATCAGGAAAAACAGCAAGGAAAAAGCATTCTGATGTCTTCCCACCTCTTTGAAGAAGTGGAAGAGACCTGTGACCGGATTGCCATGATTAAGGAAGGACGATTACTTTCAGCGATTGCTACTCAAGACTTTAAACAGTTTGACAGAACTGCATTTAAAATAAGCTTCCGAAACCTCCAGGACTTCCAATCCATTCAGAACGAAGCCTTTAGAATTCGGGAAGTTTCTATAAAAGACCTGCACATGGTACTTGAAGTGAAAAATCAAGAAATCAATCAACTGCTGCATGCTCTTTCTGAGAGAGAAGTCGCTTCTCTTCACGAAATAAAGAGCTCACTGGAAGAATCGTTCATGCGTTTCTATAACGGAGGAGAGGATGTCCATGTTTAACAAAGTCCTATTCATCCATTTGATGAAAACAAACTTCAAAATTTTCTTTATCATTGCAGGTGCATTATCTTTATTGATCGGGATTATTATGGCTATTTTCACTCCCGAAACCATGAATGAGATTGCACGAGCAAGCGCAGATGGCCCCGTAAATCCATTAGGAGATATTTCAACACTCATCGCTTTTATTGCCAATCAATACTTTGGAAACTTCGCCCTGATTTTTGCTATGATTTATGCCGTTATTGTTGGGAATAAACTAGTAGCAGAGCAAGTGGATAAAGGCAGCATGGCTTTTCACCTTTCAATGCCTATCACGAGAACACAATATACCTTTACGAGTTTTGTTTACTTCGTTTCTTCCCTTACAGCTATTTTCATACTGGTATTTGTTATAGGTTATGGAATGGCAGAGCTTGTTCAACCTGGTGAATTGCCCATTGGAACCTTTTTTGCGCTCACGCTGGGTTCGCTATTATTACACCTGGCAATCAGCAGCATAACTTTTTTTGCCTCCTGTTTATTCAACCGTTCCAGCAACTCTCTTGCACTGGGTGCCGGACTGACTGTATTTTTCTTTGCTGCGAATATACTTTCTGGAATGAATGACAGTTTGACTTTTTTTGAAAATTTGACGCTCGTCACGCTGGTCGATTCCACCGCCATTATTCAAAGCGGCAGTTACGGAGTTCAGTTCTTTATTCTGGCTGGAATCTCATGTGTTTTTTATGTACTCGGCATTAGTGTATTTAATCGAAAAGATCTCCCATTATAGACTGTTTTAGAACCTAGGAATTTTAATGCAGAAATATCTATCTGATAAAGTAAAAGACAGTTATTTAAAACCTTCTCTTGTTAAAATGAAGTTTTTTCTGGCAGATTTTCAGTAAAATTCTGGTCTAGTGACAATTCATTTGAACCTATAAAAAAGAAACTTCATCTGAAGTTTCTTTTTTCGATTACAGTATTTCATTCACATTGCTGTTGTATGTTGGAAACCTCACGACAAAAGTTGTTTTCTCATGTGTACTTACTGCTTGGACTTGTCCCCCGTGCAACTCGACGATGCTTTTTACAATCGCCAATCCTAGACCAGAGCCACCAGATTCTTTTGACCGTGATTTCTCAACCCGATAAAAGCGATCAAAAAGATAAGGAAGCTCAGCAGCCGGAATCTTGGGACCGTAATTGCTCACTTCAATTATAATCAGTCTATCTGAATCCATTACGCTTATATCAATGTATTTTCCATCTTTTCCGTACCGAATGGCATTTTGAATAAGGTTTTCAAATACCCTTGCCAGTTTGTTGCCGTCTCCCCAAATATACGGATCTGCTCCTGTTGATACAAAATTCCTTATTTCCATTCCTGCTTCCTGCACCTGTTGCTGATACTGCATAGCCAACTGGTTCAGCATTTCTACTGGGTTGATGGGCACTCTATGAGAAAGAGACTCTTTGTTTTGGACTAAGGTGTATTCAAATAAATCATTAATGACTTGATGAAGCCCTTGTGCTTTATTGTGCACAATTTGAACGTAATGGCGCAGCTCGACTTCGTCTTTGTACTGGTCCCCATTTACAAGATCCAAATAACCGACAATGGACGTCAGAGGTGAACGAAGGTCGTGGGCCACATTGGTGATCAAGTCGTTTTTCAGTTTTGCGGACTCTTGTTGATCGTTGATCGCGTTCTCTGCTTGGGCAATGATTGTGTTTATCGTGCTTGCCCACTCGTTTAATTGGGGATCATCCACGTTTGCAACCCTTTCTCCAAAATGCCCTTTTGAGATGTGCTTGATTTCTTCAAGCATGTCTTTTCTTGAGCTTTTAACATATCTTTCTCGTTCATAACAATAGAACAGATAAAGAAAACTCCCAAAAATCAGAACAACGAAAATAATCAATGCAGCAATTCCAAATGACCCTACTAGTTCTGCCAAGTCAGCTAACCTAGAAGATTGGCTTTTCAATGCGCTGATGATCGTTGCTGTTACAATAAACACCAGATTCGTGAAAATAGCTGAGAGAATGAAGTACATTAGCAATTTCCATTTGGGAACAAACGCGATGACTTTATTCAATTTTGTACCCAACTCCCCATACTGTTTGAATAATGGCTTCTCCCGGCACCACTGACTCAATCTTGTCGCGAAGGTTTTTAATGTGTACCATTACTGTTTTATTTGAGCCCATGCTGCTTTCCTTCCATACTTTCTCGAATATTTGTTCTGAACTGAAAACCTTCCCTTGGTTTTTGGCTAACAAATACAAAATATCAAACTCAATCGAAGTGCATTTAATTTCTTTGCCGTTTGCCATAGCTTGATGGCTTTGCTTGTTGACCGACAGCGTGTTGATTTGAATAATGCCGTCATCTTTGCTGAATGGTTGGTAATTGGCTCTTCGCAACAACGATTTGACTCGGACCGTTAGCTCAAGCGGATTAAAAGGTTTGATCATGTAATCATCCGCACCTGTCATTAACCCCAAAATCTTATCCATATCCTGTACTTTGGCACTGAGCATCAGAATTGGCACCTGGCTGTTTGCGCGAATTTTTTTGCATAATTCCAGCCCATCCATATTCGGCATCATCACATCCGACACGATGAAATCTATCGAATTCTGTTCGATGACTTTTAACGCTTCCACTCCATCCTGTGCCAGGAGGATCTCATATCCTTCGTTTTTCAAGTACACGCTCACCAGTTTAGCAATTTCCGCATCGTCATCAACAACCAGCACCGTACTGTTCACTGATATTCCTCCTAAACACATAATAATTTTTTATACTGCTTTTCTTAAACGGAACTTATTTAAGATATTATTCAAGCTTGGTACTTCTGTAATGAGTTTGACTAGCCAAAACCCTACTGCCGTTCCTAAAGCATTGGCTAGCAAATCATTGATATCAGAGCTTCTTCCACTTCCAAGTGCCACCCGAATCAACAATTGCATCGCTTCAAATGATAGGCTCACTAAGAAGCCTGCATAAGCTGCTTTTTTCCATGAATTGCACTTTTGCAGCAGCAATGGCAGGTACATTCCGAGGGGCACCAGCATAGCCACATTCAATAGAAACGTTGTTAAATCGATTGTTAACACCGGTATAAAATTAATTGAATTATACCATGGAGTTAAATTGGCGTACTGTCCGATATTTACATGAATGGGGAATAAAACTAAATGAACTACACATAAAGAATAAAACACAAAAGATGATACTAATAGGAATTGGCCTAAAGTGTATCTTCCTTTCAGCAGCTTCCCTATCGCAACGAAAAAAAACGCGAAATATAATGGCACCAGGATGTACCAGGAATTGATTGTAAACATGATTGAATCCGTCATTTGTCTTCCTCCTTAAAATTTACTGCATTACATAGCTCTTTTTTATTTTTTCTGAAAAACTAAATTAAAATCCTATTTGCTTTTTTAAAAGTACTCATCGATCACTCTCCTCTAAAGATTCAATAAGCCCCTACCCCTTTTTTGAGCTCATGTTTTTAGTATAGGAATGAAAAATAAAGTTTTTAAAAAGAAAGCGAGAAGCTTTTTTAAAAATATGATGCTGATTAATTATTAGCAGAGATTTATCGGATTCATTTTATTCAGGTGAGATAATCTCTTCAAATCTATAAAGACAAAACCTGCAGCCGCTGCCTTGACTTTCAAAGCCAGTCAGTTCTATAATCAATATATGAACATATGCTCATATATAAGTTTTAATTGTGTGCATTCTAATTGGGGGTCGATGGCCATGAACGAGCGTTTAAAAGATGATAAGGAATTTTTTGAAAATGAACATCCGTTAGATGAGGAAACCTTGATTGTCGTTTCTCAAACATTCAAAGCACTGAGCGACCCAACACGAATTCGCATTTTGAATTTGCTTTGTATTGCTGAACACTCTGTTAATGAACTCGCTGAAAAATTAGATTTGGGACAGTCTACCGTATCCCATCAATTACGTTTTTTAAAGCAATTGCGCTTAGTCAAATTCAGAAGAGCCGGAACAACTCTCTACTATTCAAAAGACGACGACCACATTATGAATCTCTTGAATCAAGCCATTGAGCACGCGGCTCATAACTAAATATGGCTTGATAACGTTCAACACCGCAGTTTAATTTTTTTCAAGAGATTGGAAGGAGAATTCAAGATGGCACATGATCATAATCATGACCACACTCACGGAGCCAACGAAAAAGTATTGATGATTTCTTTTCTAATTATCACCAGTTACATGATCATTGAAGCCATCGGCGGTTTCTTAACAAATAGTTTGGCCCTTTTATCTGATGCTGGCCATATGCTGAGCGATTCCATTTCATTGGCAATCGCCCTGATTGCCTTTAAGTTGGCCGAAAAAGCGGCTGATCGCAGCAAAACTTATGGCTACAAACGGTTCGAAATCCTGGCTTCCGTCATAAATGGCGTGACCTTAATAGCGATTGCCGTTTACATTTTTTACGAAGCCAGCAAGCGTTTTGCACATCCTCCCGAAGTCGCCACGACCGGCATGCTCATTATTAGTGTGGTCGGTCTGGCAGTGAATATTCTTGTTGCCTGGATTATGATGCGGGGCGGAGATACGCATGACAATTTGAACATGCGTGGTGCTTATCTGCATGTTTTAAGTGATATGCTGGGTTCTGTTGGTGCCATAACAGCTGCATTGCTAATGATTTTCTTTGGATGGGGATGGGCAGATCCTGCAGCAAGTGTAATTGTTGCAGTGCTTGTTCTCAGAAGCGGCTATTTTGTTACTAAAGCTGCGGTTCATGTTTTGATGGAAGGAACTCCCCAAAACATTGATGTCGATGACATTTTGGAGACCATCAGCAAAACACAAGGCGTCCAAGGTGTTCATGATCTTCACATCTGGTCCATCACCAGCGGCATGAATGCCCTATCCTGTCACGCAGTAGTCGATTACCACTTAACGGTCGCAGAAAGTGAACAAATTCTCCACAACCTTGAACACAGTCTCGAACATAAAGGGATTTCTCATGTGACCATTCAAATGGAAACAGGTGCACATAAACACAGCAACTCTATTCTGTGTACTGCAAAAAATGCGGTGGCGCATGAACATCAGCATTAATAGAGAACAAACTTCAAATTTCATATCTATTAAAAAAAGCTCCTTAGCTAAGGAGCTTTCAGGCTGCAGAAGAGCTCTTCTGCAGTTTTTATGAATTTATTTGCCGAGCATTTGAGCAAGGCAATCCAAATTTGTGTTTTCTTTATTGTTCATGTTCCTCTTTTTTGCTAGATGCTGTATAAACGAAATAGCCTCCCAATAAACCAGCGGCTGATCCTAAAGCAAGGGCGGTTCCTGTGGGGATAGGAAAAATCATACCGACTACAAGTCCTGCCAAGGTTCCCAGAAGCATACCTAATGGAATTGAACTATCCAATAAAATTTGCGCCTCTTGTGTTTTTTTCCTGCCTAAAGTACCTTGTTTTTGTTTCGTCTTCAATTTTTTAATCACGAATAGTGAAATCGCCCCCACCAGCATAATCGGCAGTACGATAAGAAAAATGTCAATTGCTAATTCCACGTAAAGGACTCCTTTCATGTTAAGTAATTCAAACTTATAATTACTTGTTGCGACAACGTGTTTTCAGCGGTTTTGATTGCTTTTAAAATGAAACTATATAAGTCGAACTTTGGACGCGAGCCCGCGGTTTTGCGGAATATCGACAATGAAAGATTAGTAGTTCAACTTATATAGCTATATTTGTTCATGTACTTCATTTTCTTAACGTGACAAAACCATAAGATTAATTTCCAACACTTAAAGCCATACTTTCAGTCTGGCCATTCCAAGTAATTTCTACTCTTATCTCTTCATCGCCTTGCATCACCGCGCACCCATCACAAAAGCTGCTCCCCATGCTTCCAGTTTTCTCGCTGATTGTGATTCCGGTCCCTTCAGATCCTCCCAAATCCGTTTCAATTTTATAATCGATTGTGTCGGGTGCTTCTCCGCTTCCGGTAAACTTAACGGTTCCACTTTTATCTTCTCTATCTCCATTGGAAATATTGACAGCATAAAACACATCCCAGTTTTCACTGCTGCCTGAAAAGTCGTATCGTTCACTGCTAACGCCGCACCCGCT
Source organism: Planococcus sp. TJ-201 (assembly GCF_058268495.1). Lineage (NCBI taxonomy): Bacteria > Bacillati > Bacillota > Bacilli > Caryophanales > Caryophanaceae > Planococcus > Planococcus sp. TJ-201. Next base: position 23,481 of record NZ_JBZDOG010000007.1, on the reverse strand, counting down.
TAAGATAGCAAGCAAAATTAGTAACAAAACGAACTTTTTCACCTTTGTCCATCTCCTTATACGAGAAACCTCTTTAGTCTTAGTCTAAATAATACCAAATAAACCCATTTAAATCTAATATTAATAGAATATTCTTTCACTATGAATTGTCGTTTTTTACTAAGAATGACCATACAACTTATACCTGTCTTCTCAAAATCACACAAAAAAACGTCTGACCTGAAGACCAGGTAGACGTTCCTTTTTGATTTTTACGTATCTTGGTTTGCTTCTTCGGTGTCCCGGACATTCTTCTGTACCGTGACCACCGCGAACAAGCTGAGAACAAACGAAATGCCATAAAAGCCTTTTTCGCTCAAAGTTATGCTTCCTGCGTTAAACAGGCCAATTGCCATGAGTGCTAATGCTGCAATCAGCGCAAACCAGCTGATGCCAAAATACAAGTTTGTGACGCGAATTCCTTCGTCTCGGTCTCGCACTGCTTTTTGAAGCGATACTGCGGCGTAAAGCCCTAAAATTAATAACGTAATATAATAGCCTTTTTCGTTTAACTCCATTACTGCATTGTATAAACCAATTAAATAGGTCGATACCCCAATCAGTAGAGCCCCCCAAGCTGCACCTTTAAATGCTCCCGTTGGTTCACCAAGTCTGCGCTTTTCTACCGTTTTTTTCATGAACTCGTCATCGTCTTTCTCACCTAACATACAATCAGCTCCTCTTATCTGCAACACGTGATTTATATATGCAGGACATCTTTCACCTTAATTTACAAGGTGTTACATCCGTTGAATTTTTTGAATAGCTGCTCTCTAAGCATACAAAATGTGGTTATCAGACAGATCTGGTTTCCTGAATAAAATACAGGTGCAAAGTTAAAGTAAACATTTGTAAACACTCTCAGTAATAGTTATATTTTATCACAAGATAACTGTCAAACTAACTATTTATTGTGAAGTAATTTCGGGTTATTGGCATATGGGAATTTGATTTATTTACCTATTTATAAACTGCTAAATAAATCGAAATAAGAACATCTTATTTACTCTTAATACAAATTGTCCCGATAGCTCTTTTGCAGAATTTTTCCCATTGCCTCTTCATCTACATTTGGTAATTTGGCATGGGCTGCTAAGATTTTTGCGCCTTTTGGAAGATCCTCATCATTTGCCCATGCTTCAGGGCTCCACAGTCCGGAACGCCGGAACGCTTTGGCGCAATGGATAAAGCATTCTTCTACGTCCACGCCAATTCCAAGAAGAGGACGCTTCCCGTTGACTGCCATTTTTTCTAACAATTCCTCGTCTCGGACCACACTGGCTTTGCCGTTAATGCGCAAGGTCTCGCCCAGTCCTGGAATGAGAAACAGCAAACCGATATTGGGGTTTGATAAAATATTCCGCATGGAGTCCATCCGTTTGTTGCCAGGTCTTTCAGGAATGACTAGTTGACTTTCATTTAGCACGTAAACAAAACCCGCTCCGTCTCCCCGAGGAGAGACGTCACAAAATCCGGAGACGTCCGAAGTTGATATTGTCAGAAACGGTGATTTCGCAATAAATTCTTTGCAGTGCTCATCTATGTAGGAGATGACTTTATTGTTTACCAATTCACTTGGATTCCCGGTAATTTCTCGAAGTTCTTCCACTGTCTCGATTGTATTCGGAAATGTTGGTTTGGTTTTCACTTGGATCCATCCCTTTCGCATTCATTTTCTTTTAGTAATCTTCCTTTGGTGTAACTTACTAGTCAGCATCCAAAACCTCAAAACGGAGGACTTTGCAAAAAAAGCCAACAGGAAATTTCCTATTGGCGTTTTTTTATTTCTTCCGCTACTAACTCGAAGGTTTTCAGTTTGTCCTTAAAATTATAAGCAGAGGAAACCAACATCACTTCGTCTGCTCCGTACTCAGCCGCCAAAACTTCCAACCGGTCCACGACTTGACCCGGGGTTCCGACAACCATACGCCGGCGGTTTTCGGCCACCAGCAATTTTTCGAATTTGGAATAGGGATAAGCCAAAGCTGTCTCGGGCGGCGGTGTGCCTTTTGATGGCATCCCTTGTGCGCCCATGCACAGCGAAAGATCCATTGAAGAAGCAACCCGTTCTGCCAGCTCGGGTGTTTCCTGGCAGACCACAAAAATTGCAAATCCGACATGCGGCGTGCTGCCTTTATAAGAGTTGAAGTGTTCACGGTATTCTTTCGCAAACTGCTGTCCGCCTTCACCGTTGATGAAATGCGCAAACATATAGGGAAGGCCTTTTTCTGCTGCCAGCTTTGCCGAGTTTTCGCTTGAGCCGAGCATCCAGATTGGCGGACTGTGCTTTGTAAGCGGTGTGGCTTTCATCCCGTAATACGGATGTTCTTCAGGAATGGAGTCCGTCAAGTACATGCGAAGATCATCGATTTGTGCAGGAAATTGGCTGGTGTCCCGCTTTTTTCCTTCGTTCAATGCATAAGAAGCACGCGGCATACCACCTGGAGCCCTGCCAACTCCCGCATCGATTCTATTTGGATATAAAGCTTCCAGCAGTTTAAAATTTTCAGCGACTTTAAAAGCCGCATAATGCGGCAGCATAACACCGCCAGAACCGAGGCGAATGCTTTTTGTCACAGCACCCAGGTGTCCAATCAACACTTCTGGGGAAGAGCCGGCCAATGTGGCTGCATCGTGATGTTCGGAAACCCAAAATCGGGTGTAACCCCATTTTTCGGCTTTTTGTGCCAGGATCGCTGTCTGTTTTAACGCTTCCTGAGGCGAGCTGCCTTCTGAAATGGGTGATTGGTCCAGCACGCTATAGCTAAATGCCATTGTCATTCTCTCCTTTATTCGTGGATCAAGTACCCGACCGATCGCAAAACGGTATGAATAAATCCTTGCGTCGCCAAAAAGACTTCCTCTTTTTCCGGTTCTTGAAAGATGTCGTGGTAACAGTATTTCCATTCTTTGTAGCTAAACTCAGTCAGCTGCTGTTTTAATAGCCATTGTCGCGCAACTTCCTTTTCGGTGATTGCGTCCCGTTCTGCTGTGTGCAGATAAGTTGGAATCTGCGGATACACCTCAACAGCTGCTGCGGTTTCTTTCATATAGCTCTGCAATTCTTTAAACCAGGCTGCAGTTACAACAGTATGATACAAGTTGTTTTCAGCTCCCTGTTCGAGGCTGAATTGGCTTCTTGTGAGGTCACGCAATGCAATCTCGTGGTCCATTTTTCTGCGTCCTGTCAGCTGAGCAACACCTGGAAATGAATTGGGCGCTTTTGGCGGCAACTTTTTTAACTGCAGCCAAGGAGATGTAAAAATAGCTCCCGCCACGTTAAATTTACGATTGCCAAGAACATTCATTGTGATGGTGGCACCGAGGCCGTGGGCAATGACAAACACCGGCAGATCATTTTCCGATGACAGCTTCAGCATATCATGTACCGCCTGTTCGTAGACATCAAACGATTCGCGGTGAACCTTGTCGGCTCCAGCGTTTTTGCCATGGCCCGGCAAGTCTGCCATATAAACATCGAATCCTGCCGCTCGCCATTTTTCAATTTGCCATGCATAGCGCAAATGCTGCTCATATGCACTATGGATCAGCACAACTGTTGCCTTAGCCGTTCCTTCAGCCTGCCATTTCCACATAGTCCAACTTCCTTTCCATTCCAAGCTCCAATTTGACGTTTTGATTTGATTTGTTACGATATAGAATATCTTATCTTTTTTAAAGGAGCTTTGCCATGATTTATCCATTTAAAGACAAATTCCCCCAAATTGATCCATCCGTTTTCATCGCAGACTACACCACCATTTCTGGTGATGTGACGATTGGCGCCGATTCATCAGTTTGGTTTAATACTGTGATTCGCGGTGACGTATCCCCCACTGTTATTGGCAATAAAGTGAATATCCAAGATCTTTGCATGCTGCACCAAAGTCCTGGCAAACCATTGGTGCTAGAAGATGAGGTAACGATTGGCCATCAAGTGACCTTGCACAGCTGCACCATTCGAAAAGGGGCATTAGTTGGGATGGGTTCGATTATTTTAGACGGAGCAGAAGTTGGAGAAGGCGCATTTATTGGTGCCGGCAGCCTCGTGCCCCCCGGAAAAATCATTCCACCAGGCATGCTCGCTCTCGGACGGCCAGCAAAAGTTGTCCGTGAACTGCGCGAAGACGACAAAGTGGACATGGAACGAATTGTCCGCGAATACGCTGAAAAAGGCGCTTACTACAAGTCTCTTCAATAGGGCTAGCACAAAAAAGGACGATCCGGCAGGAATGCCGGATCGTCCTTTATTTTTATACAGTTTTAGATACCAGCTTCAACGCCAGCTTGTTCTTTCAAAAGTGCTGCTTTGTCCGTACGCTCCCAAGGAAGATCAACATCTGTACGGCCAAAATGTCCGTAAGCTGCTGTCTGCTTGTAGATTGGGCGGCGAAGATCAAGCATTTTGATGATTCCAGCAGGACGCAAATCAAAGTTCGCGCGTACCAAATCATCCAATTTGTCTTCGTCCACAATGCCGGTGCCAAATGTATCAAAAGCGATCGATACTGGATGTGCTACACCGATTGCATATGCCAATTGCACTTCACATTTATCTGCCAGGCCAGCCGCTACAATGTTTTTCGCTACATAACGTGCAGCATAAGCTGCTGAACGGTCAACTTTTGTTGCGTCTTTACCGGAAAATGCGCCGCCGCCGTGGCGAGCATAGCCACCGTAAGTATCTACGATGATTTTGCGGCCAGTTAAGCCTGCATCTCCCTGAGGTCCGCCAATAACAAAGCGCCCCGTTGGGTTAATGAAGTATTTGGTCTCTTCGTCAATCCATTTTGCCGGAACGACTTCTTTGATGACGTACTCTTTGATGTTGCGTTGAATTTGCTCAAGTGTTACTTCTGGGTGATGCTGCGTCGAGATAACAATTGTGTCCACACGAAGCGGCTTATTGTTTTCGTCGTACTCAACAGTTACCTGTGTTTTGCCATCGGGACGCAAGTAGGGAAGAATTTCTTCTTTGCGCACTTCAGCCAAACGGCGCGCCAATTTATGTGCCAATGAAATCGGCAATGGCATCAATTCTTCTGTTTCGTTGTTGGCATACCCGAACATCAACCCTTGGTCGCCTGCTCCGATATCATCCAATTCTTTATCAGTCATTTGGCCTTCGCGTGACTCAAGCGCCACATTGACTCCAGCAGCAATATCCGGTGATTGCTCATCGATTGCTGTTAGCACTGCACTTGTTTCTGAATCGAAACCGTATTTAGCTCGTGTGTATCCAATTTCTCTTACCGTTTGTCTAACGACTTTCGGAATGTCCACATAAGTAGAAGTGGTAATTTCTCCGGCTACTAAAACCAGCCCTGTCGTTACAGTGGTCTCGCATGCAACACGTGCGTTTGGATCTTCGGTCAAGATTGCATCCAAAATAGCATCTGAGATTTGGTCACAAATTTTATCCGGATGTCCTTCTGTTACTGATTCTGATGTAAATAATCGACGGTTTTTCAAAAAATGTTCCTCCTTATATCCTGCGAGATTGCTCTCGAAATTGATACGGTACTCGTTTCCCATGTCAAGTCCGTTCCAGACAAAATCCAGATTGAACTTCAAGCCGTTTGTGGCCTTTCACACGAGGATTAAGGGCATTCCATAAAAAAATCCCTTCACTCATTCATCATGAGGAAAGGAGAATCATCATAAGCACCTTTCACTCTTATCATCCAAGGCCTGTGCACCTTGCTTCAGGTTTGGCACCATCACTGCGTATGCAGCAGGTTGCCGGGTTTCATAGGGCCTGTCCCCTCCACCAGCTCGGAATAAGAGTATCCGTTCAATTTTTCATCATACGGAAATAGTACTGGGATGTCAATGATTTTTTCGAATTAAAATGAGATAGTAAATTGCCTGCTGCTCGTTCCGCTCATTCCTCCCGCTCTCTACAACTCGTTATATAGGCAAACCCATTTGTATGTCTTGTACAGTTTATTTACTTGCAGATTCCTGCCTCATATAGAGTCTATCCAATAATTTTTGATTTCCGAAGGGGATTAGTATAGACTAATAAACCTAATGTGTTATACTAATGAACGAATATACATCCTCCCCATCGCCATGGGAATAACAGAAAAGGAAGGTACATATATATGACTTCAGTGAACTTTGCAAATGATTTAAAGGATCTTTTAACTGGCCAAAATGTACATGTTCAATTATCAGTGCCACAACTAGTGGAAGCAGCAACATCCCGCGGGGAAGCCGTATTGACTCGGGAAGGCGCTGTAAAAGCGGAGACAGGAAAATACACGGGCCGCTCACCGAAAGACAAATACATGGTGGAAGAAGAAAGCTCTAAAGACAAAGTCGACTGGGGCAATGTGAACCGTCCAATTTCTAGCGAAGTGTTTGAAAAATTATACGCTAAGGTGATTAAGCACTTAAAAGAAAAAGATGCTCTTTTCGTTTTCAAAGGATTTGCCGGAGCGGACCACGAATCACGTGTGCCAATTCAAACCATCAATGAATACGCGTGGCACAACTTGTTTGCCCACCAACTGTTCATCCGTCCGTCAGCTGAAGAGCTGCAAGCGCATGAAGCTGACTTCACGGTGGTTTATGCCCCTACATTCATGGCAGACCCTGCAGTTGACGGTACGGCTTCAGAAACATTCATCATCGTCTCCATGGAACAGCGCATCATTTTAATCGGCGGAACTGAATACGCCGGCGAAATGAAAAAATCGATCTTTTCTATTATGAACTACTTGTTGCCAGAAAGAGGCATTCTTCCAATGCACTGTTCAGCAAACGTAGGACAAGATGGCGATGTAACTTTATTTTTCGGCTTGTCCGGTACCGGCAAAACGACCTTGTCAGCAGATGGAGACCGCAAGCTGATCGGTGATGACGAGCATGGCTGGTCTGATAATGGCGTCTTCAACATCGAAGGCGGCTGCTATGCAAAAACCATCAACCTGTCGCGTGAAAACGAACCGCAAATCTATGACGCGATCCGTTTCGGTTCGGTTTTGGAAAATGTGGTTGTTGATCCGGATACACGCATCCCGGATTATGACGACGGTTCATTAACTGAAAACACACGTGCCGCCTACCCAATGCAGGCAATTGACAATATTGTAGATCCTTCAGTTGCGGGTCACCCAAAAACGATTGTTTTCTTGACTGCAGACGCTTTCGGCGTATTGCCTCCAATCAGCAAGCTGACAAAAGAACAGGCTATGTATCATTTCCTTAGTGGCTACACATCAAAATTAGCTGGTACAGAGCGTGGCATCACTATACCTGAAGCAACGTTCTCAACTTGCTTTGGTTCGCCATTCTTGCCGCTGCACGCAACGGTATACGCTGAAATGCTCGGCAGCAAAATTGATGAGCACGATGTTCAAGTCTTTCTTGTCAACACCGGCTGGACGGGTGGAGTCTATGGAGTCGGCAGCCGCATGAAGCTTTCTTACACTCGGACAATGGTTCGCGCTGCCATCAAAGGCGAATTGAATGATGTGCCGACTGAAAAAGAAGCTATCTTCGGCCTTGAAATTCCAGTACAAGTACCTGGTGTACCAGCCGATGTGTTAAACCCACGCCATGCTTGGGCAGATAAAGAAGCATACGATTCAAAAGCTGTGGAATTGGCACAAAAATTCCAGGAAAACTTCCAGAAGTTCGGTACTGTCGCACCTGAAATCACAACACTTGGCGGACCACTTCAAAAATAAGCATCCCTTAAAGCCCGTTCGGAGTAAAATCCGAACGGGCTTTTTTTACTTTCCTATTGCTCTTTATCTCTCATCCATTGGCAAATTGCCCGAACTGTTTTGCGATTGGCAGCCGGTGGAAAGAAATGCGTATAATCTTTGAAATACCAAGTTTCGTATGGCTGATTGTTGAGCGCTAGAGTTTCTTCTAGCAGATAGGCTTGGGCAGGAGAGACGTTTTCATCCTGAAGGCCATGGATAATGAGCATGGGCGCACAGCTTTCTTCAATCCGCATCAACGGATTGCGTTCTTCGTATGCGGCAAGCGCCGTATTGGGTGTGCCGCCGTAAAGCCGTTTCATCATGCGCCGCATGTCTGGCCGCTCTTTATAGGTCAGCACCGTATCTGTAACTCCGGCCCATGTGACAAGCGAGGTAATGTCCGAACGCAAAACGGCGGTCCATAACGCCATAATGCCACCGCGGGAAAATGCCAGCAAGTGCACGTACCCGTTGCTGTATTTTTTTAAGACATCCACAGCGTGAACGGCATCCCAACGATCCGCACCGGCAAATTCGTCTCGGCCTTCGCCGCCTCGATTGCCTCTATAGTACGGAGCAAATACCACAAAGCCTTGTGCAGCGAACTGGGCAATACGCGCAGGGCGAACCATTCCAATCGACTGGATGCCGCCTCGTAAATACAAAATGCCGCTATAGTTTCCCGGTTCTTTTGGTTCTGCAAGCATTCCTTTGACCTTCAATCCTTCTGACCAATAAACAATTTCCGTTAAGCGTACATTGGGATTTGGTGAAGGAAAGTGTTTTTTTGATTTAATCTTCCCATTTTCCAAGCTGCTTCACCTTCTCTATAATTTTCCTCATTCCAGCATCTTTCATTAGAAAACTGAACTCATCGTCCAGCTTTAATTCCCCCATTAAAACAATTCCCTTTGTTTCAAGTAGCGGAATTTTATCCACTTTTTCAACTTCAGCTATAAAAACAGTCTTGCAGAATGGTTTCGCCGAATGCACCACATACTCTGCAAACCATTCCAGCTCTTTTACTTGAGCGCCGGTCTCTTCGTATACTTCCCGTTTTGCAGCTCCTTGTAAACGTTCCCCAGCTTCTACTTTCCCTCCTGGAAACTCCAGGCCCCGCTCGTTATGTTGGGTCAGCACCCACTTGCCCTCGTATTGGCAAATGACCAGTACATGCCTGCTTTCTAAAGAAAAGCTATTTTTTTCAAATGATAGTTCACATTGATAACCATTTAGATCCTGATACTGCATTTTTCCACCTCGATGCCATAAGAAAAACGTACACTAACTTTCAGTGTACGCTTGTATACTTCTATTTTACTTCTTTTCGCCAAGGAATGCTGATAACATCCATGAATGTTTTTCAAGGTTCTGATGGATGGCATTAAACATGTCTTCTGTCATGTCATCCCCATCTGCCGCTGCCAACTCCATGCCTTTTTTCAATGATTTCATGATTTTGTCGTAGTCACTAACCACTGTATCGACCATATCTTCAGCTGACTCTTTGCTATTAGCCTCTTCAATTACGGACAGCTTAAGCTGCTCTTTCATTGTAGCCACAGGTTTCCCACCCAGTGCCAGCAAACGCTCCGCGATTTCGTCCATATGAAGAGTTGCTTCGTTGTACAATTCCTCGAATTTCACATGCAATGTAAAGAACGAAGGCCCTTTTACATACCAATGAAAATTATGTAATTTTGTGTAGGCAACTGACCATGTCGCCACTTGTACGTTTAATTCTTGGTTTAATTCTGTAGACATTTCCAATCACACTCCAATTAGTTTTGATAAGTACTTATACTTTATTATTACCTCTAATCCCCCTACAATAAACATACGATGTAATCTATCCGAAAAGAGCTGAAGAACTATGAAGACAATGCTACTGAAGACTTTTCGCTTTTATCAGCGGTTTATCTCTCCTCTGTCGCCCCCAAGCTGCCGCTTCTATCCAACGTGTTCGCATTATGGCATTGAGGCTGTAGAAAAACATGGCGCCTTAAAAGGTGGATATTTGGCAGCCAAACGCATCTTAAGCTGTCACCCTTTCCACAAAGGCGGAATCGATTTTGTCCCGGAAGAATGGCCACCAAAAAAATAATTGGTGGTTTTTCTTGTGTTTTTTGGAATCATCCTGTAATATTCAACTAGTCATTAAAACGTAACGATTACATTTTGGAGGTAGAACATGAAAAAGATCCTATTACTGGCAACCTTGCCACTATTATTAGCCGCTTGTGGAGATACAAGTGAAGAAGCTCAGAGTGTGGATGAAAACCCTGAAAAGCTCGAAGTCTATACAACAGTCTATCCCCTCACTTATTTTACAGAACGCATTGCTGGCGACTTGGTGAATGTGCAATCAATTTATCCGGCAGGTTCAAATGAACACACCTTCGAGCCGACACAGCAAGAAATGATCGGGCTGGCAGATGCAGACTTGATGTTCTCTATTGGACTTGGCCTGGAAGGATTTATTGACAGCGCCCAAGACACTTTGCAGAACGAAAATGTTGAATTTGTCGCGACTGCTGACGCTATTTCAGACGAAGAACTGGAAGCAGCTTTAGGCCATAGTGATGAAGCTCATGACGAAGAAGCACACGATGAAGAGGCTAACAGTGACGAAGCGCATGACGAAGAAGCTCACAGTGAAGACGCACACGATGAAGAAGCTCATAGTGACGAAGCGCATGATGATGAAGCACACTCAGAAGAAACTGGAAGCCACGACGGCCATAACCACGGTTCGACCGATCCGCATGTGTGGATGTCTCCATCACTAAGCGAAAAACTGGCAGAATCGATTAAAAATTCATTAACAGAAGCAGATCCAGAAAATGCAGCTACTTATGAAAGCAACTACACTGAACTGGTCGTGGAACTGGAGACCTTGGATCGCTCGTTCGAGGCTTTGGGCGAACGCGTTACTAAAGACACTTTCTTCGTGTCTCATGCCGCTTTCAGTTATTTGTCAGAGCCGTATGGTTTTGAGCAAGTGGCGATTGCCGGCTTGAATAGCCAGGATGAACCTTCGCAAAAAGAGTTGACGGAAATTGTTGATCAAGCAAAAGCAGAAAATATAGAGTACATTGTCTTTGAACAAAATGTTTCGTCCAACCTGACTGAAGTCATTCAAAATGAAGTAGGTGCAGAAGCGATTGAAATGCACAATCTCGGTGTGTTGACACAGGAAAACATCGACAACGAAGAAACCTATTTCACATTGATGGAAAAAAACCTGCAAGTTCTTGAAACGATTCTTAAATAATTAAAGACAAAAAAAGCACGGCTGCAAAATTTTGCAGCCGTGCTTTTTTCTATTATCTTTATAGCTAAGTCAGCTTCCCGCTGTCAACTTGATTAATCGCTTGGTCAGGAACTGACGCCATTCATCCGCCAGTTCTTCTGCTTCAAGCACTTTGACAATCCCATCGATATCTTTTGTTCGGTGGAAATTGATTTCATTGGCATAAAGGACAGATACTCGCTGAGGATCTTTCGCCACTAGACGGACAGGCGAGTCAGCTCTGATTATGCCCTCTTCCAGTACCCGGCATAAATAACCGGTATATCCGGTCCTCACCATTTCTTTCAGCAAAGGTTTCATGTCAAGGCGCCTGTCAATGGTATTGCAGGGAACACGCCCTTGCGTTACTTGGATGACCGCCTCACCAATTTGGAAAATATCACCGATGCAAATATCCTGCTCCAGCATATTCGTTATGGTCAAGTTTTCTCCAAAAGCAGCACGGGGCAACTCCGTTTCAAAATGGCTGTTCCAAAGATCATAATGCTCATGTGGATAAATGCAGACAGCACGCTCCGGTCCTCCGTGGTGCTTCACATCAGCTACGCCATCGCCATGAAAACCATCTTTGCTTAGAAATACTTCCTCTACTTGCTCCTTACGAATTGCGGTTTCTACTTCCTTGCCATTTTCGTAAATCATTTTTTCGGGCAATCCGACAGCAAAGCTTGTTATAACTGCCTTCCCAAAACCTCTCATATGCCACCCCACCTTTATCAATCAGATCTACTTTTCTCTATCTGCAATAAATTATCAATCGTCCAATATTTCTTTTAAAAATTTTTCTCGATGATCCAGAAAGTATTTCGTAATTCGATAGTGATCGGTCTCTTCGTATTCGATCTTCTCAATCGATCCTCCGTCAAAACTGAAAATTTCAGCATCCGGATACCCAAGCAAAATAGGTGAATGAGTGGCGATGATAAATTGGCAATCGTCTTCTTCGGTCAAGTCTTTTAAAATCCGCAGAAACGTCAACTGGCGCTGCGGAGACAATGCTGCTTCCGGCTCATCTAACAGGTACAAAGCACGGCCGTTAAAGCGGTTTAAAAATAATGACAGGAACGATTCACCGTGGGATTGTTCGTGCAACGAACGGCCGCCATAAGACTGAAATCCATCCCCGTCAACCTCTTCAAGATGAGTGGCGAAATGATAAAAGGATTCTGCCCGCATAAAAAACCCATTTGTTACTTTTGGCATCCAGGAAAGACGGATATAATCGCCCAGTACAGATTCCGATGCATGGACATCATATGAATTATTGCGTCCTCCACCCGCTGTATGGAATCCACATTTATCGGCGACTCCTTCAAGAAGCGTAGATTTGCCAGATCCGTTTTCTCCCACAAAAAATGTAACCGCACTGCTCAAATCCAATTGGTCCAAACTGCTAATCAACGGAATATCAAACGGGTATTGTTCAAAATCTTCAATGTTCTCTTTTATCAAACTGATCCGATTTAAAAACATTTGCCCAGCTCCTTGCGCGCTGCTTCTATTCTTTGCCTGCAAAATAAAACTAATACTTATTCAACAATTATAATTTTTATTCATTATCCCATACTTTATTCCCAGTGAAAACCACTGTTCTGATTTTATTTCCTTTTATGTAAAAGCCTGAATGCAATCGATTCAGACTACTTGGTATCCCAAGCCTGGCTGATCGCTTAAACGAATTTCACCGTTTTCTACCGTAATTTCCGGTTCGATAATATCTTTTTCCCAGAAATGCCGGGAAGCTGAAAAATCGCCTGGATAGGCTATTCCTGGCAAAGAAGCCAATGCCAGGTTATGGGCTTTTGATACACCAAACTCTATCATGCCCCCGACCCACATCTCAATGGAATTTGCCTGGCATAAGCGAACCACTTTCAAGGTTTCAGTCCAGCCGCCAAGCCGGCTCATTTTCAATACCACAATGTCGCCTGCTCGCTGATCGATCATTTGCTGAACATCTTCCAGACAAGCAATGCTTTCGTCCAAACAGATTTTCGTCTGGAGTTCTTTTTTTGCCTGTGCATGCAATGCCCATTGCCGTTCGCCAAAAGGTTGTTCAATTAGCGCAAAACCAATTTCGTCAAATGCCATCAACCGGTCAAAACTGTTTGCTTGAAAGCTGCCATTGGCATCTGCAAAAAACTGCAGCTCCGGATAAGCAGCGACTACGGATTTTAACAAAGCAACCTCCATGGCCGGATGTATTTTTATTTTGACTCGCTTATAACCGGCTTCGGCAGCACGGGCTACCTGACCCTCAATTTTCAGCGGATCCGCTGCTACTACAATGCCTGCAGGAACCGGTTGCTGAGAGCCTCCTACGAACTTCCACAATGGCTTTTTTTGCTGCTTGGCGAACAAGTCCCACACGGCCATTTCTATAGCAGCTTTGGCCATTCTATTGCCTTTAACCGCAGCAAACAAGTCCCATACCTGCTGTGGGTTCTCAAAGCTTTTATTTATGAGCAGCGGCACTAGAACTTGTTCCAGCACAAACCGGCAGCTGACGATGGTTTCTTCCGTATACCATGGCGTTTCAAAAGCCACACATTCCCCGTAGCCAACGTGACCCGCCTCACCTGTGACTGAAACCACGATCACTTCCCGTTCTTCCACTTGCTGCAATACTGTCTTGAACGGGGACCGCAGCGGCTGTCGAACTGTTTTCAGCTGGATGTTCCGGACTGTTACAGCCATGCTCTCAGCTCTCTTCTCAATAGTTTGTTCGACGCATTGCGCGGCAGCGACTCGACAAATGACAGCCTTTTTGGCACTTTGTAAGAAGCCAGCTGCTCACGGCAATACACCAGCAATTCATCCGTTGTTGCTTCTTTGTTTAGCACCACAAATGCTACAGGAACTTCGCCCCAGTTTTCGCTTGCTGCACCACAGACACCGGCTTCCCGAATAGCCGGATGGGCCAGCAAAACTTTCTCAATTTCCGCTGGGTAAACGTTCTCTCCGCCCGAAACAATCAGATCTGAACGCCGGTCCACGACAAATAAAAAGCCTTCTTCATCCAAATAGCCAATGTCTCCCGTATGGAGCCAGCCGTCTTCATGCACATTCCGCTCGCTAAATTTGCCAATATAGCCCGGCGTCACTTGAGGCCCGCGAATGAGAATTTCTCCATTTTCTCCTGGTTTTTCCGTATCATCTATTTTGACTTCGTATAAAAATAGCGGTTTGCCGGAAGAGCCTATTTTCCGCTCCGCATCTGCCGATTGCAAAGTTGTGGTCTGCGAGGACGTTTCCGTCATTCCGTAGGTTTGCAAAACCGGAATTCCACATTTTTCGGCACGCTTGATGTAATCGACTGGAATCGGTCCGCCACCAGCAAGAACTGCTTTAAACCGAGGAGACGCATGTGTTCGAGATTGTTCCACATTGCTTAAAATCCGTTCCAGCATAACTCCTACGACTGACATATGAGTCACGGTACCCTTACAAATTTCCTCTGCACTGCGCTCCGCATCAAACTTTTCATAGAGCCGCACACCCATGCCGTAAACCAGCGACCGCATCAAAATCGAAAAGCCACTGATGTGGAACAAGGGAACGGAACACAGCCACACATCGTCAGGTGCAATGCCGAGATTGAGCGCTGAAGACACCGCACTTGAAAAATGATTTTCGGCTGTTTGCCGAACGCCTTTGGGATTGCCTGTAGTTCCGGATGTATACATGATGGAAATGGTGCGGTCCTGTCGCCACTGTTGCTGCGGTTCGAATCTCACCGGCACAGCTGCATCGAGTTCACTGAATAAAATTATTGTGGAGGATGTCACTTTACCTGTTAGCTGATCGGCCACCAACACGTGGTCCACTCCAGAATCTTCGATTTGATACGCCAGTTCTGCTTTCGCCAACCGCTCGTTCAGCATGACCATTTCGCAGCCCAAATGAAGACAGCCATACATGACAAAAACAAACGCTGGATTCGACTTTGCCAGAATCGCGACACGCGAATCTGCTGTTATGCCGAGTGCAGTCAATTTACCGGTATATTCAAGCGCCAGGTCATTAGTTTCTGAAAATGTCCATTGCTTTTCCCCAAACGACAAAGCCATTCGATCGCCACTCAAATAACTCCGCTGGCTTAACCAGTTCGGATACGTCATCTAAAAAATCCTTTCTTCAAAAAAAGCTGTCCCCTGGGAGGACAGCTTTCAATTATTCGATAATCACGGGAAACGCGGGAATTGGCCAAAGTCCGGTTTGCGTTTTTCTTTGAACGCATCGCGGCCTTCTTTTGCTTCATCCGTTGTGTAATACAATAGGGTTGCGTCTCCAGCCATCTGCTGCAGTCCAGCAAGGCCGTCTGTGTCAGCATTCATTGCGGCTTTAACAAAACGCAGTGCAGTCGGGCTCATTTCAAGCATTTCCTGGCACCATTGAACCGTTTCATCTTCCAACTGCTCAAGAGGCACAACTGTGTTAACTAAGCCCATATCCAATGCTTCCTGCGCATCGTACTGACGGCATAGGTACCAAATTTCACGCGCTTTCTTATGTCCGATGATGCGAGCCAAGTAACCCGACCCGTAGCCGGCGTCAAATGAACCTACGCGCGGCCCTGTTTGGCCAAAGCGTGCGTTGTCTGCAGCAATCGTCAAGTCACAAACTACGTGCAAAACGTGTCCGCCACCGATTGCGTACCCTGCCACCATTGCGATGACCGGTTTTGGAATCACACGGATCAAACGCTGAAGGTCAAGAACATTCAAACGTGGAATTTCATCTTCCCCAACATAACCGCCATGTCCGCGTACCGATTGGTCGCCGCCTGAACAGAAAGCCTTTTCGCCTTCGCCAGTCAAAACAATGACGCCTACATCTGCATTGTCGCGTGCACGTGAAAATGCATCAATCAACTCATGAACTGTTTTCGGACGGAAGGCGTTGCGCACTTCCGGACGGTTGATGGTAATTTTTGCAATGCCATTAAAAATTTCATACTTAATATCTTCATATGTACGTTCTGTAATCCACTCGCGTGTCATGATTTTCCTCCTTGATAGTTCAAACTTAAATACTCTCTTACTATTGTAGCAAATTCAACAGGTTTTTCCACATGTATCGCATGGCCGGCATCAATAGTTTTGTGAACAGCGTCCGGCAATCGCTCAGACATCTCATTGGCGATCGCCTTAAATTTCTTATCTTGCAGTCCCGTTATCAACAAAACCGGTATGCCCAGCTTTGTCAACCGATCCCAATAAGACGCCTGTGCACCGGTGCCCATGCCCCGCAGGCTGTTCGCAAGGCCCACCGGGTTTTGTGCTAAGCGCTCTTCCCGGACAGCTTGCTTCACCGGCTCAGGCAAGGATTTTTGGCTGTCAAATAGTGAAATATTTTCCCAGCGGTCAACAAATTCTTCTATTCCGCCAGCAACAATTCGTTCGGCCAGCTCTTCATCGCGCTTGCGGCGTTCTTGACGCTCCACTTCACTCGACAGTCCAGGAGAAGCACTTTCCAACACCAATGCGTTAATGCGCTTTGGATATCTGCAAGCATATGCAAGTGCCGTCCGACCGCCCATTGAATAGCCGACAAGCGTCAAGCTTTCCAAATTCAATTGTTCGAACAAAGCATCCAAGTCTTCCAGCTGCCTCTCCATAGAATAAGGCTCAACCGTTTCCGGACAATCCGTTTCGCCATGGCCGATCAAATCGATCAGGACGATTCTAGATTCATGCCAAGCTTCAATAACGGGCTGCCAGCTTTTTGTGCTTCCCGTAAAGCCATGTAAAAAGACAACCGTTTGTTGTTTGTCCCCGTTCATGATTTCAAGGTGATAACGGGTTCCGTTAATAGCAAGCTTCATTGCTTGGCCAGCTCCTCGTCAAAGCGGCTCCATAGCTTACGGTGTGTTGTGACATTATGCTGGCGCTCTGTAAACACTTCAATGATTTTGACGGGTTTGTCTTTTGGCTGATCCAACGCCTGTACCAATTGTTCTGCCGTTTCCACTGCAACATACTGCGCATCATACATTTTTGCGGCATCAACGAATGTCAGTCCTGTCGGCGTGCCGAACAAATCCTCAAAATAACGCTCTTCCTGAGACTGCGGCAAATAAGAGAATATCCCACCGCCATCGTTATTCATGATGACAATCGTCAAATCCGTTGCTTGCATTTTGGACGCTATCAACCCGTTCATGTCGTGCAAAAATGACAAGTCTCCGATATACAGAAACGCTGGACGCTGGTTTGCAGCCTGGACGCCAAATGCCGTCGACACCACACCGTCAATGCCATTTGCTCCGCGGTTGGCATAAATCACGATATCCCGAGCTGTCGCTTTAAAGTAAGTATCGACATCCCGAATTGGCATGCTGCTGCCAACAATCAAATCACAGGCATCAAGTTTATCAAAAAATACTTTTGCCAAGACGCCCTCATCCAACTCTTCCTGGCAATGGCGGTTGACCACTTCCCAGTAAAGTGCTGAAGCAGTTGTCCATTTTTCACGGTACGGGTTCTCCTGCTTCTTTTCTACTGGCATGTGCCATAACGCATTTGCGGATGACTGAATGTGATGCGTAGCAAGCGATTGAGCATCCCGCAGCATGGGACTTTCGTCAAACACTGCATATACTGCCGGTTTTACTGCAGCCAGGAACAAAGTGAGCGGCTTCGACACCGGCTGTGGTCCGATCCGGATAACTGCTTCTGGTGCAACTTCTTTTTTAAATGTTTCATTTTTTAGTAAGGCATCATAAGAATCAATAATGAGATGTATTGCTTCTGGAGGAACATTGCCTCGCAGATTTGATAACGGATCTGCCAGTACCGGCCAATCGAGCTTTTGGACAAAGTTCCAGAATTCATCCGGCATTTGCGCAGTCATTTCTCCAACAATCAGCAAACCCTTTTCTTTTGTCAGCAGGTTTTGCAGAAATTCCTGGCTGCTGGCCGATAAAGCCATTTCTCCGCCGAAATGAGCGATTTCCCCAAAGCTTTCATAAGCCTGGTCAAAATCGATGCGCAGCGGTTCTCGGAACGGTACGTTGACATGTACAGGTCCTTTTGGTTCGCTGCTGGCATTTTGGACAGAGCGATGCAGATGGCGGGACAGGAATGCCAATTGGTTTTCTGTTTCTGGCATTGGCAAATCTGTCGCCCATTTGACGTGAGACCCAAACAAATTGACTTGGTTGATGGCTTGTGGCGCTCCGACTTCGCGCAGCTCATGCGGACGGTCTGCCGTTACAACGATCAATGGCACACGTGCATAATAGGCTTCAACGATTGCAGGAAAATAATTGGCGGCTGCAGTACCCGATGTACACAACAGCATAACTGGTCTGCCGGAAGCTTTTGCCATGCCGAGTGCAAAATAGGCGGCTGAACGTTCGTCAATCTGCCGGTAAACCGTTAGGCCTTCCTGCTTCATGCAAGCATAGGCAAGCGGTGTGGACCGGGATCCTGGACTGATGACAACATCCGACACCCCCAGTTCGACCAGCGAATGGGTAAATGCAGATACGTATTCGGTTAATGCTTTACGATTCGTCACTCCATTGACCTCCCAATGCCCGAAGCATCGGCCTGAATTTAACCCATGTCTCGTCATACTCTGATTGCGGTGTGGAATCTGCTACAATTCCGCCGCCCGCATATAAATAAGCTTTTTCGCCATCCAATAAAGCTGAACGGATCGCGACGGCGAATTCGCCGTCTCCTTTGGCATCAATCCAGCCGATAGGAGCTGCGTAATAGCCGCGATTCATCGCCTCGTATTTACGGATCATCTCCAAAGCTTCTAATTTCGGTTCCCCTCCAAGCGCCGGAGTTGGGTGAAGAACCTCTACCAAATCAAACAAAGTAGCACCTGGATTTAATACACCTTCCACTGGTGTATACAAATGCTGGATATCTCTAATTTTTAACAACTTAGGCAATTTAGGGACAACTGTCCGGCTGCAGTTTGCTTCAAATACTTCGCCGATCATCTTCACCACGTATTGATGCTCTGCCCGATTTTTCGGGTCTTGCAGCAAAGCTTCGCCCAGTTCGATGTCTTTTTCCATGGTTTTCCCTCGAGGTGTAGAACCCGCTAAACACGTTGAGAGTGCTTTTCGGTCTTCCACTTTCACCAACCGCTCTGGAGTCGCTCCAAAGAAAAACTGTTCTTCTGCCTCCAAGCCAAACAGGAAGCTTTCAGGCTGTTCATTGGAAACTTGATAGAGTGCTGAAGCCGGAGAAAGCTTATGGTCGTATTCCAGCTTTAGCGTTCTTGCAATCACTACTTTTTCCACTTCTTCAGCCTTTATAATATCGGTTACTTTTTGAACCGAAGCCATGTATTCTTCTTTTCTCATTTCTGTTCGGCCAATCGCCCGGGGCTTATCGTATTTATCCACTTCTGATACTTGAGCCGCGTGAATCAATTTGTCGCGCTCTTTGCGCATCGCTTCAAACTCCGCAAAGCTTTCTTGTTGATCCGTGATGAGATGAATGCTGACAAAAGCCTGCTCACCTTTTAAAATCAACTGAAAAGTCGGCACTGCAAAAAAAGCCTGTGGGAACCTTGTCCATTCACTCGGCTTGTTGTTCAAAGGATCGAATGAAAAGCCTCCAAAAAGTACAGGTTGAACCGAATTTTCTTCATTGACAATTTGGCGGCACAAGCTCTTCCAGTCTTCTTTGATTTTCTCAAATCGTCCTGTTGATTCACCTGTAGAAAGAACATGCGCATGGCCAATTCCAACCAAGGTGAATGTCTTTTCCCGATTTTGCCAATACATGCGTTTTCCCTTATGTTCATCTCCCCCGGCTTCAAAAAATGCCAATGCAGACATCCGGGTAACTTCAATTGTTTCCGTATAAAAGCGGTAGCCTTCGTATTGGCTTTCCGCAGGCTGTTGGATCGATGAAGACGATTCTGAATTCACCTGAATACCTCCGTTTTAAGACAAGCGTCTCGTTTATTCCACTAACTGTTTTACTTTTTAATCTCTATCCTCTATCATACTCTTTTCTACTAAAATCAGCACATCATTTGCTGTATTCCCTTCTATTTTGAAGTACAATAAACAGTGGAAAGAATTAAAGGAGAGATAGAGATGACACATTCACTACAAGCGGACAGCGGATGGCGCGTTTGGTGGCAGTTGACCCGCCCGCATACATTAACCGCATCCTTCGCTCCCGTTTTCTTGGGAACGATGATTGCTTTAAACCATTCCCCTATTGATTGGATTTTATTCCTGGCGATGCTTGTCGCAAGTTTGTTGATTCAGGCGGCCACCAATATGTTCAACGAATACTATGATTTCGCCAGAGGCCTGGACAATGAAAACTCTGTCGGCATCGGCGGCGCAATTGTTCGAAACGGCGTCAAACCTAAAACTGTTTTGGCTTTAGCTCTAGCATTTTATGGGATCGCCGCGGTTATCGGAATCTATATTTGCTCACAAACCAGCTGGTGGCTTTTGGTTGTTGGGGCAATTGCGATGATGATCGGCTATTTTTACACAGGCGGACCCTACCCGATTGCTTACACGCCTTTCGGTGAACTATTTTCCGGAGTGGTTATGGGTTATTTGATCGTCATCATTGCATTCTACATTCAAACCGGAATGGTGACATGGGAAGCTTCCTTGCTTGCTGTTCCAAGTACCTTATTAGTAGCTGCAATTATGTTGTCCAATAATATCCGTGACATTGTCGGAGACGAGGAAAGCGGCCGCAAAACATTGGCCATTTTGGTTAGACGGCCTGCTGCGGTCAACATTCTTATGTGGTTCTTTATCTTGGCGTACGCTTGGATTGTCATTCTTGTCGTTACAGGAATGCTGACACCTTGGGCCTTGCTGGTCTTTCTCAGTGTCTTAAAACCGATTAAAGTCGTTCAGATCTTCAAACGCTTCACTGAACCGCTCAAAGTGATGCCAGCCATGAAAGATACAGGCAAAACGAATACCTTTGTCGCATTCTTGCTCGGCATCGGATTATTGATTGATTACCTTCTATAATAATGTGTAAAAGGGATTCCACAGGGATCCCTTTTTAGTTTGAATAACACTATGATGAAATTTAAGCATGCGGTATAGTAGATAAATCATTAAAAGTGTTTGTTTTAGGAGGCTGTCGGATGAAACCCATTATAATTGGCATTATCGCTGCTTTTTTCTTTGCCTTTACTTTTGTACTAAACGCTACAATGGAAGCCAGTGGCGGGAGTTGGATTTGGAGCGCCTCTCTTCGCTTTATCTTCATGATTCCCTTTTTGCTGGTGATTGTCCTCTTCCGAAGAAACCTGAAGCCGTTACTGCAGGAAATGAACAGAAACAAAAGAGCTTGGTTGTTATGGAGCTTTGTCGGATTCGGTTTATTTTACGCTCCCCTGTGTTTTGCTGCTGCTTACTCCCCAGGTTGGCTTATTGCAGGCACATGGCAAATTACTATTATCGCAGGTACACTTTTGGCCCCGCTATTTCTAATTACGATACATAGCAATAAAGAGACAATTCAAATACGAGGAAAAATCCCTCTAAAAGGCTTGTTAATCTCGTTTATTATAGTCGCAGGGGTTTGTTTGATGCAGCTAGAGCACCTGGCAGCCGTATCTTCCACAACATTGTGGCTTGGTTTTATTCCAGTAGTGATCGCTGCTTTTGCATATCCGCTCGGCAATAGAAAAATGATGGATATATGTGAAGGCAGGCTGGATGCTTATCAGCGAGTTTTAGGAATGTCTTTAGCCAGCTTGCCTTTTTGGCTCTTGCTATCGCTTTATGGCGCCATTACAGTAGGCGGACCAACAGCGTCGCAAAGCTTTCAAACTTTGATCGTCGCAATCAGCTCAGGCGTTATTGCTACCGTTCTTTTCTTTAAAGCTACAGATCTGGTTAGGGGAAACATGCAAAAGCTAGGCGCCGTTGAAGCCACTCAATCGATGGAAGTTTTATTTGCTTTAGTAGGTGAAGTTCTGTTTCTATCCATTGCTTTTCCATCCGGTTTATCGTTATTTGGCATATTGCTCGTGATGCTTGGGATGATGCTTCACAGCTATATTTCCACTAAAACGAAAAAAAGCGTCATGCAATTAAATGCATGACGCTTTTTTATAATGACCCCTACGGGATTCGAACCCGTGTTACCGCCGTGAAAGGGCGGTGTCTTAACCGCTTGACCAAGGGGCCTAATACTGGCGGAGAAGGAGGGATTTGAACCCTCGCGCCGGTTGCCCGACCTACACCCTTAGCAGGGGCGCCTCTTCAGCCACTTGAGTACTTCCCCAGTATGGCTCCGAAGGTAGGACTCGAACCTACGACCATCGCATTAACAGTGCGGTGCTCTACCACTGAGCTACTTCGGAATGGTGGGCCTAAATGGACTCGAACCATCGACCTCACGCTTATCAGGCGTGCGCTCTAACCAGCTGAGCTATAGGCCCATATGTATAAATTATGGAGCGGGTGAAGGGAATCGAACCCTCATCATCAGCTTGGAAGGCTGAGGTTTTACCACTAAACTACACCCGCAAAAGATGGTGGGTCAGGACGGAATCGAACCGCCGACACTTAGAGCTTCAATCTAATGCTCTACCGACTGAGCTACTGACCCACAACTTTGAAAAAAATGGCGGTCCCGACCGGGATCGAACCGGCGATCTCCTGCGTGACAGGCAGGCATGTTAACCGCTACACCACGGGACCATTTGGTTGCGGGGGCAGGATTTGAACCTGCGACCTTTGGGTTATGAGCCCAACGAGCTACCGAACTGCTCCACCCCGCGATAATGATATAAATTGCTTCTTACACATTCTTTAATAAAAATTGTCCACACATTTTAAAAATAATGGAGGAGGAAGAGGGATTCGAACCCCCGCGGGATTTGACTCCCCTGTCGGTTTTCAAGACCGATCCCTTCAGCCAAACTTGGGTATTCCTCCGTGATAATAGATAAATGGTGGACCTTGCAGGACTCGAACCTGCGACCGGACGGTTATGAGCCGTCTGCTCTAACCAACTGAGCTAAAGGTCCTAAAAAAGTGGCGGCAGAGGGGATCGAACCCCCGACCTTACGGGTATGAACCGTACGCTCTAGCCAGCTGAGCTACGCCGCCAGGATCTTTATTAATATAGTTGGTGGAGCCTAGCGGGATCGAACCGCTGACCTCCTGCGTGCAAGGCAGGCGCTCTCCCAGCTGAGCTAAGGCCCCATTGTTTGGTCGGGAAGACAGGATTCGAACCTGCGACCCCTTGGTCCCAAACCAAGTGCTCTACCAAGCTGAGCTACTTCCCGAACTTGAATTGCTGAGGGTAAAAATATGGCGCGCCCGAGAGGACTCGAACCTCTAACCGCTTGATTCGTAGTCAAGTACTCTATCCAATTGAGCTACGGGCGCTTGCAATCTATTCATTTGGTTTTGCATAAATGGTGCCGAGGACCGGA
>NZ_JBZDOG010000006.1:0-203123 GCF_058268495.1 Planococcus sp. TJ-201 | reverse complement strand
TGTTGACGTTTTGCTGTTCAGTTTTCAAGGTTCAAGTTGTTTGCCGCGCTCATTGGCGACTTTATTAATATATCCTATTCCGTTCTCGCTGTCAATACTATTTCAAAATATTTTTCTCGAGCCGTCTTAAGGACATATATAAATATAAACCGCCACGAGCTAAAAATCAACCTTTAATTTTCAAAAAGCGCATTTTAATTTTTTGATAGTCTGCAACAAACAGTGTAATCCCCGCCAACACTATACTTCCGCCGATAATTTGAGAGGCGCTCAGGCTTTCTCCAAGGATGTAATAGGCAAGAATAGCAGCACCTACCGGCTCAAAAAGAATCGCAATTGATATGACATTGGTACTGACCCACTTCAAAGCCCAGTTGAATAAAGTATGCCCTAACAAGTTTGGAATGAGTGCTAACAGCAAAAACCACATCCACTCGGAAGCAGGATAAGGACCAAACGATTCCCCTTTGAATAAAATATAGAAGAATAACGTTATAGTACTAATGCTATAAACTACAAATGTATAGGTTACCAGTGATAACCTTTTTCTTACATCTTGGCCGAATAACAAGTAAGCAGTAATCAATGCGCAGGCAATCAACGCCAATAAATCTCCGTATAGAGCACTGCCACTTATTTTAAAATCTCCATAACCAATTAACACACTGCCTAAAATCGCAATAGCTCCAGCCACCAAAGTCTTAAGAGAAATTTTCTCATTAAAAAAGATGTAAGTTCCGGCAAAAGCGAATAAAGGCTGCAAAGTCACGAGCACAGTTGAACTGGCGACTGATGTATAGTTGAGAGATTCAAACCACAAAATAAAATGAAATGCTAAAAAGATTCCAGCTATAGAAGTAAACAGCCAATCTCTCTTGCTTAGCTTTTTAATTTCATGGGTATATTTTAGGAAAAAGATCGGGCTCATAATCAATACGGAGAACAGCATTCTATAAAAAGCGGTAACTCCTGAATCAGCTGATGTCATCTTCACAAAAATAGCTGATAGCGCTACAGAGAAAACTCCTACTATAATAGGGATATATGGATGGATAGCCGGTTTTTCCATTCAGGCACCTCTTCTTTTACTTATTTACCGACGACGCACCTAATAAGTTTGCCACTTTCCACCATCAGAATCAATATCAGAACAAGAAATGAGGGATTGTCCTTATGGAATTTTTCAGTTCACTACAAGTCTCATCGTATGAAACATTCTTTAAACTTGTGATCGCTGCTCTTTTAAGTTTAGTTATTGGGTTGGAAAGGGAATTAAAAAGAAAGCCTGTTGGATTAAAAACAAGCGTCGTTATTTCGACTTTTAGTTGCCTATTGACGATCATCTCAATTGAGTCCGCATATATTGCACAGGGCAGCCAGTATGACAATGTTAATATCACCATGGATCCGCTGCGCCTCGCCGCACAGATTGTATCGGGTATTGGTTTCTTAGGAGCCGGTGTCATATTAAAACGCGGCAATGATTCTATATCGGGATTGACGACGGCGGCTATGATTTGGGGTGCGGGTGGAATCGGGATTGCAGTGGCAGCTGGCTTTTATGTAGAGGCTGTAACTGCAGTTCTGCTTGTTTTAATCGGGATTGAACTTCTGCCTCCCCTACTCTTTAAGTTTGGACCTAAACGCTTAAAGATGGTGGAAGCGAATTTAAAAGTGATCGTCGAGGATCAAGCGGCGATAAAGGAGGTGTTCAACGAATTAAAAACTGGCGGATCAGTTGTCGAAAGTATTTCCATTACTCATACAGACCAAGAGAGTACCGCTTCCTTCCACGTGGTATCGATTCGCATGTCCTTTTCACATGAAAAAGACCCAATCGATTTGTACAAAGAAATATCCGAGATGGAAAAAGTAAAACGAGTTGAAATTGAATTGATTTGATCGAGGAGGAATTTTTATGCAAGAGTTTTTTGGTTTATTGAAAAATGGCAATAAGCCGTCTTTGACGGCAGCAATCATTAATACGTTTATCGCTATTATGAAAGGAGTCGCGTTCTTTTTTACCGGAAATGTTGCAATGTTTGCGGAGACCATGCACTCGATCGGCGATGCCGCCAATCAGTATTTCGTTTTTATCGGTTCTGCCCTTTCGAAAAAAGCGCCGACTAAACGATTCCCGAATGGTTTTGGGCGTCTATTGAATATTGTATTGCTAGGAGCCGTATTGATTGTTGGGATCATGGCTTATGAAACCATTATTGAAGGCTGGCACCAAATGACTCATCCTGTTGAAGCACAAGGATTTATTATTAGTGTGGTCGTATTATCAATTGCAATTATTCTGGAATTTTTTGTTCTTTATAAAGCAGGTAAAGAAATCTTGCACGAAGCGGGTGTTGAAGGCGGTGCGATGGCTCCATTGACCACGAGCTTTAAGCATTTGGATCGAGCGAAGCCGGCTACGAAACTAGTCTTCCTTGAAGATTTGGTTGCGACTGGAGGCGGCGTATTGGCTCTGACCGCAGTATTGATTGCGCATTATACAGGCTTTCTGCAAATTGAGGGCGCGGCTTCCATTGCAATTGGCTTTATGATGCTTTATGTAGTCGGGAAAGTCTTTTTGGACAATGCCCGAGGAGCGATCGGTGAAACAGACGAACAAATGGTCAATCACATCGCTCACTTGTTGAGCGAGCATCCTGACGTACGGGACATAAAAGAATTGGAAGTTGTAAAAGAAGGCGAATTCCTTCATGTTGAAACAAAAATTGAAGTTGATCCAAATTTAAATGTCACTCAGGCCGATGCTTTACAGGAACGTTTAGCAGAAATTCTTCTTAGCCAACCGAGTGTCAATGACGTGATTGTTTCTCTTGATGCGGACGATGGCGAAACCCATTGGAAACATCTCAGCAATCGTCCCGCCTCACTCGATCAAAAATAAACGAAAAAAAGGTTCGGCGCTATGCGCTGAACCTTTTTTCTATAGAGAAGCTTGTAGAATTTCTTTGACGTCTTGGCCTTTTAATTTTGCAAAATTGCCGAATTCGCCGTAAACCATAGCTTTTTCAACCATCAAGTCTACTTTTGAATCATCAATATCGTAGTAGTCTAAGCGTGTTGGTGCCCCCAGTGAAGTCCAAAATGCTGATAAGCGATCGATTCCTTCGTACGCGATATCAGACTCCGATTTTCCTGTTGGATCCACGTCGAAGACACGAACGGCCATTTGAGCAAAACGCGCAGGGTTGATTTTTACGTTGTGGCGCATCCATTGCGGGAAGAGAATTGCCAATCCACCTGCATGGGGAATATCATAAACTGCAGATACTGCGTGCTCGATATTGTGTGAACCCCAGTCGCCTCTATAGCCCATCTCAAGGAATTTGTTCAAAGCCATTGTTCCGGCAAACAGGATCGTTTCACGGTGTTCGTAGCTCTGAGGGTCTTCCATCAATTTTGGTGCCGTTTCGATGACTGCTTTTAAGACACCTTCGCACATCCGGTCTTGAACCGGTGTGTTCGTCGCATCATTAAAGTATTGTTCAAAAATATGGGACATCATGTCCACAATTCCGTAGACCGTGTGGTTTTCCGGTACCGATAATGTATAGGTCGGATCCAGGATTGAGAATTGCGGGAATGACAACGGGCTTCCCCATCCATATTTCTCTTGTGTTTCTTCATTGGTAATAACAGAACCCGCATTCATTTCAGAACCGGTTGCAGCGAGTGTCAGAACTGTCCCGAAAGGCAGTGCTTCTTTGGGCTGAGCTTTACGGGAAACGAAATCCCATGCATCTCCGTCGTACTTAGCGCCACAAGCAATGAGTTTGGTGCAGTCAATGACTGAACCGCCGCCTACTGCTAAAATCATCTCTATGCCTTCTTTTTTGCAGATTTCAATGCCTTTTTTGGCAGTTGAGATCCGTGGATTTGGTTCTACTCCTGCAAGCTCGAAAACTTCCAAGTCAGCTTCTGACAACATTTGAATGACTTCGTCGTACAGGCCATTCTTTTTGATGCTGCCGCCACCATATACAAGCAATACTTTCTTGCCGAATTTCGGCAATTCTTTCTTGGCCTCTTGCAGCTGTCCTTTGCCAAAAATAAGTTTTACCGGGTTATAAAATGAAAATGCATTCATCCAATCATCCTCCTCTATTCAAATTTTATTATGGAGTTTCTCCAATCAAAAAGCAAAAGATTGAGACGGAAAAACCGCCTGGATTGGGATCCAGGCGGTTTTTTAAAGTCTTATACCCATCCACGGAAGCGTGAAGCTTCAGCAGTTCTGCGGGCGCCGACCATATAAGCTGCCAAGCGCATATCGATATTGCGTGTTGTGGCAACGTTGTAGACATTTTCAAATGCGTCTACCAGTTTTTTGTTGAGTTTTTCGTCCACTTCTTCCTGCGTCCAGTAATAACCTTGGTTATTTTGCACCCATTCAAAGTAGGAAACCGTCACTCCACCAGAGCTTGCTAAAACATCAGGAACCAATAGGATTCCGCGGTCTGTCAGCATTTTAGTGGCTTCAGCAGTTGTCGGGCCGTTCGCTGCTTCGACAACGATAGAAGCTTTAATGTCGTTGGCATTTTCTTCTGTAATTTGGTTTGCGATCGCTGCAGGTACCAGGATGTCGCAATCCAGTTCAAACAACTCTTTGTTTGTAATGGTGTTATCAAACAACGTTGTAACCGTTCCAAAGCTGTCGCGGCGATCCAATAAATAATCAATGTCCAAGCCATCCGGATCATGAAGAGCACCGTAGGCATCTGAGATTCCGACTACTTTTGCTCCAGCGTCATGCAGGAACTTCGCAAGGAAGCTTCCGGCATTGCCAAAACCTTGAATCACAACGCGCGCCCCCTGCATATCCAGTCCGCGCTTTTTGGCAGCTTCATTAATACAGATGGTGACACCTTGAGCCGTTGCTTTGTCTCGGCCTTGAGAGCCGCCAAGAACAATCGGCTTGCCCGTAATAAAGCCAGGAGAGTTGAATTCATCGATTTTGCTGTATTCATCGTACATCCACGCCATAATCTGTGAGTTCGTAAACACGTCCGGTGCCGGAATGTCTTTGTTCGGTCCGACGATCTGGCTGATCGCACGAACGTAGCCACGGCTCAATTTTTCGATTTCATGCATGGACATTTCGCGCGGGTCACAGATGATGCCGCCTTTAGCTCCGCCATAAGGCAATTCCACAATTCCACATTTCAATGTCATCCACATTGATAAAGCAATGACCTCATCACGATTTACATCCGGATGAAAACGGACTCCACCTTTTGTCGGTCCCACTGCATCACTGTGTTGAGCACGGTAACCTGTAAAGACTTTTGTTTTGCCATCATCCATCCGTACTGGAATGCGCACTTCCAAAATCCGCATCGGTTCTTTTAGAAGTTCGTACATCGCATCTTCGTATCCAAGCTTATCCAATGCAGTTTTAATAACATTCTGCGTAGACGTCAACAAGTTCAAGTTTTCAGCCATTGTATTAGTTCGCCTCTTTTTAGTTAGTAATTACTCAGCATCTAGTGTAACACATGTCAAGATTTATGTGCCATGCCGATGTTATTTAGAGAATACTTTTTGAATGCGCTCAATCGCCCAATCCAATTCATCTTTTGTGATGATCAACGGCGGCGCAAAGCGGATGACCGTGTCATGCGTTTCTTTGCAAAGAAGACCTAACTCTTTTAATTGTTCACAGTACGGTCTTGCTGCTTCCGTCAATTCCATGCCGATGAACAACCCACGGCCTCTGACTTCTTTAACAGATGGGTGTTGGATTTCACGCAATTTGCCCATGAAGTATTCACCCAGTTCCTGCGAACGCTCTGCAAGCTTCTCGTCAAGCAATACTTCCATAGAAGCAACTGATACGGCACAAGCAAGCGGATTGCCGCCGAAAGTTGAACCGTGTGAGCCAGGGTTGAATACGCCGAGTACAGATTTATCGGCAACTACGCATGAAATTGGGAATACCCCTCCGCCAAGCGCTTTGCCTAGGATGTACATATCCGGATTGACATCTTCCCATTCGCAAGCAAACATTTTTCCAGTACGGGCAAGACCGCATTGGATTTCATCTGCAATGAAAAGAACATTGTTTTCGCGGCAAAGTTCTCTCGCAGCTTTCAGGAAACCTTGTGGAGGCATAATGATTCCGGCTTCACCTTGAATCGGTTCGATCAAGAACGCAGCTGTATTTGGCGTAATTGCATTTTTCAATGCTTCCAAGTCACCAAAAGGAACCAAGTTGATGCCAGGAAGCATCGGACCGAAACCTTTGCGGTATTCAGGATCTGATGATAACGACACAGCTGTCATTGTACGACCGTGGAAGTTGCCGTCGCACGCAATAATTTCTGCCTGATTTTCCGCAACGCCCTTAACGTCATAAGCCCAGCGGCGAGCTGCTTTAATGGCCGTTTCTACAGCTTCAGCACCAGTGTTCATTGGCAATGCCATTTCTTTGCCGGAAATGTCACAGATCATTTGGTACCAAGGAGCCAGCTTATCATTATGGAACGCACGTGAAGTCAACGTAACACGGTCTGCCTGGTCTTTTAATGCCTGGATAATTTTTGGATGGCGATGTCCTTGGTTAACAGCTGAATAAGCTGACAGCATATCCATGAATTTATTGCCTTCAGGATCTTTGACCCAAACACCTTCTGCTTCTGTAATTACGATTGGCAGTGGGTGATAGTTGTTTGCCCCGTATTTTTCTGTTTGCTCAATAATCGTTTGTGTTTGTGTCATGTAATTTCCTCCTTTTTTTAAAAAAAGGCAGACCTTAGTCTGCCTTTTAATGAATTATTATACCAGTTTCTGATTGATTAATACATTTCAGAAGTAGTTTTTGCTTGCATGTGAAGACCGATATAGTCCGGGCCGCCTGCTTTCGAATCTGTTCCAGACATGTTGAATCCGCCAAATGATTGGTACCCAACGATAGCGCCTGTACAGCCGCGGTTAAAGTAAAGGTTTCCTACATGGAAATCTTCACGTGCTTTTTCCAGGTTCGCGCGATTGTTTGTGATCACTCCGCCAGTCAAGCCATACTCGGTGTTGTTGGCGATTTCGATTGCATGGTCAAAATCTTTTGCTTTTGTCAAGCCGACAACCGGGCCGAAGATTTCTTCCTGCATAATGCGCGCCTGCGGATCAAGATCAGCAAAAACAGTTGGGTTAACGAAGAAACCTTTAGAATCGTCGCCGTCTCCACCAGCAACCAAACGTCCTTCTTCTTTGCCGATTTCGATATAGTCCATGATTTTTTTGTATGAGTTGCCATCAATAACAGGCCCCATGTAGTTGGATTGATCAACCGGATCACCGATCGTCAATTCTTTTGTCAATTCAATTACGCGTTCCAAAACGGTATCGTAAACATCTTCAACGATAACCGCACGTGAACCCGCTGAACATTTCTGTCCGCTAAAGCCAAATGCTGATTTTACAATTGATTGTGCAGCAAGCTCAAGATCCGCTTCCTTGTCCACCACCATTGTGTTCTTGCCGCCCATTTCAGCAATCAGGCGTTTCATCCAAACTTGTCCTTCGTTTACTTTTGAAGAACGTTCTGCAATGCGCAGGCCGACTTCTTTTGAACCCGTAAATGAGATAAAGCGTGTATTCGCGTGATCTACCAAGTAATCTCCAACTTCAGAGCCTGGTCCAGGAATGTAGTTGACTACGCCTGGAGGCATGCCCGCTTCTTCCAGAACTTCAATGAATTTGTAAGCCACAACCGGTGTAGTTGAAGCTGGCTTTAATAGAACCGTGTTTCCTGCAACCATTGCAGCAACTGTTGTTCCAGCCATAATCGCAAAGGCAAAGTTCCATGGAGAGATAACAACGCCTACCCCCAATGGAATGTAGTCATAGCGGTTGTCTTCGCCTGGACGGCTTTCTACTGGCATGCCATCTTTCAAGCGCAGCATTTGGCGAGCGTAGTATTCCAGGAAATCGATGGCTTCTGCAGTATCCGCATCTGCCTCGTTCCACGGCTTACCGGCTTCTTTCGTCAAAAGTGCTGAGAATTCGTGCTTGCGGCGACGAACAATCGCAGCTGCTCTCATCAAAACATCAGCGCGAATTTCGGGTTTCACTTTTTTCCAAGTTTTAAAAGCTTCATCAGCTGCCTGCATTGCCTGCTCAGCCAATTCTTTAGTTGATTTTGACACGCGGCCAATAAGTTCTTCTTTATTTGAAGGGTTAAACGAAACAATTTTATCTTCAGTGGTTACGCGTTCGCCACCAATAATCAACGGATAGTCTTGGCCCAGGTAAGCTTCAACTGTTTTCAAGCCTTCCAGAAAGTCTATGCGGTTTTGGTCAATCGAAAAATCTGTGAATGGTTCGTGTTTGTAGGGAATCATGTAAATCCTCCTTGAGTTTTAAGTAAGCGCAAAAAAAATTTGCACTTTTAAACTGTTTCCACTTATAATAATGCAAAAGATTGTTGCATAATTCAAGTGTTTTTATTTAAAAAGTCAAAATAATTTTGGAGTGAACAGCATGAAACCGGAAAAAAACGATTTATCGCCGTTCTATAAATTTGCTGGAGAACACGTGGCCATCGGGATTCACGCCATTGACCTCAAAGGAAAAACCGTCTTATATAATAAAAAAATGAGGGAAATTGAAGGGTTCGACTTTGAGGAACTGGCGGACCGTTCGCTGCTTGAAATGTTCCGATTCGACCAACATGAAAGTACCCTGCTGCAAGTTTTGCAAAGCGGAACACCGGTTTTTAACGTTAAGCAAACGTACTGGAACCGTAAAGGCCAGGAAATCACCACCATCAATGATACGTATCCTGTCCGCGATGGAGAAACTTTAATTGGAGCCATCGAATTATCACGCGACGTGACTACTCTAGAAAAAGTGATTTATCAGCCGCTCCGAAAATACGATGAGCCCATTACCTTCTCGACCATTACCGCTGTATCAAAAAGCATGAAAAAAGTAATTGCTACAGCCGAAAAAGCAGCAACGGCGAAACTGCCAGTGCTGCTGGTCGGGGAGTCGGGAACCGGCAAAGAATTAATTGCCGAAGCGATTCACTGGGCACACTCATCCGACAGGCAGATGTATACACTGTACTGCCACGGAACGGATGGCTCTATCATTGATCAATTGGGAGAAGACATCCAGAAAGTCGGTGATGGCACGATTTACTGCGAACGAATCGATTTGCTGCCGCTGTCTTTGCAGGAACAGTTGCTGGAAATGGCTGAGGAAGGTTCGCGCGGCAATACGTATTTCATCGCCAGTGTCGGTGACGATCCGGTTGAATTGATCTCTTCGAATAAATTATTGAAGGACTTGTTTTACTTCTTTTCCTCAATGACCATCAAAGTAGAACCACTGCGCTCCCGAAAAGAAGACATTTTGCCGTTTGTAGAAGACTACTTTTCCCGCCACCGGATGAAGGTCGGTTCAGTTGTCCGCGGATTGGATCCAGAAGTCAGTGACTTGCTGCATGCATACGACTGGCCAGGAAATTTAAAAGAACTTGAACTCTTGCTTGATGAGACCACTTCCATGCTGACAACGCAGGAAATCGTTACAGCCGACATGATGCCTCATCATTTCAAGCTTAAAAGTGATTTAAAGGATGCCCTGAAGCCTGAAGACTTTATTGTTCAATCAAATACGGAGCTTGTGCCTTTAGAAGAATATTTATTTGAGGCTGAGATGTACTATCTGCAAAAAGCGATGGATTTAAACAGCGGTAATGTAACAAAAGCCGCTGCCGCTCTCGGCATGAGCCGCCAAAATTTGCAGTACCGGTTACGAAAAATCAAAAAAAACGAAGCGCAGACATGATGTCTGTGCTTCGTTTTATGTTGTCTTACTGCCCAGAGCGTTTGATCCACTCTTGCATTTTGTCTTTCAACGAATTGAATCCTTCAGAATCGCTTTCGTTAACGTGTGATTGAAGAGATTGTTTTGGCTTTTCAGTTCTTTGAGCTGCTGGTGGCTGCTCTTGAAGTGCGCGGATTGACAAGCTGATTTTTTTAGATTTTTCATCAACTTCCAATACTTTCACGTCAACTTCTTGTCCTACTGCCAAATACTCACTTACTTCTTTTACGTAACCGTGAGTGATTTCTGAAATGTGAACCAATCCTTGTGTTTGGTCGTCTAAAGCTACGAATGCACCGTATGGCTGGATTCCAGTTACTTTACCTGAAACCGTATCGCCTGTTTGGTATGTTTTTGTCATGTTTACCCGCTCCTAGTCATATCTAATTGTCCTGTACACCTATTGGCATCTGTATATTATAGCACAGGTATATGCTTAGAGCAAAATCAGAAATTTTTTAAGTTTTCCATCCGCCATCCGACCGCAGTTTTTTCCATGAAATACATTTCCTGAATCGCGCTAGTTGGAGATTCAGTGACATATTTTATGTCAACGATGCCACTCAAATGAGTTGGCATGTTGGGGCTGAAATGAGTCCTGAAAGTAAGTTGCTCCAGTTCCGAAAATGGACGGAAGCTGGAAAGGTCCAGAAAGTACTGCAACTCTTCGTTGGTCCAGTCGGTTTCTGCCATCAGTTTTTTCATCACAGCAACATCTTCGTTTTCAGCAGCCTTGAAAAATACGCCAGCCACTTCTCCCGCTCCTGTTTCAGCCGGCAATTGGTTCTGGGAGTGATCCGATATTGACGCATAGAGAGAATCAATCGTTTGTACAAACTGTTGATTTTCATCTAGCAAATCATACGTATTGTATTGCTGGTAGTCGATTTGCCAAATTTGGTCTTTCTCTGTAACCAATACTGCATCTAATCGTTCAAGAAATTCATCTGAACCGACTTGTGGATAAATATAAACCTTATCTTTCATCCGCCCTTTATGAGAATCTGCGGAGAGTTCGATCCAATTTGCGTTTTCCGTCAGTTCTGGGATTGGCTGCCACACTTCTTGAAACACTTCGAGTGTCGGTTTGATCGGACTGTTTGCCAGCAAATGCCAAAGTGTTTCCGTATCATCCAGTTTATTGGCGTAATGATACATAAACAGCACATCAAGAGGTGGTACCCCCGCCAAAATCTGCAGATCATAAGAGGATTCGAATGACTCATATAGAGATTCAATCCGGCTATAGTCAAAATCCTTTAGGTCCACCAATTCATCCTCAATCACTAAGTTGCCATTGGGCAGCTTATCAGCGAGTTCACCTGACTTTTCCATTTCCAGAGCATCCGCCAAGTCATCGAACTTCAAATCATCATAATGCTCAGATGACGTCCAATCACTCGCTTCCATTTCTTCAAGGATCGGCAGCATCAAATAGGCCATTGGATTAGAAGAAGACACACCATTCCAAGCCTCGCGGTATTCTATTTTCACTTTTCCTTCTTCATCAAAAACCGGGAAATTGCCGCTGCCTTTTACCAACTGCCAAAAAGTTTGCAAATAAGCCACTTCTACTCCATCAAACAAAGCTGTTACTTCGTCTTCTTCCAATAATGCTTGCTCCATGGTAATTAAGTGCTGCGGAACCGTATCTAGAGGCACCAAAAAGCCACTACTATCAAAGTAAGGTTCGATGCTTAATACATTCAAATATTGCCAAGCGTATGGATCGTTCATAATCGGTTGTTGCTGATTTACAAAACTTACATCTCGCACCGTTCTAAACCGATTTTCGTTGGGGTGTGCGACCACGAATAGATTGGATTCAGGTAGAGCTTCCACAACCATGCGCAGCTCTTCGGGATAGCTTTCTGTTTGCGGCAGCAATTTTTCCGGTGACAGCTGGTCCATGACAATTGTCGATTCCAATTCCTGCCGATATTTCATTAGAATGCTATCCGCAAATACACGCAACTCATCGGTCTTAGCCGCATAATCTTGTAAAAAAACTTCCACTTCGTTGCTCAGTATAGAATTGCCCACCGATAAGGACTGCACCATGCCCCGTGGTGTTTCGACTTCCCTGAAAAGCCGCTCCACCTTGAACTGCAATTCAATAGGATCTTCTTTAAATGATTCGAGCGTTTCTTCACTGAAAACAAGTTCCATTTCGCTGTCAGCTCGTTTGACATACTCCAGTTGTTCATACTGTTCTTGAGTCATACCTAACCGTGCCGGCGAGGTTCTTTTAATGGTTTCGTATTGGCTGCGCCAATCTGCAACCATTTCGTCAGTCACTATGTCTTCTTGCTGAAAAACGGTAGTTCCTGCAGTTGATGATTGTTGATTCGTGACAGCAAAAGTTGCGCCAATGACCACAGCCAGAAATAAGGCTGCAGCTCCCAATACAATTGCCGTTTTTTTCTGCACGCGTGGCTGTGCCGATTGGAGAAGCATAGCATCTGTGGCACCAATGGACTTTTTTTCCGGTTGCTGTTGTCTAAAAGGAGGTGGTGGCGTAAAACGCTGGTACGATTTTTGAAGCATCGCCAGCCTTTGCGTTATCTGCAGCTCGTTCAACTGCAATTGAGATTGCAATTTCTGCAGTCCTTCATTCTTCAGCTCAACAAACCGTGATTCGGATTTTTTTGTAATCGTTAGGACTTCCTCTAAAGAAAGCTCTTGAAAATAAAACAAAGCTAGACAAATTCTTTGAGCCAGTTCCAATTGTTGCAGTGCATCGTGCAATTCCTGGTCTTCCAAAAACCCAAGAACTTGATGCTGTCTTTTGCTTTCGACTGAAAAATCCAGTAGTGATGCCTCATGAATGATCAGTTTGTAGAGTTCGATTTCTGCCTCTCTGGATGTGAGTTTTTCTAGTTGTGCATAAAGCGGCTCAATTGTGCGCTGTTGAAAGGCCGGCAGATGTTCGATAGAAACGCCTACTTGATATGCGAAGCGGCCCGTATTCGGTTGGACACAGTCGATCCATGTATTAAAAGCGGAGCTGTCTCCTTTTTGTGCTTGTCTGTATAGATCCTTTAGAGAAGTCATTGCCCCACCCCTTTTATTTATCGGAATAATCATTTTATTTATTTAATAGATACTTATACGCACCAAACCCTGCAGCGTTTCAAAAACTGCTATTTTTTTTAGTGCCGCTCGTGTAAAATGAGGAAATCTATATGAAATAGGAGTGATGAAGTTGAAGAAACGTGAACAATGGAGTTCCAAATTGGGCTTTATTCTTGCAGCCGCAGGAAGTGCCATCGGTTTAGGCGCCATTTGGAAGTTCCCCTATGAAACTGGCGCAAATGGCGGCAGTGTGTTTATCCTGTTGTTCATCATCAGCACTGTGGCCATTGGATTGCCGATCCTTCTTGCTGAATTTGTCATCGGCCGCAGAGGCCAGGCAGATGCAGTCAGTGGATTGAAAAAACAAGCTCCCGGGAAACCGTGGTATTTGATCGGCTGGTCCGGATTTATTTTTTCATTTTTGATTTTATCCTTTTACAGTGTCGTAGGCGGATGGGTCTTGTCTTACCTTGGACGTGCTGTGCTGTTCCAGCTGTCCGATCTAGGGGACAATGATTTTGCGGAACTGTTTACCGGCATCATCACAAATCCATGGGAAGTCCTGCTTGCCCAAGCCGCGTTCATGGGACTGACAATTTGGATCGTACAAGGCGGCATCAAAGGCGGCATCGAGCGCGCCAGCAAAATCATGATGCCCGCTTTATTAATTTTCTTTGTCGTGTTGATGGTTCGTTCGCTAACACTTGACGGTGCCATGGAAGGCGTGCGCTTTATGTTCGTTCCCGATTGGTCTTTCTTTAATTTTGAAACAGCCTTGATTGCGCTTGGCCAAGCCTTTTTCTCCCTGAGTGTCGGTGTTGCTGGTATGATCACTTATGCATCATACTTGTCAAAATCGGAAAACCTAACGCGGTCTTCCGTCAGTGTTGTATCCCTCAACATTGTCATCTCGATTATGGCAGGATTGATTATCTTCCCAGCTGTTTTCGCTTTGGGTTATACCCCTGATCAAGGCCCTGGATTGGTATTTATTATTTTGCCAGCCATATTCGATCAACTGTTTATGGGTGAATTTTTAATGATTATCTTCTTTGTACTTTTGCTGTTTGCAACATTGACTTCATCAATTTCCATGTTGGAAATTACGGTTTCCATCGGCGTTAAGAGCAAATACGATCGCCGCCGCCGTGTTGCTTTAATTTTTGGGCTGATGATTTTCGTTGTCGGGATTCCAAGCGCATTGTCTTTCGGCGTCATGCCGCAGGAAATCTTCTTCGGCTTCACATTCTTCGACTTTGTTGATACATTGACCAGCCGAATCGGGTTGCCGCTTGGTGCCTTATTCACCGCGTTATTTGCAGGCTACGTGCTGACAAAAGAAGATGCGCATAACGAATTATCGCAGCAAAAAGTATGGGTTGATGTTTGGCGCGTACTGGTTCGCTACGTCGCACCTGTTGCGATTATTGTGGTCTTTATCCAAGGAATCATTGCCATTTTTTGATCTATCTGTTTGAAAAATGCCACAACTTATCCTACCGAAAAATACCGGTGCGTGATAGTATATAAATAGAAGAAAGTTCCATATATGAAGGAGTGCATGAATTTGAAAAACGATTTACACGCCCAACTAAAAGCGCTTCGTGAAGAGCGCAACCTCTCATTAGATGAACTGGCTCTTAAAACAAGAATTGGCGTTGCCAAGCTTCAAGCTTACGAAAGCGGCGAAGAAGTGCCATCCAATTCTACTATTCTTATTCTTTCAAATGCATTGGAAGTCCCTGCTTCTAACTTAGTGGACGGCTTAGGATCTAAATAAGGATTCGACCTAAAAGAGCGTTCAGCGAAAATTCGCTGAACGCTCTTTTTTGGTTTCAAATAATGTGTTTTGCCTCGTATTTAAGCGCAATTAGTTTGTATGAAATATCCACACATTGTTCCAACGGAATCCATTTTTTAAACGAGTCTTCGTAGATGCGCTGAATCTCTTTTGCGAGTTCCGATGGATGGTCCAACACGTGCAGTTGAGCAACCACTTCCCCAATTTCTGCATCGTACAACTCGGAACCAATGGAAAAAGGGTCCCATTCTTCCATCACACCACCGGCTCTTCTGTTCATTTCATTTGTATCCATTTGATTTCACCTATCAATTCTTCAACATTAACAGCTATAATAACATACACCAAAAAACAAAAGCAGAAAAACCTTTCATCCAAGGTTTTTCTGCAATCTGTTTATTGTTCTAATATTTCAATAGAATCAATGGTCACATCTTCAACCGGCTTGTCTTCTACCGTTTCAACAGCTGCGATGGCATCTATAACTTCCATGCCTTCAATTACTTGGCCGAATACGGTGTGTTGGCCATCAAGCCAAAACGCGCCACCCTGCTCCAAGTAAGCATCCCGTATTTTTTCCGGGTATTCGACAGTGAAGTCGGCTTCATCTACTGCTGTCGGTCCTTGAACGATAAAAAACTGGCTGCCATTCGTTCCCGGTCCAGCATTCGCCATTGACAAGGCCCCTCGAATATTAAAGAGATGGTCATGGAATTCGTCTTCAAACGGTGCGCCGTAGATGCTTTCACCACCACCGCCTGTTCCGGTCGGATCTCCCGTCTGAATCATGAAATCTTCCATGACGCGGTGGAATGTCAGGCCGTCATAATAGCCGTCCTCAGCATGCGTCAAAAAGTTCTCGACTGCTTTAGGTGCAACATCTGGAAACAGCTTGATCTGCATCGTTCCCATTGACGTAGTGAACTCAACAAGTGATTCGTTTTCAGCAACTTCGGCAGATAACTGTGGGTAGCCGTCTACTTCCACTGCTTCACTCTCGGTTGACTCAGGCGTTTCTTCCGTCACTGTATCTGCCTCCTGCCCCGAGCATGCGCCCAAGAATAAGGCCAATAAAATTGGTGCCGTCATTATTTTTTTCATCTTTTTCACCCCGCCTTATTTTAGCACAGAAATTTTTTGAATTCACTGGTAAGTTTTAGCGCTTTTTTCGTGTGACGAAATAATATATAATAAGAACAGATGCTCCTCTTAGAAAGAAGGGTTCCTTATGGATACTCAGAAAAAGAATTTCTTTATTATCATGTTCACCAATTTCCTGGTTGCCGGCAGCACTACCATGATTATGCCATTTTTATCGCTGTATATTGAATCACTTGGCGATTTTACAGACGAGTATGTCCAGCGCTGGTCCGGACTAGTATTTGGTGTCACGTTCGTTGCTGCCTTAATCATGTCCCCGATTTGGGGGCGCATTGCTGATAAATATGGCTTTAAGCCTATTTTAATCATTAACGGATTCGGCATCGCCATTAGCATCTTCTTAATGGGAACAGCTGATTCTGTTTCAGAACTGTTCTTGATTCGTTTGTTCATGGGGGTTGTGACAGGATTCATCCCAACTTCGCTGGCATTTGTCAGCTCCCAAACACCGAAAGAAACAGCCGGGAAAACGCTTGGTACGCTGCAAATGGGCAGTGTCTCAGGTACGCTCTTCGGACCCGTAATTGGCGGCTTGATGGCAGATGCTTTCGGATTTGAATACACCTTTCTGATCACAGCTAGCATTATTGCCATTGCTGCATTGTTTGTGGTCTTTGGCCTGCATGAGATCAAACGCGTAAAATTAAAAGATGCTCACATCTACGCACCCAAGACCATCGTTAGTGGAATATTGAGCCATCGCTTGATGCTGAACGTTATGATCATCACCGCTTTGATTCAAATCGGCAATTTCAGTATTCAGCCGCTGTTGTCTCTTTATGTCGCAGAGTTAACCGAAGGCAGCGCCCAAGTGGCATTTCTTGCCGGGATTACATTCAGTGCAACCGGCGTCGGCAATTTGCTGTTTGCACGCCGCTGGGGAAGACTAGGCGATTCAATTGGCTACGAGAAAGTACTCGGTTTTCTGCTGCTGCTCGCTTTTGTCTTTATCATTCCCCAAGCTTTTGTCACCGAGCTTTGGCAATTGATTGTTTTGCGCTTGCTGTTCGGTATTGCTGTCGGTGGAATGATTCCCACAACGACTGCCTTAATGCGCCGTGAAGCACCCATTGAAATCCAGGGAGAGATTATGGGATACAACACCAGCTTCCGATTTCTTGGAAACATTGTCGGTCCAATGTTTGGGGGTATTCTCAGCGGCTTTATCGGGATTTCTTCGGTCTTTATCGTAACCGGTGTGCTGTTTGTTATTGGTTTTGCTTTCCTTCGCTATACATTGGCGAAACCGCAACAGGATTTTGAAGATGTCTTACTGGAACAGGAACTGAAAAACATGTAAGGAAAACCCGGTTTTCAACTGAAAATCGGGTTTTTTGCTGCTTAAATCCAAATTCACAAAATTAACTTAAATGGGTTTCTTCCTATCTAAAAAGCTTGAGGGAACTTTGATAGATTCGGCTTTCTTGGTAGATGAATCATGCAAATCCACTCCATTTGCGTTATAATTTCTAATTAGAAACTCATCACATATACGCTGGAAGGAGGATTCATTTGTCATTTGTATTTTTAATCTTTTTACCTTTGCTTGCAGCTCTTTTTATTCCGCTGCTATTTAAGAAAGTCGGAAAGATCCATACGGGTTGGTTTGTGTTGGTTGTGCCCGTCGTTTTATTCATTTACTATGTATCATTGCTCCCAACTACCATCGATGGCGGCAACCTAGTCTCTGAATTCCAATGGATTCCTTCACTTGATATCGCGTTCGTCGCGTATATCGACGGACTAAGCCTGCTGTTTACATTACTGATTACCGGCATCGGGGCTTTAGTGGTGCTGTACTCGATATTTTATTTAGACAAGCACCGTGAACAATTACATAATTTCTATGTTTATCTCCTGATGTTCATGACGGCGATGCTCGGCATTGTCCAAAGTGACCACTTGATCACCCTCTACCTGTTTTGGGAATTGACCTCCATTTCATCTTTCCTATTGATCGGTTATTGGTACACCCGTGATCGTTCAAGGTTCGGTGCATTAAAATCTATGATGATCACCGTTTTTGGAGGACTGATGATGCTTGGGGGCTTTGTACTGCTGAGCATTATGGGCAATACATACTCAATACGCGAATTGATTACGCAAGCTCCCGAAATGGTCACGCACGATTTCTTCATATGGGCTCTTGTCTTGGTGCTGCTCGGTGCATTTACCAAGTCGGCCCAATTCCCGTTCTATATCTGGCTTCCAGATGCAATGGAAGCACCTACCCCTGTCAGTGCTTATTTGCACTCTGCGACAATGGTAAAAGCAGGTCTTTATTTAGTTGCTCGTCTAACTCCTGTTTTTGCCATATCCGGAACATGGATGTGGTTGGTTGCTGGAGTCGGATTGTTTACAATGTTTTGGGGTTCGTTCTTTGCACTAAAACAAAAAGACTTGAAGGGCATCTTGGCATTTTCAACGGTTTCCCAGCTTGGTTTGATCATGTCGCTTCTCGGGGCATCAGCCGCTGGTTACCATATTGAAAATATTGCGGGAACCTCTTTCATGTATGCGGGTTTTGCGGCGATATTCCATCTGATTAATCATGCTGTCTTTAAAGGCAGCCTGTTCATGGTCGCTGGAATTATTGACCACGAAACAGGCACTCGAGACATTCGCAAACTTGGCGGACTGATGAGCTTAATGCCAATCAGTTTCACTGTTGCGATGATCGGAGCCTTCTCTATGGCAGGCCTGCCTCCATTCGGCGGCTTCCTAAGCAAAGAAATGTTCTTGACAGCTATGCTGTCACTAACAGAATTTGATTTATTTTCAATGGATGTATGGGGAGTTCTCTTCCCTGTAGTCGCCTGGCTTGGTTCAGTATTTACATTTATCTACAGCTTCTATTTTGTGTTCCATACGTTTGCCGGCAAACACAAACCGGATCAATTGCCAAAACCAGCCCATGAAGCGCCAATCGGCATGCTGATTTCACCTGTGTTTCTTGCCATTTTAGTTATCGTGATTTTCTTCATCCCAAATCACGTAGGCAACTGGCTCGTGAAACCCGCCGTTATGGCCATGCAGCCTTTCTTGTACAGTTCACCCGCAGAAGTGGATGTTCACGTATCCGCGTGGCATGGTTTCAACACCGAACTCTTTATGACCCTCGGTATTTTTGCGGTCGGTGGCTTGATGTTCTGGACGCTGCACAAATGGCAGAAAAGCTATGAGCGTTTCCCAGATTCAATATCGCTAAACGCTTTATACGATAACTTGCTGTACCTCAGCGACGGTGGAGCAAACCGCTTTTCTATGTTGTATATGACTGGTTTTATTCGCTCCTATTTGGTGTACATGTTCAGTTTCGTTATCTTCATCCTTTTGGGAACATTGTATCTGACTGATGCATTTGTATTGGATTTAACCAACATTGCTCCAGTCGGTTTTTATGAAATTGTTATACTCATTGCCTTAATTGGTTCTACCATGACTATTCTTGTATCAAAATCAAGGCTGACGGCCATCATCGCTTTGGGAGCAGTCGGTTACTCAGTTGCCTTGTTCTTTGTTATTTTCCGCGCACCTGATTTAGCTTTGACCCAATTGGTCATTGAAACGATTTCCGTTGCCATGTTCTTATTGGCATTTTATCACTTGCCTCAGATGAGCCGAAAAGAAGAACGAATGGGCTTCCGTTTAGGAAATGCTGTTGTTGCAGTGGGAGTCGGCATTACGATGACTTTAATTGCTTTGGCATCCCATTCGCAAAAAGCCTTGCCTTCCATTTCCGAGTTTTACAAAGAAACGGTGTATACGGAAGCTGGCGGCGGAAATATCGTCAACGTTATCTTGGTGGATTATCGCGGGTTTGATACATTGTTTGAGATTGCTGTACTCGGCATAACGGCTATCGGCATCATCACGATGATCAAACTGCGCTTGTCTAAAAAGGAGGATCAGCATGAAAACAAATGATGTTATGCTTCAAACGGCCACTAAAGTAGTGACTTTCATCATTTTGATGTTCGCTGTCCACATTTTCTTTGCAGGGCATTATACACCAGGTGGTGGATTTGTCGGCGGATTATTGACGACCAGCGCAATTGTCCTGCTGATGCTTGCTTTCGACCTGGAAACGGTTAAAAAAATATTGCCGATAAATTACGTAACCATGACTGCAATCGGCTTATTGCTGGCACTTGCCACAGCTGCTGCATCTATCATTTTCGATGTTCCATTCTTCACTCACGCTTATGATTACTATAATTTACCGCTTTTCGGTAATACGTCTCTGCATTCGGCCTTGCTGTTCGACGTTGGCGTTTACCTGGTTGTTGTCGGTGTAACGATGACCATTATTCAAACGATTGGAGAGGATGGATAATGGAAATAATTATGTCGG
Organism: Planococcus sp. TJ-201; assembly: GCF_058268495.1. Lineage (NCBI taxonomy): Bacteria > Bacillati > Bacillota > Bacilli > Caryophanales > Caryophanaceae > Planococcus > Planococcus sp. TJ-201. Next base: position 182,880 of record NZ_JBZDOG010000006.1, on the reverse strand, counting down.
TTGCCATTGGATTTCTCTTTATGGCAGCTGTTTACTTAATGCTTTCAAAAAGCTTAATCCGTATAGTTATTGGGACAGGGTTGCTGAGCCATGGCGCTCACCTTCTGTTATTGACTATGGGTGGACTTGGTGGAAACTCGCCTCCTGTAGTAGCTGATGGCGTTAGCATCAGCGATTATGCTGACCCGCTGCCCCAGGCTTTGATTTTGACTGCTATTGTCATTTCATTTGCCGTTACATCATTTTTCCTTGTGCTTGCGTATCGTTCTTATCAGGAGCTCGGTACCGACAATATGGATTTGCTGAGAGGAACTGAAGATCATGAGTAACTTACTTCTATTTCCAATCATCATCCCGTTCTTTTTCGCTATTATCCTGATGATTTTCCCGAAGCGCTTAAAGCTTCAACGCATACTCGCTGCTATAGGCGTAGTAGTAACTTTAATCTCTGCAATCGTCCTGCTCACAAAAGTTCATGCAGATGGTGTACAAGTAGTTACACTCGGCAGCTGGCCGGCACCCTTTGGTATTTCAATGGTCTCGGATCCACTGTCGGCCTTATTGGTTCTTACTTCCTCAATTATCACCTTGTTCGTCGTTTTCTACAGCTTTCCAACCATTGGTATGAAGCGCGAACAATCTTATTACTACCCTGCCGTTTTATTCTTGATGGTCGGCGTTAACGGCGCTTTCACGACGGGGGATATTTTCAACTTATTCGTATTTGTTGAAGTATTGCTAATGGCTTCTTATACATTGATTGTGCATGGTGGAGAAAAACCGCAACTGCGTGAATCCATTAAGTACTTGCTGGTAAACATCATTTCATCCGCTTTGTTTGTTGCAGCCGTTGCGTTCCTTTACTCGGTTACAGGGACTTTGAACATGGCCGATTTGGCTGTAAAGATTCCACAAATTGAAGAAACAGGAATCTTGACCGTTATTGCTGTCATGTTTCTGGTTGTCTTTGGCTTTAAAGCAGCCATCTTCCCCTTGTATTTCTGGTTGCCAGGGTCTTACTATTCACCGCCGATTCCCATATTGGCGTTGTTCGGGGCATTGCTGACAAAAGTCGGCGTCTATGCGATTATGCGTACATACACGTTGTTCTTTACTATGAACGTCGGATTTACTCATGAATTGCTTGGCATCATTGCCATCCTGACCATTCTTGCCGGTTGTGTTGGCGCACTTGCCTATTTTGATGTGAAAAAAATTATTATTTACAACATTATTATTGCTGTCGGCGTTATTTTGTTCGGCATTGCTCAATTGAACCAGCCTGGAGTAGAAGGATCCATTTTCTACCTGCTCCATGATATGCTGATCAAAGCCGCTCTGTTCTTCCTTGTAGGAATTGTTGCCATATTGTTTGGCACTACTGACCTTCGGAAAATGGGTGGCCTCATCAAAACTTACCCTGTTCTTGGCTGGACGTATTTGGTTGCAGCATTTGGACTGGCTGGCATTCCACCGCTCAGCGGATTTCCCGGAAAACTGCTGATTGTCCAAGGAGGATTTGAAGGCCCGCAATTTTGGGGCAGCATCGTCATTCTGGCAACCAGCCTAATCGTCTTGTTAAGTGCAGTTCGTATTTTCATCTATGCTTTCTGGGGCGAACCGGTTGAAACCGTTCCACTGAAAAAGTCAGTGTTTAATCAAATGTTCATTCCGACAGTAATCCTTGTTGCCATTACCGTGGTATTCGGGGTCGGCGCGGAACTCTTCATGCCGTTTATTTCAGGCGCAGGTGAAGTGTTGCTGAATCCATCCATCTATATTGATGCGGTCTTAAAGGAGTAGATGACACATGGCGTTACAAATCTTATTGAATTTCTTTCTGGCTGTTGTCTGGATGTTCATGACTGTTTCCTTTAGTCCCGCTGGATTTGCAATTGGCTTTCTGATCGGTCTGGGAGTCATCATACTGATGCGCCGGTTCTTTTCATATCGGCTCTACATTTTACGTGTATGGGCCATCGCCAGATTGTTCTTGTTGTTTCTTAAAGAGCTTGCGATGTCGAGCATCCAGGTTTTACGGATTGTCATCAAACCAAATATGAACTTAAAACCAGCAATCTTCGAGTTGGAAACTGAACTGAAAGAAGATTGGGAAATTACTTTGCTGTCCGCTTTAATCACGCTGACACCTGGAACACTGGTTGTCGGCATTTCAGACGATCAGAAAAGGCTCTATATCCATGCGCTTGACTTTGAAGACATTGATGAAGCTGTCAGTTCAATCAAAGAAACATTCGAACGCGCCATTTTGGAGGTGAGCCGCCCATGATGATGTTTTATTGGATTTCTCTTATCATTGTTAGCTTAGCCTTTACGGGCCTGCTATTCAGGCTCGTTAAAGGCCCAACAATCGCCGACCGTGTAGTAGCATTAGATGCTATTGGGATATCACTCGTTTCGATTGTTGCTTTGCTGTCATTGATTATCGAAACAGAGTTTTTTCTGGAAGTCATCTTGCTGCTAAGTATCTTATCGTTTATCGGAACTATTGCTTTTGCGAAATTCCTTGAGAGAGGAGAGATTTTCGATCGAAACAACAATCGTTAACATCCTCATCATCCTATTAATGAGCACAGGAGTCATTTTCAGCCTTGTAACTGCACTGGGACTTATCAGGCTGCCAGATGTGTATACACGAACGCACGCAGCCTCTAAGAGCTCAACACTCGGTGTTCTCTGTGTGTTGACTGCGACGTTCATTCATTTCTGGTTAATTGAAGGCATTTTCAACACACAGATGGTCATCGCGATTGTCTTCTTGTTTATCACAGCGCCTGTCGGAGGGCATATGATTGGACGGGCTGCATACATGTCCGGCATCAAAGTGGCCGATGAAACAGTGCGTGATGATATGGAAGATGCCTTAGAAGAACGAAAGAAAAGACTGATGGACAACAAACCAACAGAACAATAAAAATAGCCTGCAGGCATGTTGCCTGCAGGCTATTTTTTTATTGCTCGTCTGCCATTTTTTCAACCAGCATCGCTAATGTTCTGACCATGGCGCCCGTTCCGCCTTTGGGTCCGAGATCATGAGGACCCTCTGCGTCGGAAGTACCGGCAATGTCCAAGTGAATCCAAGGTGTGTCCCCTGCAAATTCCCCAACAAAGCCGCCGCCAAAAATCATGTGGCCATCCCGTCCCGGTGAGTTGTTCAAGTCTGCAACATTGCTTTTCCGAATCCGTTTTTTATCACTCTCTGTCAATGGCAATCGCCAAACAAATTCGCCGCTTTCCACAGATGCTTCCAGGAAGGTTTCAAAAAACGCTTCATCGTTTGTCAAAGCACCGGTTTTGTCTTTTCCTAATGCTACGATAACACCGCCCGTAAGTGTTGCCACATCGACAATGCGGGTTGCACCCAATTGCTTCGCGTAGCTGACGGAATCAGCCAAAACGAGTCGGCCTTCAGCATCCGTGTTGAGGATTTCAATGGTTTTCCCGCTCATGGATGTAATGACATCATCCGGTTTAAAGGCATTGCCGGAAATCATATTGTCTGTTGCTGCAATAACTGCCATCACATTTTTCTCCGGCTGCAGTTCGCCAATGATTCTCATGGCACCCAGCACAGCTGCAGCACCGCCCATGTCCCCTTTCATCCCTACGATGCCGTCTTTTGGTTTGATAGAGTAGCCGCCGGTGTCGAAGGTCACGCCTTTGCCGACAAGCGCTAAGGGGTCTTCAAAGCCTTCTGTGGCTTTGTATTTCAAGACAATCACACGCGGTTCTTCAATAGAGCCCTGGTTGACCGCCAAAATTGCACCCATCCCCAGCTCTTCAATCTCCGCTTTGCCTAAAATATCCGTTTCAAAGCCGTACGTTTCTCCGAGTTCCCGTGCATACTCGCCCATTGCTGCAGCAGTCAGGATGTTTGCCGGCATGTTGACAAGCGTCCGTGCTTCGTTGACCGACTGGCCAAAAACAGAACCTACGATTGCGGCAGACTCTACATCTTCCGTTGACTCTTCTGCCAGGAAGGTCACAGACTCCAATTCCACCTGTGTTTCATTGGATGTGGTCTTGTAATCATCAAAGCTGTAGCCGCCCATCGTAATGCCTTCAGCAGCCAAAAACGCGACGTCTTCCGGTGTCATTCGATCGTTTTCAAACGACTCTAAATAAATTGCGGCATGTTTTATTTTTTTCTTCGCCAATTCCTTGCCAGCCAGCCCGAAGCAAGAACGAAGATCTTCTTCTGTCAATTTTTTGCGGTCATTTAAACCTACAAATAATACGCGCGGAATATCCCCTGACAGCGTCGGATAAGTAATCAAAGACTTTAAATCGAAAGACAAGTCCTGCTTGATCCATCCTTCTAATTTGCCATCAAAGCGCTCTGCGAATTCGCTCCATCCCTTGCTGTTTTCCGGATGCCGGCTCAGGCCGACAATGAGGATTTCGGCTCCGCTGTCTTGTGAATGCTGCTGTAAGTTGATTTGCATAAAATTCCTCCTTTTTACGTTCTCTTCAAGTGTAGCATGTAATCCGAGTTCCGAGTAGTTCGTGTAACGAAGGAATTAACATCCATTGTATTTTTCGTGTCTATGATATACTATGAGAACCTATTGGCATAGAAAGGCTGTGGTTCCGCATGGAAATTTTCTCTAATCATCCCCTTATGATCGCTTTGTTTGCCATCGTATTTGCTCAATTTGTTAAAATCCCCATCCAATATGCTGTAACGCGTGAACTCGACTGGAAGCTTTTCTCGTCAACAGGCGGTATGCCCAGCTCCCACTCAGCCGCTGTAACCTCATTAACTACGGCTGTAGCGTTCGAACATGGCGTTTCTTCCACGATATTTGCAGTGTCAACTATGTTTGCCGTTATTACCATGTACGATGCCACAGGCGTTCGTTTTCAAGCTGGACAGCAAGCCTTGACCATCAACAAAATGCGGCAGGACATCTACCTCTTCATGGATGAAACCAGAAAATGGCCTCAGAAAAAAGAAGAGGAAAAGATCCAAGAACTTAAAACCCTGCTTGGACATAAACCGAGTGAAGTGTTTATGGGTGCATTAACAGGCATCGCAATTTCCTTCATTTTTTACGGAATGCTAAGTTAACAATAAAAAATCGCCGAATCCGGAAAACCGGATTCGGCGATTTTTTATTAAAACATTTGATAACCCATTTTGCGAAGAACTTTCATGACAAAGCCCGAAGTGATGGCACCCACCCAGCCAGCAAGCAGGACGGCGATATCACTGCCCGTAATGGAAGTGATGGTATCTCCGAGCATCGCGAAGGATTCACCCGGATTTGTAAAATAATCGAAAACGCCCACATCATCTACAACCAATAAGATGACAATTGGGTAAACAATAGCCATCAGCCATGTCATACGAAGCAGCATATTCAATAAGAAACCGATTCCGAAAAACATAACGTAAAAAAGCAACATGGAAATAATCAATTGCACAATAGTAAATGAACTGTTCATAAACTCTAACCTCCGTTATTCCTTTCATCAGTTTACCCGAAAAAACAAAGGCTTTCAATCCAGCAGGACAGAGTTCATTGCTTTGTCACTTATAGAGGAACTGGGCAAGACAAAAATGGCTCCACACTGCATTTTTTTCAAATAAAAAGAAGCAAACGGTGTTGCACAATCCGTTTGCTTCTTAATAAAAAAAGTAGAAAGCTTTCAAAATCCGTTTATGAGGTACAAGTCTGAAGAGATCCAGTCTGGGGACGGCTTGAGCCATTTCCATTCATTCTTCCTGAATTCCTTGAACTACTAAACTAGAGGACATGAACAATGTGGTGAGGCAGATTGTTGTTGCCCCGTTTATCGTATCCACCATTCACTGCATGAGAGGATCAAAACTATAAAACTACTTATTTTTTGCCTGTACCCGAACAGCAGGAGCAAGTTTCTGAACCGCCCAGTCGCAATTGGAAGTAGCCTTGTCCTGAGCAATAAGGGCATTTATTGACGCTTTTAGCTTTTTTGAAGATCGTCATCCGAAACACCTCCTTTTGTTATTGTTTGTAATATTCTGATAATATAACATGGAATGTTTTAAAGCGCAACTAAAAAGTGAAAGTACTGGTAGCAATAGCTTTCTTTCTTCGCAACTAAAACTTAAGACCTATTTTTTGAAGAACAACTTATAGTCCGAATAGCCAAAAACCTTTCCTGGATCCACATCTTCTATGGGCTCCAGCCCTTCCTCCAGCACATAAGTAGCCATTTCACGCAGCATGATGGAAGCTTCTGCATCGTTGGACAACTCTGACGGAAATAGCCATCCCGCCTCGTACAGCTCAGAAAGTTGCGCACTGATGGGTTGTTCTTCGTTTTTTGCTTTTAATAAAAAGATGGCCATATTGTCGCTGATTTGTTCTCGAATAACGCCGGAACGAAAGCCAATCATTTCTATTAACTCGCAAGCTATCCCCGTTTCTTCTTCTACCTCCCGCAAAGCTGCTTGGTCGACAGTTTCGTTTCCTTGCACAAATCCGGCCGGAAGTGACCATTTCCCGTGCAGTCCCCCGTATCTCTTTTTCACTACCAGCCATTTGCCTTTAGAGTTTATGACAAGTCCCGCTGCTCCGAGCCATACATTTCCACGTTTTGATGTTGCCATAGATTCGGTCTCCCTCCAATAATCACTAACAGCTTTCGTTTGCTCAGCTGACAGGTTCCATACAATAAAAAAAGCTCCCCGCTAAGGGAGCTTTGGATCGTCCATTTTACAGAACGTTGAATTTACCTTTTTTCAGAACCAGCATTGGTCCACCAATCATAAACAACGCGCGGTTATCAATCATTTTCTTCATGAATGATGCACGTTTGCCTGTTACTTTTTTGCCGAATACGACACCTATCGCGTCGTCATCTCCAAGTGAACAAACAGTTCCTTTAAGATCTGGAATGAATTCGACAGTCGTTTCTCCGCCCATCAACGATTTTAGATTTTTCGCTACGTTTTCACCTTGCTGCATAGCAATCTGTGCAGTTGGCGGATACGGGCGATTCGTTTCCTCGTTGATCATCAATGCGCAGTCACCGATAATGAAGACATCGTCATAACCTGGTGCACGCAAATCTTTGTCGACTTTCACGCGTGCGCGCATGTTTTCGATTGAAGTAGCTTCAATCAATCGGTTGCCGCGAACGCCTGCAGCCCAAACAACTGTACCAGCTTTGATAAAGTCAAACTCATCATCGCCTTTTTTGATTTTTACGCCTTCAGGAGTCGCTTCTACAACAGGCGTGCCGATTGAGAATTCGATTCCTTTAGACTCTAAATGGCCTACTGCGTAGTTGACAAGTTCTGGATCAAAGCCAGGCAATACCATTGGGGCAGCCTCTACACAAACAACGCGTACTTTTTCACGCGGAACATCAAACTCTTTGCATAGCTCAGGAACACGGTTAGCCAATTCCCCAAGGAATTCGATGCCCGTAAATCCAGCTCCGCCAACAATAATTGTTAAACGGCTATCGTCTTTTACTGGTTCAGCAGACCATGTCGCAAACTGGAACTCAATATGCTCACGAATATAGCGTGCAGCTTTAACATTGGCAATGGATAAAGCGTATTTATCAAGGCCTTCAATTCCGAAGGTTTCACCTTCGAAACCAAGCGCAATGACAATGTAATCATATGTGAACTCGCCATTGTCGGTCGAAACTTTTTTAGCATCTACATCAATAGCTTCTACAGTCGCCTGTACAAACTTAACTTTAATGCTGTCAATCACATCTGTGATATCATAACGCACTTGGTCTGGAAGCAACGTACCTGCAGCTGCCTCATGAAGCCATGTGCTTTCGTAATGGTATTCATTCTTATTGATCAATGTAATGTCCGCAGCATCTGTGCCAAGAACTTTTTGCAAGTTTACTACAGTAGTCAAACCACCGTAACCTGCTCCTAATACTAATATTGACGGTCTTTTCAACACAATCGCAACCACCTTCAAGTCATTTTTTAACCGAATGTCGGCAAGGCAGTCAAACCTTGGCGCACCGATAAACATCTATCCTCTATATTAGCCTTAATATCATATGATTTCAACCGGGTAATGCGTTTAGTGCCACTTATCCACAACAAAAAAAGCCGGTTTGTGACCGACTGTTAACAATTTTCTGGAGTGCCTGCTTTTTTAGCTGTACGGAACGAGGTTCCGCAGCCGCACGATGCAATGGCATTTGGATTTTCAATAGTAAAGCCGCCGCCCATGAGCGACTGTTTATAATCAACAACTGTGCCTTTCAAAATCGGGGCATCTTCTTTAGCAATCAAAAGCGGGATTCCAAACTGTTCATAAAGATCGTCTGCTTCACTTTTGGCTTTTTCAAATCCCATGCCGTATGTCAATCCGCTGCAACCGCCGCCTTTAACAGCTACGCGCAAAAAGGATCCTTCTTCTTCATTATGGCGCATCATTTCTTTTACTTGAAAAGATGCGGCTTCTGTAATTTCAACTACTTCTGTCAATTAAATCACCTTCCTATAAGGAGTATCATAGCAATTGTTTCTACTGTTGTTCAAGCCGTCCACCTTGGAACTCTTGACAACTTTGTCTAGCTGCAAAGTGGTTGCGCAGCTATGTATATTTTGTACAGAAAAAGGGACCTAGAAAAGGTCCCTTGGCATTAAAATACTTGTTCTACTTCTACGATGCCAGGAACTTCTTCTACTAACGCACGTTCAATCCCTGCTTTTAATGTAATGGTCGAACTTGGGCAGCTTCCGCATGCACCGAGCAGACGAAGTTTTACGATCCCGTCTTCTACATCGACAAGTTCGCAGTCCCCTCCGTCACGCAAAAGGAATGGACGCAATTTATCTAAGACTTCCATTACTTGATCTTCAATCAAAGCTTCAGTCATTTATATCGACTCCTTTCATTATAATCATTATAATGTGATTAGAGAGAAAAAGCCACTAATGAATTTAGAGGAGGACTAAAATTATGCAGAAAGAATTGTCCATTGAAGTCTACGGAACCGATGTGATCTGCGCAAGCTGTGTCAACGCGCCATCTTCCATTGATACTTACGAGTGGCTGGAAGCCGCCATCTCAAGGAAATACAAAGACCAGCCATTTTCAATTACCTATATTGACATTGAGAAACCTCTGGCACTTGAGCACCAAAAAGATTATGCACAGCGCATATTGGACGACGAATTTTTTTATCCGCTTGTTTTGATCGAAGGAGAAGTGGTCGGGGAAGGCTATGTTCAATTAAAGCCAGTGTACCGTGAACTTGAAAAGCATGGATTTTCTGAGGTGAAATAGAAAAAGCGCTCAATTTATGAGCGCTTTTTTCATTAGCCATTATGAAATTTGTACATCCAAAGTACGCCCGACTTCATCAAACGAGCGATGCGCCCGGTTACTGTACGGTCTGCTAAATAAGCAAATCCTTGTTTTTTGCCAAGAGAACCCAGGAAGCCTTTTAACTTAATTTCAGGCATGGTTTCAGGCAATGCCTCGCCTTTCCATGTGGCTTTTAATACTTTAACAATCTGTTCTGCCTGCTCTTCCGCTAATTGTGCAGAAGGCGCCATCGGCAATGCCGCACAATCTCCTACCACGTAGACATGCTCATCATGCGGCAGCTGGTGGTATTGGTTGATGACAACCCGTCCACTCAGATCGCTTTCAAGGCCGAGATCGCGCACCGGCTTAACCGGTTGGATGCCCGCTGTCCAAACAACCGCATCTACCGGAATCGTTTCTTCATGGTTGTAAAGCATATGAGGTGCCACTTGGGTGATATTTGAGTTGGATACCACGTCAACATTGTTGTTTTCAAACCATTTTCTGACGAAATTGCTTAAGCGCTCTGGAAAGTCACGCAGAATTCGGGGGCTGCGGTCAAACAGTTTGATTTTCAAGTCTTTTCGGCTTTCCCGCAATTCACTGGCCAATTCAATTCCGCTGAGTCCTGCGCCAACTACTCCTACTACTGCCCCTGAAGGCAAACCAAGCAACGCCTGATAAGTTGCACGGGATTTGCCGATGGTTTGGATGCTGTAAGTAAACTCCTCAGCTCCGGGCACATTGTGGTATTTGTCTTCGCAGCCTAAGCCAATAACCAGGTCGTCGTAGGCAATGCGTTCTCCATTTTCCATAAAGATGCATTTTTCCTGAAGGCCAATTTCGAGTATTTCACCATTCACAAGCTTTAAGCGCTCATGTTCCGGAAAAGGAACGCGGACGTCATGATCAGACTCTGTACCCGCAGCTAACGCATAGAATTCTGTCTTCATGCTGTGGAAAGGGGTCCGATCAATCAAAATTATTTCGGTATCCTGTGGAAGGTTAGCTGGCAATAAACGAAGCAAAATTCGCATGTTGCCGTAGCCGCCTCCAAGTAAAACTAATTTTCGCATAAAAATCTCCTTTAAATTTCGTCTGTCTCATCAATTTCTCACATATGAGTATAGCTGATTGTGATAACTTTCACAATGATTTATCCAGAAATCAATTAATTGACTCTGCACGCGAAAAAAGGTAGGATTTCGTTGTAGTGAGGTGACTTAGAATGAAACCAATTGTTGAATTTTGTATTAGCAATATTGCCAACGGTGCACAAGATTCTTTTGAAAAACTCGAACGGGATCCCAATCTCGATGTTTTGGAATACGGCTGTTTAAGCTATTGCACAAAATGTTCCGAGTCTTTATATGCCCTGGTCAATGGGGAAATCGTCGAAGCAGAATCTACGGATGAGCTGACGAAAAAAGTTTATGAGTTCATAGAAGAAAACCCGTTATTTTAAGCCGTTGAAAAGCGGCTTTTTTTCTTGTCCAAAAAACTGAAGGTTTTCTGTTAAGCTGCGCTCAGACATCCCAAAATCCAAGATTTTCAATTGAAAAGCTTGGTGGCTGCTCTTTTTTTAATACTGTCTCCATTCGAGTGACACCCGTATTGACGTGAACAGTGTCGATTCCAAAGCGGATTCCGGCCTGAATATCGGTATCATAATTATCCCCGACCATCACCATGTCACTTTTTCCAATGCCTGATTCATGATGAATAGCTTCCAGCATATGAATTTCCGGCTTGCCAATATAAACAGGATCTACATCAGTCGAAGCCGATACCAACGCCGTAAAAGCACCATTCCCCGGCATAAAGCCCTTTTCTGAAGGAAAGGCCATATCTTGATTGGTTGAGAGAAAGACTGCCCCTTTTCGAACTTCCAGACAAGCCGTTGCCAGTTTGTCATAAGTAATATTGCGGTCGATTCCCATCAGCACAATTTCTGCATCTCTGTCGACCTGTTCAATCCCTTCTTGTCGCAGCGCCTCATCCAAACCAGTTGATCCAATCAGATAAACGGTTTGTCCCGGGTACCAGCGTTTAATGTACTTGGCCGCTGCAATAGCCGAAGACACGATGCGCTCTTTTTTGGCATCAATACCGAAACTTGCCATTTTATCTTTTAGCTGCTGCTGCGTCATGGAGGCATTGTTGGTGACAAAATAAGGCTCGATTCCTTTGAGCTGGAGACGCTCGACAAAACCGGCTGCTTCTTCAACCGGCTCTGTTCCGCGGTAAATTGTTCCATCCAAATCCAGGCAGTAGGCTCTATAAGCTTTCTTAATTGTCATCTTTCGCCTCCGGGATAAATGCCGAAACCGGCCCCAGTTCGTGAACAAGATAATGTTCAACTTTTGGTCCAAATGCTTTTAGCGACTCAAGATTGCTGTCAATAACAGCTATGATAGCTTGATGATCCACTTTCATAAACTCACGAACCAACATTTTCCGCAATGCAATCACCTGCTTCAACGGCTGATCCATTTCTTTCGTGATCACTTTCTCGTCCACCAAAATATCAATAATGTCATCGTAGCTGCCGGGATCGCGCATAATGAATCCATCAATCATCGAGTTTCCAACATCCACAATCGACTCGATAATATTTGCCCCTATACGTTCCAATGCCAGCTTCTCGCCGAATAGGGTCCACTGCTGTTGGTCTTCATAATATTCCAATAAAGAGTTCATATGCCCAATCGTTTCTGTGATGTTGCTGCGGTCAATAAAATACATAAAAATACCCTCCAATAGGCGTTAAAAAATCTTGCATTTCTTTCTTTATCATATCATAATGCATGAAAAAACCCCCGGCGGATCAAATATCCGCTTCGGGAGTTTGCTGTTCAGGTTCTTCAATCGGTGGAGCAGCTTTTCCAACTTTCTTTATGACAAAATAGGCGCAACCAAAATTGCAATACTCATATAAATAGTCCTGCAAAGTGCTGATTTTCGTATCGTAAGTCGCCTTGTGGTTGGTATCTTCAAAAAATCCTTTTAAACGCAACTGACCGTATCCCCAGTCACCTAAAATATAATCGTATTTTGATAAAATCTCGCTAAAGCGGGCAGTGATTGCCTCTTCTTTAAACCCTTCACGATAATCAATTAATATGTCATAATCCCACTGATCCAATGTGATCAATTTTCTCACCATCCATTAGCTGTTAATAGCAGCTGCTTGCACTTCTCCGAGGCGCTGACGCTCTTTTGCAGCTGCATTGACTTGCTCATCCGCATGGTAGCTGCTTCGAACCAAAGGGCCTGCCTGGCAATGCGAGAACCCTTTTGTCATCGCAATCTCCCAGAATTCCTTGAATTCTTTTGGCGAATAATATTTTTGTACACTTAAATGTTTTTTTGTAGGCTGAAGATACTGGCCAATTGTCATAATATCGACATCATTTGCACGCAGATCATCCATAACTTCGATGATTTCCTCTTTTGTTTCACCGAGGCCAATCATCAATGAAGATTTAGTCGGAATCTCTGGATGCAGTTCTTTTGAGCGCTTCAATAACTCCAGTGAACGGTCATACTTGGCGCGTGCTCTCACTCTTGGCGTCAGACGACGTACAGTCTCTATATTGTGATTTAAAATATCCGGTTTTGCATCCATTAGCCGTTCCAGATTTTCATAGACTCCACCCATGTCAGACGGCAGGACTTCAATTGTTGTATAGGGATTGGCACGCTTGATCGCTCGGATGGTTTCAGCAAATACAGCCGAACCCCCGTCTTTCAAATCATCGCGCGCAACTGCAGTGATAACAGCGTGCTTCAAGTTCATCATCTTCACCGAAGCCGCAACACGTTCAGGCTCTTGCAAATCAAGTTCATTCGGCAAGCCGGTTTTCACCGCACAGAAGCGGCAAGCTCTCGTGCAAACAGCGCCAAGAATCATAAAAGTAGCGGTTCTCCGAGTACCCCAGCACTCATGGATGTTCGGGCATCTCGCTTCTTCGCAGACGGTATTCAGATTGTTTTCCCGCATCATTTTCTTTAAATCCGTATAGTTTTCATTGGTGTTCAGTTTGATCTTTAACCAATCGGGCTTTCTGAGATGTTCCTGCTTTGTTGACACGCACATCGTCCCCTATCTATCTGGTTTATGAATGGAATACAATTCTATTCCAAATGTATCATAAAGGCCTGTTCCTCACAAGCTCACATACTGGCTCATCTACATGGAAAGGCCCGGAAACTTATCGTTTCCGGGCCTGTCAATTATACGTTGTTTGCAGCGTCTCTTGCTTTGTTCTTTTTGCTGCTAGTGACCGCGTGAATGATGCTGGCAGCCAAGCCGCCCCAGATAATTACCACGCCGATAATCATCACGACAATAGAACTTACTGTCATATGAAGCTCCCCCTTTTAATTGCGCTCGTCATATTCTCCCTGATCTTTATGCCATTTTCCGATAGAGAATAGAATTCCGAAAATAATTGCAGCAGCTGCGACTGCTACACCACCTGACAAGGTAAACATGTTGGAATACCCTTCGTAGTTTCCAGTTTCAGTGTCAAACTCTTGCAGGATGTTCAGTTTCAACAGTCCAAACATCATGTAACCCAAAACGATTGGTGTGATGATGCCTAAACTGAATTTCCACCATGCACCCAAATGAATATCCGAGATTTCGTTGGCATGGCCTTTGAGCAGATCCGCTTTGCGGAATACCCAAACTACCAAGACAACTTCCACTAAACCGACTGCTGCAACACCGAATTGGTTGATAAAGTAATCTGCCAAATCCAGGAAGTACAAACCGCCCTGGGTCGCGAATAAAATTGAAATCAATGCAGCAAGACCACCGCCGAAAAGAACCGATTTTACGCGTGAAATCCCAAACTTCTCTGAGAATCCAGCAACATACGTTTCAGTGATGGAAATCAACGATGTTAATCCAGCCAGTGTTAAGGACAGGAAGAACATGAACCCGAATAACCCATTAAAGCCGGGGAATTCATTGATGATTTGCGGGAATACCACAAATGCCAACCCAACGCCTGCTGTTGCTACTTCACTTACGGCTACTCCCTGCTGGGATGCCATGAATCCAAGTGCGGCGAAAATACCAATACCAGCCAGCAACTCGAAACTCGAGTTGGCAAACCCAGTAATAAATGCGTTATTGGTAATATCCGATTTTTTCGGCAAGTAACTCGAGTACGTGATCATGATTGCGAATGCTACAGACAAACTGAAGAATATATGCCCGTAAGCTGCAACCCATACCGATGGATCGAGGATGGCATCAAAATCCGGCTGGAAAAACGCCTCTAACCCTACCAATGCTCCGTCCAATGTTACTGCGCGAACAACGACTGCGAAGAAAATAATTACCAAAGTCGGAATGAAAATCCGGTTGGCCATTTCAATGCCTTTTTTAACCCCTGCCAGCAAGATCCCTAACGTGATGATCCATACTAAAGCAAGTGGGATAAATACGCCCCATACAATTCCACCAGTTTGTCCTGGTTGAACTGTCAACTGCAAAAAGTCATTGAATAAGAAGTCCTGCGTATCTGTGCCCCATGCCTGGTTGAAAGAAAATATAGTATAGCGCATTGCCCAGGCGATGATAACGGCATAGTACACAGATATGATGAAGGACACGAATACGGCCCACCATCCAAGCCATTCTAATTTTTTGCCGCCCATTCTAAAGAACGATAACGGTGCAGAGCCGCGATATTTATGCCCAATCGTAAATTCCAGTATTAAGATTGGAATTCCTGCAGTTAATAATGCGAACAGGTATGGTATGAAGAATGCACCTCCACCATTTTCATACGCAACATATGGAAAACGCCAAATGTTACCCAAACCTACCGCAGAGCCGACAGCTGCCATAATAAAACCGGCACGTGTACCCCATTGCGAACGTTCCATTTCTCTTCCCC
This sequence comes from Planococcus sp. TJ-201, assembly GCF_058268495.1. NCBI lineage: Bacteria > Bacillati > Bacillota > Bacilli > Caryophanales > Caryophanaceae > Planococcus > Planococcus sp. TJ-201. The sequence goes on along the minus strand of NZ_JBZDOG010000006.1, from coordinate 167,657 downwards.
CTTTGTATCCCATTTTATTTACATAAAAATAGGAATTTTGTTTGTTTTCAGATTATTAATTAATCTAAAAATAGTATACCGAGAGGGTCTCACAAAGTAAAGATGAAATCGCAATATATTTCAAAAAAACTATTGCCGCAAAAGTAAATAGGCAGAGAATTAGCTTCTCTGCCCACTTTCTATTATGCATTTTGTTGTTTTTCAATAATAGTTGTACGTTGTGACCAGACAATGAAAAGTATAGCAAGAACCGCTAGGACGACGCCTAGGGAGATCCACAATGAACCGGTAAACCCTATGACAATATACCCTATCGCAGCAATTCCGGCTGCTGTCAACGCATATGGAATTTGCGTTAAGACATGATCCATATGATTGCTCCCAGCTCCTGTGGAAGACAAAATCGTCGTATCGGAAATCGGTGAACAATGATCTCCGAATACTGCTCCTGCCAATACAGCTGATAAAGCAGGCAGCAGCAAGGATGGATCCGCTTCGATCATAATGGTGCCTGCAATCGGCAACAGGATACCAAACGACCCCCACGATGTCCCGGTAGAAAATGCCATAATGCCCGCTAATACAAACAAGAGAACTGGCAAAACGGCTGTTGGTACATTGCCTTCAGAAACAACATTTGCCAAGTAAGCTCCTGTTTCCAATGATCCGATCAAAGAAGTCAGCGACCAAGCAAAAATCAAAATCATTACAGCACCCATCATGGATTTGATGCCTGCCCATATGCCTTTGCCAATCCATCCAGCATTGGCTGTTTTGTTTTTATTGATTTGAAGTGCGTAAAGAACAATGGAGGTCAGTGCACCTAAAACACCACCTACAAGCAGTGAAGCCGGTACATCGGTGTTTTCAAAAATCAACCAGATATCGAAGACTTGTCCGGCATTTTGGAAACCGGTCCAAATCATCGCACCTACCGTACCGACAATCAACAGCAAGATTGGAAGCAGCAAGTCTCGAACACGTCCATGTGAATGTGAAGGAAACTCTTCTTTCATTTCACCTGGAATTGTTTTATCCGGATCGAAAAGCTGTCCTTTCGAAATTGCCAACACTTCGTGTTTTTTCATTTCACCAAAGTCGACGTCGCGAACAGCGACAAAAAAGACGATGGCCAGTGATGCAACCACATAAAAGTTCATTGGCGCCATCCATAAGAAAGCTTCCAATGCAGAATACTCAACAAAAGTCTGGCCAGCCAGGATCGTGGCGATGATCCCGATAATGGCAGCACCCCAACTTGATACAGGCGATACCACACAAACAGGCGCAGCTGTCGAATCAATAAAGTAAGCAAGTTTAGCACGTGAAACTTTGTAGCGGTCTGTGATTGGGCGTGCTACTTGCCCAACTGTCAAAGCATTGAAATAATCATCGATGAAGATGACTATTCCCAGGGCCACTGTCAGAACTTTAGCACCCCGTCTTGACTTGATGCGCGTTGAAGCCCATTCAGCGAAAGCATGGCTGCCCCCTGACAGGCTGACGAATGCTGTAATAACGCCCAGCAATAAAAGAAAAAGAATGATAAAGACGTTGTAGGCATTAAAGCCGCCATCCCAAAAAATAATTGTAAATGATGCCACAAGCTCCTGCAAGGCTTCGATTGGTGCGAACCATGTCAGAATAACAGCTGCTGCGACAATACCGGTGCCCAATGACAACAACACACGGCGCGTTAACAGCACCATGACAATTGCGATAATCGGCGGCAAAATCGAGAAAATCGTGTTCTCCATAAAAACTCCTCCTTATTTTTTGATGGGTGAAAATGAGAAAAAAAAAGGCCGACCTCTCCAGTTGGATAAGTCAGCCTTCTACAATTCGTCTGTGCGTTAAAACGTCAAACAACCCTGTAGCTCTCCACTCAAACTTTCGCTTGAATGACAGTGACATTCTTTTTCAGAATGACCCCAATCCATTTCCCGTGACTACAGGAAATGGATTTCGGCAAAACTTCCTTTCAGATGCGTTCAACGCAGTCAAACTCGCGCATCCTACTGATCAGTCTTGCAGCCTCTACCCACCATTATTTATTTCCTTAATAGCATAGCCCAAACTCTTTACAAAATCAACTGCCCGTAAACTCTGAACATTCCTTCTACTTCAACGCTTTGGTGTGGAAATACTGGCTGAAAACATCCCGTAAAAAATCGGGCATAAAGTATGTTTTAGGAGCTCGTTTCAGACTTGGGAAGAAGTAGCCAAACGTCAACATATCCAGTGTCACTAAGCGATACGTTTGGTCGTGCACCGCTAATTGTCCATTCACGTAAAACCGGTGATCGATGAGCTCCATATTCAAATGCAGCATCTTGCCAAACACGACGCCGCGGAATCCCATGCCTTTCAATTCCAGCTGCGGCCAATCCGAGTTTAAGGACTGCAAGTAAATTTCTTTTAACTCTGCACCGCTTAGCTCGACCATGCATGGATTGATTGGGTGAGGAAGCATTTTATGAAAGTCATAGCGTGTCAAGTCGCCTTCAGACATATCTTCCATGAAGATTCCGGCATTGAACAGAGCGCAATCAGCTCCAGCAAATTCCAGCAGTGCATGACCAAACAGATTCCCCAGTTTTGAGTCCTTAAACCATTCGGCTTTTAAAAATTGGGGACTGTGGAACACCAGCTCACCCATTTGTTTTTTTCCTTCTTCAATCAAAAACTCATCAAATCCTGCTTCTGTTTCCTGTAGGCGGGAAGTTTCGATTAACCGGGCAGAGGATTTTGCAAAGGCTTGCTCCACTGTAATATGGCCAATATAAAACCCGAATTTCCCGGCAGCTCCCAATAGCGTATCCCCTTGCCATTTTCCATCATGGAATGTGTGGTGGGTATGCGCACCCAAAACAATATTGATTTGCGGACATAGATCCACTAAAAGCTCATCTTCCTTGATGCCCAGATGCGATAGGCAGACGATCAAGTCTGTCTCATCTTTTATTTCCTCCACTGCTTGAATGATTGATTGTTTTGCATCCGTAATTTGCCACCCAAGCTTCCGATAAAACGGGGTAAACTCAGCGGTTGCTCCTACCAGTCCAATGCGCATTCCATTTTTCGCTTGGATAATATGATAAGGCTTGGCCCAAATCGGTCGGTTGCCGTCCAAATCGAATAAATTCGACACCACCACTTCAAAGTCAGCCTGGACATACAACTCATCCAGCTCTTCTTTTGACAGCGTGATGCCTTCATTATTGCCGATGGTGACTGCATCGTATTCGGCTTCATTTAACAGGAGTACGTTTCCTTTGCCGGCAGTGCCTTCGGTATAAGGATGCGACCGGTCAGCATGGTCACCAATATCTAAAATCAGACAGACATCCCCTTCTTCTTCGTGCCACCTTTTGCGCTCGGCTAAAAAAGACTTGATGCGTGGCCAATTCGCAAAATGGCTATGCAAATCGTTGGTATGATAAATATGGATTGTATGATTCATGAAAACACCTCTTTAAGAACTGAATATTCCTTCGTAAATTGATCGCAGCCCCAGTACCAGAAGCACAATGCGCAAAATCACCACCAACATTTCTGAATCGAGGCGTTTGTTTAATTTGGCTCCAATTTTTGCTCCGAGATATGCACCTGGCACAACCGCGATTGTATAAATCCAAGGTACATGCCCTAAAGCAATATGGGTTGCTGAGTTGATGAGTGCCGACAAAAAAACCATAAACATCGACGTGCCAATGGCCACATGCGGCGGAAACAAAAATAAAAGAATCATTGCAGGAACAATAATTGATCCCCCGCCAATGCCAAAAAGTCCCGACGCAAAGCCCACAAAAAATGTCAGCAGCAAGGCAAACCAAATGGGGTAGCCGTAGATGTATTGTCGATCCTGTGTGTCTGTGAACGTCGTTTTTCGTCCGTTGTCAACAAACCAGTGGACAGCTTTCAAATGATCACGCGTCATTAACAACAAGGATAGGAAGACGAGAAGAATGCCAAAATACAGGTTGAATGAAGGCAAGTCTAAACTTTTATTGACAAAAGCGCCGATCACGGTTCCCGGCGCACTGCCTGCGAAGAAAATAAGAGCACTTTTGTAATCCACTGTCCGAACTTTCATATAAGCCAAAGTGGAAGAAAGGCCAATAAAAACCATCATAATGACGGACAAGCCAACTATTTTCTGAGGAGAGAGTTCGGGGAAAAAGGCAAAGCTGGTGCCCAAAAACAACAAGGCCGGCACCAATATAACTCCTCCTCCAAGCCCTATCAAAGCGCCAACGATTCCGGAAACGACTCCGACAAGCGCCATGACTAAGAAAACCATTAAAATCCACCTTCAAACAAATCCAATTGTTTTGGTGAAAGTCCATCAAATGATAATCCATTCATTTTCTGAAACTCTTTTGCATCCCCTGCTGCATGGCCACCTGAATTATTATTAAAGATAACATAGACCTTGTCAGTAGTGTCAGCCAACGTCTTGACGGCACGGCTGATTTCCCCGAGCTCTTCTTTATTGTAATCATAAAGATAGCGGACTTCCCGCCAGTTTTGTCCGTGTCCAGGATTCAGCCAGCCATGAACGTTTCGCCCGTGAATGCGCAGCAGCACTTTGTCTTTTCTCGAAGAGATGGGAACCAATGGAATCGAGCCATCCCCCGCCTGCGGTTCATCACAAACTGAATGGATTAAGTTGTTGTCCCGAAGAAAATCCACCGTTTTGTCGCTCATATTGCCGGCGTACCAGGATTGATGGCGAAACTCTACTGCCAAGTCAAACTCGGTCAGTCGCCCGGTAATTTCCCGAATTTGGTCGACATTGTCCTTTTGACAATCAAACCATGGTGGAAACTGCAGCAGCACCATCGCAAGCTTTCCCTCTTCTTTCAAGGGACGCACCGATTTACAGAACGCATCAAACATCTCGTCGCGCGACTCAAATGGATTTTCGCCACGCAGGTGCCCCGTCATTCCTTGATAAGCTTTTACCACAAACTGAAAGTTTCCTGGTGTTTCCGAAATCCACTTGCGGATATTGCGTTCAGGCTGGACTGCATAAAATGAGGAATCCAATTCGACAATTGGAAAATGTGCGCCATAATCAATCAACTTTTCTGTTTTTTTTGAGCCTGGGCTATAGACATCCGGATGGTCTCCCCAACCCGTCAATCCTACGTAAATCATTGTCCCGCCTCCATTTATCGTTATTATTTTATGATAGCATAGAAAAAATAGAACGTCTTTTTTAAAGAGATATCCTTCAAGGGAATTGAGATTTTAAAGAGCATCAGTCCAATGATGTCATGCCAGCGTCTTTTGACTATGCTACACTTTTTATAAGGCAAGGAGATGGGACAATCATGAAAAAAACGTGGAATCATATAGGGATTGTTGAGAGATTCGAAGCAAATCGCAACGAGGAGTTGGCTGGGCCGATGTCCGCTTATATGCGGAACCAGTTTGACTTTTTGGGCATCAAAACGCCGTTGCGGAATGCATTGCTAAAAGAACAGTTTTCGGAGCATCAACTTCCCGAACCAAACCAGTTAACAAATGAAGTATGGAAACTGTATAACTTGGCTGAACGGGAATACCAGTATGCAGCAATTGCTTTATTGGAAAAGATGAAGAACCAATTAACCACGGAAGATTTGCCTTTTCTTCGTAAACTCATTGAAAGCAAGTCTTGGTGGGACAGTGTCGATTCCATTGCTCCACGAACCCTTGGACACGTTATTTTAAAAGAGCGGAGTGCCGGAACAGAAGCCATGTTTGCCTGCTCTGAGGCCCCTAACATGTGGACGAACCGTGCAGCTATTCTTCATCAATTAAAATACAAGCAACAGACAGATACTGACGCATTGGCCCGCATTCTTTTGCAGCATGCTGCCTCTCCAGAGTTTTTCATCCAAAAGTCTATTGGTTGGGCGCTGCGTGAATACGCCAAGACGGATGCCCAGTGGGTCGTATCTTTTGTATCAGATCACGCATTAATGCCGCTTAGTAAGCGAGAAGCACTGAAACACATCAAAAATCCCCTTTAGCATCGGTTAGCGAGGCTAAAGGGGATTTCACTTATCCAATTGATTTTTTGATTGTTTAAAACAAGCCGCCGATACCTTTGCCACTGCTAAAAATAGATTTGGCCGATTCCATCAATTCTTTCTTTTCAGTCTCATCAATTTTTCCATCTTCGTAAGCGATTTTGGCTTGCTCAAATACTTCTTTTGCTTGCCCCAGATCTGCATTGCTGAGCTTTTGTTTTAACGCATCAAATGTTTGGCTCATATCAATTATACCTCCCAAAATTTTTCTTTTAAACTTCTATACCCCCTGATTGGGACATAAAACAGCATAACTTTCCGTACGTGTAATTATGTTTGCAGCAAGAAAAATCTACAAAAATAACCCTTGGCATGAAACACCATGCCAAGGGTTATTTACAATTCTATTAACCGATAGAGCCTTCCATTTCGAACTTGATTAAACGGTTCATTTCCACCGCATATTCCATTGGAAGTTCTTTCGTGAACGGCTCAATAAAGCCCATTACGATCATTTCTGTTGCTTCTTGCTCTGAAACGCCACGGCTCATCAAGTAGAACAATTGCTCTTCCGATACTTTTGAAACTTTCGCTTCGTGCTCCAAAGAAACGTTATCGTTTAAGATCTCGTTGTATGGAATTGTATCCGAAGTTGATTGGTTGTCCATGATCAGCGTGTCACATTCAATGTTTGAACGTGCGCCGTCTGCTTTGCGTCCAAAATGAACCATCCCGCGGTATGAAACTTTACCGCCTTGTTTCGAAATGGATTTCGAAACAATAGATGAAGACGTGTTTGGAGCCAAGTGAATCATTTTTGCTCCAGCATCCTGGTGTTGGCCTTTGCCGGCAATTGCGATTGACAAGGTCATGCCGCGTGCGCCTTCGCCTTTTAGGTAAACAGCTGGGTATTTCATAGTCACTTTTGAACCAATGTTGCCATCAATCCATTCCATTGTGCCGTTAGCGTCAACAAATGCACGCTTCGTTACAAGGTTGAAGACGTTGTTTGCCCAGTTTTGAATCGTTGTGTAGCGGCAATAAGCATCTTTTTTCACGATAATTTCCACAACAGCTGAGTGAAGTGAATTTGTCGTGTAAACAGGAGCTGTACAGCCTTCTACATAGTGAACGCTTGCGCCTTCATCAACGATGATCAACGTACGCTCAAACTGGCCCATGTTCTCTGAGTTGATGCGGAAGTAAGCTTGAAGCGGTGATTCTACTTTAATGCCTTTAGGAACATAGATGAATGATCCACCAGACCAAACCGCGGTGTTCAACGCAGCGAATTTGTTGTCAGCTGCCGGAATAACCGACTGCCAATGTTCTTTGAAAAGGTCTTCGTTTTCACGAAGTGCAGCACCAGTATCTTTAAAAACGATCCCCATGTCTTCCAATTCAACTTTCATGTTATGGTAAACCACTTCAGATTCATATTGAGCTGATACACCAGCCAAATACTTTTGCTCTGCTTCTGGAATCCCTAACTTGTCGAATGTCCGTTTGATTTCTTCAGGAACTTCATCCCATGAAGTTTGGCTCGCTTCTGATGGCTTTACGTAATACGTAATCTCATCAAAGTTTAACGAACTTAAATCGCCGCCCCATTGTGGCATCGGCATTGAATAAAACAACTTTAATGCTTTCAGACGGGAATTCAACATCCATTCCGGTTCTTCTTTAATTTTCGAAATTTCTCTTACAATTCCTTCAGTCAGGCCACGCTTCGATCTGAAAACTGAAACATCCTTGTCGTGGAACCCATATTTATAATCACCGATTTCTGGCATTTGTTTCGCCATTGTCGTTCCTCCGTTCTCTGTTACGATTTTTCTTCGTTTTGTACGCCTTTTTCCATGGCTTTCCATGCTAAAGTCGCACATTTGATACGGGCTGGAAACTGAGAAACGCCTTGCAATGCTTCGATATCGCCAAGGTCGATCGAATCATCGTAATCCTTGCCGAGCATCATATCTGAAAAGATGCCGGAAAGCTTTAATGCCGTATCAATTTCCTGACCCTTGACAGCCTGTGTCATCATTGACGCAGAAGCCATTGAAATCGAACATCCTTCACCGTCAAACTTCGCATCTTTGACAATGCCGTCTTCGACCTGCAAAGTCAAGTGGATGCGGTCTCCACAGGTCGGGTTGTTCATCTCGATATTGACGCTATTGTCTTCAATCGTCCCTTTGTTGCGGGGCGTTTTATAATGATCCATAATGACACGTCGGTATAATTGGTCTAAGTTATTAGAAGACATCGTTAAAATACTCCTTTGCCGAACGCAATCCTTCCACTAAGCGGTCAACATCTGACTCGCTGTTGTATAAGTAGAAGCTTGCGCGTGCTGTAGCTGAAACTTCCAGCCATTTCATCAAAGGCTGAGCACAGTGATGGCCTGCACGAACCGCTATGCCGCTCATATCGAGGACCGTTGCGACGTCGTGAGGGTGGACATCATTCAAGTTGAACGTTACGATCCCCGCCCGCTGCTGCGGATCAGCCGGACCGTAAATTTCCAATCCTTCGATGCTGCCCATTTTTTCCATTGCATAAGCAGCCATTTGATGTTCGTGCTTTTCGATTTCATTCAAGCCGATTTCATTCAGGAAATCGATCGCTGCGCCTAACCCTACAGCGCCTGCAATAATCGGTGTGCCACCTTCAAACTTCCAAGGCAGCTCTTTCCATGTCGAATCATACAATCCGACAAAGTCGATCATTTCTCCGCCAAACTCCACCGGTTCCATGTTATTCAACAATTCTTTTTTGCCATAAAGCACGCCAATTCCAGTAGGACCACACATTTTATGCCCAGAAAAGGCAAAGAAATCACAGTCCAATTGTTGAACATCTATTTTCAAGTGGGGCGCTGCCTGAGCACCGTCCACCACCATCACCGCTCCATTTTCATGGGCGATCTGTGCAACTTCTTTGACCGGATTCATCGTGCCAAGAACGTTCGAGACATAAACCATTGAAACAATTTTTGTCCGTTCCGTTACGGCTGCGCGAACCTGCTCCAAAGAAATTGTGCCGTCTTTTTCCAGCTCGACATATTTCAAAATGGCACCGCGTTCTTTTGCTAATTGCTGCCATGGAATGATATTGGAATGGTGTTCCATATAAGTAATAACAATTTCATCGCCTTCATCTACATTGGCTCTGCCGTAGCTTTGCGCAACCAGGTTGATGGCGGTTGTCGTTCCCCGCAGGAAGATGGTTTCTTCTGTTGAATTGGCATTAATGAATTTACGGACTTTTTCACGTGCGCCTTCGTATTTTTCAGTAGCACGATTGCCGAGCGTATGAACGCCGCGATGCACATTGGAATTATCCAGCTTGTAATAATTCGATAACGCTTCAATTACTTGAACGGGTTTTTGTGAAGTGGCAGCACTATCCAGATAAACAAGTGGATGGCCATTTATTTCTTGATCCAGGATCGGAAAATAGCTTTTTATCTCTTGGTTGATCATTAGCGGACTTTCCTTTCGATAACCTCCGTCAATTGCTTTTTAACGCCTTCGATTGGCAATACACGAACAACCGGTGCCAAGAAACCGTGAATAACAAGACGTTCAGCTTCCTGTTTTGTGATGCCGCGGCTCATCAAGTAATACAATTGCAGCGGATCTACGCGTCCGACTGATGCAGCATGTCCTGCTGTTACATCGTCTTCGTCAATTAGGAGAATCGGGTTGGCGTCTCCACGCGCTCTTTCGCTTAACATTAAGACACGTGATTCCTGTACAGCATTTGATCTTGTAGCACCGTGTTCAATTTTGCCGATGCCGTTGAAAATAGCTGAGGCTGAATCTTTCATCACGCCGTGCTTCAAAATGAAACCTTCAGAATCTTTGCCCCAATGAACAACTTGAGTCGTAAAGTTTTGTTTTTGCGATCCGCGTCCAACTACTACACTCTTCGTATCGCCGTAAGAATTATCGCCGATCAGGTTAGTGGTGTTTTCAGAAATTGTATCGCTGTCGTTCATCATACCTAACGCCCATTCAATGCGTGCATCACGAGCAGCTACACCGCGACGGTTTACATACGTAATGAAGCCTTCTGCTAATGTATCTACTGCGCCGTACGTAATTTGTGCATTATCTTCAGCAAACACTTCAGAAACAATATTCGCTAATCCATTTGCATGCGGTACAGTTGAGAAGTAGTTTTCAACATACGTTACTTTACTGCTTGTGTCTGCAACCACGATGACATGGTTGAACAAAGAAGCTTCAGCGTCATCATGATAAAACACTACTTGTACAGGTTCTTCCACGACAACGTTTTTCGGAACATAAAGGAATGCCCCGCCGTTCATCAATGCTGCATTTAAGGCAGTTAATTTATGCTCATTTGTTTTCACGCCGTTAGTCATAAAGTATTTTTTAACCAAATCGCCATGTTCACGAAGTGCTGTGAAAATATCTGTCAAAATAACGCCCTGAGCTGCAAGTTCATCAGAAATCCGTGAAAATGCAGGCGTATTATTGTGCTGGATATAAAGATTTTTTTGTTTCAAATCCACGATAGACTTAACATCTTCCGTCAAATCTTCAATAGAATCAAAAACTGAACTCTGTACTGTATGTGCTGGGAACTCCGTGAAGTTCCAGCTAAGAATTTTAGTTTTGTCTGGTTTTGGCAGCGGCAAAGTTTGCGCTTCACCAAACGAACGAAGACGAAGCTCAGTAAACCATGAAGGTTCACCATTCATTTCTGAAAAAGAGCGCACGTCCTGCTCGGTCATTTTTAAATTTGTTTCAACCGTCATGCTAGTCTCTCCCTTCAATTATGCTTGTCCTACCGTCTCGTCTTCAATGCCAAGTTCAACTTTGATCCAGTCATAGCCTTCAGATTCAAGTTTATGGGAAAGTTCTTCCCCGCCTGATTTCACAACGCGTCCTTGCATCATGACATGTACATGATCCGGTGTGATGTAGTTCAGCAAACGCTGGTAGTGAGTAATAATCAAGCAGCCGAAGTTTTCGCTTCTCATTTGGTTGATGCCTTCTGAAACAACCTTCAATGCATCAATATCCAACCCGGAGTCAATTTCATCCAAGATGGCGATTTTTGGTTGAATCATCATCAACTGAAGAATTTCATTGCGTTTCTTTTCCCCGCCTGAGAAACCTTCGTTCAAATAGCGCTGCGCCATTTCTTGTTCCATATCTAAGACTTCCATTTTTTTATCCAATTCACGGATGAATTTCATCAATGAAATTTCGTCGCCTTCTTCACGTCGTGCGTTCATTGCAGAACGCATAAAGTCGGCATTGGTTACGCCAGAAATTTCGCTTGGGTATTGCATACCAAGGAAAAGGCCAGCGCGTGCGCGTTCGTCAACTTCCATTTCCAGAACGTCTTCGCCGTCCAACGTAATAGAACCTTGAGTGACTTCATATTTAGGATGGCCCATGATAGCTGATGCTAACGTAGATTTCCCAGTACCGTTAGGCCCCATGATTGCGTGTATTTCACCTGTATTAATTGTTAAGTCTACACCCTTTAAAATCTCTTTGTCTTCGATTTTAACGTGTAAATCTTTGATGACTAAAGTTGACATGTAAATACCTCCATAAAGTTAATTGTTGAATGGCAAACCATTCTTAATTAGTATCATTCTAATCTTAACCGATATCCACCCTACTGGCAAATCATTAAACTGTCTGCAAAGCTGTGGGAAATCATTTCAGAATACTGGATTTCTCACTTGTTTACTAAAATGCGGTATGATAACTGTCATATATTTTTATTTTCAATAAAAGAATCCTAATTGAGAATTTATATCAATAAAAAACCAGCATCCAAAGATGCTGGTTTACTTTTTATATGATTAGTCTCGATGAATCTGCCGTTCGATTTGGCTGGCTACTTTTTGGCCTAGCTGATAATCCTGCTCACGGCGCTGCTCGACTTCCAGTATTTTGTCAGGGTCATTTTGATACTCGTCAATTCCGAAACCATGTGCGTTTCTGAATGCCTGTTCCATTTTCTCCGTCTTTTCAATACCTTGCGAATCGATAATGAACCATTCCTTTCAATCTGTTGGTTTTAAGAATACCTTTATTAGTATACCCCGAAAAATATCAAATAAACACTCTAATAGTCTAATTAATCTGAAAACAGAACTTTTGTCTTATATTCTGTCTTCAACGAAATTTCCTTTTTGCATGCTTCTATTAAACTTTTAAAAGTATAGTAAAAATTGAAAGCCCTGGCGATTTCTCGCCAGGGCTCTGCTTTATTTATTGTGAGACTTCATTGTAAATGCTTGATGCCGCTAAGTCTTGCTCAACAAGCAATTCATTTAACATATCGTCTGCTTCTAGGAATTTTTCGTTAGCTGCTTCAAATGATGCATCTTTCGTCAATTCTTCCGCTTTCATTTCGTAAGATTCATGCATTGCAGTAAATGCGGATTCGATCGATTCTTGGTGCTCTTCTAATGCTGCAGGAATTTCAATTGTTTCTACTGCACTAGCTGCTTCTTCAGCAGAAGCGATGGCTGCGTCTTTCATGGTCTGCAATTCGTCGCCTTCTGGCAATGTTTCTTCTGCCTGGCTCATTTCGAATGCATTCAAGTCACCATCTACAGCATTGATCGTATTCGGAATGGACATGTAAAATTTCATCAATTCCTGCTTTACATCTTGGTTGCCTTCCGAAGTTTCAGCACCTGCTGTTTCTTCTGCCGGTTCTGTTGTCGTCGCTTCTTCTTCTCCGCAAGCCGTCAATAAAACTGCTGCTGATAAACCAATTGCCCATAATTTCTTCATGATGTTTTCCCCCTACTGTGTAATATCTTTGCTATAGTAGCACAGAAATTACCAATAGAATAGACCTTTTGAAATAGTTGTAATTGGTCGAATCAATCAATTATTCCAAACTTTTTCGGCCATTTGTGAAACGGTCGACAATATGTGCTAAAGCTCCGTCACCCGTGACGTTTGCTGCAGTACCGAAGCTGTCCTGTGCCATGTAAAGGGCGATCATCAAGGCAACCATTGTGGCATCAAACCCAAGCATAACTTCCAGTAAACCAATCGCTGCCATAACCGCACCGCCTGGAACTCCTGGTGCAGCGATCATTGTTACACCCAGCATTAAAATGAACGGGAAGAAATCGCCAAAGGTCGGGACTCCGCCTGTCAACAATACTACACCTATCGCACATGATACCAAGGTGATGGTACTGCCGGATAGATGAATGGTTGCAAACAAAGGAACGGTAAAGTCTGCCACCCGTTCATTAACTCCCGATTTACGGGATTGGCGCAAAGTGACCGGAATGGTTGCTGCAGAAGACTGCGTGCCAAGTGCCGTGAAATATGCCGGCATCATCGTTTTTAAGATTCCAAAAGGATTTTTCCCTTTTAATGCGCCAGCTGATGAATACTGAAGCAACAGCATGGTCCAGTGAAGGATCAAAATCATTAAAAAGACAATTGCGAACAACGATAAGATTTCAAATACTGCCCCGCCATAGGCCATATTGGCAAAAATACCAAAGATGTGGAACGGCAACAAAGGAATAATCACGTAAGAAATCGTCTTCTCAATAATTGCTTGGAATTCATCAAAAAATGAGGTCATGGTCTTGCTTCCTGTCGATGCCATGCCGATGCCGAGCAAGAACGCCAGGATCAATGCTGACATAACACCAAAAACAGGCGGCATATCAAGGGCAATAAATGTCGCTGCTAATGCATGCTCCGGATCTTCCAAGCTGCTTAAAGAGCCTTCCCGCATAACATTGGGCAAAACCGTGGTTGCTGCAAAAAACGCTAAAATCCCCGCTGTTACGGTAGATGCATAGGCAACTCCGGTGGCTACACCCAAAAGCTTGCCTGAACCTTTGCCCAATTTTGCAATTCCCGGAGCAATAAAGCCGAGAATAATCAACGGTACAATAAAGTTTAGAAAATTACCAAAAATCGTGGTAAACGTTGCGAATACCCGCACCATCCATTCTGGCGCAACCAATCCAATGAGAACCCCCAACACAATTGCCACGACAATACGTGGCAGCAAACCAAAATTGAATTTCATCAAATTGTCCTCCTCATATGAACAAATGCTTATTTTATATTATTCAAAAGTAGCACAGACCTTTTAAGAATGACAGCCATATAGGAAAACGCGAAATATTTTTATTATTTAAACAAAATAAAAAAGCATCCGTTGAAGGATGCTTTTTTACAGGATTATTCGACTGGTACGACTGAGCCGCCCCATTCTTCCAAAATGAAATCTTTAATTTCTTGTGAAGTTAACACTTCCACTAATGCTGCAATGTTTTCGTTTTCTTCATCGCCAGCGCGCACTGCAATAATGTTAGCATATGGAGAATCTGAAGACTCAAGTGCAATGGAATCTTCCATTGGGCTAATGCCTGCATCAATTGCATAGTTCGAGTTGATTAGAACTGCATCGCCTTCACCTGCTTCATACATTTGAACCAACAATGCCGCTTCGTAGTTGGCATCAAATTGAAGATCTTTCGGGTTTTCAACAACGTCGCTTACTTCAGCAGCTGTTTTTTCTACACCTTCAGCCAATGTAATCAAGCCTTCAGCTTCAAGCATAGAAAGAATGCGGCCGTGATCAGCAACCGAGTTGCTCATCAAAATCGTTCCACCTTCAGGCAGTTCATCAAGTGAAGCGTGATCCTGAGAGTAAACACCGATTGGCTCGATGTGAATGCTGCCTGCGTTTTCAAATTCGTAGCCATGATCCGCTACTTGCGACTCTAGGTAAGGAATGTGTTGGAAATAGTTGGCGTCGATTTCACCAGACTCTAAATCTTCATTTGGCAGGATGTAATCCTGGTATGTTTCAATTTCAAGTTCAATGCCCTGCTCTTCTAGAATCGGTTGTGCCTGTTCTAAAATTTCAGCGTGGGGCACGTTCGAAGCGCCAACGCGCAAGGTGCTCGATTCTTCTTCTTCGCTTGCCCCGCCATTTCCGCATCCTGCGAGTACTAAAGCTGTTAGTGCTGTTCCTGCTACAAATTTCTTCATCTGACTCTCTCCCTTTTCATGTGTTTTTATATAGTACGGAAAATCCGCTGCTATCGTTTGTCTGACTTAGTTGTTACCCAATCACCTATAAATTGAATAACGAAGACGATAATCAAAATTAAGATCGTTGCCATTAACGTGACATCTTCCCGGCTGCGCTGGAACCCGTCCAAGAAAGCCAAAGTCCCAAGGCCGCCTGCGCCAATGATGCCAGCCATTGCCGTGTAACCGACTAATGCAATGGCCGTCACCGTGATTCCGGAAATTAAAGCCGGTTTCGATTCAGGCAACAGGACTTTCCAAATGATGGTGCCGGTTGTCGCGCCCATAGAACGGGCAGCTTCGATGACCCCTTTATCAATTTCTTTCAAGGCAATCAGCACCATGCGTGCATAAAATGGAGCTGATCCGATGATCAATGCCGGCAATGCAGCGTTGGGTCCACGAATAGAGCCCATCAAGAATAACGTAAACGGAATCAATAAGATAATCAGGATGATAAAGGGAATCGAGCGGAAAATATTCACGAATGCCCCTGTCAGCCAGTTGACGACTTTGTTTGCCCATAATTGCTTTGGCGCTGTCAAAAACAGCAAAATGCCAAGGGCCAATCCAATAACAAATGTAAATACTGTAGACAATGCCGTCATGTAAAGTGTTTCAATAGTGGCTTCCCACATATTGTCCCAATCGACGTTCGGGAATAATGATTCAATCATTGTGCATCACCTCCGCTTGGACATCTTCTAACCGAAGGAATGCCAGTGCTTCTTCAATTTCTGCTGCTGAACCTTTCAATTGCAGGATCAACGTTCCATATGCCCCGCGCTGTGTGTGCGAGATATTGCCTTGAACAATGTTGACTTCCACTGCATGGCTGCGGATCAACTTTGTCAGAATCGGCTGTTCAGTTTGGTCTCCGACAAAGACCAATTTTACCAACTCGCCTGTCGGATACAATTCCCGAAGATTTTTGATGGTTTCGTGCGAATCACCGGAATCGGTAACCTGTGCCACAAAACGTTTCGTGATTTCTTCTTTCGGCGATTGGAAAACATTCAGAACATCGCCAAGTTCAACCACCCGGCCGCCTTCCATGACCGCCACACGATGGCAAATCTTGCGGATTACATGCATTTCATGAGTGATTAACACAATGGTCAAACCCAATCGTTTGTTGATGTCCACCAGCAGATCCAGGATGGCATCGGTTGTTTCTGGATCGAGTGCAGATGTTGCTTCGTCACACAACAAGACTTCCGGATCATTCGCCAGTGCCCGGGCAATGCCGACGCGCTGTTTCTGTCCGCCTGAAAGTTCCGATGGATACGCGTTTTCACGGCCAGTCAATCCAACCAGTTCGATCAACTCTTGAACTCGGTTGCCCCGCTGTGCTTTTGCCACTCCGGCAATCTCGAGCGGGAACTCGATATTCTCTCTTACTGTTCGAGACCATAACAAGTTGAAATGCTGGAAAATCATGCTGACTTTTTGGCGGGCCTTGCGCAATTCTCCACCTTTAATCGCTGTGATCGTCTGCCCGTTAATTTCGACTGTTCCTGAAGTTGGTTTTTCCAAACCGTTCAACAACCGGATCAACGTACTTTTACCAGCTCCGCTGTACCCGATAATGCCGAAGATTTCACCATCGGAAATGGATAAATCGACTCCGTCAACAGCTGTAAGAACTGCTTTGCCTGTATCGAATTTTTTCGTTACTTTTTTTAACTCAATCATCTCTTGAACACCCCTAGATTCTAAAAATAAAAAACCCTTCCGCGCAGAACTGAGCAGAAGGGCAAACGTATATTATACGGAAACCAATCTCTCATCTTCCAAAGCTTTCGCTTCGTGTGATTTGGCACCATTTCATTTTCATGACGGTTGCCGGGCTTCATAGGGCACTTCCCTCCACCACTCTTAATAAGAGTTTTGATATGAAATTATTTTATCAGAATCTCAATTTACCATGACGTGCTAAATTCGTCAACAGATTTCAACTTATCATATAAATATGGGACCGAATGGAAAGCATAAATCTTTTCCTCAATTTTGCCATTCTCCGTAATTAGCAGGCACGGCACACTTTCCACTTGGTATAAGCCTGCAATTTCTTGGACATAATTCAAGTTGGCTTTGCCGATTTCAAGATCCGGCAGCAGTTCTGTGACGACTGTCAACATCTTTGAAGCGACCTGGCAAGTCCCGCACATCGGCGTATATAAATAAAACGCAGTGGTCCGTTTTGTGTTTTTTTCTTTGATCCATTCTTTATGTGTCCATTCTTTCATCTTCTTCATCCCTCTATCAATAGCTTGTTGACCCGGACATTCGCTGCAATCAGCACATCCATCAAAATGCGAAGCGGTGTCGTTGAAACTTCCTTGTAGCTGCGATTCACATAGAAATGGCGGGCTTCCGGGAATTCACGTTTGACTAACTTCCGCAACTTTTCTCCTGAAGAATCGGCATCCACCAATATGATAATATCCTGATCTTCGTAAGGCAATAATAATTCTTCAAGCCGCGATGCACTTACTGTACCATTTGTGCAAAGAATCGTCACGGGTTCTGCAATGAGCGGCGCAATCCTCGACTTGTCGCTGATTCCCTCCACCACAATCACCTTTCCCATAAACATTCACCCCATCGAATATAGAATAAGAAAAGTCCTATTACTCAACTATACTAATTAATTCAATAGTTTCAAGAATATCACCTTGACGCCATAGAACCCTATTTCTTTCCTTGGGCCGTTTCAGCATTTTTTCCAATTCTATTCGGGGAGAAAAAAACAAAAAAGCGCCTAGGCATAGGCGCTTTCCAAAGTTTACTCGTTTGTCATTTCTTTGTATTGGTCTGCAGTCATCAGTTCGTTGACTTCTTCTTCAGAAGGGGCTTCGATAACCACCATCCAAGCTTGCTCGTAAGGAGATTCGTTGACGAATTCCGGGCTGTCTTCAAGCTCAGAGTTGACCTCAACTACTTTTCCGCTGATAGGTGCGTATAGTTCCGAAACCGTTTTAACAGATTCTACGCTGCCGAAGGGCTGATCTTTTTTCAGTTCTTCGCCAACTTGCGGAAGCTCAACAAAAACGATATCTCCCAATTCAGCCTGTGCGAAATGAGTAATTCCGATACGCGCATTGCCATCTTCGATTTTGACCCATTCGTGTTCTTTTGAATAACGAAGTTCTGCTGGTGTGCTCATCTTGACCCCTCCAAATTATGTAGTTCATTCATGTTCAGTTTGACATAAACAGCCGTGAAACACAAGATGACGCAGCCTTTATAACCAGCTCGTCCGGTAGTCCTCTTCTTTAAAGCCCAGTGTCACCTGTTTGCCGTCCCAAGCAAGCGGACGCTTGATCAGCATCCCGTCTGAAGCCAATAATTCCAGCTGCTGTTCTTCGGTCATGTCTGACAGCTTGTCTTTCAAGCTCAGTGAACGATAGACCAAGCCGCTCGTGTTGAAAAATTTCTTCAACTCCACCCCGCTTGCCTGGTAAATCTCTGTCAATTGTTCTTTTGTTGGCGGATTTTCTGCAATGTGAATTTCGTTATATTCGACACCGTTTTTTTCCAGCCAGCTTTTCGCTTTTCGGCACGTTGTGCATTTTGGATAAGCATAATAGGTAATCAAGTTAGAACCCCCTTTTTTCAAGCTTACCAAAAAGAACCCAAACGGTCGACGACAAAAAAACAGGCCAACCCAGATTTACTGGTTTGGCCTGTTCAGACTGTAGACAAAGGCTTACCCAAATGAATAGCCGTGCATAACCCCAACCGGTCAGGCCACTCCGCTTTCCGTGGGCTCAGCTTCAGCCTCCTCGTCACTTGCGTTCCTGCGGGGTCTTCAGCTTTCGCTGTCCCACAGGAGTCTGCGTGGCCAGTCCAATTGGGGGCGTGTGGTTCCAATCAAAGAGAGAAGCCTGTTCCTCACTTCACGCAAAAATTCGTAGCGCAAGGCGACGACTCAGCGCTTCGTCCGCCTGAAGCGCAGAATTCCGTATAAAACCCGACCAATTAAGATTTTATTCATTAGGTCGGGTAACTATTCTTATGTCTACAAGCTCAACAGGCACCCCCAACTTTACTGGAGGTGCCTGTTTTGAGAAAGCTATTACACAACGTATTTTTCGACATCGATTAGCTTGACAGCCGCTTCGCGTTTTTTCGCAATGACATTGTAAGGCGTTGAACGAGTCAATTTACGCAATGCAGAAAGCATCATACGCTGGTTGTCGCCTTCGATGGCTGCGATCAATGTTTCTTTCGCATCTCTTTCGATCTGGTCGAATGCTTCTTGGCAATAAATCTGCGTATACAATAGTTTCTGCTTGGCCTTTTCTTCGCCTGAAGCAGCGATTGCTTTTTCTGTACGCAATACGACCGACTCCATCGCAAAGACGCTGCTGACAATATCTGCGATGTTGACTAAAACTTCCTGCTCCGCTTCCAGTTTTGTCCCGTAAGTCTGAGCGGCAAGACCGGCCGCCAGCAAAGCGATCTTCTTAGCATTTTTCACCAAGTATTTTTCTTGGGCCAGCGCTTCTGTGCCGACTTCTTCTGGCATCATCATCAACAGCTCTTCTTGAAGCTGCTGTGCGTGCTGCAACAACGGCAATTCGCCTTTCATCGCTTTACGAAGCAATGTTCCTGGTACTAGCAAGCGGTTGATTTCATTGGTGCCTTCAAAAATACGGTTGATGCGTGAATCGCGGTAAATGCGCTCGATTTCGTATTCCTGCATAAAGCCATATCCTCCGTGTAATTGAACACCTTCATCGACGATGTAATCCAAGGTTTCCGTGCCAAAGAATTTATTCAGTGAGCACTCCACTGCAAATTCAGCGATCGAGTCAGCCACTAATTTTCCGTCTGCCTGCTGCTCATCCGTAAATCCGCTCATGCGGTCTTCGAACAACCCAACTGTGCGGTACACAGAACTTTCAACAGCATACAATTTAGAAGCCATCGTTGCCAATTTCTCGCGCGTCAAATTGAAGGAAGAAATCGGCGTCTTGAACTGCTGACGCTGGTTTGTATAAGGAATTGTCAATTCCATGGCGCGTTTCGATGCACCAATTGTGCCGACACCCAATTTGTAACGACCAATGTTCAAGATGTTAAACGCAATAATGTGTCCGCGTCCCGCTTCGCCCAATAGGTTTTCCACAGGAACTTCAGCGTCCTGCAAAACCAATGTGCGTGTAGAAGACGACTTAATGCCCATTTTCTTTTCTTCCGGTCCAACAGAAACACCTGGATATTCGCGTTCTACAATAAAGGCCGAGAATTTGTCGCCGTCAATTTTTGCATAAACTACGAAGACATCTGCAAACCCAGCATTGGTGATCCATTGCTTTTCGCCGTTCAAGACGTAATGCGTGCCTGCTTCGTTCAGTTTGGCTACCGTTTTCGCACCAAGTGCATCTGATCCTGAGCTTGGCTCAGTCAATGCATAAGCTGCGATCATTTCACCTGTTGCTAAGCGAGGCAAGTAGCTTTGCTTTTGTTCTTCGTTGCCGAACAGAACGATTGGCAATGATCCAATGCCGACATGTGCGCCGTGAGTGATTGAGAAGCCGCCTGCTTTAGACATTTTCTCAGCAATCAACGCTGAAGCGATTTTGTCCAAGCCTAAGCCGCCGTATTGTTCCGGTACATCTGCACCCAAAAGGCCAAGTTCTCCAGCTGTTTTCAATAGACGAACTGAGTGTTCAAACTCATGGTTCTCCAAGTTTTCAACGACTGGCATGACTTCGGTATTCACGTAGTCTTCCGTAGATTTTGCGATCATTTTTTGTTCTTCCGTGAAATCTTCCGGTGTGAACACACGTGACAGATCCGCGTCTTCGATTAAAAAACTACCGCCTTTTATCAATGTTTTTGATTGTTCCATTTTGTATTCCTCCTATTTTTTAATTGCTTTATGAATGTGTTTAAGTTGAGCTTAAATGATCACTTCTAATCCGCTTCGGTCGCTTTGGGCATGACTCCCGCAAGAAGCCAGGTAAAGTACACCTATCTCCTTGCTTCGCCTACCTGGACGCGCCGACGCTAATAAAACACATCTCTAACTAATTTCTATTTCTTCACTCTCTACTAGAGTGCAGTTCGAAACTAACAAGAATGTATAGAAAGCTGCGACTTTTCCAGATCTGACTTAAAATTTAATTATCAAATTCATTTCTACAACATTTCAAAGACGCCTGCTGCACCCATTCCGCCACCGATACACATCGTGACCACGCCGAACTGTTTGCCTTGGCGTTTTAATTCACTCATCATGCGGATTGTCAGGATGGAGCCTGTCGCACCCAGCGGATGGCCCAGTGCAATGGCTCCTCCGTTAAAGTTGACTTTGTCGATATCCAAGCCCAGTTCACGGATGACACCCAGCGATTGCGAGGCGAAGGCTTCGTTTAATTCCCAGACATCAATGTCTTCAATTGTTAATCCAGCCAGTTTTAAGGCTTTTGGAATAGCGACGACAGGACCAATTCCCATAACTTCCGGCGGTACGCCGCCTGTTGCGAATGAACGGAATTTAGCGATGGGCTTTAACCCGAGTGCTTCCGCTTTTTCACGGTCCATCACCAGCAACGCACCGGCGCCGTCGGAAGTCTGCGAAGAGTTTCCGGCGGTAACCGTTCCGCGTGCTGAGAAGGCCGTACGCAATTTGTTTAACGTTTGAATGCTGGTCCCGTGACGGACGCCTTCATCCATTTCGAACATAAAGGATTTTTCCTGATATTTATTGTTTTCATCCACATATCGCTTGGTTACTTCGACTGGAACGACTTCTTCGTCAAAGTTGCCGGCTGCAATAGCCGCTGCCGCTTTTTCGTGCGAACGGACTGAAAATGCATCCTGGTCTTCACGGCTGATGCCGTATTGTGTCGCCACCTGCTCTGCCGTGTGACCCATGCTCATATAGTATTGAGGTGCTGTTTCCGCTAATTTTGCATTGGGGCGAATGACGTTGCCCATCATCGGCACCATGCTCATTGATTCCACACCGCCTGCAATGATCGCTTCGGCTGAACCAACCATGATGCGTTCTGCTGCATAAGCGATCGACTGCAATCCTGAAGAACAAAAGCGGTTGACGGTAACGGCTGATACCGTGTCCGGCAATCCTGCAAGTGCTCCGATATTGCGGGCGATGTTCATGCCTTGCTCTGCTTCCGGCATGGCACAGCCCATAATCAAATCATCTATTGGCCCATCGTATCCGCCTGCCCGCTGTAGCGTTTCTCTGACAACCAATGCGCCGAAATCATCCGGACGTACAGTCGCCAACGAACCTCTTGTCGCTTTTCCGACCGGTGTTCGAGCACTGGCCACGATTACTGCTTCACGCATGTAAATTTCCTCCTTTTATCATCAACGATTAATTGCGTAACGGTTTTCCTTTGACCAGCATATGCTGCATGCGCTGCTGTGTTTTCGGTTCAGCCACAAGGCTTAAGAATGCCTGGCGCTCCAGGTCAAGTAGGTATTGCTCATCCACTTTCGTGCCGTACGGAACTTTTCCTCCAGACAAAACAAATGCCAACTTTTTAGCGATTTTTAAATCGTATTCACTGATATAGCCGGAACTGAACATGCCTTCTGCTCCCAGTAATAAAGTCGCGTAGCCCGGTTCTCCGGTAACGGGAACTTTTTCACGCAAAGGCGCTTGGTAGCCATTTTCATAAAGTGACAAAGCTGCCTGTTTGGCGTCGTAAATCAAGTGATCGCTGTTGACGCTGATGCCGTCCACAAAATTCAGGAAGTTGTTCTCACGCGCTTCTTCAGCTGAAGTGGATACTTTGGCCATCGCAATCGATTCGAACACTTTGCTGGCGATGTTTTGGTAGTCAACGGTTACACCGTGCGGCAAGCCTTTCAGCTGTTTCATGTACAATTCTTTGTTTCCACCGCCGCCAGGAATCAGCCCAACACCTGCTTCTACAAGTCCCATATACGTTTCCATTGAAGCTTGAATATGCGCTGCCGGCAGCGCGACTTCTGCGCCGCCGCCAAGAGACATGCCAAATGGCGCTGCGACAACTGGTTTGTTGCTGTATTTGATCTTCATCATGGCATTTTGGAAAGTCTTGATCGTGAAATCCAGTTCAAAAATATTGTC
Source organism: Planococcus sp. TJ-201 (assembly GCF_058268495.1). NCBI lineage: Bacteria > Bacillati > Bacillota > Bacilli > Caryophanales > Caryophanaceae > Planococcus > Planococcus sp. TJ-201. Next base: position 144,453 of record NZ_JBZDOG010000006.1, on the reverse strand, counting down.
GTCTTGTGCTTCCATCAAAATCATGCCCAGGTTTGCGCCCACGCAGAAGTTCTTGCCTTGGTTGCCGATGACAAGCCCTTTGAAGTTTTTCTCGACTTCGTCGACTGCAAAATTGATCATTTGCATGATGTCCAAGCCAATTGCATTGGAGCGGGAATGAAATTCCAGCAAAGCAATGCCATCGCCCAAATCAATCAGGCTTGCACCGGAATTTGATTTGATCACGCCGTGTTTTTTCTTATAGCGCTTTAAGTCGATAACTTTTTCATTCACTGGAACGGGCTGGTAGCTCGTCCCATCAAAGAAATGCAAATCGCCATTTTCTTCTTTATAGAAGGTTTCGTTTCCGCTGTCGAGCAAAGCCTGTACAAATGCTGGAACCGAATGGCCTTCCTGCTTCATTTTTTCGACTGATTTGGCTACGCCGATGGAATCCCATGTTTCAAATGGCCCTTGTTCCCAGCCAAAGCCCCATTTCATGGCGTTGTCGATTGCCACAATGTCGTCTGCGATTTCTCCAGTCAGTTCGGCTGAATAGCGCAATGTCGGAGCAAGGATGCTCCAAAGCAGCTCGCCTGTCCGGTCTTCTGCATAGACAAGCGTTTTCATTTTAGCAGCCAAACCTTTTTGCTGCTTGGCCATTTCCTGTGAAGGCGTTTTCAATTTACCAGCAGCACGGTATTCCAGGGTATCTGGATCAAGTTCTAAAATCTCTTTGTCTTTTTTCAAGAAGAATCCTTGTCCTGATTTGGCTCCGAGCCAACCATTTCGAACCATTTTCGCCATGAATTCCGGTGTTTTAAACACTTGCTGTTCTTCACCTGAAGTTTGGTCATAGACATTTTTCGCTACGTGCATAAACGTATCCAGCCCAACCACGTCCAAAGTACGGAAAGTTGCTGATTTTGGACGCCCAATCAATGGACCAGTTACCGAGTCTACTTCTCCGATTGAATAGCCGCGTCCGATCATTTCACGCAATGTCACCAATAATCCATACGTGCCGATTCGGTTAGCAATAAAGTTCGGTGTATCTTTCGCAATAACGACCCCTTTGCCCAACCGGTCTTCTCCAAATGCCGTCATAAACTCTACTACTTCTGGAGCTGTTGTATTTGCAGGAATTACTTCCAGCAGTTTCAGGTAGCGTGGCGGATTGAAAAAATGAGTTCCCAGGAAATGCTTGCCAAAATCTTCTGAGCGCCCTTCCACCATTGCGTTTATGCTGATGCCTGATGTATTGGAAGAAACGATGGAGCCGTCTTTTCTGACGCCATCAATTTTATCGTATAGCGATTTCTTTATATCAAGATTTTCAACAATTACTTCAATAATCCAGTCGACGTCTTTTAATTTTTCCAGATCGTCTTCCAGATTTCCTGGAGTGATTAACTGAAGGTTCTTTTTCGCTGTTAATGGAGCTGGTTTTTGTTTGAGCAGTTTTTGGATAGATCCACTTGAAATTCGATTGCGCACTGCTTTGTCTTCAAGAGACAAGCCTTTTGCCTGTTCTTCTTTTGACAACTCGCGCGGAACAATATCAAGCAATAATACAGGAATTCCTATATTTGCAAGGTGCGCTGCAATTCCAGAACCCATAACACCTGAACCGATTACAGCCGCTTTTCTTATTTGGTAAGCCACTAGCAAACCCTCCTTGAATTTTTGAATGAATCCTCATTCATTTTTTAATTAAAAAAATAGAACGTTCTCTATGTCTTTTAGTGTAAGGTATTTTTTCTTTTTTCGCAATATTTAATCGTTAAAATTCTCCCAAATTTTTCAGGAACAAATTCTTTGCGATTTTGCCAAAGCACGGTAAACTGAAAGGGAACCTATAAGGAGGCAATACAAATGAAATCAATCGTTACAAACGAACAATTCAATGAAATGATAAATGGTACACAACCGGTCATCGTAAAATTCCAGGCTGGCTGGTGCCCAGATTGTACGCGCATGGACATGTTCATCGATCCAATCGTTGAAGAATACAACCAATATCAGTGGGTCGACGTCAACCGCGACGAACTGCCGGACCTTGCTGAGAAATATGACGTCATGGGCATTCCGAGCTTGCTGATCTTTAAAAACGGCGAAAAAACAGCTCATCTGCACAGCGCAAATGCCAAGTCACCCGAATCCGTTACTGAGTTTTTGAACAACCAAAACGAGTAGGCTCCTGCCTACTCCTTTTTTTCGCTATAAGTGAATTGAGTTTTTCTGGTTAAGCTGTTGAAATTTTGAAATGTGCATCTTTATCCTCACTCAACGCAGCTAACCAATTATTAACTACCCCGGAGGTATATGAATGGATTCTCAAGAGGAAATAAAAGAGTTAAAAGAACAAGTGGTGTATTACGAAAAACTGATCAAAAATATGTCAGCACCTATTATTCCATCAATTGTTCCAAGAACCATTTTGGTGCCAATCGCCGGTTTTATTTTTCAGGACCGCTTTGATATGATCCGCAGCAAAGTTTTGAACTATGCGGAAAAACACCGCGACACCGAACGTGTTGTTTTTGATTTTACGGGCGTGACAACTGACGACATTGCCGAATTTGATTACAACGGGTTGGCAAGTGAATTGAGCCAATTAAATTCTGCACTCGGATTAATGGGGCTGCGTGCGATATACGCTGGATTCAATCCGCTGTTTGTACGCGAAATCGTTCATGCAGGAATTCAAGTAGACTTGGAAGTGTATACCACTTTCCGAATTGCCTTATCGCAATTGCTTACTGAAAATGATCAATTGCTGTCGAAACGTTGATGCTCTTTAATCCAGGAGGTGGCCGCAGTGAAAAAACTGATCGCTTTTCAAGGTCTGTCCCAGCATGATGAGGCTATCTATAAAAAATACCGGGCATCTGCCTGTGGGCCGGTAACTGCCGCTGCCATTCTCCAGTTTCACGAAGAATTGAATGTTGGCGTCAACCAGCTTTACCGGATTCTTGGTGCAACTCCCATCGGTTTGTTTACTTGGCGGCTGCTCAGCAATTTTCATAAAGTTGCGGGAACCCGCTACGAAGCAAAGAAAGTTCGGAACATCGAAGAGGTAAAAGAAGAACTGCTGGCAGGACGGCCGCTTGCGATGAAATTTGATCGGTATTTTACCTTTCATTGGTTTTCAACATTCGCTTACAGCTATCATTGGGTGCCGCTAATTGGCTTCAAACAAGAAACAGATGACCTTCTCCTATATATTCACGACAACGGACAAAAAAACCGCCCCAGCAAAATGCGGACGGTTTCGTATAAAGAAAATCAAAAGGTGCTGACTTTTGTAAAAATCAAGCCCATGGGTCGGCAGTGATGCCAACATCCTTTTCCAATTGCTTGGCAAGCAGCAGCAATTGCTGGTCGCGGCATAATTGAATATGTTCTTGGGTGTAGGCAGAAACCTCCAGTTTCTCCAAAGGCACCTCCAACTGGATGTCGCATTTAATGACAGCCAGTTTTTTTGATAGCAATAACATCTCTTTATGCTCATCAATTTTCTTTTTCTGTGCCGGCTTTAATTCGTCAAGTGCGTCCAGTACGCCATCAGTGGAACCGTAATTCTGGATCAGTTGAAGTGCAGTCTTCGGCCCAATCCCCTTCACTCCAGGGTAGCCGTCGCTTGGGTCGCCCATAAACGCTTTCACATCTGCAAACTGGGCAGGCTGTATGCCGTATTCTTCAACAAATCGTGCTTCCGTGTAAACATCGTATACATGAAATCCTTTTTTCATGAACGCAATATTGACCGAAGGCGTCAACAGCTGAAGCATGTCTTTATCGCCTGTAATAATGGTAAAGTCTACCTGGTCTTGCCATTGCTTAGTGAACGAACCGATAAAATCATCGGCTTCAATCCCTGCTTCTCCGTAATTTCTCCATCCAAGCTGCTCCGAAATCGACTGGGCCAAATCAAACTGATGCACCATGTCCTCCGGTGGCGCCGGACGGTTCGCTTTATAACCATCGAACAAGTCGGTTCGGAACGTCCGTGCTCCCATGTCCCAGCAAACTGCCATATGAGTCGGCTTCATCATTGTTTTGGCCGCCAGTACGTGTCTCGCAAATCCTTGCACGCCATTCGTCGCCAAGCCTTCGGTCGTCCTGAAATATTGGCCGACTGCCGATGTCGCGAAAAACGAACGGAACAGGAGCGCCATCCCATCGACTAATAATACATGTGGTTTTTCCATGCTAAAATCTCCCATCTTGTTGTTGCCTGGTATTCATTATACCGTTTTTCCAATGAAAAAACCGCCGAAGCGGCGGTTTTAACGTTTGCGTTTTATGGCTTTGTATTCGAGATTCAACGCTTTGTAGAAAGAAGCCATCATCAGCAGCATAATGATCGAGAACGGGAATGCCGCAATGATCAGCACGGTCTGCAATGTGCCAAGTCCTCCTGTTGACAACAAGATAACTGCAATTGACGATTGGGCAATACCCCACGTCAACTTCACTGCATTTTGTGGATACAACGACCCACCTGTAGTCTGCATGCCAAGAACAAATGTTGCAGAGTCGGCAGAAGTGACGAAGAATGTCGTAATCAGGAAAATTGCAATGACTGACAACAAGACACCCAATGGCAATTCATTAAATACAGCGAACAGCGTTTCTTCTGTCAGCAATCCTGTTAAATCTACTCCACTGTTTTGTACGTCGATAGCCGTCGTACCAAAAGCAGCGAACCAAAGGAAACTGATAAACGTCGGAATCAACAAGACACCTAGTAAAAATTGGCGAATCGTCCGCCCTTTTGAAACACGGGCAATGAATATACCAACGAATGGAGACCATGAAATCCACCATGCCCAGTAGAAAATCGTCCAGCCGTCGATCCAGGCGCGATTTTCGCCATCAATAGGACCTGCACGGAAGCTCATTTGCACCAAGTTCTGGAAATACGTCCCGATTGTATCGGTAAACATGTTCATGATCAACAAGGTTGGTCCTAAGATGATGATTGCAATAAGCAATAGGACGGCCAGTACCATGTTGGTATTGGAAAGATACTTGATCCCTTTACTTAATCCAGTCCAAGCTGAGAACATGAACAAGACCGTTACAATTGCAATAATAACCAATTGAACAGCAAAGTTGTCTCCTGGAATTCCATCAAATAAGAACGCCAAACCTCCGTTGATTTGAATAGCGCCAAACCCTAGAGTCGTTGCAACACCCACAACTGTCGCAAAAACAGCGATAACGTCTACAAGCGTTCCCCAAGGTCCTTTCATTTTGTCTCCGAACAACGGTTTTAATGTCGCGGATACCAATCCAGGTTCCCCTTTTCGGAACTGGGAGTAAGCGAGTGCCAACGCTACTACAGCGTAAATTGCCCACGCATGAATTCCCCAGTGGAAAAAGCTGAAACGCATTGATTCGCGCATTGCTTCAGCGCTTCCAGGTTCAGCAGTTGCCGGGTCAATCGCAAAATGCGACAGCGGCTCTGCTGCTCCCCAGAACACAAGACCAATCCCCATTCCTGCTGAAAACAGCATAGCGATCCATGTCCCGAATGTAAACTCAGGCTTGTCTGTGTCTTTGCCCAATTTGATCTGTCCCATCGGACTGATGACAAAAAACAGGCAGAATAAAACCATGATGGAAACAATCAATAAATAATACCATCCGAACGAAGTTGTCAGGAATGATTCTATATTCCCGGTAACTTCTGCAAAATTATCAGGTGCAAATGCGCCGTAGCCAATGGCTAATAATACGAGTGCAAGAGCAATCCAAAAAACATTGGTTACTTTTTTCATATAGTACCTCTCCTTTTTCTGTTTTTTATTCCGCTCGAACGGTCAGTAAGGCCCCCGCTTTTGCAGCGGGAGCCCCCTGACCGTTAAAGACCGAATTTGATCAACTAAAAACCAGCGGCAGATGAAGAACTCCACTGATTGAAGTTTCTCCTTATCACAAGTGTAAAGGATACGCAATATTTCCTATCCTGTCAAACCCACTGACCGTAGAAACTAGCTCTAAATATACAAATATAATTTTATTGAAAACTCTAAAATTTTATATGTTTTTTGTTTAAAATGAATGAATCTGTCATTCTTCGAAAAAGCTTGTGCAATAAGATCGCTTCATATAGGCACTCCTCAATTTTTTACTGAATATTTACCAAACTTCAATTATATCTAGTTTAAGACTCTCAAATTACTATTAATATAAACAAAGTTGCACTTTTATGCTTTTATTTTTTATTTGTAAATGAACGTCTTCAGAAGTTGATAAGAGGATTTTCACATTATTTTATGACTCAAACCCGGGAATAGAGCGGTTCTTTTGCTTTGGAGTCGCATAAAAAAACCAGACCCTTGAAGGATCTGGTTTTTTATATTACAGGTTAATTGTAACGTCTGCTTCTTCACGGAGTTGCGCCACTAATGCTTGGACAGCTTCGTTTTCATTTTGCAACCTAACTTGTTCTTCCAGTTCAGGTTTTACTTCTTCGAATGCTGGAAGTTCCTCGCCGCCAGCTTCTTCTTGCTGAGTCTGTGCTTCATCGTAAAAGGTTTGCAGTTCTTCGTCCGTTGGATTAATGTCGCCGGCTTCTTCTGCAATCAATTGGTCAACTTTCACTTGAGCAGCTACTTGCTCCATAACTTCATCTTCAGAAATCCCCTGCTCTTCAAGAGCTGCTAAAAACTCTTCAGAAGACTCAAGTCCATTTTGCTCAGACAGTTCTTGCAACGCAGTCGTTACTTGCTCTTCTGATGCTTCAATTTCCCGGTTTTCAGTTTCCTGCACGAGCAGTTCCTGAGCTACCATGCTTTCCACAAGCTGCTCTTTCAACTGAGCCTGGTCAACTTCCTGTCCAGTCATTTGTGCTTGCATGGCCATCTGTTGGAATTGTCCTGTATATGCGGATTCAAATTCCGCTTTCTCAATTTCTTCGCCATTTACTTCTGCAACTACATCAGGAACGCCTTCCAAATCAGGTTCCGGCATTTCCGGCTGTTCTGCAGTTTCGCCTTCTTCACCTGCTGCTTCCTCATCTGTTGCAACTTCCTCTTGCGGTGTCTCTTCACCAGTCGTTTCTTCTGCCGTATCATCACCACAAGCAGCAAGTGCTAACATGGATCCTCCAAGTGCTATTGTCAAAAACCATTTTTTAATCATATGTGTGTTCTCCCTTCGAACATAATGTCCGTAATTGTAGCATATCCAGCCGGACTGTAAAAACATAAACCATCGAAGGACCCTTACGAATCAAAAGAAAATAGCAGCTTAGTTGATCTGCAGGAAGGTTTTAACTGGTCAACCTTAGTAGAGGATTAATGGTTATGGCAATGCTAATCTAAATAAATACTATTGTATTCCTCCAAAAATAAAGATTCTTTTTCTGTTAGGTTTTTGCAGTTAGGACTTAAACAATCTGCTAAACGCTCATTTACGAAGCTGCTCAACCATAAAGTTGAATCCATTAGCTTAAGCAGTCGCTATGCACAGAATTAAGCTAATTGGATTCACGCTATTCTCGTACGAACGATAGATTGCTTAATTCCCTAAGCACAGCACATGGCAACTAAATTATCTTAACTAATACTTTTTCACCATAGTAATAAATTCGACATTAGCCGTGCTGCTAAAGCGTTTGTCTAAAACAAATCCCAGCTTTTTATACAGGTGAATGGCACGCTTGTTGAAGATGGCCACAGTAAGTCGAACCGGTAAGTTGGGGTGAGTTTCTTCTATAGAATGGAGTACAAACAAACCAAATTTCTTCCCATGTCCTTTGCCTAACAACTTTGGGACCATTCCTAACCCCATATCAATACATTCTTCATCATAGACACCACAGAGCTTTCCGGAAGGTACTTGTGCACTGTCACCCACACAGAAAAAACCGACCGTTTCTTCTTTTTCATCTACTACGGCGAAGTAAGTTCCATTTAACAGCTCTGCCAACTCTTGGGCAGAAGGCTCATTGTTATAAAAGTGATAAGGGGCATCATATCGCCAATTCAAAATTTCTTGTGCTGTCTCTTTATTCATTTCCGCTTTTAGCAGCTTCATTTGCGACGCTCCTCGTATTTAGTTCCATTAACCAGTTCATTCCGCCATTCACTTTTTTCACTTTAACAAATCTGCATTTTTCGTAGCACCGGATGGCTCTTTCATTGGAAACAGCAGGATCTAAAACGATGGCATCAATTTTGGTCTGTTGACATATATTTGCGAGAAATTTGGTAACCATAAGCGTACCGATGCCTTGGTTATGGTATTGTACAGCTCCGATAAACAGATCGATGCCGTAAACTTGCAGAGCGTCTTGATAACCAAATTCTTTTTGCACTTCTCTAGTTAATCGATAGTATTGAATAAACCCTATCGGTGTCTCGGCCAGTTCTACTATGTATGGATAAACCGGAACATCCCCAGTTATTCTCGGTTCGTATTTGCGTTGCACTTGTTCCAAGGTAAAAGGAGCATTTACGTCTCCATAGAATTCCAAAACTTCTGGTGTGCTTAACCACTGGGCCATAATTTTGTAATCGTTATGGGACATTTTTCGAATTGTTAGGCGATCAGTTGTTATTGCATTCACCTACCCACTTGAGTAGTTGGTTTGTGATAGCTTTAATTGACAATGATCCATCTAACACTACATCAGAATCTGGTTTTACCGTGTGGAGCATTTCTAGATAAGCACGTCTCCCGTTATCCGTATAATGCTCCAGTTGAAGCAGAATTTCAGCAACTGAACTTTCTGTAAAGTCTCTTTGTATCCGGCGTGCTAATGCAATATCCAAAGGAGTATCAATAAATACAGCTAGATCGATGAAACTACTCATCTCGTCATGCTGATAGGCGAAAGGAAAATCCAAAATAATATAATCAAGGCGTTCCTTCAAGAAATTCTGAAGATCATTTAGGAGTGGTGTTAAATTCCACTCATTGGAATCAGCTCCATCATCGACCCATTTCAAAATATCTTCTGGACCTTCAAAGGTATAATCATCAAAATGAAGGGCTTTAGCATTGTTAAAGAGCTTTGTCAGTTGGGAAGTGATCGTTGTTTTCCCTCCACCTGATACACCCGCTACTGAAATGACAAAAGGCAAATTTCTTTTCATTGGAACACTCCAAACTGTGATTTTTTTAGGCAATATACAACTTTTTTTGTATATTTCTTTATTGACTAAGCAATAACTCTAATAGCGGAGCGGTGATTTTATCAAACTTCCTTTGTTCGTCTATCGATATCCAAGCGACTTCAAAAATATCACTATTCGCCTGAAGAGTAGAATCTAAGTTGAGATTGCCGCCTACAATGTTAGCAACGAAAGTATATTTGTTAGATTTCTCAAATAACAACTTCTTAACTACTACATCATATCCCGTTTCTTCTTTTACTTCCCTAATACACGCCTGTTCTGGAGTTTCTCCATCTTCAATTCCTCCACCCGGAAAATTCCAAACAACATCGCCTCTTTGTACATATTGACGGACCATTAAAATTTTACTTCCTTGTAACACCAAAGCTTGCGAAATCATGAGCTCACCTCCAGTTAATTTTCAGATTAGTTATCTGTATATCTTAAAACATATTTAGGATTGCTCTATTACTGATTTGATTGTAACGATATGTAAATAGTATTTAATACCATTTCTATTATTAGCCCACTTTAAAGTTCAATTTCTTTAAAGTGTTAGTAAACACCCATTAAGAAAACTATTAAGCCAAATAAAAATAGCAGGAAATAAAGTAGCAGATAAAACTACTGCTACTCAACCACTTTCTTCATACTCCATAAAGTTAAGAATCCCTCAATCTAAATAAGAGATATTTTGAGAATTTTATGTAAAGTAGCATCCAAAGTAAAAATAGAACTTTGATTTACTACTTTAATAAATAGGTCCTTTAATTTCTTAGAAGAACTCCTCAAGTTTTTATCACTAATTTTTTCAGGGTATGTTGCAAGGTATTCTTCTATGAATAGAGGGTCTAATGAATCATAAGCCTTAAACTGATGCAGCTTCTTATTTTCGTTTTTTGCTTGCAGATACAGAGTAAAGGTACGCATAGCCTCTAGCATACTCAGTGCGTAGATTAGGTTATTTCTTCTCAAGGCTTTATCCAAACCCATAGCACAGTACACAAACTCAAATGGTACATCAAGTCCCACTTCGTACTTTGTTGGTGCATTTTCAAATTTCTCGTGTTCAATGTTCATTTTTTCAGTAATCAGTCCAGTTTTATCGAAAATTACTTTCCATAAAGGCGACTTCACTGATAAATATTCTCTAGGAACAATGGACACATTAAATTCCAGTTGATTTTCCAAAATGACTATAAGAAGAAAAATTTCTTTACTGAACTGTTTTTCTTTAATGTAGACCGGATGAAACTCATTAAATAACTGATGAATAGTATTTTTAGACGTTATCGCATCTTCTATTCTTGAAGTAGCTACCATCAAATCTATATCAGAAAAATCATCACTAAACCCTCCTACTCCAGAGCCTATCTGAACGATACCTTCTACTAGACTAAAGGACTTCAATTTCGCTATTATCTTATCAAAATAAATGCTTCTTTCCTTTGAGGTGTATATTTTTATTCCCCCCAACAATTAAGGATTAAATACTTGTTTTAAGTTTCACAGTTTATTACTGAAGAAGTTAAGACTTGCTCTCCACTTTGTTTGTTACATAGAAATTGTAAATTTCCACCAGGTTACGTTCGATTCCTTTGCTGCCTTTCCAGTCTTTGTACTTCTGAGGCAGTATAAAGGATGAAACAAAATCTTCTATAGAAATGTTAGTCTCATGCGCGTCTTTTGCTGAATTTGTTAACATAGATATGTATTGGATCATGGTGTCAATTTGTTTAGTATTCCCAACTTCTCCATGCCCAGGCATGAGGGCCTGTATATTCATTTTCTTGGCAGATTGCAATATACTCAAAAACTCTTCCGGTTGTACAATGGGCAGATGTAACTCTTCGGTTACTATATCCCCCATAAAAGCCGCTTTTTCTTGTGGAACATATAAAAATGTATCGCTCGGCGAATGCCCTCCACCTAGGCAATATAATTCTACATGCCGCTCGGTTCCATAAATAATTAACTTTTTTTCAAAAGTAAAATTAGGTAGTTCAATCTGTAAAGTAGGCAGTTCAGCTAACAACTTCTCCATTTCCAAAAATTGATTGGTTAAGCTTCGCTTGATTACTTCGTTTTCCTCTGCTAAAATCTGCAATTTTAGATTTTCTAGAAATTTTTGAGTTTCCTTAAGTTCGGTATCTACATCCCCTATGGCGCTCTTTTCTCTGATCCAGTCTTTAGTTATCTCAGTAGAAATAATAATCTCATCTTTAAAAACTTGATTTCCCAAAATATGATCGCCATGGTAATGACTATTAACAAGGTATTTCACTTTTTTTCCAGTCAGTTCTTCAGCTTGTTTCTTTAGTTCCCGAGCTGCAGATGGAGTATTGAACGAATCGAACACAAGCAAATCCGATCCTAAATCAACAAATCCTGCGTTGCTCAAGGCGCCGGTTCCTGCTTTCGCCATTGCTGCAAATACACCATTAGCTATCTTACTCAAAGTAAAATATTCTGTATGAATTAGGGTTTCCATTTTATAAAATACCTCCATTATGAAGTCTTTAATACTACTTCTTTTAAATTTCAATCTATCGAATTCGTTCTTAAACAAAATACTTGCAAATCCACTTTTCCATGTAGTTAAAAGAAAATTCTTTCTTTTAACTACTATATCTAATTACTCTATTTAAATCCAATTAATTTCCATAAAACTATTGTATAATGAAAACACTTATAGATTTATCGGAAAATGAAAATCATTTCTCACAATTTGATAAAGTAGTATATTTTGAAAGGGAACGAACTAGACGAAAAGGAGAGATGGGCGACTATGATTAAAGGACTTTACGAAGCACATTTGCCTGTCAGCGATTTGGAATGTTCCATTCGTTTTTACGAAGGTCTCGGACTTGAATTTGATCATCGTGTCGGGGACCGCGTGGCATTTCTATGGATTGAAAAAGAAAAAAGCTGGTTGGGGTTGTGGCAAACGGAAAAAGTCCAATTGGACTACCATCCTTCCATTCGCCACCTCGCTTTTGAAGTTGAACTGGAGGACTTAAAAATTTCAATTGATTGGCTTAGGGAAAAAGGCATCTTTGCAAGAAAAGCTTTCGGTTTTGAACCAACTGAACCTTTTGTAATGCCAAATGACAGATTCGGACATGCAAAAGTACATTTTGATGATCCTGATGGAAACAGTCTGGAATTTATCTGCAAAGTGGAGAAAAATAATCCTAACTTAAATGAAGCTATGTATTGGAGTGAGTGGGAAAAATCCAACCAATCTTTTTAGAGGAGTCCATAGAATCTATATGTGAGGGAAGACGAGAAGAATGCAAAATTTTAAGCTTGCAGTGTAAGGAGGATAATAATCCACTATGAATTATGATTCATTTTACTTGACGGCAGGGTTACTTTTCCACAAAATCAACCAGAAATGACGTTTTGATATACCTACTCTAGCTGGAATAATTGCATAGAACAATCGATGTATACTGATGAAAAAGAAATTTTTAGAGAATATTAGACACATTCAGGCCACTAGAGACATTCTCCAGTTACAAGAAAACATTAAAAATGTAACAGCAATCGCAATTCCAGATTCTTTGTATCTGCTTTAATGGTATAAGCCTAAACAAACTGCCTCACTCGTGATGAACTGGATAAATGAAAAAATATAATTTAAAAATGCTAAAACATCCATTTTATTTCAGACAAAGTTCACTTACCTATTTCATCATGATCCTTCTATTCCTGAAAAAACTATGCAGCGCCATTGCGAGCAGGGACATGGCTATCAAGATAAAGGCTACCCCACTCGCTATTTCCTGTTCAATATAACTCCGATAAGCGTATAACGCCATAGTGATGGAAGAAATTACTAATAGGCATATTATTAATGGATAAATTTTAACTTTCCCAATAAACTTCGCCCTTTTCTCAATACTTTTGAATTCCAAGATGATAGTCGTTTCCAGTATTAAAATACTTCTTCTTTCGTAGTATTAGCTTTTTTATAAATTACCATCGCACTAAAGTAAAAAATAGGTGCAGTAAATTTTATATCGATAATTTCTAAAGTGGAGTCTTCGAGAAATTCATTTATTTTTCGGTCTATACTTTTTTCGCTGTACCCATAGAAAGTTTTAACGTTCACTCAAAACATCCCCTTTTAATTTATTTATACTAACTATACGGTTGTGGCTCCTTGAAGTTTCATCCTTACTTTATTGGCTGTACCGTTGGCTTTTAAGTGGCAGCTTAAGAACCATTCTCTAAGCAAGTATTTCTATCACGGAAACCATAAGAAAGTCCTTGTATGAAACCGAAAACCGCTTATAGTTAATTGATCGAAACTTCATTATTGCCGTAAACGATGTTGGCCACCATGTTCTTGCTAAGATAGTGGCAGAAACTACAGAACGACTGAAAAATTTTGAAGATAAAAACGCTACAATATAGATCGGAAGACGTTGAATTTGCCTTAATTCTTACTGACACAACCGAAGTAAAGACATTTGGCAAAGTCACGATGCAGCAAAAAAAACACCTCCGTGTTGAATCACTGGTATTTTCATACCCGTTTTCAACATAAGGTGTTTTTTCTGTGTCTCAAATCGCTTTGGCATCCTCTAGACAGCTTCTTGTTATCTCGCATAAATCGTATAATGCTCCCCTGTCATTCGACCAACCCCCACATATTTGAAGTGGATCCCACAAAGACCGCTACCAACATGATGATTGAAAAAATGACGACCCCAACTTGCAGCGGCACGTATTGCTTGACGATAGGCTCAATTAAGCCATCTCTGTGATCGATGTAGTGAACATGCGGCACTGGTTCGACAGGTTCAGCAGAGTCTTGAGCAATTTGGAAGTCTTCTTTTTCCAGTGGTTCTTGCTGATTCATGATGAGCATCTCCTTTTGTTAGTATTTTCGCTGTAATATTAACACAATAATCAGATAATTAATAATGAAAAGTCTTTAAGCATAACTTTCTTTTAACATAATCCATAATACCTTTGTTCTAAGCATCCTATTTTTCAACGCTAAATAATTGAATAGGTTTCTATATTAATCCTGCTATTCCATTTTCCCAGCATACGAATCCATCAATTTACGTTAACCTCCTAAAAATTAGGGTAATTTATCAATAGCGACTTTGAAAATTTTTTTCTACATTGCAGCAGACTAGATCAACTACTTAGGTAAAAAACACCGAATGGAGGTTCTGCAAATGGTAAAATCATCTACCGCTAGCATCATACTCTCTTCCCTGCTTTTGATGACAATGGGCTGCAGTCCACTGACGGAAGAATCCATCGAAGAAAATGAGAAGTCAGGGAACCAGCACCAGCAACAAGAATATTTAGGACGAAATCTCGAAATAGGGGTTTTAGGCACACCGCCGGAAGCAGCATCCGAGAAAATCACGTTCAGCCGGGTGGAAATCGAAGAGTTGACCACCCAAACAGTTGAACAATACGATAGTTTTTTTGTGATGGAAGAGTATCTGGAAAGAGCTGCAGATGGTCCATATACAGAAGTCTTCGCAAATTCGGATGTCTTGTTTTTCTTTATCGGAACGGAAGCTTATTACTTCCCCTTTGTAGATGACGAAATAAGTTATGCGGATTATTCTAAGAGAGTCCAGGATGAGGAGATCTTTTCCTTTGGCTATTACCCGCTAGCCGACAACGGCGCTTCAGGTTGGCACTTTAACATTTTGAAAAAAGACCTAACGGAAGAGGAGCACGAGGAAATTGCAAAAGGGCTTTATTACGAGATGTTTGAGGTTATTAGAGATTTAAATACATCATAAAACCTTTAACCTCCACTGGATACTCAAGTGGAGGTTAAATTTTATTCTTTATTTCCTTTTAAGAACCATGTGAAGAAACAAGCCTATCTTTGCACACCGAATTTTTTTATTTGTCAGTGGTCAGAATTAAATTTTCTGTCTGACCGTCCCATTTAATTTCCACTGTTATTTCTTCATCCTCTTGTATGACAGAACAACCTTCACACACCGCTTCCGGTATTTACTGTTCCATCATCTAAAGTTGATTGTCTTCTATCTTCTATTTTACTTCCAGCGATCCAAAATAGATGTTGATGAATAGCGATGCCTTACTGTAGACCAAAGTAAACTCAGCTTTTAACTTCACGCTGAAATAACCAGTTTCTAACTATGTTATGGTAGATAAATGGGAATACAAATAAATGAAAAGGTTCTAAACTCTATTAAAAAATTTCATTTGGGAGGTTTTTAAAATACCTAAAGGCGATTCCACTTCAAATGCATTGCCATATTTTTTACTGGCAATCGCTGTGTTTTTAATTTTTATAGACAGTGCTCTTGCAACTTGGGCAATCCTTGCCTTTGCAATAGCTGCAGTTAATTCCATTGATAAAAAAGAAACAAAACCAAATGAAGAAGAACTCTTTTCTGCCCAAAAAAAGTTGGATATAGTAGTTAGAATTTCTCTGACCTTGGGCATTGTACTTCTCATCACTCACAACTTCTTCGTTGAACTAGATTCATCCATTATTTTATATGCTCTCATTTGATTCCATTGACTTCCCTGCTCATTCTAAATACTAAAGGAGTTTTCTTACTTGAATGAATTGCTTTTATCAAAAAAATTCATACCTGTTTATTTTATTGTAGGTCTACTAACTGTCGCACTTTTTAGATCTCTGGATTTCTCGTGGATAGAAGTTTTTACATCCACATTTCTTGTTTTTGTCGTTGGCATTATCTCTTTCTTACAAAATTATGTTTTGTAAAAACTAAGTATCGTTAAAAATGATTGCTGGAAGTTAATCAGTAAGAACAACAATTTAGTTCATTAGCCGCCTTATAAACTAACGAAGATGGAATACCATGGAGGTACTTATGAAAAATCACTATTATTTAGGATGGTTTAGCGAATTTTTTCCGGAGAATTTAAGTAAGGCATTACAAGAAGATATAACACAGAGAAAATCGCTTGTTATGATTAGTGCAAACCCGTTGTCCAATGAAGAAATTGGAGCTACAGAGCTTTCATGGCTTGAACAAGCCAACATTCTGTTTGATGAATATCATTTAATTGACTATCGCTCTAAAAAAGAAGAGGCCCGAGCTTTGCTTCGAGATGCTTCTGTTATTTTCTTATTGGGCGGAAACACGCTTGAACAAAACAAGTTTTTGATGGACTACGAATTGGCGGATTGGATTCAAAAAAGCAACGCCGTTGTATTAGGGGCCAGTGCCGGGGCAATTAATATGTCAGCGAAATGGCTATGCTCTAAAAACTTTGGGTATCAAGTCAAGAAAAGCTCTGTTTACTCCGGCATTGGCCTTGATCATTTTTCTGTCCTGTCTCACTTTGATCTTGAAAATAATATGCTGCTGGTTCAAGAGGAACTGTCTCTCTTATCGGAAAGAATAGATATTTATGCATCGAATAAAGATTGCGCTCTACGTGTAAAAGGAGACAAAATCGATATTTTAGGCGATATCTATTTAATATCTCACTCAAAAGTTCAAAAATTGGAGGAAACGTTCTAGCCAGGATAAAACTGAAGCATATGGAACCAAATTCATCAATTTTAATCATGTTTAAGAAATGCATAACCAATAAGAGAAAAAACTTAGAGGTGGATTTAATGAATGTAGAAGAGAAAGAACCTTTTATTAGTGGCCATGTACTGGCTGTAATCATTTGTTCCATCTTAATGGTGGTGTTATTATTCGCATTTCAACTTGTAGGATTTATCTATTCGACTTTTTTCTTTATCCTTGCGTTAGTTCTTATGTGGTATTTGCCAAATGACCGTTTTAAATTACTTGCGGTTAGTATTTTTGGAATCTGTATGATTGTTTACGGTCCCTATCTTTATTACGCTCTATTATTTATCTACGCGATCCTGTTTGATGGAGGATTACAACATTAGCTGCTTTGAAGCGATTGCTCAGGTAAATTACCCTATTAAGCAAGAAGGGGGGAATGACAATGGGTAAGAACAAGAAACTACGTAAATTAGGTGGCACAAATAGAAACCACAGGAGACATATATACTGAAGCTTTTAGCGACAGAGGAAACTAACATATTACAACACAACAAAAAAACGCCTAAAACCAGTAAAGGTTTTAGGCGTTTCTAGACAAAATTGAGTGTCGATAACCCTTTGTCCTCGATTGAAAAAAATTTTTCGAATAAGAAAAACATAGTGAGCTTTTAGTCTTCCTATGTTTTCATTCACATTATTTATCTGTTTGTTTTTGCTTATTTTTTAAATACTCAGCACGTATTTTTTCAAGTTGTTGCTTTTTATCAAATTTAGCAGGCTTGTGCTTTTCATGATACTTTGTCACAGCTGCCTGTCCTTTGCTATCCAATCCGAATTTCCCCATTTTTCCCACCTACTTTTCTTGTCTCTAAAAGAGAATCTATTCAACAAATATAACATACTTTAATTACCCTATTGAAATTTTCTATAGAACATAGCAGAGTGCGATATTGGCTATTTTCGCATTCTAAATTAGTAAAATTAATTTTACTTGAAGCTCTGATTACAACTGAAAGAATGAATCAACATCAGTTTGAGGAATAACAAAGTTCATTCCGCATGAAGGGTGGTTATTGTTTATACACATTTCTTAAAATACCTTATGGAAATCCTCGCGAAATTCATCGCTATTCTCTGCTACCAATAAGCTGTCATATGTAAACTTTCTTAGAATCGAAGGCATAACTACTTTTTGCTTCGAAGACTTAGCAGTCGGTCGTTTTGTGACATTCTTCTCTACGCATTATAAAAATAAAAAGTATGAAACAGTACCGCAGAAAGCGCAGCTACTTGTTCAGTTTCTGCAGCAACATGAATGCTGTCAACCACTGAAATATAAAGGGAAGAAGGCATTGAAACGATGGCGACTGTTGTATTTTCACAGTTTAGATAGCCTGTACCTGTGTGATCTTTCTTAAAGTAGTAGTCTCGGTTCATTAGTTTGAAAGAATAAGCTATTTCCAACAATTGCACTCTTTGCTGTGTAATTGAAACAAACTTGGCAGACAAATGATCAATTAGTTCATAGCGAAATCCTGGGAACCAACAATCGATACTGTACAAGGCTTCTCCACTTGCATTTGAAACTTTATAAGTATAAGGTACGCCAGTCCGTAATGATGCATTGAAAATAGCTGCGAGAAATTTATGAGGACGTTTTTGCAATATAAATACGGTTTTTCCCTGTTTATCTAAGATGGACAGTTTTGTTGATCGATGAACCGATTTTGGCACTTGATATGTAAAATGCTGCACATTGCACCTCTCTTCCACTAAGTCTTGGCATATAAACTTACTTCGCACTTTTGCAGCTATAAAATTCTCACTTTAGAGCCTTGTGGAACTATCATATGAATGTATTATTTCTTCTAATGAAATTAGTTTGGTTAGGTTTTCTGGTGAAGCTAGTAGAATGCTTGATCTGAATGTAACTTACTTATCATTATGTTACATCCAAATTCTGTCGAAAGAGTTCTTAAGACTTTAACTTTTTTCTAGTCTATGTTCTGTTATTGAAACCTGCCAAGCACTTCGTGCGTACTAATATAAAATTTAGACATCGAGGAGGGACTTCGTTGAAAAGAAACCGATTAGCTGTATTTATGTCCTTTTTATGCATTTTAGCCATTTTAACAGGCTGTTCACTAGGAAATGCACAAACATCATGGGTCTATTCGTTCGTCGTATGGGATGACTATGTTTATCAGATAAGCAGCGAATATGTAAAAGAAATAGGTGAAGAAATTGGAGAAGTTACGATTTATTCCGATAGCGAAGGTACGTATACAGGGAACTTCTCCAATGAATATGAAAAAGGGGCGAAATATTATTCAATAACGGGAGTAAGTACAGACGAAGCGATTGCCATTAAAGAAGACGATAGTAAGTATCGAAAAGCTATTAGAGATGGCAAGTATAATAGCAACTAATTTCAAAGGAGGAACTTCTTAATTTGAAGTTCTTTTTTAAAAATAAAAGTTGATTTTAGCTTCAATAAATGCAACTTACTTGCTAATACGTTCCATTTACATTAGATATTTTTAATTGAGTTAAAGCCCATAAATAAGTCTGTTTTAGGAAATTTATGAATTCGAAGTATCAAACACAGCATATACTTTATATCTATTTTCTTCGGTCTCGGCATAAACTCTACAATTTTCAATGGCAGCTAATCTAAAAGCTAAAGCACAGGCTATTTTATAGTCAGGAGTGTTATAACGATCATAAAGCCTTCCGTACATTTCATTTGCTATTGAATCAGCCCATACATCAGCTTCATGCATCGTATCGAAAATGATTTCTTCTTCTTTGCCTCTACTCATCACATTTTCATCTCCAGTATGAAAGTTTATCTTACTGTACACCTCTTTTGGTTACTTGCCTAAAATTGAATATAACTTAATTCACATTAAGTTACATTCAAAATGACTATTTCAAATTAATCATTAAAAACCCAAATTTACTAGTGAATTCCTTTTCTGAAATCATAGGATTCGTTGGGTAAATTAATTCTAATATCATTAATCTCTACTGTGTTTTCATCTATCCATTGAATATCTGCTTTTTCAGCTTTATCCCAATAAATTTCCTTGGATCTTTTATTTGAATTATTGAAAATTAACTCGCCTAATACAGTATAAGGGGTAGTAGCGTGTGTATTGTTAAGATAGGCATTAATAGTATAAGTTCCATCAGGAGAAGTTGATTCATTAATTAATTCCTGCTTAAACCTACTCAAATCAAAAAATGCCCAATAAATTCCATATGACAGAATTCCAGCTACTATTAATAAAATGATGACTGATTTCTTTTTTTTCATTAGTATCTCCTCTAACATTTACTCACGATTCTCTACGTTAGTTTCACAAGCAAACGACAATTTATTTGGTAAACTCAGATGATCTTAGCGCATCCTATATTTCCATATTTGGTATTAAATTTCCTTCTGCAATAAACCGAATGTAACTTAACTGCACTTAAGTTACATTCAAATCTTTAATAATCCTGATGTATCATACTCTTCAATTGCTTTGAATTTTTAGTTGCATAAAGGAAGTTTCTTCTTACTTGGTACACGAGTATTCATAAATTTTTATCTTTATAATTGCTAGTTGATTATAGTTCATTCCGTTTCACCCATCACTACTTTGTATCCGCATGCTTCTACATTCTCTTTCGCTTTCGCTTTCGCTTTCAACAAGAGAATGTGCAGAGACTCATATGCGCCACTGGAAGGCGCTGTTACACCGATCACATCTCCTTGCTCTAAGCAATACTATATCAGCTGGTAATTCATCAAAAATATCGGTTATTTCGTGTTTGTGCATCCCTTTAATTATATGGCTCCCTGTTATTCCTCTTGCATGCCAATAAAATCTGTTGTTCCTTTCTAGAACAAGATCCTTGGCTGCGAGTTCTAATAAGGAAGATCTTCTGGAAGCCTCTCCATAGACGGCATCCCTCAGAAAGCTCTCCCAAGTCTCAAAATAGCCCTCAAAGTCCTCTTCATAATATGCTGCTTCTTCTTCCATGGGTTGTCCTTTTCCTCTTTTCGACTAATATCCACCATCGAGTAGAATCGTCCCAATAACTTTCTCTGAAAAATATGCCAGATAAAATAAGGAGACAAAGCTCCCCCAAGAATGAGATAGGAAGAAGAATTTCTCGATTTGGAGCTTCTCAATAACCTGATCCAGCCACTCTGCAAGCGAAGGCAGTTCATAATCTTCTGCTGTTGGAAAAGGATCCGTTTTGCCGTGACCTGGTGCATCGATTGCAATAATTCTAAATTCATCTTTTAGCTGTTCGGCTATTTCAATAAAACTGAGGCTTGTACTCCCTAAACCGTGCAAACAAAAAATGACGGGTGTATTTGGTTTTCCCCATTCGGTTACACGGATAGTAATCTGTTCATCATTGATAAAATAACGTCTCAACCTTTTTCCCTCCTGAGCTTGTTGATTGAAATTTTTACTACAGTGAGATTAATCTTTACGAGCCATTTATTTCCTGTTTAGTTAGAGTATAATGGAAATAATCAAAACTTTCGATAAATCATTCCCCCAAGATTTATCTTTATCCAGAAAGGAACGCATGACATGATCACTAGTCCAATTTGATAAATTCCCTTTAGTAGAAATCATTTACGAATCGATTCCTGGGGGAACTTACTAATGAAACTGAATAGAAATTTCAAGATACTGCTAACCGGGCAATCGCTTGCCAATATGGGCGATGTCTTATATATTGTCAGCCTGATTTATATTATCTTTGAACTGACAGGATCGGCTACAGCGGCGGCTTTTGTGCCGTTTACCATCACTACTTCGATGTTCATCTCGAACAGCTTGACGCCTTTGCTGATGCAGCGCTTCAACTTGAAATGGCTATTAGCTGGTTCGCAGATGGGGAAAACCGCACTATTGATTGTTTTGGCTTTTATACTGCCGCAACTTTCGCTGTCCAATTTTTATGGGTTGTTTCTCATCATCAGCCTGATTGCATTATTGGATGGTTGCGCTAATCCAGTGACCCAGTCGCTCATTCCGAATTATGTGAAGAGCGAACAGTTGTTGAAAGCGAATGGCATTACTGAAACTGTGACCCAGACCATCCAGACTGCTATGTGGTTTGTCGGCAGCTCGCTGTTGATTTGGTTCTCTGTAAATGAATTGATCTGGTTGACAGCTGGCTTGTTTTTGTTGTCTAGTCTGCTGTTAAGCATTTTGGAAAAAGTCGAATTTACACCAGCGATTCGACAAAGCAAATGGCAGCAAATCAGTCAAGGGTGGCATACTGTTTCTACTACGCCAGTGTTAAAGCGAATTGTCTGGATGGATGTGCTGGCTACAATTGCCGACACCGCGTGGATTTCTGCGATTTTGTATATCTTTGTCATTGAAGTCTTATTGGCGGAGGAGAAATGGTGGGGATTCATCAACGGCTCCTTTTTCCTGGGATTGATTGGGGGCAGCCTATTTTGTCTGCGATATGCTGATTGGATTGAACAAAGACTCAGTCCGCTTATTTTCTGGGGAGCTGTTTCTTGCAGTCTGCTGACGATTTGCTTTGGATTGAACAGTGTACCGATAGTGGCACTGGTTCTTATGTTCCTTGTCGGGATTGTTACCCAAATTAAGAATATTCCACAGCAGACTGTGGTTCAGACGAGTGTTTCGCTAGACCGATTGCCGACGGTGTTTACCACTCTAGGAGCAATCGGTACTGGAACCTTCGGTGTCGCTTCACTGTTAATGGGAATTTTGGCAGATACATTTGGCATTCGTAGCGTCTTTATGTTTTCGGGAATTTTATTGGCAGCAGTCAGTTTGATTGCTTACAAAGGCAGAATCCTGCTGTGGCGAACGGTATAAGCTTTTACTATAAGAAGGAGACATTCGGAATACTGCCGAATGTCTCCTTCTTTTGTATTCTTCATTCTGTCATGAACTTACTTCTGAAAACCTCATGATACATAAAACAACTTTTTAAATAAAACGTTTTGTCGTTTTATTACCGAGTCTCTTCAATTTTCTTTTTTATTAGTTCAACTAAAAAATCATAGCCATCTTCACCGAAATGTAATCCATCGTTTTCTAGCCCTTTAAGTTTTTGCAAGTAATTCTCCACTGAAATCAGTTCAGAAAAGAGATCGATGAAACGAGTGTCTGTTTCATCCGCTACTTCTTTAACTACTTCAGCATAGGCAAATAAAACTTCATTTGTCCTTGCAAACTGAACACGTTCATCTACTGGAGAAGGAGAAATTAAAATAGTTCTCTCGGGTTTCAGTACTTGGACAATTTTGTAGAGATTTTCTTTAAAGTTTTTTAAATCGATTTGTTTATGAGATGCTGCGTCATTTGCCCCGAACAACACCGTTACTATATCGGGATTATGTTTGATAACATCCCTCTCAATTCTGAGTAAAGCGTCACAAGTATTATCGCCGGAAACACCTGCGTTGATCACTTCAAAGCTATTCAAGATTGAAGACAATTTACTGGTCAACATAGGTTGATCAAAGCCTTCTTTTCTGGCCGTAAGGCTGTCTCCAAAACAAACCATCCTAAGCATCTAATTCCCCCTGTGACCTGTTTAATTTATCATACTTTATTTAACCTTCATATCATCTGTCGTCTTACCAATCATTTAGTTGAAGATTTTAACTATCTAAGTTAAGATTTTTTTATTTCACCAAAATTTACATTTAATGAAATAAAATTAATAGAGTTATTAACAATAATACCGTTCGAAAAAGTACGCTTTATAGACAGAAAGGGCGAGAAGAGATGCTCTGGCTACATCTTCTCTACTTTCGTATTCAAGCAGAATCCTTCAGGTAACTTATGATATATACTATAATTCTAGATTTTCCAAACTTTAATTATACTTCATACCAAATTATTAATTTTTAAAAACAAAATCTGAGTGTTTCATCGGTTCTTCGGTTTCTAAATAATAATCCTCAGCTTTCCAATAACGATTTTTAAATTTTTCAATATTTTTTCGTGTAATTGCATTCTCCCGTTTAAATTTTTTTCTCTTGAACTATCTATAAAAAATACATAATCATAGAAACTCTTCCACTCTTTCCGTTGCAGAAAAACACCCTCAATTATAATTAGACATGTTTCAGGAATTTTAACTTTCTTCATTTTTTGTTTGTCAGCTTCATCATCATAGGTTAGCAAATATAACTCATCAGATTGCTTTAATTTTTCAAAAAAGTTTACTTTTAACCACTTGGTATCCCACTGCAGTTGATAATATTCGTACCATTCTGCCTGGCCGCTGTTATAACGCTTTTTTCTTTCGACAATATAGTTATCTATATGAAAAATACACAAGGGAACTTTTTCATCCAATAATTGCTGTTTTATCTTATTTCCAATTGTTGTTTTTCCCGATCGACTTAGTCCATCTATTCCTAACACAAGCCTTTTTCCACTTCTATGTTTTGGAATCTTTGAAACTATTTCCAGAATATCATCTTCCATATTCGCCACCCCTTACCTTCTTACTATATTATCTTCTTCTCTAGTTTAACTTCTTATTCGTATAGTAAACATTGCAACTATAACCTTTCCGATAAAACAAATATTTTCGTCCGTTCATTCTGTAGTGGAAGTATAAAAATGGGTAATACATGCTAAATTTTAATGATATATTATGGTTTCGTTACTTTATTTTATTTCAGAACTATTTATCAAAGTAACAGGAAATGAGGTCTGTACATGTTCTTTGTTCAAATGTCTGGTTTTCCTGGTTCGGGGAAGTCGACACTTTCACGTGAAATTGCCAAGCAACTTAAAGCAGTTATTGTTGATCATGATATCGTCAAATCATCTTTAATGGAGTCCCTTTTGGAAGTTACAATTGATCCTAAACTTACTGGCAAAGCTTCTTACAATATCGACTGGTCACTCGTTGAATTTTACCTATCCCAAGGACATAATGTCATTTTAGATAGCCCCTGTCTCTATGATGAACTTATCGAAAAAGGAATTTCATTAAGCGAAAAGTACCCCATTAAGTATAAATATGTAGAATGTTACCTAAATGACATGGACGAAATCAATCGAAGATTAAGAGAACGCGAAAAAATGATTAGCCAAATAAAAGAAGTGCCCTCCTTAGAAGCCTTCCAGTATACAATCACTAACAGCAAGAAACCCTTAGAAAGGGAAATATTGACCGTTGATACAAGCAAGCCTATAGAAGCTTATTTACAAGAAGTAATCGACTACATAAAGGCTTAGATTTTATTTAACGCGGTAAATAAAACCCCAGTATTCTTTCCAAGATACACCAGTTTTTTCTAGTTTGCCAAATCGTTTTTAAAATTACGCTTTTACAGACCGATCTTCTTGTAGTTTTTCAAACTAGAAATAAATATCATCCCAGTATTTAAATTCAAGTACATAAAAATATTGATGGTTTTTAAGCCTGGAAGAAAATGCGAGGGAGAGTGTACATTGTTCCTGAACCAGCTGGTATAGGAAAATCAATAACAGCTCGAAAATTGGTATAAGATCTCAATAAGAGTGCATATATCTTCAGAGATATAATCAGTCACATCCCAGTTTTTGATCGTAAAAAAATCCTGAGAATCAAACAAAGATATTCATTTGAATTGGAACAGTCAAAGATCTGCTCACTTTCAAATAGGAGATGGGGGGAAATCATGAGAATAGCAACCTTTAATGTTTGGAACAACCAAACTATGTGGGCAGATAGGTTAAAGGCGATCTGTGAGGAAGTAAAAAAAGTGAATTCTGATATTATCGCTTTACAGGAAGTAAGGACTTTTAGCAGTGAAGATGGAAGTATAAATGTGGCACAATATATAGCCGATCATACAGGATATCCCTATTGCATTTTTAAAGAATACCCTGATTCACCAGATGAGGGTCTTGCTTTTCTAAGTAAAATTCCCATTTCAAATATAGACGCAATCTGGCACGCATATACAAAGGAATCGAACTACTGTGCTATTAGAATGACTTTTAACTACGATAGCTTTGAGTATGGAATCACCAATGTCCATTTGAATTGGAGAACCTCTGAAATAAGAAAAGAGCAAATACAATCAGTGAACACTTGGATTGCTGAAAATGCTAAACCATTTGAAATTCTTTGTGGTGATTTTAATGATGCGCCTGACTCAAATATTCATAACTATCTACAAGAAAATAGGTGGTTGGATCTGGCAGTGTTGAATGAAGAAAAAAACGGTGTTAAAGCTCAGGCAACTTTGGACCAGATTAACAACTCCCACTTAAAAAATGTGACCAATTTGAGTGAACAGTCTAGGTATGATTGGATTTTAATGAAAAAACTTGAGAGTTTAAATCTCCCTTTGTTAAATAGTGTTGAAGTGTTTGGAAAACTACCTGTGACGAAAGTAAATATACTGCCCAGTGACCACTATGGTGTCATAGTAGATATTACTTAGCTTAATTGTTCTTAAAAGTCTACTTATACAGAAAAAAAAAGGGAAGCAGTGCTGATTTGCACTCCTTCCCTTTTGAGTTTATGCAATTAGAATTACCACTACTAGCGATGAGGTGATGATATGAAAACGGATATTTGATTTGTACAATCAGTCTCCTAAACTCTTCATCCAACTATGTTCTAAAGGAAATTTCCTTTTTAGTGCTTCTTTCAACCAATCTTTGTCTATTGATGACAATGAAGACAACACAGACTGGAAGTCCTTGAAATCTTTTTTTCTTATTTGTGAAGAGCCTCCTTTATATAAAAGTTGAATGGCAGTCTTCAAATAAGGAACTTTATTTGTATCATATGAGAATAATTCTTCTTTTGATCCTTTAATCGTCTTTTCTCGCCGATAAATCCAGTTATCTTGTTCATAATCCCGCAACATAATCTGGAATGCCCATGGAGTATGGTTCCCTCTGCTAACCCATACATCGTTAATAACATCGAGATATTCTTTTTCTCGCCAGAGTGATAACTGTTCATCTTTTGCTTTGTATAACATCCAGTCATTTTTCAAGTGTTGATAAACGACTTGTTGATCTTCCCGAAAAATGACAATGTCTATGTCGTTATGTTCTCGCGTTTTTCTGCCTAAATGCATATCCAATGCCCGGCCTCCAGCAATTCCCCAGGAAATCGGAATGCTGCTGAACAGGTTGCTCACTTCTGTTACAGTAAGTGGTTTCCAATTACTAAAATCCGTTCGCATTCTCTCCCACTTCCTTTTTCCCTCCAGCATCCATTTGGATGACCGTTCTAACTCCCGCTACTGCAATCTCGCCAACCTTACTTCGGATGGAATCCACGAGACTATACTCACGTCACAGAAAAAGCAAAAGCAGGAACTATCGAGAAATTTGAAAACTATTTAATGAGTTAAGGGAAACGTGACGAGGTTTTTGACTAGGTTGACTAGGTTTTTGACTAGGTTTATTTGATATCATATGATACTCTATGACATCAAATAACGCCAAAATCCTTGGTATATCAAGGATTTTGACGTTCAATGACACTCTGTGATATCTCACTATGGAGACGGCGGGAGTCGAACCCGCGTCCAGAAACTCCGCTACTTGAGCGTCTACGCGTGTAGCTTATTCATTAGGGTTTCGTGCACCATTTTGCCAATAAGCAGGCGTCCTGGGCACTAATCTGTGAATCTCTCCCGTTTGCCTCAGATGGCAGCAAACGTTGTATCCCACTAAAGTTGAGCTTTACCCAGCCACATGGGCGATGGATAGATAAAGCAGATCCGAGCTTACGCTGCGAATGCTAGGTTTTGGTTTGTTTTGCCAGTTGTTATAAATACGTTGATGACGGAGCCGATCCTCCGACGCGCGACCCAAGCCCAGATCATCCCTGTCGAATCCGTAACGTCCCCTTATTAAAAAGAGACACGGAAGATGAATAAACAGCTTCATGTGCTATATCCCTATTATAAGGCAACAATGGTCAGACTTCAAGTTCTAGCGGTTGTATTCTTTTATGGCACGGTCGATTTGCCGTTTCGCGTCTTTTTTCTTCAAATCTTCCCGTTTGTCGTAGTTTTTCTTCCCTTTACCGACACCGAGCAGAATTTTGGCAAAGCCGTCCTTCAAATACATCTTCAGCGGAATGATTGCAGAGCCCTGCACTTTTGAATGAGCCTCTAAATCCGTGATCTGTTTTTTGTGCAATAGCAGTTTGCGTGACCGAGTTGGGTCATGGTTAAACTGGTTGCCCTGGTCATAAGGGCTGATGTGCATATTGGATATCCAAGCTTCACCGTTGCGGATTCGCACAAACGATTCCTTCAACTGAACCTTGCCATTTCGTGCTGATTTAATTTCTGTGCCTTGCAAGACAATCCCTGCTTCGATCGTTTCCTCAATGAAAAAATCGAAACCGGCTTTCTTGTTTTGGGCAATTACTTTGCCTTCTCCTTTGGCCATGCGGTTTCACCTCAACTAGATTCAAAAAAGCGGCCCTCGAGCCGCGATTTTATTTTTTCTTGTTGCGCCCTTGTTTTGCTGCGCCTTCATAAAACTTTTTCTTCTGGCTTTTCGGCTTGCGCCCAGGTCCGCCGCCTTCTGGCTTTTTGCCACCGCGTCCAGGTTTTCCGCCGCCGTCTTTTTTCCCGGCACGAATCACTTTCGGCTGTTCTCTTCTCGACTGGCGTGTGTTTTGGACCATGCCGACGATTTCAAAGTCAATTGATGATTCTTCCGGTTTTACGCCGATGACTTTGATTTCGATTTCGTCACCAATCCGGAATTGACGTTTGCTGCGCTCGCCGATCATCATCATGCTGCGATCGTCAAAGCGGTAGTAGTCATCGGTCATATTGGAAACGTGAACCAATCCTTCAATGGTGTTTGCCAGTTCTATAAACAAACCAAAGTTCGTTACTGAAGAAATGATCCCAGTAAACTGCTCTCCAATTTTATCAGCCATGAACTGTGATTTCTTCAGAGCATCTGTATCGCGTTCTGCTTCAACTGCACGGCGTTCGCGTTCTGATGTATGTGTAGCAATATCGTCCATATTGGCATCCCAATACGCGATTGTTTTCTGCGATAAATCTTTTTCGATCAAGTATGTGCGAATTAAGCGGTGCACAATCAAATCCGGATAACGGCGAATCGGTGAAGTAAAGTGCGTATAAAACTCAGTCGATAACCCAAAATGCCCTAAGCTCTCAGCCGAGTATTTCGCCTGTTGCATGGAACGAAGCATCATCGTGGAAATAACCGGCTCTTCCGGAGTTCCTGCAATAGATTCAACAATTTCCTGCAAAGCTTTTGGATGAATCTGCGTCCCAGACCCTTTTACCATAATCCCAAAATTGGTTACAAATTCGAAAAATCGCTGCAGTTTTTCCGGCTTTGGATCTTCGTGAATCCGGTAAATCGAAGGCACTTCCATACGATGGAAATGTTCAGCGACTGTTTCATTGGCAGCCAGCATAAACTCTTCAATCAAACGCTCAGAAACTGTTCGTTCCCGGACAACTACGTCTGTTGGATTGCCATCCTCATCCACCAGCACTTTGGATTCTTTAAAATCAAAATCAATGGCGCCGCGGCGCATGCGTTTCGTGCGAAGAACTTCAGCAAGCTCTTTCATCAATTCGAACATCGGCACCAATTCGCTGTATTTCTCTTTCAGCTCCTGGTTGTCCTGCTCCAAAATTTCATAAACTTCCGTATACGTCATACGTGCTGACGTGTTGATTACGCTTTGGAAAATGTCATGGGAAACCACTTCGCCCTGGTCGTTGAAAATCATCTCACAAGACAAAGTTAAACGATCGACTTGCGGGTTTAATGAACAAATGCCGTTGGACAGGCGATGCGGAATCATCGGAATAACACGATCCGTTAAATAGATGCTCGTAGCGCGGTCATAAGCTTCACGGTCGATTGCCGACCCTTCCGTCACATAATGGCTGACATCGGCAATATGAACCCCTAATTTATACGTACCATCTTCGTATTTAACCACTTGGACTGCATCATCCAAATCTTTGGCATCGGCGCCATCAATTGTGACAATTTGTTCGTTCCGCAAGTCGCGGCGATCTGTGAGGTCTGCCGGGTCAATTTCGTCCGGCACATTGTTTGCCTGTTCCAGCACATCCGGCGGAAATTCAGTTTCAATTCCGTATTTGTGGATGATGGACAGAATATCGACGCCTGGATCGTTTTTATGGCCAAGAATTTGCGTCACCATACCAGTAGCAGATTTCCTGCCTTCCGGCCATCCGGTAATCTCCACAACCACTTTGTGGCCATCTACTGCGCCCAATGTGTCGTCTTTCGCAATAAAAATATCCATGTTCATTTTTTTATCGTCTGTTACGACAAAGCCAAAGCCTTTGTTTTCCTGGAACGTTCCAACGGCTTTTGTAGTACCGCGTTCAATAATCCGGATAATTGCACCTTCGCGGCGGTCTCCTGAAGATCCATCTGAAACACGGATCATTACTTTATCGCCGTTTACTGCGCCATTTGTTTCCGTCGGCGGAATAAAGACATCATCCAAACCGGCTTCTTCAGGTGCTACAAAGCCGAATCCTTTTGGATGCCCGATGAATTTTCCGCGCATCAAATTCATCCGCTCTGGTACACCGTAGCGATTTGATCTTGAACGGACAAGCGTGCCTGACTCTTCCAAACGCACCAATGTTTTGACCAATTCTTTAAACTCATCGGCATCTTCAAAACCGAATTGTTCTTCTATTTCCTGTACAGTCAGCGGCTTGTATGCTTCTTCACGCATGAAGACCAGTAAGCGCTGTTCTAATGAACCATCGGTATTTCCCAAATCGAACTCCTCCTTTATGACCGTTCACACACTCCAATCAAGCGATTCAAGAAATGCGAAAATGTCTTCGTGCAATTGCTTTTTCTCTTTGTCCAGCGTAATAACATGGCCAGAGTTTTCATACCACTTAATATGCTTATCGGTCGATTCGGCATTTTCGTAAATCACATTGGCCGAATCCGTATTGATGACATTATCCAGTCTGCCTTGAACCACAAACAACGGTGCATATACATGGTCCACGTGTTCTTTGACATTTGCAATCAAAGCACGCAAATCGGCCAGCGACTCCATCGGCCGTTCCTGGAAAGCCTTCATTTCTTTTTCGATAAGCTCATCGCTTTTTCCTTCATAATTCTTGTATTCCCGTGCATATTTCAAGACACCTTCGTACATAAGATCAGTGGTTTTCATATACATCGGCGCACACATGGTGACAATTCCCTTGATAGGCTTTGTATACCCTAATTTCAGGCTGAATACGCCGCCAAGCGACAGACCCGCTACTGCAATTTCGGTATAGCCTTCCTCGAGCAATGTCTGGTATGCCTGTTCAACGTCTTTCCACCAGTCTGCCGGACCCGTGCCCACCAGTTCTTCAGGTGCCACTCCATGGCCTGCATAATGCGGTGCAATGCTGGTGTATCCTTTCGTTTCCAAAAAGCGGCCCAGCATCCGGACATCCGCTGAGTTTCCAGTAAATCCGTGCAGCAAGAGAACAGCGCGCTTGCCTGCTTTAAAGAAAAATGGCTTTGGCTGCGCAATTCGCATGATAATCCCTCCATTTCCAATACTAAAAGAAAACGCCCAACCATGTATGGTCAGGCGATTTAATCATCTACATTAAACTTTCGTTACGGCAACAGCCAGAATAAAGAATAAGGCAGCAAGTACGATCGTTACGCGGTGAAGGACCAAGTCCAAACCACGAGCTTTTTGCTTGCCGAAAAGTTGCTCTGCTCCACCGGAGATGGCTCCTGAAAGACCTGCACTTTTTCCAGATTGCAATAAAACGACTACGATTAATGCGAGCGATACGATGACGAGTAATGTCATTAACAACGTATGCATAAATTCCACCTCCTGAAAAGAACGTTCACAACAAATCTAAGTTTACCAAAAATTGTGACCGGTGACAATAGCAATAGAAAATAGAGGCATTTGCCTCTATTTTTTTCGCTAATGCATGTACTTTTCTAACGTTCAAAAACTAGTAGCAGATCTGAAGAAATCGCTCCAGGCGGACGCTTTCCGCGGGCGGTCCGTGAGCCTCCTCAGACTTTCGCCTTGCGGGGTCTCACCTGGACACGCTATCCCGCAGGAGTCGCCGCCTTGCACTCTTTCTTCAAAGCATCAACTAACAACTCGTAGCAAACTAAAAAGAATCACAGTTACAGATAGGATATGTAGCAAATCAGCGGAGACTCCCGCGGAATAGCGAAGTGCCGAAATCCACTCGGGCATCCAGCCCGAGTTAGTTCGGCGCAAGCCCGCAGGAAAGCGGAGCTTATTTGCGAAATATCCACTGCAACTTATATGATTTAAAAAGCACTTAACTCATGGGTTATTTTTTCAAGTTGTAGAAAGTTTTTAGACCTAAGTATTGGCCTGTTTCAAATAGCTGATCTTCGATGCGCAGCAACTGGTTGTATTTCGCAACGCGGTCCGTACGTGATGGAGCCCCTGTTTTGATTTGTCCAGCATTTGTTGCAACAGCGATATCGGCAATTGTCACATCTTCAGACTCGCCTGAACGGTGGCTGATGACAGCTGTATAGCCGGCACGTTTCGCCATTTCAATCGCATCAAAAGTTTCAGTCAATGTACCAATTTGGTTTACTTTGATCAGGATCGAGTTGCCGATGCCTTCTTCGATTCCTTGCGCCAATTTCTTCGTGTTGGTAACGAAAAGATCGTCTCCAACTAATTGAACGCGGTCACCGATTCGTTCAGTTAATAATTTATGTCCAGCCCAGTCGTTTTCATCCAATCCATCTTCGATTGAAATGATTGGGTATTTGTTGCAAAGCTCTTCGTACCAGTCAACCATTTCGGCAGAAGTTTTCACCGTGTTGTCGCCTGGCAAGTTGTAGACGCCTTTTTCTTTGTCGTAGATTTCAGAAGAAGCAACATCCATTGCAAGCAATACGTCTGTTCCCGCTTTGTAGCCAGCTTTTTCAATCGCTTCTAAAATTGTAGTCAATGCTTCTTCGTTAGATCCCAAGTTCGGAGCAAATCCGCCTTCGTCTCCGACTGAAGTGTTGTAGCCTTTTTCTTTCAAGACAGCTTTTAGGTTATGGAAAATTTCTGCGCCCATTTGAACCGCTTCACGGAACGATTTTGCGCCAACTGGCATTACCATGAATTCCTGGATGTCCACGTTGTTGTCAGCATGTTCGCCGCCGTTTAAGATGTTCATCATTGGAACCGGCAATTGTTTTGCATTAAAGCCGCCCAAGTATTGGTAAAGTGGAACGTCCAAGTAGTCAGCTGCAGCGTGTGCCACGGCCAATGAAACACCTAGAATTGCGTTAGCGCCTAAACGGCCTTTGTTTTCTGTTCCGTCCAATTCGATCATTGCGTTATCGATGGATACTTGGTCAAGGACCGAGTATTTTTCTTCTATTGCTTCCGCAATTTCAGTATCAACAAATTCTACTGCTTTTAGTACGCCTTTTCCAAGGTAGCGGCTCTTGTCGCCATCGCGAAGCTCAACTGCTTCGTGTTCGCCTGTAGAAGCGCCTGAAGGTACGATTGCACGGCCAAATGCGCCGCTTTCTGTGAATACCTCAACTTCGATTGTTGGGTTTCCTCGTGAATCTAAAATTTCGCGTGCTTGAATTTGTGTAATAATTGGCAATTAAAACAGCTCCCTTTTAATATAATGGTTTTCCAGTCATTTCGGCTGGTTGTTCAACATTTAGCATTTTTAAAATTGTTGGTGCCAAATCGGCAAGAATGCCGTCGGTGCGCAGTACGTGATCTGACTTTGTCAGGATCACCGGTACTTGGTTGGTCGTATGTGCCGTCATTGGCAAGCCGTCAACTGTGCGAACTTCATCTGCGTTGCCGTGGTCAGCTGTAATCACTGCTGAGCCTCCCTGGGCGTGCAGCGCGTCTACAATGCGGCCCAAACATTCATCCACTACTTCAATGGCACGAATGGTTGGTTCCAGCAAGCCGCTGTGCCCGACCATATCCGGATTGGCAAAATTCAATATGATGGCATCGTGTGCCCCTGCTTCAATTTGCTCTACCAGACGGTCGGTCACTTCGTAAGCACTCATTTCAGGCTGTAAATCATAAGTCGCAACTTTTGGGGACGCCACAAGAATGCGGTCTTCGCCAGGAAAGACGTTTTCACGTCCTCCACTCATGAAGAAAGTCACGTGCGGATATTTTTCTGTTTCGGCAATCCGCAGCTGTGTCAATCCATTGGCTGAGATCACTTCTCCAATAGTGTTCTCCAAGTTCAGCGTTTCAAATGCGACGCGTGTCGGCAAATCCTCACTGTATGAAGTAAAAGTAACGTAAGTTAAATTTTCTGGGTGTTTGGCACTTAGCGGAAAGCCGGTAAAATCTTCCCGAATAAACGCAGATGTTAATTGGATCGAACGATCCGGCCGGAAGTTGAAGAAAATAAGCGAATCGTCCGAATCGATCGTTGCTACCGGTTTGCCGTCTTCAACGATTGCAAATGGTACGACAAATTCGTCAGCCACATCCAGATCATACGAATGTGTGATGCCGGCATTTGCAGAAGGAGCCGTTTGGCCAATCCCATCAACCAGCACACGGTACGCCAGATCGGCGCGTTCCCAGCGTTGGTCGCGGTCCATCGCATAATAACGGCCGCTGATCGATGCAAATTTACCAATACCGATTTCGTTCATTTTTTGCTCGGCTTCTTCTACGTATTTGAGTGCCGTCCGTGGCCCTACATCTCGGCCATCCAGGAAACCATGTACGTATACCTCTGTTAATCCCTGCTGCTTAGCCAATCTCAGCAAAGCAAAAAGGTGCTCGTAATGGCTATGGACCCCGCCATCAGACAGTAAGCCCAAAATATGAAGCGCTTTGCCGCGGCTTTTTGCATTGGCGATCGCTTCAAGAAACGCAGGGTTCTCATAAAAGTCGCCTTCACGAATTGCTTTATTGATGCGTGTCAGGTTTTGATAGACCACTCGTCCGGCACCAATATTCAAATGCCCTACTTCCGAGTTGCCCATTTGCCCGTCCGGCAAGCCAACCGCTTCACCTGAAGCCGTCAACCTTGCGTGTGGGTAAGTATTCCATAACCGATCAAAATTAGGTTTTTTTGCTTGTGCAACGGCATTACCGAAAGTCTCTTCACGGCAGCCAAATCCATCTAAAATGATGAGTGCCGCTGGATGTTCGGTTTTACGCATGTGAACCCGCCTCCAACAATTTGACAAAAGAATCAGCTTCTAAGCTTGCGCCTCCAACTAATGCTCCATCAATATGCTCCATGCCCATTAGTTCAACAATATTGGCTGGTTTTACGCTGCCGCCGTACTGTACGCGAAGCTCTTCAGCTGCTTGATCGTTATACAATGCTGCTACTTTTTTGCGGACAATGCCACAGACTTCGTTAGCGTCTTCAGCAGTAGCAGTTTTGCCAGTTCCGATTGCCCAGATAGGCTCATAAGCAATAACCAATTGAGCAATTTGTTCTTCACTCAGACCGGCAATGCCTTTTTCTACTTGTGCTTCAACAACCGAACCGGTTTCTCCACTTTCGCGATGCTCAAGTGTTTCACCGACACAAAGAATCGGCACTAGACCATGGTTGAAAGCAGCTTTGACTTTTTTGTTTGCAGACTCATCGGTTTCATTGAAATACTGGCGGCGCTCTGAATGGCCGATAATTACGTATTTCACGCCAATGTCTGTCAATTGGACAGGACTGATTTCTCCAGTAAATGCACCTTCATCTTCTTCGGACATTGTTTGTGCGCCGATTTGAAGCGGGCTGTTTTCTGCAGAAGCAACTAGCTGTGTTAGGAAGATCGCAGGAGCACAAATGACTGCATCCAAATTTTCAGCATCTGGCACTAATCCATTTACTTCTTCGACAAATTGTTTTGCCTCTGTTGCTGTTTTGTACATTTTCCAGTTTCCTGCAATAATTGGTTTTCTCACAAAAGCACTCCCTTTCAAGTAATCGTCTTATTTATCTGTTAATGCACTGACACCCGGCAAGTCTTTGCCTTCCATGAACTCTAAGGAAGCGCCGCCGCCTGTAGAGATGTGATCCATTTTATCGGCCACATGGAATTTTTCAACTGCCGCAGCAGAATCTCCGCCGCCAATTACGGTGTAGCCTTCAGTTTCAGCCATTGCTTGCGCAACAGATTTTGTACCATTTTCAAACGAAGGCATTTCAAAAACGCCCATTGGTCCGTTCCAAATGATCAATTTCGAGTTTTTAATAACGTCTGCATACAACTCCACAGTTTCAGGACCGATATCCAATCCTTCCCAATCTGACGGGATTTCCTGGATGTTGACACTTTTCTTCTCTGCATCATTAGAAAAGTCATTGGCGACGATCGCATCAACCGGCAAATAAAGTTTTACGCCTTTTTGCTCTGCTTTTTCAATGAATGATTTAGCCAAGTCCAGTTTGTCATCTTCCACCAGCGAATTCCCGATTTCAAAGCCTTGCGCTTTGATAAAGGTATAGGAAAGTCCGCCGCCAATCAGCAAGTTATCAACCTTATCCAATAAATGGTCAATGACACCGATTTTATCTTTTACTTTCGCTCCACCGATAATTGCCGTAAACGGACGATCAGGTTCTGACAACGCTTTGCCCAATACATCCAGCTCTTTTTCCAGCAATAAGCCTGACACGGACGGCAAATGGCTTGCAATACCGGCTGTTGAAGCATGTGCACGGTGAGCTGCACCGAACGCATCGTTAACGAACACATCGGCAAGATTGGCAAATGCTTTTGCCAGCTCTTCGTCATTTTTTTCTTCTCCCGGATGGAAACGGACGTTTTCAAGTAAGACAATGTCGCCTTCTTGCATCGCTGAAATTTCGTTTTCAACATTCTCGCCAATCGACTCATCCAGGCTCTTTACTTCTTTATGTAACAATTCGCCTAACCGGACGCCTGTCGCAGCGAGTCTCATGTCTTCGTTGACTTCACCTTTAGGGCGACCCAAATGGCTGGCCAAAATAACTTTTGCGTCTTGTTCGATCAAGTATTCGATTGTCGGCACAGCTGCACGGATTCTTGTGTCGTCCGTCACTTTGCCATCTTCCATCGGCACGTTGAAATCAACACGGCAAAATACGCGTTTTCCTTTCAAATCCAAATCTTTCATGGTCATTTTCTGCTGCATGAAAATACCTCCTATTTGTATTCAAAAAAATAAGGGACGGGGTATGTCCCCGCCCCTTTTACCCTCTTTTATTATAGGGGTTCATTGGTAATTAAGCTATGATTTTGGAATTACAATCCTGTTTTGTACATGTGCAATGCAAGGTCGATACAACGTGCTGAGTAGCCAGACTCGTTATCGTACCAAGCCAAAACTTTAACCATGTTATCGCCAAGTGCCATTGTTGACAAACCGTCAACTGTTGAAGAGGCAGAGTTGCCGTTATAGTCTTTAGAAACTAATGGAAGGTCGCTGTATTCCAAGTAACCTTTCAATTCGTTTTCAGTTGCATCTTTTAATGCATTGTTAACATCTTCAACTGTAACTTTTTGCTCAAGGTCTACTACCAAGTCAATTAGAGATACGTTTGAAGTTGGTACGCGGATTGCCATACCGTCAATTTTGCCTTCTAGTTCAGGCAATACTTGTGATACTGCTACTGCTGCTCCAGTTGTTGTTGGAATCATAGATTCTGCAGCTGCACGTGCACGGCGGTAATCTTTGTGCGGTGAATCCAAAAGAATCTGGTCATTTGTATAAGAGTGAATCGTTGTCATCATAGCGTGCTTGATGCCAAAACGGTCATTCAATACTTTAGAAATTCCAGCTAAGCCGTTTGTTGTACAAGATGCGTTTGAAATAACATGGTGTTCTTTCGGGTCGTACGACTCATGGTTAACACCCATAACAAGTGTTTTCATGCCGCTTTTGCCTGGTGCTGAAACGATAACTTTTTTAGCTCCAGCTTCGATGTGTTTTGAAGCAGATTCGTTATCTGTGAAGAATCCAGTAGATTCAACAACGATGTCTACGCCAAGATCTTTCCATGGAAGGTTTGAAGGGTCTTTTTCAGAGAATACACGGATTGTTTTGCCGTTAACCACAATGTTATCGCCTTCTGCTGAAACTTCAGCATCCAATGTTCCGTGGATTGAATCGTATTTTAGTAAGTGAGCAAGCATTTTAGCGTCAGTCAAGTCGTTTACTGCGACAACTTCCACTTCTTCGTTTGCCATTGCCCCACGAAATACGATGCGTCCAATACGTCCAAATCCGTTAATTGCTAATTTTAAAGTCATTTACAATTCCTCCAATTTTTTAGTCAATTCGATAATCTTTCTTGCGGCACCCTCGTCTGTGACCAACACTGTCGGGTTTGGTGCGTTTTTGAAATAAGATAAAATCGCTCTTGCTTTGGAACTCCCACCGGCAACTGCTAAGATCGTTGAAGCTTTTTGCACCTGTTCCCATTGAATGCCCGCTGTGCGAATGCGATAAACAATTTTTCCGTCTTTATCGAAATAATAGCCGAAAGCCTCACTTACCGCTCCACCTGAACGTATCTTTTCTGCTTCTTCCAGAGAAGAGTGGCGGCGAACCGTCATTTCTTCTGCGTTGCCTATGCCATGGACCACTACATCTGTTTGGTCGTACAAGTCCATCATTTCCTTGATCAACGGCTCTTTCATCATCATTTCGAAAGCTTCAGCACTTAAATGATCAGGCAAGTAAAGAGTTTTAAACGAACCGCCAGTTTTTTCGGCAAAAGCGGCTGCAATCGTATTGGCTTGATGCAAGACATCTTCACCTAAGCCGCCGCGGGCTGCAATAAATTGAAGCGCCCGCTTCGGTTTGCCGATTGACAGTTCTTTTGAGATGGCCGCCAGTGTACTGCCGCCAGTGACGGCGATTTTTTCATAACGGCTAAACATCATTTCCAGAAGACGGGCTGCTTCTTTGCCAATATGGAATTTTACTGCTGGAATCTCGTCGCTGTCCTGTGGCAAAATAACCACTTTCGAGATGTTTAAGACTTTTTGCAGCTCTGCTTCCATATCTGTCAATCCAGACATTTCACGAACGAAATCTTTCAGGTTCTCCAGCACTTCCAGTCCTTGCGAAGTAATAGTCATGCCTGCTGTCTTCATTTCAATCAGTTGCTGCTTACGCAGCAAATCGGTTTCTTTCCTGATCTCGCGCTCTGTTGCACCGGCAACTTCACTTAAGGTTCGCCTGCCGATTGGTTGTTCTAAATAAATTGTCTGTAAAATCTGGTATCGCTTTTTCAGGAGTTCGGACATTTCCGGCATCAGTTTTCGCTGAGCGACAGATAATGCATCCATGTGTTCACTCCGTTCTAGCTGGACGTTTTTTGTCCCATTAAATAATTTTGTGTCCCACTAAATTCATTCTACCTAATCCGTCTTTTAATTGCAAATAAAAAGAAGCGTTAACGTTCTAACGCTTCCAACAATTCTACATAACCAATATTGCCGTATAACAATACCGTGTTGCCTTTCTCCAGCACCGGAATCATGAGCATGTATTTCTCATGCAGTGCCTCGTCGCTTTCAATGTCCACTTCCTTATAGGTTATGGGGAAATCTTCATTGACAAGTTCGATCATTAACTTTGCCTCATCGCAAAGCGGGCAGTTGGAACGCGTATATAATGTAAACATCGGTTTGCCTTCTTTCTATAAACAGGATAGGTTTTCAAGCACTCGCTATATAATTGAGGCTATTCATTCAGCTTATCCATAAAAATCTTTCCGTTCAACTTATACTGCCTAGCCCACTAAATTGGCAATAAAAAAACAGCCGCTTTAGCCGGTTAAGGCAAAGGGACTGCATTATGTTAGGATGCCCTCGGAAGGAATCGAACCTCCATCTCAAGAACCGGAATCTTACGTGTGATCCATTACACTACGAGGGCGTTTTCGCTATTAGCGACTTTTCTATTATACGAAACCTTTTTAAGTTAATCAAGCTTATTTTTTTGATTCGTTAGATTTGACCTTCATTGACCATGATGTGTATGATAATAGTACAGCTGAGAGAACTTTCAGCATTGTTTGCAAACCACTTAATCGAGGAGGAACTTTTCATGAACTTAATTCCTACAGTAATTGAACAAACTAGCCGAGGCGAACGTGCTTATGATATTTATTCGCGTTTGTTGAAAGACCGCGTCATTATGCTAGGCAGCGGTATTGATGATAATGTTGCCAACTCAATTGTTGCACAGCTCCTGTTCCTTGAAGCAGAAGATCCAGATAAAGATATTTCGATCTACATCAACAGCCCAGGCGGCAGCATCACAGCTGGTATGGCGATTTACGACACAATGCAGTTTATCCGTCCAGATGTTCAAACAATCTGCATCGGCATGGCTGCTTCAATGGGAGCTTTCCTATTGGCAGCTGGAACAAAAGGCAAACGTCTGGCACTTCCGAATGCCGAAGTCATGATTCACCAACCTCTTGGCGGCGCTCAAGGGCAAGCTACTGAAATTGAAATTGCGGCGAAACGCATTCTTCACCTTCGCGAGAAGTTGAACCAAATTCTTTCTGAACGCACAGGTCAGCCGATCGATGTCATTTCTAAAGACACTGACCGTGATAACTTCATGACAGCTGAACGCGCGCTTGAATACGGCTTGATTGACCAAGTCATCACACGCAGCAAGCTTCCTGAAAACCACAAAAAAGACGTTTAAAACAAAAACTCACAGCCTTTGGGCTGTGAGTTTTTTTATGGTGCAAAAGCTTTATTGTTACGATTCTTGTTCAATAATTTCTGATAAAGATTGGACTGCTTTTTCCTCATCCAACCCATCTGCCGAAATTATCACTTCTGTTCCTTTACCAATTGCCAGGCTCATGATGCCCATGATGCTTTTGGCATTTACTTTTTTATGGTCTTTCTCTAAATAGACATCCGCAGTGTACCGGTTTGCTTCTTGAACAAATAACGCGGCTTGCCTTGCTTGAAGACCTGTTTTTAATAGCACTTTTACTTGTTTTTCAACCATGCTTATCCTCATCCTCCTCTGAAACTTAACTCTCTTATATATGAAAGAACAGCCAGCAGTTAGCGGCCGATCATTTCTCCCTTTCTCAGTGACGCTGCAATTTCATCAATTTTTCGCAGCCGGTGATTGACACCTGACTTGCTGACCGATCCACCCGACACCATTTCACCCAACTCTTTAAGCGTCACGTCTTGATACTCTACCCGAAGTCGGGCAACTTCACGCAAGCGTTCAGGCAATTGGTCGATTCCAATTGCACTATCGATAAAGCGGATATTTTCAACTTGCCGCAATGCTGCATCAATGGTTTTATTCAAGTTAGCGGTTTCACAGTTGACGAGACGGTTTACACTGTTTCGCATGTCTCGGATGATTCGGACATCTTCAAATTTCAATAAAGCCGAATGCGCGCCAGTAATGCTCAGGAAGTCGGCAATTTTTTCTGCTTCTTTAAGATAAGTGACAAAGCCTTTTTTCCGTTCAATAGTTTTGCTGTTTAAATGGAAAACATTCATCAAGTCGACCAAAGAGTCGGCATGATCTTTGTAGAGAGAGTAGATTTCTAGATGGTACGATGAGGTTTCAGGATTGTTGACAGATCCGCCCGCTAAAAAAGCCCCTCGCAAATAAGAGCGTTTGCAGCAGTTTTTCTCGATGAGGCTTTGGACGATCTGGTGCTGAAATTGAAAACCTTCCGTCAGAATTTCCAAGTCTTCCAGTACATGCTTGGCCCCTTCACGGATTCGGCAAATGTAGATGTTGTTCTTTTTTAACCGCATTTTTTTCCGGACAAGCAATTCCACCGGATACGCTTTGTAAAAACGTTTCAACAGCGTGTAAATACGCCGGGCGATTGCTGCATTCTCGGTTTGGATGTCGAGGCTCAATTGCCGATTGGAAAATGACAAGGTGCCGTTCATTCGTATCATTGCGGAAAGCTCTGCTTTTCCACAGCAATCATCCACTTCGATTTGCGTCATT
Source organism: Planococcus sp. TJ-201 (assembly GCF_058268495.1). Taxonomy (NCBI): domain Bacteria; kingdom Bacillati; phylum Bacillota; class Bacilli; order Caryophanales; family Caryophanaceae; genus Planococcus; species Planococcus sp. TJ-201. The sequence continues at coordinate 102,803 of NZ_JBZDOG010000006.1, read as the reverse complement.
TCTTTTTTTGTTTCAGATGCAAAAGACAAAATTCGTTCCTCCTTTCAAAGCATTAAAAGTAAAGATGCTTCGAATCTTCACCAGCACGGCCGCCCGCGTATTCAAATAACCATTCGGCTACTTTCAAAGGCTCGTGCCGGACAATTTCTCCAAAAATATTGGCGATATCTTTTCTATACACTTCAAGACCCATTTGTTTTAATCGCTCTTCATCGTATTCAACCGGGGATGCCAGCTCTTTTTTGTAGCGTTCGGCTACAATCGGTGGCATTTGGACTCTATCGAGCAGAATCGCATCGAGAAAATTTTCACCGACATGATCGTAAATCGCCTGAACATGGTCTGAAGCGGTATATTTATACGTTTCGCCTGCTTGTGTCATTAAGTTGCAAATGTAAATTTTCTTTGCGTTGGCAGCCACTACTGCTTTTTTTATATCTTTCACTAATAGGTTAGGTAAAATGCTGGTATATAAGGAACCTGGACCCACTACAATAACATCTGCACTTTCAATCGCCGCTATTGTTGCAGGCAAGGTTTTTACGTCATGAGGTTCTATAAACACCCGTTTAATCGGCTGGAGATAGGCTGGAATTTTGGATTCCCCTTTGATGATGGTGCCGTCTTCCAGTTCAGCATTCAGGGTGACAATTTGATTGGCTGCCGGCAATACGGTTCCATTGACGCTTAGTACCCGGCTCATTTCACGGACAGCATGGGAAAAATCCCCTGTAATGTCTGTCAAAGCAGCAAGCATTAAATTCCCAAGGGAATGCCCATCGAGATCCAAGGATTGCTTAAAACGGTATTGGAACATTTCTGCAACCAAAGGTTCTGTATCCGATAATGCAGCTAGTACATTTCGGATATCTCCCGGAGGCGGAATATCCAAATCATTTCTTAAGCGGCCCGAACTTCCGCCGTCGTCTGCCACGGTGACGATTGCAGTCAAGTCCAACGGATATAACTTCAATCCACGCAAGAGTGTGGAAAGTCCGGTACCTCCGCCCAAAATAACAATGCGTTTCAGGTGCTGGTTGCGTTCCATGCACTCATTCCTTTCTTATTTTGACATCCCTGTGCGTCACGATGACTTTATTGTTCTCAGCCAGCAGCTTACCGTAATATTCAGCCAGTGTCACAGATCGATGTTGGCCACCCGTACAACCGAAAGCAATGACGAGCTGTGCTTTTCCTTCATTCTTATACTGTGGAATCATAAATTGCAGAAGATCCGTTAATTTTTCAAGAAGCGTTTGCGTTTCCTGCCATTTCAAGACGTAGCTGGATACTCGCTCATCAAGGCCGGACAACGGATTCAACTCGGGAATGTAATAAGGATTCGGCAAAAAGCGCACATCAAACACCAAATCGGCATCGATTGGCATGCCATGCTTAAATCCAAAAGACATCACGTTGACCGTGAAAACATTGCTTGTCTTGGTTGTAAAATCAGCGTTGATCCGCTCTTTCAACTGACGAGGTGTCATATCGGACGTATTGTAAATGTATTTTGCCCGGCCTTGAAGATCGCTCAGCATATCGCGTTCTTTTTTTATGCCGCCCAGCACCAAACCGCCTGGCGACAAAGGATGGGATCTTCTCGTTTCTTTGTACCGGCTCACCAAGGTTTGATTTTCCGCATCCAAAAACAGAACGGTGATGGAGACGTTCGGTTCTTGCGACAAATGGTCAATGGCATCTACGAGGCTGTCAAAAAAGTCTCCGCCACGCAAATCCATAACTGCCGCTACCCGCTTCATCGATTTCCCGGAATCTCTCATCAATTTGATAAAAGTAGGCAGCAAAGCCGGAGGTAAGTTGTCGATTGTGAAAAATCCAAGATCTTCGAAGCTTTGGATCGCCACGGTTTTCCCTGCGCCTGACATGCCTGTGATGATGATTAATTCTGTTTCTTCTTGACGGTTATCCATTCTGATGATTCACCTCTTCGTTTGATGATTGGATGGTTTCTTTGATCAGCTGAAACTCAGGCGTGTAATAAAAAGTACCGTATTGAATGCCTTGTTGGTTCACTGCAAACTGAAGATTGGTTCGATCGCCTTCAGCCATTGGCAAGAATGCCAGCTCTTCCACTGGGTGCCATTCCAGCAATCCTTCATTTGTTTCTTCAAATAGATCTCCAGTCAAATTGTTTGCTGCAAATGTAAACAGCATCCATTCGTCCACAATTTTTTCCTGTTCCTGGATCATCATTGTATAGATGCCTTTTAAATGTGTGCCAATTGGCGTGGCATTTGTTTCTTCTTGAAATTCCCGAACAGCCGCATCGTAAATAGACTCTCCGGACTCCATTTTTCCGCCGGGAGCGACATACCAGTCGCGGCGGGGTTTCTTTAATAATAAGACTTGTCTATCTTTAATAACTAATAAATTCGCGATTCGCTGCACATTCGACACTCCGCATCTATTGTAAACTTACTCCATTATACATCTATCCTGGTGTGCCATGCAAAAAAATGCAAAAAAGAGGCCGTCTTCCGAGTTGCTCGAAAAACGGCCATCAAAATTTCTTTATAAAAAGGGGGTCAACTTACTCTTCTTACTATAGCCCCTATTCATGACAAGCGCGTTACAAAATGATTAAGAAACAATTAAGCTTGTGCTTTCGTTGCTATTTTTTCAACTAGCTCTTCGATATAATGCTGTGCAGCCTGCGCTGCGATGCTGCCGTCACCTGTCGCTGTAACCACTTGGCGCAAGGTTTTTTCACGAACATCGCCCGCGGCATAAATTCCAGGTACTTTCGTCTCCATTTTTTCATTGGTGACAATATAGCCTTCGTCATTCAAAATGCCCAAATCAGTAAACGGCTTTGTTAATGGCAGCATGCCGATGTAGATGAAGACGCCGTCTGCTTTGAATTCTGTTTCTTTTTCATCTTCTGTCGATACCAGTGTAACACTGCCAACTTTGCCATTTCCATCATCGTGAATTTCCTTGACTGTATTGCTCCAGATAAAGTCGATTTTGTCATTGGCAAATGCGCGGTCCTGAATGATTTTCTGTGCACGAAGCTCATCGCGTCTATGGACGATTGTGACTTTGTCTGCGAAACGGGTCAGGTAAACCCCTTCTTCAACTGCAGAGTCTCCGCCGCCGACAACAACCAATTCTTTCTTTTTAAAGAAAGCTCCATCACATACGGCACAATAGCTGACACCGCGGCCGCCCAGTTCTGTTTCACCAGGAATGCCCATTTTTTTGTACTCTGCGCCTGTTGTAACGATAATGGCACGTGTTTTGTATTCTTTAGATCCGGCTTTGATGGTTTTGAATTCTTCACCGTCAATAACTTCGGTTACGTCCCCATATGCGTATTCAGCACCAAACTTTTTCGCATGTTCGAACATTTTTGTTGAAAGGTCCGGCCCCAAAATGTGTTCAAAGCCTGGATAGTTTTCAATTTCTTCTGTATTGGCCATTTGGCCGCCTGGAATGCCGCGTTCTAACATTAGCGTTGTTAAGTTTGCACGAGATGTATAAACAGCGGCAGTCATGCCTGCTGGTCCTGCTCCAATAATTACTACGTCATATATTGTTTCTGTTTCAGTCATAATGATAGACCTCCTATTTCTCAGTAGCTAAATCGTATAAGATTCCGGCTAAAGCTTCAACTTTTATGCCTGTGAATCCGGATCCGTCAAATATCCAGTCATTTCCTTAACGTACTTGGTTAAAGTCGAGACCGATACACCAAAGCTTTCTGCCAATTCTTTTTTGGTCGTTTTTTCATTTTTTGCAGATTGAATCATATACTCTGCTGCTGAAGCTAAAGCAGCCGGATTTTTAAATGGATAATTTCGGCTAAATGCTTTTTCGACAAGCAGAAACCACAGCTGGAAAACATCGGCTTGCTGTTTCGTCACCATTCCGTGCCGGACATAAAGGCGTTCTGCCGTTTCCATCGCTCTCATAAATGCTTGTTCAGCTGGAACTTCTTTTTTAAACGGATGACCGAGGGCATACCCCAGCACAAAGGTTTCCAAAACAGAAGGCTGATCAGATTCCAGCCAATTTGGATGCGAGATAATTTCCTGTTTGTGCGCAGATTTGCCAAGCAGGAACAAGCCGAACAAACGCTCACTTTTTTTCTTGTGATCCAGTTTTTTCACTAAATAATCCCGGTCGTGTTCCAACGCATCGGCGTGAGGCATTGCCGAATGATCACTCCATGGCTCATAGCCATCTTTGCCAGGATCCATCTTTTTCAATTGATCCCAAGCTTGACGCGACGCTTCTTCATGCCCTGAATGGTACGCAGCGTGCGACAGCCAGAAATAAAAAGCAGGATCTCCATCAAAGCCGCGTTTTTGAAGGCTTTTTAGCCAACGATAGGCTTCTTTGTATTTGCCGACCAACGCAAATGTCGCACCCAATTTATAGCGATGCTCAAAGACATAAGGCTGAATCTTTTTCAGCAGATCCAGGACGTCATCCAATTCTGCATTTTTTTCATAATAATGAAAGACTGCCAAGTTGCAGAGTGCATGCAAATTGCCGGTATTTTTTCGCAGTACATCGTGAAGCAGCGCTTTCGCCATTTCCGCTTCGCCAATATAAAAGTATGCCAAGGCCAGGTTGTTGTAGGCTCCCCAAAAATCCGGCTTTTCTTCAACCAGCTTTTCGAGCCTTTCGATGGCGCCGGCAAAATCACCTTGCTCCATCATTTTGCGGGCTTTTTCCTGGCGGTAATAGTATTCGCTGTTTTGCGCTTCCCCATCATCGTCAAAAAGCTGCCAGTCTTCCTGTTCTGCAAAATCGACAATTTCCATTGCTTCTGCCGAATATTTGCCTTGGGTTTCATAAATCAAGTATTTTTTGGCGTATTTCCGTGCATCCCAAAACAAGCCCATGTGTGCATGGACTTCTGCGAGGAAAAACAGGATGTCCGGCTCTTTCGAATCCAGTTCATGTGCTGTATGCAGCATGTCCATTGCCTGTTCAAACTCCTGCATTTCCATCAAGACAATGCCATACTGCGTCAGAATAAGCGGGTCTTTCGGACTCAGTTCTGATGCGCGGCGCAAATACTTGTGGGCTCTCGGATAATTTTCCCGCTGAAGTTCTTTCAGCGCTTTTCTGTAATAATATTCCCCGGTTGGAATAAAAGACAGCACGTTCTTATAATTTGTTTTTTTATTCTCCAAAATATGCCTCCGAAAAAGTAAAAGGAACGATCGAAATCGCTCCTATACTCAAATGTGCTGTAATTATAGCATATTTCCTTATTATTTACTTGTCGTTTTTTGTAGCATGGCGCTCTTTTAACACATCTACCACTTGGCTAAACTCCACTTTTTGTTCCTGCAGGAGCACCAATGTGTGGTAGAACAAATCGGCTGTTTCCATGGCCAGTTCTTTGGCATCCCGATTTTTTGCGGCAATGATTACTTCAGACGCTTCTTCGCCTACTTTTTTGCAGATTTTGTCTACGCCTTCTTCGAACAGGTATGTGGTATACGCGCCTTCAGGCATTTCCTCTTCACGTGTTTTGATCAGGGAGGTCAATTGACCGAACATGTCTCCTGGAGATTCGTTGCGTTCTCCGTGAATGGTTTCAAAGAAGCAGCTGTCTTTGCCGGTATGGCAAGCCGGTCCGTTTGGAATCACTTCGTAGATCAGGGAATCCCCGTCACAGTCCAAGCGCACAGCGGTTACTTGTTGGGTGTTGCCGCTTGTTGCACCTTTGTTCCACAATTCGCTGCGGCTTCTTGAATACAACCAAGTTTCGTTTGTCTCCATAGTTTTTTTCACAGCTTCTTCATTGGCATAAGCCAGCGTCAGCACTTCTTTTGTTTCAGCATTTTGGATAATGACAGGAATCAGCCCGTCTTGGTCGTATTGGATCGTTGTCATCGGACATTCACTCCTTCTTTCCGCAAGTATTCTTTTACTTCAGCTACACTGGTTTCTTTATAATGAAAAATCGATGCAGCCAAAGCAGCATCAGCATCAACTGTTTTAAACACTTCACTAAAATGCTCTTTGTTCCCTGCCCCGCCGCTGGCAATAACCGGCACTTCTACCGCTTCGCGCACAGCTTGCGTCAGCTCGAGATCAAAGCCGTCTTTCGAACCGTCTTTGTCCATGCTCGTCAACAGCAGTTCCCCGGCTCCAAGCTCCACGCTTTTTTTCGCCCATTCAATGGCATTCCATTCGGTCTTGTTGCGGCCGCCATGTGTATAAACGTCCCAGCTATCGCCGTTTTTCTTGGCGTCAATGGCCACTACGATGCATTGCGAGCCAAAAAAGTCCGCGCCTTCTTTGATCAGCTCTGGCCGGTCAAGAGCTGCGGTATTCAAGGAAACTTTATCTGCGCCGGCACGCAGCATGCGTTTCATATCCTCCAGGCTGCGGATTCCGCCGCCCACTGTAAAAGGAATCGAAAGTTCCGTGGCCACGATTTTGACCACTTCAACCATGGTTTCTTTGCCTTCATGAGAAGCGGAAATGTCTAAAAACACCAATTCGTCCGCTCCTTGCTTGTCGTAAAAACGCGCCAGTTCTACAGGATCTCCTGCGTCACGCAGCGAGACAAAGCTGACGCCTTTGACGACACGCCCTTCTTTAACATCCAAACACGGAATAATGCGTTTTGTCAGCATGACAGGGCCTCCTCCAAGGTAAAGCGTTTTTCATATAGGGCTTTCCCTATGATAACACCCGCAATATTGCTGTGGGTAGAGGCTTGTTTGACATTCTGTACATCTTCCAGCGACCCGATGCCGCCTGAGACGATCACTTGTGCATGTTCAGAGTCAGCTAACGCTTTGTTCGCTTCGATATTTGGTCCGGCTAATGTGCCATCTGTCGCAATATCTGTATAAATGAAATGCTTCGCGCCCTTAGAAGCAAAGTAATTTGCCACCTCGGTCGCTGCCTGGCCGGAAGTCTCGATCCAGCCTTCGGTTGCGGCCATACCGTCTTTGGCATCAATGCCGATCACGATGCGGTCAGCGCCGAACTCCTCGATAAATGATACTGCCAGTTCCGGATTGCGGATTGCCAGGCTGCCGATGATAACACGCGCAACGCCGTTCGATAAGTAATGCTCGATGTCTTCACGTGTCCGAATGCCTCCGCCTACTTGCACGTTAACACCTAGTTTGGCAGCTTCGATGACCACTTGATCATTGATGCGCACACCGTCTTTAGCGCCGTCCAAATCAACCATATGTATCCACTGTGCACCGGCTTCGACGAATTTCTTTGCCATATCTACTGGTGAATCACCATAAATGGTTTCCTGGGCGTAATCTCCCTGGAATAGGCGCACACATTTTCCATCCCGCAAGTCAATGGCGGGATAAATTTGAAACTTAGTCATTGAGGTTCCTCCTGACATTTGCAATCCACTGCTCTAATAAATAATGGCCAAAATCACCGGATTTTTCCGGATGAAATTGCATGCCCGTAATCAGTCCGTTCCCAACTACTCCTGGAACGTCGTGATTGCCGTAGCTTGCCGTAGCTAGCACTTCTTGCTCTTTTGTATTGACCGCCAAAAAGGAATGGACAAAATAAACATGTGTATCACTTAATACACTGTCCAGCCAATAAGGCACATGTGAAAATTCGAGGCGGTTCCAGCCCATATGCGGAATGCGGTGCGCGCCTTTTTCAAAGCGGCGGATTTCTCCCGTCAACAAGCCCAGCCCTTTAGTTGGTTTTACTTCAGAGCTGTCTTCGTATAATAGTTGCATGCCGAGGCAAATGCCTAAAAGCGGAATATTTTTCTCTGGAAGCGATTGGATAAATTCAGATAAGCTTTTTTGGTTCAACAGCTCCATTGCATCCGGGAAAGCACCGACGCCCGGAAGAAGAATTGCTTCTGCTTCCAATAAGACGGCTGGATCGTCCGAGATGATCACCGTACATTCCAGTTTTTTTAGCGCCTGTTCAACGCTGAATAAATTGCCCATGCCATAATCGATAATGCCAATGATCATGTTAACAGCCCCTTTGTCGATGGCACTCCTTTAACCCGTGGATCGATGCTTGTTGCTTCATCAAGCGCCCGGGCCAATGCCTTGAACACCGCTTCAATAATGTGATGCGTATTTTTCCCGTAATGGACGATGACATGAACATTCATGCGTGATTCAAGCGCAAACTTCCACAGAAACTCATGGACCAGCTCAGTATCAAAAGTTCCAACTTTTTCATTTGGAAGCTCGCAGCGGAATTCCAGATGCGGACGGTTGGAACAGTCAATGACTACTTGTGCCAGCGCGTCGTCCATTGGCACAAATGCGTTGCCGTAACGGCGGATGCCTTTTTTGTCGCCAAGCGCCTCTTTGACTGCCTGGCCGAGCACGATGCCGATGTCTTCAGTCGTGTGGTGATCGTCAATATGCGTATCGCCATCTGCTTGGATGTCGCCATCAAACAAGCCATGCTTGATGAACAAATCCAGCATGTGGTCCATGAACGGAACACCGGTATCAATTACTGACTTGCCTTCTCCATCCAAGGAAAAGTTGATTGCTATTTTGGTTTCATTGGTATTTCGTTTGATTTCAGCTGTTCTCATTGGTTACTCCCCTTTTCCCACGACCGCGATTCGACTGCACGCGCATGGCCTTCTAAGCCTTCTAGGCGTGCCAGACGAGCGATTTTTTCTTTGTTATTATTCCAAGCCTGTTCGCTGTAGCGGACAATGCTCGTGCGTTTTACAAAATCATACACAGATAAAGCACTAGAGAAACGCGCCGTACTGTTGGTTGGCAAGACGTGATTGGTGCCCGCAAAATAATCACCAATCGGTTCAGACGAATAGCGGCCGATAAAAATGGCTCCCGCGTGGCGAATTTTGTCTGCCACTGCTTCCGCGTCTTCTGTCATAATTTCCAAATGTTCCGGAGCCAATTGGTTCGCAGCCTCGATCAGCTCTTCCAGTGTCTCGCCCAAATAAATCATGCTGTGGTCTGCAATTGCGGGACTGGCAATGGCTTGGCGCGGCAAAGCGGCCAATTGGCGATCTACTTCTTTAGAAACGGCGTCAGCCAATTTTTGACTGGTCGTCAATAACACCGCACTGGCCATTGGATCGTGTTCCGCTTGTGACAATAAATCTGCTGCCACTTCATCTGCATAAGCAGTATCATCGGCAATGATGGCAATTTCACTGGGTCCGGCAATCATATCAATGGCAACGTCGCCATTCACTTCCCGTTTTGCTAAAGCCACAAAAATATTGCCAGGGCCGGTAATTTTATCAACCGGTGAGATAGATTCTGTGCCATAGGCCAACGCCGCAATCGCTTGTGCCCCACCCGATTTATAAACTTCCGTGATGCCCAAAATATGAGCCGATGCCAAAACGCCATCTGACAATTCACCATCTTTGCCTGGAGGCGAGATGAGCACAATGCGTGAGACGCCTGCCACTTGAGCTGGAATAACATTCATCAGTACGGACGATGGATAAGCTGCGGTCCCGCCCGGCACATACAGCCCAGCGGACTCGATAGCCGTAACGCGTTGAGCTACATAGGATCCGTCGTCGCTGTCTTGCCGGTAGCCTTGCTGTTGCTGGCTTTCGTGGTAGCGGCGGATATTTGCTGCCGCTTCCGTCAAATCTTCCAGCAGTTGGCCGTCAAAGCGCTCGACCGCCTGTGCAATTTCTTCCTGCGCTACACGCAAAGAAGACAGTTTGGCGCCGTCCCATTTTTCTGTATAGCGGAACATCGCCTGGTCTCCATGATCCCGTACATCCTGGATAATGTCCCTGACTGCCGCAATTTGCTGGCCGGTTCCTTCTGCAATTGTTCTTCTAATGGAAATTCCGGCAGATAAACGGGTGACGTTCATAAGCTCGCCTGCTTTCTTAGTTTTTCCACCAATTCCGTGATGCGTTGTTGCTTCAAACGGTAACTTACCGGATTGGCAATTAGGCGCGATGTAATATCAACAATTTTTTCATATTCGACCAAGCCATTTTCTTTTAAAGTTTTTCCAGTCGACACAATATCCACAATGCGATCAGCCAAACCGATCATCGGTGCCAATTCAATTGAACCGTTCAACTCAATGATTTCGACCTGTTCGCCCTTGCCTCTGTAATACTGCGAAGCTACTTTTGGATATTTTGTTGCTACACGCGGCGTCACTTCGTTCATTGGTGTATCCGGCATACCAGCTGTCGCAATATAGCAGCGGCTGATGCCAAGATCCAGCAATTCGTAGACATCCCGCTCGTGCTCGAGCATAACATCTTTACCGGCAATTCCGATATCTGCCACCCCGTGTTCAACATAAGCAGGGACGTCCATTGGCTTGGACAAGATAAAGCGAATGTTTTCATTTGGTGCTTCCACAATCAGCTTGCGTGAGTCGTCCAGTTCTTTTGGCAAGTCATAGCCGGCCTTTACCAGTAGCTCATAAGCTTCTTCAAATATTCTTCCTTTTGGCATTGCAATCGTTAATGCATCCATTAGTTGGCACCTTCCAATCGTAAAACATTACTGAACAGTCCACTGAATTTTTCGACCGCCAAAACGGCTGGCGCAAATTGCAATGTGACGCGTATTCCTTGCTCGCGAAGCTGTTGAGCTTGATCAAACGCATTGTCTTCATTTTGCTCATCAAACAGGATGAGCGTATGAGCTTCTTCTTCTGGTGCAGCAGAAATGATTTCCAACAACCGGTCAACGCGCAGGCCAAATCCTGTGGCACCTACCTGCAAACCAAATTGTTTCATCAACCCGTCATAGCGCCCGCCATTTCCAAGCGGAAACCCACTGCCTGCTCCGTATACTTCAAACACCAAGCCGGTGTAATAAGTCATATGGCTGTTAAAGGACAAATCGTAAGTTACCGCATCCGACAGTCCGCTGCGATCCAGTATTTTTTTTAATTTTTTCATGTCTTCAAACAAAGAATTTTGTTTGGCATTGTGAGGATCGATCCATTGCTGCCACTCTTCAACTGTAGACGTGGACATTAATCCAATAAACGATTTACGCCGTGATGGCTCAATCGGCAATTGATGAGCTAAGCTTTCAAAGCCAACACTGTTTTTCGAAACAAAAGCGGCGTGCACGTTCTCGATTTGCTCTTGGTTTAAGCCAAAATCCTTCAGAATCAGCTGCAGCAATTGTGTGTGGCCAATTACAAAGCGGCTGGATTTGATATCCAGGTTTTTTAAGATGTTCCATGCCAAAATAATGACTTCTGCATCAGCGTATAAAGAATCGTCGCCAATCAGCTCGACGCCCATCTGCTCAAATTCAGCTGGACGGCCGCCTTCCCGTTTTTGGGCACGAAAAACATTTGAATAGTACCCAAGCCGTACCGGCATTTTTTCTTTCAGCAGCTTTGACGCTGCAATGCGCGCGATGGGTGACGTCATATCGGGGCGCAGCACCAAAGTCTCTCCCTGGCTGTCCAATAATTTGAACAAGGCATTATCATCGATTGCCGAGATTTTGCCGATCGTTTCGTAGTATTCCAAAGTTGGCGTCTGCAGCAAATCGTAACCCGCTTGTTGAATAATGGAGGTTCCGCTTGCCCGCAGCTCCGCCTTCTTTTTTGCGATGAATGGAAAATCGTCTCTCATGCCTAATGGTTTTTCGAACATTTGTATCGTCATTTTATAAAACTCCCTAATATTGGTTATTTTACTTTAGTTCGCTAATGTGGTGAAGTAATATTATTTTAGCGCATTTTTCCATCCATCGTCAAGGGATATACTCGAAAAAATCCTGAAAGCAAGAACTGCTTTCAGGATTTTGCTTGGCGCTCTGCCATTTGTTCAGCTGTAAAGATGATGCTCATCGGATTTCCACCGACAAACGCCCCAGCTGGCACATCTTTATGGACGAGCGTGGCAGCGGAAACAATGGCGCCGTTTCCGATGGTGATGCCGGGCAAAATCGTGGTGTTTGCTCCGATCATGACGCCGTCTCCGATGACCACGTCGCCGAGCCGGTATTCATCTATTAAGTATTCGTGTGCAAGAATCGTTGTATTATAGCCAATAACCGAATTTTTACCGATTGTGATTCGCTCCGGAAACATGACGTCCGGCATAACCATCAACGCAAAAGAAGAATGCTCTCCGATTTTCATTTTAAGAAAAACTTTGTACATCCAATTTTTCATCGGCAAAAATGGGGTATAGCGAGCCGTTTGAATCACCGCAAAATTTTTGGCTACTTTCCAAAAAGGAACGGTTTTATAAATGTGCCAAAGCGAATTGGGACCTTCTACAAAATGACGTTGAGTGTTTCTCATTCCGCTTCCACTTTCGTCAGTGCCAGCAAATCGCTAATGTGTTGAAGCATAAAATCCGGATTAAAACTGGCTAAAAAATCTTCTCCTTTTGCGGTCCAAGCAACACCAGCTGTCCGGACGCCGGCATTTTTTCCGCCTTCGATATCATGCGAATTGTCGCCAATCATCAAGGCTTCATCATGTGATGCTCCTAATTGCTCTAATGCCAAATGCAAAGGCTCCGGATCGGGTTTGGGATTGCTGACATGATCCAGGCCCACTAGAACGTCAAAAACATCGCTGACGCCCATCAAATCCAGTCCGTGGCGAATGGTTTCGCTTCTCTTTGTCGACACAATTGCCATTTTCAAGCCTTGTGCTTTTAACAGGCGAAGCGTTTCGACTACGCCATCGTATTCTTCTACCAGTTCATCGTGCATGGCACGGTTGAGGGTACGATACTGAACAGTCAGCTCTTCCACCCGTTCCGGATCAATCGCGGTAAATGTCTGCTCCAGCGATGGGCCAATAAAATGCAGCGCATCTTCGCGTCCAAAACGTCCTGGATAATGTTCGCCCAAAACGGACAGAAAAGTCTGGATGATTAATTCATTGGTATCCAGCAAAGTTCCATCAAAATCGAATAATAACGTATTGATCTGTTTTACCGTCACGTAGAAACCACTTCCTTTTGTTTGTCTTCCGCTTTACGCCACATATAAGAAATAAAGATGGTCAATACCAAAGCGGTGATGACACGAATCGCCAGCAATGGCCATATGGGAATGCCCAATGGAATAAAAATCAGTGTATCTTCTACAATGGCATGACAGGCGACAAGGAAAATGAACACCAATGTGGCATCTCTTTTACTGACACCATCTTCCTGAACTGCCTGGATCATCACACCTGCTCCCATTGCGAGTCCAAAAACCAAACCGGAAGCAAGGGTTACGGAAGCATTTTTTTCTACTCCCAGCAAGCGGGTCAACGGCCCCATCCAGTTGGATATCTTTTGCAAATAGTGTTTGTCTTTTAAAATTTGGATGATGAGCATTAATGGAATGACGATCATGGCCAATTGGAGGACGCCAAACGAAGCTTTTTCCAGCCCGATCAGCAAAATGCCCAACCAGCTTTCAGGTGCAGCCGCCACTTCAGGCGCGAAGCCATATTGCGCGACTTCACCGCCGCCTTTCCATAATAAATTAATAATGATTCCAGATAGTGCCGCAAGACCAAAACGCACCACCAGCACTACCCAAAGCTTGACGCCCACTTTCAGCGCTACACCGGTTTCAATGAAAATATTATGTGAAAAGGACAGCATCACGGCCAGTATAAAAACTTCCTTGACGGTTAATTCCAGTGACAAAATACCAGCAATTCCGGCATAGAGGTTCAGCGCATTGCCGAGCACCAGCGGAATTGCAGCATCGCCGCTTAAACCGAACAAGCCCATGATCGGTGCCACTAGATCGATGATAAACGGCAAAACCGGTGTGTATTGAAGCATCGTGACAAGCAAGGTAATGGGAAAAATGATTTTCCCCAGTGACCAAGTCGTTTTCAGCCCCGCTTTTAATCCATTTTTCAATGTCGACATCTGATCGCTCTTTTCTTCGTTATTTGTCTTTGTAATGCGGTGGGTTTTTGATTGCCACCCGGCGGTACACAATAAATACTACGGCAATAATAATTGCAAGAACCGATACCAGCTGAGCGGCGCGAAGTTCGCCAACCACATAGAGGCTGTCTGTCCGCATGCCTTCGATAAAGAAGCGACCGACCGAATACCAGATCATATAGAAGAAAAACATTTCCCCGCGTACTAAATTGACTCTCCGGAGCAGCAGTAGAATGATAATCCCTACCAGGCTCCACATAGATTCGTATAAAAAGGTCGGATGGTAGTAAGCTCCATCTATGTACATGTGATTAATGATCCAATCAGGAATAAACAAATTCTCAAGGAATGTACGTGACACTTCTCCGCCATGTGCTTCCTGGTTGATGAAATTGCCCCATCTGCCAATTGCTTGGCCAATCAAAATGCTGGGCGCCAAAATATCTGCTACTTTCAAAAATGGTGTATTGCGTTTTTTGGTAAACACATACGCAACAATTACTGATGCAATCAATGCCCCGTGAATCGCAATGCCGCCATTCCAAATGGCAATAACTTCACCGAGGTTGTTCTTGTAGCTGTCCCACTCAAATGCGACATAATAAATGCGGGCGCCGACAATGGCCAGCGGCACCGCCCAAATCAGCAAATCTGTTAAGTATTCAGGATGCAGTCCCCGTTTAACCATTTCACGCTGCCCCACCAAAAAGGCAATGACAATGCCGGCAGCGATGATGACGCCGTACCACCGAACCGAAAGCGGTCCGAGTGAAAAAGCGATTGGATCTATTGTAGCAAGTAAAGAAAACATCTGGTGCACCTTCCCATTCGCTTAGTTTGTATCTTGTGCGATGACATCATTCAGACGATTTGAAAACTCTTCAGCCGCGTTGATGCCCATTCGTTTAAGGCGATAGTTCATCGCAGCAACTTCGATGATGACAGATAAATTTCGCCCAGGGCGAACAGGAATTGTCAGCTTCGTCAAATGCGTGTCGATAATTTTCATCTTTTCTTCTTCCAGTCCAAGACGATCGTATGTTTTTTCCTGATCCCAAATCTCCAGGTCAATCACCAAGGAAATCCGCTTGAAAGTGCGGATTGCGCTCGCACCGAACAACGTCATAATATCGATAATGCCAACGCCACGAATTTCAAGCAAATGCTCAATCAGTTGAGGAGAATGGCCAACCAATGTATTCTCCCCTTCTTGATGAATTTCCACACAGTCATCCGCTACAAGACGGTGGCCTTTTTTGACAAGTTCCAGCGCTGTCTCACTTTTGCCGACTCCGCTTTTTCCTGTCAACAAAACGCCTACACCATAAATATCAACCAGCACGCCATGGACGGCTGTTGTTGGGGCCAATTGGCTCTCGAGAAAATTCGTCAGCAAACTGGAAAAACGAGTTGTTGACATTGGAGTCGTCATAACCGGAACATGGCGATTGCTTGAAGCGATCACCAATTCTTCCGGAACCGGTACACCATGTGAAACGATGATGGCCGGTGTATCATCCGTACATAATTTCATCATGCGATCCAGACGTTCTTCCGGCAATAACATGGAAAAAAAAGAAAGCTCGGTTTTGCCGAGCAGCTGCACACGGTTCGCCGGGTAATGAGTAAAATATCCGGCCATTTCCAAACCAGGTCTTGATATATCGCTGATGGGAATGTGGCGGCCAATGCCTTCATCTCCACTGATTAAATCCAGTTCAAACTTTTCCATCACTTGCTTTGTTGTTACTTGTCCCATTTGTTACCCCTCATTCCTTATCCACACATTATTTCGAATTTTCGTCGAAGTTGTTCTTTTTGCATGCGGTTTGCTCTTATTTTAACATGGAAAAAATAAAATTGAAGATTTTTGTCCCCTTTCCTGATCCTAGCATCTATATACATTCCAAAAGGAGGTTTTCAAAATGAAGATTATGATCGACGCTGGACATGGACCAGATACGCCCGGAAAGCGATCACCGGATGGAAGACTAAGGGAATTCCATTTTAATTCAGCCGTAGCGGATGAAGTCAAAAAACGCCTCGTACTGGATGGCCATACTGTCTTGTTCAGCCATCAAAGCGATCAAGACGTTCCGCTGCATGAACGGACAGCATTGGCAAACCGGTTAAAAGCAGATCTGTTTGTTTCCATTCATGCCAATGCCCATGGCCAGACGTTCAATGCCGCAAATGGCTTGGAAACGTTTATTTACAGCCATCCCCAAGCAGCAACCCGCAAGCTTGCGGAGTCGGTCCAACGTTCGTTGGTGCTGGCAACCGGACGAAAAGACCGCGGAGTCAAACAAGGTGACTTTGCTGTTCTTCGCGACACGCACATGCCGGCCATCTTAGTAGAATGCGGTTTTATGACGCATAAACAGGAAGTGGAACTCCTCAAATCTGCTGCATACCGCAAACGCTGCGCCCTTGGCATCTGCTTTGGCATTGCTTGTTTTGATGTCAGCCGCTAATTATAGACCAATTAACTCTAACTTATTTGAACGCGAAAGCCACATCGGCTTTCGCGTTTTTCGTGTTTCAGCCGCGCACTCTGCTAAAATAGAACAAAAGAGGTGATCACATGAACAAAACCATCGGAATTCTTGCGCATGTCGATGCCGGCAAGACCACGTTCTCCGAACAATTGCTTTATCATACCAAAAGCATCCGGCAACGCGGGCGGGTCGACCATCAAAATGCATTTCTAGACAGCCATGCCATCGAAAAAAGCCGAGGCATTACAATTTTTGCGGATCAAGCAAGCTTCGTCTTTAACGACTCTACGTATTTCCTTATCGATACACCAGGCCATGTCGATTTTTCTCCTGAAATGGAGCGATCCATTCAAGTCATGGATTACGCCATTATAATCGTCAGTGCAGTAGACGGCATCGAAGGACATACCGAAACCGTTTGGCAGCTTCTTCGAAAACATCACGTGCCGGTCTTTTTCTTCATTAATAAAACCGATCGCGAGGGGGCAGATCCCAATCAGGTTTTAGAAGAAATTAGGCAAAACTTTTCCGAAGATGCCTGTAACATCAAAGATCTTTACCGAGATGGACAAATGGCCGAAGAGTTGATTGAATTTATTGCGGAGCGGAATGATGCGTTGCTGACTCAGTACGTGGAATCCGGCTATGACAAGTTGTTATGGCAGGAGACTTTTCGCGACATGATTGCAGCTGGCCAAATTTTCCCGTGTGCCAGCGGTTCTGCTTTGCAGGATATTGGCATTTCAGAGTTTCTCACCCAGCTCGACCAGTTGACTGCCAGCTCCTACCTTGACAACGAGTTGCTTGGAGCCCAAATCTACAAAATTCGGCATGATGAAAACGGCAACCGCATTTGTTTTTTAAAAGCATTTAGCGGAACTCTGCAAGTGCGTGATAAACTGCGATACGGTCCCAACAAGCTCGAAGAAAAAGTTACCCAGATCCGTGCATACAACGGCCAGAAATTCCAAATTGTAGATCAGGCAAAAGCAGGTGAGTTATTCGCCATCGCCGGATTAACCGAAGCGTCCATTGGAGATACGATCGGCGTTCGGCAAGATAATGCTGGATTTAATGTCATCCCTACCTTAAAATCAACGGTTCTTTTTGATTCTTCCATTCATCCAAAAGAAGTATTAGCCAGCTTCAATATGCTTGGTGCCGAAGATCCCTCTCTTTCTGTCTACTGGGATGAATACTTTCAACAAATCCACATTCAAGTCATGGGCGCTATCCAGTTGGAAGTCTTGGAACAAGTTGTTTTGGAACGCTTTGGACATTCTATCCAATTCGGCGAACCCCAAATTTTGTACAAGGAAACTATTGATAAGGCTGTTACCGGCTATGGCCATTTCGAACCGCTTCGGCATTATGCGGAAGTTCACCTGAAAATCGAGCCAAACGAACGCGGCAGCGGCTTGCAAGTAGAAAATGCTTGCCATGCAGATGCCTTGTCTGTCGGTCACCAAAACCTCGTGCTCCATCATTTGACAGAACGCGATCACCACGGCTTGCTGACCGGCTCTCCCATGACCGATGTCAAAGTGACATTAGTGACTGGGCGCGGACACAACCAGCACACCTCAGGCGGTGACTTCCGTGAAGCTTCTTTCCGTGCATTGCGCCAAGGGCTGGAGCAAACACAGAACCGTCTGCTTGAACCGATCTACCGTTTCAAAATCAAAGTCGACCTCGAACAAATGGGGAAGGTATTATCCGACATTCAGCAGGCACATGGCAGCTTTAACGCGCCCGAAACAAAAGACGGGAAGGCAATTATCGAAGGACGCGTCCCTGTTGCCACTTTCATGAACTACAGTTCGGAACTCGCTGCTTATACTCACGGCAAAGGAGCACTCAATCTGCTATTCGATGGCTACGATTTCTGTCATAATGAAGAAGAAGTCATTGCCCGAATCGGCTACGTTAAAACGGCAGATCCTCTTTATACATCCACTTCCATCTTCTGTGCAAAAGGACAAGGCTACAAAGTGCCATGGGATAGAGCAGAAAAAGCGATGCATTGTTTGTAAGACCATACCTAACAGAAAAGAGGGCTTGGCATGTACGAACAAAAAACAAAAGAAACCGATGCCGATGTTATTGAATTTCTTGAAGCGATCGACCATCCTAAGAAACGGCAGGATGCCTATAAGTTACTGGAGCTATTCGAGCAAACCAGCGGCTTTCCGCCCAAAATGTGGGGAGCCTCTATCATTGGCTTTGGGTCCTATCATTATGTATACGAAACAGGCCATGAAGGCGATGCACCGCTTGTGGGGTTCTCCCCTCGAAAAGCCAAAATTAGTCTTTATTTTGCAACTGGCGATCAAGAACGCGAACTCTTACTTGAGAAACTCGGCAAACATACCAGCGGAAAAGCTTGTGTTTACATCAACAAAACCGAAGACATTGACCTTAATGTGTTGCAGCAATTGATCAAGCAATCTATTGATTTTCTGCAAAAGTTGTATCCACCTATAAAAACCTAAAAATCCGGACAGCCATCAAAGGCTGTCCGGATTTTTTCTAAAGCAATGGCGGGCTGACTTTTTCAACACCAACCAGTCCCAAAATCGTCATCAAGCTTTTTTGAATGGCCAAGTGCCCATTAGCAGGGTCATGCCACTCTTCTAATGTGTGCGCTTTGTCAAACTCACCGCCGAGCCCAATGGTGATCGCCGGTATGCCGATGCTCATCGGATAATTGGCATCTGTGCTGCTCGGTTCTTTTAGTTCGGGTTCTGCGCCAAGTGCACGAATTGCGGCGCTCGCAACCTGCACGATTAACGCTTCATGCGATTGGCTTGCTGGGGGGCGATTGCCAAAACGATCGATTTTCATTTGCAGACGGTCATCATTCCAACGTGCATTTTCTGCTTGTGCCGCTTGTTCTACAATTTCCAAAAACTGCTGTTCCAGTTTGTCCAGCTCTTGCTGATCGTTGGAACGAAGGTCGACCAGCATCGAAGCTTCCTGCGCTATAGCGTTAACGGACGTTCCCCCAGAAACCTCACCAATTGAAAAAGTGGTCTTGGGTTCGCTCGTCGTATGCAAATCAGCAATTGCGGCCATCGCCCGACCTAACGCATGCGTCGCACTCGGTGTACCGAAAGCTGCAAAGCTATGGCCACCAGGTCCTGTGTATGTAATTTTATAGCGATAGCTTCCTGTTCCTAAATACGTAATATAATTAAAGCCCGGCCCATCCAGTGACAGAAATGCATCAATGTCCTGATGCTCGGTAAAAAAAGCTTTGACGCCACGCAAATCGCCTGCACCTTCTTCGCCTACTGTTCCGCCAAAAATAATATCTCCGCTGTTATCAATGCCAGCTTCGGCAAAAGCTCTTACCACTGCCAGCAATTCGGCCAAGCCACGCGTATCATCTCCAATTCCAGGCGCATGGAGCACACCATCTTTTTGGTGGACTGTCGTGTCGGTTCCTTCAGGAAACACAGTATCAAGATGAGCAGACACAAAAACTTTCGGGCCAGTCCCTTGTCCTTTTCGCACGCCATAGACGTTGCCTTCTGAATCCATGCGAACATCTGCCAAGCCCAGGTCCTTCAGGCGCATCATGAAGTTTTCAGCACGCCGCTGTTCTTTAAACGGGGGAGCCGGAATTTCTGTCAAGCCAATCTGTTCTTCGATCGTCCGCGAATGATCTTGTTCAATAAATGCAAGTGCCCGTTGAATCTTCGTGTCATTCATCAATTGATCGAACATTTTTTCGGTGTGGGAATCTATACTGTCATTCATCATCTTCGCCCTCCTGGCTGTCTACTTCTTTATCGCTTTTATTTCCTTGGCCATCTTTTTCCCCACTGCTCATTTCACTGAACGCTTTCACAAAGTAAGCAGATGGCAAAAGCAACCCTAATGCCGCTTGAACGATGGCAAAAAAGCGAGCAGAGCCGATTGGTACCAAGTCGCCATAACCGACGGAGAGCATGGTTGCGCCGCTAAAGTATAAATAATCCCAAAAATCATCTCCTGCTGGCCTTCCGGTTTCATCATTGAGCCTGAGAATGTCCGTGTTTAACGACAGTAAGTAATAGATAACGGCAAATCCAAAAGTGATAGCAGTCATGACAAAGAATAATTTTGTAAATAGTGACGGATGAATAAAACTTTCCTTATGCTGCTTGTTTGTAAAGAAATAATACAAATTTAGCAACATCAACAAAATGGTAAATCCCATTAAAATAGCAGCTATCATGTCTCAAAACCTTTCCTTTATTTAAATGGTAAGACAAAACCACTAAAAATACCAATTATGTGAATTTCATAAAAAAGCCTGCACAAAATAAATGTGCAGGCTTAACAGTTGTTTATTCGATTGTTAAATAGCGAAGCAGGACCGAACCTGTTTTGGTTTCGCCGTAGACCAATAATGGAGCGGCAGCTGGCTCAGTTCCCTGTTTAGAGAACCGGATTGACTTCTGCATAAATTGTCCTTGCTCATGCGTGCTGTCAATATCGGAAAGCAATACATCCATTTTGCCAAGATTTGATGAAACTTCCCCTTTAAGCGGCAAATGCGCTGGAATGTAAATTTCCACATTTCCTGCCAAAGTTTTGGATTCCAATTTGCGTGCGTCTTTGCATCTGGTTGTAGCAACGATGTTGCCGTTCAACGATTTGGACACGATTGTCTGAATATCCCCATCGATATAGATGCGGCCGTTCAAAGTTTCGGCTTCGAGCACTTTGCCTTTGGTTTCCTGAACATGAATCGCACCATTAGCTGTTTCCAATTCTGCGTCATCAAATTCCACATGCTTCAAATCGATTTTGCCATTTGCTGTCTTCACCTTGATTAGCGCTGCATTGATGCGCTTCATCGTGAAACCGCCATTAAACAAGCGAGCCGTGATGTGCTCATAAGAAGCTTCCGGTACGTACAAAATCACATTTACTTGAGTCGTTTTGAAATCACTGATGATCCGCAGTTTGTGGTCATCGGCAATAAAAACAAACTTATCAAGAAAATCTTCTTTAGCTTGCGCTGGAGATTCCGAGCGGTAAGCTTTCACGCTGCATTCCGCACGCAGCAAGCCGTCTTGCGATGGGAAGATTTCCAATTGTCCATTGGCAATGTCTGCAATAATCGTATTTAGGTCGGTCATTTCATCTGTAAACGTATGGCTGAATTGAACGGCCTCACCAAATGGCGAGTCAAATTCCATTGTTTTCAGCTTGCCCACAGAAGATTGCATAAAGTCCATCATTCGAGTACCGAAGTCATTAAAATCACGTGAGACATTTTTCGAAACATTTTTCGAAACATTCTTCGAAAAATCCTTGGATACTTTTTTCACAATGTCTTCCGGTCTGAAAAATCCGCGTTTGCTCGATTTGTCTCGTTGGTTGTTGCGGCCATAATTCGGTTCGTTCGAAGAAGCACTGTTGCCATCTACAGCGCGCAGCAACTCAACTGCTTCCCGCGCTGAAATCGTACCGTTCTCTACCATGTCTAAAATGCGTTCTTTTTCGCTTTGCATGTATTTTGGCCTCCTCTTTGCCTGAATGCCGATAAGCAGAAGCTTACCGGACCAAACAGATCTGTTCTTCTAATTGTTACGTTTGCCAGCGGGAAAAGTTTCATTTTACCGCTTTTTTCTTGCGGCTGGCCCCTTTGACCGTTGCTTCCATTCGTGCACGATCCCGTTCCAGAATCGGCTTTAAGTACTTCCCGGTATAAGAATTTTCAACGGCTGCAATTTCTTCTGGAGTGCCCGTTGCCAAGATGGTTCCGCCTTTGTCGCCACCTTCAGGTCCCAGATCAATAATGTAATCCGCCGTTTTGATGACGTCTAGGTTGTGTTCAATCGTCAACACCGTATCGCCGTTTTCAACGAGGCGCTGCAGAACTGTCAGCAACCGGGAAATATCATGAGCATGCAGACCGGTCGTTGGTTCATCCAAAATGTAGAACGACTTGCCGTTTGATCGTTTATGAAGCTCGGATGCCAGCTTGACGCGCTGCGCTTCACCACCGGATAAAGTCGTGGCGGGTTGTCCCATCGTAATATATCCGAGGCCTACGTCCACAATCGTTTTTAACTTCCGGTTGATCTTTGGAATGTTTTCGAAAAATGAATAGGCGTCTTCTACTGTCATTGCCAGTACATCAGCAATGCTTTTGTTTTTGTACTTCACTTCCAGCGTTTCACGGTTGTAGCGTTTGCCGTGGCAAATTTCGCAAGGCACGTATACATCCGGCAGGAAATGCATTTCTATTTTTATAATACCATCTCCGCGGCAAGCTTCACAGCGACCGCCCTTGACATTGAAACTGAACCGCCCTTTTTTATAGCCTCGGACCTTTGCTTCGTTTGTTGTGGCATAGACATCTCGGACATCGTCAAAGACGCCGGTATAAGTTGCTGGATTAGATCTCGGTGTCCGGCCAATCGGCGACTGGTCAATTTCAATGACTTTTTCAAGTTCTTCGGTGCCTTCGATCGAATCAAAATGGCCCGGTTTCGCTTTGGCGCGGTTCAAGCGGTGCGCAAGCGTCTTGTAAAGAATTTCGTTAATAAGTGTACTTTTTCCTGAACCGGAAACGCCCGTTACCGCTGTAAACAGACCAAGCGGAATATCTACATCCACTTTTTTCAAATTGTTTTGGTTGGCGCCCCGGATTGAAATCTTCCGGTCACTCGGCGTTCTTCGTTCAGCAGGCAAGGGAATAAATTTCTTACCGCTTAAATATTGTCCGGTTAAGGATTTTTTGTTTTTCATCACTTTATCAGGTGTTCCTGCTGCAATGATTTCTCCTCCATGAACGCCGGCTCCAGGCCCAACGTCAATCAGGTAATCAGCTGCCAGCATCGTATCTTCATCATGCTCAACTACAATCAGCGTATTGCCGATATCGCGCATGCTTTTCAATGTCTCAATCAACCGGTCATTGTCACGCTGGTGAAGGCCGATTGACGGCTCATCGAGAATGTACAATACACCGGTCAGTCGGGACCCAATTTGGGTAGCCAAACGGATGCGCTGTGCTTCCCCTCCGGAGAGCGTGCCAGATGCACGGTTTAAGGTTAAATAATCCAACCCGACATTGATCAGGAACCCGACGCGTTCCTGAATTTCACGAAGGATCAACTTGGCAATCTGCATGTCTTTCTCAGAAAGAACCAATTGATCGAAAAACTGGTTGGCTTCGATAATGGAAAATTCAGCAACCGTACCAATATGCAGACCGTTGACTTTAACAGCCAGCGTTTCAGGTTTCAAGCGATAGCCTTCACAGACGGTACAAGGCTGCTCGCCCATGTATTTCTCCATTTGTTCACGAATATAGTCCGATGAAGTTTCACGGTAGCGGCGGTCCACATTGGAGAGCACCCCTTCAAAATTGATGTGGTTGTCGCGAATCTGGCCATAATCGTTTTCGTAGCGGAAACGGATTTTATCGTTTCCAGAGCCGCGCAGGATAATGTTGATATGCTCTTCCGGCAAATCACTGACCGGCACGTCCATATCAATTTTATAATGCTTGCAAATCGCTTTCAGCAGTTGCGGATAGTATTGCGAACTGGTTGGCTGCCACGGAACAATGGCTCCTTTATTGAGCGATACGCTCCAGTCTGGAATAACCAGCTCCGGATCAACTTCCAGTTTCATTCCCAATCCGTCGCATTCCGGGCAGGCCCCGAAAGGCGAGTTGAACGAGAACATTCTCGGCTCTAGTTCACCGATGGAAAATCCGCATATTGGGCAGGCATGGTGTTCACTGAACAACAACTCTTCCTGATCCATGACATCCACCAGTACACGGCCGTCTGCTAGCCGGAGAGCCGACTCCAAAGAATCGCTCAGACGTGGTGCAATGCCTTCTTTAATGATGATTCGGTCAATGACCACTTCAATATTGTGTTTCTTGTTTTTGTCCAATGTAATGTTATCATCCAAATCAATCAGTTCACCATTCACACGAACGCGCACATAGCCTTGCTTTCGGATATCTTCAAGCAATTTGACATGTGTGCCTTTGCGGCCTGAGACGATAGGCGCCAAAATTTGCATCTTGGTGCGTTCCGGATAATCCACGATGCGGTCAACCATTTGTTCAATTGTCTGTGAGGAAATTTCAATTCCGTGGTTTGGGCAAATTGGTTTGCCAATCCGCGCAAACATCAAACGCATATAGTCGTAAATTTCTGTGACCGTTGCTACTGTAGAACGCGGGTTTTTGCTGGTGGTTTTTTGGTCAATCGAAATGGCCGGTGATAAGCCTTCAATCAAATCGACATCTGGCTTATCCATCTGGCCCAAAAACTGGCGGGCGTATGCAGACAGCGATTCTACATATCGCCGCTGGCCTTCTGCATAAATCGTGTCAAATGCCAAAGAAGATTTGCCGGATCCTGATAGTCCGGTCATGACAACAAGCTTGTCACGCGGAATGACAACATCAATATTTTTTAAATTATGCGCACGTGCACCTTGTATCCGTATTTCCTGTTTTTTCACTTTCTATCATCCTTCCGCTTTCAATTCAAGCACGGTATCACGCAGCTCTGCAGCCCGTTCGAAATCGAGTGCTTTTGCCGCATCCTTCATTTCTGTTTCCAATAAACTGATCAGTTTCAAGCGATCTTCTTTTTTGAGCTTTTTGCCTGATACTGCTTTTGAAATATATTCTTCCGACTCTTCCGCCGCAGCCGTAGCACGGATGACGTCGCGAATTTTCTTCTGAATCGTAATCGGTGTAACTCCATGTTTTTCATTGTAGTCGCCTTGGATGGTGCGGCGTCGCGTCGTTTCATCCATCGCTTTTTGCATGGAATCCGTTATTCGGTCAGCGTACATAATAACATGGCCATTTGAGTTTCGTGCTGCCCGGCCCATTGTTTGGATCAAAGCACGTTCAGAACGCAGGAAGCCCTCTTTGTCGGCATCCAAAATGGTTACCAGTGAAACTTCCGGAATATCCAATCCTTCGCGCAGCAAGTTGATGCCGACCAATACATCGTAGACACCCATTCGCAGTTCCCGGATAATTTCAATCCGCTCCAGCGTCTTGATTTCAGAATGGAGGTAATTGACTTTGATGCCGGCATCTTTCAGATAAGCCGTCAAGTCTTCTGACATTTTTTTCGTCAATGTGGTTACCAGCACGCGCTCATTCTTTTCAGCACGCTGACGAATTTCATACATCAAGTCATCAATTTGGCCTTCAATTGGCCGGATTTCGATTGTCGGGTCAAGCAAACCGGTTGGCCGAATAATTTGTTCCACCATTTCCGGTGTATGTTCCAGCTCATAAGGGCCAGGCGTTGCTGACACAAAAACAGCCTGGCTGATATGTTCTTCAAACTCATCAAAAGTCAGCGGCCGGTTATCCATTGCTGAAGGCAGACGGAAACCATGGTCAACCAGCACTTTTTTGCGTGCCTGATCACCATTGAACATGCCGCGGACCTGTGGCAGCGTCACGTGGCTTTCATCTACGACCAGCAGAAAATCTTCCGGGAAATAATCAATCAATGTATAAGGCTGTGCACCGGCAGGACGAAGCGTCAAATGCCGTGAATAGTTTTCAATGCCGGAACAAAAGCCCATTTCCCGCATCATTTCCAAATCATAGCGTGTCCGTTGTTCCAAGCGCTGCGCTTCCAACAATTTGTCTTCTGCACGCATCTCTTTCAAACGTTCTTCCAATTCCGCTTCGATGTTTTCAATCGCTTTGACCATTTTGTCTTCGCGTGTAACAAAGTGGGATGCCGGGAAAATAGCGACGTGTTCGCGTTCGCCAATAATTTCACCAGTCAAGGCATCAACTTCGCGGATTCGATCAATTTCATCGCCAAAAAATTCGACGCGCAAGCATCGTTCATCGCGTGACGCCGGGAAAATTTCCACGACGTCTCCACGGACACGAAATGTCCCGCGAATAAAATTGATGTCGTTGCGTTCATACTGCACATCCACTAATTTCCGCAGCAATTGATTGCGCTCGATTTCCATCCCTTTGCGAAGAGAGACAACCAGTTCACGGTATTCTTTTGGTGAACCCAGACCGTAGATGCAGGAAACGGATGCAATAACAATGACATCGTCCCGTTCAAACAATGAACTCGTGGCGGAGTGGCGCAACTTATCAATTTCATCGTTGATGCTGGCATCTTTTTCAATGAATGTGTCTGATTGCGGCACATATGCCTCCGGTTGGTAGTAATCGTAATAACTAACAAAATACTCAACGGCGTTATCAGGGAAAAATTCCTTGAATTCGCTGTAGAGCTGTCCTGCCAATGTTTTATTGTGAGCCATGACGAGCGTCGGCTTTTTTACTTGTTGAATGACGTTTGACATCGTGTACGTTTTACCTGTACCCGTTGCTCCGAGCAAAGTCTGGCAACGCTTGCCGTTGATGATGCCTTGTGTCAGTTCGGCAATGGCTTGGGGCTGATCGCCGGCTGGTTCATAAGGGGCTTGAAGATTAAATTCTTGTTTCATAATAAGACGTCCTCCCGTTCTTTCACTATCTCTACTTTACCATATGCCCTAAAAAACCACTAACAAAAAGCGAACGTATGTTTTTTATGTAAAGATGCGCATATATAACGATAGTATGTGAAAATAAAAATGGATTTTTTGCACTCACAAATGGCCAAGAGCGGTTTTGCTCGATGACATTTTGTCTTCAACAGAATAAAGATTTATAATAACTAGTTTTTGCAAAGATCCTCTTCTGCAGCTTGCATGCCTTATTTTGGATGGGACACAAAAAAGAGAAGCCGGATGTATTCCGACTTCCCCTTTTCAAGGCTCTTGTTGTGCAGCCATTTATTCAGCTTCTTCGTGCTTTAAAGTTTGTAGTTGGGCAGCATATATGATGAAAGCTTTTTGGTCGTGATGATCCAGGGCTTCGTCAATAAGGGTTAACAGCTGTGCTTCTTGTTGGGAACGGTGGACATGCTTTAAGAAGAGATCCAGGTAGATGTCATTCAGCAGTTTTTCCGCTTCTGTAATTTTTTTCGTTTGAGCCATCGCTTTCATGAAATCAGCATAAGAATAATAGTTTTCCATTTCTCTTCACCCCGAATGCTTTTCATTAGTATACATTAGGCAATTAGAATAAATCAAGATTTATTTGAAAATTCCGATGAAATAGAAAAAAATATTATTTTCAATCTAATGTCCATTGCGCAATTTCCATTTTTTATTATAATAAGGTATGTAAAGTAAATTTAGGGGGTTAATTTCCATGAGTAAAAAGAATCACCGACCGCATTCTTACACAGTCTGCGCGAATACGTATGCCTTATTGCCCTATACAGATGGCCATCGCACTTGGATGCGCGTAATTGAAGACCGCAGTGAATTCATAGTTGAAGAAGCGGTATACAAAACGGTGACCACTTCCTGCAGGTTCTATCGCGCTTCGCTTGAAAGTGCAACACTTTACGCTCAAAAAGCCGTCGGCGTAAAACACAAACCCCCAATCATCGTAGGCGAGTATTATGGCAACCCACTCTTATTCTTTCCGACCCACTCTCCCAAAAACAAAGAATGCGTTTGGTTTAATTACGATGCCATCGATTTGATTGAAAGCGACAGCAGCGGCAAAGGCAGCATTATTTACTTGAGCAATAGTGAAACGGTGTACTTGGATGTTTCACCCATTGCATTGCGAAACCAGCATTCTTTTGCCGGATCGCTTCGCCGATACTTCAAAAAGGCTCAGCGCGTCCATAATCACTCTATGGCTTATGTGACAAAACGTTCTTTCCCTCCACGAAAACAGCAGCCACTCGAGTAAGTTTTCTGCACCGATATGGACCTCTATCTTATACTGCAAATTTTTCGTCTTCACCATCATTTTCTACCATTAATATTAAAAAAGTTGCTGCTCAACGTCCATACGGATGTTGAGCAGCAACTTTTTGTTTACTTAATGGATCGGTAAGCCCATAACGATCCAACAAAGAATACTGACGAAACCCATAGGTAAGGTTCATTCCAAAACCAAACCGAAACAGAAATTCCGGTAAAGGAAATAATGGTGAAAATCCCGGCAAACATCCGGGACTGCAAATCACGCCGATACTCCCGTTCCCGGCCATCCCGATTTTCGAGATAATGCCGGAGACGTTCCGGTTCTTCCAAGTAGTTGATGACTTTTTGCGGGAAAGCACGGAATGGTCCAGAAGCATTCAACGCCCAGCGCAGAACATCTTCTTTTCCAAAGATGCCTTTGCCCTCTTTTTGTGAAGAAGCCCATTCCAGTATGCGCGGTCGCGCAAGAGCCAGTAAATCCACTTTCGGATCTAAGACATGCAATACACCGACGAAAATGGAAGCCGCGCGCCCGAAAAAGGCAAACTCTGCCGGCAATTGAACCGGTTGTGTGCGGACAATTTCCTGCATATCGTTCAACAAACGTTCGACGACAAAACTGTCCATTTGCGACAGTTCGTTCGATTCATAAGCTGTGATCAAGCGGGAAATGGCATCCCCCAATACTGCACGATCGGCCTGCGGCAACAAGAACCGAAGATCTTCCAGGGAATCGAGCACTTGGTCGTAATTCTTAAAGATAACACCTTCTGCAGCACGCAATACCGCCTGGGAATCTTTCTTGCTGATATTGCCAATCATTCCGAAATCAATCAGAACAATGCCTCCGTCCGGCTCCAAGAGAATGTTTCCTCCGTGTGGATCAGCGTGGAATTGTCCGCCGTACAAAACTTGTTCCAAAAATAAAATAAACAGCCGCTCTGAAATTTCGTGGCGGTCCAATTCATTTTTTTCGATAAATGCCAAATCTGTAATGCGCGCCCCTTCAATCCACTCCATCACCAATACTCGGCGTGTGGTGTATTCATCAAAGTACAGCGGAATGCGGACACCTTCCATCGAGTCAAAGCGATCGGCAAATGCACGGCCATTCTGAAGTTCTTTCAGGAAATTCAATTCCGCACCGATCGTCTCTGTCATTTCCGCATACAGCAATTTAAAATCAATTTGCTTGGCATACGGTGTGAATTTCTCGACCAACCAGATAACAATGCGGATGGCTTTAAAGTCAGCACGTAAAATACGGTCTGTTCCCGGCCGTTGTACTTTAACAGCCACTTCCATACCGTTTTTCAGTACGCCTTTGTAAACTTCACCAATAGAAGCTGAAGCCACTGCCGAATCCGACAATTGATCCAAGTAATTGGTATGCGGTGAATTCCATTCTTCTTCCAGCACCGAGACGATGCTTGTTCTTGAGACAGAAGGTACGCGGTCGGTCAGCCCTTCCAATTCTGCAAGAAATGAAGGCGGCATAATATCTGCCCGTGTGGACAAGAACTGACCCAGTTTGATCATGAGTCCACCAAGCTTTAACGCCAAGTTTTTATATTCTTTGGCTTGTTTTGTAATCATCTCGTTCCATCTTTTTTCAACGAGCGGGTTCCAGTTTCCACGATTGCGTCTTTGGAAGAACGTCACTTGCAAAAAGATTTTGACTGCCAGCCAGACAATCCGGAAGATGCGGATAAACGTAATTTGATTCATAAGTGCAGTCCCTCCCATGGCTTTCATTATAGAGTCTGATAGCGAAATAGTCCAAAAAGTGGTATGTTTTTAACGGATGGAACGACACAAGGGGGATGAAAATGGACACAATTCATTACGAACAACGAAACAACTTGGCTTTTATTACCTTAAATCGGCCAGAAGCCATGAATGCTTTTAACTACGACATGCTTCTCGAACTTGGACAAGTTGTAGAAGCGATTCGCATCAATCCGGATATTCGGCTTGTTGTATTTACTGGGGCCGGAGAAAAAGCATTCAGTGTTGGAGCAGATTTGAAAGAACGCAAAAACCTGACAGAGCAGCACGTCAAACGTAATATCTTCAAAATTGGTGAAGTGTTTTCTACCATCGAGAGCTTGCCGCAGCCGACCATTGCGATGATCAACGGCTTTGCATTCGGCGGTGGCATGGAGCTGGCGCTGGCTTGTGATTTCCGCATTGTCGCCGATGACACGCTGCTTGGACTGACTGAAACCAGTCTTGGAATTATTCCAGGAGCTGGCGGGACTCAGCGTCTGCCGCGCTTGATTGGGGAGTCCAAAGCGTTGGAATTGATTTTGACAGCCCGCCGTTTGGAGTCCGCTGAAGCGCTGGATTATGGCTTGGTGACGCGCGTCGCAACGCGGGACCAACTGGCAGAAGTAACTGGTGCCTTTGCCGATGCGATTTTGGCGAATGGGCCAATCGCTTTGCAGCAGGCGAAGTTCGCTGTCAAAAATGGCATGAACACCGATTTGCAGACTGGGCTGCAGATTGAACGAAAAGCTTATGAAATTACCCTTCCAACGGAAGATCGAATGGAAGCACTTGCTGCTTTCGGCGAAAAACGTAAACCGGTATTTAAAGGAAAATAAGGAAGAGCGAAACCTATGCTTTTCCAAACTAAAAACGGAGCGGCTTTATGAGCCGCTCCGTCGAGCTTGTAGACAAATGAATACTCATTTTAGCTTGGTTATCCTGGACCCTGCGCTCCAGGCGGACGCTTTCCGCGGACGAAGCGCTGAGCCTCCTCGTCGCAAGCTCCTGCGGGGTCTCATCACTCCGTTTTTCCGCAGGAGTCACCGCCTTGCGCTCCGGATCCTAGAGTAGCGTAATAACTAGGCTTGTTAAAGTTCTTTTTATTGGAAAAGAACTGATGGTTCTCCCTTTGATTAAAGCAGCATGCTCCCAACCGGGCTGGCCACGGAGACTCCTGTGGCCCAGCGAAAGCTGAAGACCCCACAGGAACGCAGTGACGAGGAGGCTGAAGCTGAGCCCACGGAAAGCGAAGTGGCCAGAACGGTTGGGACGATACACAGCTATTCATTTTGGTTAGATTCTGTCTACAGTCTTAACGGAGCGGCTTTATGAGCCGCTCCGTCTTTTTGTGGTTATAGATATTTTTCCATCCAGCCTGTAATCTGCTCCAGACGTGCAAAGCGAAGATTTGGTTTGCCGGTACGCGATAAATTGTGGTCGGCTTCTGGGAAACGGACAAATTCTGTTTCTTTGCCCATGCTTTTCAAGGTTACATATAACTGTTCCGACTGTTCAATCGGGCACCGGTAATCATTTTCTGAGTGAAGAATCAGCAACGGTGTTTGGACATTCTTCGCGTATTTCAAGGGCGAATGCTGCCACAGCTTGTCGACATCCGTCATATCTGCACCAATCTGCCAGTCACTGAAATAATAGCCGATATCCGATACACCGAAGAACGAAATCCAATTGGAGATGGAACGCTGTGTCACTGCTGCTTTAAAGCGGTCTGAATGGCCAACAATCCAATTGGTCATAAAGCCGCCGTAGCTGCCGCCTGTTACGCCTAACCGATCGGCATCAATCCAATCGTTCGATGCCACTGTCTCCGTAACAGAATTCATGATGTCTTCGTAATCGCCGCCGCCATAATCGCTGCGCACAGCGTCTACAAACTCCTGGCTATAGCCATGGCTGCCGCGTGGGTTAACATACAGGACACCAAATCCACGGGCTGCCAACAATTGCATTTCGTGAACAAACGTATTCGCATACATCGCATGCGGACCTCCGTGAATATTAACGACCAATGGATACTTTTTCCCTTCTTGGTAACCATATGGCTTGATTAGCCAGCCATGGACTGCCCAGTCTTTCGCGCCTTTTGCAACAATTGGCTGTGCCTCAGCCAACTCTGTTTGTTCCAGAAATTGCTGATTGAAAAAAGTCAAAGGCTGACGTTCTCCTGCCGCGATTGTCAAGCTATACAATTCGCCCGGATTAACCGGGTTGCTGATTGCCGCAATTGCAAATTGGCCATCCTGCGAAATGTCATAGCCATAAACATGCTCCATGTCCGGAGATGCTGGAAAAATCATACCATCAAGCGAAGCAAAATACAGACGCACGTCGCCCATTGTCGATACTTGGAAATACAGATGATCGTCCTTTGTCCAAACAACATCCGGTGCAGCTGCTCCTTGCTGATGATCAGCTACAACAAAATCACCGATAGGCGCATCCAGACCCTCCGTCAGGCAAACCCGAGTATTTTCAGTGACATCCGTTACATACACTTCTGTATGGGTCGCATTTTCATACTGTCGGAAGCTTCCTGCAAAAGCCACTTTCGAATCATCAAATGAAAAAGCTGCACCACCGAAATACCCTTCTTCCTCTATCAATACCGATTCTTTTTCTGTTTCTAAATCGTAAAAATAAAGAGGCTGACGGAAGACAAAATCCAGATTTTCTTCACGCGTTACACCGTAAATCAGTTTTTTCCCATCATGCGAGACAGCTTCGAGACTGTGATGGTAGCTTCCCTTTGTCAACTGCTCTACATTCTTTGAATCGATCTCCACCGACCCGATCTGGCGATGAAAGTCTTTTGGCAAT
Source organism: Planococcus sp. TJ-201 (assembly GCF_058268495.1). Taxonomy (NCBI): domain Bacteria; kingdom Bacillati; phylum Bacillota; class Bacilli; order Caryophanales; family Caryophanaceae; genus Planococcus; species Planococcus sp. TJ-201. Next base: position 70,028 of record NZ_JBZDOG010000006.1, on the reverse strand, counting down.
AACCCCGTGCCATCCATTTTGTATTTCATTTTGTCCACACGATAAGGCTCCGGCTGTTTCTTTTCTTCTTTTTCCTCTTTGTCTATGAAAGTTTTCCCGTCCTTCGCCAAAGCAGCAAACCAAATTTTAGTTCCGCAAGGCGACCATTCAAAGCCATGGATCCCTTTTTCGAACTCAGTCAGTGATCGAGCTTCTCCACCAGCTGCCGGTATTACGAACAACTGATTTTTTTCATTTCGATCCGATAAAAAAGCAACAGCGGTTCCATCTGCCGACCATCTTGGCGAACTCACGCGTTCCTTGCCATGCGTCCATTGGGTGTGCTTCCCCGTTGCCAAGTCAATATGGTAAAGATGAGCTCTATATGTATTTTCCTCTTCATCAATTTTCGTATGGACAAACACCGCTCTTTTGCCATCCGGTGAAATCCGCGGGTTTGTGACTGACACCAGTTTGGTTAAATCTTTAATTTCCATTGCTTTTTTTGCCATTCCATTTCCTCCTCGGATCCAACTATTTCGAAATTCGTAATACTGCTCCTTAACTATAATGAAAAATGTCAGTTTTTTCAATCATATTCTCATGTACCTGTTTTACAATCAGAAAAAAGGCTCCGGATTTTACACCGGAGCCTTGCGTAATTAGTTATTTTTGCATTGCTTGGTCTTTCAGTGATCGCCGCAAAATTTTTCCTGTCGTGTTTTTTGGCAATTCTTCCAGCACTTCAAATTGTTTAGGAACTTTGTATTTTGCCAAATGCTGAGCACAATACGTTTTCAGATCTTCCACTGACACAGTCGGATCTTTCAACACGACGTAAGCACTGACTTCTTCTCCAAAATCAGGATCCGGCAAGCCGACTACTGCGGCTTCTAAGATTGCTGGATGTGCAAACAGCACTTCTTCGACTTCGCGCGGATAAACGTTGTAGCCGCCCACGATAATCATATCTTTCTTGCGGTCTACGATATAAAAGTAGCCTTCTTCATCGACACGAGCCAAATCGCCCGTATACAGCCAACCGTCACGAATTGCGGCGGCCGTTTCTTCCGGCATTTTGTAATAGCCCTTCATGACGTTCGGTCCACGGACAATCAGTTCACCAACTTCATTTGCCGCCACTTCTTCGCCCAGCTCGTTAACGACTTTATTTTCAACGTTGATGATTGACGTTCCGATCGAACCGGCTTTCCGCTCACGGTCAATCGGGTTAAAGCAAGTAACCGGCGAAGCTTCTGACAAACCATAGCCTTCGGAAATTCGGACATTAAACTTATCTTCAAAACTATGAAGCAAAGCTACAGGCATTGCAGAACCACCGGAAACCGCAAGACGGACAGATGCAAAATCTGCTGGATCCACATCCGGCAATTGATTCATGAAATTGAACATGGTTGGCACTCCAGCGAAAACACTTGCCTTTGACGCCTTAATGGCTTGGAATACCTCTTTTGGATTAAAGCGCGGAACCAAAACAATCGTTGCTCCTTGTAAAAGAGGTGCATTTACAACAACTGTCAGTGCAAAAACATGAAATACTGGCAACGTGGCTACCACACGATCATTTGCTCCAATTTGGAGGTATTCCCCCACATCACGTGCATTTGAATATAAATTTTGATGTGTCAGCATGGCGCCTTTGGGTTTGCCTGTTGTACCCGATGTGTACAAAATAACTGCATTGTCATCTGCCTGAACTTCTGCAAATGCCGCATGTGGCGCTGAGTTCCCCAACAATGCCGTAAACGAATGGACTTTCCCTTTCACTTCCTCAGGAAGTTGTCCCATCTTTTCAGGCGTTGATGGATCGGTCTCACAAATGACATACGATTCAACGGCTGGCAACGCTTTGTGCACTCCTGCCACAAGCGGCAGAAGCATATCCAGTGCCACCACTACCTTGGCATCACTGTTATTAACGATGTAAGCGATTTCATCCGGGCTGTAAATAGGATTGATTGGCACTGCTGTAGCCCCTAGACGCATGGTGGCATACAAAGAAATTAAGAAATGCGGTGTGTTGCCTAACAGAAATGCGACATGGTCCCCTTTTTCCACGCCCAGTCCTTGTAACGCACCAGCAAAAACAGCAACAGACTGATCAAATTCCCCATAATTTGTGTCTTTCCCCATAAAACTGTAGGCAACTCTGGCAGAATCTTGTTCAGCAATTTCGTGAACGCGTGACATTAAATTCATTTCCATCCCTCTTTCGTGTTGAATGAATACTCATTCATATTTTACCTTTTCTCATTATAAAATAAATCTTCAGACAATACAACAGGCACCGTAAATTTACGGTGCCTGCAAATGCGCGACATAGCGCCAACGAATTAAGAAAAAGTATAAAATTTGTGCAACGGTAAAGCCACCTAGCACTATAGCCATTTCTCCCAAAATGGATAGTTCGGCAAACTCTTCCCATACCACCTGCAGTGAAATAAAAGCAAATGCACTATGCAGCAACGCTAAACTCCACGGCAAGAAAAACTGCGGAACCAATTGCCGATTGACGATTTTGCCCAGTTCCTTATCGGTCATACCTAAACGAACCAGCAACTTGTATTGTTTTCGGTCGCGTTCAAGACCCGTATACAACTTAAAGTAAATAAAACTGCCAGCTGCCAGCAGAAAAACAGCCGCTACCATTACTCCAATAAACAACAGCAAAGCAAAAGACGAACGGAACCAACGATAGTCATCGCCTGGGTTTTCAAAGAAGAAGTTGACGCCATTAAAATTTGCGGTTTCTACCGCTTCACTTACGGTATCCGTAAGCTGATTGCCAATATTGACCGTTTCTGTCCAGTTCAGCACATCAAAAGCATAATAAGAAAAGTCCGATGTGCCAGCCTCGTAACCCAGCAACGGTTGATCAATCGCTTCGTAATCAGCGTCACTGACTACAATGGTATTAACGTTCAGCGTGTGGATGGGAAAAACAACATGCGGATAAGTTGATTGGATGGTTAAAGACACGTCACTCTCAAATAGCACCGTGTCGATGCTGGTACTTTCCAGCGTCTTTAGAGAATCCAGAGAAAAAGGCACGAACATTCCTTCGCCTTCCTGCAATTGTGCGGGATCAAAATCAAGCGCTCCTGCTAAACGATTAAACTGAGAAAGCGACAAGATATCCACATCATTTCCGGTAGCACCGGAGGTTTGGCGTTTAACGTTCAATTCTACCAGATCGTAAGACAATTGCTCGCTTTCCAACTGGTTCGTTAATCGTTCAATATGCTCCGATTCCTGATCATTGCCATTGAACGAAATGTAAACAAGGCCAAGCGGGTTGGACTCGCGGAAGTCGCCTGTATAGGACATAAAAGACGCTAAAGTCCCTACCGTCAAAAATGCAACGGTTGATACGATGGTCACAATAAAGAACATTTGGGCACTGTCTTTTAGTTTGACAGAAGCTTCTGCCAGCGATACTAAACGCGTTTTTTTCCAATACACATTTTTTTTGCGTTTATACAGCCGCAGCAGCGAATGAATCGTATGTGTAAAAAACAAATAGGTGCCGAATGTAGCGAGCGGCGGTACGATAAAAATCATCTGGTAGACGGTTCGGTCAGAAACATTCGCAGCAAATGTATAAGCGACAGCCAAAAAGACAATTCCCATAATCGACAGAATCGTTGACGATTTGGTTTCTTCTTCTACTTTCCAAAAGCCTTGCAACAAGTCAACAACTCGCTTCGTACGGATAAATCCGACACTGACAAACGATATAATGACGAACAGGCTGGCAAAGGCGGCAATGGTCAACAGGAACGGTTCCCACGAAACATACAGCGGCAAAGACTCCAGCTCCATTATTTCCCGGCCAATCATAAAAAAGAACTTTGAAAAAGCAAAACCGAATGCAATGCCCGTTGCAGTAGAAATTGTGCCGATAATAAGCATTTCAAAAAAGATCAGTTTATTCAATTGTTTTTTCGTCATCCCTAAATGCATCAGCACACCGAATTCCTTCGACCGGGCTTGCAAAAATGCACTCATGGAATAAAACAAAAAGAATAGCGTAAAGATATAAAGGACCACTTCCGCAATCAACATTCCGCGGATAGCGAGCAGCCAAAGACCTTCTTCCTCAAATGCCGGATGAAAAATGAACATCGAGTAGACAAAAAACACCATGACTGAAAAAACACTGGCTAGAAAGAATGCCGCGTAGTTTCTTCGGTTGCGGACAACGTTATGGTAGGCGAGTTGCCGAAAGGTCATTCACGGATCCTCCTAGCAACGACAGGACATTCAAAATCCGCTGATAAAATGTCTGGCGCCGTTCATCTCCATAAATTTCATTGAAAAATTCACCGTCTTTGATAAATAGCACACGGTCGCAGTAACTCGCAGCAATCGGATCATGCGTCACCATAATGATGGTGGTTTCGTTTTCCTTCGCTGCATTTGATAGGATTTCCAGCACATCACGCGACGATTTAGAGTCCAGATTGCCTGTTGGTTCATCAGCTAAAATAAGTGCCGGCTGGTGAATCAATGCCCGCCCTATTGCCGTGCGCTGGGATTCTCCCCCTGAAATTTCATTCGGCCTTTTGTGGAGGATTGAGGTCAACCCAAGGCGTTTGGCAACAAGCAGCACCCGCCGTGCCATTTCGTCTATCGGTACATAATCAAGCGTTAATGGCAGCACCAAGTTTTCCTCCACCGTCAACATTTGCAATAAGTTAAAGTCTTGAAAGACAAAACCCAATTCCCTTCTGCGAAACAGCGCCAGTTCATTTTTATCCAGGAGATGCGGATTGGTGCCGTCGATCAAAATCTCACCGGAAGTCAGCGAGTCAATGGTCGAAATTAAATTCAGCAGCGTTGTTTTGCCGCTTCCTGAAGGTCCCATCACTGCTAAAAACTCACCTTTTTCCACTGTGAAGCTCAGCTGGTTGACTGCCCGGTGGGTTACTTTCCCCTCGTATACTTTTGTCACTTCGTCGATTTTCACTACTGTCATCATTTTCCTCCTGTGTTGCAAGATCTTGGTTGAAGAACAGCACAGAGACCGTTGTCCCTTCTCCTTGAACGGAAGAAATTGCCAGTTCATGTCCCAGTTTTCGGCAAACTTCTTTTGCCAAGAACAGCCCCATGCCTGTAGACTCTCCCGTTTTCCGTCCATTTTCTCCAGTGAAAAAGGCTTTGGTTACACGCGGCAAATCGGATGAGGGAATGCCGATTCCTTCGTCTCGAATGGTAAGAAGCGTATTGCCGTTGGAACATTCAGCTGATATCATGACTTTTTTATTGGGTTCAAACGTATATTTCACCGCATTGGTTAAAAACTGCCCAATAATAAATTTCATCCATTTCTGATCGGTTGCAACGAGGTGCTCATCCCCGATTGAAATTTCCGGGTAAACTCGTTTCGATATGAACAGCCGCTTGTTTTCAGTCACCACTTCACTGACCAGCGAACGCAAATCAACCTGTTCGATCTGCATGTCCTGTTCAAAGGTATCCAGCCGCGCATTCATCAACACGGTATCCAATCCTGCTTTCAAACGGTCCATTTCTTCGCGGACACTGTTTTTATCGAGTTCCTGCTCTTCTTGAAGCAACAAGTGCATGACAGATAAAGGGGTCTTCATCTGATGCACCCACTGGTTCATAAACTGCAGATGACGATTTTGAGTGGCATATAAAGACTGCACTTCATGCTGGTACAAGCGGTACAATTTCTGAAGATAGATTTCGTTTTGAATTTGTTCAGGTGACTTGCCTTCACGCTGAAGCACATGTTCCATGCTTTGCGGGGTCGCTAAAATTCGCTGATAATACTGATAGCGTTTGACAAAGCGGGCAGTCAGAAACGTAATGACGAGTACACTGCTGATGACAAAGGAATAAATAGCGGTATCCAAATTGCGGAAGCCGTCCAGCCAATACAGCAGCATAATGAACGCTACCAATACAATTTGGAAGACGATGAAAGCCGCATGCTCTCTCAGGAATAGTCGCAGCATCACGCTTCCTCCTCATGAAGCAGCAGCCGGTATCCAGCCCCTCTGACTGTTTCGATGGCTGACAGCACGCCGTAGTCGGCCAGCTTTTTCCGGACGCGCGTCATGTTCACGTTCAATGTATTTTCATCGACAAATGCCTGGTCATCCCATAATTCCTCCAGCAGTTGTTCGCGTGACACCACTTTCGGATAACTGGTGAGCAGCAGTTCGAGAATCGTGCATTCTTTTTTCTGCAGGGGGATGGCTTCTGTTTTTACGTGCAGTTCCATGCGTTCCATATACAACACGATCCGTCCTGCTTTGATGGAACGCTCTTCCTGCTTAGGTGCATATTCGCCGTAGGCTCTGCGCAAATGGCTTCTTATTTTTGCAAGGACGATTTCATAATGGAAAGGTTTCGTAATAAAATCATCTCCACCGTTTTCCAATGCGAAGACTTGATCCATTTCTCCGGAACGGGCAGAAATGAATAAGATGGGACACGTGGTTTGCTGCCTGAGTTGGCGGCACCAGTAATAGCCATCATAAGAAGGCAAGTTTATATCCAGCAAAATCAAATGGGGATCAAAAGCTTCGAATTCTTCGATGATTTGATCAAAATCTTTTGCGGTCTCTACTTCGTAATGGTATTTCCTTAACGTCTCTGCCAATAACTCCGCGATTTTCAAATCATCTTCGACAATGAAGATCCGTTGAACAGCCACATTGATTCCCCCTTTCCTTTTTCTTTCCATTTTAACAAAAGAGCCTGCATAAAAGCAGGCTCTCGGATATTCTTAATAAATTAATTTTAAAAATTCGTCCGTTGTGATGCCGCCAAGTAGTTTTGGGATGTCAATTCCCGTAATCGCCTCATCCAATGAAGCACGCTCGTACTTCGAACCGATGATGGCCTGTTCGATTTCAGAGACATCGCCTACCCCAAAAAAGTCGCCATAAATATTGGCGTCCTGCACAATGCCTTTTTCCACCTGCAAACGAACATCAATGCCGCCAACGGGAAAGCGATGAGAATGCTTGATATTGAATTTAGGTGACTTGCCGTAGTTCCAGTCCCAGTTGCCGTAACGCTCTTTCGACAATTCGTGAATGTTGTTCCAATCCTCATCTGTCAGCTCATAGTAGCGGACATTTTCTTCGCCTTCGAAAATCGAGTGCAAGACTGCATTTCGAAATTCTTCCACAGTCATTGGTTCTTTTAAAAACTCAGAAATATTTGCCACACGGCTGCGGATCGACTTGATGCCTTTGGATTCGATTTTTTCTTTGCTGACTTTTAATGCCGACACCACTGCGTCCACTTCTGTATCGAACATTAACGTGCCATGGCTGAACATGCGCCCTCTAGTCGCAAATTGTGCGTTGCCGGATACTTTTCGGCCTTCCGCCATCAAATCGTTGCGCCCTGAAAGTTCTGCGTTGACACCAAGACTTTGAAGGGCTTTGACCACAGGCTCTGTGAATTTGCGGAAGTTGCGGAAACTGTTGCCATCATCCACTGTGATAAAACTGTAATTCAAATTCCCAAGATCATGGTAAACCGCGCCGCCGCCGGATAAGCGGCGCACCACATGAATGCCGTTTGAATCTACATAATCCGTATTGATTTCTTCTGACGTGTTTTGGTTTTTGCCGATGATAATAGAAGGTTCATTGATATAGAACAGAAGGAAGGGATCCTTTTCAACATCCATTGTTTTTAATAAATATTCTTCGATTGCTAAGTTGATTCGCGGGTCTGTAATGCCTTTATTGTCTACAAAATACATAATCTCTCTCCTTTTGGCTGCGTTCTTCTCTCCAGTTTAACGGATAATTTAAATAAATTCATTGTTTAGGGTTGACGAATCCAAACTGTTATAATACAATTACTTAAACACACACAGTACTATAACAAAGGAGATGGAAGTTATGATTGAAAACGTAGTCGAATTTTTCAAGAACTTGCCCCCGAAACAATGCGCATCTTGTGGAGAAAAAATGGAAGAGCAGCATGAATGTTATGGTACTAAATGTGATTCATGCAATGAACGATAAGATTCACCAAATCATACTTATAGAAAAGAAGCAGTGCTGGCCAGCACTGCTTCTTTTTGGTAAGGGATAAAAAAACAGAACTCTCTAAAATCCTGTTCCTTTATTTTTCAAACAAAAAAGCACCGCCTAAGCGGTGCCCTCGTGTTCTGTATCAATGACCGGAATGGTCTTCCATTTTATCCATGCCTTGCGAGTCCTCGCTGTCATCGGAAACGATTGAATCTGGATCGGGATTGCCGACTGTGACTTCTTGCTTCGGCATTACGTGCAAGCTTCTTGCTGTTGTGTGTGCCTGCATGTAATACAATCCCTCATCATCAAACGTAGTTTCGGCTTCGTAGACGCCATCTTCGGTATGCTCAGCCGTGATCATTTCACTGTTTTCGCGATCGCCGGATTCCCAAACCTCATAGACGATTTCGTCAGCATCTTCCACAGTTTCGTCTCCTTGTGTCACCGTAACCGACAAAACCACTTTCTCTGCTGGGTCTGCTTGTGTTTCAGTGTTGAATGACACCATCACTTCTTCAATCGGATCGCCAGCTCCAGGAGAATCTGCTTCTCCCGTTCCGCAAGCAGCCAATAGCAAAAACGGCAAACCTAGCCACATAAATTTCTTCATTGCGAACTCTCCTCCGTGCTGAATAGTTCAGCAGTAAATTGTTTAATTAGCTGGTCAGCAGCTGCTTTTCCTTGATCAACGCAGGCAGGCAACCCAAACCCTTCAAAAGATCCACCCGCAATTTGAACCATCGGAAATGCTTCGCGCAATTCTTTCTTGGCCAAAGCAACCCGTTCTTCATGGCCTACGATATATTGAGGCATCGCTTCTTTCATTCGGGAAACGACCGTAAGCTCAGGGCTTTCCCGAATATCCAATAGTTTATGCAAGTCTTCTAAAACGGCTTTGACAATTTCTTTGTCAGAAAGATCCACAACCGCTTCATCGCCTACACGGCCAATAAATGAACGATACATCGTTTTGCCAGGTGGCATCAAACTAGGCCATTTCAAATGAGCTGCTGAACAGGCCGTAATGGTGAAATCACTGTTTCGCGCTACCACAAATCCCATGCAGTCTTTCACCGGAGTTACAGCACCTTCTGGAAAAGCAATGGAGACCGTTGCAATGGATGTGGAAGGCATATCTTTCAACCCTTTCATCAATCCCAGAGGTTCAAAAACAGGCAGGAGTTTCGTATGCGGCAAGGCAAAAACTACGCCGTCTGCCGCAATGGTAGCTCCATTGTTCAACCCCAATTTTGCTTGATGGTTGTGATGTTCCAGTTTTTCAACTTTCACGCCTTTGAGAATGGTACAGCCTTCAAGTTCTTTTTCCAAAGCGCGCACCAGTGTTTCAAGACCGCCTTCAAAGGTTTGGAACGTACCTGCTTGTTCGGTATTGAATGCACGATAATCCGATATCCTGTTTTTTCTTAATCCGCGCATCAAACTTCGATGCTGCTGTTCGGTTTCAATCAGCTCCGGAAAAGTCGCCTTTAGACTCAAGCGATCAATATCACCGGCAAATACTCCAGAAAACAAAGGTTCAATCAAATTTTCAACCAATTCATTGCCAAACCTGCGTCTTAAAAATTGTCCGAGTGGCTGATCTTCGAGCGACGGGGATACCGGCAGGACAAAGTCTCCCATTGCACGAGCTTTGCCAAACCAGGAACTGATGCCTGAAGCGAGAAATGAGCCGAAGTTTGTCGGCACTCCCATCACGGTCCCGACCGGAATCGAATACAGCTGATTTTCTACAGCAACATGTGTTTTGCCAGGAGCACTTTGAATTAATTGGTTGTCAATTCCTAGTTCCTTGGCCAACTGCTGGATGCTATTTTTTCGTGAGATAAACGAATCCGGACCACGCTCAATTACATAGCCATCTTTTTGCAAAGTCTGGATGTTCCCGCCTAGACGATGGGCTGCTTCAATCAATGTGATTTCAATCTCCAAACCCTGCTCAATCGCTTGTCTTTGTAAGTAGTATGCCGACGACAGCCCTGTAATTCCACCGCCGACGACAACTACTTTATGCGTTTGCTCGGCCACGTTTAATCCTCACTTTCACCTGGTTTATTTTTCTGCCAGCTTTCTCAAGACCACGTCAGCCAAACCATCAATAAATAGGGGCTGAACATTTGGCATTTCCGGGCGGCGATAATTTGCACCAATTTCATCGCAAACTACTTTACATTCATAATCATTATCGTAAAGAACTTCCAAATGATCGGTTACAAACCCAACCGGTGTGTAGACAAAAGAAGTGTATCCTTTTTGCTCAAACAAGTCGCGGGTCAAATCCTGAACATCCGGCCCAATCCAAGGTTCGCCCGTTTGTCCAGCACTTTGCCAGCCAACTTCCACGTTTTTGACGCCAGTTGCTTGTTGAAGTATATCAGCGGTTTCTTTTAATTGATCCGGGTATGGGTCACCGTTTGCAATGATCTTTTCAGGCAACGAATGTGCAGAAACAATCAAGCACGATTTTGCCAGTTCTTCTTCTGACATTTCCGCGAATGAAGCACTCACTTTTTCGCTCCAGTACTGGATGAATTTCGGCTCTGTATACCAGCTTTCAACGGATGTCAGTGAAATGCCGGCTTTCTCAGCAGCTTCTGCTGCGCGGCCATTGTATGATTTGACAGAAAAAGTTGAGAAATGCGGCGCCAGTACAATTGAAATTGCATCCGTAATGCCATCTCTTCTCATTTCTTCAACGCCGTCTTCTACGAACGGTTCGATATGTTTGAGTCCCAAATACATTTTAAATTCAATGTCATCTTGAACTTCATTCAAACGATCGCACAAGCCATTTGCTTGGTCCAATGTGATTTTCGCAAGGGGTGACAGCCCGCCGATTGCTTTATAGCGGCTGCGCAGGTCTTCCAGGCTTTCTTCACTCGGCTTGCGGCCTCTGCGGATATGCGTGTAATAACGTTCAATATCGTCTTCTGAGTACGGTGTTCCATATGCCATTACTAATAATCCCATTGTCTTCTTCAACATAATCACCTCAACATGAATTTGGTCTTACTTTAATTTGCTTTTATGTGCCGTGCTGTATTCGTGTACAAATGAAGTCAATCGCTTTAACGTATCCGGGTTTACTTCCGGGAACACTCCATGTCCAAGATTAAAGATGTAGCCATCGCTTTGCATGCCCATATCCAATATCTTTTTCGTACGTTCCTCAATTACCGGCCAGTCTGCCAATAAATAGGAAGGATCCAAGTTGCCTTGCAAGGTTTTGGTTAATCCCATTGAGCGCGCTTCGGAGATTGGCAAACGCCAATCCAATCCAACAACATCCACTGGCAGTTCGTGCCATTCTTTAGCTAAATGGCTTGCGCCCACGCCAAAAATTGTCAACGGTACGCCTTCTGTACGCAATTCAGCAAAAATACGGTCCATTACCGGCTTGATGAAAATGCGGTAGTCTTCCACATTCAATGCGCCGACCCATGAATCAAAAATCTGAATCGCTTTGGCTCCTGCTTTGATTTGCGCTTTTACGTATGGAATGATGGTGTCTGCGAGTTTGTCCATTAATGCAAACCACATGGCCGGTTCTGATGCCATCATGGCTTTCGTTTTGTTATAGCTTTTCGAAGGGCCGCCTTCAATCATATAGCTGGCTAATGTGAAAGGTGCACCTGAAAATCCGATCAACGGTACATTCAATTGCTCTTGGGTCAACAAGCGAATGGTGTCCAGAACAAAATCGACATCCTGTTCCGGGTTAATTTCACCCAAACGTTCGATGTCGGCCATCGTGCGGATTGGGTTAGCAATCACAGGGCCGATTCCTGATTTAATTTTCACGTCAACGCCGATTGCAGGCAATGGGGTAACGATGTCTTTGTAGAGAACTGCTGCATCGTTGTTGTACTGATCGACAGGAAGCTTCGTCACATATGCGCACAGCTCCGGCTGGTGTGTAATTTCCTCCAGCGAATATTTTTCCTTGATTTTGCGGTATTCCGGCTGAGAACGTCCAGCCTGCCTCATATACCAAACCGGTACATGATCCGTTTTTTCTCCACGCGCTGCGCGAAGATACGTGTCATTAAATGTCATGAAATTTTCATCCCTTCAGTTTGCTGCTATGTTGTCTATCTACCTATATCCGTCTATACTATAGACGCTCCGTTCTTTATTGTATAGATTCCCAGCGCAATTGTCATAAATTAGACGCTTCTGCTTTTCACTTGATTGTCATTACCAGTTTCGTGTAGATTTTTATAGGGAAGGATAAAAAGAAGGATGTATCTTAAGGAGGGGTTTCAATGAATTTTTATATGACAACGGGTACCTATGACTACATGAAGAAAATGCGTGAAAAAAATTCGGAAGAAACGATGGTCCTCATGCAAGGAGAAAACACCACCTTGATGATCCACGAAACTGAAGGAAAGACGATTTTCCAAACACCTCGCCGGTATGAAGTAGTTGATGGAACAGGCGAATTCAAGGAAAAAGGATTTTTTGTTTTCAACAACATTCCGGTTTCCGATGAAGGGCGCCCTGTCTTTGAACACCGTTTTAAAAATCGGGCAGGGGCAATCGAAAACGAACCCGGCTACATAGCTTTCCGTGTTCTGAGACCGCTCGATTCGGACACCTATATCGTTTTGACTGAATGGGAATCTCCCGCTTTTTATGAAAAATGGAAAGAGTCGCAAGCTTTTGCACAAGCACATTCGGCTAAGCCAGAAAGTGCAGTGGGTTCTCAGCGCCCGAATATTTTTTCTGGTGTGTCCTACATTAGTACCTATCGAGCAAAACCTGAAGAAGAATGACCTCAAACCTGTTAAGGCAGGTTCGTTGCAAATTTAAGGAGGAAGTTAGTTGGGGAATTACATGGTTTTCATTATTTTCATATTAGCAGCTGTATTAACCGTATTCGCATCTATTAAGCTGTCCCAATACGCTGATGTCATCAGTTCAAAAACGGCAATGGGCGGCATGATGGTCGGTACACTCTTACTTGCAGGGGCCACTTCCCTGCCGGAAGTATCCACCAGTTTCTCGGCAGCAGCGATCGGCAACGCCGATATCGCAGTCGGCAACATGATCGGATCGAACTTATTCAATTTGTTCATCCTGGCTGGATTTGATTTTTTCCTGAGAAGACGCCGTATTTTAAACCGCGCTTCTCGAAACAATATTTACACAGCGCTTCTGGGTATTTTATTGACAGTGCTTGTCATTATGGCCCTTTGGCTGCGCATTGATATCCAAATTCTTGGTGTTGGTCTGGATGCATTAATTATCGCGATTACGTATATTGTCGGTATGGTTGCCATCAACAAACTGCCTTCATTGGATCCTGAAGGAGAAGCTGTTGCGGAGTCGGAAGAAGAGCCTGACAATCCAAGTGGTGCATTATCATCAAAAGCAGCCATTTTCCGTTTTGTTATCGCGGCACTTGTCATCTTGGCTGCTGGTACAGCTTTATCGATTACCGGAGACCAAATTGCAATCATCACTGGCATCGGCTCCAGCTTTATCGGCAGTTTCTTAATTGCTGCTGCAACTTCCCTACCGGAAGCCATTTCTGTTTTTGTGGCATTGAGGCTTAGCAATGTGAACATGGCCGTCGGCGCGATTCTCGGAAGCAACATTTTCAACATGATTATCTTGGCCTTGTCTGACCCAGTTTATACGGCAGGACCGATCATGCTGGATGTTTCCGGAGCAAACATGATTATCGCGGTCGGCGTATTGATTATGTCGTTGCTGGCTTTGTTCTCGCTTTACCGCAAGGAAAGTGCCTCAACATTGTCTTATGCAATCCCATCGGTGATTATTCTCATCGTGTACTTTGCAGCATCTTATATGAACTTCACGTATTAACAACCAAAGCGCAGCGATTCCAAAAGGAATCTGCTGCGTTTTTTCTTTTCTTAAGTTCTGTTATTCTTCCCGCCATCCTATGAACCGGCCTCTCTGCTCCCATTTATAGCCATGTATGATATGCTTAATGCCAGAAAGGGGTTTTGAAAATGATTGATACACTATACGCTGAGCTAGATGCCGCTTATCCGGAAATGGTGGAAATCCGCCGCCACCTGCATATGAATCCCGAACCATCGTTTCATGAAATCAAAACAGCCCGTTACATTCACAATTATTATGAACAACTAGGCATTGATGTTAAACATAGTGTTGGCGGAAACGGAGTCGTTGCAACGATTCAAGGAGCCAAACCCGGTAAAACGGTTGCGTTGCGTGCCGATTTTGATGCTTTGCCAATCCAGGACCAAAAAGAAAATGTCCCTTATAAATCAACTGTCGATGGCGTCATGCATGCCTGCGGCCATGACGGCCACACAGCCACGCTTCTCGTGCTAGGCAAAACTTTATACAATCTGCGGGATCAATTATCAGGAACTTACATACTGATCCACCAGCATGCCGAAGAGCTTGTTCCTGGAGGTGCAAAATCGATGATCGAAGCAGGTGTACTGGACGGGGTTGATGCCATTTTCGGCACTCACCTTTGGTCCACAACCCCATTTGGCAGAATCGATACGCGTGTCGGCCCAATCATGGCTGCTGCAGACAGCTTTGAACTCAAAGTCCAAGGACGCGGCGGCCATGGCGCCAGCCCACATGAAACGATTGATGCGGTTGTCATCGGTTCCCAGATTGTCTCGAACCTTCAGCCGCTCGTATCCAGACGTGTCGATCCACTGGAATCTGCCGTTCTTTCCGTCGGTTCGTTCGTAGCGCAAAATCCATTCAACATCATTGCAGACCAAGCCATTCTGGCGGGTACTGTCCGTTCGTTCAAGGAAGATGTTCGAAGCTTGATGGAAACAGAGATGGAGCGTGTTATCGAAGGAACGAGCATGGCCAACAACAGCCGCTATGAATTCAATTTCAAGCGCGGATACCCGCCGGTTGTCAACCATGAAAAAGAAACTTTGTATGTAAAAGATATCGCACAAACGGTTCCTGGCGTTGAAGAAGTCTATGACTGTCCGCCTCAGATGGGTGGAGAAGATTTTGCGTATTACTTGGAGGAAATTCCAGGAGCGTTCTTCTTTACAGGTGCAATGCCGGACGGTGAAGTTTATCCTCACCACCACCCGAAATTTGATTTTAAAGAAGAAGCCATGCTGTTGGCCGCTAAAACACTAGGCGCAGCAGCAGTCAATTTCCATAAATAACAAAAACCAAGTCCGGCATCGATTTCAGATGCCGGACTTGGATTATTTTTTACCGCTTTTTAAAACGGCAGCAGTTATGAAAGAAACAGCTAGAATGACAGCAAAAGTCAACAAGGCCGTAATTGGCTCTCCCATCACCAACAACACTGCCGCAGCAGCAATGCTTTGCAAAACTTGCATCGCCAGGATCAATTTCCGCACAGCTTGTTGCCTGCTGAACCGGGTCAACGGAAACAAATTGTCCATCCGAAAATGCTGGGTATGCGTCAGCCCCTGCCAAATTTGAATGACCGTCGCGAATGCCAGTGCACCCGCAAACAACGCGACACCAATTTGGAATGGAATAAACCATGCCCCCACCATGATGATGGCCGTTAGGCGCACCCATAAATAAAACAATTCATCGGACCGGACAAAAGTTCTCCAGACCAAAAACAAATGCGCATTTTTTGGACCCGGTTTCACCAATCGGTAAATCCAGTTCAGCCACGTTCTCGCTTTGATTTTGCCTTTCAGATGGGGAACATCGGTAAAATAATTCGCAAACTGGTAAAAACGCAGCATGCGATTTTCTTCTAATCCAATGAAATGTTCATAAGCAAAAGGTTTTCCCACCGCTTTACGGGCAACCCATTTCCCATAAAAAATGATAACGAACAAGACGAGCACAGCGATTATGAGCTGCTCCTCTATATAAAAGTAAACGAACAATCCAACTAAGACGAATCGCACGAGCCGGTCCAGCCACACACGCTCACCTGCGCCCTGCCGGCGAAAAGCAAACTCCGTCTGAACGTTCCACCACTTGATCAATAACAGCAATATGGGAAAGCCGATCAAGAAAGACGATGGCAGGCCATAAAGCGCATTAACCATCGGCAATGACACAATAAACACAATAACCGGCAAGTACAATTGAGAAAAGAATGACCATTTCAAAGCCGGCTTTAAAAACGTATCCAACTTGCTTTCCAATGGCAAAAAATACACCGAATCGGCTTCCTTCAACAAGGTCGACGGCGGACTGAGTGCCAGCAGCAAGCCGAAGATCACTGCCAGTACCAGTGCTCCTGGAAATTCTGGCGGAATGTCTTGAATCCATTCACTGTATGCAAATCCAGCCGCTCCGATCGCAAACAGCAGGACAACAGCAATATGGCCAGTAAATATATACTTCAGGTAATTTTGGACTTCAACTGTGTATTTATGAAGCCGCTTGGACCAAACATCATGCAAACTCTTCATTTAGCTCATCCTCGGTCATCGCAATATATAAATCATCCAGTGACGCTTCCGGCATATCAAAGGCTTTCCGCAAATCATCCATCGTTCCACTTGCCCGCACCCGCCCATTGTGAAGCAAAATAATCCGGTCGCAATAGCGTTCAGCAGTAGAGAGAATATGTGTCGACATCAGCACCGATGCCCCTTTTTTCTTTTGCTTTTCCATTTGGTCCAATAAGGATTTGATGCCCAGCGGATCAAGCCCCACAAAAGGTTCATCAATTATATAAAGCGCTGGATTCACTAAAAATGCACTCATGATCATTACTTTTTGGCGCATTCCTTTCGAGAAATGCGAGGGAAACCACTTTAAGCGCTTTTCCATCCGAAATTCCTTCAGGAGTTCGGCAGAGCGTTTTTCAAACTGCTTCGGTTCTAAATTATAAGCCATTGCAGTGAGTTCCAGATGCTCGCGAAGCGTCAATTCTTCATAGAGAACCGGTGTTTCCGGAATATACGAAAAAGACGAGCGGTACGTGTCCATATCTTCTTCAAAGGTTTTTCCATTCAAACGAATCTGTCCTGATTTCGGTTCCATCAATCCGATAATATGCTTGATAGTGGTACTTTTTCCGGCACCGTTCAAACCGATCAGCCCAACAAGTTCTCCTTTTCCAATCGAAAACGTTACTTCCTGCAAGACCGGTTTGCGTGTGTAACCGCCTGTCAACGCCTCAACTTCTAAAATAGCCATGCAACACACCCTCTTTCTTTCTAAATAAGTTAAACTACTCAGTCTTTAAGTTAGCTTGGAATAATCGTAAATGAACATTATACTACCAGCAACTCTTTAGGAGATGAAGTAAATTGCTGCACATGACTTCGAATAAATTCCATAACTCATGCATTTACCTATTGTATCAAAACCAGCTATCAAATTCTTTTCTGATAAGGCAAATATGGTAAAATGAGAAAAATAGAAAGGATGATCCCGATGACAAATTGTATTTTCTGTAAAATCGTTGCAGGTGAAATTCCGAGCGTAAAAATTTATGAAGATGAACACGTCTTTGCTTTTATGGATATCATGCCCTTATCTAAAGGCCATACCCTGCTCATTCCCAAAACACATCGTGAATTTGTCTATGACATGACGCCAGAAGAAGCAGGCAACCTGTTTTCTGTTGCACCGAAAATTGCCAGCGCGATCAATGAAACCTTTCAACCCGAAGGCATGAACCTATTAAACAATAATGGTGCAAAAGCCGGACAAAGTGTTCTTCATTTTCATTTGCACTTTATCCCCCGCTACGGTCAAACCGACGGCTTCGGAGCCAAATGGATGACCAAAGAGAAAGAATTCACTTCAGAACGCATTCAGGAGCTTGCAGAGAGTGTTAAACAAAAGTTAAACGCTGACGCTTGATTTCCGAAAGTGGACAGGATAAAATCAGAAAGAGTTTTTCGCCGGCGGTCATGAGGACACGACCGGGAAAAAGATCTAGCACATAGCTGAGGAGAGATGAGAAATGAATACAAAGAATTTAGTTTTAATGGCGCTGCTGGTCAGCGTTGGAGCCACACTTTACGTGGTGATTCCAGGCATCAATGGTGGAATGAAACCCGATTTCATGTTGACGATGATGTTTGTCGGCATTCTGTTATTCCCAAATGTAAAAAGCGTGTTTTTATTGGCGGTCACTACGGGCGTCCTATCCGGGTTGTTTTCTACTTTCCCAGGTGGATTTTTCCCGAACATCATCGATAAATTCATCACTGCTTTTGTTTTTCTTGCTTTGGTAATGATCCTGAAGAAATTTGTTTCCAAACTGCCAGTCACGATTGCCCTTTGTGCAGTCGGTACGCTATTGTCCGGAACGATTTTCCTTTCTGCAGCCATTTTCGTGATTGGGGCCAATATTCCTTTCAGCCTGTTGCTTGCAACAGTGGTCTTGCCTGCAGTACTGATGAACGGAGTCGCTTTCGCCTTTATCTATCCGATTGTCATTACATTGGTCAAGCGTTCCAAATTCGATACGGCTGTTTCTCAAGCCGCTTAAAAAAGAAGCTTTTCGCCATTATTTGGGGCGAAAGCTTTTTTTTATTGAATAGTCATTCATCTTTATGTTTTAATTAGGTAAAATAAAGGAAAAGAAGCATATAGGATGAAAGGGGCGTTTCATACATGAAAGCATCAAGATTTTTCTTAGGATTAGCAACAGGGTTAGTGGCTGGAGCTGCAACAGCGTTATTCTCTGCTCCACAATCAGGGCCAGAGTTCCGTACGACGGTGAAATCGACATCGGCTGAGTGGAAAGAGTACTTAAATGACCTAAAAGAAAAAGTAAATGGCTTAAAAGAGTCGATTAATCATTTGACAGAAGAAGCCAAAACACAGCTTCCTGAAGCAATTGATGGGTTGAAAGCTTCACTTGAAACTTGGACAGAGAGCACCGCTCCGGCTAAAGAACACCTTCAGCTGGAAATCATGGCCATCCAAAATGCCATCGAAGAGTTGCAAAACACGATCAGCAAAGACAAGAAAGATAAAGATGATGATAAACCGAAAAAAGAAAAAGTCGATGACGATACACAAAGTGCTTAATCTGCTGCCCTCACAGGCGGCTTTTTATTTAGTCAAAATCACCACGCTTGTTTGGCAAAAAACCCTTCACTGCAAGGAAGATCCTCCTTCCAAATCTGCATTTCATTAATATCAGAATATTTCATATTTTACCTGTAAATTATTTTACTATTCTTACTTTAATTACGTTTGCTTTACTGCTATAATAAAGAAAATATTTCGGAAGAAAGTTGGTGCTTGTGTGAACGAGAAGGAATATACCATGAAAGAGGCTATGTTGTTTAGCCAACGCATTGGGCAATTATCAAAAGCGTTATGGAAAGCTGTCGAAAAAGACTGGCAAATGTGGATAAAACCTTATGATTTGAATATTAATGAGCACCACATTCTTTGGATTTCCTACCACTTAAAGGGAGCTTCCATCTCAGATGTTGCTAAATTTGGCGTCATGCATGTATCAACAGCTTTTAATTTTTCGAAAAAGTTGGAAGAACGTGAATTGCTGTCTTTTTCAAAACGTGACACTGACAAACGGAATACGTATGTACAGTTGACCGAAAAAGGTGAAAAGTTGATGCAGGAAATGATAGAAAACTATCATGACACGCCACACTCGGTTATTGATGGGTCCCTTCCTTTGCGTGAAATGTATGGAAAGTTTCCTGAATTCATGGACATCATGGCCGTGATTCGCAATATTTATGGCGATGATTTCATGGAAATTTTTGAAGCGTCCTTCAAAAATATTGAAAATAAGTTCAGTGAAGAAAATCACGTGATTACACATCAGGAAAGCAAGCAATAATCCACAATTTCCTGATTGAAATTTATGGTTGCATTTCCCTATAAATCGTTGTATTGTATGTATCGACTCGAAAATGAATTTAGTACTTAGGAGATGCATGCATGCACTGCTGGAAAACAATCAACATGAAAAAGCAATACGGATTTGATCGACTTTTTATGATCTCTGCACTTTTTGGAATCGCGGTTTTTATGGCGTCCTATATTGGACTGGCGATCGCATACGCTGCACCATTATCCGATCAGTATTTCCTATTTTTTATTTTGGCTGTAATAGCCATTTATCCCGTTCACAAAACCTTACATTTCTTGCCAATGATCGGCTGCCATAAATCATTAAAACTCATCATCCGAAAACACATGAAAGTTTGTCCAGGAATTTCACTGCACGTCAATGAGCCGGTTTCTAAGGTCCGTTTCCTGCTGTCGCTAGCTACGCCATTTCTTGTTTTAAACACGGTTATTGTGGCAGCAAGTCTTACCATGCCTTCGTACAGCCACTACTTTGCTATGCTTTTGGCCTATCACTCGGCTCTATGTTTGACAGACCTCATCTACCTGCGCAACTTGCTGCGTTCTCCTAAGCATGCGTTTATAGAAGAAACAGAAACTGGTTTTGAAATCCTTGTGCCACCAGTGGTTAGCTGATTCCTGTTTTTTCTTCCCGTTTTTGTTATACTAGAAAGTAAAGCCAGAGGGGAGGAAACTCATGATTATCGCACTCATTGTTATGTTCTCCGTGTTTTATCTGTTTCAGATTAACCGGATGACATTGGCACTTGTCACTTCTCGGGAAATCCCGGAAGAAAATCATCAAAAAATATTCCGTACGATAAATATATTAATCACAATATTGTTGGTCTCGTTGTATGTAGGCGTAGAATTTACACCTTAAATCCACTTGCCTTATGGCAAGTGTCTTTTTTTAGGAACTTTTTAGCTGCTAAAACGTGTATACTATTGATAAGAACTGCATCTAGATAGAAGTTGGGAGCGATATTGAATGAAAAAACCTTTTTTAACAGTTACTTTAGCTGCATCTGTATTGGCATTGGCCGCATGCAGCGACAACGGTGATGGAGAAGTTATCATTACCTCTGACGCTGGAGATGTCACAAAAGATGAGCTTTATGAAGAAATGAAAACATCAATCGGTGAGCAAGCAGTCCAAATTCTCATGATTGAGAAAGTGCTTGCTGAAAATTATGAAGTGACTGACGAAGAAGTCAACGCAGAATTTGATAGCAACAAAGAAGAACTTGGAGATAGCTTTGAGCAATTTCTAACGCAAAACAACCAAACAGAAGACAGCTACAAAAAAGTCATCCGTTTGAATTTATTGCAGGAAAAAGCATTGACTGAAGGCGTCGAAGTGACAGATGAAGAAATCCAAACACAATACGAGCGCCAAGGCACTGAGTTGAACGCACGCCATATCCTCGTGGCGGATGAAGAAACAGCCAATTCTCTTAAAACAGAATTGGATGAAGGCGGCGATTTTGCTGCTTTAGCTGAAGAAAATTCTACGGACACTGCTTCTGCTGCAAATGGCGGAAACCTTGACTGGTTCGGTCCAGGAGCGATGGTTCCTGAATTCGAAGAAGTTGCATACGGCCTTGAAGTTGATGAGATCAGCGAGCCGGTAGCTTCAGAATTTGGATTCCACATTATTCAAGTTCTTGAGACGCGCCAAGTAGAAGACCAACCCGCACTTGAAGACCAAGAAGAAGACATCCGTTCTGAAATTGCACTTTCAAAAGCAGATCAAACCACTTTGCTGCCGAAAGTTGCTGAATTGATGGAAGAAGCCAATGTAGAAATCCAAGACGAAGATCTTGAAGGCGCTTTGGATGATATTTTAAATCCAGAACCCGCTCCAGAAGCTGCTCCTGCAGAATAATAAATGAAACCCAAAACCCCCACTTCCTTGTTTGGAAGTGGGGGTTTTTCTCAAATCTTCGGTTTGTAGAATGAGCGATTATCCAATGCAAAGACGCGTTCGGAAAACTCGCCTTCTTTGGTTTTTCCAAGAACGCGGTCCAGCATCATCATCTTGGCATCGATGTTATCGATATAATGCAAGATTTCCGCTTCTTTCAACATCGGTTTTTTTGGACTGCCCCACTCTTCCTTGCCGTGATGCGACAAGATGATGTGTTGAAGCAGCATTACTTCCTCTCCTTCAATCTCCAGCTCTTCCGCAGCTTTTGCCACTTCTGTCACCATGATGGAGATATGGCCGATCAAGTTGCCTTCTACAGTGTAAGTTGTAGCGATTGGACCTGAAAGCTCGATAACTTTGCCAATGTCATGCAGGATAATCCCCGCAAACAGCAAATCTTTGTTCAATCCCGGATAAATTTCCACCAACGCCTTGCCCAATTTCAGCATGGAAACGACGTGGTCTGCTAGACCTGACACGTAGTCGTGATGATTGCGCGTTGCTGCTGGAAATGTCAGAAATTGCTGCTGGTATTTTTTCAGCATGAAACGGGTAATCCGTTGAATTTGCGGATTTTCCATTTCGAACAGATACTTCATGACTTCTTCCAGCAACTCGTCTGTTGATTTTTCTGACGATGGCATTAAGTCTGCTATGGATTGATTTTCTTCGGGTTTTGCCGGCCGGATGCTTTTGATGCGCAATTGGTTTTTCCCTCTGTAGTTGTGGATTTCCCCGCCAACCCGCACAATTGTTTCCGCTGCAAATGTTTTTTCCTGTTCGTCTTTGGTATCCCATAATTTTGCTTCGATATCCCCACTTTTATCCTGCAATACCAGTGAAATAAATGGATTGCCAGTAGTTGTGACGCCCTTGATCGACTGCTTGATCAGTAAGAACTCATCGACGGTCTCTCCCACTGCACGCTGTGTAATTCCTTTAGTCATGAATGAACGCTCCTTTCGGTATTGGCCACTTTGATGATCTGCGCATTCGGCCAAGCCTCCTGCATGCCTTCGTGGCAAGTAAAATAAATGAACTGATGCTCTTTTTGCAGCTCTGTCACTAAGTTTATCATTTGCTGAAGCCGACTGCGATCAAAATGGACAAAAGCATCATCCATAATTATAGGAAAAGGATGGCTGTTCTTCATGGATTGGGCTAAAGACAGCCTCAACGCCAGATAAGCTTGTTCTTTCGTTGCCTGGCTGAGTTCCGCGATTCGGAAATAGGTGCCATCTTGTCTTTCAGCTTCGAAATAGCCAGCTGCATTCATAGCCAAGCCCTTATAGGAACCATTGGTCAATCGGTTGAAATAAAGCTGTGCATTGTCCAATACTGCCGGCAGTTTCTTGTCTTTTAATTCATCCATGGTTTGGTTGATTGCTTCCACAATCGCTTTGTTGATGGACCATTGGCTTGCCAACTCTGCAAATTCAGCCTTTTTCTCTTCAAATTCCTGCTGTTTTTCTTCATAAGAAGTATCCGACAATAACAAACGTGTCAGCTGCTGCTTATCGGCATGTTCAGCCAATAGCTGGTTTCGCTCCGTTTTGCACTGGGCCAAATGGAGCTGTCCCTTCTCTAATGCCAGTTGAATCCCTTCAGGCTGCCAGTCATCTCCTAAGTCCACTTCTCCAATGGCTGACAGTTGGCCATCAATTAGCACAAGTTCTTTTTCCAGCTGCTGTTTTCGCTCCCACTCTTCCGATGTCTGGTAATATGCAGAAACATCTTTTGCATGGGCATAGTCCAACAAAACAAACTGCTCTTTTTCAAGCTGATTACGGTAAACCGTCAAGCGGTCAATCTCCTGCTGCAGCTCTGCTTTTTTTTCTTCCCCTTTTAACCAGTATTCCTGCTTTTGCTTTCGTTGCGTCAGTTCTGTACGCAAGGCTGGGATCAGCTCACCCGCAGCGAGTTCTTTGCCGCACACTGCCTCTGCTTTGTCCAGCCACTCTTTTTGGCGCTCTTCCAACAGCTGAATTTCTGTCGTGATCCGCTCCAGTCTCGAGTAGATGCCTTGTACGTTCCGAAGTTTTTCGAAGAGCTCCAGCACCATGGTTCGGCTTGCTTGAGGCTGAATGCCAATTTCAAGCAGGAACTGTTGGTAGGCGGCTCTTGCAGGCGGATTGTGGTTTTCTGCCGAATAGAGAGCGAGCTTCTTTTTGTTGGCATCCCGTTGCGCCATTAGACTATCCAAATGGTGGTCAAATTCTGAAACTTTTCTTGATATGGCTTCGTGTTCGCTTTCTTTCCCATCGTATTCTTTTAAAATTGCCTGGTATCCTGTTGAGAACTCTACCGGTTTAGCCATTTTCAAAAACAGCCAGACGCCAGCTCCGATTGCCGCTATCCCCAGCACCACCATTAGGACGGATGGCTCCATCAATCCAAAAACCGTTATGATCAGGCCCAGAGCCATTAACATGTAGTTGACGAGCCGATCCTTTCCACTAGTGGCAGTTTGAAACTTTGAAGCTGCTTTTGCTTCAGCCAATTTAACCGAAATTGCTGGCCACTGTTCTGCTGCCAAGCGTTCTTTTCCGGAGGGCTCACCTGCTAAAAATGAAGTCAGCTCCTTTTCCGTCTGTGCCAGTTTGTTTTTTTCCTCCTGTAGATTGCGAAGACGGTAACGCTGATCCTCTTCTTCGACATCCAAGTCTTTCAGTATGCTGACCAATTGCTCTTCGTTGCTCAAAGAAACATCCACAGCCAGGGCTTGCTGTTCAGACAAGCCAAGCAGCAGTAAAGTTGTTTGGCGGTCTTCTGACAGCTGTGCATGCTCACTGCGTTTATGCTCCAGCTGCAGTCTCAATTGATGCCAGTCAGTTTCACGGTTCAACAGGTTTTCCAGCGCCAAAATGGATTCTCCAGCCTCCAATTCTGGCATGCGGTTCTGCTGATTGGTTAAATGCTCCAGGCTGGCTTTGGTTTCCGACAGTTTATCCACCAATCGGTCCATCTGCCTTTTGCCATCCACCGGAAATTGTTTAAAGCCCAATGCTTTGATTTGTTCAGCCAATGCTTTTTTGTCCGAAAGCAATGGTGCTGCCTGTTGCCATTTGCCAAGTTGCTTTCGTTTTTGTTCCGTTGTCATTTCTTCAGTTTCAATTGCGATCAAACGCAACTCAATTTCCCGCAGCCGCTCCAAATAAGGAGCATATAGCTCGGTCTGATGCCGGTATTCCTTCAGCTCGGCTTCAATGGCACGGAGTTCGTCTGCCAACACATTTATTTCCGGATTGCGGCCACTCTTTTTGAAGAGCAACGCCAGTTCCTTTTCAAGCTGGTTTTCCAAACGTGTCACTGTATCAATGCCAGTTGTCCCAGAAGCCAGCAAAGTTCGGCTCAGCTCCGTTTCATTTAGCCCTTCAAGCCCTTGCAGCTCATGAATGGAAAAAGAAAAAACGGCTTCAAACGAGTCCCGGTCATAACTGCGCAACAACTGCTTTAATTCTGCTTCTGACCCTCTTGTGCCATCTTCAAAAAAGATTGTCACATCCCCAGCAGATTTCCCGTTTATTCGTTCCACTACAAGCTTCCCATAGTCCGGATCGGTAATATGGAGCTGACCGCCATATTTCCCGCCGTTCTTTGGTTCATAGCGCAATTGTGCATGATTGCGAGACGGAAAGCCAAACAGAATTTGAATGATAAATTGCTGCATGGTTGTTTTCCCAGCTTCATTGGGGCCATAAAATAATGCCAGTTGGTCCGTCAACTCAATTGTCCGATTTTCATGTTTGCCGAAACCGTAGATGACCAGTTTGTCGATTTTCATTCGGTTACTCTCCTGCCTGCATACTGCGTTGAATTTTTTGTGCGGCGGCCCGTTGAAGATCTGCGACGGACTGATCTTCCAGAGGTTCTAAAAAGCGGCTGCTTTTGGGGTGTCTGTATAAATCCTTTAAAACAACTTTCCAGTCTTCTGTGCTCCAACCATCCATTGTTTGAATTAGCGAAACCCCAAGAGGCGAAAGTTCTGTTTCCATCCCTGCTTTCTGAATTTGAATTCCTTGAATCCAACAAAAATGGTCCAGCACATCCAGCGATTCCTGTAAGGTTTCCAGCAGTTCACTTTCTGGAATTTCGGATAGCAGCTGCAAACTTTCCTCATCCAGTTCTGTAAAGACGACATCGACTATTGCTGTTCCTATCGCCTCTCCCAAAAAACTGATTCTATTTCGGCAGGCATCGATCAATTCGTTCATGTGAGAGATTCCTTTGACTGAGATCGCTAGCTGCTCGAATTGTACGACTGAGGTTGGAATAAATTCCAGGGAAGTTTCACTTTTTGACAAGGTCACGTCGTAAAATCCCTTTGCGCCAGTTTCTTTGCGATGGCGCCCTTGAATGTTGCCGGGGTAAACAATTGACGGCTCGCGGAACAGTTCTTGACGCTTATGAATATGGCCAAGTGCCCAATAATCATACTGTTTGCTGAGCAGCTGCTCTTTTTTAAAAGGTGCATACACAGCATGTGTCGACTCACCGTCAAGACTGCCATGCAGCAAGCCAATGTGGTATTCTTGCGTACTTTGCGCTGCCGGGTATTGTTCCACCATCGATTCGCTGACATGGCGTTTGCCATAACTGAAACCGGTAAAGGTTACCGGACCACTTGCCGTTTCCAATTTAAATTGAGAGACGGAATCACCAAACGCATGGACATTTTTTGGCAGTTCAAAACGCGTCCAATTGCCGCTTAAGTGATCATGATTGCCGTAGCTGAGTATGACCGGAATTTCCTTTTCTGAGAGCTTTTGCATTCCTTGCTGAAAGCGTGCTTGTGCACGGATGCTTCGGTCTTCTCCGTCGTAGATGTCTCCGACTATCAGCACAAAATCAGGCTGCTCATCCAGCGCATGCTGAACGAGCCGGTCAAAAGCATCCAAGGTGCTGTCTTTCAGCTTTTTCCAATGTTCTTTCCGCAAGCCCTTCATGCCGATAAACGGGCTGCCCAAATGCAAATCTGCCGTGTGGATAAATCGAATCGATTCCATAATTAACCCCTCTTAAAGACCGAATATTTGTTCTTATTTTACCATGGAAATCCCATAAAAAAAAC
Organism: Planococcus sp. TJ-201; assembly: GCF_058268495.1. NCBI lineage: Bacteria > Bacillati > Bacillota > Bacilli > Caryophanales > Caryophanaceae > Planococcus > Planococcus sp. TJ-201. The sequence goes on along the minus strand of NZ_JBZDOG010000006.1, from coordinate 43,198 downwards.
TGTTTGCAAGAAACTTCCTGCAAACAGCTTTCTTAAGGTTCTGCCAAAAAAGTTCACCTTTTATAATGGTGCTGACATCTACTACTTATTATTCCCTAAACGGATCGCTTTACGGATATCTTTCAGTGACTGGGATGAGCCATACATTAGAACGCCTCCGCGGTAAACGCGGGCGCCGAACCAGCCGAGGATGCCGATGGTCACCAGCATGATCGCAATCGACAACAGCGGCTCCCACAGCGGCAAATCGAGCATGCCGACGCGCAGGAACATCACTAAAGGCGCAAAAAATGGAATAAAAGAGGAGACGGTCACATAACCGGCTTCCGGTATGGAAATGCCTGAAAATGCGATAAGCGATCCGATAATAATCAAAATCATCATCGGCAGCATCAATTGCTGCACATCTTCTGTCCGGCTGACCAATGATCCAAGCAAAGCTGCCAGCACTGCATACAGGAAATAGCCCAACAGGAAAAAGAGAATCGCAAAAAGGAATGTACTGATTTCGACTTCAGAAAAGCCCATAACGCTAAAGAAGCCTTCCGTCAGATCCGTGCCAGCCGTTTGAATGGCAAAATAGCCAGCCAATCCGAAAATCATCATCTGCAAAATCCCCAAACTGCCGATGCCTAAAATTTTTGCAAACATGTGCTTAACCGGCGACACGCTGGAAATGAGGATTTCCATGACACGGGAAGATTTTTCCGTTGCCACTTCCATAGCAATCATGTTCGGGTAGTAGATCACTGCCACATAAATGAGCATGATGAGAACATAAACCAGCCCTCTTGCCTGGCTCAGTTCTTCTTGGGATTTAGACGATTCTGAGACTGCCTGGCGCTCAAATTCGACTGGCATAAATAGCTGGCCTACCTGGTTATCATCCAAACCAAGCGATTCCGCAGTCAATGCTGTATGTAAGGCTTGAACTGCCGTTTCAATCTCGATGCCGCTTCCTAATTCATTGGCAGATTCTGAAATATAGCGGGCTCCCAATTGATCATTTTGTGTTAACACCAAATAGTCGTCAATTGTGCCTTCCCCAATGCTTTCTTGCAACTCATCTTCAGTCAAGTACGTCGGTACAGCTTCGATTCCACTGTCCATTAAATCCAATTGAGCTTGCAGTTCCGCCATTAGCCCTGTGGTTTCATCCAGAACATGCAACACATTTTCTTCAGCTTCATCGCCGTCAAAAGCTGCGATGATGTTTGGTATGTTTGCCAGCAGAAAAAAAGAGGCAACAACAACCAATGTTGTGATAATAAACGATTTTGTTTTTGCTTTAGTCAGAAATGCCTGCTTGAAAATAATCCAGAAACTATGCATGATTTTTCCCCACTTTCGCAATGAAAATTTCTTCCAAAGAAGGTTCTTCTACTGCAAAATGGCGAAGCGTCCCAAGGTTCATCGCGTTTGCCAATAGCACTTGTGCCACCTCTTCATCAGAAATTTGAAACAATGCGCCGTCTTTGGTTTTGGTGAAATGGTCGACGCCGTGAATTGTACTCAATCCGCTCAGGTCGGCATCCATATTCAAGCGGACTTTTTGCTTGCCAAATGACCGCTTCACTTCTTTAATGGAACCGCCGACCACAACTTTGCCGCGATCCAAAATGCTCATGTCATCGCATAATTCTTCCACATGGTCCATGCGGTGACTGGAAAAGACAATGGTTGCTCCTTGTTTTTGGAAGTCCAAAATAGCTCGTTTCAGCATCTCCACATTTACTGGATCAAGCCCAGAAAAAGGTTCATCCAATATGAGCAGTGAAGGCTTGTGCAGGAGCGACGCAATCAACTGAATTTTTTGCTGATTTCCTTTTGACAGTTCTTCTACTTTTTTCTGTCCATAATGCGGCACTTCAAAGCGTTCCAGCCAAGCAGACGTTTCACGTTTGGCATCCGATTTCGACATCTTGCGCAACTGAGCCAAATACACCAGCTGCTCTTCCACTTTCATTTTAGGATACAGTCCGCGCTCTTCCGGCAAATAGCCAATTTCCGGACTGTTTGCATAGGTAATGGGTTTTCCTTTCCAACGGACGGTGCCATGGGTTGGATCCAACAGCCCGAGAATCATTCGAAAGGTTGTCGTCTTGCCGGCACCATTTGCCCCGAGAAATCCATGCATTCCCCCTTCTTCAATCGACAGCGACAGATTGTCCACTGCCGTAAAGTCACCGAACTTTTTTGTCACTCGTTCAACATGCAAAGCCATTTCCGCTCGCCCCTCTCTTTCTACTTACTACGAAGCATCTGCCGAAATGTTTCAACAATTGCAGGACTTTTCAAAAGAAACCCTTTATACTTAAACTGAATATCCATTCAGAAGGGATTGAATTTGCTTGAAAACCTACAAATTGACTGCATTCGAAAAAACAGGAAAACAAATTCTGGACGAAACATTTACAGCTGAAACAGATGAAGAGGCACGCGGCAAAGGACAAGGGATTTTGGAAGAAAAAGAATTGCTCAAACAAACGCATCGATTAGCGTCACCAACCGGCAAACTTCTTCTTTTCCATTCATAAGCGCACAAAAAACATGGCGGAAAATTCCCGCCATGTTTTTTTAATTGCCTTTAAATTCAGGTTTGCGCTTTTCGACAAAGGCCTGTATGCCTTCCAAGTGGTCGGCCGATTTTCGCATCGCTGCTTGCGCTGCCGCTTCCATCTCCAACACTTCCTCCAACTCATGGACCTTCAGCTGATGAAGTATGTGCTTGGATGCAAGCTTGGCACTGACCGGAGAGGCGATGGTTTCTGCTGCGTAGGCTTCCGCTTGTTCCAAGCCACGCCCTTCGGCAGTTACTTCTTCGATTAGGCCTTTTGCGAGTGCATCATGTGCTTTTAAAGTTTGTCCAGTCCAAATAATCTGTTGGGCTTTCGGCACGCCGACACGCTCTTTCATGAAGAAATGGCCCCCGCCATCCGGCACCAGCCCGATGCCAATGAAGTTCATCGCCAATTTGCTGTTTTCTTCTGCAATGACATGGTCGCAAGCTAAAGCCATACTAAATCCAAGTCCTGCCGATGCCCCGTGAATGGCAGCAATCGTAATTTGTGGCAGCGTGTAAAGCGCTTTGGCCAAGCGGCTGACATCTTTCATGACCAACTCAATGTCCATTGGGTTTTCCGGATCCATCATTTCTTTAATGTCGCCGCCAGCTGAGAACGCACGCCCTTCTCCGCGAATAATCAACACTTGCACAGTGCTGTCCTGAAGCAGTGATTCAAAGCAATCCGCCAATTCTTTCATCATCGTTCCGTTCATGGCGTTCATCGATTTCGGCCGATTCAATACCAAATGGCCAATTCGTCCTTGTTTCGTCAATCTAATCGTCTCGTACATAAAAAAAGACACCCCTTCGTAAAAATGAATTGTCATTCACCTTTACGTATTCGGGGTGTCTCTGTGTAATTCCTTTATTTCAGAAAAAATTACATGCTTTCGTATAAAGATTGTACCGGTTTGATCAAGACGCGGTTTACTTCTTCGATCATTTGGCTCAATCCCATTTCGGCTTCAAGCATTGCCAAGATTTTTTCGTTTTGCTGAGCTGCTTGTGCTGTGCTTTGCGCGTTCATCATTTCTTCTTCTGTAATTTCTTCACCTTGTGTTTGCTTTTGCTGAAGAGAAATCTGTAAATCGCGGAAGCTCTTGAACAATTCGTTTGCTTCGTTGTCTGAAGTGACTTGTGCAACAGCCTCCTCCAATTTCTTGAACTCGTCTGTCGAACGGAACGTGCTTTCCAATTTGTTGATGTCGTCGTAAATGTTTACTGCCATTTTCATCATTCTCCTCTGTTTTTAGTTTAGTATCATAACGAAAATTCCTTGGAAGATCCCGATGAATCCTCCCAGAAAAGCGCCCAATACGGTAATCATCTTAAATTCTCTCCGTGATATCCCAAGCACCAATTCTTCCAGGCGGCTGAGCGGCAGAGAATCGACTTGCTCTTTCACCATACCTTCCATATCAATCTTCAATATGGTTTCTTCCAGTTTATGCTCTCCTTGCTCGAAGACAAAGTCTGTCACAAGTGGAGTAATATTGACACTTGTCCATTCTAACCCTCCAGGCCAAGTCTCTGCAAGTGTTGCGTTTAAACGCGTGGATACCGCTGCTTTTTCACGGACATACTGCTTTACTGCGTCCAATGCCGGCTCAAAATCAAATTCATTTAATAGTTCATCGACTCTCCGGTCTTGTACTTTCTCCCATTCACTGTACGCCAACGTTCCAACCAGTTCAAAGGTTCTCGGTGAATTAAGGAATTTAATGATTTCCGGTTGAATGCGGTCGACTAGAGGCTTGGACTCGCCAAGCAGGGAATGCAGCATATGGCCAAAGCGTCCGCGTGACTCAAGAAACTCATCCAGCAGCGACTTGATGGTTTGTCTGCCATGCGGTGATTCAAAATAAGTTGTACCTTGGTCAATCGCATACTGCACACCTTCAAACAGCTTTGTCTCCGCTTCAACTTTCCAGTTGTCTGGCATTAGTTCACGAATGGTTTTTCCAGAAATATAAGATTGAAGAGAATCTTTTTGCAGGTCAACCAGTTCATCCAGCTTGGTTTCGATTTTCACATCTACACCTGTTTGCCCAGCTGCCAGGAGCCAGTCATTAAAAGATTTCGGTGAGTCGAACAAGTGCTTATCCAGCTGCCGGTTGATCCATTTTTCTGTTTTCATATGCATTTCTTTATTAAAAAAACGTTTTTTGAACGTTTCCGGTGTTAATAAATGTTCTACGACCGTTCGTCCGAGTTGACGAGATAGTTCATCACGCCGCTTAGGAATCAAACCCGGCGTCAGCGGAATCCGCCATTTGCCAATGTATTTTGCCTCATACGGCCAAAAAAGCATTTTGATTGCGAGGTGATTGGTAACGCCACCGATCAATGCGCCGACCACTGCCATAAAAGCTAACGTCCATATAATATTCACTGTTGTCACTCTTTTCTTTTTCTGCTTTGTGTATTCGTAGTATTCCCCTATAATGGAGGAGTAAGGCAAAGGAGGATCTGCATGCTTCAGCATTTTAAATTCACACCGATGTTTGAAAATCATCAACTGCCAGGATGGAACATTTCCTTCTTTTATAAAAACGAACGGATAACCGGAGAGTATCATCCGGATGGCAGCATCAGTTGGAATTCAACGCCCCCTCAAGACGAAGAGACCATCAAAACCATGATTCATGAGCTCATGCTCTACCATGTATACGATTAAAGCGCGGGAAAGTTCCTGCGCTTTTTTCGTTCGCTGTTTCAATTATAGGGAACACCAGCCGAATTTAACAGCGATAGCTTCTTTACAGACAAAAAAGGGAATGTCCCTTTTACCCAACAGATTGGGTTTGGGACATTCCTGATTGAATTTTATACATTTGGAAATAGGTGCCGCCGAGTTTCATTAGTTCTTCATGAGAACCTGATTCTGCAATTTCGCCTTTTTCCAGTACTAATATGCGATCGGCATTTTTGATTGTTGATAAACGATGCGCAATGATAAAGGTTGTTCTGCCCTTTTTCAATACGTCCATCGCGTGCTGAATGATTTCTTCTGTCTCTGTATCAATATTGGATGTGGCTTCGTCCAATATTAAAATAGCTGGATCGAATGCCAGGGCACGGGCAAAGGACACCAATTGCCGCTGTCCAGAAGAAAGCGTGCTGCCTTTTTCGACCACCGGCTCGTCGATTCCTTTCGGCAAGTGGGCCAATACCCGCTCACCGCCAACCGCCGCCAATGCATCAATCACCATTTCTCTGGTGATTCGTTCATCGCCAAGCGTTACATTTGATTCGATTGTTCCGCTGAACAAGTAAGGGTCTTGCAGAACAATGCCCATGTGCTGCCTGATTGATTGCCTTGGCATGTCATTAATGTTAACGCCGTCAATCGTAATTGTCCCTTTCGAAACATCATAAAAGCGGAACAACAAGTTCATGATAGAACTTTTGCCAGAACCAGTATGGCCAACTAATGCCACTGTTTCCCCCTGCTTTGCTTCAAAAGAAAGATCTTTCAGCACATACTCCTGTTCCTTATAAGCAAACCAAACTTTCTCAAACCGAACATTTCCTTGGTAACGCGCAAGTTTCTTATCGACGACTGCTTCCCCGCTCTGATCCAGCAAACGGAATACCCGTTCTGCCGCGACCAAAGCTTGTTCGAGACGGCCAAACTGATTAACGATGCCGCTGATCGGATTAAACAGCCGAATGATGTAGTCGATAAATGCATACAACACACCAACTGTGACGATGGTATTGCCGGACATGGAAGCTCCTCCAAAATACCAAACAAACAGGATGAAGGTCATTGACCGCAATACTCCCACCAAATTGTAGGAAGCTGCTCCTTCAAGCACCAATAATTTCTTTTGGTACTTGTAATGCTCATCGTTCATTTCCTCAAATTCATCTTTCATCTTGCGTTCCCGGCGGAATGCCTGAATAATGGTCATCCCTTGGACCGACTCGTTGATCATGGCATTCATTTCACTGACTTTCTCCCGCACCACATGATTGTAGCGGGCTGCATACTTGCGGTAAATCAGCATCCAAATATACAGCAAGGGAATCAGCACCAAGGTCATGGCCGCCATTTTCCAATCAAGGTAAAACAACGCAACGTAAATCCCGCCCATGTACATAAAGCTTGTCGCAAATTGAGACAATACCGTCACGAATAAATCGCGGATGGCTTCTGTATCATTGGTAATGCGGGCCACTACTTTTCCTGCCGGCAAATTATCGAAATAACGAATCGGCAAGGTTTGTGTATGCTCGTAAACATCATTGCGCATTTTCCGGATAATCCGATTGGCTCCTTTTTGCAACAAAATGGATTGCCAATAACGGAAAAACGCCGTCACGATTGCCAGTGCGAAAAACAAAGCCAAGAGATACGCGATCGGCTCAAAGTCCACCGTCTCTCCTGACACGGCTATGTGATTATCAATGATCTCCATAGCGATCAGCGGTGCGGCTAAATCGGCTGCCACTGCAATCGCCAACATGATTAACCCCCATGTCAGGACGCTTTTAAAGTTTAATGCGTATTGCAGTAATCGTTTTCCTGTCCCCATGTCTACACCTCCTCGATTTGCTGTCGGAGGAATTGTTCGTTATACCAGCCTTTTGTTTTCAGCAAATCACCATGAGTTCCTTCTTCTATAATTTTTCCATCATCAAGTACGACAATCCAATCGGCATGCTTCACTGCAGAGAGCCGGTGCGTAGTGATGATGGTTGTTTTGCCGGAACGTTCAGCCTGGATGTTTTCAATGATGCGTGCTTCTGTTTTCGCATCGACTGCTGATAAGGAATCATCCAGTATCAAGATTTCCGGGTTTTTAATCAATGCACGAGCGATCGAAATCCGTTGCTTTTGACCACCCGATAACGCAACACCTTTCTCGCCAACCAATGTATCCAGCCCATTTGGCAAGAGCGCCAAATCTTTTTCAAAATAAGACAAGCGAAGGGCTTCGATCAATTCTTCTTCACTGGCATCCGATTTGCCGAACAAAATATTTTCTCGAATCGTTCGTGAAAACAGCACATGATCCTGCGGAACATAGCCGATCCAGCTGCGCAATTGATCTTTTGTCAATTTCTTTAATTCGATTCCATTCATTAAAATGGACCCTTGTCCGGTTGGATACTCCCTCATCAACTGCTTGACGAAAGTCGTTTTCCCACTGCCCGTCTTGCCGACAACCCCCAATGTTTGTCCACTGTTCATCGAAAGATTGATGCCTTGAAGATTGATGGAACTGGACTGTGGATAAGTAAAGCTGAAATCCTTAAAGCCGATCTGTTCCGGACGACCGGTTTTGACAGGTTCTTTCGGATCTGTGACATCTTCCGGATAGTCCAAAGTTTCATTGACACGATCCAAAGAGGCATTTCCCCGCTGCAGGATATTGATGAGTTCGCCTATTGCAAACATTGGCCAAACAATCATCCCCAAGTAAACGTTAAACGCTACTAAATCTCCGAGTGACATCGTTCCCTCTGCTACTAAAAAAGCTCCATAGCCGAGGCCCACCATATAACTAATCGATGTCAGCACTTTGGTCACCGGCGCAAATAAAGCATCAATCCGCTCTACAGCCATATTCTTTTCATAAACATCGTCTGTCATGTCAGCAAATTGCTGTTCTGAAGCGCGCTCCTGGACATAGGCCCGGATGACGCGAACGCCTCCGACCGACTCCAGCACACTGTCATTCATATCGCCGAACGCTTCTTGCGCTTCCATATAGCGGGCATGAATTTTCTTGCCTAGCATTTGGACCACAATCGCTAAAATTGGCAATGGGATCATGGCGAAAAAGGTCAACTCCCAAGAAACCAGCATACCCATTGCAATGATGATGGTTGCCATATATAAAGTAGAATCCACCAATGTCAAAATACCGAATCCAGCTGTTTCAGAAATGGCCTTTAAATCATTGGTGGCACGAGCCATCAAGTCGCCTGTTCGATTTTTCTCGTAAAATGTCGGCGTCATCTTTAAAAACTGTCCCATCAAACTGGAACGAAGCTGCCGCTCAATTACGTACGCACCGCCAAACAATTGGTACTGCCAAACAAAATTGATTAAATAGGCTAGCACCATGGCTGCTGCCAAGACAGCAATATACTGCCACATCAATTGTGCCGTCAATTCTCCTTGGGCAATAGAGTCGATGGCGACGCCAATCAGCCAGGGCGGAATAATTTCTAAAATATTGGCTATAAATAGCAGCACAATCGCTGTCGTATACCGCAGCCAATTTTCTTTAAAAAACCATTTTAGTTTCCATAATACATCAAACATTGTTTACGCCTTCTTTCTTTTCTGCAAATCCGCTAATCGCCTTCGAGAGATTCCTTGATCATAATTTTTCCTTTGTGAAGTATTTTCATCTTCAACAGCTCCTCGTTGTATTTTTATTTAAACAGCTTCTAAACTGATCAAACCACAAAAAAGCGCACGCCTCGTTTATGGGCGCACGCTCATGAAAACAGGACAATTTTACAGATCCATCCCGAATATTTCTATTTCCGAAATAAGCTCAGAAAAAAATACAGGAGGGTCTGATAATGATATTAAATTGATTTTTCTCAACAGTTTTAGTCTTTTTCATTATCATAACCTCCATTTCCTTTTATTTGTTAATTCAAGAGTACCAAAGTCTTTTTTGAATTGTCAACATTTTTCGAAAATACTTTCTTTGATGAATTGTTTACGAATGTTTCATTCTAGGGCTTGAGGGTAATTTAAAAATAAGAGTTAATGAGACAGGGGTGAAGGAAATGTATAAAAACATTGCAGTTGCATACGACGGATCTGACGGAAGCCGGATTGCACTCGAAAAAGCAGTTGAACTTGTCAATGCATTGCCAGATGCCAAGCTTTCCGTAATTTATGTGAATGAAGACTATAAAGAGAGTGTTGGTTATATGGATGCTGGAAATGCTTCAGCTCCTGTTATTTCAGCCAATGTTGACAGCAATTACGCGCAGTTTATGCCACCTGGAATTGGCGATGAGGGATTCAGTCCTCCAAAAGAGTATGACAATTCCACAGTTGAATATTCGAAGCATATGCATACCTCTATTCAGCAGCAGTTGGATGCACAAAACACCAAAGCATCCGTCCTTGCTTTAGAAGGCAATGCCACCAAAACGATTTCTGCTTTTATCGAGGAACAAAATATTGACCTTTTAGTAATTGGCAACAGCGGAAAATCAGGATTGCAAAAGTTCTTCGTTGGCTCAGTCAGCAAAAAGCTGATTAGAGATTCTTCAAGTTCCATATTGGTCGTCAAATAAAAAATCCGATTTGCTGGCGAAGGTTATTTTACCGGCAGATCGGATTTTCAAAATTCAAATAAAAAAATCACAAATTCATCACAAATTCAACAGTTTACTTTCCCAGTTGATGGGTAAAGATTACTAGAAGAAAAAATAAGGGAACCAACAGGAAGAAGGGATCACCCATGCCAAGACAAACAGTTTACTTTTTATCTTCTCATCAGCACCGTGGTTTAATGGCTGAAATTTGGGCTAATCGACTCATGCTTCCTGATTGGGAAATTCGCAGTGCTGCCTGGACGCAGGATCCAACCTCCTCTGCCAATGACATGCCTTTGGAAGTCATGAAAGAAGTTATATTGGATCTTCCAGCAGTTAAAGCCAGAACTTATGATCCAAACGAAGTAAGCGAGGCTGATTTAATCATTGCACTTCACGACGGCGAACTGGAACAGGACGACATTCCATCTGATTTGCCCAGCCAGAAGTTATTGCGTTGGGACATTCGCAATCCTGAGCTCCGTACCACTGACAGTGTTGAACAATGGGCACTGTACCAGGAAATCTGTGATGAAATTGCGATGAACATTAAAAACATGGAATCCTATTTCCGTGCAGATTACGTATAAAACCTTCACCGGTAAATTCGGTGAAGGTTTTATTTGTCTTTAAAATACAATATGTTGGCTCGAGATGCCCGTCGGATCTACACGGGCGCTTTCGCTTTTCTTAGATATAAAGAATTGCTCGTACGGGGCTGCCTTCTGCGCCTTTAATTTTTAATGGCAATGCCGCCAAACGGTAAATGCCTTCTGCCACATCGTCCAATACGATGCCTTCCAGAATAAATCGCTGATTCCGGTTCATTGCTTGGTGCATCGGCAATTCTTTGCTTGTTTCGGGGTCTACTGATGGCACGTCGACTCCAAGAAGCTTGACTCCATTGCCCGCCATCCATTCCGCGATAGACTCGTCAAACACCGGCCACTTTTCAGGAAAGCGGCTTCTGTCTTGCCAAGAGACGGTTTTTAACAACAAAGTCGTTACGCCTTCTTCGAGCGATGCCAAATCTGTTGCACGGATTGTGCTCAATCCGCTAACGTCCACGACTTGCGCTTTTGACAAATAAATATCCAAAGGCAGCTCATCTATTTTGATTCCCTGGTCATCGTAATGAAAAGGGGCATCGACATGGGTGCCAATATGGGTGCTTGACTGCAATTTGCCAACATTGACTGATCCGCTTTGTTCTCTGGTAACAGACAATTCGTAGCTAAATGGCATATCGCCGGGCCATTCCGGCGTTCCATTGCTCAATTCCATAGAAATATCGATAATTTTTTTAGGTTCCATTAAGCCACCACATTTCGTTCATTGCTGAACTGTTTATACGTTTCATTTTCCATGATGCTCTGGAGCTTTTCTGCTACCTGTTCCACGTCGCTGAACGACGTGTAAAAAGCGATAGGCGCCAACCGAATGATATTCGGTGCTCGAAAATCCGGAACGATTTTTGCTTCTTTCAATGCTTTGCAAATCCGCGCAGCTTCCGGATGGGAAAAGGCAATATGGCCGCCTCTTTCCGCATCTTCCATAGGTGTTACGTCAATCAATTCAGGAACTTGCTGTCCAACCAACTGTCTTAAAAGACTTGTCAGTTCAAGCGACTTTTGGCGAACCGCATGAATTCCCGCTTCTTCGAACAATTCAAGGCTTCCCAGTAAAGGCGCCATGCTGAAAATATGCGGCGTGCCAATCTGGTAGGCACCTGCCCCCTGCGCTTTCGAAAACTCATGGTCCATGTCAAATTGGCGCGTCTTATCAGAACCGAACCATCCGGCGTTGCCCGGAAGCAGATGATGGTGCCGCTCATGCAAATAAAGTCCACCCGTTCCGCCGGGTCCAGAGTTCATGTATTTATAATGGCACCACACGGCAAAGTCTACTCCTGCATCATGCAATTCATGCGGCATGGCACCAATTGAATGGGCCAGGTCAAAACCAACCAAAATTCCTTTTTGATGGGCTGCGTCCGTAATTTCCCGAATCGGCAATAATTGCCCGCTTCGGTACAACACAGATGGCAGCAATAAAACAGCTACGTCGTCTTTTAGCTGCTCGATAATATCATCAAGTGCCAGTGTATAACCTTCTCGGCTTCCGACTTTGCGCATGGCCTCAACTGGATCCCGTCCACGCAGACGCAGATGGCTCTCTACCGCATAGATGTCCGAAGGAAAGTTCAAGTCATCCACGACGATTGCGTAACGCTCAGCTGTCGGTTGATATACGGTTGATAGCATCTGATGGATGTTTGATGTAATCGATCCTGTAACCATCACTTCATGCGCTTTTGCGCCAACCAATGGTGCAACGCGCGCACTCATTGCTTCCGCTAAAGTAAACCAAGGATGTTCTCCTTCAGTCCATCCATCGATTCCAAACGTCTTCCAGCTGTCCATCAAGGTATTTAGTGCTGCTTCTGACCTTCTGGACATGAGTCCAAGTGAATTGCCGTCCATGTATACCGTACCTTTTTCTACAAAAAACTCCTGTTTGAAATTTGCTAACGGATCCTGCTGATCTCTTTCGTTGCTCGTTGCCATTTCCATCCTCCTTCAGCCATTACATCGCATATGCGACTGCACCAAGAACTGCCGTCACCAGAACAACAATCCACGGAGCCAGTTTAAAATAGACTAACATTGTGAAGGCGGTTATCGCAATCGCAAAATCAACTGGCCCACGGATTCCTGAAGTGAACACAGGATCATACAGCGCAGCCAGCAAAATTCCGACTACGCTTGCGTTAACACCTTTCAGCGCTGCCTGCACTCCGGATTTAGTTCGGATGATGCTCCAAAAAGGCAAAGTTCCGATGATCAATAAGAATGATGGCAAGAACATCGCAACCACAGCAATCACCACTCCCCAACCGCCGTTCATCAATTGCCCCAAGTAACTCGCCAAGGTGAATAGTGGCCCTGGGACAGCTTGTGCTGCTCCATATCCAGCGATGAATGTGTCCGGCGTCATCCATTCCGGTACGACTTCGCGCTCAAGCATCGGCAGCACCACGTGCCCACCGCCAAAAACAATCGAACCAACACGATAGAAAATATCAAAAATAGCAAATGAAGTGTTTTCAATGAATGGCCGAATCAGTGGCAAGCCAATCAATAATGCAGCAAAAATAGCCCAAGCTGCCAAGCCCGTCTTTTTCCCAAAGCTCAATACCAGTTTGACTGGATCAGGTGCTTTGTCTTTGCGGTAAATGGCATAACCAAGAATCCCAGCCAGAACAATGACTCCGATTTGAGCCCATGTAGTGGGTATCAGCAATATAGTGATTGCCGCTCCCACAGCAATTGCAATTCGCTGCCTATCCGGTGCCAAACTCTTGCCCATCCCAAGCAAAGCGTGGGCTACAACAGCGACGGCAACGATTTTTAGCCCTTGAATCCATCCGCTGTCAAACGAACCGTTGGTGACGATAAGTGCAAACAACATTAACAGAATAACTGAAGGCATCGTGAATCCGAACCAGGATAAAAACCCACCGAATATCCCGCCGCGCAGCATGCCAATAGAAATTCCGACCTGTGAACTGGCCGGTCCAGGAAGAAACTGGCACAGTGCCACTAAGTCCGCATAAGCTTTGTCATCCAACCATTTTCTTCTAGTGACATATTCATCTCTGAAATAGCCGATATGTGCTGCCGGTCCCCCAAAAGAAGTTAATCCCAATTTTGTCGAAGCTTTTAAAATTTCTGCATAGTTGTTCTTTTTCTTAGCCATAGCCCTCTCCTTTAAAATAAAGATTCTATCTATAAGCATAACTGTTTGCTTATATGTTTCAACATTAAATTTATGTAAAATTTATGAACGGCTCTGCGCGGAGGTATTTCGGTATTGACATTGCCTCAAAAGACATCGATACTATTTAAAGACGCTTTCGCGGCAATCATATATTTTGCGTCTATATCCTGTTGCATACGCAGGCCAGAACATGAAAAACTGCTTAATAAAATTTAGAACCTTTCTAACATACAAAATAAAGATCGTGAAACGGCCCTCCTTTGAGGGTCGTTTCACTTTGTTTCAGCGACTTGGAGGCGGGAAACTTTATGGACCTGTATACAAATTTACGCAAAGGGGAAAAAGGGGCCTGGATCAGCATTGGTGCTTATGTATTTCTAAGCGCCATCAAGCTCTTATTTGGATTTTGGGGTTCTTCTGAAGCCCTAAAGGCAGATGGTTTTAATAACTTGACCGACATTATTGCTTCCATTGCAGTTTTGGTCGGACTCAGAATTTCCCAGAAGCCGCCTGATGAAAATCATCATTATGGACATTTGCGTGCAGAGACCATCGCTTCCCTGCTGGCTTCTTTTATCATGGCGGTCATTGGTCTGCAAGTTTTGACCAACGCTATCCGGTCGCTTTTCGAACCGGCTGCTGAAACGCCTTCGCTGATCACCGCATGGGTCGCTTTTTTCTCAGCAATCATCATGTATGCCGTGTATCGCTATAATTTGAAACTCAGCAAGGAAATCAAAAGTTCAGCCGTCCGGGCTGCAGCTTATGACAACCGCTCAGATGCTTTAGTCAGTATTGGTGCCGGAATCGGGATTATTGGCGCTATCTTTGGTGCACCGATTCTCGACGTCATTACCGCGTTTGTTGTTGGACTGATCATCATCAAAACTGCATTGGACATCTTCAAAGAATCTGTCATCACCTTAACGGATGGCTTTGATGAAGATGAAGTTGAAACCTTGTCTGTTTTAGTGCGGAGGGTACCTGGCGTCATCGCGCTGCGTGACTTTAAAGGACGCAATCACGGAAATGTCATGTTCATCGATTTAACGGTCAGCGTCGGCCCTTATTTAAATGTTGTGGAAAGCCATTGGATTACTGAAGAAATCGAAAGAAAGATCCAGAAAGTAAAACCTCATTGCGTCATTCTGGTGCATATTGAACCGGATTATGCGTATGCTCAAGATGATGAAGAGGTTTGATACTGAAAAAACTATAAAAGATCCATGGCCGATTAAGGCCGTGGATCTTTTATAGTTTTTCATGCAATGTTTGAGCCAACTTTATCTCATTCTGTATAAAGTCATGGGCGATGGCATGCCGAATCCGGCTTTCAAGCCTGTCTTTCATTTCGACATCAAATACTTGAACTTCCACTTGGAAATCCAGCGCCGAATTCCGAAAATCGATAAACCGCACATCCGGTTGTTTTTCAGGAATTCCTTTCATCAGTTTCATCGCCTTCAAAGCAGATTCTGTGAGAAGCTGCTCTATTCTTTCCGTGTCACTGCCGTATTCCACACTTACTACCACACGTGCATACAATTGGGCACTGGAACGATTTTTGACAATTTGTTCAATGAAATATTGATTGGGCACTACCAGCGTGCCTTCTTTCAAGGTTTCAATAACAGTGGATCTGAGTTTGATTTTGGTAATCCGTCCGATTTTCTTATCAATCTCCACCATTTCCCCGACTTCCATCGGCCGCTCAAATAAAATGATGATTCCGGATACAAAGTTAGCTGCAATATTGCGGACACCAAATCCGATGCCGATTCCCAAAACGCTGAATACAAAGCCAAGCGCCGTTAAATCCAGCCCAACTGTCGTAAAGCTAATAGCGAGCGCTAAAAACATCACGACATAGTATAATAGCCGGTTAATGGTATAACCCATTCCAATGTCCACATTAAATTGTTCATAGACAAACGGCATTACGTAGTGGTTGAATGCTTTGACGATGCGACTTGCAAACGTGACGATCATCACGGCCACGACAATCAGCAAAACGGAAATTTCTACTCCTTCCGTCTCATAAAAAGCGAGTGTCAGCCATTGCTCTCTGGAAAAATAGAACAGAAAGAAAAGAATGCCGCCATAAAGTACCAGCCAATTCAGTACATCTTCTATGACTGGATAAATACGCTCCTTGAAATCAGTGGAAGAAACCAGCTTTCTCAAAACATACAAGACCAGGGATTTCACAACTAAAATCAGCGCTAAATAAACAAAAAACATTAGAAATTCTCTGATAGACAAATCTCTTAAAAAAGCAATCCCTTCAAACAGCTGATTGTTCTGCATCGTTGTCCTCCCCCACAGGCTCTGTCCCTGAACCTTCCGAAAAAAGATTCATTAGCTTTTCTCCGTTAAAAGGAAATTGTAGGAATGGTTGCCTGTGGCTTCTGCCAGCTGATCAACTTTCTCCTGAAGCGCTTCCTGGTCAAATGATTTAAAGCCGCCAAGCTCCACACCTTCCAAAATGTACGCATGGATCTTCCATAATTCTTCATGATGCTGATGGGGTGCGGTTTCAGCTGCCACTCTAAGTGATTCAAGAGTCGCAATCAATACTGAAATATCTTCTTTGCCGTAATGGGAGATTTGGTAGAACGTTTTATAAAGAATCGTTTTATATGCCGGAAATCGGTACAAGATCCGTTCTGCTCCCAGCAGAAACGGTCCGGTTTTTAATTGGCCCAACTGGCCCAGCAAACGGCCCAGGCGAACGATGATTTCGTTCGCCGTATTCGGGTCATTGGTTCCTGGAGATATGGCACGAAGCGCTACTTCCACCAATTTTTGAACAGCAAAATCAACATCCTGTTCAGAAGTTCTTGAAGAGCCGAGTGAATAAAATTTAGCAATCGACACTTCGGCATCCCCGATTTTAAAAATATGGAAAATCGGCTTTCCTTCGTATACATAGTCTCCCGTCTCAACGAGGATTTCTACTTTAAGATCGTGTTCCTCTGTGTAATCCACCAACTTATCGAAAGAAAGATATTGAACATACCCTTCTTTGTCAGCCCGATGTGTTTCTTTGATGCCCACCGGATTCCATTCAGTTTCTTGTCCGTCCTGTTGTTCCTGCAAATCCTTGATTTTGGAAATGGCTTGTTCCGTATCGGCAATCAGCTGATTGACCAATTGGCCAACCTGAACATTGGTTGCGATATAGTGAATAAAGTAAGCAAAGGTCGAAAGGCAGAAAAATGCGAGGACAATTCCAACAAATGTCGAACTCACATCCGTTGTGTACAAATCATCTCGCATAAACAAAAGCGATAGCGTATTGTAGATAAAACCGCTTAGAAAAATCCCCAGCACCCGCCAAGTGACCTTATCATGAATGAAATTTTTCAATGTTCTGGGCGAAAATTGAGATGAATACATGGTCAATACAACCAAAATGGTTGAGAATGTGAAAGTTGTCATCGTCAGCAGCGCACCCGATAAACTACCCATGATGGTTTTTGCTAAATCGACATTCGTTAACAAAATTTCAGGAATATAAGGTTTCAGCCTTTCGATATATAAAAGATCAATGTAAAAAAAAGTGACCGACAGCAAAACTGCCATCACAATGTACAATGCGGGAGTAAGCCACAACTTTTCTTTCAGCCAAAATGTGAGTGACTTCATCTTCATTCCCCTTTCTTATGTATAAACTTTACCATATTTTTTGCTTTGCTCGCTTTAGAACAAACAAAAAGACTGGAGACTGTCCAGCCTTTTTGTTTGTTCACTCCAGTTTTATCGGCAGTTCTTTGACACCACGGACAATCATGCCTGGCCGCCATTCCAAGTCATTGCTCTTTACCGCCAGCTCCATGTGTGGGAAACGGTTCAGCAAGCCGGTAATTGAGATCTCACCTTCCAGACGCGCAAGAGGCGCGCCGAGGCACATGTGGATGCCTTTGCCAAAAGCCAGATGCGGACTTTTCTCGCGCTGAATATCAAACAATTTTGGGTCCGAAAACTGATCCGGATCATGGTTTGCAGAATTCAGCGACACTACGACCAAGTCCCCTTTTTCCAACGATTTTCCTTGAAACTCAAAGTCTTCAGCTGCCCACCGGGATGTACTGAATTCCACAGGGCCATTAAAACGCAAAGACTCTTCAATTGCCTGACTGGCAAGTTCCGGATTGTTCACCAACAGTTCCCGCTGCTCCGGATTTTCCAATAAGGACAACACAGTATTGCCGATTAAGTTCACGGTAGTTTCATGGCCAGCGATGATCAACAGCAAAACCACACCATAAAGTTCCCGCTCGCTCAAGCGGTCTCCTTCTTCCTCTGCTTGAATCAAGTTGCTGATCAAGTCTTCCCCCGGCTGCTCGCGAACGGTAGCAAACCATTGCCCCAGGTATTGAACAAACTCATTCATGTGCTGCTGGACAGTCACTCCCTGCTCTCCACTGGTTCCTTCGATCATCGAGTTTGACCATAGCCTGAATTTGTCGCGGTCAGCAGATGGTACACCCAAGATTTCACAAATGACAATAATGGGTAGCGGGAAAGCAAATGCATCAATCAAGTCAACTTGTTCCTTGCCTTCCATTGCCTCCAATAACTCATCTGTGATTTCCTGGATTCTGCCGCGCATGCCGGAAATCATTTTAGGCGTAAAAGCTTTCTGGGCAAGACCGCGCAGCCGTTTATGGTCTGGCGGATCTGAGAACAACATGTTTTGAGTGAAAACGCTCATCTGATCCATGCTTCCACCATAAATCTTCGACAGATCTTTCGTAAATCGCGGATCTTTTAATACTCTTTCTGCATCTTCATAACGCGTTACCATCCAGCCGCTTTGGCCATCTGGGAAACGAACGGAGTGTATTGGATCTTCTTCACGCAGTTTGCTGTAAGCCGGATAAGGATTTTGTGTAAATTGCTCTGTAAACAAGCCGTCATGATTTGATGTCATTTTCATTCCTCCTTTTTCTCCTTCTATACCCTCCATCCGCCGGATTCACCTCGTTCATATTTACCAAATACTCTACGATGGCTACTTCTGGGAAGCCGTTGCTAGAGCATGGGCGATCAGACTTTTAACGTATTGATCAAAATGGGCAAACCGGGTGTCCTGTGTTTGACCTTTTTGATAGCGATAGTAAATTTGCTGGATAATGACCGCTAACTTAAAATACGCAAACGTTAAATAAAAGTTCATATCCGAAACGTCACGCCCACTCTTTTTACCGTAGCTCGCAATAAACTCTTCGCGGCTATAGAATCCTTTCAAAACGGTTACGGGTGGTTTGCCGAGTCCATTTTTCAACAATTCCGGGTCTTCCGCCTGAATCCAGTAACTCATCGCAGCACCTAAATCTGCAAGGGGATCTCCGACCGTTGTCATTTCCCAGTCAAACAATCCCGTCATTTCTGAAAAGTCCTCTGAAAACATGGCATTGTTCAGCTTAAAGTCATAGTGAATAATGGCAGGTGCTTGCGAGACCGGTATCTTCTCCAGCATCCATCTTTTTAGCCGGTCTATCCCTTCAATGTTATCCGTTTGTGCACGTTCATAACGGCCGATCCATCCCTCGACTTGCCGCTTCATGAAACCTTCAGGCTTTGCCATATCGGCTAAAGCGGTTTGCCGATAATCCAACGAATGAAGTTCGACCAAGGCATCAACCATTTTCTCTGAAATTTGCTGTCCCAATTCTTCGGTCGATTGAATTCCCTCTGGAAACTCACTGTCCAACACAATACCGTGCCTTCTTTCCATAATAAAAAAAGGGCTGCCAATAATTGATGCATCGTCCGAATAGACCAATGGCTTTGGCGCAGTCTTAAAAACCGGATGCAGCGCAGACAGGATCCTGAATTCCCGTTCCATGTCATGCGCTTTAGGTGCGACAGGACCAATCGGCGGCCTTCTCAGCACGGCTTCCCAACTTCCGATCTGCAGGGCATAAGTCAAGTTGGAATGGCCCGTGCCAAACTGTTGTATGTAAAGCGCTCCTTGAGGCAAGTCGTTTATTTCAGTACGCAGAAATTGTTCAAGCTTGGACTTGTCGAGCTCTTCTCCTGATCTCACGGGAATCAGCACATCTTTTTGCATCATCTTTTCTCCACCCCTTCTGTTCCTAATAAGTTTAAGTGCCGGAAATAATCGGAATAGTCACTTTATGTTAGCGCTATCATTCAGTTAATGCAAGAAGCCTCTTTTTCAATACTCAAAAAATTTCCCTTGACCAGAAAGAGAGTTTCATTTATCGTTAAGGTAACTTGAAGAAAGAGGTGAGGCATTATGGCTATTTTATTTTTGAATACGCAATTCCAGTCTATAGTGTCTCCCCCTGTGTATCGCTGACGATACGCTTCTTCCATTATGCCTGGAGACCACGGACTGCGAATTGCGCGCATCCGTGGTTTTTTATTTTGCATAATTAGGAGGAAACAACATTGACTAAGATAGAACAGTATGGCTGGAACAGCAGCTGGCAGGAAAAAATAAACGCACCGGGAATCCCGGGGCGCGTCACTTTAGAACATAAAAATTTATACCGCGTTGTTACAAATAATGGTGAATGGCTTTGCTCATTGTCCGGCAAATACCGGCACCAGCATAACCACACCGATTTTCCTTGTGTCGGTGACTGGGTTATGGCCGAACAAATGCCAGGAGAAAAAAAAGGCATCATTCATCAAGTGCTGCCTCGCACTTCCCAGTTTTCTAGAAAAACGGCGGGTGAAACATCGGATATTCAACGGATCGCCGTTAATGTGGATTATGTCTTTTTGGCAATGTCGCTAAACCATGACTTCAATGTCCGGCGCCTGGAACGTTATTTACTGGCCGCCTGGGATTCGGGATCGAACCCTGTGATCGTGTTGACCAAGAAAGACCAATGTCCAGATATTGAACCGTACCTGCGGGAAGTAGAGAATGTAGCATTCGGTGTTCCTGTATATGCCGTGTCAGCAGTTACCGGCGAAGGAATCGAAGAGCTGCAAAACCAGTTGGCTGGATACAAAACCGGTGCATTGCTCGGTTCTTCCGGAGTTGGCAAATCATCGTTGATCAATGCCCTGTCCGGCAGCGAACGCATGACGGTGCAGGACATTCGGGAAGATGACAGCAAAGGACGGCATACGACGACGCACCGGGAAATGATTTTACTGCCAGCAGGCGGATTGATGATCGATACTCCCGGCATGCGCGAATTTCAGTTGGGGGATTATTCAGAAGGAGTCGAAGCAGGATTCAGTGACGTGGAAGAATTTGCGCTCGCTTGCCGGTTCCGAGATTGCGCCCATCACGATGAACCGGGATGCCGCGTGCAGGAAGCCCTCCAAAGCGGCGAACTGGACGCTGGACGTTACCAGAGCTATTTGAAACTGAAGCGCGAATTGGCCCATATGGAACGAAAAAGTGATGCGGCTGCACAAAAAGCCGAACGAAACAAGTGGAAGCAATTGACCAAAGACTACCGGAAACGGCCTGTTAAAAAACGGTAAAAAGAGTGCGACGGAAAATTCCGTTGCACTCTTTTTATCTTCTTTCGGGCTCTGTCAGCCCATGTTTGACTGCATAAAGCGCTGCCTGTGTCCGGTCTTGGACAACCAGCTTAATAAAAATATTGGAGATGTGGGTCTTCACTGTTTTTTCAGTAACAAACAAGGCAGACGCGATTTCCCTATTGCTTTTGCCTTTCGTCAATTCAGCAAGTACTTCCTGCTCTCGCGGCGTCAGTTGGTTGATCGTATGCGGCGCAGGTTCAGCCGGAGCTTTCATGAGCTCGGACGAGGCTTTCGGATGAAGCGTATTTTCTCCCCGCATCAAACTGCGCAGTGAAGCGACCAATTCATCCGGTTCGATATCTTTCAATTGGTAGCCAGCCGCTCCTGCTTCAATCGCCGGCACCACATGGTCCTGATCTGAAAAACTGGTCAGCATCAGCACAATCATATCTGGAAATTGTTTCTTGATCATGCGAGTGGCCTGAATGCCGTCCATTACCGGCATCATCAAATCCATCAATACAATATCCGGCTGAAGCACTGCGGCCATTTCCACAGCTTCCTTGCCATTAACTGCTTCGCCCACCACTTCAATGTCTTTTTGTGTTTTTAAAAAAAACAACAAACCGCGCCGAACCACATGATGGTCATCGGCTATCAATACTTTCACCATGATTTTCACTCCCCGTTAATACGGAATCCGGACCAGGATTTCCGTTCCCTTGCCAATTTCACTCGACCAGTCAGCAGTTCCGCCTTCTAATTTCGCGCGGTCGCGTATGCTTTGGATGCCAATAGATGGCAGATTTATTCCTTGGTCAAAGACAAATCCGCGCCCTTCGTCTTTCAATACCAATAAAACATCTGTTGCTGTGACCGACAAATACAATTCGACTTTATTGACCCCTGAATGTTTCCGGACATTGTTCAGCGATTCCTGCGAAATTCGAAACAAGGTCTCTTCGATGCGGGAAGGCAATTGAATAACGCCCGTCATTTTGGTTTCGACTGTCAGGCCAAGCATTTCACCATAGCCTTTTATGGCATCAAGCAATCCGCTTTCCAACCCTTTTGGCCGCAGCTGCCAAATTAACGCCCGCATTTCATTCAGCGCTTCTTGCGTCAAATGCTGAATATCGCGAAATGTGTCCTGTACCAGTGCGTCCTCTGACATTTCTACCCCTCCACGAGCGGTCAAGGTTACCGAAAACAGTAATTGATTGACCGAATCATGCAAATCGCGGGCTAATCGATTGCGTTCTTTGACGAGTGCCAGTTCTTGTTCCTGTTTGGTCAAGCCAATTCTTTTGATAGCTGATCCAATTTGAAAAGCCACCGATTCCAAAAGAGCCAATTCGTCATTAGAAAATCGGACCGTGTCTGGTGCAGCAATGTTCAACAGACCGAATTTTTCCTTGCCTGACTGCAGCGGAACCGTAGCGTGATGCGTAATGCTTCCAGGCTCTCGAGATTTGGCGGGCATGGCATTTTCGATTCGCTGACAGGCAATAATATTGGACGCTTTGTCCAAATCGCCATCGTGGTAGCGCTTGACGCACCAGCAGCCGCCTTTTTGCAGATGTCTGCAACCATTATCTTCTAACGAATTTGGCAAGTTTGCTTGTGCCACCAATTGATGTTTTCCTTTTTCATCAATAAAAAAAATCCACGCCGTTTCAAAAGTAGAGCCGCCCAACAATTTTCGGATAGCGCCTTCCAGCATGCGCACCATGTCGGTTTCCTCATTAAGCAATTCAGCGATTTCTTTCAACAATGTGATATTGGAAGGTTCTCCGACCACCATAAACGCTCACCTCATTCATCCTCATTTAACCATACACGTTTTCAAAAAAATCCTCCCTCGTACTTTTGTCCGAGAAAAGCGGAAGCAGCCGGTTAGCCCCGACAAGCGCTGGAAGCCTTACCGGTGATGGCGGCCTTTGCCACGCAGCCGGGTTGGCTTATGGCCCGAAGAGCTGGGCGCTGAAGTCTGGACAACCGAGAAAAGTGAAGTGCCTGTACCAGTAAGAAAAAGCCCCCTTTTCAGGGAGCTGGTTAATTAACGGCTATTGACTTCTTCCAAAAACGATTCTTTCAACAGTTCCAGTTTTTCATCGCTTTCCTGTTGGGTTGCTGCTGTAATGCCGAAGTAATACTTTACTTTCGGTTCTGTGCCGCTTGGGCGAACACAGACCCAAGAGCCGTCCTCTAGAAAATATTTGATAACATTTGATTGCGGCAATTCGATTTTTTCATTAGTCCCCAAATCGACAAAACTGCGGTTTTGGGTTTCATAGTCTTCAATCGATACGACAGGAATGCCGGCAAGCGCCTGAACCGGCTGCTTCCGCAAGTCTTCCAGCAGCGCAGTGATTTCACGTGCCCCATCGATGCCTTTTTTAGTAACGGATACCAGCGATTCCCGGTACCAGCCAAAACGGTTATAAAGTTCAACCAAAATATCATGCAGCGTTTTGCCTTGCTTTTTATAGAACGATGCCGCTTCAACCAGCAGTAAAGTTGCTTGCACTGCATCTTTGTCCCGTGCAAAGTCTTTAATTAAATAACCATAGCTTTCTTCATAACCGAATAAAAACTCAAATTGCGGGTCGGCATCATTATGGCGCAATTTTTCCCCGATAAATTTAAAGCCGGTCAAAACATCTTCACAGCCAATGCCGTAAGATTCAGCCACTACACGGCCAAATTCAGAAGTCACAATGGTTTTGAAAATACGGCCATTTGTTGGCAAGGTGTCTTTTATCTGTTTTTGGCTCAGTAAATATTCTATAAGGATAGCGCCAGTCTGATTGCCGCTCAGCAATTCGTATTGCCGTCCGCTCCATACGGCGATGCCGACGCGGTCTCCATCAGGATCAATAGCAATCAGCAAGTCAGCTTCTGATTTTCTGCCGTATTCCTCAGCCAATTCAAACGCTCCAGCTTCTTCCGGGTTTGGAGAGCTCACCGTTGGAAATTCGCCATCAGGTTCCATCTGTTCTGCCACGTACGTTATCTCATCATAGCCCGCCGAATCCAAGAGCCGTTTGACGGTTGCACCCGAAGCTCCATGAAGAGGCGTGAAAACAGCCGAGATCGGTCTCGCATCATGCTCCTGAACAGTCAATACATTGGACAGATAAGCCGTATCCAATTTTTCATCGATCCGGACAAGCAGGGACTCGTCAAATCCTTCGTTGTCGATGGCCAGTTCGTCTTCTACGCGGCTGACATAATCAATCACGCGGTCAGCATCTTCCAGATTCAACTGGGCACCGTCTTCTGCATAGACCTTATAGCCATTGTATTCCGGCGGATTGTGGCTGGCCGTAATGACAATCCCCATAAATGCATTCAGGTAGCGTACGCTGAATGACAGCTGCGGTGTTGTCCGGGCAGCGCTGTATAAATAGGTGTGGATGCCGTTTGCAGCAAACGTACGGGCTGCTTCTTCCGCAAATTCAGGGGACATGCGGCGGCTGTCATAAGCGATCACCATTCCACGCGCCATCGCTTGTTCGCCGTTGTGTTTTATGTAATCCGCAATGCCCTGTGAAGCTTTTCGCACCGTGTAAACGTTCATGCGGTTTGTGCCGGGTCCAATTTCACCGCGCATTCCCCCGGTACCAAATACCAGATCCTGATAAAAAGCATCTTCTGCCAACTTTTCATCTTCTTTTAGCAGATCTAATGATTTTCGTGTTTCTTCGTCAAGCCCTTTGTGATCCGACCAGCGTTTAAAGCGTTCTTTCCATGACATGTACATTCCTCCATCTATTGTTATTTAAGTATGTCCAAAAAGTCTCACTTATAGCTATTCTACAAAAGGCCTGTGCATTCCTGCGGATGTTGTGCCGGAAGCCCTTTATAAAAATAAATTCTTTTGATTAGTCTCCAGTTTACCAAATAACCCAAAGAAAAACCGCTCCCATTTAAGGAAGCGGCTGTAATTAATCTTTTTTGTATTCCACTCTGTAGACATCGTGGCGGCGGTCTTTCAATTGCTTGACCGTTCCGTTTTGGCGCTGGCGACGCAGGATTTCCAAATCGACATCCCCAATCAGCACCATTTCCAGGTTTGGATTGGTTTCTCCGACAATTCCATCACGTGCAAACTCGAAGTCGGATGGAGCGAAAATGCCCGATTGAGCATATTGGATGTCCATATTTTCGGTTTGCGGCAAGTTGCCGACCGTCCCGGAAATGACGGTATAAATTTGGTTTTCCACTGCGCGCGCCTGTGCACAGTAGCGAACACGCAGATAGCCTTGGCGATCTTCTGTACAGAACGGCGTGAAAATAATATTGGCGCCCATATCTGTTGCGATGCGTGCGAGTTCAGGAAACTCGATATCGTAGCAGATCTGAATGGCGATTTTTCCGCAATCAGTATCAAAGACGCGGACCGAATCTCCGGCAGAAATTCCCCACCATTTGCGTTCATTTGGCGTGATGTGAATTTTGTACTGCTTGTCGATAGATCCATCGCGGCGGAACAGGTATGCAATGTTGTAGATTTCGTCGTCTTCTTCTTTGACGAAATGTGATCCCCCGATAATGTTGACGTTGTAACGAACTGCAAGGTCCGTAAACAATTCAATATACTGAGGCGTGTATTCAGTCAGTTTTCGCACTGCCTGGCTTGGCGACGGCTCATTCAGGAACGACATTAGCTGCGTGGTAAAGATTTCTGGGAATACCACGAAATCTGAATGTGCGTCAGAAGCAACGTCTACAAAATATTCAACTTGGCTGGCCAAATCGTCGAATGATTTAATGGCACGCATCAAATACTGCACGACACAAATCCGGACCGGCAAACTCGTTTTAAAATGGCGTTTGGATATCGGCTTGTAATCGACATTGTTCCATTCCATCAAGGTTGCATATTTGCCGGATGCCAAATCGTCCTGCAAATAGTTCGGGTTGATGCGCATTAATTGGAAGCCGTTCATCAACTGGAAGGTTAATACAGGATCGTATACTTTATGGCGCGATACCGAATCAACGTATTCACGCGGCGACATTTCATCCGCGTGTTTGTGGTAATTCGGGATGCGTCCGCCGATAATAATGGATTTTAAATTTAGTTCGCGGGCAAGTTCCTTGCGGGCTTCGTATAAACGCTGCCCCACTTTCATCCGGCGGTATTCCGGATGCACCATGACTTCAATGCCGTACATATTGTAGCCGTCCGGATTATGGTTAGTAATGTATCCGGCGTCTGTTACGTCGTCCCAAGTATGGCGATCGTCGTATTCATCAAAGTTAATCAGCAAACTCGAACATGAGCCAATCACTGTGCCGTCCAATTCAGCAATCATCTGACCTTGGGGGAAAACGCCCAAATGGCTTCTTAATTGTTCTTCTTTCCATGGATCCATTCCAGGAAAGCATAAACGCTGCATTTCCAGGATGGCATTTATATCTGCATAATTCATTTCACGAATGATCATGCTTTTTTCGAAATGGGATAAATCGAATTGCTCTGCCACAGTACAGCTCTCCTTCACAAAAGTTTCAAACTTTATTATATAGCATAGTTGCTCAGGTTGATATTATTTTACTTGTATCACGATAACAATTATAATTCTATGGAAGTATTTTTTGAAAAGAGGGAACACCAAATGACGAAACGCCAGGAAAATGTTTTGCTTTCCATGTGGGTAGTGGCTCTCATTGCCACATCAGGTTCGCTTTATTTTTCTGAAATCCGCGGCTATGCCCCGTGCAATCTGTGCTGGATCCAACGCATTTTCATGTATCCGCTCGTCATCGTCATCGGCGTGGCCTATGTCCAGAAAAATGTGCAAATCGCAGCGACCACATTAATTTTTTCTATTGTAGGTGGAGGAATTTCGCTATACCATTACGGGTTGCAGAAACTTGATTTCTTGGCAGATTCCGCACCATCTTGTGGACAGGTTCCATGCACTGGAGAATACATCAACTATCTCGGATTCATCACCATTCCATTTTTAGCGTTGATTGCATTTATCCTGATTGCTGGAATGAGCATTTATTTACTGAAGTCCCTTAAGGAGGAAAATCACAAATGAAAAAATTATTAATCATCGCGGGAATTGTTGTTGTCATATTCGCTGGAATCATTTTTTTGACAAGCCAGGCAAATAATGAAAAAATGGCAGACAATCCGTACGATACAGAAGATTTAGAGCAAGCGACAATTGACCAGTTGGATGACGAGAACTACCAAAACATCATCGTACCAACTGATTTGGATGAACAAATTGCCAGCGGTGATCCGACGACGGTTTATTTCTTTAGCCCGACTTGCCAATACTGCCAAGAGACCACACCTGTTTTGATGCCGGTTGCTGAAGATATGGATGTAGACGTCTTACAGTATAATCTGTTAGAGTATGATCAGGGATGGCAACAATACTCTATCGAGGCTACACCCACATTGATCCATTATGAAAATGGCGAAGAAGTTTCACGTTGGGTCGGTGCTCAGCCGAAAGAGAACATTGAACAATTTTTCACTGATGTAGTTAAAAAATAACTGACAAAAGGATCATGTGCCTGTCACATGATCCTTTTTTATGGAGGAAACCACATGACTTGGAGTTACGAAATCAAAGATGACGGCATGACCGTTGAAGAATTATTAAGAACCGAATGGGGCCTTGGCAAGAAAGTGGTCCATCAAATGCGTATGGCCAAAAGCGTCAAAAACGATAAATTCCAGGAGGTCATTTGGAAAGAGCCATTGCCTGCTGGAACTGTCCTGCACTTTGACTTGCCGCCTGCGGACTCGCCATACGAACCGAAACACGATGTTGAGCTGCCGGTCCTTTTTGAAGACGATCACTTTATCGTCGCCCGCAAACCAAAGGGCATGGCGACGCATCCAAACGAAGTCGGCCAAACCGATACATTCATCAATGCTATCCTTGGACATATCATCCGCAACGGTGGATCTTACGGTGAGCACGTCCATCGCTTGGACCAAGGAACTTCCGGCCTGTTAATGGTCGCAAAGCATCCTGTCGCCAAAAATGTCTTGGACCGTATGTTGGAACAAAAACAGTTGGTCCGTGACTATGAAGCTGTCGTCAAAGGCAAAGTCCATAATAAATCCGGCACCATTGATTTCCCGATTGGCCGCGACCGCCATCACCCAACCCGCCGCATGGTTTCCCAAACGGGCCAAAGCGCCGTAACGCATTACCGTGTGTTGAAGCAGATGGAAGGAAAATCCTTGCTTCACCTGACACTTGAAACAGGACGCACGCACCAAATCCGTACCCACCTTGCCCATATCGGCCACCCAATTGTTGGCGATACCTTATACGAAGGGCCGTCTACACAAGACGGCGCCTACCATCTTCACGCGTTCCGCATGTCATTCATCCACCCGTTCACTAATGAAAAAGTGGTCGTGGAAGATTCGGCAAGATAAGACAAAAGCAAGTTCCTTTTCGGGGAACTTGCTTTTCTTATGCTTTAATATCGTCAGGATGTGTGCCGCTGCGCCAGTCCTGGTTCAGTCCGTCAATCATTTTCATTTCTTCTGTCGTCAATGAAAAATCGAATACCTGTGCATTTTCTTTGATGCGCGAAGGGGTTACGGATTTTGGGATGACGATCAAGTTGCTTTGCAAATGCCAGCGGATGATGAT
Organism: Planococcus sp. TJ-201; assembly: GCF_058268495.1. NCBI lineage: Bacteria > Bacillati > Bacillota > Bacilli > Caryophanales > Caryophanaceae > Planococcus > Planococcus sp. TJ-201. The sequence goes on along the minus strand of NZ_JBZDOG010000006.1, from coordinate 14,425 downwards.
TTGTGCAATGGTCTTTCCATACATATTGGCGATTTCCGAAAGCACCGGATCTTCCAATAGCCGACCTCGCGCCAATGGTGACCAGGATGTTACCGCAATGTCCTGATCGGTACAAAAGCTGCGAAGGGGGATCTGTGTCAATTGAGGATGCAATTCGATTTGATTGACCATCGGTTTGGTATTGGCCGTTGCCAAAAGTTTCTCCAAATGGTGCTGCTGGTGGTTGGAGACGCCGATTGACCGGACCAACTTTTCATCATAGAGGCGCTGGATGGCACGGTAAGTATCCACGTACTTCCCTTCGATCGCCCAATGTGTCAAATACAAGTCTAAATAATCAAAGCCGAGACGCTCTAACGAAGCTTCAAACGCACGCAAAGTTTCATCATATCCCTGGTCGGTATTCCAAACTTTAGATGTGATGAACAGCTCTTCCCGCTTAACGCCGGAGTTCCGCACTGCTTCGCCCACTTCGGCTTCGTTGTCGTACACGGTAGCCGTGTCAATTGCTCCATAGCCTGCCCCAATCGCTGTGATCATCGCTTCTACTGCCGCTTCTTTATCAGTCATTTTGTACACGCCTAACCCAAAACGTGGCATTTCTACACCATTATGTAAAGTTTTTGTCGAGTCGATAGCTAATTTCATTTTCATCATCCTTTCTTTTTTATTGTACAAATAATATTAGATAAATTCGACTTTAAGGTTTTGTTGAAAAGCCCTTGCTTTCTATTAATAAAACGAATAATATATGTTTTGTTGTTTAAAAATGTTCGTGTTTTAGGAGGAACCCCTTATATTTCATTTAAAAGAAAATAATACCACGATAAAAACTGAAATTACTGCCGGAATGACGACTTTCCTGACGATGGCCTATATCGTCATCGTCAACCCTGTTATTTTAGGTGCTGCGGGCGTTCCGTTTGACCAGGTGTTTTTGGCGACGATTATCGCGGCTGCCATCGGTACTCTCTGGATGGCATTAGCCGCCAATTACCCAATTGCCATTGCACCGGGCATGGGCTTGAACGCCTACTTCACCTCCATGGTGCTTGGTTCGGATGGTGCCATTGACTACGTCACAGCATTTGCGGCAGTATTTGTCGCTGGCCTTATTTTTGTGTTGCTGTCACTCACCTCTATGCGGAAAATATTGATTCAGGCCATTCCTGAAAACTTGAAGCATGCCATCACAGCTGGAATCGGGTTGTTTATTGCTTTTATCGGCATGCGGTTGAGCGGCTTGATTGTTGCCAATGAAGCCAACCTCGTCGGATTGGGAGATTTGACTTCCCCACCGGTCGCACTGACGCTGCTCGGTTTACTGGTTACAGTTATCTTTATGTCTTTGAACATTCATGGAGGCATTTTCTATGGAATGATCGTTACCGGAATCGTTGCCTTTTTTACAGACCAACTAAAATTTGAAGGCGGCTTGATGCAATTGCCTTCATTGCCTGAAGGCATCCTCATTTGGAACCCGATCGAAGCATTCCAATTGGTGATTGAGTTTGGTCTGTATGGCGTTGTCTTTTCGTTCCTGCTGGTGACCTTGTTTGATACGACCGGCACAATGATTGGTGTAGCCAAGCAGGCAGGCTTGATGAAAGATAATAAAATGCCAAGAATGCGCCAAGCGTTGCTCGCTGACTCTGTTGCGGCAACAGCCGGTGCCATGGTTGGGACAAGCCCGACTTCTGCTTATGTGGAATCATCTGCAGGCGTGGCAGCGGGTGGTCGCACCGGCTTGACCAGTTTGACGGTTGCCATCCTGTTTATTATCGCTGCGTTTTTTGGTCCTTTAGTCGGCTCCTTATCGAGTGTGGCCGCAATTACGGCACCTGCATTGATCATTGTCGGAAGCTTGATGATTGGTGCAGTCAAACACATAGAATGGGAAAAATTCGACGAAGCATTTCCAGCATTCCTCATTGTTTTGGCAATGCCCTTAACTTCAAGCATCGCGACCGGTATTGCTTTCGGATTTATTTCGTATCCATTGATGAAACTGTTTAAAGGGAAAGGCAAATCGGTTCATCCAATTCTTTATGTATTTGCCGTGTTGTTTGTCATCCAATTGCTTATTGCGCCTCATTAAATGATTGCATTTAAAAAACCGCCAAAAGGCGGTTTTTTGTTTAGACGCGTGCTCTATTGCCAGACACAGCTGCTGTGATTAACAAGACGGCTGCTGTAATCAAATGGAACACCCAGCCGATACCTGGTATCCAAGCTATCGTACTAGTAATGATTCCAAGAATCGATCCGGATTTCGGTGAATACTCGCGGAAGCAGAAGAACAACGTGATCGCATGAAGTACAAACATGACCCCCAAAACTGAATAGCCGGTGCTGATGACAAAGCCTCCGCCAATTAGTGGAATTGCCAGAAATGCTTCAGCCAGACCCGTGATCCAGAGCAAAGCGACAGAAATTTTCATTTTCATTCATTATCATCCCTTCTTTAACTATCTTATCTACTATATACGGACGGGCATCAAAAAAGTTTCATTTTTTTCGTCAGTAGTCTTTCCGACCGACAGAATTTATCCACATTTCAATAGATGTTACATATTTCATTTTTCCCTATGGTAAGCTATACTAAACAAAGATGCACATTTCAAGGAGGTCATTATTATGAACTTAATCCTTATTTTGGGTATTTGTGTTTCGTTCCTAGTAGCTATTTTCACTGCTGGATACGATGACAAGCCTGGAACAAACGAAAGAGAATAGTACAAAAGGACAGCGAACTTCGCTGTCCTTTTTTCTATTCCAAGCCTGGGTAATCCTGTTGGCGCAGGGCTTCGTACATCAAAATGGCCGCCGTGTTCGACAAATTAAGCGACCGGATATGGTCATTCATCGGGATGCGCAAGCAGTGGTCGGGATTTTGCTCGAGCAATTCCTTCGGCAATCCTTTTGTCTCTTGTCCAAAAACAAAGAAATAATCACTTTCTCTGTCCGAAAAATCAAATGAGGTATGCGGCTTTGCGCCGAACTTTGTAATATAATAGAATTCGCCATCTTGATAGCGGTCGAAAAGCTCTTGCAAGCCATCATAATAATGAATATCGACATGCTCCCAGTAATCAAGTCCGGCACGTTTCAGCATCTTATCGTCCGTGGAAAACCCGAGCGGACGGATCAAGTGCAGCTTTACTCCCGTCCCTGCGCATGAACGCGCGATATTTCCTGTATTCGCTGGAATCAGCGGCTGGTACAACACAATATGAATAGCCAAATCTGTCACTTATCCTTTCAATCTTTCAGCAAAAAATGCCAATCCTTTTTGAATTTCTTCTTGAACGTCTCCATCTTTTTCTTCCTGCTGCGCAAGTTTTAGCGCCTCCAGGCCTTCAGATGCCCCAATCTTGCCGATTGCCCAGGCAGCGGTTCCACGTATGACCGGCCGTTCATCGCTCGTCAATAAATTGATCAGCGCGGGCACTGCCGACTCTTCCTTGAAATGCGCCAGCGCCAAAATGGCATTTCGCTGAATCGGCTTTTTGCCCCGCCACGAACCGGACACATATCCGAACTTTTCTTTGAACTGCCGATTGGAAATCGTCAATAAAGGCTCAAGCAGCGGCTTGGCAATTTCTGGATCCGGCTCAAATTCTGCGTGGATCTGGTTGGCTTTGCGCTTGTTCTTCGGACATACGGTTTGGCATGTGTCGCAGCCATACAACCGATTGCCAATCTTGCCGCGAAATTCATCCGGCAAAAATCCTTTGGTCTGCGTCAAAAACGAAATACAGCGCTGGGCATTCAACTGCCCGCCTTCGACAATTGCATCTGTCGGACAAGTATCAATGCACAATCGGCAGTCGCCGCATTGATCTTCCATGGCCTCATCAAAACGAAACGGAATGTTGGTAATCATTTCGCCAAGATAAACGTAGGAACCAAATTCCGGCGTGATGATGTTGGTATTCTTTGCGCTCCAGCCAATGCCGGCGCGTTCGGCCACTGCCCGGTCAGACAGCTCTCCTGTGTCCACCATCGACCGCATGCGTGCTTCCGGGTAACGCGCCGCTATGAACGCTTCCAGCAGCGTCAGCCGCTCCTTGAGTGCCGCATGGTAATCTTTGCCCCACGACGATCTCGAGAATATTCCGCGCCGCGCACCTTTGACTCCCTGCGGCGCATCCGCCATTTTTGATGGATAGGCGATCGCAATGGCAACAATGCTGACGGCCTCATTCAGCAGCAGCTCCGGCCGCGTCCGTTTTTCTACGTCCGGCTCTTCAAATCCCGACTGGTAATTCAACTGCTGCTGGCGAATCAACTGATGCTTTAAGCTATAAAAAGGTTCTGCAGATGCAAAGCCAATTTTATCAATTCCGATCTCCGAGGCGTACGCAACAAGCTCTTTTTGAAATTGATCAAGATTCATGTCGTAACCCCTCACTCTATTCTATGATACGATAATAAAAACCCCTACGCGAAAGGAAGATTGCAATGAAACTGACAATCGATCCTCACATAAACGAAACGATCAGCGATTTTAAAATTGGCATCATTCATTATAACAATATCACCGTTTCAGAGTCACCTCAAATGTTAAAAGGCCGCCTCCAGCTTTTTCAGGAGCAGCTGTACTTTGATTTGGAAGATAAAGACCCGACAGATTTTCCTGGACTGCTTGAATGGCAATTGGTCTGGAAAGCACTGGGCGCTGATCCGAGCCGTTACCGGCCATCCGCAGAAGCGCTGTACCGGCGAATCAAAAAACAAAATTACTTGTCGACGATCAATTCCGCCATTGACATGAACAGCTTTCTTTCGCTGCAATACGAAATTCCGCTTGGGCTTTATGATGCGGACAGCATTAAAGGCGATGTTGAAATTGCCGTTGCGACCAGCACTGACCGCTATGAGGGCTTGAACAACCGCGTCAACACACTAACTGGCATTCTCGTATCCAAAGATGCAGAAGGTGCCTTTGGCAGTCCCTATGTTGATTCCAAACGGACCGCTGTCACCGAACAGACAAAAAATGCCTTGCATATCTTTTATTTGCGTCCGTCCATGGAGAGAGACACTGCTTTGCAGCTGCTGACTGCTGCATCCAATATGTTTACCGGCATCAACGGTGGAGATGCTGAGTTTTACGTAGTTTAACGCTAAAAATAGCAAGGCCGACGCTTCGAGAAACAGAGCGCCGGTCTTTATTTTATTTCATTAGTGCTTAAAAATTTCCTTCTCAGCACGACGCATACAACCGAATTCCAGCCTATAGGCATATTCTTTTCTATTCGTACAACGATGCAGTAAACTCTTCTTACATTGATGAATAAAAGAGGGATCCAGATGAAACGAGTACACAGCGACATTGTTCAGTTTCGGGGAAGCCATTACGATTTTGGCCGGATGCAGGGAGAACTGCTGAAAGAGTCTTTGATTCTTCCCAACCGCCAAAAACAACGCAAAGCTTCCAGCCGCCATTTGATCATAGACGAACAACGCGCACAAAATATCTTAATGACGTTAGCCCCAAGAGTGTGGGAGGAAATCAACGGCCTTGCCGATGCCTTGAATTGGCCAATGCATGACGCTATCCAGGAGTTCGGTGGCTACTACCTTGAATACACTCGGAGCGGCTGTTCCATTTACACCGAATCTGATTTTATGGTCCGAAATTACGACAGTTCACCTGAAGGCTATGAAGGGCGTTTTGCCTTGTATCAGCCGACGGACGGCGGGTTTGCAACCATCGGACCAACCATGCAAATTACCGGCCGCACTGATGGTATGAACGAAAAAGGTTTGGTAATGGGCTATAATTTCATCAACCGCCGCAATTCGGAGGACGGCTTTATCTGCAATATGATCGGCCGACTCATCTTAGAAAACTGCGCCACCATCGATGACGCGGTCGCATTGCTGGAAGAATTGCCGCATCGCCGTTCTTTCAGTTATGTACTGTTGGACCGCACCGGGAAATCGGTCGTCGTGGAAGCTTCTCCGCGTTCTGTTGTGGTTCGGGAATCCGCTGTTTCCACCAATCATTTTGAATTGCTGGTGGAAGAAAACCGCTACCAGACAGACGACTCCCGCAGAAGAGAGCGAGAAATGCTGGCGCAGCAGCAAAACCAAATCGACGCCTACAGTGCATTTCGGCTGCTGAATGACTCCGATAAAGGGGTTTTCTCGAAAAAATACAGTACAGCTTCCGGCACCTTGCATACTGCCTCTTATTTCCAGCATAGCCTGGAAGTTGGATTTGCCATTGGCCCGGACCGTCTGCCACTCATGCTTGATTTCGAGAAATGGCTGCAGGGCGAACGCTTATACGCTAAACGCATTAACGGAAAAATCGACACACACCTACCATTTGCTCATATGGTGGAACTATAAAATGATAAGCGCCGGCAATTTAAATGCCGGCGCCTTTTTCTTGTTTGGATGGAAATTGCTTGTCTACGTGTGCAAAACCAATATCCGTATCCACCGCTCCGTGGATTTTTTGAATGTTCAACTCTTCTCCCTTCAGCCAGCTGTCAAAATTGAAAACTGCCGGCTGCTGGTTTCCGCCAAGCGCGAACCAAACACTCTTTTCCTGCGGCAAATAAAGAGACGTATGTATAGTCCCTGCCCAGCTTTTATACAACTGCGAGAACACACCTTTGTCCGTATCGTTGAACAAACGGAACGCCTGCAGCGCATCTTCTGTCTGGCTTTGCTGATTGTATATGGCTTCCTGACGATCATACGAGTCTTTTAAGTAGTTGCGGTTTTCATGTTGCTGGATTTCAAAATGATTGGTGCAGACATTGTTGATCCGGACATCGACCGATCGGGGGCTTGCTTCAATGATTCGTGTTTCACCGCTTGTGTCGGTCACGATGTAACTGAACGAACCACGATGTGGAATCTCTTTCAGCAGTTCCACAGCTTCTTCAATGGTGGCGCAAGTTTCCAGGATGATTCGGCCAATCAGGTAGCAAACAAATCCGTCTCCCGGTTTTTTCCGATGCGTAAAATTATACCCCATGGCCAGCCCTTTCTCATTCATGCCATCCATCCGTCCGGTAATGCGGGAAGTCGGTCCAATGATGGCATAGCCTTGGTCATTCGGCTGAAACAAACTGAATCGCCCCTCGTAGGTTTGGGGGTGAAAGTCATAATTGCGGACCATAAAATCTTTTCCGGTCACAATCGAACAGCCGGAAGGCATTGCATCGATCCGGTAGCCTCCAAAATCACGCAGCACGTCCTCCAGCGGCAGTTGAAGGCTTTCCTGCAAACCCGTCAGTTCGTCCCAAATGCCAGGGGCAAATTGGCGGTAAGCCGCTTCTGTGTCTTGTACATCTATTTCAAACCTTGGTCTTTTCGCCTTCCATTGCTTTGTGCGATTGTCCAGGGTAATGCTGTCTTTTAAAAGTTCTCCTTGCTTCACCCCAAAATCGTAATGGCTTCCTCTGAACTCCAAAATGTCACTGTGTATAGGTCTCATCAAATTCTCCTTTGTTCTGCAGAATTACCGATTATGTCTCAGCATACACATTTTCAGAGTGAAACTCAAAAGCTCCGTTTTGAAGAACCCGCAAGCCTCAACACAAAAATACCGTCTTATGGAAATCATAAGACAGTTTTTTTAAGGGATCATCTGGATTCGTTAAACTGGCGCACAGTCCATTTCTCCAGTTCCACAATTGCAAAAACTGAAATTCCAATTGCGAATGGCCACAACCAATACTGAGCTTGCAATGGAACTGTTCCGAGCAGAAAGTTCATGAAAGGCACGTAAGTCACCGCAAGCTGTACAGCAATCAAAATACCTGACACCAAAAATGCAACTTTGTTCGAAAAGAAGTTTCGGTTTAAAGCAAATTCAGTTTCGCTGCGGCAATTAAATAAGTACATTAATTGCGACATGACCAATGCTTGGAGCGTCATCGTATTGATGATCGCAGGGTCCAACTGCTGGCTGGCCAACAGCGTATTCATTAGTAAAATATCTCCACAGATGACGAGTGAAACAAACGCGACCCGAAAAATATAATAAGGGCTCAGCAATTTTGTATTTGGTTTTCTCGGCGGCCGCTCCATGGCGCCCGGCTCCAGTTTTTCGAAAGCAATGGCCAAGGAAATGGTGACAGCGGAAATCATATTCACCCAGAGAATTTGAACCGCCGTTAAAGGCAGTGCAGTTCCGAATAAAATACTGACAAAGATTAAAGCACCTTCCGATACATTGGTCGGCAGGATAAACAGGATTGTTTTTTTCAAGTTGTCATATACACGCCTGCCTTCTTTTACCGCATTGACAATAGTGCTAAAGTTGTCGTCCACCAGGACCATTCCTGCAGCTTCCTTAGATACTTCCGTCCCTTTGATCCCCATTGCGACGCCGATATCCGCACGTTTGAGCGCTGGTGCATCGTTGACGCCATCACCAGTCATAGCACAAATATGTTGTTCGGCTTGAAGCGCCTTCACCAGCTGCAGCTTATTATTCGGACTGGTGCGCGCAAAGACATCGGAATTCAGCACTGCGTGCGTCAATTGCCGCTCATCCATTCGGTCCAATTCTTTGCCTTCAAGTACACGTTCGCCATCTCCTATGCCCATCTGAGCTCCAATAGCCACGGCTGTGTCTTTATGGTCTCCAGTAATCATTTTCACAATGATTCCAGCTTTCCGGCATTGCTGGATCGCTTCAATCACTTCTTCTCTCGGAGGATCAATAATTCCTGCTACCCCGATCAATCGGAATCCGGACTTCATATCTTTATGGTCAATTGACAAAGTCTCATCATCGACTTTTTTTGCCGCTGCCCCGATCAGCCGCTCTCCCTTATTGGTGTGCTGAGACAACTTCTCCTGCCACCGCTCACCTTCTCCAAAAGAAATTTCTAAACCCGCCATTTTCAATAGACGCTCTGGCGCCCCTTTCACATAAATCCATTTACTCCCGTCGATTTCAACCAATGCCGCCATATACTTGTAACTCGAATCAAAGGGTATTTTCGACAGGATTTGCAGTCTTTCGACCGTTTCTTCTGCTTTTTCAGCAAGAGTAATCAGACAGCCTTCTGTCGCATCACCACTGATGACCCAGTGCCCTTTTTCATCACACCTTAAATGCGCTTCATTGACTGTTTTGACAGCTGTCAGAAACTCCTGCAGCTCTGAATGATCTGCAAGTTTGATTGGCTTTTTGCCAAAAAGGATCCTCCCATCAGGTGAATAGCCAGTGCCTGTCACGGTATACTCTTTGTCATACAAAGTAACCGAAGTAACGGTCATTTCATTTCTGGTCAAAGTCCCTGTTTTATCCGAACAAATCACTGACACGGCTCCAAGCGTCTCAACAGACGGCAAATTGCGGACAATGGCGTTCTTTCCTGCCATCCGCTGCACACCAAGCGCCAGAATAATTGACAATACCGCTGGGAGCCCTTCAGGAATCGCAGCTACTGTCAATCCGATAATTGCCAGCAGCAGCTCTGCTGTTTCATAATCATGAAAAAAGTAGCCGATTCCGAACATCGCAGCAGCACTGATGACAATAATCAGCGAGATAACCTTTCCAAACGCTGCAGTTTGCTTTAATAAAGGGGTTTGCAACTTATCGACTTCTTCCATAGAAGAGCTGATTTTTCCGAGCTCGGTATTTTCTCCGATTGCCACAACAATTCCAGTCCCTGAACCTGAAGCTACCGTCGTCCCTGCAAACAACATATTCAAGCGATCACCTAACCCTGTATCATCCGGCAGCACGGCTGGATTTTTTTCGACCGCAGTTGATTCACCTGTTAGCGACGATTCTTCTACATTCAAATTGTCCGCCACCAAGATGCGGATATCTGCCGGAATACGATCTCCAGCACTGAGCACCACAATGTCGCCGGGCACTAAATCAGCAGAAGGTACTTGTCTTCTCACCGTGCTGCGCAGCGCGGTTGCTTTTAATGACAGCATTTTGCGAATACTGTCCAATGCCTTTTCCGCTTTGCTCTGCTGGATATAGCCGATAATCGCATTGATGACCACAACCATTAAAATCACAGCTGTATCGATGTAATGTCCTAAAAACAAAGTGATGACAGCGGCACCGAGCAGCACATAAATGAGCACGTCGTTGAAGTGCTTAAAAAACTTGATGAGCGCCGGGTCTTTCTTCGGTTCTGGCAATTCGTTCGCCCCAAATTCCAACTGTCGTTTTGCTACCTCTTCTTCCGTAAAACCGTCATCTTCTGCCACCTTAAAAACCTTCAGGACGTCAGCAGTTTCCAATGCATACCAGTTTTCCGTCTGCATGGTTATCCTCCTCAGCTAATGGAATAAAACGGTTGCGACGACTTTAAAATTACGGTGCTCTCTTATGCTCATTATTTTAAACTGAATTTTGCCTGTTTTCCATATATTTCTTATAGTTCCTTATGAATAATTATGATAGTATTAGAATATTAATTCATAGGAGGGATTTCAGTGGATCGACTATTTGATAAGCTTGATGAGTTGTTCGATGAAATTGTAGACATCCGGCGCTTTCTCCATGAGTACCCAGAACTGTCTTTTGGGGAAGTCGAAACCGCTAAATACATTGCTGATTTCCATGAAAAACTAGGACACGAAGTGCGGACAAACGTTGGTGGAAATGGGGTTCTTGCTTTTCTAAAAGGTGCCAAACCGGGACCCACAATTGCTTTGCGGGCTGATTTTGATGCATTGCCTATTCAGGAACAGACGGAAGTCGCTTATAAATCTAAAAATGATGGAGTGATGCATGCTTGTGGACACGACGGGCATACTGCAAGCTTGCTCGGGTTAGCAAAAGCATTAAACAGCATGCAGGCGAACATCGAAGGCACGATTGTGTTTCTTCACCAACATGCTGAAGAATTGCCTCCAGGCGGTGCCAAGGCCATGATCGAAGACGGCTGCCTAGATGGTGTCGATGTCATTTTTGGTACGCACCTTCAAGCTCAGATGCCCCTTGGAGAAATTGGCTATCGCTCAGGCCCTCTTCAAGCTGCGCCTGACCGCTTCGATATCAAGATTCTCGGAAAAGGCGGCCATGGAGCTGGACCACATGACACAAAAGACAGCATTGTCATCGGAGGACAGCTGATCAACAACCTGCAGCAGATTGTCAGCCGCCGTATTGATCCATTGGAATCTGCTGTTGTCTCTATCTGCAGTTTTGAAGCAAAAAATCCATACAACGTTATCGCAGATACAGCTGAAATGACTGGAACTGTTCGAACATTCAAAGAAGAGATTCGCAATTTTATTGAAGTGGAAATCGATCGTGTCATCAAAGGAACGTGCCTGGTGTCAGATGCTGATTATGAGTATACCTACACCCGGGGATACCCAACTACGGTCAATCATGAAGTAGAAACGATGTTTGTGGCGGCTCTTGCACCTTCTGTCCCTGGTGTAGAGAATGTCAGAGAAACCGAACCTATCATGGGCGGCGAGGATTTTTCCTATTACCTTCAACATAAAAAAGGAACATTCTTCTTTACCGGTGCTAAAAATCCAGAAGAGGTTGAAGCATACCCTCACCATCACCCTAAGTTCACTATTGACGAACGCGCCCTGTTGATAGCTGCGAAAGTTTTAGGCGCGGCGGCATTGAGTTATACAAAAAAAGATCAGCCCGCCGTTAATGCAAACTGATTAATCATGGAGAGCCGTTGTTCTCCCACACAGAAGGAGTAGGTGCTATATGAGCGAACAAGCTCTGAAGTTATGGAAAGATTGGCGGCTGCATGTTATTGTGTTGGCCATTGTGGCCTTAACCGAATCGATCGGTACATTCGCTATTCCTGTTGGACCGGGAACCATTCTGTTGCTGCCGATGCTTTATGCGGTAGTAATCGGTCTGGCATTATATTTCACACCACTGGTCAACGACAAACAATCCATCAATGCAGAACCTTTGGTATTTCTTTCAGTTTCCGTTTTGATCGCGAAGTTTGGTGTGCAAGCAGGTCCTGCCCTTCCCCAGATTATTGAAGCAGGTCCAGCTTTATTGCTTCAGGAATTTGGAAATCTGGGCACCATTTTAATCGCTTTGCCCCTGGCTGTCTTTCTTGGCCTTAAAAGAGAAAGCATCGGCATGACACATTCCATCGGCCGCGAAGCCAACCTTGCTTTGATTACCGATAAATACGGACTATCTTCTCCTGAAGGGCGCGGCGTTATGGCCATGTATATTTTCGGTACGGTTTTCGGGTCAATTTTCATTGGATTGATTTCAGGATTCTTGGCAACCGTGACACCACTGCATCCGATTTCGTTTGCGATGGCAACGGGTGTCGGCAGCGGCAGCATGGCTGCAGCTTCTCTCGGACCTTTAGTTGCTGCCTTTCCCGAGATGAGCGAAACCTTAACCGCCTTTTCAGGAGTCAGCAATTTGATTTCGTCAGTGACTGGCTTGTATATGAGTATTTTTGTCGGGTTGCCATTGACCGTCAAAATGTATGAAATCTTATCAAAAAACAAAGAGAAAAAAGAACAAGCAGCGAAAGGGAGCGTAGACTATGTTAAAAAGCCTTAAGGAATGGATTTTGGTCTTCATGATCATTGGCACCATCATGCTGGTCGGCAATTGGATTGGCTATGATGTGCTGCCTTGGAACGCGCTTCCCGGCATAGCCATCCTAATAGGCATCAGCCTATCCGGCTTAATCATTCACCGGCTGCTTCCCTTCCAACTGCCCAGCATCGCTTACATAGGAATTATTGGCCTTATTTTGACGATACCTGGGATGCCGGGTGCAGAACAGATTGTCACTTACACAACAGAAGTTAATCTATTGGCCATTGCCACACCGATTTTGGCTTATGCCGGTGTTTCTATCGGACGCTCATGGTTTGATTTTGTTCAGTTGGGATGGAAAACCATTGTTGTAGGCATGTGCGTCTTGCTTGGTACTTTTCTCGGATCAGCTGTTATTGCTGAAGTCATTCTTCGATTTCAGGGAATCATATAATAAGTTTACACAAAAAAACAACGCCCTGACGTTAACGTCAGGGCGTTGTTTTTAACTTGCTGTATACCGGCGGTCGGGGTCGAACCGACACTCCGGTGAAGGAACGGGATTTTGAGTCCCGCGCGTCTGCCAATTCCGCCACGCCGGCAAGTAATGATTTAGCGGACAAGAATTATTATAGCACATCTTATTTCTCTAGCCAATACTTTATCGACATAACAGATGAACTTTTATATAACATTTGGAATAAAAGCCAAACAAAAAAGATCTTTCAGTTAATACTTAAAAATTCATGTGCAAAAAATCTGCTAGCTAATAAATTGCAGCTGGTAACGAGTTACTAACGAATCAGATTCTTTCAGTGCTGCTCCAGCTCTTTCAGTAAGACCACAAATCGGTAATACTAGAACCTCAGCCCGAGACTTACCGGAGCTTGTCTAAATTTGATGTGCTTTAATGGTTCACCGCACACATGAGCCTGTGTCCCATCGAAATTCCGTGGCACACAAGAATTTATGCAACAGTTTTTTAAAAGTTGCTGTTACAAAACATAATTGTTTATTTCTACCTCCTCCCGCTTGTTATTTTTTCTATTTGAGTTTTAATATAAAGCTATCAGACAATCGACTGACACAACAAAAAACCTCCTACAGTGATTACTCACTGTAGGAGGTTTTGAAAGGGCAGGCAGGCCCTTTGATGATACCGGCGGTCGGGGTCGAACCGACACTCCCGTGAAGGAACGGGATTTTGAGTCCCGCGCGTCTGCCAATTCCGCCACGCCGGCAAAATAGTTATGGAGGCGGCAACCGGACTCGAACCGGTGATAAGGGTGTTGCAGACCCATGCCTTACCACTTGGCTATGCCGCCAAAAATTGGAGCGGAAGACGAGGTTCGAACTCGCGACCTCCACCTTGGCAAGGTGGCGTTCTACCACTGAACTACTTCCGCATAAAGCTGGGGTACCTGGATTCGAACCAGGGCATGACGGGATCAAAACCCGTTGCCTTACCGCTTGGCTATACCCCACTAATAAGATGGGGCGGACGAGGGGAATTGAACCCCCGAGTGCCGGAATCACAATCCGGTGCGTTAACCACTTCGCCACGACCGCCACTTTACTAAATTTATAAGTACAAAAACGTGAATGAAAACTTGGGGCGGACGAGGGGAATTGAACCCCCGAGTGCCGGAATCACAATCCGGTGCGTTAACCACTTCGCCACGACCGCCAACATAAAATTTTAAAAATGGCAGGGGCAGTAGGAATCGAACCCACATCGGAGGTGTTGGAGACCTCTGTTCTACCGTTAAACTATGCCCCTAAAAACTGGTGGTGGGGGGCAGATTCGAACTGCCGAACCCGAAGGAGCGGATTTACAGTCCGCCGCGTTTAGCCACTTCGCTACCCCACCGTAAAAATGGTGCCGGAGAAAGGACTTGAACCCTCAACCTACTGATTACA
>NZ_JBZDOG010000005.1:0-383134 GCF_058268495.1 Planococcus sp. TJ-201 | reverse complement strand
ACTTTTAATCAGAGGGTCGAAGGTTCGAATCCTTCATGGCTCATTTTCAACTTCCTTGCGCCTGTTCAGCGCGGGGCCTTAGCTCAGCTGGGAGAGCGCGTCGCTGGCAGTGACGAGGTCAGGGGTTCGAGCCCCCTAGGCTCCATTGTTCCATGTGTATTTGTACTATCCATGTGTAAAAAAGCCGTATCCATTAACTTGGATACGGCTTTTTTTTAGGTTCCGATGTATTCGGACTGCGGGCGGAACATGACGTTATTCTCCTGTTGCTCTAAAGCATGCGCCGTCCATCCGACAATGCGGGCGATGCTGAATGTCGGCGTAAACAGCGCGGTCGGCATGGCGATCGACCGCATGATGGCAGCTGCATAGAATTCCACATTTGTGTAAAGTGCGCGTCCAGGTTTGTGTGCGTTCAGCTGCTCAATGATACGGGTTTCGGCAACGGTCGCTAAATCCAGCCATGGGTCTTTTCCCTGAAGCTCCAGGCATTTTTTGCGGAGGATAATGGACCGTGGATCTTCTGTCCGGTAAACCCGGTGGCCAAAGCCCATAATCTTTTCTCCGTGGTCCAGTTTTTCTGCAATGACCGAATTGATGCGGTCTTCAGTTTGTATGCTGTCCAGCAACTCAATGACACCGGATGGTGCGCCGCCGTGAAGCGGGCCTTTCATGGTGCCCAGAGCCGATGCAACTGCCGCTACAAGGTCAGACTCGGTGGAGATGGTGACGCGTGCTGCAAAGGTCGAAGCGTTCATGCCATGTTCCATGGTCAATTTCAAATAGGTTTCGAGAGCTTGGGTCTGAGCATTGGTCGGCTCTTGTCCGTTAATCATCCATAGATAATTGGCAGTGTGTCCAAAATCAGCTCTTGGATCGATTGGTTCCTGCCCGTTTTGAATCCGGTAAAAAAGAGCGGCCATTACCGGCAGTGCAGCTGTCAGTGCAGTAGCTTGTTCTACGGGAGACAGGGTTTGGAACTTGGCACCTGGATATGCCGATACCAACGTTCGCATCGCATCCATTAAAGAGCTTTCTTTTGGCAGCAGCTTGGCGATCTCCGTAATATGGGGCGGCAGTTGGCGGAACCGGATCAGTTGCTGCTGCAGGTATTCTAGTTGCGCAGCATCGGGCCATTGCCCATGCCAAAGAAAATAAGCAGTTTCTTCGAAAGACTTGCCGTGAATGACCTCTTGCACTAACTGTCCCCGGTAGCGCAGTTCTCCCCTGTCGCCATCTACCGAAGCAATGGCTGTTTGAACCGCTACGACCCCTTTTAATCCTTGCTGAAACATAAAAACGCCTCCTTTTCTTCCAGTTTACTCTTCCTATTTGATAAAAAAAATTAAAGATATATAATTGAAACAATTAAGAATAGTAATTGAGATGGGGGATGTCATGGAAGTCCAGTGGCTAAGAACCTTCGTAGACGCTGCAGAAACCTTAAATTTTAGAATGACTTCCGAACGCCTGCTGATGTCACAGCCCAGTGTCACCGTTCATATTCGGTTGCTGGAAGAAAGTCTGGGCCTCTCTTTGTTTAAACGCAGCCATAACCGGGTGTCGCTGACGGAAGAAGGACGGCATTTTAAAGAGCAGGCTGTACACGTGCTGGAACAGCTCGATAACAGTGTCGAAGAGCTTCATTCGTTCGCACAAGGCTACCGGAAAAAATGGATATTGGCAATTTCTCCGTTGATGGCGGAAACCATTTTGCCTTATGTGCTGAAATCGTTTATAGATGAGCATCCAGAAGTGGAGTTGGTGATCCGTGTGGAAGAATCGGAGCATATCGAGGCATTGGTTGAATCCGAGCAGGTGTCAGCTGGAATTTCGGCCTTGCCTCCAATTGGACGGGGGATCGATCAACAGATTGTCTACGATGATCCGCTGCTGTTCATCTTGCCGAGGGATGCCTATGACGATGAAACCGGCCCGGTTATTTCAATAGAGCAGGCATTGCGGAACTCCGTCCTCTTTACCCATCATCATCCCGTGTTCTGGGAGGAGCTATTGGGCAAGCTGCGGCTCTGTGTGCCGGGTATCCGGACCATGAAAGTGACGCAAGCACATATTGCCAAACGGTTTATCCAAGAGGGTTTAGGGGCATCATTTTTACCGAAGTCGATGGTTCGCCGGGAGCTGGTGGAAGGCAAACTAATGGAGGCACATTTTGACTTATTTTCTTTGCCGGCAGTTTCTACTTATTTTTTGGCGAAAACGATGGGCAGTCTCGAAGAAGATTTTTTGCGGCGCATTCGGTCTGTATACTTTACTTGAAAAGGGGAGATTGGGATGAATATTGAATCAGATGGCATTCGTTTGCGTTTATTGAAGAGAGAGGATTTTGAATCGTTGTGGACCTTGTACACTCCCGAAATCTTCGAGCACATGCTCAATAAAGTCGAGTCTTTTGAAGACATGGTCACGTGGCTGGAAGCGGGGCTGAATCAGTCGAATGTGCTTATCTTTGTAGTGGAAGACCCAGAAACAGCTGAAATTCTGGGTACCACCCGTATATATGCAATTGATGAGGCCAATAAAAGCTGTGAGATCGGCGCCACTTTCTATGCGCAGTCGGCTCAGCGGACGCATGTCAACACGGCAGTCAAGCATGCATTGCTCAGTTATTGCTTTGAAGAGCGCGGCATGATTCGCGTGCAGTTTAAAACAGATGCCGATAATATCCTCTCACAGAAGGCAATTGAACGCATTGGTGCTGTTAAAGAAGGGACATTGCGCAATGAACGCATCCGCTCGACTGGTCTGCCGAGAGATGCGGTCGTCTATTCGATTATTGACCAGGACTGGCCAAAAGTAAAAAAAGAACTTGTGAATAAAATGAATAAATATACTTGATTTTGTACGGTTGAGCCAAAGAGACCTTAGCGGTTACAATGAATCTATCTTGCTAAGGGGGTATAAAATAATGAATAAATTAAACATATCTATTATTGGGGTTCCAATGGACCACGGACAAAATCGCCGCGGCGTCGACATGGGGCCAAGTGCTATCCGCTATGCTGGGGTTGTAGACCGCATTGAAGAATTGGGTCACACGGTTTCGGACGAAGGCGATATTCAGATCGGCCAGGCAGACGGCAGCGTTGATACATCTACAAACTTGCGCAACTTGAAAGCGATTACGGAAGCGACCGAAGCGCTTGGCGATAAAGTATTTGAAGTGGCAGAAGCCGGTAATTTCCCATTGGTTTTAGGCGGAGACCACAGCATTGCCATCGGTACGCTTTCTGGGATTTCTGAACGCCACGAAAACTTGGGTGTCATCTGGTATGATGCACACGCAGATATGAACACGAGCGATACGTCGCCATCCGGCAACATCCATGGCATGCCGCTTGCTGCAAGCTTTGGGTTGGGCCATGAAAAATTAACGAACATCCGCGGCTATTCGCCAAAAGTGAAACCTGAAAACATCGTCATCATCGGTGCGCGTTCCGTAGATCCAGGCGAACGCCAGCTGATCAAAGAACTAGGCATCCGCGTTTACAGCATGCACGAAATCGACAAATTGGGAATGAACGCTGTGATCAACGATTCGATCCGTTATCTAAAAGAAGAGCGCAAGACGGATGCAGTCCATCTGTCATTGGATCTTGATGGCATCGACCCAATGTACACACCAGGCGTCGGAACTCCGGTTCCAGGCGGTATCAGCTACCGTGAAAGCCATTTAGCGATGGAAATGCTGTTTGATGCAGACATCATCACTTCTGCAGAATTTGTGGAAGTCAACCCGATTTTGGATGAGAAAAACCGTACAGCTGATGTAGCTGTTGCGTTGATCGGTTCCTTATTCGGCGAAAAATTATTGTAAGCAAAGACAGGCGAAAGCCTGTTTTTTTTGTGCCGTTTAATAGGAAACTTTTCCCTTTGGAAAACGTCACAAAAATTAGTTGGATTTATTTGGGTATTGTCTGATACGATAGAATAAGAAAAATAATTGAAACCTTTTAAGTTAATGCACGTATATAAAGTACAGCCGCATAGGCGGAGGGAAATGAGATCATGGATGCGTTAGTCAATAAACGAATAGCTAAGGTACTAAAAGGCGATCAGAACGCATTCGCCGAAATCGTGGAGCTTTACCAACACCAGCTGTATCAGATTTGCTACCGGATGCTTGGCAACAAGCAGGAAGCGGAAGATATCGCTCAGGAAGCTTTTATGCGCGCTTATGTAAATATCCACACGTTTGACCAGAAGCGAAAATTTTCGACATGGCTGTACCGCATCGCCACCAATCTGTGCATCGACCGGATCCGTAAGAAAAAGCCGGATTATCACTTGGATGCTGAAGTGCGCGGGACGGAAGGCTTGAACATGTATTCGAAAATTGCCAATGATGATGAGCTTCCGGAAGAAGAGTTGATGCGGATGGAAGTTCAGGAACGGGTACAGTACGAGATCAGCCGCTTGCCAGATAAGTACCGTGCCGCTATTGTATTAAAGTATATTGAAGAATTGCCGCTGGCGGAAATTAGTGAAATTCTGGATTTGCCGTTGGGTACGGTAAAGACGCGTATACACCGAGGGCGCGAAGCTCTTCGCAAGCAATTGAGCAATTTGTAGGAGGCGAGCACGATGAATGCGTGTCCGGAAAACGTGATCCATCTCATGAACGATTATCTCGATGGGGATATCAGTCCAAGCGATGAAAAACAGTTAAAAGAACACCTGGAGAACTGCAGCGAATGCAGAAAGCAGTATCAAGCATTAAGCAAAACCATTGCATTTGTCCAAAGTGCATCACATATACAGGCACCTGTCGATTTTGTCCAAAAGACGATGGCACGGCTGCCGAAAGAAAGACAGCGGGCAGGCGTACAGCGTTGGTTTAGAAGACATCCAATGCTCGCAGCTGCAGCGTTATTCTGCGTATTGATGAGCGCGGCCTTGTTCACAAATTTCAACGACGATCAGCAATTTTCGTTTACCAAGCAGCCTGATTTAGTAGTAGAGGGCCAGACAGTGGTGGTGCCTGAAGGCCAGACAGTAGTCGGCGACTTAACGGTACGCAATGGTGATTTGCGTGTGGAAGGTGAGCTGCAAGGAAATGTAACGATTGTCAACGGCCAGTATATGGCATCAAGCGGTGTCATTACCGGTGAAATTGAGGAAATCGACAAAGCGTTCGAATGGCTATGGTATACCATTAAAAACGGCTTTAAAGATGCTGCTGCTATTTTTGAAACAAATGGCAGCCAAACAACCGAGTAAAACCTGTCCTTTCCTAAAGGATGGGTTTTTTCTATGAAGGCAAGCCCAATTCACTTATGCTATACTGAATGTATATGCAGATGTAGAAAAGCGAGGGTTGCAGATGCCTTTTTTGGAGAATTTAACAGACCAAACACCACTCGAACTTCTAGGGAATATTATTGATATTTTATTAGTTTGGTTCGTTATTTATAAATTGATTACCGTCATCAAAGGAACGAAGGCCGTTCAATTGCTGAAAGGAATCTTTGTTATTATTATTGCACGCCTCGTCACGCAGGTACTGAACTTGGAAACACTCGGTTGGATTATGCAGCAGGTGCTGGAATGGGGTTTTCTGGCCATCATTATCATCTTTCAGCCTGAATTGCGCCGTGCACTTGAACAGCTCGGCCGCGGCAAGCTGTTCTCCAGCAGTACACTGAATGAAGAATCTGAGCGCAACCGGTTGATTGAGGCAATGTCCAAATCTGTCAGCTATATGGCAAAACGGCGGATTGGTGCATTGGTGTCGATTGAACGTGAAACCGGTTTGAGCGAGTACATTGAGACCGGCATTCCGATGAATTCAGATATTACGTCTGAACTCATGATCAATTTGTTTATTCCGAATACACCGTTGCATGACGGAGCGGTGATTGTGCAAAAAAATCGGATTGCCGCAGCAGCTTGCTACTTGCCGCTGTCCGAAAGTCCGTTCATTTCAAAAGAGCTGGGAACGCGCCACCGCGCCGCTCTTGGCATCAGTGAAGTGACCGATGCGATCACCATTGTCGTGTCGGAAGAAACCGGCGCCATCAGCTTGACAGCAAATGGCGATTTGCACCGCAATTTGTCACTTGAAGACTTTGAAGTGAAACTGCGCCGAATTTGGTTCGGTGCGGCACAACAGGAAGTCGCTTCTTCATGGTGGAACTGGAGGGGGAAAAAGAATGGATAAGATGATGGACAATCGCTGGTTTTTACGGATTACGGCGCTGTTGTTAGCCTTCCTTTTATTCTTCTCCGTGCAGGCAGAAGACAGCCCTACGGGGACGGCGGATGCCGGTCGGACATCAGAAGTAATTGAAGATGTGGAACTCGAGGTATATCATGACAATAGTTTGATGGTCAGCGGTGTACCAGACACAGCGGACTTGCATTTAAGTGGTCCAGTCAGCGGTGTACAGACTGCACGCCAATTGGAAGACTTTACTTTGTTTTTGGATTTGCGAAATTTGCCTGTGGGTGAGCATCAAGTACCCATTCAAACTGAAAATCTATCTGAACAATTGAATATTCGGACCGATCCCGCATTCGTGAATGTCGTGATTGAAGAGCGGGTGTCGCAGGAATTCCGCATCGATCCGGAAGTCAACGAGCGGATGCTTGCGGACGGGTTCATACTGGAAAGTGTGGCTGCTGATCCGGAAACGGTGACGGTAACCGGGCCGAAAAGCATGATTGACGCCATCAGCTTTGTTAAAGCGACTGTATCCGGGGAACAGGGAGTCAAGGAATCCTTCACGACCGCTGCCCGCGTCCGTGTCTTGGCAGAAGATTTAACCAAGCTGGAAGATGCAGAAATTGAACCACAGGAAGTCGAAGTGGATGTAGAAGTCGTGGAGTACAGCAGGATGGTACCGGTAAGGCTTGAACCGACTGGCGAAGCCCGCGCAGGCATTACCATCAACGACTGGAGCACGGCTACAGAAGAAATCCGCGTTTTTGGACCGGAAACGGTCGTGGATGAGCTGACTGAATATGTGGTCGAAGTAGACGCTGCGAGTGTTACCGCTGAAGACACCACAATCGAAGTTGAGCTGGAAGTTCCTTCGGGTGCTTCTGCAGTATCACCAGGGCAAGTTACCGTGGAAGCGGAAACGACTGTGGATGAATCCGCGCAGTCTCCTGAAGACCTTGGCAATTAATGCACAACCAACGATTTACAATGGCATGAAAAAATAACTAAGCGAAAGCTTAACTAAACCAATCAGAAGCAAATGATTGAAGGAGCGAAAAGTAGAATGGGAAAATATTTTGGAACAGATGGAGTACGGGGAGTAGCCAATACAGAGCTGACACCTGAACTGGCTTTTAGATTAGGGCGCATTGGCGGATATATCTTAACGAAGAGTGCGAAAGATAAACCGAAAGTGCTGATTGGCCGCGATACACGAATTTCAGGTGAAATGCTGGAAGGTGCTTTGGCAGCCGGTTTGCTGTCTGTGGGCGCAGAAGTGATGCGTCTTGGTGTCATCAGTACGCCAGGCGTCTCTTATTTGACGCGTGTGATGAGCGCTGAAGCAGGTGTCATGATTTCTGCTTCACACAACCCTGTGGAAGACAACGGCATCAAATTCTTCGGCTCAGACGGCTTTAAATTGTCCGACGCACAAGAAGCCGAAATCGAAGCTTTGCTCGACAGCAGTGAAGATCTACTGCCGCGCCCAACTGGCGGCGACCTTGGAAGCATCACGGATTACTTTGAAGGCGGCCAGAAGTACTTGCAGTACTTGAAGCAGTCTGTTGATGAAGAATTCGACGGCATCCTTGTGGCGCTTGATTGTGCACACGGTGCGACGTCTACTTTGGCAACGCATGTATTTGCGGATCTAGATGCAGACATCACCTCAATGGGTGCTTCACCGAACGGCTTGAACATCAATGCCGGAGTCGGTTCAACTCATCCGGAGAAATTGGCGGAGCTGGTTGTCGCAAAATCTGCAGATATTGGGTTGGCTTTCGACGGCGACGGCGATCGCTTGATAGCAGTGGATGAAAAAGGCCAAATCGTAGATGGCGACCAAATTATGTACATTTGTGCCAAGCACTTGCATTCGGAAGGCCGCTTGAAAAAAGACACAGTGGTTTCGACGGTTATGAGCAATATGGGCTTTTACAAAGCATTGGAAAGCCATGGCATGAAGAGCAACAAGACCGCTGTCGGTGACCGGTATGTAGTAGAAGAAATGAAGAAAAACGGCTATAACTTGGGCGGCGAACAATCGGGCCACATTATTTTCCTTGATTACAACACGACGGGGGATGGCTTGCTGACGGGCTTACAGCTTGTCAACATCATGAAAATGACAGGCAAGAAGTTGTCTGAACTGGCATCTGAAATGACAATTTTCCCACAAAAGCTTGTGAATATTCGTGTGACAGATAAACATGCAGTGACAGACAATGCCAAAGTGGCAGCAGTTATTGCAGACGTTGAGACAGAGATGAACGGCAACGGCCGCGTCCTTGTACGTCCATCCGGCACGGAACCATTGGTGCGCGTCATGGTCGAAGCAGCTTCAGCAGAAGACTGTGAAAACTTTGTAGAACGCATCGCGGAAGTTGTCCGCAGCGAAATGGGCTTAAACTAATCAAATACAGTGATCTCAAGGCCGTAAGCACCGTTGCTTGCGGTCTTTTTTATTCGCGAAAATAATAGTATGTCTGTACCAAAGAAAGTTGTAGAATGGGAAGTAAATAGAAAAGAAATCGCTTTAGGTGGGGCTTGCAGCAGAATATCCATAGATAGAGAGAGTTTATTTCAACTAATTAGATCCATCACGTTTGAGTTTTTCTACTGTGAGAAATTTTGGAGTGATAAAGAAGAGAAAAGAACCAGTTCATGGAAAGAGGTGATAATATATACCTAAATAACTATCTGCTTTAATTGACGGGATTGTGCGGAAGCTGTATGATAGTAGAGTCGGTTTATGACCGCAGCAAAAGGGGGATAGTAGGGAGTGCGAGGAAAACAATTATAGCGCCTGTACTGAAGAAATCGGACGGACCAGTCATCTTCAGTAGACGAGGAGAAGGAGTATCGAGATTTCGGCGGATACCTTCCGGCCGCGAAGCCCGGTCGTTATGTCCATTCTTAAAACAATCGAGCGATCGATTGGACAACAAGATGGATGGGCTCAAGCAGAAGTGTTTGGAGAAGTATGCAAACACTCATTTTGACTTTCAGAAAAACGGAGGAATTAGACTATGTGTGGAATTGTTGGATATATTGGAGAAAACGACTCGAAAGAAATTTTATTGAAAGGCTTGGAGCGCTTGGAGTACCGCGGTTACGATTCAGCAGGAATTGCTGTACGCAACGGCACGGGCGTTACGGTTTTTAAAGAAAAAGGACGCATTGCAGATTTGCGCGGCGTTGTTGAAGAAGAAGTTACAGGATCTACCGGTATCGGCCATACACGTTGGGCGACTCACGGCAAACCAAACCGCGTGAACGCGCACCCGCACCAAAACACATCTGACCGCTTCACGATCGTTCACAACGGCGTGATTGAAAACTACCACCACATCCAGCGCGATTACTTGGCTGGCGTGGCAATGGAGTCGGATACAGATACGGAAATTATCGTGCAGTTGATCGGCAAGTTTGTTGAAGAAGGCCAAACAACACAGGATGCTTTCAGCAAAGCTCTTACCTTACTGAAGGGTTCATATGCAATCGCATTATTGGACGCAGAAGAAGAGGAGACCATTTTTGTCGCAAAAAACAAAAGCCCATTGCTTGTAGGGCTTGGCGACGACTTTAATGTTGTGGCATCTGATGCCATGGCGATGCTTCAATTGACAGATCAGTTTGTTGAATTGATGGATAAAGAAATTGTCATCGTCCGCAAAGACAGCGTGGAAATTTTAACATTGGATGGCCAGACCGTAAGCCGCCTGCCATTCACTGCAGAAATTGACATGAGCGACATTGAAAAAGGCACATACCCTCACTATATGTTAAAAGAAATTGACGAGCAGCCAGCAGTTGTCCGCAAAATCGTTCAGGCATACCAGGACGGAAATGATAAATTGACCATCCAACCAGAAATTTTGGACGCGATGCAAGCTGCTGACCGCATCCACATCATTGCGGCAGGAACAAGCTACCATGCAGGATTGATCGGCAAAGAATACATCGAGAAATTAGCAGGAATTCCGGTTGAAGTGCATGTATCGAGTGAATTTGGCTACAACATGCCATTGCTTTCGGAAAACCCATTGTTCATCTTTATCTCCCAATCCGGAGAAACAGCAGACAGCCGCCAAGTATTGGTGAAAATCAAAGAGATGGGCCATGCTTCGTTGACCATTACAAACGTAGCCGGATCTACCTTGTCACGCGAGTCTGACCATACCCTATTGTTGTATGCAGGTCCTGAAATTGCCGTGGCATCGACAAAAGCCTACACAGCGCAATTGGCTGTCTTGTCGATCTTGGGTGCAGTAACAGCGGAAGCACGCGGCATCGACATCGGCTTTGACTTGGTTCAGGAACTTGGAATCGTGGCAAACGCCATTCAGGCTCAAGTGGATTCAAAAGAAGAAATGGAGCAGATCGCTGCAGACTATTTGTCTACTACACGCAATTGCTTCTTTATCGGCCGCGTCATGGATTATTTCGTTGGACTTGAAGGTTCATTGAAATTGAAAGAGATTTCATACATCCAGGCAGAAGGCTTTGCTGGAGGCGAATTAAAGCACGGAACGATCGCATTGATCGAAGAAGGCACACCGGTTATCGCCCTTGCGACGCAAGAAGCGGTTAACTTGAACATCCGCGGCAACGTGAAAGAAGTAGCAGCACGCGGCGCACACACATGCATCATTTCAATGGAAGGCTTGCAGGAAGAAGGCGACAGCCTGGTCCTTCCGAAAGTCAACGAATTGCTAACGCCGCTTGTATCGGTTATCCCGATGCAGTTGATCAGCTATTACGCAGCGCTTCACCGTGATTGTGACGTTGACAAGCCGCGTAACCTTGCGAAATCAGTAACAGTGGAATAACCCGTAAACCATTTCCGGGTGAAACAGCAAAAACCCCTTTGGATCTTTAGGATCCAAAGGGGTTTTTGCGTTCTTCTGCACTCAATGCGTCTCTAAACTCTCAGTGAGGGCAGGAGAGGAAGAGAGGTTTTGATGGCGGGTTTTTGTCTTTGGTAATCGAGGTACTTGTCATTAAATGCTTTCGGCTGCATGGGTTTGTCGTAAAAGTATCCTTGATGAATGGCGCAGCCGTTGATGGTCAAAAACAAAGCTTCGGAAGCTTCTTCGACGCCTTCGGCCACAAGGTCACAGCCTACACTGTTTACAAACTGAATAAGTGATTTGAGAACGGCTTCCGATTTAGGATCCTGGCCAATTTTTTCGATAAACGATTTGTCCAACTTGATTTTATTGATGGGAAAGTCCAGCAAATAAGCAAGTGAGGAAAATCCGGTCCCAAAGTCATCAAGCGCAATCGAAATCCCTTTTTCTTGGCATGCCAACAAATTTTTCATAGTTTTTTCTGAATAGCGAAGTTCCACGCTTTCGGTAATTTCAATTTCAATTAATGCCGGAGCAATGCCGTAGTTATCAAGCATGCAGAACAGTTTATCAAAAAAAGTCGTGCTGTCGAGCAAGGAAGGGGTGATATTAATGGCTGTGCGAAGCGAACTGCCGTATCGCTGTTCCCTTTGCGTCATATAAGAAAAAACTTCATCCAGCAAATGTTCCGTCAGCCGTTTAATCGTGTTGGTTTCTTCCGCAATGCCGATAAACTCAACGGGGGAAATGAACCCCAATTCCGGATGGTGCCAGCGTGACAAGACTTCCACACCACGGACTCTGCTGGTTGCCGCATCAATTTGCGGCTGAAGAGCAAAATGAAAGCCAAGAGATTTCAAGTCTTCAGAAAGGCTTTTTTCAATCAGAATGCGTCTTGCCAACTCATCTCTCATGGCAGAATCAAAAATACAGAAAGAAGAACCTTTTTTCTCTTTTGCTTTGCGCATGGTGATTTCGCCAAACGTCATCAAATCTTCAAACTCTGTCGAATCGGTAGGACAAGAAATGACGCCGATGCTTACAGTGACATCTACATAACTTGATGCATTCAATGAGAAAGGGCGATCGAACAAGCTGCTCACCTGTTTGGCAAAAGCTATTGCACTATCGTTTTTTGGATGCCTGCGGACAATCACCAGTTCGTCTCCTTCAAGCCGGCCGATTAAATCTTGTGGAGCAATCAGTTGTGTGAGACTTGCCACAATGCTTTTGAATACTTCATCGCCCATTTTATGCGTATAAAGCGCATTGATGTATTTAAAATTATCCAAGTTGAGGTAAAGGATGGAGAAAGGTGCTTTTTGCTGCAGGAGCACCTCGATTTCATCGGCGATTTTTTTGCGATTGGGCAATCCGGTTAAGTAATCGGTATGGGCAAACTTATCCCATTCTTCTTCAACGGTCAGCGGCTTGCTGATCTTTTGGCAATAAACAGCCAATCCATCATTTTCAATCGGATAAACCCGCACCGTAAACCAGGATGCTACAGATGTGTAGTACTCCTTAAATTGAACAGGAGAGCGTTCCCGCATCGCGCGAACAATGCTTTTGTAATACGTCGTGCCGACAGCTTCTGGAAAAGCAGTCCATAGATTCTGTCCGATCAATTCTTCTTTTCGGCATTGAAGAATTTTCTCGGATTGCTTGTTTAAAAAGTGGAAGTTCATTTGGTGGTCGATCAAGTAAAACGCATCGGTCATATTTTCGAAAACGTGCTCGGTGTGCAAGGTGTTAACCGATTGGAGACTCACTGGCTGCTGGTATAGGATAACGCCTTTTGAACCGTTTTCCAATGAAAAAGGACGGTATTTGGTGGACAGCCATTCGGTTTTATCGGCTACATAAAAAGGAGATAAGTGAAAATGCCACTGAGCTTTTTCCTGTAAAATGTCTTGAATATTTTCAAATTCAACAAACTTCTCTGCTTTTTTCAAATACCCTAAATAATTCATTCCGATTTTCCAGTAGGGACTTGGCAATTGATGTTGGATGCAATAGTTCACCCAGCGGTCATTTGCCTGTAAAACGAGTCCATCCGCATCTAAAAGGACGACGAAATCATCTCTTTCTTCCAGTAACTCCTGCACTTGCTGTTTAAGCAATTCCATCCTTGGATCCCTCCCAATAAAATAGCTGTATTCTTGGTTTTAGAAATTAGACATACTGAACCGATTTTAAGCTTGGATATGAAGCACAAGAAGAGACCGGGGGTTGAATCCGTATGCAGCAGTGGATTGAACCCGAGTTCACCATAAACAGGTATATTCTTTGTTCGAGGAAACTTCTATATCCACGGTTTGCAGCAAATAACAAATGTGGTGGAAAGCCTGAAGATTTTTTAGGCGTATGGCTTTGTTTTCGTGTTCGTCCATGTACACAATATAATCTTTTTTGCGGGTGAAGGACCTGGCCGCTGTATAAAACGGAATGTTTTTGCCTCTTTCTGCTTTTCCATCCACCCAGTTAAATTTGGACATTTGAAAAATGTCTGCCACAATATAGCCGCCTTCCCAAGAACACATAAGGACAAGATCGTACTTGGTATAAGTGTTTAAGGTCTCTTCTCGAGTCAACAGCATTTTTTCAAGTGTGCTGCTGAGGAAGACTTTGATGTCATCCAGTTCTGAATCTGCTAAGCCTTCTTTCTTTTTAAACGAGAACATAAAAAAACTCCTTTCTTTTCGTGAAATAATAAAAGCTGTCGTAAAGGGAGTGGAAATTCCTCTGCTTTTCTTCAGCCAATGATTTCTCACTTGTTTGAAAAGAGTGAGGGCATCTCAATGTTATTGAACGTTCGACTAGGCTGAAGTTGATGGAGATCTTGATAATAAGAGAGAAGCAGAGAAATATATAATCACGACGGTGATGCGAAATACAAAAAGGTGATTCTATTGATCGAGCAGAAAAAATATTATGTGGTTCAATTGACTTATTATCGAATTATTACTTAAAATTATATATTTTACTTGTATAAGAATACATGGACATATGTAACCATTTAAAAAATTAAATACTAATTATTTTCCAAATAAATAGGTATATAAGTCATCTAACTTTATTAAAAAAAAAGAAAAATAAAAAATACTTTTATGAAATAAAGTTTTTTTCTGCCACATTCCTCGCTCTGGTGAGATTCTGAGAAAAATATCTGTAATATTTTGAAATTATGAGTTTTTAAAAAGAAGTTCAGTGATTTTTCTTTACTGGCGTAAGGAAAACAGCAAAAAATAAAAACTGACAGGAAGAGAATTTCGATAGATTCCAAATTAACTTTCAACAATTTTAAAGGGCTAGTGTTTGGATTTTTATCAAAACCCTGCCAAATGGTATAATTAATTCAACATATAGCAAAGGTGTGAAATGGATGTCTGCGTTAAAAGATTTTTCCCAATACATAAGCAAGCATGCGGAACGCTTATCTGCAGAAGTAGTAGAATCGGTTGTGCGTGAGATGAATTTGAATATTTCTGAGTTGGAAAAACAGCAAGCGAATCTAATGTATATAGAGCTTTTCGGTTTTTACGGGCACTCCCTCTTGGAAGGAGACCGCATTCAAGTACCGGAGTCCTTACTGGAATGGAGCAAAAAGAATGCGGAAATGCAGGTAGCTTCAGGCGGTAAGATTTCTGAAATTGTCATTCGTTATCCGATCACACGACAAATTTTTTCTGAAATTTTCACGCGGCTCAGTTTGCAGTTTGGGTTGTCTGTAGTGGAAACTTCAAAGTCCATCAAAGGCATCAATGCCATCTTGGATGTGAGTTTGAATGAAACTTTTTATGCTTTTGAACGTTTTTCGGAAAAGTACCAGGCGGAAAAACAAGTAGAACTGCTGAACTTGTCAGCGCCTATTGTGCCGATACTCGAAGATGTTGTGGTGTTGCCATTGGTCGGTGTGATTGACAGCTACCGGGTTGAGCACATTCTAAACAACGTGATTCCGAGAATCGCTGAGCAGAATGTCAATCATGTCGTCATTGATTTTTCAGGCGTCCTGACCATCGATGCCCACGTTGCACAATCGATCCAGCAGATTGGGGCAACACTTCAATTAATGGGCATCCATGTCGTCATTGCCGGATTGCGGCCAGATTTGGTCCAAACCATTGTCCACAGTGGAATTGATATGCTCGATGCCGATGTTTATGCAACCGTTAAACAGGCGCTGGAGTGCGTTAAGTAACTCGCTTGGAAATTCACAAAAAAACCGCAGTCTCTCTTTTTCGAGAAATTGCGGTTTTTTGTGTTTGAATAAGAAGAATGTCAAATAGAGTAAAAAGAAATAAATAGATCTGGGTAATATTGCATAATTGTACATTCCGAGCTATGATCGATGAGAAACAATATAACTAGCATAAAAATAAGTCATTTTTGGTTATTATAAGCTATCGGAGGAAATCCATGACACAAATACAGGATTTGGAACTGAAAGTGCAGGAGCTCGTGACTCTGCTGGAAGCCTCCAATCAATTAAATTCAAATATAGAAATGGGCGAAGTTCTCGAAAATATTCTGCTGCAAATGGTGCAGGTAGTGGGAGCTGAAGCGGGAACTTTGTGGGTGCTGAACAAAGAGCGGCAAAACATCAAGGCCGTAGCGGCGTATGGCGAGTCTGCTTATAGCATCCTGAATATCGAGTTGGCAATGAATGAAGGCATTGTCGGCAAAGTCATTGAAACAGGGGAGGCCCAGCTGATCGAAGACGTAGCGGCTAATCCGGATTGGGCGAATCGGGTTGATTCTTCGAGCGGATTCGTGACCAAGTCGATGATCACCGTTCCCTTGTCGGTCAAAGGCAAAGTGCTTGGTGCGCTTCAGTTATTGAATAAAAAAGAGATTGCTTTTTTCTCTGAACAGGACATCAGCTTGGCGGTGGCACTGGCCAGCCAATCTGCGCTGGCGCTCCACAACAGCCAAATGTATGACGAGCTGCAACGCATGTTGTTGAGTATGATCCGCACCTTAGCGAAAGTATTAGACGCACGCGATCCTTATACGGCCGGCCATTCCGAACGGGTCGCCCAATATTCGCTGTGGATTGCCCAAAAGCTGGGCTTAGATGCAACTGCCTGTGAAGAACTGTACAAAGCGGCCTTGTTGCACGATATTGGAAAAATCGGCATTCCGGACGCGATTCTTCGAAAGCCTGGCGGATTGACAGATGACGAGTTCGCCTCGATCAAATTGCATACGGTCATCGGTGCAGACATTTTGTCCAATATGGAGCCAAAAGATGCCATGGTGCCAGCGGTTGAAACCGCATTGTCCCATCATGAGCGGTTCGACGGCACCGGCTATCCGCATGGGTTGGCCGGTACAGACATCCCGTTATTTGCCCGAATTGTTGGTGTGGCCGATGCGTTTGATGCCATGACCACTGCCCGTTCTTACAGCAAAGGGCTGTCGTTCCGCTTGGGTGCAGAAGAACTGATCCGCTGCCGAGAAGTCCTATTCGACGGCCAAGTAGTGGACGCATTTGCGGAAATACTGGCAGGATGCGATTACCGATTAGAGGAATATGAAGCGTTACAAGGAAGAGGCTACAGGCTATGAATCAGTTTGACATCTTATTAATTGGCCACCTGATCGGCGATTTTTTGCTGCAGACAGGTTGGATGGCCAAATACAAAGCGACCAAATGGCTGCCATTATTAACACATGTATCGGTGTATACCGCTGTCATTGCCGTGCTCGGTATTTTCTCAGGAGGATTGTCGTTCACTGCGCTAGCCATCGTTTTCTTTGGCCATATTATTTTAGACCGCAAAACCTTCGTTATGTTTTGGGTTCAGCGGGTACAAACTGCTAAAGGACCGGAAAAGGTTTGGTTGTCCATTGTAGCAGACCAAATTTTTCATATCATACTGCTTGCCATTGCCATTGCGATTTCCTAGGAGTGAACAACATGAAACCAAAAACGTACGTGCTTGAAAAAGAATATGCACTCGATCGTAAAACCGCATGGCAGCTGCTGGCGGACAATAACCGCATGAATTTGTATATCGGCCTGTTCCCAGTCAACTTCAGCCCGGCCAAACAAGACGGATCGGAAGTGTTTTACCGGGAAGCCCATGCTAAAGTGCTGGGACTCGTCCCCATTTCGTGGCAGGAGTTCCCGTTTCAATGGCAGGAAAACGACAGCTACACGGTCGAACGCCGCTATCTTTCCGGGCCAATGAAACACTACAGCCTAAAAGTGGAGCTGTTCGACAATGGCAAAAATGGAACGCGTGTCAAGCTGACCGCGGATTTTGTGCCGGTCAATCCAGTGGGGTACGCCGCTATTTGGGCAACCGGCCTGCCGGCTGTCAAAAAAATCATGCGGTATTTGGATGATTATTTAGCGTCAGGCGCAACCGCTGTTTTCGAAGCACCGCAAAAACCAGTATCCGCCAAAATCAATCTGCCGGAACTGGATCGCCTGTCGGCTTTGCTTGCCAAGTCGCCTGTTAAAAATGAGTATGTCGAATTGCTGCACCGGTATTTAGCCGAAAAAGGCGACCACGACGTCGCCCAAATCGAACCGGTCCAAGTGGCGAAACTATGGAATGCCGATTTGGACGATACTCTTCGTGTGTTGTTGTATGCGACAAAAGCCGGCTTGCTGAACCTCAGCTGGAATGTCATTTGTCCGAACTGCCGCGTGTCAAAAGTGGAGCACAATTCATTGTCGGAGCTGGAACAGGAATTTCATTGCGATTTGTGCGGCGTGAACTACGATGCCAATTTTGATCAGTATGTGGAGTTGAACTTTTCCATCCATCCAAGCGTGCGCCAAGCTTACACCGAAGTGTACTGCATCGGCGGCCCCATGATTACCCCGCATGTCAAAGCGCAGCAAGTGATCGAAAAGGGCAAAACTACAAGCTTTGCGATTCCAAGGGGTGAAGATGCCTTGCGTTTGCGGGTGCTTCAAGCAAATCACCGAGTTGCGTTAGATCAAGATGCAGAAGCAACACAACTCCAGTATTCGGATTTGGGCTGGTCACAGAATGCAGTATCAGGGAATGGTGATGTGGTTATTACCAACTCCAGTTCGGCAGATATTGTCGTCGCGTTGGAACTTTCCGACTGGAACAAGCAGGCCGTAACAGCTGCCAAAGTCACCGCGATGCAGGAGTTCAGAGATTTGTTTTCTTCCGAAGTGCTGTCGCCGGGCCAGAAAATCGGCATCGATCACGTGACAATCCTGTTTACCGATTTAAAAGGCTCAACTTTACTGTACGAAACAATCGGCGATTCGGGTGCTTATGGACAGGTCCGCAGCCATTTTGATTTTTTGACCGGGCATATTAAGAAAAATTCCGGAAGCATTGTGAAAACAATTGGCGACGCCGTCATGGCGGTTTTCCATAAACCGGAAGATGGGTTAAGAGCAGCGTTAACTATCCAGAAAAACTTGGCGGAATTCAATGCGACTGCCAATGAAGACCTGGTGCTGCGCATCGGTTTGTACAGCGGACCGGCCATTGCCGTCAACTCCAATGACCGCCTTGATTACTTCGGACGAACCGTTAACATCGCAGCCCGCATTCAGGGGCAGGGCGAAGGAGGCGACGTGATCATTAGTCGGGATGTATTAGCACAGCCCCTGTCAGCTGAATTGCTGACAGACCTCGAGCTGGAAGAGTTCTCAGCCCTCTTAAAGGGAATCGACGGCGCGGCTGAATTGGTACGGATTCGTTCGAAAGAAGATGTGCTGGTTGTGGAGCAGGTAGGTTAAAAAGTTTCCAATAGATGGAGCAAATTAAATATTCATTGTTAATAAATGCCTGTTGAGATATCTTTATCTTAAGAGGCATTTTTTTGTTAAGGAAAGGGAGTTGAGCATGAAAGTTCAAACAGAGCAATTCGGTGAAGTGGAATTGGGACAAGAACGTGTCATCACGTTTGATAAGGGAATTCCGGGGTTTGAAGAGTATAAGGAATACGTATTGATTCCTGCCGACACAGAAGGCGAATCTCCATTCTTTTTCCTGCAGTCGACAGAGGCAGTGGAAGTCAGCTTCTTCCTGGTCGATCCGTTTACGTTTTTCCAAGATTACGATATTAAACTGGAAGAGCAAATGGTGGAGCGGCTACAACTGGAAGATCCGGCAGATGCCATCGTGCTGACAACAGTAACAGCTAAAGGTGACATCAGCGGGGCAACGACCAACTTAAAAGCTCCATTGGTTATTAACAACAAGAAACAAAACGGTATGCAGATTGTGTTGAACAACAAAGACTACCAGATTAAGCAAGCTTTATTCCAGAGCGACGCTGCAAGGCAGGTGTAACAATGTTAGTACTGGGACGTAAAAAGGGCGAAACCATCATTGTCAACGACGACATTGAAATCACAGTTACTTCGATAGAAGGCGATATGGTGCGGATCGGCATCAACGCACCGAAGCAAGTGACCATCCATCGGAAAGAAGTGTACTTGGAGATTCAAGAAGAAAACAAGCAAGCCACTTCGAACGTCATCAATTTGAGCGACTTCCTGAGCATGCGGAAGAAATAGACTCGAAGCCTGCAGATCTTGCAGGCTTTTTACGTGGATTTAAAATAAAAAAGAAAAACTTTCAAAAAACACTAAACATTTGTTAAACCCCTCCGATATAACTTATGTAAGGCAGTTCAAAAGGATTTGGGCGCTTACAAAAAACAAAAAAACATTACACGGAGGTAATACACAATGATTATCAATCACAATATCACAGCTTTAAACACTCACCGCCAGTTGAGCAGCGCAACGAATGCTCAGGCAAACAGCATGGAGAAATTGTCTTCAGGACTACGCATCAATAGCGCGAAAGACGATGCGGCTGGACTTTCAATTTCTGAAAAAATGCGTGGACAGATTCGCGGGTTAGAGCAGGCTGGACGCAATGCTCAAGACGGTATTTCATTATTGCAAACGGCTGAAGGAGCACTAAACGAAACTCATTCGATTTTGCAACGAATGAACGAATTAACGACACAAGCAGCAAACGGTACAATGAGTGCCAACGATAGACTTGCTATCAAAGATGAGGTTACTGCTTTAAATACTGAAATTGATAGAATTTCGTCTGCTACTAAGTTTAACGGTCAAACTTTACTTTCAGGAACATTTGGCACACAGATTGATGCAGCAAACTCTGACATTGCAGTAGGTACTGCGGGTGTAACGTCACTTGACATTAGTGGTGCGAAATCCGCAACAACTTATACTTTGGCAACTGGAGCAAATGCTAATGAAGTAGCATTAACGGACGGTAACGGCAATACACAAACAGTAACATTAGCAGATGGGGATGCGGGCGTTCTAGACTTCAGTCAACTTGGCGTGAAGATTGGCGTTAATGACTCTTGGAATGTAGCCGGATTAGCTGGCGATCTTGCAACTGATGCCAACGCAACTGTAACTCTTCAAATTGGTTCTGAAAATGTTAGCACGCAGCAATTAGGTCTTTCAATCGCTCGAATGGATAGCGGAGCAGGCTCATTGAACACTTCAAGTGTGAATGTAGATGATTCTGCATCAGCAGCAGCATCTATTACTGTGATCCAAGAAGCTATTGATAAAGTTTCTTTAGAACGTTCTAAGATGGGTGCTGCTTCAAATCGTTTAGAGCACACAATTAATAACTTAGCTAGTACTTCTGAAAACCTAACAGCAGCAGAATCAAGAATCCGCGACGTTGATTATACCGAAGCCGCGTAAGCGAGTTAAGGTACAGTCGTCCTGGCCGGTAACAGCCAGAGATTACGATCGGGTGAATTGCTGGAAACCCCTGATAGCTTTTATTGCCACAACGCAGCTGGAAACGGCAGACGTGACGGCCCTGAAAAAATAAAAGATTGGGCAATCAGCAGCCAAGCTCCTGTCTCGAAAGAGTGGAGAAGGTTCAACGACTAGGATAGACCATCTAAGGCGAAAGCTATGGTGATGAAATCCGTAGGTGACACAGTGGCCATCACCACTGAACGATCCGAAGTGCCCGACCCCTACTAATACTAGAGGGTGAAGATATAGTCTAGTCATTTATGAAAGTAAATGTTTCGCACGATGGCGAAAGAAATGATGGAACAAACAAAGAACTCAATTCTTGCACAAGCATCACAAGCAATGTTGGCTCAATCCAATCAAATGACTCAATCAGTTTTGCAACTGTTGAGATAATTGATTCTAGGGCGTCTAACCGGGTAACGGGTTAGAGTATAACTGGGTGAATTGCTGGAACTTCCTAAAGCCCCATCAACCACAACGTAACTGGAAACGGTAAGCGTGACGGTCTGAAAATGATGAGGATGCACCAATGGATAATCAGCAGCCAAGCTCCTGTGAGGAAACTCTGGGGAAGGTTCAACGACTAGGATAGACCATCTAATGCGAAAGCTATGGTGATGAAATCCGTAGGGCGGCAAGCGCCGTTCGAAGTGCCCAGCCCCTCAAAATAGAGGGTGAAGATATAGTCTATTCTATGATCGAAAGACATAGCGGCAAAGCAAGCCAACCAACAGCCACAAGCTGTTCTTCAATTACTACGTTAATCTTAATGATCAAAAGGAGCCTGATTTTAGGCTCCTTTTTTTATAAGGAGGCAATCTAATGGATATCGCCGCATTATCAATGGCATTAAGCCAGATGAACGTCCGAACAGAAGCAAATGTATCGATTATGAAAAAGACAATAGACCAAGCCGAAACAAATGGTCAGGACGTTGTGAAGATGCTGGAGCAGTCCGTTCAGCCTCATATTGGCGGTTCGGTGGATTTAAAAGGATAAGATTTTACGAATGATGGCCATGGAATATTCTATGGCTTTTATTTGTATGAAAGGACGAAGAGGTGATCTGGTGGATAAAGAGCAGAATGAAAGAAAAGAATTTCTTCAAGAACAGCTCGAGTGGACTAAGGAACAAATTTATATTCTAGATCAAATGGATAGGAAGTTGCAGGAAATGAAAAGGATTGCTGAGCATGCTGTTGGAAATGATTTGTCGATGGATGAAAGAGAAGGTTCGAATAGGTGCCTGGGAATATTGAAGCATGAGTACAGTTTACTTGAGGAACAAAAGAAAATCGTATTGTATTGAGAATTGCAGGAGCCTGATTTTAATTCGAAGATACAAACTTTTGTTCCTTTTTCGGCTCCTTCCATTTATAAACGATGGACCAGTAAGTTCGGTTTAAGTGAGCTGCAATTTCTTTATCGGTTTTGCCTTCCTTCTTCATTTCGCGCAGTAACTCACATTCTTCATCCGTATAATTTCTTTTTCGGTTTGATGAACTCACAATTACTTCATACTCTGGATGAGACTCTTGGTACCGTTTAATTTCATTTAACAAACGGTGACCCCAATCAGTTTTGTGATACATAGAAGGACAATCTCTGGATGCGTCACCAACTACTTTTAAGAATTTCATTGTTTCACTAACTTTTGTGGTTTTTAAAATATAGTCAAAGCCATCGGATCTTTTGCTGGTATTGAATTCTATGCCGAAAAAAGTAGTGATGTGCAGCTTTAATTTACACAAATCTTCTAGGGAGAGAGAATGCAGGTAAAGATAAATATGAGGTGTCAAATAGATAGTTTTCTTCAAATCGTTTTGGCTAACAGAAATCGATAACGAACCATCATCCAAATATAAGGTCGTTAAAAACAACGAAGATTTACATAGTTTTAGCATTTCTAAAGAGACTATTTTATCCCCATTTAAGTTGTAGAAATGCTCAAATATTTGAGTTAAAAGAGGTAGAGAAGGAGAAAGGAGCATAGAGCGAGATTTATTAAAAAAAAGTTGGAAGGCAGCAGATTCAATTTCCAAACACGGTAATCCAATTGTTGAATGCTGAAATGTTCTCTGTAGCTGTTGTTTTTTCGACGAGAACCAGCGTACCTTTTGGTAATTTCTCCATCACCCAGAATGCTTGAGATAAGAACGTTTGTTCCTACTTAATATACTCCAAATTAGTCGCTAATGTCTATTGTCTAGTAGAATTTTCTGATTCTAATAAAAAATAAACGTCCTTTCCACAATTATCCTATTCTTTTTTCCTTCGTTATCTTGTACACTAAACATAATTAACTCCGACAAAGGATGTGAAACCGATTGACCAGTCCGATTTCTTCCAATAACCTTTTGTATAATACGATCGCCACAATGGCCAAGTCGATGCCTGTTTTAGGACAATCTGATAGCGCTAGCAGTTCCATAGGCAGTTCGACAAGTCCGAGTACATTTTTCGCCATGCTGATGAACGCCATGATGGAAAGCATGGAGGAACAAGCCAATACCGGCACGGCTCCGCAAAACGGTGTTCAAGCAGCGTTGCCGTCTTTGACTACGCCGCTCACAGCACCATTAGGCAACTCCTATAACCCGGCTGTCACTATTCCACCGCTCAACACACAAGAAGTGCCCACCGCAGCGACCGATACAAGTGACTTGAAGTTCCGACCTACGCAATTTATCAAATTGGATAACACGTTGGAAGGCAAGTTGGATGGAACAGCGGCTCACTTTATCAATGCCGGAAAAAAATACGACTTGGATCCGAATTTATTGTCAGCCATCGCTATTCATGAAACGGGCAATGGCTCATCGCGCGCAGTCAATGACAAAAACAACGTCGCCGGCATGATGGGCAAGAATGGTTTGCGAAGCTATGGGTCTGTAGAAGACAGCATTTTCGATATGGCCCGCAACTTGCGCCAAAATTATTTGAATGAAGGCAAAGACACCATCGCGAAAATCGGAGCAAAATACGCGCCTGTTGGAGCCGCCAATGATCCGACGGGGTTAAACAACCATTGGACACAGGGCGTCAGCAATTATTATTCCAAACTCACATAAGATAAGGCCGGTTTTTTACAAACCCGCCTTATTTTTTTTGATCTTTTGCTAAAAAAATCCCTGTTTCTGCCGATAACTAATAATAGAGAGCTTTTTAACGAATTTAGAAGACTAGGGGAGTGCCCATCATGGAAATAACCAATCATTCAGTTCCATATTTTCCAAAAACCAGTGAACCCAATCCGGTAGCCCCGAAAGAAGTAACAGTTCCTGAAGAAAACAAATTTCAGGAACCCGCTAAACCGATAACAAAAGAAATGCTTAAGGACAAAGTTGATGTAATGAACGAGTTTCTTGAGCCTACTTCAACAAACATTAAATTTCAGCTTCACGAGCAGCTGGAAGTTTATTACGTGCAGATCATCGACTCGAAAACAGATGAAGTGCTGCGCGAGTTTCCTAATAAGAAGTTTTTGGATATGTACGCATCGATGGCCGAACTAGCAGGCCTGATTGTGGATGAGAAACGATAAGAATGGAGTGAAACACTATGCGCGTAGGCGGACTGGCTTCTGGGATGGACACTGACTCCATCGTTAAACAAATGATGCAAATACAGAAAATGCCTTTAGATAAATTGATGCAGGAAAAAGTATGGACCGAGTGGAAACAAGAAGCGACAAGAGATCAGAATCTGGCGTTCTCAAATTTGCGCACGAGCGCGAGCAATTTGCGTCTTCAATCAAGCTTCAATGCGTATAGCGCAGAAACCACAGGCACTGGTAATGCCAAAGTGACCACTAGTGCACAGGCGATGAGTGGCAATTATGATGTGAGAGTCAATTCGCTCGCAACACCGGCCAAACTGACATCTGGAGCGCAAATTCAAAAAGCAGCTAACACACCGGCGCAATCCACTGACGCAATCGGCTTCGCAGGAATGATTACGATAAAAGTGGATGGCGCAGCCGACATTGATATCGAAATCGAAGCAACTACTACTTATGCAGATGTCGCAAAAAAGCTGCAGGATGAGACCGCCGCCAGTGTTCCCGCCCTGCGTGTCAATTTTGATAACACGACTTCCCGCTTTTTCATTTCTTCCAAAGAACTTGGCGAAGCGCAGAATTTTTCGCTGGAATTCAAGAACGCTGACGGTTCAGCAGGTAACACCGAACTTGGTCGTCAAATTACCGGTATCGCTCAAGAATCGATGGCATCAACTATTGCGACAGACGGCTCTATTGAAATCGACGGAATTGCAGTCACGGGACTCACCAGCAATAAAACGACTGTCAACGGCTTGACGATCCAGTTAATGGCAGTCGACCAGCCGAATACCTCGACCAGCATACGAGTCCAAGCGGATCCGGAAAAACCGGTGCAAATGATTAAGGATTTCGTGGAATCGTACAACAAAACAATCGAAGAACTGCAAAAGCAAATCGTCGAAAAGCGCTACCCTGATTTCCAGCCGCTGTCTGATGAACAAAGAAAAGACCTGAGCGAAAGCGAAGCCGAATTATGGGACGAAAAAGCACGCAGTGGCTTGCTCCGCAACGATCCGGTCATGAAGTCCGCATTGCAGGACCTGCGGCGGGAATTCATGGATAAAGTCGGCAGCGTGGCAGACGGCAATCTCAGCATGCTATCGCAGATCGGCATCAGTACTGGCGATTATCGCGAAGGCGGCAAGCTCTTTATTGACGAAGCGAAACTGAGCACGGCGTTGAGCGAGAAACCGGATGAAGTGATGGACCTGTTCACCTTGCGCAGCGATGCTGGAGACGGTGTCGGTGCACGCGTTTATGACAAGCTTAACGAAATCGTTACCCGGTTGAGCGCACAAGCAGGCAGCCCGACAAGTTCGGTGGACAATAGCACGATGACGCAAAAGCTACGCCGCATGGAATCGGAAATTACACGTTGGCAGGACCGGCTGACGAATGTTGAAGACCGCTATTGGCGCCAGTTCACAGCCATGGAGAAAGCATTAAGCCAGATGAACTCACAAAGCGCCTGGATGCAGCAGAACATGTTTGGTGGCGCATGATGACTAGCACAAAAACAATTATGCATGCATTTCTGGATCAGACACAGGAACTTTACAAAAAAGCCAATCATATCAATTCTCGGATGGAAGCAAACGAAGAAGGCAGCGTAGAAGCATTGGAGACAATCTTTTACCACCGCCAGCAATCCATTAAACAATTAGAAACGTTCATGAAGCAAAAAAACTTCCAATGGACCGCCGAGGAGCAATCGATCATTGAGCAAGTAAAGGAAATCGATCATCAGCTTAACCTTTTGCTCAACAATCTGCACCAATCCTTCTTCACCCAAATCAATCGTATTGCCCAGACAAAAGAAATCTCAAAAAAATACAGCGGTGCCTATCAAACAGTATCTACCGAAGGGTCATTTATCGACAAACGGAACTAAAAGCAAGGGGGAAAAGAACACATGGCAACGATTAATCCTTACCAAACTTACCAGCAAAACTCAGCAATGACGGCATCACCCCAAGAACTGACCCTGATGCTGTACAACGGCAGCTTAAAATTCATGAAACTGGCAAAACGCGCAATGGCAGATAAAAAATTCGAAGAAAAAAACACCAACATCATCAAAGCCCAAAACATCATCCAAGAACTCCGCATCACATTAGACCTGAAAATCGAAATGTCGACCGGACTGGCTCAAATGTATGAATACATGTACACGCGCCTTCTGGAAGCCAACACAAAAAATGACTTAGCCGCACTCGAAGAAGTCGAAACCCTTATTACAAACATGCGCAACACTTGGAAAGAAGCCATGGCACTCGCGAAAAGTAAATAAGTGAATCACTCAGGATTTTAAAATACTTTCTTTAAGAGTTTTATCGTAAGCAAATTTAGAATGGAAGTTCAGTTTAATTCTTTAACTTGTCTTTATTTAATCTTTGCTACTAAGATATGGAGCAAAACAACGGAGACTCCCGCGGGAGCAGTGCAACGACATATAAGAAATCCACTCGGGCGTCGAGCCCGAGTTAGTTCGGCGCAAGCCCTTGGCAGCTGGCACCGCGACGTCCTGTCGCGCCAGCTGCATGACCCGCATCCTGCGGGCCCGAAAGCGGAGTTGTTTTGCGGAATATCATTTGAAAGTCTAATGCAAAAACAATTACACATGTAAACGAAAAGAGGTATGAACGTGGATAAGACATCATGGATAGGAGTCATATTGGGATTTGTTGTGTTGATTGGCGGTATGATCCTCAAAGGATCAAGCCCGGTCGCATTGTACAATCCAGCAGCGCTGGTCATCATCTTTGCCGGAACCATCGCCTGTATCCTCGTTGCATTTCCGATGGAAGAAGTAAAAAAAATTCCCAGCTTGTTCAAAGTAATATTCAGAGAAGAAAAATCAGTCTCCATCAAAGAAATCATCCCACAATTCACCGAATGGTCCAGACTTGCCCGAAAAGAAGGCCTCTTGGCATTGGAAGAAAAAGCAGAAGAAGTGGAAGATCCATTTTTGCAGCGTGGCTTGAAAATGGTGGTAGATGGCCAGTCGCACGAACATATTCGCGATTTGATGGAAGAAGAAATCGCCGCAATGGAAGAACGCCACGAACTGGGCGCGAAAATTTTTGCGCAAGCTGGAACATATGCCCCAACGCTTGGTGTGCTTGGAGCCGTTATCGGACTGGTGGCCGCACTGGGTCACTTGGATGACGTGGCGCTGCTTGGTAAATCCATCTCCGCTGCGTTTATCGCGACCTTGTTCGGTATTTTCTCAGGGTATGTCCTATGGCATCCATTTGCTAACAAACTCAAGCGAAAATCAGAAGCAGAAGCGAAAACCAAAATGATTATGCTGGAAGGCTTGCTGGCTGTCCAAGAAGGACTGCCTGTCCGTACTGTAGAAGAAAAACTGTTGACGTATTTGCCGGCGAAAGACCGTGTATTAGTATCTGAAGAAGGAAGCGGTGTTCAAGTTGAAGCGTAAAAAAAAGCATGAAGACCATGTCGATGAAGCCTGGCTGTTGCCCTATGCTGATATTTTGACACTGCTTTTGGCTTTGTTTATCGTGCTGTTTGCTTCTAGCCAAGTGGATGTTGCAAAATTCAATGCCATCGCCGAATCATTTAACGTCGAACTGCAAGGCGGCACCGGCATATTGGATCAACAGGCACCGGTTGAAAGTTTCGATCCATCGCCATCAGCAGAGTTAAGTGAAGATCCGCCTTCTGGTGAAAGCCCGGAAGAAATTCTGGCTGCTAAAGACCAGCAGGAATTGCAAGACTTTCAAACAAAGATCGATGCGTATATTGAAGAAAAAGGGTTGTCGCCGCGTCTGCAAACCGAAATGACGGTAAAAGGCCTGATGGTTACCATCAAAGAAGGCGTGTTGTTTGAATCGGGGAGCGCCGATATCATCGACGGATCACAAGAAATTGCAGCTGAAATTTCAAACTTGCTGGTTTCTGATCCGCCTCGGATGATTTTCATTGAAGGCCATACCGATAATGTTCCAACTGGTACAAGTGAATTTCCGACAAACTGGGAATTGAGTGCTGCGCGTGCCATCAATTTTATGAGACTGCTTCTTGAAAATGATAATTTAGAACCGGAAAAATTTAGTGCGACTGGTTACAGCGAATACCAACCGATTGCAACTAACGATACACCTGAAGGACGTGCGGAAAACCGTCGTGTGGAAGTGTTGATATCACCTTTCGAAAAAGAAACTGAAGAATAAGAGGTGTCCCATGGGAAAATGGAAGAAAATCATTGGTGTTGTCATTGTGGCCGCAATTATTGGCGGGGGAGCCGCATTTTACTTTGGGCAAAAAGATGCCAAAGCGGAAGAAGACCAGTCGTTAAGTGCAGAAGAACTGGCAGAAATGAGCATTGATACGGATGTGATTACGACAAATCTAGCGTCTCCTGGAAATTTTGGGATTGTGCAGTTTAACATTCTGTTAAGTGATGTTGAAACAAAAGAAGAAGCCGAAAAGCGAACGGCTGAAGTACGGGCTGCGGTGATTTCGACAGTTGCCAGTTTTACAAAAGATGAACTAGCTGGAGAAGGCGGCATTAAAATGCTCGAAGAAGAGCTAGCAGCACGCCTAGCCGAAGTTTTTGAAAAAGGAACGGTCGACCGAATACTGGTAACTGAATTTAAAATGCAATAAAAAAGATAGATAAAGTTCTTCGCCATGGAAGCGAAAAAGTTGGAATTTCGCTAAACATTTCGGTAAAATTGCCGATATAAATCTATAGAGAAGATCGGGTGAGTGACTATGGGAACCAATCAACTAGATAATTGCCGGATTTGCGGTACACTATTCCTCAAAGACTATACGGACTACTGTTTGAACTGCTACAAAAAAATCGAGCAGGAATTCAAGTTGGTGAACGATTTTTTAAGAATCGAAGCCAATCGCTTTGCAGATTTGCAAGAGATTAGCCAAGCCACAACGGTCTCCACCAAACAAATTTCCGATTTTATTCGCGACGGACGTATTTACGCGGATGACTTCCCAAATTTGGGTTACCCGT
This sequence comes from Planococcus sp. TJ-201, assembly GCF_058268495.1. Lineage (NCBI taxonomy): Bacteria > Bacillati > Bacillota > Bacilli > Caryophanales > Caryophanaceae > Planococcus > Planococcus sp. TJ-201. The sequence goes on along the minus strand of NZ_JBZDOG010000005.1, from coordinate 353,758 downwards.
GCAAGCATTGTAGTAAATTAATCAAAAGGCAGATCCTCTGCGACGATTGTTACAAAGAGTTCTCGCATGAGATCAATGTGACACTGAAGACTGAGGAGTTTTTAGAAGCAACCGGAAGAAAACGAGAACGGCCAAAGATCAATGCGCAGTATTGGAAAGTACGGAAATAGACCACAACTAAACTAGAGGGCGGTGAAGGAATGAATATTGACAAAACAAATGGTTCTTCCTTTATTCAAGCTTATCAAAAATTGCAGGTGGCCCCGGCCGCCAAAACGAAATCGCTGCAAAAAGAAGACGAATTGCAGATTTCTAACCAAGCGAAAGCCATGTTCGAGAAAAATACCAATGTTGACATTGAAAGACAGGAAAAAATCCAGCTTCTGAAAGCCCAGGTCGAAGCGGGCGAATATGAAGTCAACAGCGACAAGGTAGCCGAACAGGTTTATCAATTCTGGTTTGATAAGTAACAGAAACATATGAGGGAGAGGGTATCGGATGCTGAATTTAGTAGTAAACACGCTGGACGAATTGATCAGCATACAAAAACAGCTTATCCGCTACGCCGAACGCAAGCAGACGGTACTAATCGAACGAAAAGTCGATGAACTGACGGAACTTGTAAAAGAGGAAGCAAAGCTGGTCAAACAGCTGAGCCAATTGGAAGAAGAGCGGCAGCTGCTGGTGGCCGACGTACTGGAAGAGCATCCCGGACTGACATTTAGCCAGTTTGCGGAACAAATTTCAGATGAACATGTAAAACAAGAGCTTCACTTACAATTGAAAACGTTACAAATGCTTTTAACTGAGCTGCAGGCGAAAAACAAAGTCAATGAAAAAATCCTGGAAGACTCGATGAGCTTTGTTCAACATATGATCACCCAAGTAACAAAAACGAAACAACAACATTTTAATTACCAATCACCAACAGTGCAGCAAAAACCACAATCAAACAATCAGGGCTTTTTCGATACAAGAGCTTAACGGTTGTCGGAAAGCAGGGAAAACTCATGGTTTCATCATTTCACGGATTAGAATTAGGAAAACGCGGATTATCCGTTGGCCAGGCAAGCATTTCAACGACGGGACAGAACATCGCCAACGTTAACACCAAAGGCTACTCACGCCAGCAAGTGAATTCCAGTGCATCGCCTTCTTTGGATATTTGGACGACCCAAGGAGCGAGTACAGGCCAGCTTGGCACGGGCGTCAACCTTGATTCCATCACTCGTGTAAGAGACCAGTTTCTTGACCGGCAATTCCGGGACCATTCAGAAACACTTGGCCAGTGGCAAGCAAAGCAGACAACATTGGACCGATTGGAAACCGTCATCAACGAGCCAAGCAGCACCGGTTTGAACAACGCAATGGACCAATTAAAGAGTGCATGGCAGGATTTATCCAATGAGCCGGACAGCTTGTCAGCACAGGCAGTTGTCAAAGAACGCGCCCAAGGCTTTATCGAAGTTGCCCAATCGATGAACAAATCAATGGATAACTTAAAAACTGAACTGACACAACAATCGGAAGCGACTATTGTTGAAGCGAATGGCTATTTAAAACAAATCGCCGAGTTGAATAAAAGTATTGTTCGCCAAGGTGATCAGTCAAACGATTTGAAAGACAAGCGCGATGTGTTGGTGGAAGAGCTTTCGACGCTGATGTCGATCAATGTCACAGAAAAAGCCAACGGCAGCTACACCATCAGCCTTGCTTCGGACGACACTTTGCCACCATTGGTTGACGGCGAAGAAGTTAATGAAGTCGAACATAGTACTGAGCTCGATGGAAATAAAATCTACGGCGGGAAACTAGCCGGCTTAAGCGAGTCGATGGACATCGCAGTAAAATATCAGGAAGATTTGAATCAAGTGGTTGAAGGTTTTGCAACAGCGAACGGCATGGCCGCAACAGGTGGAGCCGATCAACCATTATTTATTGGGGACCCAGCCAACTTCAACATTTCTGAGCTGAAAGTCAATTACGATGCGAGTCCATTAACACAGCCATCGGCAACAGGCGACACTGCACAAAGTGATTTCCGTAAACTGGTCAGCCAGCTTGGCGCACAAAGCCAAGCAGCGACCAACTCCGTTGCCAATCATGGTGCAGCTCTTCAAGCAACTGAAAATCGCAGACAGTCAGTGACCGGTGTTTCCCTAGATGAGGAAATGGCCAACTTGATCAAATACCAACATTCATATAATGCGGCAGCACGGTTAGTATCGATGACAGATCAAATGCTCGATACCATCATCAACCGCATGGCCGCCCGGTAAGTAAAGGGGGAAGCAAAATGAGAGTCACACAGCAAACGATTAATCAAAATGCCATTCACAACATGAACCAAAATTTAAGCCGCTTTGAAAAAATCAACAACCAGGTGTCGACTGGGAAATTGCTTCACCGGCCATCGGATGACCCAAACGGTGTCAGCAAAGCGATGAACTTGAAAAGTGCACTTGCCGCCAATGCCCAATTCGAGCGAAACACCAACGAAGCCAACCTGTGGATGGATGAAACTGACCAGCACATTACTTCCATGGTAGACGTTACACAACGCGTTCGCGAATTGGCGGTCCAAGCAAATAACGGCAGCTTGTCTGAACATGACCGTACGTCGATTGCGGCCGAGGTTGAAGAATTGACCGAGCAGATGCGCCAACTGGCGAATGCCAAAGTCAACGGCAAGTCCTTATTCAACGGCCAAAATACTGGTGAAACGCCTTTTCCAGTAAAAGGGAATTATGAGTTTGACAGCACCAATGTAACTGCAAGAACGTTCAACATTGGAGAAGGCATCAGCATTCAATCAAGTGTTTTGCCGGATGACTTGTTTGGTGCAGCAACAGATGAGAAAAACTTGTTTAAAACGCTGGAAACTATCTCTGTCAACTTGAACGCTGGAACTTCGATCGATTTGGAAGACATCGATGCGGGAGTGGAACGGTTGTTGACAGTCGGAGCTCAAAACGGCGCACGCCAAAATCGTGTGGAAGCAGTTGAAAATCGCTTGCTTGATACTAACCTTCAACTCAAGTCGATGTTGTCAAAAGTCGAAGACATCGATTACGCAGAAGCCATCATCAAACTGAACAGCGAAGAAAGCGTCTACCAGGCAAGCCTCGCTGCATCATCAAAAATAATCCAGCCGAGTTTGATGGACTTTTTGAGATAAGAAGCAAGTTCTAAATGTAATATTACGCAAACCAACTTGGCGAGTGTTGAACAAAAAACTCTATCTATTATTTTGACGATGCCTAGAAGAAAGAGTGAAAGGCGGCGACTCCTGCGGGAATGCATGAGCCGGAGCCACTGGACTGAGCAAAGCGAGGGAAGCGGCAGAGGCCATGCCCGCGGAAAGCGTCCGCCTGAAGCGATTTCTTCTACATAAAAAAATTACACAACAGCAAAAAAAGCAGGCGCCCAATGGGACGCCTGCTTTTTTGTATTATCCTTTAATCGTATTAACCAAGCCCATCATGTCATCTGCATAAGAAATAGCTCTTCCTTGTGATTGGAACAATCGTTGCGTCGCAATCAATTCGGTCATCTCATCTGCCAATTCAACATTGGAAGATTCAAGGGCACCTTGCTTAATAGCGATTGTTCCATCATTTTGCTGAGCCAAATTGACAAACTGCAAATTGCCGTTGGCGAGTTGTTCAGCTTCAGTGCCAGTCAGGCGGAAACGGTTGCCGCCTATTTTTTCAAGCGATTCCGGCCGATCTATTTGGGCAATGCCCATTTGGATGTCAGCCGGTTGTTTGTTGGGATCTCTAAAGGAGACTTCCAACGTGCCATTGCCATTTAGTTGAAGCGTGTCGTAATCATTGTCGAAAACAATCGGCTGATTATCGGCTCCCAAAACGGCATCTCCGCTCGCTGTAACCAAACTTACTTGATTTGAGTTCGGTACTGGCTGGACTTGGAAAGATCCATCTTTTGTATAAAATGCATTTCCTTCCGATTCAACGCGGAAGTAAGCCGATTCGCCTTGAATCATAAAATCAAGCGGACGATCTGTTTGGGTCATAGAGCCTTGTTCATTGCGGGTTGCCGTTTGGGACAAAATTGCTCCGGCACCCAGTCGCAAACCGTAAGGCGTAATTCGTCCCACTTCATTTTGCGGTCCGACTTGTTTTTCCATGGATAAGACAAGTGCATCTGAAAAACTGGCTTCTTGTCGTTTGTAGCCATTGGTGTTCACGTTGGCAATGTTATTGCCGATCAAATCGATTTTTTTTTGCAGCTCACCCATGGTGTTGCTGGCGGTGTTCATTTGAATGTTCAACGTTACAATTCCTCCTAGACGCGCCCGATTTCATTCACTGCTTTTTCCATGCTGCGATCGTAAGCTTGAATAACTTTTTGGTTTGATTCAAAGCCGCGGTAAGATGTCATCATGTCTGTCATGGTCTTCGTCAAATCCACATTCGATTGTTCGATAAACCCTTGTTTGACAAAACTTTCCGTTCCATTCAAAAGAGCAGCATTATCGATAAATTGAGGAAGGGCATCAGGTTCGCCTTCCCAGCGCAAAAGATTCTGACCTTGTTTAACAAATTGTTGTGGATTTTCCGTATAGCCGATCCACAAGCGATCTCCTTGCGTACCATCTGCTAAAGTGATTTGGCCATTGTCTGCCACGGTGAAATCAGTAGAACCTACTTGAATCGGTTGCTGGTTTTGGCCTAGGACGGGAAACCCATCGCTGGTTGTCAGTAAACCTTCAGTGTTAACAGAAAAAGTTCCGTTTTTTGTGTAGCGAACTTCATCGTTCTCTGTAGCTACTGCAAAAACCATCGAACCTTGTTGTTGGGTTTCTGGATTTGTTGGGAGTAATTCATCCATCAGCACCATATCGGTTAAATTGCCGGTTTCTTTTAACGGTCCCTGTAAAAATGAGGGAATACCCTCTTGGGCATATACACCCGTGGTTAAAGTCCCGATATTTTGTGGTACTATTGTACCTTTTTTTCCGTTCTCGATGGCTGTAATTAATTGATCTGGAAAAGCGCGCAAGACGGTTTGATCTCCTTTAAAACCTGGAGTATTGGCGTTTGATAGGTTATTTGTCAATATTTGTTGATTCCTATTGTTGGCCATCATCCCTGATGTAGCGGTATATAATCCACGAAACATGGGCTTTTTCTCCTTCTTAGTAGCTTAATGGTAGTTATCGCGTAGTATATCACTAAATATGAGAAATAAATAGAGGCGAATATATTAATATGGAAAATATATCATTTAATTTTTTACAAAAGAAAAATATACAAAAATGTAGAAACGTGATACTATCACTTTGATATTAATTTTTGAAAATAGTACGAAATAACGAGTTTAATAAAAAAATACTAGAAAATCATTATGAAAAAGGCAAATTTACTCGAAAGGTAAATACGCAAAGCCACGGGCCTAAATACACAGTGTACACGGCAGCCGGGTCACCAAAATGGTAGATTTGATTCGAATCCACCTATATTAGAGGTGGATTTTTATTACTTATCTAACTGTAAAAAAAAGGAGTTTTTTGATGAGTATATTCCCTAAATCGCTTGAGTCCATGGAACAAGCGCTCTCAGCTTCGACACTAAGACAACGCGTGCATTCAGCAAATATTGCCAATGTGGACACAGCCAACTACAAAAGCAAAAAAGTCGATTTTCAAGCGGCAATGGATACCGCAATAAATAATCAAAGCCTCTCCAGCTACAAAACCAATGATCGGCACCTCTCATTCAGCAATGAATCTTCATTAGGCAAAACTGAAGTTCTTATCAACAGCTCCACAAAATACAACAACAATGGCAACAATGTCGATATGGATGTTGAAATGGCGGAGTTGGCAAAAAATCAATTATGGTACAACGCAGTTACCGAACGGGTCAACGGCAAGCTCAACAGTCTCAGTTCAGTTATTAATGGAGGGAGATAAAAAAGATGAGTTTATTCAGTGGCTTTAATATTAGTGCTTCAGGTTTAACCGCCAACCGTATGCGGATGGACGTCGTGTCCGCCAATATTGCAAACGCCAATACAAATCGGGCAGAGCTTGTAGATGGAGAATGGCTTCCTTATCGCCGAAAAACAGTGGAATTGTCGCAAAGCGGTGGTTCGCCTTTTGCTAATCAACTGCAGTCGGTTATTAATAGAGACAACACGGCAGTATCTGGTGTTGAGGTGTCGGAAATTCGAGAAGATGATACACCGTTTAACTTGTCTTACGACCCGGAACATCCGGATGCCGGAGAAGATGGCTATGTTCGGACATCCAATGTGGATCCGCTGAAAGAAATGGTGGACCTGATGTCCGCAACCCGTTCTTATGAAGCGAATGTTACCGCATTGAATGCTTCAAAAAGCATGTATATGAAAGCTTTGGAGATCGGGAAGTAATCATTTCAGTTTTCAGTATGCCGCTTAAGCCAGAGCAGAAAAGCAAAACACAAAATATATAGTTCTATAAGGAGGTCCCCATGGAGAAAATCGGCCAGATTCAAACACCTTTTATTCAAAATCAATTGTTCGATAAAGTTCAGCCTGAAAATAAAGTTGAAGGGTTTGGACAAATATTTAAAGACGCGTTAAAAGAAGTAAGCAAAGCACAAAATGAATCAGACAAACTGACCAACCAATTGGTGACAGGAGAAGTACAGGATGTACACGAAGTCATGATTGCTTCGCAAAAGGCCAGTTTGTCGTTGCAGATGACAATGCAGGTCCGCAATAAGGTTGTTGAAGCGTATCAAGAAGTAATGAGAATGCAGGTATGATACGTAAATGAAAGAGAAGGTTTCCGTATATAAAACCAAGTTAACCGAGTCATGGACCAGTTTTTCTCCTGTCACAAAATGGGCTGTGATCGGTTCCTTTTTTCTTACCTTAATTATTTTGATTGTTTTTGTTTTTCTCAATAACCGCTCTGAGTTTTCGGTGCTGTATTCGAATTTGGAACCAGCCGAAGCAGGCGAGATTAAGACGGCGATAGAAGCACAGGCCATTCCGGTGGAAGTATCGGCCGATGGCAAAACAATCAGCGTACCTGAAGAGCAACTGGCAAACTTAAAAGTCAGCCTGGCTGCAGAAGGCATACCGGAGAACGGCAATGTCAATTACGGCATATTCAGCGAAAACATGGGTCTCGGAATGACCGATCGCCATTTTGATGTGGTCGAACGGGACGCTATGCAAAACGAATTGGCGTATTTAATAGAACAAATTGATGGTGTGACAGAAGCGAATGTCATGATTACGCTGCCGAAAGAAAACGTGTGGATTACGGACGAAGAACAGACATCTACAGCATCTATTGTGGTTCAAGGCGATCCCACATTTCAGTTGGACCAAAAGCAAGTAAATGGTTTGTATCACTTGATCAGCAAATCGGTTCCAAGTTTGCCAGCTGAACAAATTGTCATTATGGACCAGAACGGCCAAGTGTTTGAAGCGCAGGATGCTGAACAGGCCGATACCAATCTGTCGGTATACCAGCAGCATCGTGAAATTCAAAAAGGCATCGAACAAGACATTCAGCGTGAGCTACAGCAAATGCTCGGCTTATTGCTTGGACAGGACAAAGTGGTCGTTTCTGTTATGACGAATATCGATTTCACAAAAGAAAAACGGGAAGAGCAATTGGTTGAACCCGTTGATATTGAAAACAACGAAGGTTTGGATATTAGCGTGGAACGCATCGTCGAAACGTATTCAAGTGAAGGCGTGGTTGTTGAAGATGCGGCTGGCACTGGTGAAACAGAAGTTGCCAACTATCCAGGTTTGGACGGTGCTGGAAACAGCGAGTCGGAGAGAACGGAAGAACGAATCAACAGTGAAGTCAACCGGATCAACCGTCAAATTGAAATGAGCCCTTACGTGATTGACGACATTACGATCAATGTGGGAGTAGAGCCGCCAATTCCGGAAAATCCGGCCAGCTTAACACAGGAAAATGTAACGGACATCAGCAATCTCTTGAAGAATGCAGTGAGTACGTCATTAAGCATGAATGAATTTGCTGCAACTGAAGTGGAGCTGGAAGACCGGATTTCTGTATTCGCAACCGAATTCCAAGGACGTCCGGAACTTGAGGAAGAACAACAAGCAGAAACCTTCCTGGCGGGTATACCAAACAACTTGCTTCTTGTCATTGCCGCAGCAGTTGTCTTAGTGTTGATCATCGTCATTGCATTGCTATTGCTTCGCAGAAGGAAGAAAGAAGAAGTGCTCGAAGAAGAATATGACTTTGTAGCATTCGAACAGGCATTGGCCAAGTCTAATAACATCGAAATAGAAGAAGACGAATCCGATTTATCCGAGTTTAGTTCCAGAGAAAATCCTAAACGAAGAACGATTGAAAAGCTTGCCAAAGGAAGACCTGATGACTTTGCTAAATTGTTGCGGACATGGATGGCAGATGACTAGGAGAGTAGCCAATGGTTAGACATATGAACGAATTAACAGGCATTCAGAAAGTGGCCATTTTATTGGTGGGACTGGGGCCAAATATCTCTGTAGAAATTATTAAGCAGCTGACTGAGCCGGAAATCGACCAATTGACGATGGAAATTTCGAATGTCCGTCAATTAAAGAACAGCCAGACAGAAGAAGTAATCGATGAATTTTATGAAATGGTTTTGGCAAAGGATTATATGAATGAAGGCGGTTTGGGTTATGCCCGCAATATTCTTGAGCAGGCGTTGGGGAAAGACAAGGCAATGGACACCATTAATCGCCTATCCAACCGGCTTCAAGTAAAGCCGTTCAGCTTTGCGCGAAAAGCAGATCCCATTCAAATTTTAAATATTTTGCAGCATGAACAGGCGCAAACCATTGCGTTGGTGTTGTCCTACTTGGACGCCAAGCAATCATCGCAGATTCTGTCGCAGCTGCCGAACGAGAAACAGGCAGAAGTGGCCAGACGAATTGCCTTGATGGAAAGCACATCACCGGATGTCATTCATCAAGTAGAACAGATTTTGGAACGGAAATTGACCGCTACAGGAACACAGGACTACACAGCTACCGGTGGAGTCGAAGCGATTGTCCGTGTCTTGAGCAACGTCGATCGGGGTACAGAAAAATCAATTTTGTCTGAACTTGAAGGTGACAGCCCGGATTTGGTTGCGGAAATCAAGAAGCGCATGTTCGTTTTCGAAGATATCGTCAATCTGGACACCCGTTCAATTCAGCGCATTGTGCGTGAAGTAAGCGATGCTGATTTAACCTTTGCCTTGAAAGTAGCAAGTGACGAAGTGAAAGACAGCATCTACCGCAATATGTCGTCGCGTAGAGCAGATGTAATCCGTGAAGAAATTGAAGTCATGGGGCCAGTGAAGCTGAAAGATGTCGAAAATGCACAAACCAACATTGTCGGATTGATCCGCAGCCTGGAAGAAAAAGGGGAGATCGCCGTATCCCGCGGCGGTGAAGGGGATGAAGTGATTGTCTAACATCATTCGTCTTTCACAAACGCCATCCAGCGAGACAAAAATTATCCAAACCCGAAAGATTGAAATGAAACGAACCATTTTCAGTGAACAGGAATTGGATCCAAGGCAGCAGCGCCAGCAATTGCTGCAGGAAATCGCTGAATTGGAAACTCGTCAGGAGCAATTGCAAAATCAGATAGTGACCGATCAGCAAACTGCGCAGCAGGAAATCAGCGAATGGTGGCATGAAAAGCAGCGTGAAGCGCTTGAACATGCTGAAGCATTGGCGCAAGAAGCACAGCAGCAAGGATTTCAAGCCGGATTTTTGGAAGGCCTTCAACAAGCGGAACAGAACAGCGTTGAAAAACGGATGGAAATGACCCGCTTGCTGGAAACGGCTTATGAAGAAAAAACGAACATTATCCAGCAGGCCGAACCTTTCTTGTTGTCCTTAAGTGTCAAAGTTGCTGAAAAAATTATTCATAATGAACTTAGCCAAGACACGAAGCAGCTGCTGCACATCATCCAGCATGCATTAAAGCAGGTAGAGGAATCGGAAGATGTGACGATGCAAGTTTCCGCTGAAGACTACCCGATGATTATTCCATTTTTAGAAGAGCTAAAGACCTATATTAAAGCCGATTCCGAACTGAAACTGGTTCCAGTGGCAAATCTGTCGCCTGGCGGTTGCCGGATTCACACGGTGAGCGGATCTTACGACGCCACAGTCGACAATCAACTGGATGAAATCAAAAGCCAATTGCTCGCTTATTGTGAGGAGAAAACCAACGATGAACTTGTGGGAAGATGAATATTTGGAGTTGCTGAATGACATTGAACCCATCCAAAAGCATGGGAAAGTGATCCAGGTTATTGGATTGACGATCGAATCACGTGGGCCAAACGCAAAAATCGGCGAACTTTGCCTCTTGTATCCGAACCGCAATGAACCGCCGATTGAAGCAGAAGTAGTCGGCTTTAGAGAAAATCGAATCATGTTGATGCCGCTGCAGGATTTGTCGCAAGTTGGTCCAGGATGCTTGGTAGTCGCCACAGGAGGCCCGCTTCAAATCAAAGTTGGTCCCTCCATTTTGGGGAAAATCCTGGATGGAACGGGAATGCCGCTGGATGAAAGTTTATTGCCGCGTGGATTGAAAAAGTATTCCACGAACAATGCACCACCCAATCCGCTAAAGCGTCCACGCATTGATAAACCGCTCGAAGTCGGTGTCCGTGCGATTGATGGGTTGCTGACCGTTGGGCAAGGCCAGCGTGTTGGGGTATTTGCCGGAAGCGGCGTCGGAAAAAGTACATTGATGGGCATGATTGCCCGCAATACCGAAGCCGATATCAACGTCATCGCCTTAGTTGGCGAACGAGGGCGCGAGGTGCGTGATTTTATTGAGCGTGACCTCGGTCCTGAAGGATTGAAAAAATCTGTGGTAGTGGCAGCAACTTCGGACCAGACACCGATGCAGCGCATTAAAGCAGCACTGACAGCGACCGCAATTGCCGAATATTTTCGAGATCAAGGAAAAAATGTCATGTTGATGATGGACTCGGTTACCCGTTTTGCCATGGCACAGCGGGAAGTCGGACTGGCGGTAGGTGAACCGCCGACCAGTAAAGGCTACACACCAAGCGTCTTTGCCTTGTTGCCAAAGTTGCTGGAGCGCTCCGGTACTTCAAGCAAAGGTTCCATTACGGCTTTCTACACCGTTTTGGTGGATGGCGACGACATGAATGAACCAATTGCTGATGCAGTGCGTGGGATTTTGGATGGCCACATCGTGCTGGATCGAAAAATTGCCCAAAAAGGCCAGTTTCCAGCGATCAACGTCATGGCCAGCGTCAGCCGGGTCATGCATGAAGTCGTGTCGGAAGAACATCAGTTGGCAGCACGGGAATTCAAACGCTTGTTGGCAGCTTATGAAACTTCAGAAGACCTGATTAACATCGGTGCTTACAAGAGCGGCGCCAATAAAGAGATTGATGATGCGATTCGATCGCATCCACTGATCAAAGAGTACTTGCAGCAAGATATCTACGAAAAAGCCAAGCTAGAAGAAAGCATAGAGCGGCTATCAGCACAATTTGGGGGCGATTAAACTGACACAATTCAACTTTCGGTTTCAAAAAATATTGGATTTAAAAGAAAATGAAAAGGGCTTTGCGCAGATCCAAATGGCTGAAGCCATTAAACAGCACGAAGTGGGACACCGGCGCAACAAAGCCATTCAAAGCCAAATCAGCGATATCGAACAATTGAAAAACACCAAGCAGCAAAGCGGCGTTAATATTTCAGAATTGAGAATGCTGGAGGGATATATCCATCAGCTCCAGGATCAATCGCTGTCTTCTAAGAGAGAGTTGGAGTATTTGCAGAAAAATGTTTCAACGTCTCAAGGCTTGCTGCAGAAAAAAGCGCAGGAAGAAAAAACTTGGGAAAACTTAAAACAGCAGAAGTTAAATCATTTCAAAGAAGAAAGCAAAGCAGCGGAGCAGAGCTTTTTTGACGAAATGGCAAGTACCCGATTTTATCGCATGGCTAAAGCGAACAGCTTAGCGGAAGGAAGTTAAGCAAATGGAAGCTTTAAAACTATCATTTCCACAAAGCATCTCGACGGCAGCCAAAAAAACCGCTGTACCGGCTCAACAAGACCAGGACGTGTTTGCTTCTTTGTTAACTTCATTGAGTACCGAAGCAGAGCTGCCAAGTGAAGAACAGCTTCCGGCAGACCAAGTGATGGAAAGCTTGGAATCGTTGCTAACGCTCCTGCAAGAAATCCCGGTCGAAGAGCAGACAGTTGAACAGCAAGAGCTTCAATACGCAATTCTCCAATTGCAGGAGCTGCAAGCTGCAAATGCACAAGTTTCTGTAACATCCGTCCAGACGACTGGCAGTCCAACAGACGCTGCAGATGCTTCTGCCAAACTGCTTGAGTTGCTCGAAAACATCCAGCAAAAGCTGCAAGTTCTCTCGAGCGTAGCATCTGCACAGTCCACAGGAAGTTCGACGGCTAAAGAAGCAGCAACACAAGCAAACAACCTCAACCTTGCCGATATGCCCGAAATTTCCAAACAGCTCGACAAGCTGATTGGCGTTCTTGAAAAAGAGGCTTTAACAGCTCAACAAGCAAAGCTAATTAGCCAGGAAATGCCGGTTGAAGGAGTCAAATCGGTAAATGATATTCCAAGGTTTTTAAATGAAATCCTAAAACCAGTCAAAGAACTTCCAAAAGTCCCTGTTGAAACACAAGAAACGCCTCAACAAACAGAAGAAGTTGCACCTCAGCCATCCGTAAAACTTCAAAGTGCTGAAGAACTTCAGTCACAAAAAGTAACAACTGACAGCAAACCAGCTCAAGAAACAACTGTCCAGCCAGCCACCAGTATGACGGCTGAAGCGGCAAAGGCTGCCGGCAACCAAGTGCGGATAGAAGCCAACCTACCTCCTGCACCAGTAGTCCGGCTATCCAATCTGCTTGAAGACTTGGGTGGTATGTTGAAAAACTCGATGCGCATGGCAGAGACTGCAGAAGGCATGAAAATGCGCGTCAATATTTTCCCGGAACATCTCGGCCATCTGGAAATTCTTCTGACATCAGTGAATGGCAAGCTGGCTGCTCAAATTATGGCGAGCACACCGATGGCAAAAGAAGCACTTGAACTTCAGCTCAATCAACTCAGAGCTTCGTTAGTACAGCAAGGCGTAGCCGTTGAAAAAATCGAAGTGCTGCAGCAAAGTTCGCAGCAGCCTTTCAGTCAGCAACATTCCCCTACCGAACAACGATTTTCCCAGCAATCCAGAAATGGAGCCGGCAAACAAGAAAAAAATGGCTATTTCCTGCCTGAAGAAGAAAAGGCCGCTGACAGGCAGCCTTCGGTTGGCCAGTTGATGAAAGTGGATTACACAGTATAGAAGAGAGGGTGTTTTGATGAACATCTCGACCGCAACAACCGCAGCAGCTGCTGCACCAGCCCCAGCTGCCAAGGAAGCAACAAATGCACTTGGACAAGATGCTTTCTTGAAAATTTTGGTCACTCAAATGAAGCACCAAGATCCAATGGAGCCATTAAAAGATACCGAATTTATTGGCCAGATGGCTCAGTTTACGAGCTTGGAGCAATTGACCAACTTAAACAAGACCATGACGCAATTTGTCAGCAATCAAGGCAGCTCTTCACTAGCAGATTACGCACACTTAATCGGCACTTCAGTTAAATGGGAGTCAGAAACAGGCTCAGGCGAAGGAATTGTTAAAGCATTGTCCAGCAAGAACGGCGAATTGCTTGCAGAACTTGAAGGATCGGATGTAAAAGTGCCAATTGAGTCCATTCAACGGATTGAAAAACAAACAGCTACCACAAATCAACAAGAAATCGTCTGATCCATTCTGGATAGCAGAAGATTCTTGAAAGGGGAAAATTAAATGTTGCGTTCAATGTACTCAGGAATTTCAGGTATGAAAGGGTTTCAAACGAAGCTCGATGTCATCGGGAATAATATTTCCAACGTCAATACAATCGGCTACAAAAAAAGCACAATCAATTTTCAAGATTTGTTAAGCCAAAACATGTCGAATAGTGGTGCCAATCCAATGCAGATCGGCTTGGGATCGTCGATGGCTGCTGTAAATGTCAACCACAATGCTGGCTCAACAATGTCTACAGGAGTTGGTACAGACCTATCGATAATGGGTGATGGATTTTTCGTTGTGCAAGACCCGGAAGCTCCAGGAGTCGAAGGGCAGTATTTAACGCGTGCAGGTAATTTTACGGTAACAGCTGAAGGCAACTTGGTAACAGCACAAGGTTATAACGTGTTAGACAGTACTGGACAACCAATCGAAATTGATGCGGATCTTTATGATTCGTTTAGTATTAATCGTTTGGGTGAAGTAATCGGCAAAGAAGCAGATGGCACTGAAACAACTCTTTCATCTGTAGGCGTATCGTCACCTGAAAATCCAGCAGGCCTTCGTAAATTTGGTGGTTCATTGTACCAGATGACAGAAATGGCCAGCGCGAACGGTATTAATATTCAAACAGCAACAGCAAAAAACACAGAAATCGGATCTGGACAACTTGAAATGTCCAACGTTGACTTAACGGAAGAGTTTACTGAAATGATCATCGCACAGCGTGGATTCCAGGCAAACTCACGAACGATTACAACTTCTGATGAAATTCTGCAGGAAGTTGTGAACCTGAAACGTTAATAGAGGGGGCTTAGGCTGAGTGGGGCATAGGCTTCACTCAGAAATCCATATGATTCAATTAACCCGGTTAAACCGATCACCGATCGTCTTAAACGCCATATATATTGAACGGTTGGAATCGACACCGGACACTGTGGTGACGTTAACAACTGGCAAGAAAGTCCATGTACTGGAAACGATAGAGGAAGTTATGGACAAAGTGACCGTGTATTATCGGAAACTGAACATTTTACCTCGTTTGCATGAGCCGAACCTGGACGAATGAGGGGGCAACCAAGTTGACAGATGTGTTATCAGAAGAAAATATCGAAACCATCCTTTCGGCAATGGGCCAGCAAGCGCCTAAAGCTATTGAAAAGAAAAAGGGTGTCCAAACTTATGATTTTAAGAAAGCCTTGCGTTTTTCGCAAGACCAAATACGTACACTGACTCGGATTCATGAAAACTTTGCTCGCTTGCTGACTTCTTATTTTTCCGCGCAGCTTCGAACGTTTGTGCAGATTCAAGTAACATCCGTTGAACAAGTTTCCTACCAGGAATTTATTCAAAACGTTGAGAAAAAATCGATTTTGGGAATTTTTGAAGCCCACCCGTTGCAGGGCAGCATGGTTATTGACTTCTCCCCGGAGGTTGCCTATGTGATGTTCGACCGTCTTCTCGGCGGACAAGGCAATATTTTGGATAAAGACAACGATTTGACTGAAATCGAAATCAGTGTCATTGAGCGTGTATTTGCAAAGTCACTGGATTGCTTTCAAGAAGCTTGGGCATCCGTATTAAAGCTATATCCGGAACTTAAAGAAATTGAAGTAAATCCGCAATTTTTGACCATGTCACCACCTAACGAAACGGTCATTCTCGTTAAGCTGCACACAAAGGTCGGCATGGTGGAAGGCATTATCAACATTTGCCTGCCCCACGTCGTACTGGAGCAGATTTTGCCGAAGCTGTCAGCGAAGCATTGGCTAGCCAATCAAAAAAAATCCATTGAAACACATGAACTGGAAGCATTGGAAGAAAAACTGCAAGGTACCAAGATGGAAATTAAAGCAGTGCTTGGCAAGTCAATGATCCAGCTTGGGGATTTTTTAAACCTGAAAAATGGAGACGTCATTCGCATGAATGAGTCGTATGATGCACCTGTTATGCTCCAGGTAGATGACAAGCTGAAGTTTTATGCACAGCCCGGCATTTCAAAAGGCCGAATGGCTGTACAAGTAACAGAAGTAGCAGCACAAGGAGCGGGTAACGATGACAACTAATCAACCATCTCCGGAAGAACGCGCAGGGTTACTGAATCTCAACAAGACAGGGGGGAAGGCGATGCCTGAAAGTTCATTATCCCAAATGGAAACAGAGGCAGTCACAGAACTGTTGAACGCTTCATTAGGCGGATCTGCAGCTGTGTTGACTGCACAACTTTCAGAACAGGTTTTCGTAACGGCTCCAACTGTCATGATCATAGACAGAGAGAGCGTGTTCGCCTCTACAACTGCACCTTTTTACGTAGCATTGAGTGAATACGCAGGAGCAGCTACTGGAATACAAGTTTTGGGCGTATCCAAAAAAGAAATCGACGCAGCGCTATCGGCCGTATTGGACGAGGCAGCAGAAGAAAAGGAATTTCAAGCTGTTCAGGATATGATCGGCAAAATGTTCGATTCCGTGGCGCAATGCATGTCAGCACTTTTGGAGCTGGACATTTCCCACTCGTTGTCCGGTATGGACATTGTTGAAAAGGACAGCGTTTTTCCATTAGGCAACTTTACAAAAGAACAATGGTTTGCAGCAGCAGAGTTTCAGCTGAACGTTGGCGGTAAGCAAAAAGTCCATTTTCAGCTGTGCATTCCTGTACCGCTGGCAAAACAACTGGCGGGTATCCTAACCGAGTCGGTGGACGAAGAAGAAATAGAGGAGATACGCGAAATGCCAAAGCACTCAGATAACCAGCCAACAGAATCTACAGCATCAACACCAACCGTACAAAATGTTCAGTTTTCCAGTTTTGACAATACGGAAACAACTCAGTCAGAACCGAATAACTTGAACATGCTTTTGGATATCCCGCTTCAAGTAACCGTTGAGCTTGGCCGTACAAAGCGCATGGTCAAAGATATTTTGGAAATTTCACAGGGGTCCATCATCGAACTGGATAAATTAGCTGGAGAACCTGTTGATATCCTGATCAACAACAAGCTAATCGCAGTCGGAGAAGTCGTCGTCATTGATGAAAACTTTGGTGTCCGCGTAACAGACGTACTAAGCACAGCAGAGCGTATCTCGAAACTGCGTTAATGCCGGATAGAAGGAGTTTGTCGAGATTGAACAAATCTATTTTTGTATACATCACAATGCTTATGACTGTCTTATTAGTTGTCTCACTGTCGTCTCCTGCAGCTGCTCAGGCCAACCCAAACGTGGTGGAATGGCTGAACAACGACGAGCCTGCAGAAGAAACGCCGGCAGACCCTGTAGAGGCGGCGCCGGTGGAAGAAAAAAGCCTGGCTGGTATTCTTGTTCAGTTGGTGCTTTATACGCTGTTGGTTGTGGCGATGATTTACGGCCTGATTAAGTTTTTAGCGGCACGCCAAAAAAATCTCATGCCAAATCAGGCAGTTAAACTGATGGGCGGCACACCGCTTGGCAACAATAAATCGCTTCAACTGGTGAAAGTTGGCGGCCAAATGTACTTGATTGGTGTCGGGGATGAAGTGAGCTTGATCAAAGAGTTTTCAGATGAAGCGGAAATCTCCAGCATCGAAAAGGATTTTGAAAACCAGCAGCCAGCACTTTCCAAAAATCTGGTTGACTTTACGAAAAAGAAAATCGGCAACTTTTCGAAAAACCCGCAAAGAAAGGGTTTTGACCAGCTGTTCAATCAAAGCCTGAACAAGCAAAAAGCCAAGCAGCAAGCGCTCCAAAATGAGCTTGGGGAAGAACAGAAAGACAAGGAAGGACGTCCGCTATGATTCCGGAAATTTTATCAACTATTAATATTCCGGGCATTGATTTTGGCGGAGAATCGCCTGAGGATGTCTCGACAACCCTTCAGCTGTTCTTCCTGTTGACGGTGTTATCGCTGGCCCCCGGGATTCTCATTATGATGACCAGCTTTACACGAATCATCATCGTGCTGTCATTTGTCCGGACCGGACTCGGTACGCAATCCATGCCGCCAAACCAAGTATTGGTTGGTTTAGCGCTGTTTCTGACATTCTTCATCATGTCGCCGATTGCCTTGGAAATGAATGAAACTGCCTTGCAGCCGTATTTAGACGGCGAGATGGAACAGCAGGAAGCGTTAGATACCGCCATTCTCCCGTTAAAGGAATTTATGGCGCAAAACACACGGGAAAAAGATTTGGCTTTGTTCTTTAAATACGCAGAGCTGGAAAAACCCGACACCATTGAAGAAATTCCGTTGACTTCACTGATTCCGGCATTTGCCATCAGTGAGTTGAAAACTGCGTTCCAAATCGGGTTTGTCATCTTTATTCCTTTTCTGATCATCGATATGGTGGTCGCCAGTACGTTGATGGCAATGGGGATGATGATGCTGCCGCCGGTCATGATTTCACTGCCGTTTAAAATTTTGCTGTTTGTTCTGGTGGATGGCTGGTACTTAATAATCGAATCGCTGCTTGTCAGCTTTTGACGAAGGGAAGAAAACGATGACTCCAGATATGGTGATCAAACTAGCCGAACAATCGATTTTTACCATTATCCTCATCTCAGCGCCCATGCTGCTGATAGCGTTGGCGGTTGGATTATTGGTCAGCGTCTTCCAGGCGATGACGCAAATCCAGGAACAGACGCTGGCGTTCATACCCAAAATACTGGCGGTCTTCATTTCGCTCGTGGTCTTCGGGCCGTGGATGCTGACATTGCTGCTGGATTATACTAGAGACCTGTTTCAGCAGCTGCCAAGAATCATCGGGTAAGCGGGCATGGAAATGATTTTTAACATACTTCCTTATTTTTTATTGATGCTCATCCGGCTGAGCAGCTTTTTCTTAATTGCTCCCATTTTTTCCATGCGGGGCGTACCGGCGCAATTTAAAATTGGCATTGCTGCTTTTCTGGCATTTGTTGCTGTTTCAACATTGCCGATGGGCGAAACAATCCCAATAGACTCTTCTTATATTTTATTGATTCTCAAAGAACTTGGCACTGGATTGGCGCTTGGATTCACAGCGGCGTTGCTGCTATACGCCGTTCAGATTGCTGGAGCGTTCATCGATTTTCAGATGGGATTTTCCATGGCCAATGTGCTGGATCCACAAACAGGTGCGCAAGTGCCAATCATTGGCCATTTTAAGTACATGATGGCGCTCTTGTTCCTGTTGACAGCTAACGGGCACCATTTAATGCTAGACGGCGTCATGCATAGCCTGCGCGTGTTTCCGGTAGAGCGTTTGGCAATCACGGTGAAAGCAGAAGACATCGCTCAATTTATGACTGGTTTGTTCACAGATATGTTCTTAATTGCCCTCCAGATTGCGCTGCCGATTGTTGGTGCCTTATTTCTGGTCGATGTCGCACTTGGCATCTTAGCAAAAACGGTTCCGCAGCTGAATATTTTTGCTGTCGGTTTGCCATTGAAGATTTTTGTTGGTTTTATCATGCTGTTTCTAACCATGCCGGTGTTCTTCTTCATCCTGCAGATTCTCTTTGAGAAAATTTTGGTGAGTATGTCTCAGTTAATCAGTTTATTAGGAGGAACGTAAGTGGTAAAAAGGTATCGCTTGGACCTGCAGTTTTTTGCCGGTGAGAAAACTGAAAAAGCGACACCGCAAAAACGCGATGAATCCAAGCGGAAGGGGCAGGTAGCCAAAAGTCCGGAAGTCGCCGCCGCCATGATTATTCTGGGTGGCATCCTGCTGCTGAATTCCTTGGGCGGCTGGATGCTGGACCGAATCTTAGCTATTTACCGGATTCATTTCACGCAATATATTTCCTGGGAAATAACGCCGGCGACCATTCGGACTTTATTTGAACAAATGGCCATGAACGCATTCTGGCTCATGCTGCCGATTATGCTGATTGGCATGGTTTTCGGTTTTCTCGGAAACTTTATCCAAGTTGGCGCAATCTTTTCAACCGATCCAATCATGGCAAAGCTCGAACGAATGGATCCCATCAAAGGCGCAAAACGGATATTCTCTGCTCGCGCCTTAGTCGAATTGGGGAAATCCATGCTGAAGATTGCCATTATCGGAGGCGCAGCATTTGGTGTATTGTGGCTCGGCAAAGAAGAGTTGTTTTCCCTGTCACAGAAAAGCATTAGTTATTCTTTATCTTTTATCGGCTCGCTCGTGTTCCAAATGGGCCTTGTTGCAGGGATTATCCTGCTGTGTTTATCCGTTCTTGATTACATCTACCAGAAATACGAATTTGAAAAAGGTATACGGATGTCCAAGCAGGACATTAAAGACGAATACAAAAAAGCGGAAGGCGATCCGCTCATCAAGTCAAAAATAAAAGACAAGCAGCGGCAAATGAGCATGAATCGCATGATTCAGGATTTGCCGGGCGCGGATGTGCTGATCACCAATCCGACGCATTATGCAATCGCCATCAAGTACGATGCCGAAACGATGGCGGCTCCGGTCATCATCGCGATGGGCAAAGATCATTTGGCCTTGAAAATTAAAGAAAAAGCAAAAGAACTTGGAATTGTGACGATGGAAAATAAGCCTCTCGCGCGTGCATTGTATGCCCAAGTTGAAATTGGGGATACCGTGCCGGAAGAATTGTTTCTAGCCGTGGCAGAGGTATTAGCATATATTTACCGCTTAAAAGGAAAAATCCGATGAACGAGAAAGAGGAGGGAACCGCGTGAAATTAAGAGATTATGCCATTATGGTAGCCGTCATCATGATTGTTGTAATGATGGTTATCCCTCTTCCGCCGCTCTTGCTAGATGTATTAATCATGATTAATATCAGCCTCGCCTTAACGATCCTGTTAGTGGCAATGAATACGAAAGAACCGCTGCAATTTTCTATATTTCCTACATTATTACTACTAACTACTTTATTCCGTCTTGGCTTGAACGTCTCGACAACACGCTCGATCCTGACCAACCAAACGGGTGGACAGGTGATTGAAACTTTCGGTTCGTTCGTAGTTGGCGGCAGTGCCATTATCGGGATTTTGGTGTTCCTGATTCTGGTCATCATCCAGTTCCTGGTCATCACCAAAGGATCAGAGCGAGTAGCTGAAGTTGCTGCACGATTTACGCTTGATTCGATGCCAGGTAAACAGATGAGCATCGATGCCGATCTTGGCGCCGGAATGATCTCGGATCAAGAAGCCAAGAGCCGACGTGAGAAGGTCAGCTCGGAAGCCGATTTCTATGGAGCAATGGATGGTGCCAGCAAGTTCGTTAAAGGAGACGCGATTGCCGGCATCATCATTACCATCATCAACATTATCGGCGGCTTGCTGATCGGTGTGATGGTCCACGGACTGCCATTTGGAGAAGCCGCGCAGCTGTTCACTTTGCTATCAATCGGTGATGGTTTGGTTTCGCAGATTCCAGCCTTGTTGATCTCGACTGCGATGGGTATCGTTGTAACGCGTGCAGTATCGGACGGCAACTTAGGTTCAGATATTACGAGGCAGCTTTTCGCTTATCCGAAAATGCTGTATATTGTCGCCGCCACCCTTGTAATGTTTGCGGTGTTTACGCCAATCAGCCCGATGCTGGTTGTGCCGATTGCCGGAGTGATTGCTTACGGTGCTTTCCAGATGCAGAAGACCTTGAAATCCGAGGAAAAGCAGGAAGTGGAAATAGGCAAAGACGAAAAAGAGATCGAAGGAATGAAAAGCCCAGAAAGCGTCATCGATTTGCTTCACGTTGATGCCATTGAATTTGAATTTGGCTATGGCTTAATCCCGATTGCCGATAAAAACCAGGGCGGCGACTTGTTGGATCGTGTCATTATGATTCGCCGGCAATGTGCAATGGAGCTTGGCATTGTGGTTCCGGTTATCCGGATTCGCGATAACATTCAGCTGCAGCCAAGCGAATACATTATTAAGATCAAAGGCAACCGGGTCGCATCCGGAGAAATCATGCTCGACCATTACTTGGCCATGAGCCCGGGAATTGATGACGAAGCAGTAGAAGGCATCGAAACGGTTGAACCTGCTTTTGGCATGCCAGCGCTGTGGGTCAATGAAGAAATGAAAGAAGAAGCTGAAATGGCCGGTTATGCCATTGTGGATCCGCCGTCTGTTGTTTCGACTCACTTGACGGAAGTGATCAAGCGCCATGCCCATGAATTGATTGGCAGACAGGAAGTCAAATCACTGATTGAAAACGTAAGGGAAACCTCACCGGCCGTTGTGGAAGAATTGGTTCCGCAACTGATGACCATTGGAGAAGTTCAAAAAGTGTTAATGAAGCTGTTGAAAGAAAAAGTATCGATCCGCAACTTGCTGGTCATTTTGGAAACCTTGGCCGACTATGCTTCGCAAACAAAGGATACCGACCTGTTGACAGAATATGTCCGCCAATCTTTATCGCGGCAAATCACGCTGCAATACACGACACAAAGAGAGCCGCTTCAAGTCATTACAGCTGGGGCGAGCCTCGAGAAAAAATTTGCCGACTCTGTGCACCGGACAGAGCAAGGCAATTACTTGTCGATCGACCCGGAATCTTCCCAAACCATTTTCCAGAAGATTACGGAACAGGCTGCACAGCTTCAGCAAACCGGTGTACAGCCGATCCTGCTGACGTCTCCTGCCATTCGTATTTACATGAGGCAGTTTGTCGAGCGCTTTGCGCCTGACCTGCCGGTGCTATCGTACAACGAGCTGGAACCTGAAATTGAAATTCAAAGTGTTGGAGTGGTTAACATCTCATGAGGCTAAAAACGTATATAGTAGCTACGATGACGGAAGCAATTCCGTTGATCAAGCGGGATTTAGGCGCAGACGCCATGATTTTGAATACGAAAAAAGTAAAAACAGGCGGTTTTTTAGGGTTTTTCCAGCAGGAAAAATTGGAAGTTACTGCAGCAATTGATCCAATAGCAAAGCAAGAAAGTGAACAAGCACGCGTGCCGGCAGAATTTCCAAAAGAACAGCCAGCTAAGCAGCCAGCTGTTCAAAGGGAAACCGCAACCGAATTGATCAGCGAATTGAAAAACATCAAACAATTCATGATGCAGCAAATGACAGAAGACCGACTGCCCGCCGCATTTCAGTTATTGAAAAAGCATCTGACTGCACAGGAAGTAGCAGAAGACATTCAAACCGAATTGATCGCAAAGATCATTTCGAACTTGGACGACAAGGCTGACCCTGCGTTAGAAACAGTATGGTCAGCCGCGCGTGAAGAAATTCTTGCCTCGATTGATCAACAGCAGCCGGCGCTCGCCGTTCAAGATCCTGAAATTATTTGTTTTATTGGCCCGACAGGTGTCGGAAAGACTACAACAATCGCCAAAATTGCAGCGGATTACATGCTGACAAGAGACAAAAAAGTGGGCTTGATCACTGCCGATACTTACCGGATTGCTGCAGTGGAGCAGTTGAAGACATACGGCAGCATTTTGAATTTGCCAGTGAAAGTAGTGGATTCAGCAGCAGAACTGAAAAATGCAATTGAGGACTTTGCAGCATGCGACATTATTTTAATGGATACCGCTGGCCGCAATTATCAGCAACAGCAGTATATTGAAGAGCTTGAACGATTATTGCCGGATAACAGCAAAGTCCAAATAAACTTGGTGCTCAGCCTGACTGCTAAATACGAAGACATGAAAAAAATCATTGATAATTTTCAATCGATTGCTATGGATGAATTGTTGTTGACCAAAAAAGACGAAACGAGTTCTTCCGGCGCCATTTTGAACTTGATCTCTCATTACGATATCCCCATCCGCTACATCGCCAATGGCCAAAACGTTCCAGACGATATTTTAACAGTCACTTCTGAGTTGGTTGCAGATTTTATAATGGGGGAAGAAAATCATGCTTGACCAGGCGAATGAATTAAGAGAAAAAATGATGGCAAAGCACTTTAAGAAAAATGATCGAAAACCCACGAGAAAAACGCGTGTTCTGGCCATTACAAGCGGCAAAGGCGGAGTGGGGAAATCCAATTTTGCGTTGAATTTTGCGCTAAGCCTGGTAGAACAAAACAAAAAAGTGCTCATATTCGATGTCGATCTCGGCTTTGCAAACATCGATGTGCTGCTTGGCCGCACACCACGTGAAACGATTGCAACAATGATCGAAAAAGATCTGGCCGCACAGGATATTATTGAAGAAGGCCCCAATGGCTTGCTGTTTATTTCAGGGGGCAACGGATTTAATGATTTGTTTCGTATGGACGACCTTAAACTGGAGAAGTTTTTTAGAGAACTGAGCACGCTGCAAGGACAAGTGGACTACATCATTCTGGATACGGGAGCAGGATTGTCTTACGAAAACCTGCGTTTTATTCTGGCAGCTGATGACGTCATCCTGGTGACAACACCCGAACCGACATCCATCACCGATGCTTACTCTGTCGTTAAGATGGTTCATGGAAAAGATCCCAATGTCCACATGAAGCTGGTAATCAATCAATCGACCAGTGCACGTGAAGGACAGCAGACAGCCGATAACTTTAAACACGTAACGGAACAGTTTCTGAGCAAAGAAATCGGCACCTTAGGTTCCATTCCAAGTGATCCGCGCATTCCAGAAGCAGTGAAAAGACAAAAGCCGCTTCTGCTTGCATACCCGGATAGTCCGTCAGCGACCGCCATCCGCAAAGTGGCACGCGAATTTCTGCAGTTGCCCGTTCCTTATAAACTGGGCCTGAAAGGGTTCATTATGAAAATCCTGTTTAAATAAGAGCGGCTTGCCGCTTGGAAATGGTGGTGAAAATCATGCTGAATCCTAAATTATCCAAAGAAGAACTTACTTGCTGGAGCGATTGGCAACAACACAAAGACCCGGAAGCTGGCGAATACTTGGTTGAACAGTATCTTCCTTTGGTCGATTACGTGATTCAACGATTCATGATCAGTTTGCCTAAAACTGTGGAAAAAGATGACGTCCGCAGCTATGCTTACGAAGGTCTGCTGGATGCCTTAAGCAAATTCAATATAGAGCGGGATTTAAAGTTTGAAACATACGCATCTTGGCGCATCAAAGGTGCCATTATTGACGGTTTGCGAAACAGTGACTGGCTTCCGCGGTCCGTCAGAGACAAAGTGAAGAAAATTGAAAAAGCCTATCTCCTGCTGGAGCAGCAAAATAATGCTTCCGTCTCGGATGAACAAGTCAGTTCTTATCTCGGCATTACTAAAGCGGAGCTCAATAAAGCTGTCTCGGAAGCCGCTTTATCCACCATGATTTCAATGGATGATGAAAACTTTGAAGAACGCGGTGCGTTGGGGAAATACTACGCCAACTCGCCCGAACGCCACATGTCTGAGCAAATGACCAAAGAATCGTTGGTGAGAGCGATTGACCGGTTGCCGGAAAAAGAAAAACTGACGGTTTCCTTATGCTATTTTGAAGACATGAAATTAACCGAAATCGCTGAAATTTTGAGTGTCAGTGTATCAAGAGTTTCGCAGCTGCATTCAAAAGCAATGCTGCGCTTGCACGCTTCGATTTTATCCGTACACGATAATTACTAACAGTGAAATAAGGAACAGAAGGCCAAGGTGATGATCATGGAGTGGCTATTGATTGCAACAATAATCTTATTGCTGCTGATGAATGTAAAACTGCTGCTGTCTCTTAAAAAGCAACAGCAGCCCGAGGAAGACCCGGCTGGAATTCACGAAAGCATGGAAGCATTTGTGATCCAACTTGAAAAAGAAAATGATGAACTTTACGATAAATTAATTGCGTATATAAAAGAAAGCGAACAAAAGCTGATGAAGCGCGTAGACCATTTAGAGAACAAAGAGCCTACAGTACTTGAAGAAGCAGAAATTGCTGAAAAGGATCCAGTGGAAACAGAAAAAGTAATTCAGCTTTCCAAACAAGGATTTTCTTCAAAACAAATCGCTAAAGTGCTCCAAATGGATTATGGAAAAGTAGAGCTAATTGTAAACATGAAAAACAAACGGCAAAGCAATTACAACTAAGAGGAGGTCCTTTATTTGCGCATTGAAAGCCAAAGCAATATTTCGAATGAGCGGCTTTCGAAACAAGTTACGGAAACAAAGACCGGTGAACTTTTTTCGAATGCCATGAAAAAATCTCATTCCAAGCTGCACAATGATTCTTTGAGCCAGCTGATGGGGCGGGTCGATGCGCAAGGACAGAAACTGGCCAATCAGCGGACACTTGAAAATGTCTTGAACTATAAAAACACCGTCAAGCAGTTTGTCAGCGAATCTATCCGTTACGGCCTTCAATTATCCGACGAGCAAAGCCAGCACCCAGCCGGCGGCATGAAGTCCCAACAAATCGTTAAAATAATAGATAAAAAATTGATTGAAATTCAAGACCAACTATTGAATAATGAAGAAGAGGGAATTGGTACTTTGGATCTAGTCGGAGAAATCAAAGGACTGCTTGTCAATTTATATATGTGATGAAGGATGGAGAGGACGAAATGTCAGACAATCGTCGGGAGTTTTTTAGGGTCAGGTTCAACGAAGCCATGAATGGCAAAGTATCAGTTTATGGCAGCGGATTTGTGCCTATTGAAATTTATAATATTAGTGCCGGCGGGCTTGTGTTTACTTCCGCTTTAAACATTCCATTGAAAGAGCATGTAAGCTGCAGCTTTGAAGTGTTGGATAGTGCTTTTTTATTAGATGGAAAAATTGTTCGTAAAATAACCGGAAAAGATTTGGTGGAATACGGTGTGGCCTTTGCAGTAGACCAAGGAACTTCTTCCGAATTATTCAAGCAGTTGAATTACTACCAGATTCGCCAGCGAA
This sequence comes from Planococcus sp. TJ-201, assembly GCF_058268495.1. Taxonomy (NCBI): domain Bacteria; kingdom Bacillati; phylum Bacillota; class Bacilli; order Caryophanales; family Caryophanaceae; genus Planococcus; species Planococcus sp. TJ-201. The sequence goes on along the minus strand of NZ_JBZDOG010000005.1, from coordinate 327,193 downwards.
AAGGGAATCCTGCAGAGTAAGACACAATTTCATTCGATACAAAAAGAGCAGACTTTCGGGTTTGCTCTTTTTGCATGCAGAAGGAATTTCGGTACGGGAAAGAGAAGTAGTAGCCATACGAAAAAAGGGAAGGTGGAAACATGGAAGCGCCGGAAGAAATACGTTCCGTTTGGCAGCAGTTTGATGGTTTTCCAATGGAGACTTTGACGAAGGCCTGGCATTATCAGCGCTCAGGTGAACAAAAACAGCGCAGCGTGGAGCAGATGGTGCAACATCACAACCGCTACGGCATTACTGGAAATTGTTTTGATTTGGCAATTTGGCTGTTGGAGGCGTTTGATCGGGCAGGTGTTAAAGCTTATCCAGTAGGCAGCGGGCTTGGTACCGAACGGGTTCATGCAGCCGTTGTAGCTGAGGATCAGCGTGCGCGCAGATTTCTATGCGATTTAGGTGACCAATGGATTCAGCCCATCCTGGTGGATGCAGCCTGTCCGGAGTTTAAAGAAGGCAGGCTTTCAGGTTTTTTCCCAGGAGCGGAAGTTCAGGTAAAGGCTGCAGAGAATGGAATAGAAGTCATTTATCACCGGCCAAATGGCAAACAGTCGAATCAGATTTATGCATTGGAGCCGGTTGACCGCACGGAATTTTTAGCGGCTGCCGAATACTCCCAACAGCATATTCATCCGGAGCCTTTGCTTGAAGTGCGGTTGTTGGAAGCTGGCGAAATTGTTCACTGGGAATTTGATAATTGGAAAAGTTTTTTGAGTACGCGTACTGGACTCTACCCGGATAATGAGATTGAAACGCTGGAGGAATGGGTAGAAAGAATACATGATAAGACGCAATACGATAAAGAGTTTCTGGCAGAATCATTAAGTTTTTATCAGCGGCTGAATTTGGGGAGCCATGAATGATGGACAGGAGAATGAGATGATTAAAGCCGTTATTTTTGATTTGGATGGCACTTTATTGGACCGGGATCGTTCATTGGCCGCATTCGTAGAGGCACAATACGAACGATTAGCCGAAACTATGCAACATATACCGAAAGATCTTTTCATTGAGCGGTTTATCGCATTGGATGCCAAGGGCTATGTATGGAAAGACCGCGTTTATCAGCAGTTGATCGAAGAATTTAGGATTACCGGGGTAGACTGGCAAACCTTGCTGGAAGACTATGTGATGAACTTTAAATATCATTGTGTACCGTTTGCAGATTTGGCCAGGATGCTTGAAGACCTGTCTTCGCAGTCCCTGCGGTTAGGCATGATTACTAATGGACGAGGGCAGTTTCAGCTGAACAATATTCAGGCTTTGGGAATCGAAGAGCATTTTGACGAAATTCTGATCTCCGAATGGGAAGGCATGGCCAAGCCGGATCCTGCCATTTTCCATAAAGCGCTGACAAGCTTAGGCGTTTTACCAGAGGAAGCAGTCTATGTCGGGGACCACCCGAAAAACGACATCCAAGCGGCAAAAGCAGCCGGTTTAAAGACCATCTGGAAAAAAGATGAACATTGGAGCTGCCTCGGGGCAAATGGAGAAGTGGACGGCTTGAACGAAGTGGTTGGAGTGATTGAGCGCTTAAACGCAGTATAGTCATGCGTTACAGAGGGAAAAGGGCAGGTGGGGATGCATGGAATTAAAAACACAATTGCAATTCGAACTTACAGAATTTGTCGCTGGCCGGGAAACAGAGCGGGTGCCGGCGAGCGGGAATTATGACTACTGGCTCCTGTTGATGGAGTATTTTCTGGCCAAATCCGATCTCTTTGAAATTCATTGCTTTGACGAGGAAACGGAAACCATTGAAGAACTCACGTCCAGCTTGCCCCGGCCATTCGATATTAGCGTCAAACAAGGCATGACTATCTTTTCTGGCCTCTTGACGTTGGACATTGCTGAATTTCTCATAACCCATCATGTCAGCAGAAAGAAAAAACTTAAATGGTTTTCTGTTTTTCTGAGCAGGGAAGAACAGCATGTTTTCTCCTCAGAGAATTGGGGCACTGAGTTTTTTGTTCCGGACATTACAGAAGAGGATCTTGTGTTCATCAAGCATGTCACTCCGGAAGATGCCCGCTTTAACCAGTATACGTAGCAAGAAAATGCAGAGCAGCGGACAGGAGCCAGCCGAGCAATCAGCTGGCTTGTTTGCTGTGCTCAAAAAAGGAGTGCGAATATGGAAACAGAAAAACTGCAGATTTACGATGAACAAGGAACCCCTCAGAGCATTGCAGACAGGCAGACTGTGCACAAAAAAGGCTATTGGCATGAAACTTTCCACTGCTGGGTAGCTGGACAACAAGGCGGCAGGTATGTTGTTTATCTTCAGCTGCGAAGCAACGAAAAGAAGGATTTTCCTGGGCTATTTGATATTGCAGCAGCGGGCCATTTATTGGCAGGTGAAACGGTTGAAGAGGGGATCCGGGAAGTAAGAGAAGAGCTTGGAATTAGGGTGGACTTTGCGGAGTTGATTTCAATTGGAATGATTAAAGATCAACTGGCTTTGCCTGGATTTCTGGATAATGAGCGTTGCCATTGCTTTTTATATACGAACTTAGAAAACATGGACTTAAGGTTTGAGTTGCAGTTGGAGGAAGTGGCCGGCATTGGCAAACTGGATTTTGAGGCATTTGCGGATTTAGTGTCAGGAAAAAAAGAACGTGCCGTGATTGAAGGGTTTGAAATCCTGAAGGGCGGAAGCAAGAGATGTTTTAAAAAGGTGATTGGCTTAGAAGATTTAGTGCCGCACAGTGCCGTTTATTTCGATAAGATTGTTGAATTGATTGGGCAGGAGTTAAACAAGTGAAGCTTTACTGCATAAAAAAGGCAATGTCCCGAGATGGACAATGCCTTTTTTAGGTTGATAATTTCTTTTAGTTCCAGATCAGCAGTTGGTTTATTCGGGTCAAACAAATTCACTCACTTTTAGAATCTCGATATCAACCTCTTTTAATGATTTGGCAATTTGGATAGCAAAATCTAGGGCATGAACGCCGTCCCCGTGAATGCAGATGGTCTCTGCCAGAAGTTCGGCATCTTTGTTTTCAACAGTGGCTACTTTGTTTTCTTTGACCATTCGGATAACCTGGTCAATGGCTATACGGGAGTCTGTAATCAATGCGTTGCTTTCAGTTCGCGGCGTTAAGGAGCCGTCTGCTTGATAGCTGCGGTCTGAAAACACTTCATTGGCAGTCCGCAGCCCAATTTTCTGGCCGGCTTTAACCAGTTCACTGCCGGACAAACCGAACAGCACCAGTTCCGGATCGATCTTATAAACAGCTTCTGCAATGGCTTCGGCCAAGGCTGCATCTTTCACCGCCATATTGTACAGGGCGCCATGTGCTTTGACATGCTGCAGGCGGCCGCCTTCAGCTTTCACAAATCCAGCCAGGGCTCCAATTTGATAGATAGTGAGATCATAGGCTTCTTGAGGCGACAAGGCCATATTCCGGCGTCCAAATCCGACCAAATCCTGTAACCCTGGATGAGCCCCGATACCGACATTTTTTTCGAGCGCCAATTTGACGGTTCGGCGCATGGTCGCGGGATCTCCGGCATGAAAGCCGCAGGCAATATTTGCTGATGTTACGTAATCAAGTATTTCTTCGTCATTGCCCATTTTGTAGGCACCGAAGCTTTCCCCCATATCGCAGTTCAAATCCACTTGATGCTTCATGTCCGTTCCTCCCATTTTAATTGGATAGCGGCTTTTATTTGACGAATTGATTGTTCCTGCTCAATCCAGCGCTGTTGGGCGTCTGCCACAGAAATTGGTTTGAAGCGCAGCAGCTGTCCTTGTTTTAATTGGCCGATGAGCGGCAGGTCGACAGCGGCTGCTTGCCCGATTTTGGGATAGCCGCCGGTTGTTTGGCGGTCTGCCATCAGGACTATCGGGTTGCCATCTGCAGGAACCTGTACCGAGCCAAAAGCCACTGCCTCCGAAATCAATTCTGCCGGTGTTTCCAAGGATAGAGAAGCACCTTCCAACCGGTAGCCCATGCGGTCTGAGTTTAAAGAAACGGCAAACGGTTCAGTGAAAACTTTCTTTTTGCTGTCATCGTCGAATAAATCGAATTGCCTGCCCGGCATCATTCGGATTACCGGTTCTTCATAGTAACGCGCAGGCGCCACAAGCCAATCAAACTCGCTTTCGTTCTGTTGCTGCAACGATTTCTGTTGCTGCAACGATTTCTGCTGCTGTGTACTGTTACCTATAGGAAGCTGGTCACCTTTTTCCAGCGCGCGTCCTTGGAATCCTCCGATTCCGGCACGCAAGTAAGTGGAGCGGCTGCCCATCACAACCGGTACGTCGATGCCGCCGGCGACGGCTAAATAGCAGCGAGCTCCAATGCGAGGCTCACCAAACGTCAAAGTACTGCCTTTCGAGACAGCAAGGGTTCGCCATGTTTGCAGGGCTTGGCCATCTAACCGGGGGCTCAAGTCCCCGCCGCATAAAGCAATGAGCGCATCTTCGGTAAATTCAATAACAGGCCCCACGAGTGTGATTTCAAGAGTTGCATCGTGTTCATTATTGCCGACCAATAAATTGGCTAGGCGGTGCGCAAAAGGGTCCATAGCACCGCTGGCAATAACACCGTATTTTTGGAAGCCAGTCCGGCCCAAATCCTGAACTGTGGTCTGCAGTCCGCCTTTAAGGATGTTCAGCATCTGCATCCTCCTCCCATGCGTAATAATCGCCCTCTGAAATTTCCGTAAAAATTATTTTGTCGCCTGCGCGCAGCAGGCTGGGGATGTCGTTTTCAGGCCGAAACAAGCGAAGCGGGGTTCTGCCGATCAACTGCCAGCCGCCGGGAGTCTCAATCGGATAAACACCGGTCTGCATCCCCGCAATGCCAACTGTCCGTTCCGGAATGCGAATCCGCGGGGAATCGCGTCTCGGCGCTGCAATTTTCTCAGACATGCCGCCGATAAACGGAAAGCCAGGAGCAAAGCCAATCATGTGAACCGAATACGTCCCCGCAGTGTGGATGTCAATTACTTCACGCGGCGTCAACTTGTTGTGCCGCGCTACAAATTCCAAGTCGGGACCAAACTCCCCGCCATAACAAACAGGGATTTCCACTGTTCGGGATTCAGCAGGAATGTCCTCCACGAGATTGGCCAACAGACCCCCAAGTTCCATTTTTACTTGATCGTATACCGCCAGGCGAGGGTCATAAAAGACCGCAACCGTCACAAAAGCAGGAACCAATTCAATCATCCATCCGGGTTTTTTGTTTTCCAGCAAAGCCACAACTTTTCTGACCTGCTGCTCGGTCTGTTCATTGATTTCAGTGCCAAGCTCAATGACGATTGCTAAGTCGCCGAGCGGCGAAAAAGACATGTTCATCCAAATTCCTCCAAACACAGACTATTCGTACATATTCTAATTAGTATAAAGCTTTTGGATAATTAGGGAAAGGAGAGCCATATCAGGTTGTCAAATGCTGTTTTGACACCATTGGAAAGTATTTAGTCCAGGTCGGAAAGTATTTGCGCTCATTTCGAAAGTATTTTGAGTGCAATAGAAAGTATTTCTACAGAAACGGAAAGTATCTCCAATTAATTGGGAAATCTTTATTCAAACAACCCAAATAAAAAGAAGCCGCTCAATCAAGAGCGGCTTCTTCCCGTTTATTCTTCAATATCAACTTGTTGTGTAGCGTCAGCACCGTTAAAGAATTCAGCTGAGATTTCGGCGATTGTGCCGTCTTCCAGCATTTCTTCGATGGCTGTGTTCACATTCTCAGCTAATTCCTCATTGTCTTTATTCATGACCACACCAACTTCTGATGGGCTGTACTTCAAATTCGGATGAATCGTGATGTCCAATTCTGGAAATGCCGCAATTGCCAAGGTCTGCAGGTAGTAGTCATTTAAAATGACGTCCGTCCGTCCGATGGCAACATCGCGCAGGTAAGTTTCGTTTGTGGCATTGTCGTATACGACTTCTTCTGCGCCATATTCTCGGGCAGTTTCCATGTAGACAGAAGTGGAAGCGCCTGCTGCTTTTTTGCCTTCCAAGTCCTCCAATGTCTCAATGCCTGATAAATCGTCAGAACGGACAATTGCTGTTCCGTAAGAATACTTGAATGGCGTTGAGAAGATAAAATTCTCTGCGCGGTCTTCTGTGATTTCAATGTCATTTGCTGCCAGGTCGACCTGTCCTGTTTGAACCGAAGTCAGCATTTCATCAAAGCCGAGCTCCGTGAATTCGATATCCAGCTCAAGGCGTTCTCCAAGTTCGCGAACGACTTCAACTTCAAAGCCAGTCAACTCGTCTGAACCTTCCTCGCGGTAGGATGTCGGAAATAAGGTTCCTGATGTTGCAACAGTCAAGCTGCCAGCTTCCTGGATTTCGTCCCAGGCAGTTGTTGTTTCTTCTGGCGCGGCATCTTCTTCGTTACCGCAAGCACTTAAAAGTGACAACATGGCAAGGCCGGCAATGAGAGATGCTTTTTTTCCAAAAAATGATGTTTTCAATTGCTATTCCTCCTATAACTATTATGGCAATTAAAACATAGCATTATCGCGGGTTATCGGCAACGGTTTGGCTTGAAATTTGAAATGACGGAAAATTGAATAAAATCGATTGACCTCTACAGTTGAAAGTTGTATTCTGAAGTCGACCAGTATGGTCTAAAGTTTAGAAAGAGGGGATGGGCATGGAGAAATTTGAAAACCTCGACCCTGAAAAGCAACAAAAAATCCTTGATTCTGCATTGATGGAGTTCGCAGAAAATGGCTTTAAACAAGCCTCAACTAATCGCATCGTTAAGCAAGCGGGCATTGGAAAAGGCATGCTGTTTTATTATTTTAAAAACAAAAAAGATCTGTATGAATATTTGATTGAATACAGCTTGAATTTTATCATTAATGGTTATTTGAGCTTGGTTGACATGACCGAAACCGATTTTATCAAGCGGCTCAAAGGAGCCTCCCAAATAAAAATGAAAGCGCAGCTGGAGAATGCGCACGTTTTTAACTTTATGGGGACGGTTATGCTGACAAAAGATCTGGATCTGCCTCCGCGTCTTCAAAAACGCTACGAGGAATTGCAGGTGCAGGGGTATGCCCTGCTGTACGAAGGCATCGATAAAACGTTTTTCAGAAAAGATGTGGACGTCGATAAAGCATTCAATTTAATTCGCTGGGGAGTTGATGGCTATCAACAGGATCTTTTGCAACGGCTTCAAGGAAAAAAGATGACAGAACTGGATTTTGAACCTTACTGGAATGAGTTTTACGAATATCTTGATATTCTCAAAAAAAGCTTCTATACAAATTAGGAGGGAAACCCATGACAGTTTTGCGAACGATTAACCTGACGAAGAAATTCGGAGATTTTGCGGCATTGGATGGAGTGAATATAGAAGTGGGGGAAGGAGAAGTCTATGGGTTTATTGGACCGAATGGGTCAGGGAAGTCTACGACGCTGCGTGTGCTTCTCGGCATTTTAAAGGCAACGGATGGGCGTGCTGAAATTTTTGGAAAAGATTCCTGGAACGATGCAGTAGAAATCCACAAACGTGTGGCTTATGTTCCGGGAGACGTCAATTTATGGCCAAACCTGACAGGCGGGGAAGTCATCGATTTGTTCGTCAAACTTCGCGGCGGCAACAACTTGGACCGGCGCCAGGAATTGATCCGGAAATTCGATCTGGATCCAACTAAGAAATGCCGAACCTATTCCAAAGGGAACCGGCAGAAAGTGGCTTTGATTGCTGCTTTCTGTTCAGATGTGGACTTGTATGTGCTGGACGAACCAACTTCCGGCCTCGATCCTCTGATGGAGCGGGTTTTTCAGGAATATGTCATCGAAGCAAAAAAACAGGGCAAAAGCATCCTTCTTTCCAGCCACATCTTGTCTGAGGTCGAAAAGCTATGTGATAAAGTGGCGATTATTCGCGAAGGAAAAATCATTGAAACTGGAACTTTGAAAGAGCTGCGCCATTTAACGGGGACTATTTTGTTGGTGGAAACAAAAGAGCCGATTCCTGCTTTGGAAGGAATGAAAGGAGTCAGTGGCATCCGGCAGAAAGGGCAGGCATGGTCTTTCCAAGTAGATGCAGGTGAAGTGGATCAAGTCGTCCGCTATATTAGCCAGTTCGGTGTGACACGGCTTGAAAGCTCACCGCCAACATTGGAAGAGTTGTTCATGCGCCATTATGAAGGCTCCGGTCAAGCAGTGGAAACAGGAGCAGGAGGCGAATCCTAATGGCCAGACAGCTTTTTGATGGTACAGGAACGTTGATGCGCTTTGTCTTGCGTCGCGACCGTTTGCGCTTGCCATTATGGCTGGTGTCTTTTGCGGCCATTTCCGCCATTATTACACTGGCTTTTGTCGGGTTGTATCAGAACGAGGCAGAGCGGCAGGCGATGGCTGAAACAATGCGCAATCCTGCGATGACAGCAATGGTCGGTCCGGGATACGGGTTGGATAATTATACGGTAGGAGCCATGACAGCCCACGAAATGCTGCTGATGACGGCGGTAGTGGTTGGGTTGATGAGCATTTTGCTGGTCACGCGCCATACACGCACAGATGAAGAAGAAGGGCGAATTGAAATGATCCGTTCTTTGCCTGTAGGACGCCTGTCGAATCTGTCTTCGATTTTACTAGTATTGATCGGTGCCAATGTCGTTTTGGCGCTGCTGGTCGCTTTTTCACTTACCGCTTTGAGAATCGAAAGCGTAGATCTGGAAGGGTCACTGGTTTATGGAGCTGCTTTAGGTGCGACGGGCATGATTTTTGCTGGTGTTGCGGCTATCTGTGCGCAACTTTCACCAAATTCAAGAAACACACTCGGTTTATCCATTGCGGTTTTGCTGTTTGCCTATATGATCCGTGCCATCGGGGATGTAACAAATGAAACGCTGTCCTGGATTTCCCCACTCAACTGGATTTTGCGCTCTGAAGCTTACGTTAATAATTACTGGTGGCCGATTTTGATGACAGTTGCAGGAGCGTTCCTGCTAATGGCTTTGGCCTTGTACCTGAACTCGATCCGGGATTTGGGATCTGGTTTTTTGCCATCGCGTCCCGGAAAAGCCAAGGCTTCAACATCACTCCTTAGTCCGTTTGGGCTTGCTTTGAGACTTCAGCGAACAGGATTGCTTGCATGGGGAGCCGGAATATTGCTGATTGGTGCTTCTTATGGATCCGTACTTGGGGAACTGGAATTGTTCTTTGAAGACATTGACCTGATGCAGCAAATGATTGTCCAAGCAGAAGGATTTTCGTTGACAGAACAATTTATTCCAATTCTGATGTCAGTAATGGCGATTTTGGGAACCATCCCAGTCTTGCTGGCTGTTCTCAAGCTTAAAACAGAGGAGAAAAATGACCGGCTTGAGCACATCTTAAGCCGCGCTGTTTCCAGAAACCGGTTGATGGGCAGCTACCTTGCCATAGCTTTGTTGACTGGGTTTGCCATGTTGTCTTTGGCATCGTTGGGTCTTGGATTAGTGGGAAATGCCATGATGGAAGAGCAGCTGTCGATCGGTATGTTTTATGGAGCAGGTATGGCTTACCTGCCGGCGATGATGGTTATGATTGGTCTAGCAGCCGTGCTGGTTGGCTTTGTGCCAAAAGTAACCAGTGCCATATGGCTGTACTTAGCTTTTTCATTTTTTGTCATTTACCTTGGCGGCTTGTTTCAGTTTTCAGAATGGGTAGGCAAACTGACACCGTATGGCTATGTGTCTGAAATTCCGATCGAAGAAATGAATTTTCTGAACGCAGGCATCTTAATTGTCGTTGCGGCAGTCCTGGTCGTGGTTGGGATGATTGGGTTTAACCGCAGGGACATTGGAAGCTAGCAACGCATACAAAGAACCCGTTTCCACGAAACATGGAAACGGGTTCTTTGTGGTTTACAACAACAGCAGCCAAGCAGCTACCGGTCCTAATAACGCGCCGAGTACGGCACTTAAAGTCATCGCAACCGAACTCATTGAAGCTTCCTGCTGGCCGTATTCAAAAGCTTTGGCAGTTCCCATGCCGTGAGCGGAAGTGCCAAGGCCAATGCCGCGGCCAATTGCCGAATCAATGTGCAGCCATTTCAACAGAACAGGACCAATAATATAACCGGTAAAGCCCGCAACCATAACAAAAACTGCAGCCAGCGAAGGAATGCCGCCAAGGTTTCCAGCAATTTGCATCGCTACAGGAGTCGTTAATGATTTTGGCAATACCGTCAGGATCAGTTCTTCAGAAAAACGAAAAAGCTGGGTAAACAGAATGCCGCTGGCCATGCCGACCACCACACCTGTCGCGATACCGGTTACGATGGGCAACAAGTTACTGAACAGCAAATTTCTCTGTTTGTATAAGGGGACAGCCAGTGCAACAACTGCGGGTCCGAGAAGGGTGCCAATCCAGCTGCCGCCCGTCATATACGTATCGTAAGGGATATTGCCCAGCACCAAAATAAGGACAAGAATGGCTGTAGACGCCAGTACTGGATTCAATAAAGTTTTTCGATATCTCAGATAGATGTAGTTAGTGATCAAATAAACGATAACCGTCAGAGCCGCAAAGAACATAGCGAGTCCAGTGAATTCCATATTCAGGATCGCTCCTTTCGTTCAGCACTGTATTGGCTGACCCAGCCAGAAGAAGCCATGGCAAGGAACGTACTGACCATAACAATTGGGACCAGCAAAATGCCTTTTCCAGAGAAAAGCTCCCCGTATTCAACAACACCGACCGTAGCGGGAATAAAGTAAAGAGATAAGAATGCCAACAAAAAATGAGCCCCCGAATCAATCCACTCGAGCGGATAAATTTTCAGCATAAGTGCAGCAAACAGCAACAGAAAGCCAATAATGCTTCCGGGCAATGGAATATTGAAGAAATTTTGCAATGCTTCACCCAGTATGTAAAACCCGGTGATGGCGAGAAGCTGAAGAAGGATATAGATAACTTTCAAAAAAACGCCGCCTTCCGGTTAGGTATAGGATGAGAACCTGTTCTTTCCATAATAAGCTATTTTACAGCATTCCATTTGAAAAGCGAGAGCAGATTTTTAGAATCCCGGACGGATAAAGAATATTAATAGAAAACGGTAAAGTGTATGTTCGCTGGATAAGCCACCAACTTTTGATACAACTTTACATGCAGGAGATCCTTGCAGGAAGGACTGGTGCAATTATCACGTAATGGTTATTTATACACTTGATGGCATATATACTATATCAGAAAAACAACCTTAAAATGGAAATTAATGAAATTAGCAGAATTTAAAAATATCTTGTTTTAGAAAGCTTGCATTTTGGACTAAATGTTGTATTATTACTTTATGCAATATATCGCATACATTTTCTGAAAAAGAAATGTATTATATTAAAATTGTAGATTAGAAAGAAAAATCGGTAGTCTTATTCTATAGGAGGAAATAGTAATGGATAGTAAGTTGTCATTCAAGTCGTATGCAGTGGTCGGGATGATGTTGTTTGCGCTGTTCTTTGGAGCAGGAAACTTAATCTTCCCCGCACAGCTGGGGCAATATGCTGGAACAAATGTATGGATCGCAATATTTGGCTTCCTGATTACAGGGGTGGGGTTGCCTTTGCTTGGAATCTTGGCGATTGGCTATTCGAAAAGCAACGACTTACAGGATTTATCGAGCCGCGTGCACCCCGTTTATGGCCTAGTCTTCACAGCGATGCTGTATTTAACAATCGGGCCCTTTTTTGCTTTGCCAAGAACAGGTGCAGTTTCTTATGAAGTAGGTGTCGCTCCGTTTATTGGAGAGGGCAATGCAGTAAGTGGATTGCTTGTCTTCTCGCTTGTGTTTTTTGGGATTTCATTGCTGGTTTCATTAAATCCGACAAAACTGGTCGACAGCATTGGGAAAATTTTGTCACCGGCCATTTTGGTAACTTTAGGCGTTTTATTGATTGCGGCTTTCGTCAAGCCAATGAGCGGACAAGAAGCACCGCAACCTGTTTATTCTAGCGGCGCGTTTTTCACAGGATTTACGGAAGGCTATAACACGATGGATGCCCTCGCTTCTCTGGTGTTCGGGATCATTGTCATTTCAGCTGTCCGCAAACTGGGTGTAAATTCGCCTAAAGGGGTTTTGACCGCTACTTTGAAAAGTGGTGTTGTCGCAGCTGCTTTGTTGGCTATTGTCTATACAGGAATTGCTTACCTTGGGTCGACGAGCACAGGTGTTTTAGGTCTTATGGACACAGGCGGTCCTGTCTTGAGCGGAGCTTCCGAGTATTATTTCGGGACGTTTGGCGCGACGCTGTTGGCAGTCATCATCATTCTTGCGTGTTTGACGACAGCCATTGGCCTAACCGTTGCCACCTCTGAATTTTTCCATAAACTGACGCCCAAAATCAGTTACAAAACATATGTCGTTATTTTCTCGGTCTTTTCGTTAGTGGTTACTAATGCAGGTCTTGCAAATATTATTACGTATTCGATTCCTGTATTGATGTTCCTTTATCCATTGTCCATCGTTTTAATCATTTTGGCATTTCTGTCTCCATTATTCAGACATGCACAGCTGGTATATGTATCGACAATTATCGTTACTTTCTTTATCAGCATCATAGATGGATTGAAAACCCTCACTTCTTCACTAGGTGTGGACAATCCGGCATGGCTGCAGTCAGTCGTTGACTTTTATGAAGCGGTGCTGCCATTGTACAGCAACGGCCTTGGGTGGCTCTTGCCTGCTTTGATTGTTATTGCCATCACGACGATTATTGCGCGCAGCAAAAAGAATGTAAAAGTTCAGGCAGCACAGCACAACGTTTAAGTTTAGTTCTAAGCTGCGGGAACGCTTGACCAATTATGAAAAAAGCTGCATCAAAAGCGAATTTGCTTTTGATGCAGCTTTTTACGATTTTACAGACTGGTTTCAGCTGACAGTTCTTCTATCGTCCGGACCCAATTGGATTTCATCAGTTCTGTTACTTTTTCTGGATCTTTTTCTTTTAAGGTTTGGATAATTTGTACATGTTCGTCGTAAGAACTTTTCGTCAGCATGAGGGAATGATGGAAAAATTGTCTTCTCACATGAGACTGAAGGCTGTTGAGTATGGAATGGATATATGGATTGTGTGCGGCATCGACAATGATTTGATGAAATTCCTGATCAATTTTCAAAGCTGAAAATCCGTCTTGGCTATTGATGGCTCCAATAAATCGCTGGTTTGTTTCCTCCAGCAACCCAAACACATGGTCATTGAGATTGGGGATAGCGAGTTCCGCTGCAAGAGCCTGTAAAACAGCAAGAGGCGGCAACAAGTCTTTAAGATCGTCTTTTTTGATTGTTGTGACACGCGTAGCTTTTCCTGGAAACATCTCGACAAATCCTTGCACTTCCAATAATTGAAGGGCTTCGCGAATGGGGGTTCTGCTCAAGCTTAAAGCTTGTGCCAGTTCCGTATCGACTAGTTTTTCTTCGGGCTGTAATGTGCCGTCAATAATCCATTGCTGCAATTGAAGATACGCACTTTCTTTGGCTGAGACACGTACAGGCTTCGAATGATTTATGGGAATAGGCATTGCAAGCGCTCCTTTTTTACTGCATGTAGTGTTATTATACACCAACTTACATAGCCAATAAAATATTTCATGCAATATATCAGTAAACACCATAGTGCACTTGCCTTTAAGCCGTTTGTCGACAGCTGAATAGGGAATAAGAAAGATACCACCATAATTTAGAAAATGAGGAGGAATAGCATGCTGTCATTTATTCCGAGCCTTGATTCACAAACAATTGCTTTTGAAATTATTGGTCAGGTGACAAAAGAAGATTTGCTCAAGTTAAAAAACGTTATTGAAGAGCAATTCCCTGGTGAACAGTCATTTAATGCTTTGGCCATCCTTCAACAGGCAAAGCTGCCAACGGTTGCTGCAATAGTCGAAGAAGTCAAAATCGATTTGAAGCATTGGGGCCAGTACAACAAGTTAGCGGTGATCAGTGAAAAAAACATTTTAGAGAAAGTGGCCGAGCTGGGTGACTTTTTGCCAGGCATCAAATCCCGCCATTTTCATATGGAAGAAATTGATCAAGCTTGGGACTGGTTGAAAGAATAAACAGTTTCAGCAATGAAACCTGAGGAGGAGAATTATGTTAACATTTGTGCCAAGTAAAGATACCGAAACCATCGCAATGGAATTTGAAGGAACTGCAACAAAAGAAGATGCAGAAAAAATTAATAAAATTATCCAGGATAAATTTGCGGACAAAGGCAAATTCAATATTTATGCAGTCATAAATGATACAGGGGGCTCGGCTTTTACTGGCCTCGGAGAAAGTATGAAAGTAGACATGGCGGCCTGGAAGCAGTTTCATAAATTTGCTGTAATCAGCTCCACGCATTTTGCTGGGCAAATGACAGAAGTGGAAAACCTGCTGCCCAAACTTGAAATCAAGCACTTCCATATGGAAGAAATGAATGAAGCCTGGGACTGGATTTTAGAATAGAAGAGAAGCGCTTTGCAGCATTTTGCAAAGCGCTTTTTTGCTGTATTGCATGAATATTTTTCGGTGCAGAGGAGCGTTAGTGCTCTTCCACTGCAATCAAATCAGCTTTGACAATATGAAAGATGCTCAAGACTATGGTTTTGCCTGTCACGTCCTTCACAGCAAAAAGGCTGACTGCCACTCCGGAAAAATGATCTTCGAGTGGTCCTTCAATGCGTATATTCTCCAAGTGTTCCCCGGTCGTCAATAGAATATTGTAGATATGAAACTTCGGTTTCATGGCAATTCCTCCTAAGCGAGTCTTGGAAAAATTCACACGGCGAGGGTGGGCAGAAGATCAGCTATCGTATACACTAATTATAAAGCAAAACAGCGTTTTACAGATAGGATGAGAACTGATGAAATCGGAAATTTCAATTAAAATAAACGATAAATTTAAAGCGGAATATGCCAAAGGCTATCCGTTGATTGTTAAAGAAGCTTTGGAAAATTCAGAACTTCTGCAAGGCGAAGGAAGCATACTGAAACTGGTTGATAAACAGGGACAGTTTTTGGCGAAAGGCTACTACGGACTGCAAAACAAGGGATATGGATGGGTGTTAACGCGCGATGAACAGGATGCCATTGACCAGCCCTTTATTGAACGCAAACTGGCGACAGCAATTGGCCGCAGACAATCTTTTTTCAGCAATCCGGACACAACTGCTTTCCGCGTTGTTAACGGCGAAGGGGACGGTTTTGGCGGCTTAATCATTGATTATTACGATGGGTTTTATTTGATTAGCTGGTATAGTGAAGGAGTTTACACATTCAAGGATCAAGTAATTGCTGCATTGCAGAACGTGGCCGACTGCAAAGGGATTTATCAGAAAAAACGTTTTGACACGAAGGGGCAGTATATCGAAGAAGATGATTTTGTGACCGGCGAGCGCGGTGAATTTCCAATGATCGTCAAAGAAAATGGCGTGAACTTTGCGATTTACTTGAACGACGGGGCCATGACGGGAATTTTTCTGGACCAGCGGGATGTACGAAATGCCATCAAGCAAAAATACGCCAAAGGCAAAACGGTACTCAACACTTTTTCCTATACGGGCGCTTTTTCAGTAGCTGCAGTACTTGGCGATGCGGTTAAAACGACGAGTGTGGATTTGGCGAAAAGAAGCTCGAGCAAGACGATTGAGCAATTTAGCGTCAACAGCATTGATTTCGAGACTCAGGACATCCTGGTTATGGATGTGTTCAATTACTTCAAGTACGCAAAGCGTAAGGAATTGAAGTTTGACGTAGTCATCTTGGATCCGCCAAGTTTTGCGCGTTCAAAAAAATATACGTTCAGCACATCAAAGGATTACACAAATTTAATGAAAGAAGCGATCGCCATCACGGAGAAAAACGGTGTGATCGTGGCTTCGACCAACAGTGCTTCTTTTGGAATGAAGAAGTTCAAAGGATTTATCGACAAGGCCTTTAAAGAACTTGGCGGAAAATACAGTATTGTGGAGGAATTTACCTTGCCGAGTGACTTCCGCGTGCAAAAAGAATTTAAAGAAGGCGATTACTTAAAAGTGCTTTTCGTAAAACTGGGATGAAAAAGCATGACGTACAGGAGTTTGTGTCGAAATTTTGTGCGCCCATGCAAAACCCTTGCTGATTTCTTTGGCAACCCACTGTACAGCGTTCCGTCCTGCTTTTATAATGAAAGCAGATTGTGAGGGATAGTCGATGTTTAAGAATGCGTTGGGAACATTTCGGTTTATGGGCTTGCTTGAAGGCGGTTCATTATTGATCCTGCTCTTTATTGCGATGCCGTTAAAATATTTCTTTGAATTTCCGGAAGCGGTCAGCGTTGTTGGCCCTATACACGGAGCCTTGTTCAGTATTTACATTTTAATTACTATCTATATGACATTTATTTACAAATGGCCTTTCCGCTTCTCGGTTGGAGCCGTTATTTCGGCATTTGTGCCGTTCGGTAATTTTATTTTAGACAGACGTCTGGAAAATTGGCAGCAGTTGAAACCTTCAGCTGCATAATATCCGTATAATCAGTCACCTGTGGGGTTCCCGCAGGTGTTTTATTTTTGTTAACGAAAAGCAGCCAACTCCTCTATAATGAAATTATTGTCAGTTATAGACCTGTATTGGAGGTAGCCTCATGGCGAAAGCAATAAATTCTTCTTCACTGGCCGGAAATCCCGTTTATCCGGTGATGTTCGCAATTGGCGGCTGCCATTTGCTGAATGATTCTTTGCAGTCAGTCATCCCAGCCATGTTCCCGATACTGGAAGCAGATCTTGGCTTAACGTTTACGCAATTGGGCTTGATCGCTTTTGTGTTGAACATCGTAGCGTCTGTGCTGCAGCCGGTTGTGGGATTTATCAGTGATAAAAAACCGATGCCTTTTGCGTTGCCGCTCGGCATGACCAGTTCATTTATCGGAATTGCCGGATTGGCATTTGCGCCGGAATATTGGATGATTCTCGTTTCGGTTATTTTTCTCGGTCTTGGTTCTGCTGTATTTCATCCGGAAGGCTCGCGTGTGTCCTATATGGCGGCTGGATCCAAGCGTGGCTTGTCCCAGTCGATTTATCAGGTGGGCGGAAATTCCGGACAGGCGCTTGCGCCGCTAATCAGTGCCTTTATTCTAGTGCCACTCGGACAGATAGGGGCAGCGTTGTTCTTGTTTGTCGCCGCTCTCGGTATTTTTATTTTGTCGAGAATATCTATTTGGTACAAGCAGCAGCTGGAGCAGGAAAAGCTTCAGAAAGTGAAGAAGGTTTTGTTGTCTTCATTGCCTGAAATGACGAAAAAACAAGTGGGCATTGCTTTGGCGCTTTTAATGATTATTATTTTTGCCCGCTCTTTTTATGTCACCAATATGACTAGCTTTTACATTTTTCATTTGATTGAATCTTATAGCCTGACAATTCAGCAGGGGCAGCTGTATGTATTCTTGTTTCTCGGTGTCGGTGCAGCAGGCACCTTCTTTGGGGGGCCGATGGCGGACAGGATCGGCCGCAAGAATGTCATTCTGTTGTCGATTATTGTGCCGATTCCGCTAGCTGCTTTGTTGCCGTATTTGCCGCTGTACGCCGTTTTGATTTTCCTGGCATTGATTGGATTTTTCATTATGCTCAGTTTTTCCGTTACGGTTGTTTATGCACAGGAGCTCGTACCGAGCAAAATCGGTACGATGGCCGGATTGACGGTGGGTTTGGCTTTTGGCATGGGTGCCATTGGAGCTGTAGTTATTGGGATTTTGATGGATTCCATTGGTGTCTACGAGACGATGGTGGTCGTATCGTTCTTGCCGATTCTTGCCTTGGTTGGCTTGTGGCTGCCGCGCGACCGTAAAATAGTGGCAGCTCAATAGTTTTCAATGAGATTACACATTACAGATATCAAGCCTATTATAGAAGTAAAGGGGAATGTGTTTATGACGATCAACTTGCCGGAAGTGCCAACTGAACTAAAAACAGCACGTTTGCTGCTGCGGATGCCAATGCCTGGAGATGGCAAAATTGTAAATGAGGCTATCCATGCTTCACTTGATGAGCTAAAGCCTTGGCTGGGATTTGCTCAGCAAGAACCTTCGCCACAAGAAACAGAAATCAATCAGCTGGAATCGCATTTGAGTTTTATGAAAAAGGAAGTTTTGCGCTATTTGATTTTTGATAAAGAGACAGGGCGTTTTATCGGAACTACGGGATTTCACAGTATTGAATGGGACGTGCCGAAAATGGAAATCGGCTATTGGCTGGATTCCAGAGCGACCGGAAAAGGCTACATGGTGGAGGCGGTTTCGGCGTTGAACGACTTGGCATTTGCGACGCTAAAATGCCATCGCCTGGAAATTCAATGCGATGCAGAAAACCTTAAGAGCCGGGCAATTCCTGAAAAGCTGGGGTTTGTTTTGGAAGGGATCCTGAAAAATGATGAGCGGTCGGTGGATGGCAAGCGTTTGACCGATACGTGCATTTATGCCAAATTCGCTTAGTGCGACGCACAGAACAGGAGCTTTAAGATGAAAAAGAAAACCAATGAAACGGGCTTGAAGCCGTTTGTTTCACTGCTATTATCACTGAAGATCCCGAAGTTGGCGCTGGCGATTGGCCTGCTTGCCAGTCTAGTAACGACTTTGGTTGGGCTGGTAGTCCCACTATTGACGAAAAATCTCGTTGATGGATTTTCTCTCGATGCTTTAAGTGCACCATTAATTGCGGGAATCGTCGCCGCTTTTATTGTCCAAGCCATTATCAACGGCATTTCGATTTATTTGCTGAGCATGGTGGGGCAGCGGGTAGTCGCAGGCTTGAGAGAACGGATGTGGGCGAAGTTGATTCGCCTGCGTGTCAGTTATTTCGACCAGCATTCAAGCGGGGAAACGGTAAGCCGGGTCGTTAACGATACCGGAATTGTCCGTAATTTAATCACGGATCACTTTCCATCGTTCGTCACAGGCATCATTTCGATTGTTGGTGCTGTCATCATTTTGGTCATTTTGGATTGGAAAATGACCCTAGTGATGATGTTGGCGGTGCCGCTGACGATTGCGGTAATGATTCCACTCGGACGCCAGATGGCCAAGATTTCACGGAACTTGCAGGATGAGACTGCCCATTTTACGGGCCATGTCCAGCAGACGCTGGGTGAGATCCGTTTAATGAAATCATCAACAGCAGAAACAACAGAAGAAGCTAGAGGGACACAAGGAATCCACAAATTATTCACGCTTGGCATGAAAGAAGCGAAGATTTATGCGTTGATTGCCCCGTTGATGTACTTGGTAGTCATGGTGGTGATTGTGTCGATTATTGGCTATGGCGGAATTCGTGTGGCAAATGGTGAGATGTCGACAGGTTCACTCGTTGCCTTTCTCCTTTACTTATTTCAGATTATTGTTCCGATGGCGACCTTTGCCCGCTTTTTTACAGAACTTCAAAAAGCCAAAGGTGCTACAGAACGGATCATTGGCATACTCGAATTGCCATTGGAAGAACAGCAGCAAAAGCCGGATATGGATATTGCCGGAAACGCATTGCGGCTGGATGGGGTGAGTTTTGCCTACGATCAAGGGGAACCCGTATTAGTGGATGTATCATTCGAAGCGCAGCCGGGAGAAATGATTGCGTTCGCTGGACCGAGCGGCGGTGGAAAAACCACTGTCTTTGGCTTGGTCGAACGATTTTATGAGCCGCTGTCAGGTCAAATAACAATTGGCAACATTCCAATTGCTGAAATTTCAATTGCTTCCTGGCGCGATCAAATCGGCTATGTTTCACAGGAAAGTGCAATGATGGGCGGCACCATCCGAGAAAACTTAACCTATGGCTTGCCGGATGCCGAAACGATTTCTGCTGAAGAGCTTTGGCGGGTGGCACGTATGGCTTATGCGGAAGATTTTATTCGTGGATTTGCTGACGGGCTAGACACAGAAGTTGGAGAGCGCGGCGTAAAACTATCAGGCGGACAGCGTCAGCGCATCGCCATTGCCCGCGCCTTTTTGCGCGATCCCAAAATTTTAATGATGGATGAAGCGACCGCAAGCCTCGACAGCCAGTCAGAAGGCATTGTTCAGCAGGCATTAAGCCGGTTGATGGAAGGGCGCACGACGTTGGTGATCGCTCATAGGCTATCGACAATCGTCGATGCGGACAAAATTGTCTTTATTGAAAAAGGGCATGTGACCGGAATTGGAACGCACCGGGAATTGATAGTTTCCCATTCGCTTTACAGAGAGTTTGCAGAACAGCAATTAACTTGATAAAACCGCTTGACCTTGACGCAACGTTAAGGTGTAAAGTGGGTTTATCAGGAGGTGGAGATGTGGAATACACTGTTCAAAAAATGGGGAACTTGGCTGGCGTCAGCACGCGGACCTTACGTTACTACGATGAAATTGGTTTATTGAAGCCGGCGCGAAAAAGTTCATCAGGCTACCGGATTTATGGCCAGCCGGAAGTGGACAAGCTGCAGCAAATCCTGTTTTACCGCGAACTTGGGCTGGAGCTGGAACAAATTAAAGTGATCGTCAACGACCCTAATTTTGATTATACCCAGGCTTTAGAAGTACACCGGGAAAGACTTCTCGCCAAACGGATGCAATTGGACCTCCTGATTACCAATGTGGAAAAAACCATTTCCACAAAAAAAGGAGAGAGCACCATGGCTGATAAAGAAAAGTTCGAGGGCTTTAAACAAAAACTGGTGGATGACAACGAAGGGCAGTATGGCAGTGAAGTACGCAGCCAATATGGGGACGAATTGGTTGACCAGTCCAACGCCAAGATGTTGAAGATGAGTGAAGAGCAATATTTAGAATTCACACGCCTTGAACAACAGGTATTGGATAGTTTGGCAAATGCTATGAAATCAGGCGATCCATCAAGCAGAGAAGCAATGCGGACGGCTGAGTTGCATCGCCAGTGGCTGAGCTTTACGTGGCCATCCTACAGCAAGGAAGCACATCGTGGACTTGCCGAGATGTATGTAGCTGACGAGCGGTTTGCTGCGTATTACGACAAAGCATATCCAGGAGCAGCACAATTTCTGCGGGACGCAATTGTCATTTATACGCAGCAGGAGTAACGATACAGAAAATGCAGACACACCCGAAATGGGAGGTCTGCATTTTTTTGATCGATTTTAAAAGAAGCAGTGCAAAAGGGGCCGAACGTGCATAAAATCTTGTGAACGTTCACAAATTTTCGCAAGCGTGCATAAATTTTGCTGAGCGTGCATAAATTCAATTGAGCGTGCATAAAATTTCCGGAACGTGCAAAAAACCGTATTACACGACCCGTCTTATGCCCGTCGAATCTACGTGTCTGCCTCTGTTTTTCCTAGTGTCCAGCCTCCAGCAGCCAGATTCTCAGGGTCATAAGCCACTCCAGTTGTGCGGCCGTCTCAACTTTGCCATGTTTACAAATTGTTAACAATTGTTTACGCCCTTGTTATGGTATGTTTCTGCGAGCTTGGTATATACTGAAAGCAATTAAAGCAGCTGCCAACGATTCGTTTTAATCGAAAAGGAGAGGTTTGCATGCACGGGAAGAACAAGAAGGCACCGATTGTAAAAGTCATGTCGTTTAATATTGCTCATGGTTTAGGGATGGATGGAATAGTTGATTTGGAAAAGACCGCTGTAGTTATTGAGGATTCCTGTGCTACCATCATCGCCTTGCAGGAGGTTGACCGTTATTTTTCTGACCGTAGTTCGTTTGTCGACCAAGTAGAATGGCTGAGCGAAAGACTTGGCATGTATGCTGCTTACGGAGCCAATATGAATTTTGCGCCTGAAGATTCGGAACGGCCGAATCGCCAATACGGCAATATGATTTTAAGCAAGTATCCGATCAAGTATGTAGAGAATCATTTGTTGACGCAGGTGCATTGTCCATTTGGCAACAATGAACAGCGTGGAATTTTGGAAACTGTTATTGAAGTCGATGGCATTTACTTGAGTGTCTTCAATACCCACTTAGCATTGAAAGATGAAGAATTGGTTGTCAGTGTAGATGAAATTCTGGACATTACAGGGAAAAGCCATTTTCCGCGAATCATTGCTGGCGATTTTAATGCCTCTTCTTCCAATGTCCATATGCAAAAGCTGAACAAGCATTTCCAGGACGCATTCCTGAAAATGAAAAGAGGGGATGCATACACATATCCATCTCCTTACGTAAACAATGAGACGGCCGAAGTTTTTTGGCCGGCGACGCGAATCGACTATATTTTATCTGACACCGAAGTAGAAGTTGTTCAAGTAGAAGTTATTGAAACATCGGTTTCTGATCATTTGCCGATTGTAGCAGATATGGTCTTGGCTGATGCGAAAGTAAGCGTAAGAGACCGCGTCCAAAAAACGCGTGAAAAGGTCTAAACGGTTGCACTCATCTTTTGAATAACAAAAAACGGAGGCTCTACTCGAGAGCTTCCGTTTTTTTGTGTCCATAAGTCTGCTTGTCAGATAATTGCTCGCGTCTGCATAGCCTGACCAACAAATATACAAATGGTGTATCTGCTGCGGCTACCAGCAGTTTAAAGACATACTGGGTTGCAATCATGCCAAGCAATGCACCGGTTGGCATCGTGCCGTAAAAAGCGATGGTAATAAAAATGCTCGTATCGACGAATTGGCTTGTCATCGTTGAAGCGTTATTGCGCAGCCATAAACGCGATTCACCGTGCCGTTGTTTGAGTCTATGAAAAATGGTGACATCCAAGTTCTGGCTGATGAAATAAGAGACAAGGCTGGCTAAGGTTACCCGGAAACCTGCAGAAAAAATGGTTTCAAAAGATTCTTGGTCTGCGAAAAAGGGGGCGGCTGGCAAGTGGATGGCGAAAAAAATAAATGCCAATGCACAAAGTTGTGTGACAAACCCTGCCGTAACGGTTTGCCGTGCGGCTTCTTTGCCGTATACTTCCGCAATCGTATCGGTAATCGGGAATGTAAAAACGTACACAATGACAGCAGCTGGCAAAACGGCCCATTCATTGATGCTGAACAATTTAACGGCCAAAATGTTTGATAAGATCAACAAGCCGACAAATGCGCCATTTAGATAAAGTAACATCCGCTCTGCCCCTTATCGGTTGGTAATCGTTTCCGGATTCAAGTCGTGATTCATCATCCGGTACGATGCCATTTCTTCGTATTTGGTTCCTGGTTTGCCGTAGTTGGTGTAAGGGTCAATCGACAAACCGCCACGCGGCGTGAATTTCCCCCATACTTCGATATAGCGGGGATCCATCAATTTGATCAAATCATTCATAATGATGTTGACGACGTCTTCATGAAAATCTCCGTGATTACGGAAGCTGAACAAATAAAGCTTCAGTGATTTGCTTTCGACGAGCTTTTTGTCGGGAATAAAGCTCAGGTAAATGGTTGCAAAATCAGGCTGACCTGTTTGCGGACAAAGTGATGTGAATTCCGGACAATTAAATTTCACGAAATAGTCGCGGCTGTGCAAATTGTCGATTGGCTCCAAAATCTCCGGATCGTATTCAAATTTATACTTGGTGTTCTGATTGCCGAGCAATGATAAATGATCGAGTGTATCTTCGTTTCTTCCTGCCATAAAAACGGCCTCCTTTAAATGGCCGGCTTGGAAGAGGGCTATAAAAAACGGACAAAAGAAAAAGCCAAATCGCATGTGGATTTGGCTGAGTTTCGACAATCCATAGTTTTTTATAGAGGGTGAAATGCTATGAACCTCTCCCGTTGCCGGGTTATTTGATTTTCCTTAACTATCGTATAAGACTTGCTATTGGTTGTCAATCCGTGAATTTCAGTAACAAGAGCACAAGGAATATGAGAAAGTGAGAGACTGAATCTAATTGTAACGTGGCCGAATTATACCCGGTCAAAACCTTGCTCTGCCGCTATATGGGAAGGTGAATCCTGTGGTGGCAGTTGTCGAGCAATGCCGGCTTTTAGGGAACTGTGCTTTTTCGCGAAAGGAAAACGGTTGTTTTGCGGTTCATTTGCTTCATTTCTATATTATGGAATCCTTATTTTTTCATGGTACACTAAAACTAAAAGATAGGCAGAAAGGAGCGGCAAGGATGGCTGTACACGAATGGAATGGATTGCCCGCGCAATCACTGGAATGGGTAAAAGCGCAGTTTGGAAATACAGCAGAATTAACGAATGTTAAGCCGCTGAAAGGAGGGACTTCCTCTACTTTATTTGAGTTGGATGTAAAGGAGAGTGGCAAGTCCCTCTCATATGTACTGCGGCTTTTTCATAAAGCAGATTGGTTAGAGAAAGAACCGGATTTAGCCAAGCATGAAGCGGATAGCCTTCAGTTTGCAGAGCAGGCTGGCCTTCTTGTCCCTCATTTACTATCATATGACGAAACCGGTGAAAAGAGCGGCATGCCCGCAGTGTTGATGACCAAAATGTTCGGAACTGTCGTACTGCAACCTTCTAACGATGGAACTTGGCTGGAAGGCTTGGCTGCATCGTTAGCCCGTCTTCACCAAACTGAGCCTGCAGATTTCCCATACAACTATTTTTCGTATAACAATGCGTTTTTATTGGAAAAGCCGACATGGTCCAAAGTGCAGAATGATTGGATGCGTGCGTTTTATATTGTAGCCGGCAGCCGTCCCGAAGCTCTTGAATGCTTTATTCACCGCGATTTCCATCCGGCGAATGTGTTATGGGAAGACGGAAAGATCAGTGCCATTGTGGACTGGGTGAATGCTTGCCGCGGTCCCGCAGGAATTGATGTAGGGCATTGCCGTGTCAACCTGGCCCAAATGTACGGAATTTCAGTCGCCAATGATTTTCTGGCTGCGTATGAACGCCATGCCGGCAGCTCATTTACGTACGATCCGTATTGGGATTTGGTATCATTGACGGATATTCTTGATGGTTCACCTATTGTTTACCCAGGCTGGAAAGTCTTCGGAATGACAGGACTGTCCAACGAGTTGATGCGTCATCGGCTGGATGATTATCTATTAAGCTTATTGGATCGATTTGACGACTTTTAAGCGGCAGGACAGCAACGCCTGACAGATTTCCAGGTTTGATTTCCTTAATAAAGGCAATATAGAAGGTAAGTGAGTTTTTTGAGGAGGAAATTGGATGAAGAACGAACAACTAAAGCAATTGAAAAAACAATTAGAGGATCAGGTGGAATCACTTGAAGTACGTGTTGAACATACAGAAGAGCTCGAGTCGACTGAGCTTTCAAATTACGATAATCATCCTGCAGACAACGCCACCGATCTTTACGATCAGGAACGCGGCATGGCGCTGACTCAGTTTAAACAAGAAGAACTAGAAGATACCAAAATTGCTCTAGCAGCAATTGAAGATGGGACATACGGAACATGTGCTGTATGCGGCAAAGAAATTCCGTTTGAACGATTGGAAGCTCTACCGACTGCGTTAACTTGCATTGACCATGCAGATCAACAGCTGGATCTGGAAAGCCGCCCACCGGAAGAAGATGTGCTGCGTGCCTCTACATCCCAGCCGGTTGAAAAAGAAGATGGTGCGCTCCGTGATGACCAAGACAGCTTTGAGGACGTTGAGGATTTTGGATCATCAGATACTCCGCAAGACCAGCCAGGAGAAGACCCACAAAAGTTCTTTAAAGACGACAAATAAATCGGAATGCCCTTCCTGCCTTATGGCAGGGAGGGCTATTTTTGAAAAATCTATTTCCCGGGAAATACAGGGGAGGAGAATAAAGATGGAAGAACTAACCAAAGCAATCTACGCCCTCGAGTTCAGTCATTTAAAGCCAGAAGTCCGAACTTCGATGGACAAGTTGTCGGAAGTACTGGACAATGAGTTTTTTGAGTTTGGCAGCTCTGGTGGGATCATTAAACGCTCTGATTATGATGAAAATCATCCACTAACTCCAGATCCAATGGAAATAACGCATTTTGCTTTGCATGAATTGGGCCCGGCGGCTGTCCTGACTACCTATCAGCTTTATAACCATAAGACCGAAAAGCTGACAAACCGCAGTTCTATTTGGAAAAAAAGACCGAACGGATGGAAACTGTTTTTCCATCAAGGAACACTTTCAACTGAAGAGGTGTTTCAATAAAGGCAAAAGAGGCTATTAAGATGAGAGAACCATTTTTTTCAAAGGAGGAAACCGATATGGAACATGCCATCGTTTTATTTGATGGAGATTGTAATTTTTGCGATTCAAGCGTTCAGTTTATCATAAACCATGATCCGGCCGGCTATTATCAATTTGCTTCGTTGCAAAGTGATATTGGTCAGGAACTTTCTGAAAAACATAAGGTACCGGATGATGTCGATAGCCTTGTATTGATAAAGGATGGGCAGGCATATGTGAAATCCGAAGGTGCTTTAATGATTTCGAATCATTTGACTGGCCTGTGGAAATTGGCGTATTACCTGAAACCATTCCCGCGTGCACTCCGTGATGGAGCGTATGATGTTGTAGCCAAAAATCGCTACAAAGTGTTTGGCAAGCTGGACAGCTGCATGCTGCCGCCGCCTCACATTCGCAAACGATTTTTAGACAAGTAAATAAGAAAAGCGGCAGTCTCGTTGCAATGTTAATAGACTGAGGAGCGGAAGATTATCCCGCTTTCCATTAAATAAAGCCCGAATCCGGATCTCCGGTTCGGGCTTTATTTATAGATAGAGAAAAATCAAGTTGAATCAGTAAAAGTTGGAGATTCGCCAATAATGGCTGGCAATAGGGTCTGCCATAAAAGCCAGTCCTTCGCTTTCAGTCTGATGAAGATCCATCCATTCGCCGTCATCGCCAAATTTTAAGTACACTTCATGGTTCGGCGATTGGTCATGAATTCCTATAATGTCATAAGTGCCGTCGCGGTAAAAGGCAGCTGATACATTATAATCAATATCAGGTGAAGTAATAATTGGATTTCCAACGGCATGTTTTAGCGTAATGGAAACTTTGTGGCCGGTTTCTTCAAGTTTCTCGAGCTCGATTCCTTCAGCAGAAGCCACATCTGCTTTGCTGAATTTCTTTCGCCAATTATAGCCGATTGTGGGACCCACATCTTTATCATAAACGAAAGAGGATTCTTCATCTTTCAAGTCCACAGTGAAATTAACTTGTGTCCGGTAATGCAACGATTCGGGATCAAACTTTCTGCCATCGCCTTGGAAATAAGGAAAGGGCGATAAGAGATTCGGGTTTTTCAGCACCAAATCGGGCAAGAAAGTTTGATAGCGGAAATGCCAGAGTGGATATATTTTGGGTTTTTCCTCATCAGATAAGAGAGAGTCTAACGAAGCAATTTTTTTGGTCATCCAAAACTTTTCCATTGCGGCTTTTTCCTGCGAAGAATTCCAATTTAAAGCACCAAATATCTTGGCCATTTTGAATTTTTCTACACTAAAATCTTCTTCAGAACGCGCCACAGGTCGTTTACCGCGAATCCAGAAGGTAAACTCTTGATTCATGGGAACTTGGCGGTCCGTATATTGATTGCCTTTAACTGTATCAATCAGTTGGCCATTTCGATAAATATCGAATTCTGAAATGCCGTCGATCTCTCCCCAAGCCAAAGAAATTCTTCCCTTGGAAACAATGGCGGTCAGTACGATTTCTTCCAAGCGATTGATACTGTCCGTTTTCGGATTTTCCGTACCGGTATGAAGCTTGATTTTATCTGTCCATTTGCCAGAAGCATCCAGCCGTTCGATTGTGTAGGTATACAGCTCACCTTTTTTTAAACCTGTGTCCTTAAGCAAATTCTGAGTGCCGGTATAAATGACCTGTTCATCGCGTTTTACTCGGCAAACATCTTCTGAGTCTGTCCATCTAAAGTAAATCATTGTATCAGATTGTTCCAATACAAGAATATCCAGTTCGTTTGTCATTTTGCCACCTCCAAATACTGTTACTCTTCATATACCCTATTCTAAACAATGACGAACCCTTTGCTTCGTACAATATTTGTTACACAAATTAAATGTGATAATAGTGGATTTCACTGTATAATTAATATAGGAATATAGACGTACTTGGCTCGATTTCTTATATTTGTCTTCAAGTGATACAATTTATTGGCTTCCTAATTTTGAGATTAATATTCAATTACTTCATATAGATATCGTAGAAGTTACTCTAAGAGAGTGGGGACTGAAAGTGGAAAAGATGCAAAAGAAACGAAATTTCAGTAACTTTGACGAAGCAGCCGCATATATACTGCAATTGCTGAGCAAACAAATTGGCATCAATTCAATATTCATTGCTAAAAATGATGGCCATACAAATAACATCATTAAAGTCTACAACTCGAGTAAAGAGCTAGTCGAAGAAGGCAGTTCAATGCCCCTTCCTCAGTCTTTTTGCAGTTTAAGCATCAACCATGGACCTTCTGCATTAGTCATAGAGGATGTTTCGGAAAATGAGTTGACCCGTTCTATGGAGATCACTGCAAATTACGGAAACGGAACATTCGTTGGAGTTCCCGTTTACTACAACGATGGCACAGTTTACGGCACTATTTGCGGATTGGATGATCGATACCACAAGCTTTCTGAAGAGCAGCTTACTACTTTCGAAATGATGTCGACCCTATTGACTTATGTACTGGAGCTAGAAAAGGCAAATGAACAAATTCAAACATTGACTGCACCCATCGTTCCGGTAACTAAAGGTGTAGCAATCGTTCCGGTCATTGGCAATATTACAGCGCCGCGGGCACAAATTATTATTGACCATGTGCTTAAAAAATGCAGTGAAGAATCAATGGATTATTTGATTATTGATGTTTCTGGCGTTTTGCAAATAAACTCTGTCGTTGGGGAATACTTGTTGAAGCTCGTAAATATCCTGAAAGTAATCGGTGTAACACCGGTCATCACTGGAATTCAACCTTTCATGGCGTTAAAAGTTCCCCATTTTGCTTCGGCACTGAAAGATGTGTTGATTGAATCCAATTTGGAATCGGCATTAAAGCAACTTGGGTTTGTGCTAATAAAAGAATGCAAAGAAAAACCAGACCTTCGCTGAGAAGGTCTGGTTTTAACTTGATCCCAAAGGAAAACAATAGGTGATTCTTGATTAACTTTCTTTATCGAAAAAAACATGCTTTAATTCCCAAGAATCGCCAATCTCCAGCAGGCCAAAAGAAAATTGGGCTTGTCTGCGCTTATCAGTAGGAGAACCAGGGTTGAACAAAGTCACCCCATCCACCTCCCGCATCACAGGTGTATGGGAATGGCCGAAAACGATGATGTCGACATCGTCATTAGCGAATGTGTCATAAGCCTGCTGTTCAGTGGGTTTCTGTGGGCTATCGCCGTGCACTACCCCAACTTTTAATTCTCCAAATGTGAAAATCTTTTTGCGGCCGAATTTTTCGAGAATGTCCCATGGGTCAACATTTCCGGTGACGCCATCAATTTCTGCATAGGCTGCCAGCTCATGATAGACATCCATCGTCTGCCAATCGCCTGCATGAACGATAAAATCAGCCTCTTGGCACGCCTCCAGCAATTGCTTCGGCAACTTCTTGGCGCGGAATGGAATATGTGTGTCTGAAACAATAACAATCTTCTTCATCTGAACGCCTCCAGTCAAGTTCTTACTTTTCACTTTACCAAATAAATCCCTTCCCGTCGAAATGATTCCCTTAAAGGATATGGATGATTAAATTTCAGAAAAAGGGGAATTGAAGAAGATGACGAAACATGAAGATAACCGGAGGGATACCAATGAAAAAGAACACATCGAAAAAATTTATGTACATGGGAGCTGCAATGGCAGGTAGCATGCTGCTGTTAACTGCTTATAAAAAAAACCAAGCTAACAAAATCTGGGTTTATGAAGACAATGATATGCGAAATAGTGGGGAAGTGGACCATGAAGAAAGCGTCAATGCCGACACGGACGAAGCGGAAGTTGGGTTGACTCAACTGGACTCTGCTTATCGTTCTGAATGGCAGGCAAATGGATTTCCGCAAACACATAAAGAATTGGCAGAATTAGAAAGCAAATAGCAATGTGGTCTCAGTTATATACTGAGGCCTTTTTTGATGGAATGTCAGTAAACGCTTATAAAGGAGGAAAAATCATGGAAGGTGAACGGAAAATTATTTGTTATATTGCAGCCAGTCTCGACGGCTATATCGCAACAAAAGATGACTCGCTTGAATGGCTCTTCAAAGTCGACGGAGAAGGCGATGCCGGTTATGCTGAATTTTTGGAGACCATCGACACGGTAGTTATGGGACGGAGAACTTATGATTGGGTAATCG
This sequence comes from Planococcus sp. TJ-201, assembly GCF_058268495.1. Taxonomy (NCBI): domain Bacteria; kingdom Bacillati; phylum Bacillota; class Bacilli; order Caryophanales; family Caryophanaceae; genus Planococcus; species Planococcus sp. TJ-201. Next base: position 296,983 of record NZ_JBZDOG010000005.1, on the reverse strand, counting down.
AAGCGGAAAGCGGTGAGTACCCATACGAGGGCTTGGCCAGTTATGTTTTTACATCTGAGTCTGGTAAAGAGGATCCGTTTGTAACATTTACAAATCAAGACATTTCGAGCTTTGCGAAAGATCTCAAGGCACAACCGGGAAAGAACATTTGGGTGATTGGCGGCAGCAACCTGCTGCATGGTTTTATACAAGAAAATCTGATTGACGAATGGATCATCTCCATTGCACCCACATTAATCGGAAAAGGGATCCCGTTGTTCCAAGAAAACGATGTTGAAATCCCTTTAAAACTCAAGTCAGTAAAGTCATATGGACAATTTGCACAATTGCATTACGAAAGAAAATAAACTCGTTTTCACAAAGGCTGCCAAGTATTGCTCGGCAGCCTTTTGTAGTGCTTGCAATTCTGTAAGCGAAAATGCCTAATTCCAGTAAAGAAATAGCACAATATTTTTGCTTAAAATCAACAAACTATTACTTTTGGTCATTTCATCATCAAAATTTAAGTAGTCCGAGGGATTGAACCCAAACTATTACAATTATATACTGTTAATAAGAATCTTTTGTTGATTCTTGGAATAGAAGGGAGAGAAAGCATGAAGAAATTAAAAGTATTGGTGTTTACCTTATTCACAGTTCTATTCATAGGTTTTTCTCAGCCCTCTGCAGAAGCACATTCTCCAGACTTGCATGAAGGCGTTTCGGGACAAGATGTAACCGAACTTCAGTCAACGCTTAAAAAATTGGGATACTTCAATACAACACCTACCGGCTACTATGGTTCTATCACGAAAAATGCAGTTATTCAGTTTCAGCGTGATTTTAATGTTTCGGACACAGGCTTTACAGGGCCACTGACGCGCGCGAAACTTACGGAAATCGATATGATGGCACGTGTCGTACACGGAGAAGCACGTGGAGAAAGTTACACAGGACAAGTAGCGGTAGCCGCTGTCATCTTGAACCGCATAGACTCTTCTTCGTTTCCAAACAGTACATACAATGTCATTTTCCAAAGCAATGCGTTTACTGCTATAAACGACGGCCAATACAACTTGAAGCCGAATGCTTCAGCATATCAGGCAGTTAAAGCAGCTGTTAAAGGATCCGACCCATCTCAGGGTGCAACGTATTATTATAACCCAAGCGGTGTTACGGATGCATGGATTTTCTCACGCACGACGATTACTAAAATTGGTAAGCACGTGTTTGCAAAATAAGTTCGCGCGTCACCCTGACCATTTCAGGGTGATTTTTTTGAGTGGATAGATAGACAGAAAAAAGGACGGCATTGCTCTTTGATGAGCGATGCCGTCCTTTTTTTAGCCTTTAACTGCACCAGCCGTCATGCCTGCAACGAAATAGCGTTGCAGGAAGACGTACGCGATGACCATGGGCGCTGAAGCAATGATGACGCCTGTAAAGAGCATTGGGTAGTTGGTGGAGTATTCGCCTTGGAACTCCAGTAAAGCGAGTGGCAAAGTTTTGTAAGCATTGTCCGTAATAAACAGCAAGGGATACAGCAAATCGTTCCAATGCATCACAAACAGGAAGATTGCGGTAGCCGATAAGGATGGCAGCGATAACGGAATCGCCACCTTGGAGTAAATTTTCCAATTTCCGGCACCATCTATTGTCGAAGCTTCAAACAATTCCCTTGGCAAAGTCTTCATAAATCCGGTCAAGATGAAGACAGCAATGGGCATGGTGGTGGAGATATTGACAAGAATCAATCCAACTAGGCTGTTGGTCAAGTTAAGGTCGAGCATCAGCGAGTAGAGCGGAATCATACTAACCTGTGCTGGCACCATCATGCCAAGCGTGAACAGGATGAAGATGATATTGCCAATCCAATTATTGAGCCGAATTATGCCGTAGGCAATCAGCGAAGCAAAGAATAGTGTTAACGAAACCGAAAACAAGGTGACGATTGTGCTGTTCATAAAATAACCGGCCATGGTCTGTTCTTGGAAGATGGCTGTATAGTTCTCAAACTGAATTCCAGCTTCGGGCAAGCCGAGTGGATTTATAAACGTTTCCTGAATCGTTTTCATAGAAGTCAGAACGACAATCAGTAAAGGAACTAAAATCAGCAATGCATAGATGAGTAGAGAAAACCTTCTGAAGAACAAGCTTTTGCCCTCCTTTCTTAAAGCTTAAGAACATATAATTGTTCGTTTTTAAAAGTTGTATTGCCAAGTAGCCTTCCTAGGCTTAGTAAGAGATTCGGTCAGAACGTAAAGCTTTAAACTGCAGGAAGGTGATGATGGCAATGATCATCATGAAAATAACTGAGATGGCACTCGCATAGCCAAATTGGTAGTTTCTAAAGGCAATATCGAAAATATAAGTGGCGACAATGTCGGTTGAGTTGTTTGGGCCGCCACCTGTCATGGCAAAGACCAGATCGAATGCTTTGAACGACTGGATGGTGGTATAGGCAATAACGATGGTGGCAGAAGGTGCCAGCAATGGCCACGTCACTGTACGGAAGGTCTGCCATTTGTTGGCACCTTCAATTTTAGCCACTTCGTACAGCTCGTCTGGAATCGCTTGCAGGCCGGCTACGAAAATGATGAGCATCTGTCCGGCATGGAACCAGATTTGTGTCACTGCCAGAGAATAGATCGCAATATCAGCATTGCCAAGCCAGTTTTGAGCCAAAAATCCAAGTCCAACCAATTCCAGTGCCTGGTTCAAAATGCCGAGTGACGGATCGTAAATGAACGACCAGATAAAGGCGACTGAAACAGATGACAAAATAGTTGGGAAAAAATAAAGCGCACGCAAAAAGATTGTGGTTTTGTTATTTTTCAGGACAATCAAGGCAAAAGCCAAAGCAACAAGTGTTTGGAAGACCACCACAACAAGCATGAATTTCAAGTTGTTGCCGATGCTTTTCCGGAAAATTGTATCGCCTGTAAAGGCACGTTCGTAGTTGCTGATTCCGACAAATTGGAAACTTTGGCTGAGGCCGTCCCAATCGGTAAACGAATAAAACAAGGCACTGAGTGTCGGGTAAATAAAGAAAAGCGCATACAGGAGAAGCCCTGGTAAAAAGAATAAGTAGATGGATTTAGAAATTTTCATCTCATTATTCCCTATTTTCGTCTACGAGCTGCTGTGCTTCTTCAGCTGCTGTCATTGGATCTGTTCCACCCAGTACGTTTTCAATAGAACCCAGCACTGCTGCCTCAATTTGTGCATTGGTAATCAGGAATCGCGGCTGGAAACGAGTTGTTCTTTCATCGATCCAATAAGCCGTGTTCTGCAATACTTCTGATTCGTATTCCACATCATTAACCGTCAAATGCTGACCGGTTTCGTTGGCGTATTGGGAAGCGATTTCAGGCTGGCTTAGGAATGTGATAAACTCTTTTGCCTGTTCTTTCTTTTCCGACTGGCTGTTGACAGCCAGCATGAAAGTGGCCGTGTTGATGCCTTCATAGACCGCTTCACTTTCTTCAACGGTGATTGGGGCCATCAAATCAAGTTGAAGATCTGGATTCAGACCAAGCAGAGCAGACATATGATAAGATCCTGTTGCAATCATTGCTGCTTCTTCGTTGGCGACCATCGCCATTGCGGAGTCCTGAGAAGTTCCTAACGCATCATCTTGAATATAGCCTTTTTGTTCAAGCAGCTGGAAGTCCTCTAATGTTTTAACCCACCACTCATTGGTTAATGTTTCTTCCCCGTTTTGAAGTTTTTCAAAAATGTCTTCATCGGGTGCGTTGTTCATCATCATGCTGTTCATAAATTGGTTGGGGCCGATATCTGCTCCAGGAAAGGCGATAGGTGTAATGCCGTTTTCAAGAAGTGTGTCGGCCATTGCCTGAAATTCAGTCCAGCTTTTTGGTACTTCCAAGCCGAGTTCTTCGAACATGCCTTTGTTATAAACCGGCATATTGAAAACCAGTTGATAAGGAAGCGCTAACTGTGCACCGTCTTTTTGTCCGACGCTAATTAATTCTTCGTCAAAATTCGAAACAAAATCTTCCCCACTCAAATCTTCAAACAAACCGGCGCTGGCAATCGCTTCGAATTGTGCACCAGGGAAAGATGTAAAGACATCACCTGTTGAACCGTCCTGCAGCAACCGTTGGCCCGTAGACTGATATTGCTCGGATGGATAAATGGTCATTTCCACTGAAATATCGGGATTTTCATCTTCGAACTGGGCAATGATATCATCCAATACAGCTTTGTCTTCGCCTCTCCAATGAATAAAGCTGATCTGAGTACTGTCTTCTCCGCCTTCAGTGCTTGTGTCGCTCGCACTTTCACCAGCGCACCCGGTAAGCAACAAACCTAGGGCTAAAATCCCTGGTGTTAAAAATGAATGATTTTTCATCGTCTTGTCCTCCCTCTATTTTAAAAGTTGAATCCCCTTACTTTATTTATACCTTAATCTCTAACGTAAATACAGAATTATCTAAATAAGTCATGTTTTTTAGTTGACAAATGGGCTGGAATTGAATAAGATTGGCACAACCTTTTATGTACGGATTGCGGTTGAAGGGGTCGGAAGCGACACCGCCGAATTCCAGTTGAGCAGAGCATAGCAGAGCTAAATCGATGAGTAAGAAGAGTAGCACAGATCAGCCTCTCAAAGAGAGCCAGTGGCAGGTGGAAACTGGCGGGGTGTCTGGGTGAATGGGCTTATGAGTGATTCTTTGAATGAGCAGTAGAAGAATCCGTTTCCCCACGTTATCAGGGATCAAGTGAAAGCTTTGTCGGCTTTAACAAGAGGTGGTACCGCGGTCATTCCGTCCTCTGCAAGGAACAGTTCTGTTCCTGCAGGGGGCTTTTTTATTTTTAGACAGGCAAAAGCATTAAGAGCGTAGATTGGATAATTGCATTTTAAGTGCGATCCAGTTTTGGCGACCAGACTCTCGGGACCATAAGCTCCCGGCTGTGCAGCAAAAAAATGCCGCTTCTCGGACGGCTTTATGCCTGTTGAGTCCTGATGATTGCCTCTGCTTTTAAGAAATGGAGATGAGTCGAGATGAGCAACGAAATGAAGACGAGAAAAATTGATGGAGATTCCTTAACGCCTATTGCGGTGTTTAACCGCTTGGCAGGAGCACGGAAATGCCTGCTGGAAAGTTCGTTGAAGACCAGTGTGACAGGCCGCTATTCTTTTATCGCAGCAAACCCGTCGATCGGTTATATTGGCCACGGCCAGCAATTGCGGGAGATCGATTTCCGCACAGGCATTGAAAAAGTGCATGACGGCAAACCTTTAGAGCTGATTAAAACATTAATGCCTCGTTATGAAGCAGAAGTCGAAGGCTTGCCGTTTACAGGCGGCGCCCTCGGTTATATAGGCTACGACGCCATTCAAGTTTACGAACCGATCAAAGCACCAAAAGAAGACAGCCTGCAGATGCCGGATATTCACTTGCAGGTTTACGAGACCATCGTGGTTTTTGACCATGTAAAAAATGATGTAACCATTTTGTCGTTTGAAGACAAGCTGGATGAAGTGGAACAGCAACTGTCTGTACCAGAACCTTCCACAGCAGTAGATCAAGAGTCCCTGCAATTCAGTTCCAAAACCACCGATGCCCTTTTCCGCGAACAAGTGGAACAGGCAAAAGACCATATCCGCAAAGGCGACGTGTTTCAGCTGGTGTTGTCGCAGCGCTTGTCTGCGAGCTATAAAGGGGATGCGTTTGCACTGTACCGGAAATTGCGTAAGCAAAATCCGTCTCCCTATCAATTTTTCATTGATTTTGACGGTTACGCCGTCGTAGGAGCTTCTCCGGAAAGTTTGTTGACGATCCGCGGAAGCCATATGGTGACCAACCCGATTGCCGGAACCCGCAAACGCGGCAGGACAGCAGGGGAAGATGACCAACTGGCGGAAGAGCTGGCGGGAGATGAAAAAGAACAAGCTGAACACAAAATGCTGGTAGATCTCAGCCGCAATGACGTGGGACGGGTCGCGCAGATTGGTACGGTCGAAGTACCAAAGTACATGGTTATTGAAAAATACCAGCACGTAATGCACTTAGTATCAGAAGTAACAGGCGAACTCGACAACAAAATGCATCCATTAGATGCATTGGTCTCTTGTTTGCCGGCTGGAACGGTCTCAGGCGCTCCGAAAGTGCGGGCGATGCAATTGATACAGGAATTTGAAGAAGAGCGCAGAGGGGTCTACGGAGGGGCTATTGGCTACTTGGGATTCAATGGGAATTTGGATGTTGCATTGGCAATCCGTACTTTTGTGGTCAAAGATGAAATGGTCCATGTTCAAGCAGGTGCAGGCATCGTCTTTGATTCAGATCCGCAAGCAGAATACGAGGAAACGTTGCACAAAGCACGTTCTCTCACGGAGGTGTTCGGATGATTTTGTTAATCGATCATTACGATTCGTTTACTTATAATGTGTATCAGGCAGTTGCGGCTATGGGGGTAGAAGTTGAAGTGGTCCGTTCGGGTGTTTTAACGCTGGATGAAATCAAAGCGAAAAATCCGCAAGCTATCATCCTGTCACCTGGCCCCGGTCATCCATTGGAATTGCCGGAATCAATTGAGGTGATTCAGGAACTGCACCAATCCGTTCCAATATTGGGCATTTGCCTCGGCCAGCAGCTGATTGGCGCGGCATTTGGAGGCAATGTGGTTGAAGCTCCTTTTATCCGCCACGGCAAGGTCTCTGAAGTGTCCCATGAGCATCAGGGGCTGTTTCGAAACATGCCGCAGCCGCTGCCGGTTATGCGGTATCATTCGCTCGTTTTAGAGCCCGAAACATTGGCTGACTGTTTAGTTGTCCAATCGCGGGCACTCGATGATGGGACGATCATGGCTGTCAAACACCGGGACTATCCCGTTTACGGCATCCAATTTCACCCCGAGTCAATTGGGACACCAGACGGGGTAGAGCTAATGAAAGAATTTATTGAGCAGGTTCAGCAAGGTCAGAAAGCTGTGAGTCATCTATAGAATACACAGAAAATCCCAAGCCATTGCGGCTTGGGATTTTAATTATGGGTTGAAAAGACAATTGAACAGTTCGCATTGGATCAAATGCTTATGCACGGATCAACGGCATGGTACAGCAGCGGAAAGCTCCGCCTGATTTGATGATTTCCGAATAATCAACTTCGATTACATGAAAGCCACGGGCGGTCAATTGTTTGTTGACTTGCTGGTTCTGCGGCTGGCTGAATACTTTTCGGTCGCCGATGGACAGCACGTTGGTGCCAAGTGCAAACTGTTCTTTTTCATTCACCCGAATGAGTGTGTAGCGTTCGGCGAGCATCTGGACGGTTGCCATGTCGAGCGCTTCCGGGAAAATGAGTGCTTCTGTTGGCGACAAGATATTGAACACACAGTCGAGATGAAGATATTTTTCATTGAAAGAAACAGGAATAACCTCGAAATCCGGCAATTGGAGCTGCAAATCACGGATGGCTTTCTTGGAAGTGCGGCTGCTGACGCCGACAAATACCGTATCGCGATCGATAATAACGTCGCCGCCTTCAATGCGGTGTCCTGTTAACTGCTTAAAATTAACATCATGTACTTCCATCCACTTGCGAAGTTCCTGTTCTTCGCCTTGGCGAATTTCCGATGCCATTTCGCTGATGAAGACTGTTTCTCCAATGGTGAACCCAATGTCACGCGTAAAAACTTGTTCCGGGTACTCTTCAGATGGCTCGATTAAATCGGTTTGGACACCTTGGTCAATCAAAGCCTGGATAAATGCGTTGTGCTGATGAAGCGCTTTGGCCACATCGATATTTTCATCTTTATATCTTTTCTGTACGTCGTTGATGACATCTTTAATTTCCATATAACGTGGCGGGCAAAGCAGCACGCGCCGGAGCGGATCGTATTCACTTTGGCAACGGGCAGAAGTGCTTTCTCTGATAAATGACGACATATGGGTTCCTCCAATAAAACGTAGTTATTAACCCTGTATTCCTTTTGGGCAGCAAGTTAAAACATTGGATTAAGAGAAGATTCACAAAATAAAAGAACAGTGAGAAAATGGAAGCGTGCAGCAAAAACGTTGAAAAGAGGATAGAGCCAATGAAAATTACGCAACAAGAAGTGACAGAAGATCGCGATTTTATCCGAAAAAAAGTGATTGAATACAATAATGCAAATTTGCCTCGAGAAGCGGATTCTCCAATGGAACAAATGAGCTTTATCGTTCGCAATGATGGAGGAGAAATTATCGGTGGATTAACGGCTACGGGTTTTTGGCGACATTTGCATATCGATTTTTTGTGGGTCGACCCAGCATGGAGAGGCCAGCGGATTGCGGAAAAGCTGATGGCTCAAGCAGAAGTTTACGCACGCAGCAAAGGCCATCGCCTGATGGTTGTCGACACCCTCAGTTTTCAAGCTCCGGAATTTTATAAAAAACAGGGCTTCACAGAATTCGGGGTCCTCGCTGATTTTCCGGAAGGCCATAGCCACCATTATTATCAAAAAAAGCTGACTACATAAGTTGGCCTTTATAAATAAGCAAATAAAAAAACAGAAGCCCGAGAGCTTCCGTTTTTTTATTGCTGTTCTTGGTAAAACACTTTATCAACATTGTATTTAGCTTTTTGGGTGTTGATCAAGTAGGTTTCGTAAATGTCGCGCTCCATTGGATCTTCCACAATAGAAACGGTGATGCGGTATACTTCTTCACGATGGTTTTTCAACGGTGATACCGAATCTTCGAAATGTTTTTTCACGCGTTGGCGAAGTTTGCGGGCTTTTCCGACAAACAACAACTCGCCGCTGTGGTTGAAAAACTGGATAATGCCGCCTTTATCGCGCGGAATATCGTGCAAATCGATAAAGCCGAATAATGGTTTGATGACAGCTTCGTCACCTGTAATTTCCTGTTTGCGCTGTGTAATCGTCACATCCGCTTTTGGTGGTTGAATATTAATCATGCTTATCACGTCCTCTAATTATCGTATTGCCTATTTTAACACAAAAAAGAGCGGAAATCCATCCGCTCTTTTTTTACATGCTATTCGACTCGCTTCTATAAAGAATCTAATTGGCTGCTTGCTGGCTGGTCGCCTTGCAGCACTTCGAATACCTTGTTGTACGTATTGCTGCGGTCTAAAACTCCGACCAATACATGTGCAACGTCCGCTCTTGGAATAGATCTTCCTTCCAATGAAGAAAATCCTTCTAGCGAAACTTCAATCTTCTCAGATTTGTCTTCGTCAGAAAGTGCTCCTGGACGGACAATCGTGTAATCCAAATTAGTTGTCTTCAGCAAGTCGTCTGCTGTGCGTTTAGCTACAAGATAAGGTTTCATCGCTTCGCCGCCGGCATCAGGGTCGTCTGATCCCACTGATCCTAATTGTACAAAGCGTTTGATGCCTTTTTCCTGTGCGTATTGAGCCGCTTTGACCGATCCCCATAAATCGATGGTCAAGGTTTTGTCAGCTCCTGTTGAAGGTCCAGAACCTGCAGCGAAAATAACAGCGTCAATGCCTTCAAAAGCATCGCTGAAATCTTTTTCTAAATCCGCCAATACGACCTTAGATGCTCCAAGTTCTTTCATTTTATCTACTTGTTCTTCTTTGCGGACCATTGCGGTCGCTTCATGGTTTGATTCGGCCAATTCTTTGACAACGTTGCGGCCGACTTGACCGTTTGCTCCAATAACTAATACGTTCATTCGATTCCACTCCTTTAATTGTCTTCACTTCATTTGTGTTCCCGTTTAATAGTGCATTAAACGTTTTATTTTCACATGCAACTGTCCAAAAAGGTGCAGACACGCTAGAATAGAGGAACGGAGGTGTTACAATGCAAATTACAGATTATGTATTCCACAAAATTAACGATCCTACGGGCATCATGGTAGGCGACCGTTACGAGTTTTTGTTGAATGTCGAAGTTGACGAAGATGATGAACTATATACCGAAGGCGGATTGGAACTGCGCGTTATAATCGCTGCAGAAGAAACTGGTGCCCGCGTAGCGCATTACAACTTTATTGACAAACAAACAAGAGGCGCACTTGAATTTGGACTTGAAGACGAGGAAGAAGAAGAAATCCTTGCCTACTGTTCAGCAAAACTAGCTTAATCAAACAAACATCCTGCTCAATTGCGAGCAGGATGTTTTTGTTTAAATCTTAATTTCTATTTCAGCCGATTCTTTCAGTTCTTCAATGCGGGTAAATACCGCTTCTTGTGTTTTCTGTTGCTCAAGAGACTGGCGGATGCTAGGCTCCATTTCCTCCATAGGCGGTACTTCTTCTTCAGAAGTTTCGACAAAACCATTATACGATTCCTGTATTTCTTCATCGGTCACTGCAGCTGGTTCGATTTCTTCGGCAACATATTGTTCGTATACCAGTTGTTCGCGAAGCTGCACTTCCATGTCTTCTAGTGTGAAGCCAGTTTGTTCCAGTGCTTCATTCATGGCTTGTTCCGATTCAAACTGGCCTTTCAAGTCTTCCAGGCGCTCTTTAACGATCTCTTCGTCAGCTTCCAAGCCTTTTTGGGCTGCGTCATTCAAGATGACTTTATTGCCTATCAACACGGATAAGGCCTGTTCTTTTACCATTTCATCCGTTTCACCTGATGTTGTGTGCCCCTGGGAAGTCAGAGTAGTTTCGAGCTGGCGCGCTACGCTATTATAGACGTTTCCTAAAATGTCTTCTCCATCTACTGTAACCACGACATCTTCTTGAGCAGGCAATTCCAAGGAAGATTGCTCAGGAGTCGTTTCAGGAGCAGCTTCTTCCGTTGTTTCGGAATCGGGTTCAGCGGTTTCTTCAGGGGCTGTCTCTTCGTTAGCTGAACACGCGCCCAGTATCAGCAATAAAAGGAAAGGGGCAAATGCGAATTTCATTTTCTTCATCGTGTTAAAACTCCTCTTCAGTTTCATCTGCTTAACAGTAAACCATATTTTATTATTCGGCACAATATAGTGTGGTTGTGTTCAAGTAATGCCGCAATTCTGTATAATGAAAAGAGGGGACAGCAAAAAGTTCTCTAAAAATCCACATCCACGTGCCTGAAACGATTTTTCAGTTGATTTGCTAGCTAAGGCTGATATGATTATAAGAATATAAAGAATGATCCATCACTTACATCTTTTGGAGGAGTTACTATGACCGGTTCGAACAATATTAAAGCGCGCAAAACTTTGGAGAAAATCCAGCCGTACTCGCCTGGAAAACCAATTTGGGAAGTCCAAAAAGAGTTGGGGTTGGAACGTGTCATTAAATTGGCTTCTAACGAAAACCCGCATGGCCCATCACCTAAAGCAGTGGCAGCTATTCAAAATGGCTTATCGGAATTAAACCGCTATCCCGATGCGGATGCCAGCGCATTGAAAAAAGCGATTGCCAACGAATTTCATGTGAATCCGACACAAGTCATTCCGACCAATGGAGCGGACGAATTGATCACACTGATTTCTGAGGCATTTCTCGAAGAAGGCGACGAAGTGATTGTGCCATCTCCATCGTTCAGCGAATATGACTTTGGTGCGCACATTATGGGCGCCACAGTCGTGCCGGTAAAATTTGCAGAAGGATTCGAGTTTGATGTGGATGCGATGATCGCTGCTGTAACCGAAAAAACCAAAATTATTTACGTATGTTCACCAAACAACCCTACCGGCACATATATGTCCAAGTCAGATTTGGATAAATTAGTAGAAGCAATCGATGATGTGTTAGTGGTAATCGATGCGGCTTATCATCATTTTGCAGATGCTCCCGATTACAGTAACGGGATAGAATACATCAATGCAGGACATCCTGTTTTGACGCTTCAGACGTTCTCAAAAATTTACGGCATTGCCGGAGTGCGGGTTGGTTTTGGGATTGCCCCCGAATCAATCATTGAGTCTATCTTAAAAGTAAAAGAGCCATTCAACGTCAATACATTAGCGCAAATTGCGGCAACAGCAGCAATTGAAGACACGGAGCATGTGATGACTTCCAAAAATGCCAATAAAGCTGGGCGTGAACAATTGTACACGGCTTTTGACGAGCTGGGATTGGCGTACATCGACAGCATGGCAAACTTTGTCTTGGTTCGAATCGGCGAAGACGGTGAAAAACTTTATAAGGAATTGATGGCGAAAGGCGTTATTGTCCGCCACGGGAAAATTTGGGGACTGCCTGAATATGTCCGGGTTTCTGTTGGAACACCGGAAGAAAATCAATTTTTCATCGATGCCTTAACGGGATTATTGGTTAAACAAGCTTAAAAGAAGCTCCAGAAATGGAGCTTCTTTTTTATTTGCACACTTTTACATCCTGCTGAAACGATTGTTTAGTAAAGAGGAGAATCGGGAACTTTCTGGGAATGACTTGATTAAAGGATGGATGTTATGATTTTTGATTGCGCGATAATCGGAGGCGGTCCTGCAGGATTGAATGCAGCATTGGTACTCGGAAGATCCAGAAGAAAAACTGTGCTTTTTGACGATGACAACGGCCGCAATTTGGTGACCAGAGAATCGCATGGCTTTATAACAAGAGATGGTATTGAACCGAAAGAACTTAAACGTTTGGGCCGCGAGGAAATCGGAAAATATAACTCGGTGGATATCAAAAAACAACGCATCGTTCGTGTAAATCGTGTTTCCGAAACACATTACGAGCTGGTTACAGCAAGTGGAGAGGTGTTTCACAGCATCAAAATTATCATCGCCGCAGGACTGGTAGAAGAACAGCCTAACGTTCCGGGGATTGAGAAATTTTACGGCACCAGTTTATTCAGTTGTCCTTATTGCGATGGTTGGGAACTACGCGATCAGCCGCTGGCAGTTATTGCGGATAAGCAAGTTTTTGAGTTAGCGAAGAAAATCTATACATGGAGTCGGGATTTAATCGTCTTTACAAACGGAGAAGGCCGGCTGGAAGAAGAGGACAAGCAAAAATTGCTTCGAAAAGGCATCAAAGTAGTAGAAGACATTATTGACGGTCTTGAAGGCGATAACGGACAATTACGCAGCGTCAGACTTGAAGACGGTACGCTGATTGACCGGGTCGGCGGTTTTGTGACACCGTTGTGGAGCCATTCCACTCTTTTTGCTAAAGAACTTGGCTGCAAGTTCAATGCCCATGGAGGCATTTTAACGGATGATTATGGCCGGACCAATGTTTGGAACGTTTACGCGGCAGGGGACGCTTCATTGATTGTGCCTTCCCAACTGGTAATTGCTGCTGGTGAAGGAAGTGCGGCTGCTATCGGTGTAAACGGAGATTTAGTCAATGAATACTTCGATATGGAATAACACCCTTAAGAAGGTTTTACGAACTTTCGAAATACCAGGTATTGGCAAAAAAACAGCAGTAAAGCAGTCAGGCATAGGTTGATGTAATACCAAAGGCCGTCTCCAAAGAAATCGAGTGGAGAAGTGGTCGTTGGACGTTGCATTAAATAAAGAAAATTGGAGTCGCTCCATGGATTGACCCAAAAACCGATAAGTGCAGCATAAGCCAGCACCAGTACGTAGGATGAAAAAACCGAAGGCAATGTTATGGCAGCAGGACGGGATAATGCCAAAAACAAGCAAGACCAAGGAATGGCTATGTGATGAACAAAGAATTTCCAAAACCGAAAATGCTCATAATCATAGGGCAATTCAGGCGTAATCAAAGCCAAAAATGCGGGCACAATGCCGATGTAAAAAGATACTTGAATCCATAAAGGGCGCATGGTCAGAAGGCCAATCATGGCTGTGAGCGAAGCTATGCCGCAAAGGTGCAGCGGCATTTGCCCGCCAAAGCTCCACACATTATTTGTGATGGCCCAGTAATGATAGGAAATTTCGGAAATGATCAAAATAACGAGAAGAGGCCAGCGCAGCGATTGAAATAACCGCTTTTGTTCTTTCAGCCCTTTCCTTGCAGCAACAAGCGCAAAAATGCCTGTCACAGCGATGGCTAATGCCAGCAGGTGGTTTAGAGAAAAGGGGATAAAAGGGTGTGTGGATGTCGCCGCAAACCACGTTTCCATAGTAATCCTCCTATCTTAAATTCTTATAGTAAGAATAGTCTAACACTTTATTGGGTCAGTTGGTCTATCTCCTAAAAAATCACAAGCGAACGGATCGCGTGGACAGATGCTTTGCTAAAAACACTTGGTTTGCGATAAACTGCTAGAAAAGGATCTGTAGGAGGAATGCCAATTTGGACCAACTAAATTTACTGTCGTCCATCACTTACATTGACACGGAACGCTCGATTGAGGCCGGCGAAATGAAAATTGTCGAAACCGAATGCAACATTCAATTATACGAAGACACATTGGTGACTTCTGCGACAAAATTTCATGTAGCGAATGTATGGGATATTTCCTATAAATCGTTTTCTTCAGATGCCAGCTTACTATACCTCCATACACATCGAGGCGTGTTGACCTACAAAATCCATACAGATCCGGATAACTTCGTAGAAACGTTTAAAAAATTGAAAAACGAGAATTATTAAAGAAGACAGATCTTTTCTGGCTTCTTTTTTCAACCTTATTTACACTGCAGGAAGAGTACGTTATTTCTGGGAGAAGGGAGAAAAAATCATGAAGGAAAAAATTAAAATTGCAGAGCAATGGACCACAAAAGTAAACGAGCGAGACATCAAAGGCGTGCTGGAAGTTTCCGACCCGCACATTGAATTGATTGGTCCGAGAGGTTCAGCTGAAGGGCACGACATTCTTCGGCAATGGGTTCAGGAATCGGGCATTCAAATGGAAACGCTGGACTACTATGCCAAAGGCAACGAAGTAGTTTGTGTGCAACGAGCTACATGGGAAAATCAAAATGGCCATGTTACAATCTATACCTTTATGGATATCAGAAATGGAAAAGTCCATCGATTGGGCAGGTACGATACCTTGGATGACGCTTTTGGCCAATGTCAGTTAAATGAAGAAGACAAAGTTGAATAATGCCACATAAAATAAACCAGGCAGAGAAAAGAATCCTTTTCTCTGCCTGGTTTATTTGTGTTTTACTTTCTGCTGCCCATCATATCGCCCAATTGATCCCAATTTGTCACGCGTGGCAAATCAAGGTGGCGATTATACGATTGGTCTTTGACAACTACTCTCACGGGCTCATTTGCTAAAGTATCCAAAACAGCCGGCTTATCATCGAAATAATAATCCAACTCAAGGCTTTTAATAACTCCAACTTTTTCCGAATCTTTCATCCCGCAGAAAAATTTCTCCCGCTCAATAGGGAAACCTTGCTGAACGAGCCAGTTAAATGTGTTTTCCGTGTACTCAGGGGGACGAGAAGTAATATAGAAGATCTCATGGCCGCCCGACTCGAGCTGCTTCAGCAATTCAAGTGCACCGGGATAGACGGGACAATCGGTAAAGTACAAAAAGTCTAAAGATTGGTTCCACATTTTCGTGCCTTCTTCATCGTTCATGCCGAATGCCTCGTGTATTTCAACACGGTTTAAAGCGTGGAAAATATCGATATCCACTTGTTCGTTCAACTGTTGCTGGTAATAGTGAAATGCGTACTCACGTAAATTGATCAATGTATCGTCTATATCGAATCCAAATCTCATATGCTTCCTCGCTTTTCGGGATATCCCATAAATTTAAAATCTTTGCCAATTTTACTGAACTCGCCATCACGGATATCGACGGCGTCTTTCATCCATTCTACGCCTGTCCCTTCAATGAAAGTCGGTGCGATTTTGCCGCCAACAAGTTTAGGAGCAAAGTAAAAGACTACTTTATCGACTAATCCCTGTTCCAAAAATGCAGCGTTGATGGTGCCGCCGCCTTCAATAAAGAGAGAGGAAATGCCTTTTTCACCCAACAGGCGAACAACGTCGAGTACGTTTACTTGAGTATCACTGTTTGTTTCATAAACAGAAACTCCCAGCTGTTCCAGTGCCTTTCTCTTCGTTGCATCATGAGTGCGGCTTGTGAAAATCCAAGTGTCAGCCAATCCATCCGTCGCAAGTTTTGAGTCGAGCGGAATGCGCAATGTAGAATCGAGAACGATGCGCAGTGGGTTGCGGCCATTTGGAATGCGGGCGGTCAACTCTGGATCGTCTGCAATCACAGTTCCAACACCAACCAGAATGGCCATATGCTGACTGCGTAAAAGGTGGACATCCAATCGTGCTTCCTCGGAAGTGATCCATTTGCTGTCGAGAGAATGAGTGGCAATTTTGCCGTCAAGCGTCGAAGCGGCTTTCAAGGTCACGAAAGGGGTTTTTTCAACAATGAATTTATTAAAAACTTCATTCATGGCTTGAGACTCCTGCTCGCGAACACCGACAATCACTTCGATGCCAGCGTCTTCCAACATCCTCACGCCATTTCCAGAAACAATTGGATTGGGGTCGAGCGCAGCCACCACCACTTTTTTTATGCCAGCATCAATGATGGCCTGTGCACAGGGACCAGTCCGCCCGACATGAGAACACGGCTCAAGCGTTACATAAATGGTCGCGCCCTGGCTCATATCCCCTGCCATGCGAAGTGCGTGGATTTCAGCATGAGGCTCTCCAGCTCTCAAGTGGGTTCCAATGCCAACGATCCGGCTATCATTGACGATGACGGAACCCACAAGCGGGTTTGGATCCGTCTGTCCCATCAAGCTTTTCGCATTGCTGAGTGCGAGGTCCATATAAAACTCATGGCTTGGCATGGACAATTTCCTCCCCGTCTTTGAGATGGCCCGAGCGGTCAATTTTAGTCTGCAAATAATTGGCGTTGTATTCGGATTCATCTCCCCAAAGAGAAGTTCTTGAGGCAATTTGGAGCCCAGCTTTTTCAATGGCTGCGATTTTTTTAGGATTGTTGGTCATCAACGTGACTGGTTTGGTGCGCAATGCCCGTAAAACCGCAATCGCGTCTCCATAATTTCTGGAATCGTCCACATAGCCTAACTGCTCATTGGCTTCAACAGTGTCGTAGCCGTTTTCTTGCAGGACATATGCCATCGCTTTGCTGAAGAGGCCGATGCCGCGCCCTTCATGGTTGGCCAAATAAAATAAAGCCCCCGTGCCATGATCGGTTATCCGTTTCATGGATTGTTTTAATTGGTAACCGCAGTCGCAGCGCTTGCTGCCGAAAATATCGCCCGTGTGGCAAATAGAATGCATGCGAATCAATGCCTCTGGGTTGTTTTCGAAATCACCATAAACCAGTACGCTCGATTGCTGGTATTCTGCCAAATTTGCAGAACTGAGCTTCTCGATAATGCTCTCATAATCTTCGGTTACTTCTTCAAGACTTAGCCAGCAATACCAATTGAATATGAAAGTTTCTTCATATAAATTTACAGGCAGCCGAATCGGCCCGACGAGATAAACTGCACCGTCTTCGGCCGGGATCATTTGAATTTTCTCTTTTAATATAGCAAAGACCTTTGGATCTAGCTTCATGTCTGTCATGTCAAGTTCCCCCTATATGTACCCTGTCTATATGATATCGTACTACATGATGTTACTAAAAGTAAGTTATTAGCTTGAATAGGTTACAAACAATAATTATTATCATTTAGAATCAATCCAAAACTATGATTACTGATATTTATTCTCATTTAAAAACAAATTTTCTCATTTAATTTGATTATCTTCACATCATATGTTATGTTTACTACATTATAATAATTCTAAATAAGAAAGAGGAGGAATAAACATGTTATCAGAAAAACTAACAAATGCATTAAACGACCAGTTCAACAATGAATTGCAGGCGGCGCATGCTTATACAGCGATGGCAGCTTATTTTTCAAAAAAAGGATTTCACGGATTTGCAAACTTCTATTTGATCCAATCAAGAGAAGAGCATTCTCACGCGATGAAATTCTACAATTATTTGGTGACAATGGATGAAAAACCAGTTTTACAGGCTTTAACGGAACCCAAAAACCACTTTGTCAGTGCGTTGGATGTTCTGGAAAGTTCATTATCGCAGGAGAAAAGCGTGACCAGCAATATTTATGCATTGGTGACATTGGCTGGTGAAATGCAGGAACATGCGACACTTTCTTTCCTCGATTGGTTTATCGAAGAACAAATGGAAGAAGAAAAATCATTCCGCGACATCATTGCAAGAGTGAGAGCAATTGAAGAAGGCGGCGAGTACTTCTTGAAAATGGACGATGAGTTCGCACACCGCAAATTGGAAGAATAATAGCAATGCGGGCAGCACACAGTGAAAAGTGTGCTGTTTTTGTGCCCGAAAGGAAATGGTATCGATGTCAACAAACTATAAACCGGCTGTCCATTTTAATCATGTGGATTTTTCATTTATGGAAAATCAAATTTTAAAAGGCATAACCGGCTCTTTTCCAGAAGGGAAAATAACGACGCTGGTAGGTCC
The DNA here is from genome assembly GCF_058268495.1 of Planococcus sp. TJ-201. Lineage (NCBI taxonomy): Bacteria > Bacillati > Bacillota > Bacilli > Caryophanales > Caryophanaceae > Planococcus > Planococcus sp. TJ-201. The sequence continues at coordinate 278,678 of NZ_JBZDOG010000005.1, read as the reverse complement.
ATCAGGAGCAGGAAAAACGACCTTATTGAAATTATGCAACGGCTTGTTATCGCCTCAGTCTGGTGAGGTTTATATCAAGGATCAGCCAATCGAAGGCTACGAACCCGTTGAACTTCGCCGCCTAGTGGGCATTGCCCTTCAAAGTGCTCCGATGGTTGCTGGCAGTGTTTACAAAAATTTGAGCTTGCCATTGGAACTGCAAGGGAAATCCTTATCCAAAGCCGAAGCAGAAGAACTGCTGCACGATGTGGGACTCGAAGAAGAGCTGCTGGAACGGAAAGTTAAAGACTTGTCCGGCGGTCAGCGGCAAAAAGTTTCCATTGCTCGAACACTCGTCAACAAACCGGCTGTTTTGCTGCTCGATGAGATTACGTCTTCCCTGGATCGAACATCTTTAAAAGAAATTGAAGAGCTGATTGTAAAAATCAATCGAAAATACGGCACCACCATCATTTGGATTACGCATAACCTCCAACAGGCGCGTGAAATTGGTGATTTTACGTGGGTCATGATGGATGGCGAAGTAGTTGAAACGGGCGAAAGCAGTTTGCTCAATGATCCGGAAAATGACAAAGTCAGACAGTTTGTGATGGGGGAAGCGCAATGAGCTATTTAACCTTATCTATCACCTTGATTTTCGTTGTGATTCCCTTATTGTTATCTAAAACCTTAAACCTTGGTCTCGAGAGAGATACCATTGTCGCCACTTTGCGCTCGATTGTTCAGTTATTGGCAGTCGGTTATGTATTGAAGTTTGTATTTGATTCGGAAAGCTTGGTTTATATTTTTCTGATGGTCGCTTTGATGATTGTGGCGGCCACGCACAATGCACAGAAAAAAGGAGCCGCCATCCAAGGCATCACGTCAAAGGTGGCTGTCACCTTGATATCTGTAGAAGTGTTGACGCAAGGCATCCTGCTGGGATTCAACATTACGCCAGCAACCGCCCAATACATCATTCCGATTAGCGGAATGGTCATCGGAAATTCAATGGTGCTGTCGATTCTTTTCCTGAACCGATTTACATCAGAAATTGAGTCGCACCAAGATGAAACCGAGTTGATCCTGTCGCTCGGAGGAACACCGAAACAAGCGATCCACACGCAACTGATCAATTCGATCAAAGCCAGCATGATTCCGACCATTGAAAGTCAAAAAACGGTCGGGCTTGTCCAATTGCCCGGCATGATGAGCGGCCAGATCATTGCAGGTGCGGACCCAATCCAAGCGGTTCAGTTTCAGCTGCTGATCATGTTCTTATTGCTAACTACGGCTGCAGTAACCAGTGTAATGCTGGGCTTTCTGTCTTATCCAACTCTGTTCAATCAACGGATGCAATTAATGAGAAAAGACCTGAGTTAAACGTAAAGACAAATCCTGAAATTCAGGATTTGTCTTTTTTGCTTAGAAAATACTGACTATGGCGCTGTCATTCAGCTGTCACGGATAAAAAGTATCTATTTCAAAAGTGCCCGAACCCGGTAAATTTTCCACCAAACTGGAACCGAAAAGGCCAGCAGGTGTGTAGTATCCGCCGTCGATTTTTTCAATCAGCAGGCGGCGGACTATCTCGAGAGACCCATAGACTGTTAAATCGTAAACATTGGCTGTTCGGATGCGTGCAACTTTGATGACACCCTGCTGGTTTTTGGCTTCTCCCCAAATATAGCCGGGCGAGTTGGCGCGGACACTGTCAGTTGGGCCCTGTACCTGTTTTTCCACTTGCTTCTGCAGTTTTTCTTTGATCCACTCTGTGGCCAGCAGCGGACCCGCTGCTCCCATCAAACGTGCGCTGTAAACCCGTGAGGTCCGCATCGGAATCCAGGCAGAGATGTTCGGAATGCCTGTTGTATAGAACGCAGTTGACACATCGCCCCACGGAATCCCCATGGCTGAGCGCGAACCGCGACCGAAATCAATGGTACGGTGCTGGCTCCCGAGAGCGACCGTTTTTAGAATGCCATCTTTTCTGTGCATGCTCCCTGAGCCCAGACCTTGGATCATGGTTTTGAACGTTCCGGGTGAAATGCCGGAATCCGAATCAAATCCAAGTGCCAGTTCCGTTGCATCAGGCAGCTCTTCATTTAGTTTTAAAGCAGTGCAATCGGTCGGCACCACATCAAAGCCTACCCCCGAACAGAGGATTATGTTTTTTTCTGCAGCCTGAGCATGCATGGAATGGGTGTGTTCGAACACGGAAACTTCACCTGTAATGTCCAAGTAATGTGTTTTTGCAGACAGACACGCATCGATCATGGGTTTGCTGGTCACTTGAAAAGGACCTGCACAATGAAGCACCAAATCAATGTTTTGTAACTGGGCTGCCGCGTGTTCATCCAACGGAAAAGCTTGGAATTCCAGTGACAACTCTTGGGCCAGTAGGCGGATTTTTTCAGCGCTGCGTCCGGCCAAAATAGGAGACATGCCTCGCTTAACAGCTTCTCTCGCAATCAACTCACCTGTATAGCCATTCGCACCATAAATCATCCATTTTTTCATTTTATCGGCTCCTCGTTTTTAGCACTTCTGTTTGTATTCTGTAAAAAATAGAAAAATCCTTTGTTCATTATGCGAAGCGTTACATCATACCGCTGGATAACAATAAATAAAGGATTCTGAAGAAACACATCGAATTAGTGAAGTAAGAAAATCAATGGAAATGATGAGGAGTGAAATAATGGCGAAACTGCATTTAATTCCTTACCGCGTAGAAGAAATTACAGAACAGGCACCACAGGTTCCAGAAGGCGTCCAGATGATTCAGGCACCGGACGTATGGGAAGCGGCAGAACGAGGAAAAGGAAACATTGTAGCCATTCTCGATACAGGCTGCCAGCCGGATCATCCGGATCTGCAGGACCGAATCATTGGCGGGAGAAACTTCACGGCTGATTTTGATGGAGCCCAGGCTAACTTTGATGACAATAATGGCCATGGCACACATGTTGCCGGAACGGTTGCTGCTTCATACAGAGACAATGGAGGAATAGCAGGAGTAGCACCCGAGGCCCATCTGCTCATTTTGAAAGTGTTGACGGGAGAGGGCAGTGGGGAATACCAGGGAATCATCGATGCCATCCATTTTGCGATCGATTGGAAAGGCCCTGGTGAGGAGACCGTGAGTGTTATTTCGATGTCGTTGGGAGGACCGGAAGATGTCGCCGAGCTTCATGCGGTGATTAAACGTGCGGTAGACGCTGGAATTCCAATTGTCTGCGCTGCAGGGAATGAAGGGGATGACCTGCACGATACGGACGAGTTTGCTTATCCCGGAGCTTACGGGGAAGTGATTCAAGTGGGGGCGGTCGATTTTAACCGGAGGATTGCTGCCTTCAGCAATACGAATGATGAAATTGACTTGGTGGCTCCGGGAGTCGATATTTATTCGACGTATCCCGGAGGAAAATACGCCAGCCTCTCCGGCACCTCCATGGCAACACCCCACGTTTCTGGCGCTTTGGCATTGATTAAAAATATTTCAGAAAAAGAGTTTGCACGTGAACTGACTGAAGCCGAATTGTATGCACAATTGGTTCGGCGTACCATGCCGCTCGGCTATCCCAAATCTGCAGAAGGGAACGGCTTGCTGGCATTGGATATTTTAAACAAAATTGAGCAGCTGTTTTCACTAATCAACACGTCTTATCGTATCGGTACTCAAAACAGCGAAAGAAAATAGAAACAAGAGCGATTCTGGGTAGGATAACCGGAATCGCTCTTTTAAAAGACGCTGTTTTCTTTATTTCAGATTCTAGTGCCTAGAGTTAAGCTTTAGTTGTTGTGAGTCTAGAAATTGATGGACCACATCGTTGAATTCTGGGAAATGCCTCGGGGGCACTTGATGGCTTGCCCCTTTGATGTAGACCACTTTCACATTGGATACAGAGTGCTGGAAGGGAACCCGATAATGGTGCATCTTTTTTTCCAGTGAGCCATAGACCAACAACACCGGCATTTTCAAACGATAAAGTGAATGAGTTGAGTTGTAGGTAAGGCCGGCTTTGCAAAATTCGTAAACACTTTGGGCATTGGCCAGTTTGCCGTATTGGTAAAATTCAGCTTCATCTTCTTTAAAGTATTTATGCGAAAATGCCTGCATCTTAGCCAATACCTCGACTTTATCGAGTTTGCTCATGGCCATGCCGAATCTGAGCATGCTTTTTAAGTTGAGGCTATCAACCCTCGAATAGCCGCCGCTTAAAACAAGTGCTTCTGTTCGCTCTGGGTATAACAACGCAAATTCCTGTGCAATAGTGCCGCCATTTGAAAAGCCGCAGATTACAGCCTTTGGTATATTTAATTCGTCCAACAGGGACTTTAAATCTTTTGCTAAAAGTTCTATTGATAAAGGGATATGTCCTTTCGAACTCAGTCCGTGGCCGCGAAGGTCGTAAAAGATCGTTTGGAAATCCGGAGTCAGCCGTTTTTGATGCTTAAAAACCACGTGTCCCATAACCGGAGGATGGATAAAAACAATAGGTGTTCCTTGGCCAGCAGTCTCGTAATACAGCGCTGTGGCATCTTCCATATAAGCAAATGGCATAGATAACGTCCCTTCTATAAAAAATCGATTGGTGGAGGCGAAGAATAAACGCTCATTCTTAATCTATACCCGTAACGGGAGAATATAGCGCATCGTTCAAATTAAGAGCATCTCTCAGTTGGATTTCTTCTTAAAAATTCCGAAAAAACAGATTTGATAATTTTCTCTTAAACTTATATACTAATACACAATCCTTTTCGGATGGCGAAAGAAAAGGAAATAGAATAGATTTGAAGGGAAATGGAAATTTATGAGTGTCCCCACCAACCAGAAAGCAGCAGATGGTAAGAAGAAAAAGAAGTTTGAAATGCCGGATACATATGTAATCTTGTTTATCGTTTTATTAATGGCTGTAGCGGCCACATATATCGTACCAGCCGGATCTTTTGAACGGGAGATGGTAGATGAAGTTGAACGGATAGTGCCGAATACGTATGCACAAACCGACAGCAACCCAACAGGCTTTATGGATATCTTTCTGGCATTGCAGGCAGGAATGGTCCAATCAGGCGGATTGATTTTCCTGGTTTTGTTTGCCGGAGGAGCATTTGAAGTGGTGGAGCGCTCTGGAGCCATCAAAGGCGGCATCTTGCGCGCAGTCAATAAAACAAAAGGGAAAGAATTTTTACTCATTGCCTTGGTTTCCATCCTCTTTGCGCTGGGTGGAGCAGTCGGCGCAGTCGCCAACTCCATTATTCCTTTTGTGGCGATTGGGGTCATCATTGCAAGAGCTTTAAAGCTGGATGCAATTGTTGCTGTGGCTATTACGTTCGGAGCAACGTTTGCAGGTTTTAACGTCGGATTTTTGAATCCCTATACGGTTGGGATTGCTCAAACAATTGCGGACGTGCCTTTGTTTTCGGGTATGGGGCTGCGTGTCATTGCCTTTGTCGTAATCGTCGGCGTGACGATTTTGTATACGTGGAGCTACGCAAAGAAAGTATTGGCAGACCCATCCAGAAGTTTAATTGGCGTGCTGGATGAAGGAGCGAAAGACGAATCTCCGCTGGATGCTCCGTTTACGACACGGCACAAGCTGATTTTGTCGTTTGTTGGTCTATGCTTGGCATTCTTTGTATATGCGACAATCGAATTTCAATGGACCATTGACCACATGGCTGCATTCTTTATCATCATCGGTATCGGTGCAGGTATTATCGCGGGAATGGATTACAATAAATTAACGTTGACCTTCTTGGAAGGCTGCAAAAACTTGGTATACGGTGCATTGATTATTGGTGTAGCTCGCGCCATTTTGATCGTGATGGAAAATGCGCTGATTTTGGATACCTTTGTCCAAGCCTTATCAGTGCCTTTAGCAGGACTATCACCTGTCTTTGCGGCATTGGGGATGTTTGTTGCCAATGGTGCACTAAATTTCCTTGTGCCTTCAGGGAGCGGCCAGGCAATGATCGTTATGCCGATCCTGGCGCCGTTATCGGATATGATCGGTGTCACTAGGCAAGTGGCTGTTCAGGCCTATCAATTTGGAGATGGATTTACCAATAGCATCTTCCCAACATCTGGACCTTTAATGGCGAGCCTGGCTGTGGCCGGTGTGCCGTGGATCAAATGGGCAAAGTGGATGCTGCCGCTATTGTTGATGTGGGTCGTTATTGCAGTTGTTATGCTGACAGTTGGCGTACTGATCAATTGGGGACCGGTATAAAGAATTTGGCAAATCCGTTTAGCAGCGGATTTGTTTTTATTTACATAAGAATAATCTTAAAAAGACTTTTTATGGAGAAATTTTAATATTTATTTGATAATTTGCATTAAAATGCTTATACTAATATTTATATTCTTTTTGTCTATTAATATGCATATTTTACTTACGATATGTATATAAAAAAGATAAAAAACATACGAGGAGGAAACGGAATGGGGAAAAGACAGCATCGTGCATTTTATTTTATGCTGATTTTGGTTTTATTGTTGGCAGCATGTTCCGGGGGCAATGAAACGGGAAGTTCGGAAAATGCAGAAGATATGACAGAAGAAGACAAACAAGGCGGTACATTGATTTATGGCCGTGGAGCTGATTCGGTTGGATTGGATCCGATCAATGTTACAGATGGCGAATCTATCCGCGTCACCCATAATATTTTTGAGACTTTATTGGAATACGATCAGAACTTGGAACTTCAGCCGAAATTGGCTACAGAGTACAGCTCGAGTGAAGATGGCTTGACTTGGACCTTCCAATTGCGGGAAGGCGTTAAGTTTCATGACGGAACGGACTTTAACGCAGAGGCAGTCGTTTTCAATTTCGAACGATGGATGGATCCGGAAAACCCATACCACCAAGGAGATTTTCCTTATTATCCGTTTCTTTATGGTGGATTTAAAGGCGATGAAAACCATTTAATCGAGCATATTTTAGCGACTGGTGAACATGAACTTGAAATCAAATTGAAACGCAAAACGGCGCCATTCCTTAGCTATTTAGCCATTTCCATGTTCGGAATCGCGAGCCCGGCAGCTATTGAGGAATATGGAGCTGAGTTGAACGAAAATCCCGTAGGAACGGGACCTTTCATGTTTGAAGAGTGGAGCCGCAACAGCACCATTACACTGGCGAAAAATCCAGAGTACTGGATGGACGGCAAACCGTATTTGGACAAGGTCATCTACCAGGTCATTCCTGAAAATGCAGCGCGTTTGAACGCATTGCAGACTGGGGAAATCGATGTCTTGGACGGCATGAACGCAGGTGACACCAATGTCGTGGAAGAAACACAAGGGCTTGAGCTGCAGAAGCGCCCAAGTTTTAATATCGGCTACATGGCCTTTAATATGGAAAAAGAACCATTTGATGATCCATTGGTCCGAAAAGCGATCAATATGGCCATCAATAAAGAAGAAATTGTCGATGCCTTTTACAACGGGATGGCAGACCCGGCAACAAGCCCATTGCCACCTTCATTATGGAGCCACGACGACTCTTTGGAAAAATACGATTACAATGTTGAAGAAGCAAAAAAACTGTTGGCTGAAGCAGGCTTGGAAAATGGCTTCGAGACCGAATTGTATACGATGAGCAATCCGCGTCCGTACTTGCCAGAGCCAATGAAAATCGCCGAAGCGATCCAATCGGATTTAGCCGAAATTGGCATCACAGCTGAAATCATCTCAACAGAATGGGCCACTTATCTGGATGACACGAAGAGCGGGAAGCACAGTATGGCAATGTACGGCTGGACGGGCGTCATGGCAGATCCCGATAACTTCCTGTATCCAAATTTGAGCAAAACCAATGCGGAAGTACCTGCACAGAATATTGCTTTCTATAAGAGTGATGAGTTTACGTCGTTGATTACAGAAGCGCGTGAAACCATTGACCAGGACAAACGGACAGAGCTTTACCAGGAAGCGCAGCAGCTATTCCAGGAAGATGCACCGTGGGTCATGCTTGCGTATACGACTCCGCCGCTTGCACAAAGCGATTACGTGGAAGATTACGTGCCGCACCCAATGAGCAACGATTTAATGACGGACGTGTACTTATCAAATCAATAGTTTGGAGTGGATGAGGGTTGTATGAATTGCTGAAAGATTTATGTGAACTGGTAGGGCCAAGCGGATTTGAACAGGACGTTCAACGCTTTATCAAAAAGGAAATAGAAAACAAAGTGGACAACGTAGAAGTCGATGCGCTGGGAAATCTGCTTGCAACCGTAAAAGCGACAGATCCACAGATGCCATCCATTCTGCTGGCGGCGCATGCCGATGAGATCGGCTTTATCGTCAAGAAAATCGAGCCGAACGGCACCCTGCGTTTCGAGCAGCTTGGCGGATTCGATAACCGCGTCCTGCTGGCCCAGCCAGTTATGATTAAAGGAGCCGAGGGTTATATAGAAGGGGTAATTGGAACATTAGCGGTCCACTATGTAAAGTGGGATGATCCCAAGCGCATCGCTTCCCACCGCGATTTATATATCGATGTGGGGGCGTCTTCGGCAGAGGAAGTACTGGAAATGGGCATCAAAGTCGGCCAACCCATCAGCTATGGCAGCGGGCTGAAGTTAGCTGGAGACAAGAAGCGCAACCGCGTTGTCGGAAAAGCGTTGGATGACCGGGCAGGCTGTGCTGTGTTGATCGAGCTGATCAACAATTTGGCATCAAACAAAGACAGCAAGCATGGCGACATCTACTGTGTCTTCACGGTTCAGGAAGAAGTTGGCTTGCGCGGAGCTTCTGTGTTGTCGCCGGGCATCAAACCCGATTTCGCCTTGGCTGTTGATACCACACCGACAAGTGATACGTACGACGTCCTCATGACAGGCACGCGGACGCTTGGAGACGGCCCTTGCATTAAAATTGCGGACAAATCATTGATTGCCCATCCGCTTGTCACAGGGCTGCTGGAAAAAGTGGCGGTGGAACAAAACATTCCTTACCAGCAGGAGATTTTCATGGGCATCGGTACGGATGCGGGAGCGATTCACATGACATCGACTGGGGTTTCGTCCGGAGTGGTTTCTATTCCTTCGCGCTATACACATACCCCAATTGAAATTGTCGATTTGGATGACCTGAAAAATACTGTGCGCTTGATGGAAGCATTTATTTTTTCTTCCAAGGAATTAGTTGGGAAAAACTTTCTGGATACATGAAGACAACAGGAAAAGTCGAGTGCCTAAATCAGGGTGCTCGGCTTTTTTGCTTCAGGAGCATTGGTATTCAGTGCATTTTAGATATTTCCGTTCGTAAATATGGGTATAAGTCAGGGAACGTTTGTAAAGTGTTTTGATACATTTACGAACGGTTTACATTTGGAATAGTGACAATTAAAAGTGTAAGAATAGAATACATCAGATTGATGTGGGAATCATGAATTTTGCCAGGTTCTTTTTATATGCCAATACTTTAGTAAAAAGTATTTTAGTTTAAAGTAAAATTAATTTTATATTTTATATAAGTTTACTTTGCTTTTATAAATTCATAATTTATAATTTGGTTCAAGAGGTGATGATTATGAAAAAAGATTTTGGTGATTTGATATCCAACAAAGTTTATGAATACCGTGTGCTTGCTAGAATGTCTCAACAAGAATTAGCGGAGAAGGTCGGAGTTTCTAAACAAACTATCTTCGTAATGGAAAAAGGAAATTATGTTCCGACTCTATTGTTAGCTTTTCGAATTGCCAACTTTTTTAATGTCGATGTAAACGATATTTTTACTTATGTGAAAGGAAATGATCAAAATGATAACTAATTTTATCTCAAACATTCATAACGCTATTTTTAACCCTTTAAGGTCCTGGGCTGAACAATCTACGGGAAATTGGAACATGCTCATTGGCATTGGTTTTTTACTGGTTATGGGGAGTGCAATTTTTCTCTATATAGTTTATAAGAAGATTGGGGAAGGTGATGAACGAACAAATCAAATCTATTTAAAAAGTAGTTTTTATATGCTGGGTGCGATCATTTTGTGTGACATGATTTTTCCTAAAGAGTATATGTGGACCATTTTTTTCCTCTTCAAATATGCACTGGCATTTTTAGCAGCTGGAATTTACATGACTGTCCGATATAAAAAGGATTTTGCCTAAAGAAAAGTTGGCATTTATAGAAACGAAAAGGGTTAGTAAAATAAATGCTTAAGCAATTTTATATTGATTTAGACACATAATTTATGAGAAGCAGAGTATCCTGTCATTTCTGAATATATTAATTATTGAAACTAATCGCAGTTATAAACGTATAATAATATATAGAGGGGTAATAAGCGACGACTAAAATGAGAAGGGGTGGGATATATGCATTGGATGATGTGGATGTTTTGGGGAACCCTTGCAGGTATATTTTTAATCGGTTATCTAGTAGATGTTTTGACTAAACGGAAATACAGCTTAAATAAGCAGGAAAAAACATTAAATCAAAATTCAGCCGAAGCAGATGCTCGGCGGCAAGCTGGACAGAATAATCACCAAGGTGGAATGTTTTAAATGGATGAACAAATTGGGTTAGCTAATTTACAGTTATCAAAAAATGAGCCAGGAGATACATTTCCTGGCTCATTTTTATTTAGAATACGTAACTCATGCATTTTATTTTATAGAGAAGGGGTATGGCAACTTCACAAATTCAAGCGCTTTACGGTTGACCCATTTTTACAATCGGTTTGATGCTGATGCCTTTTTTAGAGTCTTCGAATGCTTCGTTAAGCTGGTCAAAAGCATAGACTTTAGTCAATTTATCGAACGGGAATAGGCCGCGTTTGTAGTAATCCACCAGCTGTGGAATAAATACTTGCGGGATCGAATCGCCTTCAATTACGCCCATGACGGTTTTGCCTTCTGCCATGATGTCGTTATGGACATCGAATGTGATTTCAGGTGTTACCCCAACAATGGCGCACGAACCAAGCGGGCGAAGGGCATGGATTGCTTGTTTAACAACCGGCGGTACACCTGTCGTTTCAACTGCGTAATGGGTACCGCCTTTTGTAATGTTTTTGATTTCTTTTACGACATCGATATTTTTGCCGTTGAGGGTATGCGTTGCCCCCAATTCTTTTGCCAGTTCTAGGCGTCCATCATGAATATCGACTGCGATGATGTTAAAGCACCCAGCGATTTTCGCCGCCATGACTGCGCTCAATCCGACCGCGCCGCTGCCGTAAATCGCAATAGAAGAGCCAAACTCAGGTTTGAACCGGTTCAACACCGTCCCAGCACCCGTCTGAATGCCGCAGCCTAAAGGTCCAAGTAAGGTTAAATCTACTTCCGGATCTACTTTGACGACATTTCGTTCGTTGGTAACCGCAAAGGTCCCAAAAGAAGATTGGCCGAAGAACGTCGACACGGCATGGTCGTGGTGATGGATTCGGTTTGTGCCGTCCTGCATTTTGCCTCCAAAATTCAAGTCGTTGAAGTTTAAGCAAACAGTCGGATGTCCCGTCAGGCAATTTTCGCAATGGCCGCAATAAGCGAAGGACAGCACCACGTGATCGCCAGCTTGGACGGTCGTAACAGCAGATCCTACTTTTTCTACGATTCCTGAACCTTCATGCCCCAAAACTGCGGGAAATGGCGACAAGCCCAAATCTCTTGCTACAGCGTCTGTATGGCAAACACCGGACGCCACAATTTTCACCAGCACCTCATTCATTTTTGGTTCGCCTAGCTCCACTTCTTCAAATTTAAATTCTTCCCCTAAGCCATGTGTAACCGCTGCTTGTATTTTCATTAGAATCCTCCTCGGTATAGTTGATCTACTTCCATCACTACCCGAATCTCTTCGATTTAGTCACGACGAATGAAATGGAGCGTGCATATATGTTATAAAGAAACAGGACTATGAAACACAATTTTGGCAGATTGAGTAATCTGCTGTATTGCCGCAAAATGGAAAGGATGATTTTTATGAATTTTGAAAGCTTTGATTGGGAAGCGCTGCTCTTTAATGCAGGTGTAATTGCCGCCCAAATAATCGGTATTTTAATCGCTTTTGCTTTAGTCAAAGCAATCGGCAAAAAACTGATAAACCGTTTCTTCGATAAACTGCTGGTAAAAGGAGACGTGACAAAAGGCCGTGCATTGACCTTGCAAAGCTTATCGGAAAACGTGTTCTCTTATGTATTGATTTTTATACTGGTTGCGACTTTATTCAATATATTTGGCTTGTCTGTCGCGAGCTTGATAGCCGGCGCGGGAATTGTAGGACTGGCGATCGGCTTTGGCGCCCAGGGCCTTGTCAGTGACGTAGTGACCGGTTTCTTCCTGCTGCTGGAAAAGCAGTTGGATGTAAACGACTATGTGACTGTCGGCAGCCTCGATGGGATCGTTGAAGCAGTTGGGCTAAGAACGACGCAAATCCGCAGTTTTGACGGCACCTTGAACTACATTCCGAATCGCGACATCACCACAGTCAGCAACCATTCGCGCGGCAATATGCGGGCACTCGTGGATATTGGCATCTCTTACGATGAAAATATCGATGAGGCGGTCGGCATCATCCAAACAGCTTGCGACCAGGTGGCAGCAAAAGATTCAACGATTGTTGAAGGTCCTGATGTTATCGGGGTGCAGGCATTCGGGGCATCCGATGTGACCTTGCGCGTCATTGCAAAAGCGCAGAGCGGAGAACAATGGGCGGTAGAACGTCAATTGCGCAAAGCTATTAAAGAAGCACTCGATGCCAATGGCATTGAAATTCCGTTTCCGCACCAGGTCAACATCCAGAAGAATATGGAAATTCAGAAAAGCTAAGCGAGAACATAAAAAAGGCAGCCTATGCGGCTGCCTTTTCTCATTTTTAATAGTTTTTCTGCACCTGATTCTCATCAGCTGCAGAGTTTGGTGTATACGTGGCATTGATGGTTTCGGAAGATATTCTGTTTTTTATAAAAGTAACAAAGCCTATCGCTGTGTTGCTGTACTGATTAACTTCCGCAATGCGCTGTCTGTCATGGTCGACTCGTGATGCAATGCCACCCGTAATTGCTCGGACCGAAGCATTCAAGTCTATGACCGAATTCATCGTGCCTTTTGCTGCATCAACAAGCGTGCCAACTTTTTCGGATTTCAGTTGAACGTCTTCTTTTAATTCATTTGCGTTGTGCGACAAGGTTGTTACTTCCAGGTTGAGTTTGTCGACCCGCTCTTTCAAATTGTTCGCGGAACCCTTCATTTTCTTCATGGGTTCTTTCATTCCTGATATCAGCATAACGACGCCGACGATTGCGATGATTAATCCCACTACGAAAATGGCGAGTGCTATGTAAAGCCAAATTGTTAAATCCATACTGCTTCCTCCTCTGATTTATTGATGTCTTGGGTATGTTATACCCGTAAAACCGTTCTAATTAACATACGGAATAGAAGTGAAAGCTTTTGTTTCGCGGCATGGCTGGCAAACACCTCCCATAATAGAAACGAGTATGGTAGAATTTTATCATATGTGTATAGATTATCTGGCATTTTTTAAAAGGTGCGAGAAAGAGCAGGTGCGGAAATGATTGTCGGAATAGATGCAGGCGGTACGTTGATCAAAGTGGCGTATACCACGAACGGGGAAGTCCATTTTGAAAAATACCCAATTGCTGAAATTGAGCGGGTTGCTGACTGGGTAAACGGTCTAGGCAACAGTAAGGTATGTGTAACGGGAGGCAAGTCAGGTGTTCTGATTTCCTTGCTCCATCAGCCAGTCCAGGAAATGGTGGAGTTCGAAGCAACTCACCTTGGTGTGCAAGTTCTCCTCAAAAAGATGGGGCGCTTGGAAGATGCTTATTTGGTAACGAACGTTGGGACTGGCACCTCTATTCATTGCATCCAGGACAATGGGCATGAGCGTTTAGGCGGCACGGGTGTCGGCGGCGGAACATTAGTCGGGTTAAGTCACTTGCTGACTGGCGTTACGCGGTACGAAGACATTGTTGCTTTGGCAAAAAAAGGTTCTCGTGAACGGATTGATTTAAAAGTGAAGCACATTTACGAGGGGAAAGAGCCTCCGATCTCTGGAGAGCTGACGGCAAGCAACTTTGGCCAGAATTTGTTTGCCATTTCAGAAGAGTTGACGAAAGAAGAACTGTTGGCAACGGTTATTGGCTTGGTGGGGGAGACCGTCAGTACGGTTAGTGTTCAGGCAGCCCACCAATGCAGAAGCTCGACGATTGTCTACATCGGTTCCTCTTTCATTGATAATCCTTTGTTGAAAGAAGTGGTCACCAGCTACACCATTTTGCGTGGTTCGGTTCCGCTATTTCTCGATAACGGCGAATTTTCAGGAGCCATGGGAGCCATGTCTGTACTGAATAAAAAAACAGTGTAAAGTTTGATTAAAAAGACGTGTTCTCTCGAGCCAAATCGCTGGCAGAAGGGAACACGTCTTTTAAGTTAACTAGACAGATTGCTAGCGTTTTCCAGTTTCAATAACTGCAGCCCGCTCCAGGCGAAAACAAGAGAAGCAATGTAAAAGATACTGGCAATCGTCAAAAAATCGACAAGGTAGCCTGTGGCGATCACCGCGAGAGCGGCGGCGACAGAAGTCCAAACATGATAACGACCGATTTGTGTGCCAGCGATTTCTTTTGTGACATAGCGTGCCAGAACCGTTTTTTCGGAATTTTTTTGAACGGCTCCCAATACACCCATCAGAACCTGCAGAATGTACACGTGCCAAACTTCTGAAGCCAGCGGAAAGAACAACAAGAGGATGGCCATTCCCCAGGAATAGACAGTGAGAAAGGTTTTGTCTCCAATTTGGTCAGCGTATTTTCCAATCAGTGGATAGCACAACGCAGCCGTCAGTGCGAATAAGCCGTAAGCCCAGCCGAACTGGGCATAGCTGTCCCCGACGTTTTTGATCAGCAAAATATAGAATGGAAAAATCATGCTTGATGCCATGCCGATGGTGCCTTGGTAATAAATAAAACGTTTGTAGTTCATGGCCGGTACTCCTCGTAAAAAAGATTCATAAAGCGGTGTTCTGGATCAAACCGATCCTTCAATTCGAAAAATTCCTCGGTTCTCGGGTAGGCGCTCTGCATTTGGTCCTTTGTCGGGTAGCCGAAATATGGAAGGTAATAACTGCCATCATGTGCAAGCGTGACATCGATCATTTTCTGAACAACGTCCTGTGTTTGCTGAATGCTCTTCTTATCGGTTCCTTGATTGACGAGCAGCACAAGTGAAAACATATCTTCTTTGGCATAGGACAAAACCGCGTCTTCGTTTTGTTCCACATAGCGGATCGTAACATTCAATAAGTTAAAATCGGGATTGTCTTCCAGTACCGCTTTTAACGCCGGGATATAGTGTTCAAATTGATCCACAGGCACAAAGTACTCTTGGAGAATTTCTGTTTTTCGGCTATTGTCATACTCCATAAATTCGGAATCCGAACGCATAACATTATTGCGTGAAACAAGGTTTCCATCAATTTGCTGGGTATAGGTTGTTTGAGCGTTCCAAAAGCTGTCTTTTCCGGCATCGTTGATTCGTGAAAGTCCGAGGAAAAACTTCGGCACAGCCACCAGATTCTCCGTTTTTAGTTTTTGATATTCAGGGAACCGTGTTTGATCCTGGGCTGACTTGTACGTAATCGCATACATTTCTTCCATGAAAGACTCGGGTGCAATGGAAATGCGAGCCAGGTGCATTTTGGCATCGGGGTTGTCCTGCACTTGTTGCTTGAAGTACCCTGGGTAGTCGCTGTAAGACATGCTAGCCGTGTGGGTTTCATACAACTCATCGTCTGTCAGCTCCAGTGTGACATCCAATATAATGCCGAATAACCCATAGCCGCCAAGAACTGCATAAAACAACTTACTGTTTTCCGTAGGGCTCAATTGAAGAATCTCACCTTCGGCATTCAGCAAACGCATGGAGACAACCGTATCGGTCAATCCACCGTTGCGGATATCCAGACCGTGGGCATTGACGCTCAGCGAACCGCCAACCGTAAAAATGTTCTGCGACTGGCTGACTTTCAGCGATAGGCCATAGGAATTGATGGCTTCCTGTATATCAGCCCACCGTGCGCCACTTTGCACTGTCACTGTCTTTGCTTCTTCATCTACTTTAATGATTCGATTATAAGGTTTCATATCGATCATAATGCCGTTCGGATAAACTGTCTGTCCGCCTTGGCTATGCTGCATGCCAGCGATAGACAGGACGTCCCCGTTCTGTTTGGCACCCAGGACAATCTGTTGGAGTTCATCTTGACTCATTCCAGACTTTACGGTTTTGATCTCGACGGGCAAAAGCCGTTGATGCAATTCAGCATCTGGACCATTCAAGTGGGTGGAATAAGCGTAAACGGACAAGCCAAATACACACAGGTACAAAAGCGCTATCCAGGCTTTTTTCATCGTATGGTCACCCTTTTCGTCAAAGTTGGAGTTCTATCATAATTAGACCGCTGTTTTTTGAAATAGTTCCCATAAAAATAAACTAATTAAAGTGCTTATACAGCTATGACTTTTCAATAAATAAAAAGAGAAGGCGCAGTTGCACCTTCTCTTTGCAAGTTTCTGTTATTCGCTGATAATCGTCAATTTTTCGCGAATATCCGTCCGCTCCTGTTTGGCAGGAACGTGCGCAGGGTAGCCGATCATCATCGTCGCCACGATTTTTTCGCCCGGTTTCACACCAATGGCTTCACGGAACACCGGATTGTAAATCCAGTCGTTGGAGCGCCAAATCATGCCAATGCCGCGCTCCCAAGCTGCCAGCTGGAAGTTTTGCAGCATGGATGAAACGGCGCCATAGTCCTCATCCCATCTTCTTTGCCTCGGATCTTCCGGCATGATAACGACCAGGTGCAGCGGAATGCTGCGGAAGTAATCCGCTTTATTGAAGACTTTGGGTGGAACTTCTCCATCCGGGGTGCGCATGGAGTCAATAAATGCCTGAACGAACTTTTCCTTGCCGGCTTCTGTATACAGCTGAAAACGCCAAGGCTCGTTTACTTTATGATTGGGTGCCCATTTGGCAACATTTAGCAGTTCAATAATTTCTTCCACATTGACCGCATCAACCTTGAATTTTTTGATTGAGCGTCTCTCTATGATATTCTGGTCAATAGCATTCATCATTAAACGTCTCTCCCTTCCGCATAAAAAATGCGGGTCTCTATCCATTATCCTACCACGGAGAAGGGAGAAAGCGTGTCAAAAAAGACAAAAAGATCCCTGCTGCCAGGCTGAAATATTGGTAGAATGTAAGCATAAGCAAGGAGTGGATAAAGTTGAAAAAAGCTGTAGTTATCGGTGGAGGCATTACTGGCCTTTCCGCTTTGTATTATTTACAGAAGCTGAACCTGCGGGAGAACCTTGATCTGGAATTGGCATTAGTTGAGCGGGATCCGCAATTAGGTGGGAAAATAAAAACTGTAATAGATGATGAATTCATTATGGAAGTCGGGGCAGATTCGATTGTTGCACGTCATGCCAGCATTATGCCGTTGATTGAAGATCTGGGACTCGAGGACCGGGTTGTGTACAACGGCACGGGTATTTCCTATTTATATGCGAACAATGTGCTGCACGCCATTCCGAAAGATACGGTGTTCGGCATCCCAATGAACAAAGAAGCGCTGCTTAGTTCAACACTCGTGTCAGAAGAGGGCAAGCAGGCAGCGTTGAAGGATCTTGACAGCGTCAATGAAAGCTTCACGCGAGACAGTTCAATTGGAGAATTCCTCGAAGCGTTTCTCGGCAAAGAGTTGGTGGACAATCAAATTGCGCCGGTATTGTCTGGTGTGTATTCGGGTAATCTCCACGAACTGACTTTGGCGTCTACTTTGCCGTATCTGGTGGATTACAAAAATAAATACGGCAGCATCATCAAAGGCTTCGAAGCCAACAAGGAGTTTTTTCAAGGGACTGCCAATAAGAAGTTCATCTCATTTGATGGCGGCATGCAAGTGTTGATTGATGAGATGGAGAAACAGTCAGGACAAGCCCGTATCGTGAAAGGTGTGGGAACCACGTCGGTCCAAAAAAACGGCGGAGGCTACCTGGTGGCATTGGAGAATGGAGAAGTATTAGAAGCCGATTATGTAATTTTGGCAACACCTCACCAAGTTGCTCAACAACTTTTAGGAATTCCTGAGTTGGATCTCGAGTTTGATCAGTTCCTGAATTCTTCTTTACTCAGTGTTTATCTTGGGTTTGATGTACCAGACGAGCAGCTTCCGAAAGACGGGACGGGATTCATCGTCTCGCAGGGAAGTGATTTGCATTGCAATGCCTGCACTTGGACGAGCCGGAAATGGAGCCATACGTCAAAAAGCCATAAATTGCTGGTGCGTCTGTTTTATAAGAGCTCCCATCCATCTTATGGGCTCTTAAAAGACTTATCAGAAGAGGAACTGGCGAAAGCAGCAATGGAAGACGTCCGCAAAAGCTTGGGCATTGAAGAAGCACCTATAGCAGTTGAAGTGACGGGCTGGAAAAACTTGATGCCCAATTACCATATGGCCCATAAAACCGCGATCAGCGCACTGGAGCTGAAAATGGAAGAGTTAGTTCCTCGTGTCAAACTGGCCGGATCTTCCTACTTTGGAGTGGGAATTGGCGCTTGTATACAAAATGGTTCTGATTTGGCGAAAATCATTGCCAACCAATTGGTTGATGTAGAATAGAAGTGAAAAAGAAGCCGCAACTGGCTTCTTTTTTTTGTGAGGAAATAAAAAAGCCATCTATCCAGTATCGGATAAATGGCTAATTGAGAATATAGGTGTTAGGTTATTGAGTATTTATTTTGTTTCCGTAAGGTCAGGAACAGCAAGTCCAAGGCCATCTGCTACACGTGTGCCGAATTCAGCATCTGCTTTGTACAAATGGCTGATTTGGCGAAGCTTGATGTCATCCCGTTCAACAGCGCTTAAGCCGCCGACGAAAGTTGCAACAAGGCGTTCCTGCTCTTCAGCACTTTGCAGACGGTAAAGATCGCCTGGCTGCGTGTAATGATCTTCTTTAAAGTAAGGGACTGAATCTGTAACGCCAGATACTTCCATCTTCGCCGGTTTAGCCGCTTCAGTTTCAGTAGGGCCGCCATAGCTGTTTGGCTCGTAATAAACAGAACCGCCGCCATTATTGCCAAAGTTCATTTGGCCATCGCGCTGGTAGTTGTTGACTTGGTTTTTTGCTGCATTGATCGGCAGCATCTGGTGGTTAGCGCCGACACGGTGACGATGAGCATCGTGGTAGGCAAACAACCGGCCTTGCAGCATTTTATCCGGTGATACGTCAATGCCAGGAACCAATGTGCCTGGAGAGAAAGTCGCCTGCTCCACTTCAGCAAAATAGTTTTCCGGATTGCGGTTAAGCACCATGCGGCCAACTTCCATTAACGGATAGTCTTTGTGAGACCATGTTTTTGTTACATCAAATGGGTCGAAGCGATATGTGTTTGCATCTTCTAAAGGCATAACTTGGACATACATTTTCCATTCAGGGAAGTCGCCTTGTTCAATCGCATTGAACAAGTCTTCGGTATGGAAATCGGGATTTTCACCGGCAATTTTGTCAGCTACTTCCTGAGTGATGTTTTGAATGCCTTGTTCAGTAAGCATATGGTATTTGATCCAAACGGATTCGCCTTCTGCGTTTGTCCATTTGAATGTGTGGCTGCCGAAACCGTGCATGTGGCGAAGAGTAGCCGGAATTCCGCGGTCACCCATCAAATAAGTCACCTGGTGCAATGATTCTGGTGATAATGACCAGAAGTCCCATACTGCGTTCGGGTTTTTCAAGTGCGTGCGTGGGTCGCGTTTTTGTGTATGGATAAAATCAGGAAATTTAATTGCGTCTTGGATGAAGAAAATGGGCGTGTTGTTGCCAACTAAATCATAGTTTCCTTCTTCTGTATAAAACTTCAAAGAAAAACCACGCGGATCACGGACGGTATCCGCAGATCCCAGTTCACCAGCAACGGTTGAGAAGCGGGCAAACATGTCTGTTTTCTTGCCAACTTCAGATAAGAAAGCAGCCTTTGTATATTTGGAAACATCGTGAGTTACTTCAAAATAACCATGAGCGCCAGCGCCTTTGGCATGTACTACACGCTCAGGAATTCGTTCTCTGTTGAAATGCGCAAGCTTTTCAAGAAGATGGACATCCTGTAGAAGGATAGGACCGCGTTGTCCGGCTGTTTGGGAATTTTGATTGTCTCCGACTGGAGCACCCCAGCTGGTTGTTAATCCTGTTTTGTTTGTACTCATAAATCAAACACCTCGTTTTCTTTTTTTATATAAAACACTACATTCTTAATAATACCAGTTTTTAAATTAAAATCAATATTAAGTGATAATGATTATAATTAGCGAAAGATTACTGGTGTCAATTCGCTGTTTGAGCGGAAAAAAGAAGAGCGACGCTGATCACTGCCAGCGTCGCTCTTCTTTTTTTATAATCGGTTCTATTTATGTTGCTTAGTTTTTAGGTCAAGATTCTGGAGGCTATCTCATCACATTGAGGCGCTGATAGCTGTCGACATGTTTGCTCCAATAGCTGTCGTTCAAACTAGTGATTTGAACACGATCCCCGCCAGCATGAATAAAGCTGTTGTTGCCGATATAAATGCCCATATGTGAAATCCCAGCGCGGTATGTATCTTTAAAAAACACTAAATCGCCGACTAGAGGAGAACTTACGTTATAAGATATCGCGTCATAGCCGGTAGTGCTTGTTCTTGGGACACTAATCCCCGCCTGATTATAAACATGGTAAATGAAGCCGCTGCAATCGAAACCGCCTGGCGCTGCACCACCCCATTTATAAGGTGTGCCCAGCAATGAGTTAGCGGTAGCAATAAGAGTTGAAATATTGCCTGGTGTTGCAGGTGCAGCAGAGACGGGGTTAGAAACGGTTACAGGCTGTTTAGTTGCCGAACTGCCATCAACCTTTAAGACTTGGCCAATTCGGATTGAACTTGTGGTTAGGCCATTCAAGCTCATTAGTTGTGAAACAGAACTGCCGTGGCGTTTCGCGATATTTGATAGTGTATCGCCACTGGCTACGCGATATGTACTGGTTTTAGAAACCACTGGAGCTGCTGCAGGGGGTTTTGCGGTCGGTGCCGACGCCTGGCCACTAACGGTTAATTTTTGCCCGGGGCGGATATTGCTGTCGGACAACTTGTTCAACTGTTGGATGGAGCTAACACTCATGCTGTGGATACGGGCTATATGGGACAGAGTGTCTCCTGTTTTTACCGTATATGTATTCACAGAGTTGGCAGATGATTTAGGTGCACTAACTTTTTGTGGAGATGCGGCCGGAGTTGAGGCTGCAGAAACTTTAATTTTCTGATTTGGATAAATCGAATTGGAAGATAACTTGTTCCAAGAAATCAACTGATCAACTGAGACCTTATTAGTGGATGCGACTTTCCATAAAGTATCTCCTGGTTTAACGGTATAATCACTGGCCTCGGTATCCGAAGTACCAATGGCCAACGACAAAGCAGCGGCTGCAAATAACGTAAAAATAATTTTTCTCATCCTCAAACCCCTTTTTCTTTTCTATTGATAGACAATTCAATCTATTATCTGTAATTTCCTTAATTCTATATAATTAAATTAGTATAGGCAATAAGTTTCAATATTACATTTGTGTTACAAAGATATAAGTAGGATATTTACCGTTCTATATTATTCAACTTCAAGTTTTTCTAATTAGGCGTTTTTTGAAAAATGCTGATTCTTATATTAAAAATATCGACTATAATCTCCGAAAGTTAATAGCAAATACTAAATTACTACGAAAAGTATAATTACTATTTCTTTCTGAAAGATATATCACCAAATTTCTATTCAACTAAATTACTTAAAAGAGTTAGTTTCTAAAAGGGGAAGACCTTTTATCCCACCCATCTTAATCGTCTTGGAACGAACTGAAGAAGACTGTCTTTTCGTCATTTAGGAGAGCTATGCTCAGGTGATTAGCATCGGCTTTTGATATTCGTAAACGTTATCAAAAAAAGGGACTAATTTCTTACACAAAGATGAGTCTTTGAATTGTTGCAATATTACTTATTTTCTGACATTATGAATTGAAATGAACTAAGAAGATTTCATTAGAGGAGGAGAAGCAAAGTATGTACGCGACACTCGGTAAAATCTTTGATCAGACAGCAGATCAGTACCCGGATAAAAAAGCGTTGGTGGATATCAGAAGAGGGGAAAGCTGGACTTACGCGCAATGGCGCAAAGAAGTTCACCGCTTAGCGAATGCGCTAACTTCGGCGGGCGTCAGTAAAGGCGATCGGGTTTCAACTTTTTTGTTCAATAATCGCGAATTGCCTACCGTGCTGTTTGCTTGTGCAAAAATTGGTGCTGTGTTTAATCCCATTAACTTCCGCCTAAAGCCAGAGGAGTTGGTGTATATTTTGAATGATGCAACCCCTGAAATCGTTTTGTTCGAGGAAGCTTTAGAAGATACCATCAAAAGCGTTGCTGCCCATTTTCCGAGTATCCAATTTTGGTTTATAGATGACAAAGTTCCGGACTATGCGGTGAGTTATCAGGAGCAGGTAAGCAGGGCATCAGCGACGGATCCTTATGTGCAGGTCGATGAGCTCGATACTTACGCTATTATGTATACGAGCGGAACAACAGGACGCCCAAAAGGAGTCATTCATCGCCATCGTGATATGGCTGAACAAAGCCTGACCTGTATTGCCATGCTGAAGTATACGAAAAACGACGTGGGACTGGTTATTGCGCCGATGTTTCATTGTGCTGAGCTGCATTGCTGCGTAATTCCGCGCGTTCAAGCAGGAGCCTCGAGCGTCATCATGCATCAATTCAACCCGCAGGAAGCTGTGGACACAGTGGAGAAAGAAAAAGTTACAGTGATGTTTGCCGTGCCAACAATGTGGAGCATGATGGCAGATTTGGACGGAGCAAATGAAAAAGTCAAAACTTTGCAGCGTGGATTGTATGGTGCGGCTCCAATGGCCCCTGTACTGGTCAAACACGTTAAAGAAGTACTGGGAATCAATTTGATTCAGGCATACGGCCAAACGGAAATGGGTCCAGCTATTACGTTTCTTGCTGAAGATGAGCAGTTAACGAAAGCAGGATCTGCCGGCAAGCCTGCCTTCAACCATGAAATCCGTATTGTTCGGCCAAATGAAAAAGGACCTTCAGAGCCGGATGAGCAAGTAGGGATATTTGAAGTCGGGGAAATCATTGTTCGCGGGCCAAGCATGATGGCTGGCTATTTCCACCGTCCACAAGCCACTTCCCGCGTATTATACAAAGGTTGGTACCATACGAGTGATTTGGGGTATCTGGATGAGGATGGCTATTTGTTTGTGGCTGATCGAGTGGATGATATGATCATCAGTGGCGGAGAAAATATTTATCCGCGTGAAGTAGAAGACGTTCTGCATGAACATGAACTGGTTCAGGACGTTGCCGTGCTGGGAATTCCTGATGAAAAATGGGGAGAAGCCGTTATGGCCTTTATTGTTGTTAAAGATGCCTTATTGACAGAGCAGCAGCTGGAGGAGTTTTGCCTCAACAATGAAAAATTGGCACGTTTCAAGCGGCCAAGAACTTATCGCTTTGTCGATGAATTGCCGCGCAATGCCAGCGGGAAAATACAAAAGTTCCTTCTGCGTGAACTTTACGCAAAAAGCAAAGCTTGAGGAACGGTAGATAAAAAAGGAGACTGCCAGTATGCAAATGAAGCCTTTGGAAGAAACAATTGCAGGTGTATTAGGAATCGAATTCATTGAAGTTACCCCGGACAAAGTAGTTGCAACCATGCCTGTTCACGCAGCTACACATCAGCCTTTCGGACAGCTGCACGGCGGGGCTTCCGTCGTGTTGGCAGAATCGGTTGCCAGTGTCGGGACCTGGGAGTCCATCGATCAGGAAACCGAAATTGCTGTCGGTTTGGAAATCAATGCCAATCACTTGCGCGGCAAACAGGACGGACTGGTAACTGCTACCGGTACACCATTGCATATAGGCAGGACCACGATGGTTTGGGATATTAAAATTGTCGATGAAGAAGAAAAACTGATATGTGTGTCAAGATGTACCGTCGCAATTGTCAAAAAGAAAAAGCAATAAGCTCAAATGAAGGATGTCTCCCTGCCACGGTAATAAAAGCAGCGAGGCA
Organism: Planococcus sp. TJ-201; assembly: GCF_058268495.1. NCBI lineage: Bacteria > Bacillati > Bacillota > Bacilli > Caryophanales > Caryophanaceae > Planococcus > Planococcus sp. TJ-201. The sequence continues at coordinate 254,542 of NZ_JBZDOG010000005.1, read as the reverse complement.
TCCTTTCGCATTTTAAGAAACGCCTGAAGCAATTTTAGTGGCATCCGCAGAAGTCTCTGAATAATGGAGAGCATTGGGAATAAAAATAAGAAATTTGAGGAGAGATTATGATGGCAAAAAACAAAAATTTAGAGGAACTAAAGCAAAAACAGCTGGAAAAGGAACAGAGAGAACAAGAAAATGAAATGGAAATGGCAGACAGCGGAAGAATTTCGAATCTGCAGGACAATCTGGAAGAAAGGGAACAACAGGAAGAACGATAGAAAAACAATATCCGCATCCCGGTTTCGACCGGTGTGCGGGTTTTTCGCGTTAAGGCATGTTACTATAGACACTATCAAAATGCAAAGAGAGAGTGGTTTATATGTTTAATTCCTTAACTGAACTAATGGACGCAAAAGAGTTGACAGACAAGCGCTCAATTTCGTGGAATCAGATTTGCCAGGAAGAGCAGTTATCGGAAAAATTCATTAAAGAAAACCTGGACCAAGTGAATTGGAAGCTGGTTTCACGTTTCCAGAAACTATCAGAAGGCTTTATTCGCAAGTACAAAAATCGTTTGTTTTGGAACGAGATCATTCAAGCGCAAAAGCTTTCCGAAACCGCCATTGAGAAGTATGCAGATAAAAAGAAATGGACTCCGATTGCTCCAGAAGAATTGAGTAAAAAGCAACAAAAAACAGCAGAAAAAGAAGGTGAATCCTTTGATGAGGCAGAATACTGGAGGCTTGTTTCAATGAAGCAGCAGCTGGCCAACTCAAAAGGACTGTCACCGGCATTTATTGAAAAGCATCACCACAAATTATCGTGGCCAGAGCTATGCCGTTATCAGTATTTGCCGATGCCGTTAATCCATCGTCATGCCCGTCAAGTCGATTGGACATTAGTGACGCGTCATCAGATTTTGTCTGAACGGTTTATCGAAAAATACAGCAACGACGTAGAATGGGAAACCATCACGTTTCACCAGTCACTATCGGAGCGCTTTATCAACCGCCATCATGCAAAAATGAGTTTTATTTCAGCGGAAGAAGGACGCTCGGAAAGCTTCCTTTATACCCATTTCAATAAACTGGATGCTGCATCGATTCTCGAGCACCAGCAGTTAAAAGAAGTGGTGAAGTACGATCCATTGGATGTTTATGTGCTGACTAAAAATGGCCAGAAAAAATACATTCTTAAGTTTCATGACCTCACCGAAAATTTAGAACCGGTCCGAAAAGCGGATGAGGAAGAATTGTACGAACAGCTGGAGGAAAATGATTTATTGGCAACAGTAGAAGAAGATTTCCCAGAACTGACGATTATCGGGGATGTGCGTTTCTAATCCCTTGCTTTGGCTGCTGAAGCTTGCTGTTTCTGTTCTTCTAAAAAGGCAATGGTATAAGCAATGAATTCCTTTACGGTATCTGTTTGGCTGCGCTCTTTGTGCCAAACGAGCCCTACCGAACGGGTGCATCTTGGTTCGGAAATTTTTAATTCTTTCAATTGAAGAGAAGAGATGCGTTTGCTTCGGATTAAGGATGGGCTAAAGGCAACCCCCAATCCTTTCTCAACCAATTCGTAAGTGACCCCTGTTTCGTCTCCCTCGAAGGCAAAGTCAGGATAAAAGCCTGCTTGTGCACAAAAGTTTTCCGTTAAATCGCGAAATCCATAGCCTGGAGGCATAACGATAAATGGATCATTTTGCACTTCTGTCAGCTCAATGCTTTTGCGTGAAGCGAGTGGGTGAGATAATGGCACTGCCAACAGAATCTCCTCTTCTATAATGGGATACCATTCAATGTTTTCTCCTTGGATGGGAAAAGTGGAAATGCCGACATCGATCTCCCCGCTTTCAAGCTGGCTTTGCATGCGCTGGGCAAAAGCCTGGTATTGGCGAAATTGAGCTTGAGGATGTATTTTCAGGAAACCGCCCAACAGTTCGGGGAGAATGGTCGGAATGGTGACTGCTACTGAAATCAAGCGATTTTGTTTTTCGGTCAAAAAAGCCAGTTCTTTCTCGCTTTTTTGCAGTTCCAGAAAAATCCTATCGACAGTTTTTAAATAGGCTTGACCCAAAGAGTTCAAGCGAATTTGCCGGCCGGTGCGATCGAACAACTGGTAGCCTAGACGAGTTTCCAGTTTGGCAATGGTTTTGCTAAGTGCTGGTTGAGATACATTAAGCGCTTGAGCAGCTTTTGTCAGATGCTGGTATTTTGCTACTTCTTGAAAATATTTTAATTGCAGAAAATCCATGTCTTTTTCTCCTCTCTAAAAGCTTTCTGATGCTGAACACATTGTAGTACATCCAAGCCTTATCCGGCAAATACACAAAAAAGCTTCAGGCTCTGCTAGAGAGCCTGAAGCTTTTTTGATTGGTTTAGACGAGAGAGCCGCCATCTTTTAGGAAGCGTTGAATTCCTTCCGCTGCTCGGTAAGAAAGCGCACCTAAAGTGCCTGTAGGGTTGAACGCGCTATTATGCGGGAAAGCGGAAGATCCGACAACAAAAACATTTTCGGCATCCCACATTTGCATATAGCTGTTGACTGCGGATGTTTCAGGGTCTGCACCCATGATAACACCGCCCGTATTGTGGGTATTGGTGTCTTTATTGACGTTAAAGTCACCTTGTTCTTCGTTTGTTTGAATAATGTCAGCACCAATTTCTTCAGCAATTTTATGGGTGACCTTCGAAATGTATTTCACCAGTTCACGGTCCTGTTCGGTGTAATCGAAAGTCATGCGCAGCAACGGTTTGCCGTAGGCATCCTTGTACTCGGGATCCAAGTCCAGGTAATTATAGCGATGCGGCATACTCGCCCCTTGCGATTTTACCGGAAAAAAGCTGTTTGCGTATTTGATTGATGCAGATTTAAATTCCGCGCCCCATGCTGGAGTCCCCGCAGGAACGACATTGTTGGCGATTGGCCGATTGCCGTATTGAGTGACGCGTATACCTGCACCGTGAAGGAAGTTCAAGTCAGAATGATCAAATGCATCACCGACAAAATCAGGGATTTCAATGCCAAGCGCGCCTGCGCCACCATATAGATTAAACTCCTTATCTTCAAAAAACATCATGGAAGAAGCGGAACTGACCTGGTAGCAATAGTTTTTGCCGATGGATCCTGTCTGGTTCGCGGAATTGTAGGGACGGCCTAAACCGGAGTTCAGCAAGAGGCGGACGTTGTTGAACACGTAGCTTGCTACAACGACGACTTCGGCCGGCTGTTCGAATTCTTCCCCTGTGATGGTGTCGACATAAATGACGCCTGTTGCTCTAGATCCATCGTTTAAGATTTCGATTACATTGGAGTGTGTGCGAAGGTCCAAGTTGCCGGTTTGTTTTGCGACAGGAATGACTGTAACTGCCGGGTCAGCTTTGGCGCCATATTCACAGCCGAAGTTTTCGCAGTATGCACAATACTGGCAGGCAGCACGGGAAATGCCATCCGGATTTTCGTAAGCTTCTGAAAGGTTGCCTGAAGGCAGTATATATGGAGAGTAACCTAAGTTTTTTGTGGCTGTTTCAAACATTTCCATAATCGGTGTTTTGAGCATTGGACCGGTTGGATAAGGGTTTGAGCGTGGGCCATAACCGAACCCCTCTACTGTTTCTCCAGAGATTCCCGCCATTTTTTCGAATGTATCGTAATAAGGTTCAATTTCATCGTAAGTAATTCCCCAGTTTTGAAGCGGCATGTCGGGGCTGATTTTGTCAGGCCCATAACGTTCTTCAGTCATAGTCTTGATTTCAAAGTCATATGGAAGAAAGCGGTAAGTTTGCCCATTCCAATGGCTTCCGGCTCCGCCAACGCCGTCTCCAACGATAAATGTTCCGTAATCCCGCATCGGGAGGGCACGCATCTTTTCGTTATTCCGGCTTGTAATGGTTTCTTTGGAAAGGTCCTGCATCAATTCTTCGCGGTGCTGATAACGCAATTCATCGTGGGCCATCGTGTAATCACTGGTATTCCGGTCTTTGCCGCGCTCAAGCCCGACAACGGAGATGCCTGCTTTAGTCAGTTCAGATGAAACAATGCCGCCTGCCCATCCCATGCCGACAACCACGACCGGTACTTTTGGTAATTTGGTCACCATAGTTAATCAATCCTTCCTATCTATCATTAATGACCCATGTGGCTTGTAAGGCTCTCCGGGTCCAATTGAACAAAATCACTGTTTTGTATTTCTTGTGCAAAGCTCAAGCGAGTGCCCGGGTATTTGCGCATCGCCCAGCCCTGCATTTCTTTGTTGCCGCCATATAGTGGATCAGCGTAAACCCCTTCAATTGTCAAACTGCGCAGCAGGCTGAAAAAGCTGCTTGAAGGCACTTTTGAAATCTCCGAAGCCTTGTCTTCACTGAAAGCCGTTAATACCTCGTCTTGTTGTTCAGCTTCAAGGTCAGTAAAGCTCGCTTCAAACGTTTTATTGCTGTAAGTGTTTAAAGCAGCCAATCCCATAAGAAAGAGGTCTTTTCGTAGAATGCGAATTTGGCTGCCTTGGGTTTCTTCTGCTTTGTAAAAAGGCCCCGCCATATATTCTTTGGAGTTGATGCCCCAAGCACCGGCAAGTTGGTGGTCGATGTAAATGGCGGCGTTCAAATCCATGGCGCCGGGTCCGTTATCATCTTTGGGATAAATGCGTTCCGCAGCTGCCTGAGTCAGTTGGTATTGAGCGGGTGTAAAGAACATTAATGCCACTGAAGGATTGACGGTCAGCGCAGGTGCAGCAGGTGCTGTTTGTTGTGTGGGTGTTGTACTGTTGCTTCCGAATAAACTTCCAATTGCACCTCCTAAAACAACGCCTCCGACTGTCAGTCCGGAATTTTTTAAAAAATCGCGTCTTGTTGTTCCTTTTTTGCCGACTTGTGTATTGCTGTTATCAGCCACATGAAAACCTCCAATTTCTTTAAAGTAAAACAGGGAAATCTCTATTTCTAAGCTTTATCTTTTGATTTATGTAATATGAAAAAACGATTCTATACACATAAATTAAGATTATACGCCGATGCAAGCATTAAAAATAATACTTATTTATCCATGAATAAATATACTTATGGTTATGAATGGAACAAAAAAGAAGATTCTTGCCATAAGGCAGAAACTTCTTTTTAAACAATCTTCTTAAAAAAATGAACTCCAGTTAAAAACCAATGAAAAGGCTACTGTTGCCAAAATCAGGCTGATATTAAAGAAAAGATATTTAGTCCCTGTCCAACATAATACGATAATGGCAAGTCCAGCTGAAGATCCTGCTAGAGCAAACCAAGGAAAAACAGTATTGTTTAGAAAAAGGAAGTACGAGAAATCACCTACCAAGAAAATGGCCAAAAGCAATTGGTTGACCATTCTTAATTCTTCATCGTTGTATTTTGTCATGTAAATCACCTGCCTCAACAAAAATTCGATAACCATAAATATATGATTTACAAATCGTTTATGAAGAGTATAATAACAAGTGGAAAGAAACGTCAATCACTATTTTGATAAAACTTTGACTTAGAAATTCGGTTTTGTTGAAATGCACTGTGTTTCGTCCGCGTTTCCATAACGGGTTTCCACATTCAAGCAAATAGGTGGGTAAGGAACATGGAACAAGAATTTACTCTCATTGAGCACTTAACAGAGTTAAGAAAGCGGCTCATTGTAATTGCGGTTGCGTTTATCGTTTCTCTAGGAATTGGATTTGCCATCGCGGCCAAAATTTTGAACTTCATCAAAATGCAGCCGACGGCAGTCAATGTAGATTGGAATGTTTTTGGTTTTACTGACGGTATTATGATTTATTTTAAATGTGCATTGCTTCTCGCAATTCTCATCACATTGCCGGTACTCCTCCACCAAATTTGGCTGTTTGTAAAACCAGGCTTGTCAGAAGGTGAAGCTAAAGGAACATTTTTATTTATTCCCGTATCATTTTTTTTGTTTTTGGCAGGAGTCAGTTTTAGTTACTTTATTTTGTTTCCGATGATGCTGAATTTTATGTCAGACATCAACCAGTCTATTGGTGCCACTGAAACTTATGGGATGAGCCAATACTTTACATTCATGTTTAATTTGATCATTCCGGTAGGAATTGTGTTTGAAATGCCCGTTGTCATCATGTTCTTGACCAAATTGGGCATAGTCACACCTATGTCTTTACGGAATATGCGGAAAATTGCTTATTTTGTTTTAGTAGTCATTGGTGTTTTAATTTCACCGCCGGATTTTCTGTCAGATGTTTTAATCATCATTCCGTTATTTGTTTTGTTTGAAATCAGTATTTTGGTATCAAGTGTGACATTGAGAAAGATGAACCAGCGAATTGAAAACGAAATTGCCTAGCAAAGGAGGAAATACAGATGCCGAATATTGGAGTGCCTGGGTTGATATTAATTTTAATCATTGCCTTAATCATCTTTGGACCAGCTAAGTTGCCGCAATTAGGGCGAGCAGTGGGCCAAACTTTGAAAGAGTTTAAAAACTCAACTAAAGAAGTGATGGATGATGTGACGTCAGAATTTGAGTTAGAAGAAAAGCAAAACAAAGAAAAGCAAACAGATCTTACAAAAAAATAAAGCGGTTTTCAGTTGGAAATTTTGCTTCATACAAGTACAAATAGCCGTTTCTCCGAAGTTTGGAGAAGCGGCTATTTTTTATTTTAGTAAAAACAGGTTATACTGAATAAAAAATTGAAAGTTGGGATCGGATTCATGGCGTTTACGGATTTATCAATTGCGAGCGAAGCAACAATACTGCCGATTTTGGAAATAGCTGAACAGGCGGGTATCTCTAAAGAAGCCTTGGAATTATACGGAAACTTTAAAGCGAAAATCAATGTAGATCAACTGCCGCCGGTTCAAAAAATGGGGCAAGTGGTACTCGTGACCGCCATCAGCCCGACTCCTGCAGGAGAAGGGAAGTCCACTGTGACCGTTGGGTTGGCAGATGCGTTTAAACAATTGGATGAATCAGTCGCAGTCGCGCTGCGGGAACCTTCTTTAGGTCCAGTTATGGGTGTGAAAGGCGGGGCTACGGGCGGCGGATTTGCACAAGTCTTGCCGATGGAAGATATCAATCTCCATTTTACAGGAGATATTCACGCCATCACTTCAGCAAATAACGCCTTGGCTGCATTGATCGACAATCACCTTCATCAAGGAAATCAGTTAAACATTGATCCACGGCGCATCACATGGAAGCGAGCGCTTGATATTAATGACCGGGCACTGCGCCAGGTGACAATTGGTCTTGGTGGTCCTGGACAGGGAATACCGCGTCAGGACGGCTTCGACATTACGGTGGCATCAGAAATTATGGCCGTGCTTTGCCTAGCATCTTCTTTGGGAGATTTGAAAGAGCGCCTGGCGCAGATGGTCATTGGCTATACGTATGACCGGGAGCCGATCACGGTTAGAGACCTGGGCGTAGAAGGAGCTCTAACATTATTGTTGAAAGAAGCTTTTAAACCGAACCTGGTTCAGACAATTGAAGGAACACCGGCCATCATTCACGGAGGGCCATTTGCAAACATTGCCCATGGCTGCAACTCGTTGATTGCGACGAATACAGCAAGAAGACTGGCAGATATCGTCGTCACCGAAGCGGGATTTGGAGCAGACCTAGGTGCAGAAAAGTTTATGCACATCAAGTCGCGAAAAGGTGGGTTCCATCCCGATGCGGTCGTCATTGTAGCGACGGTCCGTGCGCTGAAAATGCATGGCGGTATTGCAAAAAATCTATTGGCTGAAGAAAATGCCCATGCGGTGAAGCAGGGAATGGTTAACTTAGAAAAGCATGTGGACACCATCCGTCAATTTGGCATTGAGCCGGTTGTTGCGTTGAATCGTTTTGCGGGCGACAGTGAATCGGAATTAGCAGTTGTTCTGGACTGGGCGGAGGCAGAAGGTGTTGCTATCGCTATGACAGAGGTCTGGGAAAAAGGCGGGCAGGGTGGAATTGCCCTGGCTAAGTTAGTCAAACAGGAATTGGCGCGTCCGACTGATTTCCATCACTTGTATCAGGAAGACGATGACATCGAAGACAAACTTCGTGCGATTGTTCAAAAAGTTTACGGCGGAGCAGATATTCAGTTATCGGACCTTGCGCAAAAGCAGTTGGTCGAATTGAAAAAATACGGCTGGGACTCCTTGCCAATCTGCATGGCCAAAACCCAGTATTCGCTATCGGACCAACCTAAATTGCTGGGCCGTCCTGAAGGGTTTACCATTACGATTCGGGAAATACTGCCGAAATTGGGTGCTGGATTTCTAGTCTGCCTGACAGGGGATATTATGACCATGCCAGGTTTGCCTAAGAAACCGGCTGCAATGAGTATGGACGTTACTGACGATGGAGGAGCTGTCGGTTTATTTTGAATGCTGAAGACCCGGTAAAATGCCGGGTCTTTTTTGTGTGCACAGCCAGAAAAAAGTATTCTTAATAATACTTAATAATCAGATAAAAAAGGTTATTTAAGAAGATGAATGGTAGAATATAGGGGAACAAAGCATTACCAGTAAGGGGAGAAAACTATGACATCAACCATTGTTGAAAGTATATATGGAAAACTAAAAGGCCAGAAAAAAGGCAATGTGACTGTCTGGAAAGGAATTCCCTACGCTAAGCCGCCTATCGATGATCTGCGTTTTCGAGCACCGCAGCCTCCAGAACCATGGGAAGAAGTGCGCGAAGCTGAGTTGTTCGGTCCGGCTGCTATGCAAACATCCAATGGAGTGATGGAGTTTTTAGGAAACCAAACAGACAATTCCAGTGAAGATTGTCTGTATTTAAATGTCTGGTCACCGGCTGCGGACAACCGGCGCCGCCCGGTTATGGTATGGATTCATGGCGGTGCTTTTACGGCCGGGACGGGTACTAGCCAGACCTATGATGGACGTTCCTTCGCGGCTGAAGGAGATGTTGTAGTGGTGACATTCAATTACCGCTTAGGCGCTCTCGGCTTTTTGCATTTAGGCGGTATCGGTGGTGATGATTTCTCAGGATCCTGCAACTGTGGGATTTTGGACCAAATTGCAGCTCTTCAATGGGTACAGGACAATATTGAGAGGTTTGGCGGCGATCCAGAGCGTGTAACGGTTTTTGGAGAATCTGCAGGAGCCATGAGTATTGGTGTTCTAATGGCAGTTCCAAAAGCAAAAGGATTGTTCCATCAGGCAATTATGCAAAGCGGCGCCGCGGCCAATGTGCTCGCCTCCTCCACTGCTGAAAAGGTAAGCAGCCGCCTTTTGTCTGCTTTGAATATTGGGCATGGTGAAGTGGACAAACTTAGAAAGATTCCGGCTCAGCAGTTAGTAGATACAGCTGCTTTACTGCCAGCGATGAGCCTGATTCCTGTGGTTGAAGGAGACTTGCTTCCGGTCCATCCAGAGCGGGCGATAGCTGAAGGGGCGGCGGCAGAAATTCCGGTGTTGATCGGCACGAACAAAGATGAATACCGTCTTTTCAGCTTTTTTGATAGCCGATGGAAAGATTCCACTCCAAAAGAAATTTCATCTATTTTCGAACAGGCATTTGGCCTCAACTGGCTGGAAATTTCACAACACCTGATAAACGTGGAAGAACTGAATCAGAATATATACGACAAGCTGATGACGATGAGCTTGTTTACATTCCCGGCTTTAAAACTTGCAGAACTGCAGATCAAACAAAGGGCCTCGGTATGGATGTATCGCTTTGATTGGGAAACCCCTGCATTTGATGGACAGCTAAAAGCTTGCCACGGATTGGAGCTGCCATTTATTTGGAACAATCTTTCAAGAGCTGGTACAGAGCGATTAACGGGGAATTTAAAAGAGCGAAAGAAATTGGCGGAAGAGATGCATCAATCCTGGATTCGCTTTGCCCGAAGTGGCAATCCAAACACACCCCATCTTTCTGAGTGGGATGCGTATAATCTTGAAAATCGTCCCGTCATGATCTTTAATCGTGAAAATGTGCTTGTTCATGATCCAAACAGTGAGGAACGGGAAAATTGGATGAGTCTGATGGCGCATCTGGAAAAAGTCCGTTAACAGCAAACAGGAAAGTAGTGAAATTAAGGTGGCATGCCAAATTACCGTCATTGATTTTATTGAGCAAGGAACGGCGATTTACATAAAAATAGAAGTTTATGATTCTCAAAAAGACAAAAGGCACCAAGGGGAACTGCGATTTTTAGAAGAGCTGCTCTATGGCGATTTGGTCCATCCAAAAAAGTCTCCTCTAACAGAAGCATGCAGGTTGGATACAATCGCTTACTTAAAGCAGTATTTTAATCAATCACCGAAATGAGTTTAAGGTTCGACTTTGAATAGGAAAATTAGCTCTTAGCAAAGGAGAGGTCCGCATGAAATTCCAGTCAACGCGTGAGCATCAGGCAGCTTTAAGTTTGACCGTCTACAATGACGGATTCGGATTGATCAAAGAGACGCGAATAATTCCGGGGAATGCAGAAGTGACTGAAATTCAATTTATGGATGTCGCCTCAGGGATTGAGGCAGAATCGGTGTTGATCGATGGTCTGCACGTTTTGGAACAAAGCCATAATTACAATGTCATCAGCAAAGAAAAACTTTTGGAAAAATACATTGATGATGTTATTACGGTAAGAAATGCGGAACTCAATGAGGAGATGCAGATCCGCTTGCTCAGCGTTTCCGGGAGTCTTGTTGGAGAACGCGTCGACACGAAAGAAGTCGTGATTGATCCAATAGGTGAACTCATTTTGCCATCCTTGCCGGAAGGGCTATTGACGAAACCTGCATTAGTATGGAAAGTCGCTTCGATAGAGTCAGATGTGGAAGCGAAAATTTCCTATTTGACTCAAGGCTTGGAGTGGCATGCCAGTTATGTCGCGGAGATTCGTGGAGCCGAGCTAAATCTCTTGGGATGGGTCCAACTGTCCAATAACAGCGGGATTAGTTTTTTTGACAGCCGCTTCAAATTAATTGCTGGCAAGGTTAGCCGCTATGTGCAATCACATCCATTACATGCACAGGCAAGGCTGTTTGCGCAAGCCGAGGAACCGGAATCTTCTTTCCGGGAACATAGCTTTGCTGATTATCACACGTATAGCATTGCGAATCCAGTAACCTTGCTGAACGGACAGGTAAAGCAAATCAGTTTCCAAAACGTACAGAACGTGGTTTTCCGTAAGCTGTATAAAGTGACGCCTGACAGCCAGCAGGCGAAGGTGATTGTGGAGTTTGACAATACAGTTGAAAATAATCTTGGTATTCCCCTGCCTAAAGGGATTATCAAAGTATATGAACAGGACCTGGATGGAGAAATGGAATTTGCCGGAGAAAATGCCATTGGCCACACTGCACCACAGCAAAAAATATCTTTTTCCACAGGTGAAGCATTTGATATCGTCAGCAAAAGCTGGGAGAAAAAGCGTGAACGACATGGCCAGTCTGACTATGTGACGTATGTATACAAACTGCAAAACCAAAAATCGGAATACGTGCGAATTGAGGTTAATCATCAAATTCACGAACGGATTTGGCAGATGGAATCGTCGAGTCATGACTATGAGTTGGTACAGTCAAATGAACTGGAGTTTCGTGTACGCATCCCTGCAGAGAAGGAAGTAGATATGGAATTTACTTATAAAGTAGATAGAACTGAAGGCAAGTCAGCTAACTAGATGAAGAGTTGAGTAAAGTGACTGATGGGCAGCTAGTTTCATTTTGAGGAATTTGGAAAATGGAATTTCCTTTTGTTGATGTCCTTCGTATGTTTCTTTGATACACTAAATTTGAACGAACCACTATCACAAGGAAAAAGGGGAATGGGCGAGATGTTTAAAAAGATGGCTTCAGAAGCACTGGGTTTATCAGATATCGGAAAAATTATTGATCCGCAAGATTTTGACAAAACGGATTCTGATGATTATGTCATGTATGAAGATGGAGAAAAAATTTATTTTTTGATCAAGACAAAAGCCGACGAATACTGCTTCACGAACCTTGCCATTATTCATGTTGATGGAGATAGTGCAATGTCGTCCAAACGCACATTAAAACGCTATCCGTATTCCCAATACACGATTTCAGGTGTGGTTCTTGAAACTGCTGGAAAAATCGATTTGGATGTAGAAATTGCTTTTGTTGTAGGAACCATTCCATTTAAAATCGATGTTCAAAAACAGCAGGCAGATCGCTTAACCGATCTGTACAAATCATTGTTAAGAATTGCGGAAAATACTCATGAAAACTCAATCATTATTGGTATGGCCAATGATAGCCTGGAAAAAGCAGTGACTGTGCTTCAAAATTCCAGAACCGGAGAAGTGGCATTGGATGATCAGTACTCAAAGCTGACTGACTTTGGTTTTACTTGGATGACTTCTGTTCGCAACCAGTACCATGTTAAAGATTTTGGCGATGTGTTTGAAAAATACATCAACAATTAAACGAGGAAAGGTGGCTGCCAAATCGGTGCCATCTTTTTTAGTGATTTGGTTTTGCAATACCTGCGAATAAAAAACTAATAAGTTTAGGAGAGCGTTTATGTATAAAACAATAGTGACGCCAAGAGTTTCCGAGACAGATGCGGTTGGGCATATCAACAATACGACCTTGCCTGTATGGTTTGAAGCAGGCAGAAAGCCAATATTTGATCTGTTTACACCTGATCATGATTTTACGAACTGGAAAATGGTCATCGTTAAAACCACTTTAGAATTTGTAGGACAACTTTATTACGGGCGAGACGTTGAAGTACATGTCTGGGTCAAAAAAATTGGCAGCAGCAGTCTTGAATTGTATGAAGAGCTGCATCAAGACGGCAATCTTTGTGCGAAAAATGTTGCGGTCTACGTGAATTACAACTTGAATGCTCAGGAATCCGAGGCAATTCCGGATACAATTCGCCAAGAGTTGGGCAAGCATTTATGGGAAGAGAAAGACGAGTAAAGGATTGTTTTATCTGAATAAAAGGAATACTTTTTTAAGTTGCAGCTCTGTTGAAATGCGAAAACAGCGTGCTATAATGAAACCATTCAAATACAATTTACTCATATAATCGCGGGGATATGGCCCGCAAGTTTCTACCGGTTTGCCGTAAACGAACTGACTATGAGAAGCAACGAAGCATGAAAATTGCGCCTTTTTAGGCGTCTTTTCTTTTTGTTTCCTTTCGAATTCAAGCTCGAAGGACATTGCTCCACTCATGGTATGGATGGATGCACGTTCTGAGGGCTTTTTTTATGTCTTCAGCCGTGACAGAATAGGAGCTGACAGCATGAAAAAGTTAAAAGACAAAATTTTATCGGACGGCAAAGTCTTGTCGGAGTCGGTATTGAAAGTAGATTCATTTTTAAATCATCAAATTGACCCACCGCTAATGCAGGCGATTGGTGAAGAATTCGCTTTGCGTTTTAAAGAAGGCGGCATCACAAAAATTTTAACTTTGGAGTCCTCTGGAATCGCACCTGCAATGATGACAGGGTTGGTTTTAGGTGTACCAGCGGTTTTTGCAAGAAAGCGCAAATCCCTGACATTAGTGGATCATTTATACACAGCAAGTGTTCACTCGTATACAAAAAATGAAACCACTGAAATTTCAGTGTCAAAAGATTTTCTGCAGAAAGACGACGTGGTGTTGGTGATGGACGATTTTCTTGCCAATGGCCAAGCAGCACTTGGTTTATTGGACATTGTTGAACAAGCAGGCGCAAGATTGGCTGGAATTGGTATTGTCATCGAAAAAGGGTTTCAACCCGGGGGAAGCTTGCTTCGAGAGCGCGGCATCCGTGTGGAAACATTGGCAAACATTTCATCTTTGGAAAATGGGCAAGTGACATTTTTAGAGGAGGAGAAAAACCAATGAAAAAAGCACTGGGCGAAACAGCTTTAGGATTTCAACATGTACTGGCCATGTACGCAGGAGCGGTTTTGGTGCCGCTTATTGTCGGGGAGGCTCTTGGGCTGACAGCTGAACAATTGACGTACCTGGTTGCAATTGATATTCTGCTTTGCGGTGTAGCCACCATTCTTCAAATTGTCAGCAATCGTTTTTTTGGCATAGGCCTTCCGGTTGTTCTTGGCTGTACGTTTACTGCGGTTGGACCGATGATTGCCATTGGAGGGCAATATGGCATTTCCGCTATTTACGGAGCAATTCTCGTTTCGGGAGTGTTCGTAGTTTTAATCAGCGGATTTTTCGGCAGCTTGGTTCGATTTTTCCCGCCGGTTGTTACTGGAACAGTAGTTACCATCATCGGAATCACGTTAATTCCTGTAGCTATCAACAATATGGGGGGCGGACAGGGAGCAAGTGATTTTGGATCACTCGTCAATATTGGACTGTCTTTCGGTACTCTCTTTTTTATCGTGCTCATGTACCGGTTTTCTACAGGTTTTCTGAGAGCCATTTCTATTTTGGTGGGATTGGTTGTGGGAACGATTGTTGCTGCTTTTTACGGAAAAGTAGATTTTTCTCCTATCGCTGATGCCTCGTACTTCCACATGGTAGAACCTTTTTATTTTGGAGCACCGACTTTTGAATGGCCAGCTATTTTGACGATGATTTTGGTCGCAATGGTGTCATTGGTAGAATCGACGGGCGTTTACTTTGCACTTGGTGACATTACGAAAAAGAAAATTGCCGAGAAAGACTTGGCAAAAGGATACCGAGCAGAAGGATTAGCCATTATATTGGGAGGAATATTCAACTCGTTTCCGTATACTGCATTTTCACAAAACGTGGGATTGATCCAAATGTCTGGCGTCAAGTCACGCAAAATCATTCTGATTGCGGGCATTATGCTGATTACTCTCGGATTTGTTCCAAAAATTGCAGCTGTGACAACGATTATCCCCCCATCTGTCCTAGGCGGAGCCATGATTGCGATGTTTGGGATGGTCATTGCACAGGGGATAAAAATGCTGAGCACAATCATTACCGAGTCTCAAGAGAATTCCATGATTATTGCCTGTGCAGTCGGAATCGGACTTGGGGTTACTGTAGTTCCTGAGTTGTTTGTTCAACTGCCTTCGAGCATTCAAATTTTGACAAGTAACGGAATCGTTGCCGGCAGTGTTACTGCTATTGTTCTGAATATCTTGTTTAACATGCTGCCTTCTAAAAAACGGAAACGCGCTGCAGCTATTGTAAGGGAAAGCGCCATAAATCAAGGATAAATAACAACGAGCAAGCCACAAATAAGTGGCTTGCTCGTTTCAGACTGTAGACAAAGGCTTACCAAAATGAATGGCCGTGCATAGTCCCAACCGGTCCGGCCACTTCGCTTTCCGTGGGCTCAAGCTTCAGCCTCCTCGTCACTGCCGTTCCTGCGGGGTCTTCAGCTCTCGCTGGGCCACAGGAGTCTACGCGGCCAGCCCGGTTGGGAGCGTGTGGTTCTAATCGAAGAGAAAAGCCTGCTCGTCATTTCTAAGTTACACGAGTTCCGACAATCTTGTTCATTACTTCACGCAAGAATTCGGAGCGCAAGACGGCGACTCCTGCGGGAGAACGGAGTGATGAGACCCCGCAGGAGCTTGCGACGAGGAGGCTCAGCGCTTCGTCCGCGGAAAGCGTCCGTCTGGAGCGCAGGATTCCGTATAAAACCCGACCAAATGATACTTTATTCATTTTGTCTTGTAAATATTCTTTTATCTGCAAGCTCTAACTAGCAAGCCACAAATAAGTGGCTTGCTCGTTTTTTTTTTTGTTTTATTGGCTGTGGATGAAAAGGAATTGAAGAGTTTTGTCGAGCGTTTCCCGTGCATCTTTTGTGCTTAAATCGTATTGATACTCGTGCTTCAGGTTTTTTTGGGTACCTTCAAAAAAGACGGAACTGACCTGAACATTATGGGATTGCAGAACATCTGCCAGTTCAGTGGATTGCGACACAAAAGGATCTGCATCACCGACTGTGATAAAGGCGGGCGGAAAGTCAGAAGTGACATGTTGGACCGTCGACAGTTCATCAATCCTCTGGAATGATTCGAATGGCTCTGCTCCTGTGTAAGCTGATAAATAAACATCGATATTGGGGAACGCAGTGGCTCTGACTGAGTCTAAGTTGTACAAGCCACACAAAAGCAATGTTCCTCGAAGTTGACTGGTGGAAACGGCTGGTTGAATTGCCATTGTTTCAGCCAATTCTACGCTTGACACAAGCGCGGCAACTTGACTGGCGATCTGTGCTCCTGCTGAATCACCGCCTATAAACACACGGTTCATGTCGCCGCCGTATTCAGCAGCATGAAGCTGCATATAAGCGAGTGCTTTATTTGCCTGAACAACTGGACCTGGATAAAGAGACTCTGGGGCTAATGCATAATCAATATTCGCCACTACGTAGCCAGCATTCGCTAAAGCCATTGCATAGTCTTGACGACTTTCTTTAGAGCCGCCGACATAGCCCCCTCCATGAATCCACAAAATGACTGGCATGGAAGCGGCTGCGTGTTTAGGATAATAAACATCCAAAAAGCTGTTAGTCGATTCGCTGTAGGACAAGTTTTTAACAATGTGGACCCGCTTATTGATTTCATTGATGTTGGGTGGGGAGCTGAAGGCAGCAGATCCTGCAATTTGTATGGAAGCAGAAGCATCGGGAGAAGAGGTGATTTCTCCAAAAGTGACCGCTCCAAATAATAGCGCTATCAGGAAAAAAGGGATGATCCATTTTTTTCGATTCCAATGTATGAGTTTAGCTCCCAAAGTACCCACCCTTTAAAGTGAATTTTTATTGCTAATTGCAACGACGACTGAATATGTACTACCTCACTTAACAAGATGCAACCTAAAATTTTCGAACTGTCTGTGATTTTTCACTTCTTTATATAATAGCTATGCTAACACGAAAAAGATAGTAGAAAACAGATTAAATTTATTAAATTGAAACATGTTTGTAATGCTAGATAAGCAGGAATGAAACATAATACGGGTAACTTATGAGGTAGAGCTTTTTGAGCTTTCGAGAAGGAGTGAGCGAATGTTCGGATTAGCTGATTTAGTTTCATTAGTAATTTCTGCATTTATTATTTTACCGGTTGTAGTCTTTTTAAGAGAATCCGGTTATTTGTTGATGAGCTTGATCTTGGGTGTTAAAAACCCGCGGATGACAATTGGCTCGGGGGCAAGGATTATTAAAATAGGGATGTTCGATATACGAAAATATTATCATTTGTATAGCTGGTATTCGTATGATTCATTGAAAAGAGAAGGGAAGTTTGCCTACGTATCGCTTTACGCGGGTCCAATTCTAGTGAATCTGGTAGTGGCCGTTACAATAAACGCCTTATTAGCGAATGGCATGCTGGAAGAGTATGCCACTTTTTGGGACCGGTTTGTTTTTTATGCATTTTACTATGTATTGTTTGATATTGTCCCAATGAAAACAGCTAATGGAATGCCAAACAATGGACTGATTATTTACGATATGCTGCGTTATGGCAGACGAGTAGATTTCAACGAAGACCCGTTTCTGCCTTCTACCTCTGAAGTGGAAGAGCAATATCAGGATGATGTAGAAAAAGTTGAGGAAATTAAAGAACAGCAGAAAGAGCAAATAGAAATAGAACAGGAAAAGTCGAATATTTCTAAAACTGAAGAACATCAAATCAAACAAGAAATTGAAGAAGATAAGGAAGATAGCAAAGAAAGTTTGGAGGAAATCAAGAATCAAAGAGAAGAGCAGTTGGAACAGCATAAAGACAATCGACCGAAATGATAGTTTGATCTACAAAATCCAATTTTAGATACGAGCGTCAATACTTTTAATTCGAGATAATATGATGGTAAGATAGGCACATAGATTTAACACTAAAGGAGTGCTGAAGAATGACGAAGAAGTCAATGGGAATTCACCACATTACCGCAATTGTTGGTGACCCGCAGGAAAATGTGGACTTTTACGCAGGAATATTGGGTTTGCGATTGGTTAAGAAAACAGTAAATTTTGATGATCCAGGAACGTATCACTTGTATTTTGGTGATGAAACCGCGAAACCGGGAACCGTCATCACGTTCTTTCCATGGGGAGATGCCTATAAAGGCAAAATTGGAGATGGACAAGTGGGTGTCACCACCTATGCAGTACCTGTTGGAGCTTTAACTTTCTGGGAAAACAGATTGGAAAAATTCAAAGTGCCATTTTCAAAAACACAGCGTTTTGAAGAGCAGTACTTAACATTTGATGACCCGCATGGCTTGCATTTGGAACTGGTCGAAAGAGAACAGGGAGAGCCAAACAGCTGGACTATCGGTGAAGTGGAAGAAGGAGTTGCGATCAAAGGATTTGGTGGAGCCACTTTGTTTACAGCCAATGCTGACAAAACGGCTGAATTATTGGAAACAGTTATGGGTCTTGAGAAAATCGGAGAAGAAGGCGATCTCTTGCGTTTCCGCGCAGCAAGCGACTTGGGCAATATCATTGATGTGAAATTGTCTCCAGTCGGAACCGGACAAATGGGTGTTGGAACGGTCCACCACATTGCTTGGCGTGCACAAGATGATGCCGATCAACTCGACTGGAAAGAACATGTGGAGGCTTATGGATTGGGTGTAACCCCTGTTCAGGACCGCAATTACTTTAACGCCATCTACTTCCGGGAATACGGAGACATTTTATTTGAAATCGCAACTGATTCCCCAGGATTTGCAATAGATGAATCTCCAGAATCGCTCGGCGAAGCATTGATGCTGCCGCTGCAATACGAAAGACACAGAAAAAATCTTCAGCAAGACCTGCAGCCAATCCAAGTAAGAAATTTGGATTGAAAAAAGAAAAGCGGAAGCAGCCGTTTAGTCCCGACAAGCGCTGGAAGCCTTGCCGGTAATGGCGGTCTTCGCCATTGCTGGAAAGGCTGAAGCGACTCGAGGGGCTGGCTGCTGAAGCTGGACAAAAAGAAAAGCGGAAGCAGCCGTAATAGTTTTTCTACCAGCATTTGTTTAACCGAATTGATAGAAAAAGAGCCCTTTCAGAAAATTTCTGAAGGGGCTTTTTTTCTATTTAGAGACAAAACTTTTCAAGGCCAAATTGATATTTTGAGGTCTCTCAGCCAGTCTTCTCATATAGTAGGCATACCAGTCTTGGCCAAAGGGCACGTAAGTCGTGAACGCAAACCCCTCTTTTGCCAGATCCTTTTGCATTTCGGTACGAAAGCCATAGAGCATCTGAAACTCAAAGCTATGCAGCGGAATCTCTTTTTCTGTTACAAATGTTTTTACTTGTTCAATAATATGATGATCATGCGTTGCGATTGATGTGTATCCGGGAGCTTGAAGGTGGATTTTGATGAGCTTCAAATAATTTTCATCAATCTCTTTTTTCTCCTGAAGAGAAACTTCCGGGCTTTCTTTGTAAGCACCTTTTACAAGGCGAAGGCGAACATTTTTGAGATTTTCCACGTCTTTTTCAGCTCGGTACAAATAGGCTTGGATGACAGTTCCGACATTATCGTATTCTTTCAGCAAGACGTCTAGGATGTCCAGTGTTTGCTGCAGATGATCATAATCTTCCATATCCAAGTTAATGAAAATATCATAATTGGCAGCTGCTGCGACAATTTCCTGAATGTTTTTCAGGCAAAAAGAAAAGTCAACATCTAGACCGATTTGGGTCAATTTGATGGACATGTGTGCATTTACACCATGAACTTGAATCGCTTCGAGTGTTTCCAGGATAGCTTCTTTGGCATGCGTTGCTTCTTCTCTAGTCTGAACAAATTCGCCCAAATTATCGATTGTAGCACTAATTCCATCCGCATTAAGTTCCTTGACTGACTGCATCATACTTTTGATGTCAGTTCCGGCCACCACTTTCCCGGCGCCGAGTTTCAAACCCCATCTTTTAGCGCCGCTGTTCAGCACTTGATTTTTAGATAAGGCAATGAAGAAGCTTCTTGTTACACCCACGTTTATTTCCTCCTATACTATGAGAACACGATATTAATATGGCAAGCCTTTTATCCAAGGGAAATGTCTGCTCAATGAAATACGATCATTGTTACCTCAGAGCATATCACATATTAACTGAAAACAAAAAATCTTTGAGTGCAGCTGTGAAATTGCCGCCACCTCAAGTCGTCAAGTTGAATCCCAGAGGAATTCGCGGGATTCGAAAGATGTCCCTTGTAAAAGGTGTAGAATAGGAAAGATGATGGCGAAACTAGGGGGGATGAAATGAAACAAAAAGCTGCTCAGGGATTTATTTTTTCCGTTTCAGCATATGCCTTCGTGCATTTTATCACCTACTTTTTTGAGAGTGTTCTATTAACCATGCTTCTTCCAATTTTAGGTGTGCTCCTCTTATTGTCGGCTCTGCTCTTGCTGCCGTTTAAAAAAATTCAACTCCAACTCTTTTTAGTAGTTACGGCATTAGCTGTGCTGTTTTTCACAAGCAATTCCTTTGAGATGGACATCGTCGAAGGATTGCAGCAGATGAGAAGCCTGATTGGTCTGCTGTTGATTGTACCAATGATCAGCTGGGTTTTGAAAGAAGAGCCTTATATAGAAGAGATTATGAGTTTTGCGCATAATTTACTAAATCAGAGCCAAAAATTCTATTTTGGTCTGATGGCAATGACGCAAGTGATTTCCCATTTTCTTCTCTTTGGGGTGGTGCCGATGATGTATCGCTTTATCGATACATTTTTAAAAGAGCATAAAGATGAGGCGTGGGAAAACTTTAAGGGCACAGCTATTTTGCGTGGCTTTGGATTATCTACCTTATGGGTCATCAGCATTCCCAGCTTTATCTTCGCAGTGGAAGCGCTGGAAGCAACTCTTTGGAAATCGATGGCGCTCGGATTCGCTTTCGCTTTCGCGGGTACGATTTTGTCGGTTATTTTCTCTTATTTTCAGGAAAAGAAATACGGTGTGGATTTTACCTATGTCTTGAAACAGGAAATCGATAAAGCCATGAAGAATTCACGCAATCAAGGGAAATGGAACAAAGACGTCGCGGAATTTGTCTTTCTGTTTATTTCGTTGTTTGGGACCATTTTCTTTGTGCACGAAGTGACCGGCTTGGAATTTTTGTTGACCATTCCATTGGTGATTCTTGGGTGGACCCTAATGTATTTTTTGATCAAAAGAAAACCTTCCAGTTTTGCGGTGGAAGCCCGCTACTACTTGTCTACTGGCATTGCTAAACAAGCGCAGCAGTTTAGCATTTTAGTTGCTGCGGGATTATTGATTTATGCACTGAATCAGTCGAATGTAGGTGACTATGTAATCGGTGGCATGAACTATTTGACGAGTATTATTCCTGTACTGAATGTTCTGTTCCTGGTCCCATTCATTGTTATTTTCTTGGGATTTATCGGTTTAGGTCCGCTGCCAGTCATAGTATTGGTGACGGGAGTGTTAGAAGCAATTCCTTTCCCGTATCCGCCAGAATTGGTAGTGCTCGCGGTAACTTCAGGAAGCGTTATCTCCATCATTTTATCGCCTTTTGTCATGCCGGTTATTATTTTGAGCAGTGTCAATGGATTGAGCGGCATCCGCAACGGCCTTCAATTCAATTTGAAGTTTGCTGTCGCTTTTTACATTATGGTTCAATTATTCATCCAAACGGCAATTCATTTATGAATAAGTTCTCGAAACGCATGCAAGTCTCAAAAGACTCTCATGCGTTTTTTCTATGGAAATATAAAGCGGAAAATTGAAAGCTTACAACCCATAGCGTATAATTTTAAAAAACTGAATATTAAAATAAGGGAGGAAAAAAAAGTGGAAAAAAAAGTCCAGACGAAAACAGCAGTGGAGACTTTGTTGGTTAATCGGTATGTCGATGGTGTCTTGGATCCTGGAAAAGAAATGCTTGGGCCGATAAAAGACGGCGGCCATATCATTGCCCATACAGCCCCCGGATGCTGGGGACCAATGATTACGCCTTGTATACGTGGCGGGCATGAAGTGACACAGCCAGTTTATGTCGAAGGTGCAGAACCAGGGGATGCAATTGTCATTAAGATCAAGTCAGTCGAAGTCACGTCTCATGCTACTGCTTCAGGAAATGAC
The DNA here is from genome assembly GCF_058268495.1 of Planococcus sp. TJ-201. Classification (NCBI taxonomy): domain Bacteria; kingdom Bacillati; phylum Bacillota; class Bacilli; order Caryophanales; family Caryophanaceae; genus Planococcus; species Planococcus sp. TJ-201. The sequence goes on along the minus strand of NZ_JBZDOG010000005.1, from coordinate 232,591 downwards.
AGTCCAGTGGAAGGCCGTTTTCTTGGAGATCCTTTTATCGCGGTAAAATGCCCGGGATGTGGAACGATGTATCCGGATACGGTTATTAAAGGCGTTGGCAGCGAAGCGATCCGCTGTGCCAAATGCGATGCGGATGTTACACCATTTGTTTTTACAAATGGCTACACGATGTTTTTCGGAGAAAAAGGTGATGTAGGAATCACGTTGTCGAAAGAAGCAGCTGAAACGATTGCCGAAGATGGCCGTGGTTATATGAAAACACCTGAGAATTCTGTGCAAAATCCGATTGTGACGTTTGCTCCTCATGATTTGGTTGGAACCATCGCGCGCATGCGGCCATTTTTGGGGCAGCTGGGAACAACGCCTTCCCGTCCGACCCCTGATTCACACAACGCCGGGGATTTTGGTTCATTTCTTGTTGGGGCTCCACATGAATATGCGAGTACGCAGGAAGAGTTGGAGACGCACCGAACAGATGGCCATATGGACATTAGCCGTGTCCGTGACGGAGCAATATTGATTTGTCCGGTAAAAGTACCGGGAGGCGGTATTTACCTTGGTGATATGCACGCCATGCAGGGAGATGGAGAAATTGCCGGACATACTTCGGACGTTTCTGGAATCGTTCACTTGGAGGTTCATGTTGTCAAAGGGCTAAATAACGCAGGACCGATTTTGCTGCCAAATGTGGAAGATCTGCCTTATACTGCTAAACCTTTTACACAAAAAGAGCGAGAGACAGCCCGTCAGCTTGCGGAAAAATGGAAGATAGACAAGCTGGAGGAATCGTTGCCAATTTCTTTCGTGGGGACTGGGCCGACGTTGAATGATGCGACAGAAAATGGCTTGCAGCGAGCAGCCGATCTTTTTGATGTTACCGTGCCGGAAATTATGAATCGGGCTACGATAACGGGATCAATTGAAATTGGGCGACATCCTGGAGTAGTGACCATCACATTCCTGGCACCTGAACATTATTTAAAAAGAGCCGGATTGTTTGACCTGGCAAAGGCACAATACTCTTAAAAAAGCGGATGCGGCTGTTTAGGCCCGACAAGCATAAGGCGTGCCGGAAAGGCGGTGTTCTTTGCCGCCTAGCTGGAATGACTTATGATCTCGAGGACCCAGCCGCATCTGCAGAATAGAACATGAAAAAAACCGCCATGTAGAGATGGCGGAGTTTCTGTTTTAATTTGACTGGGGTGCGTGGATTTCCCAGGATAATTTTAAGGCGTCTGCCAAATATTCAGCGGCTTCTTCTGCTTTGAAATTATCCACTTGGAGCTTGGAATGGTTTACTGAGTAGATAGATTGCCGTTCGAGAAACAGCGTTTTCATGTCTTCAAGAGAGCGCTTTTGCAACAAAGGCCGGTTATCAACGAGAATATGAATGCGATCTTTCCACGATTCCCACGAAATATCGAGAAACAGGACGATGCAATTGGCCATGCAGATGTCCTGTATTTCTTTTTGCAAAAAAGCACCACCGCCGACAGAAATGATGTTCAGCGGTTGTTGGCTATAGTGTAAAATCAATTCTTTTTCTTTGGCACGAAAGGTTTGCTCCCCATAAGTTTCGAAAATTTGCGGAATCGGCATGGCAAATTCTTTTTCGATCTCCACATCAATGTCTACAAAATTGCGGTAAAGCTTTTGGGCAAGCAATTTTCCAACGGTTGTTTTTCCGACTCCCATAAATCCGATGCACACAATGCTTTTTTCCCTGATGGATAAACCGAAATTTCTCATGGATAACCTTCTTTCTCGTATAATAGAATGGTCGGGTTTCATTGCTTACTTTAACTCATTTGCTTCAGAAACTCACGGAAATTTAAAAAATTAAAACTGGACGAAGAAATTGTGTTCAGGCCCTACCCTGCTAGGAGCGGAAACGCTTGTTTTGCATTCGAAATCAAGGAGAAATTTGATGGCATCCAGCTACCTGCTAACAGGATCGTATTCGTCAGAAACAGAACCAGGCATCAAACTTTGGGAATTTGAAGATACTGCAGGAGAATTGACAGAAGTAATGGGGATATCGGGAATCGAACGTCCTTCTTTTATCGCTGTCCATCCAACTGGCACGAGTTTTGTTGCTACCAGTGAAGTGGGCAATGGCGAACTTGTCAGTTATTGGATCTATCCAGCAGCACAAAAAATAGTGGAGATCAATCGCCAAAGCTCAAATGGCGATCATCCAGCTCATGTCACCATCGATGAAACTGGGCAATGGCTGCTAGCTGTTACATATTCGGGCGCGACTGTTAATGTTTATCCTCTCCATACAAATGGAGCGATAGGCGAATTGGCTGCTTCAGTGAAACACGAAGGGTCCGGACCGAATGCAGAAAGACAAGATGCCGCTCATCCGCACTCCATTATACAAGTTCCGGGGAAAAACCTGTTTCTTGTATCGGATTTGGGAACAGATACGATCACCACTTATAAACTGAACGCTGATACGGGGGCATTAACGTTAAAATACAAAGTGCAAACAGAAGCAGGGGCGGGTCCGCGTCATTTAAGCTTTCACCCCAACAAACCTTTTGTTTATTCCTTAAACGAGATTAATTCCACGCTGTTGGTTTACAAGATCAACGGGGAAGGGCAATTGGAATTTTTGCAGCTGCTGCCCCTAATACCTGACGGCTATACTGGAAAAAATACCAGCGCAGAAATTGCTGTTTCAAGCGATGGCCTTTTTGTCTATGCATCCAACCGCGGACATGACAGCATTGCATCGTTTGCCATTCAAGAAAATGGGACCTTGGAAAACATCGGACTGACCGGTTCAGGAGGGGAAGGACCGAGACACTTTGCTTTAATTCCCGGAAATGTTTGGATGGTAGTGGCGAATGAAAATTCACACACACTCGCAGTTTTAAAAATCGTCGATTCAGGTGCTCCTTGTACTGTTGAAAATACCGTACAGACCACCGCTCCAGTTTGCGTCAAGGTCATTAAGTGAAGTGAATAACGGAAAACAGCCAGAGAATTTCTTCTCTGGCTGTTTTTTATTACCAATCCGTTGATTCTTTTTCCATAATGCCCAATTCTTTCAGCAGTTGGATAAACCCGCTGTCCTGATTGCCGGCAAATGCTTTTTCGGTGCAGGGGGAATGTGGAGGATAGTTGAGTTCTTGGGCTGCCTCCAAGGTCGATTCTTCCAGGAAGTTCGTGGCATCTGCCTGTTCGAAACAGGATGGTGCGATATACGTTCTAAACGAATGTTCCAGAATCACGCGGCTTTCTGGTGCCGGAACATTTTCACGGGGAATGAAAAACAGTACAAGCAACACGGCAGCAGCAAGAAAGGCCACAATCATCCAAATTTTCTTCTGTTTCATCTGCTATTCCTCCGCCAATAGGATTTCCGCATCCGCTAAAATCTCTTCAACCGGTGGATTTAATCCGTCATATGATTTCATGATGACACCTTCCTGATCGATCAGATAAAAGTAAGTGCCGTGAATGACTTGATCATCATTTTCAGGTTTTCTTGCTAACGTCTCAAAATTATCCATGGCAAACTCATCGATTTCTTGAGGTGTATAGCCAGTCAGCAAGTTCCAGCTGGATAAATCAGCACCGTAATTTTCCGCATAGGATTTCAAAATTTCGGGCTTATCAAACGCTGGATCTACACTAAAAGAGACAATTTGGACATCCAATCCTCCAGCTTCCAGTTGTGTCTGCAAGTCTGTCATATTGGCCATCATTGGGAGGCAGACTGTGGTGCAGTTAGTAAACACAAAATCAGCAAGCCAAACTTCGCCTTCTAAGTCAGCCAGGCCAAAATCTTCGTTATTATGATTGGTGAAAGTAAATTCTTCTAGTTCCCACTCGAGCGGGTCTTCAATGCCTTGGTTGCATGCAGCTAAAAAAAAGCTAAAGAAAACAGCCAGCAATAATGCTCTATATTTTCGCACAAATTTAAGCCTCTCTTTCAATAAAACAGCTATCTTTCTAAGAGTAGAGGATATTCTTTCTTCAAACAAGGGTATAGGAGAAAAGAAATGTGTAAACATTTCGAACAGAAAGTGTACACACGTCTCAATTTATCTAAATTTTTGAACAATTATCTATTATAACAAGGAATTTGCAGCGCTTGCGTAGAATTAACAGAAGACGCGAAACTGTAAAAAATGTGGAGGTGTGAACATGAATGACCTACAAAGCCGTCTTACTCAGGAACTGCTGGATTCTTTCCATGCTGGGCTGATGAAAGATGCTTATCTATATTTTGGAGCACATGCAACTGCAGATGAAACAAGATTTACGCTTTGGGTTCCGGATGTGGCCAAGGTAGCGGTAGCTTGTACAGGTCCTGAAAGTCTTGAAGAAGAGATTTTTCAAATGGAGCAACACCCATTGGATGCAACAGTCTGGCATACCCAGACTCCTCTTAACATGACTGGTTATTCATATGAATACTTTATCGAAACGACGGATGGCAAGCAGTTACGAAAGTCAGATCCTTATGCACTTGAAGGAGAGACGAGGCCAAAAACAAAATCGGTAGTGGCCGCACCCTCCAAGCATACGTGGACGAAAGCCGTTTTGCAGCAAAAGAAAATTCAAAACAACGATCACCGCGAAAAACCGATGGCAATTTACGAATTACATATCGGAACGTGGAAGCGCAACGAACATGGCGGTTTTTTAAACTACCGTGAACTGGCTTCAGTACTGATTCCGTATATTTTGGATATGGGTTTTACCCATATAGAAATTATGCCCATTACAGAGCATCCATTGGATGAATCTTGGGGATACCAAACTACTGGCTACTTTGCGGCAACCAGCCGTTATGGCACAGCGGATGATTTAAAATACTTTATCGCACAATGTGCAGAAAATAAAATTGGGTTGATTCTGGATTGGGTCCCTGGCCATTTCTGTGTCGATGAACATGCGTTGGCTCTATTTAATGGCAGTCTCTTGTACGAGGATGGGCGTGAAGAGCGGCGTGCCAATCCTGACTGGGGAACTTTGAACTTTGATATTCAAAAAGGAGAAGTTGTCAGTTTTCTGATGTCCAGCGCCCATTATTGGCTAAAGGAGTTTAAGTTTGATGGTTTCCGGATGGATGCACTGGTTTGTTTGTTGTTCATTCCAAACAGAAAAGAGCGTCCACATAACCAAGAAGGCACCGATTTTTTACGGAAACTGACGAATAGTTTAAGGGAGTTTTATCCGGAAACCTTATTGATTGCCGAAGATGCCTGGCATTATCCAAAAGTAACCCATGAGGTTTCTGAAGGGGGAGTCGGCTTTCACTATAAATGGAATTTTGGGTGGATGCGCGACACCTTGGATTACATGGAAATCCAGCCTTCCGAACGTTCTGAAGCACATCAAAAAATGAATTTCTCTCTCGTCTACCAGTACGAGGAGCGCTATCTTCTGGCATTGTCACATGATGAAGTGGTGAATGGAAGAGGTTCACTGCTAAACAAACTTCCAGGAACGCTGGATGAACGCTTTCTTCAATTGCGGCTGCTCCTCGGATTCTGGATTGCTCATCCCGGCAAAAAATTATTGTTCATGGGCCAGGAATTTGGCCATTTTGAAGAATGGGAATTTAAACCAGAGTTGGACTGGGCTTCATTGGAAGCAGAAGAACATAAGAAGATGGCTGATTATACAAGAGAGCTGCTGGATTTTTACAAAACGGAAAAAGCATTTTTTGAATTAGATGACCATCCAGACGGCTTTTCCTGGATTGATGCAGATAATAATGAGCAAAGTGTTGCGGCTTTCATTCGAAGAGGGTACATGCCGGAGGATGAGCGCATTATTGTCTGCAATTTTTCGAGCCATCGTTATGAAAAATTTAAGCTGGGTGTTCCGAAAAACACAAAATATGAAAAAATTTTTACAACAGGAAACGATGGCCAAGGAGATATTGTTGGAACGTTAGACGATCCATACGATGACCTGCCATATTCCGTGGAAATGGATTTACCTGCATTTACGCTTAGCATATGGAAACAAAAACAGGATGGGAGTGAAGCATGATGAACGATAAAGTAGTCGCAATGCTATTGGCCGGCGGACAAGGAAGCCGGTTGAAGTCATTAACTTATACCATAGCCAAACCCGCACTTCCGTTTGGCGGAAAATATCGAATCATCGATTTTCCACTATCAAATTGCACAAATTCAGGCATTGAAACCGTCGGTGTTTTGACGCAGTACCAGCCCCATGTTTTGCATGAGTATATTGGATTGGGCACTCCGTGGGATTTGGATCGCCACAATGGCGGCGTCACCATGCTTCCGCCTTATGCAGAAATTGACGGCATCAAATGGTATGCCGGAACAGCCAGTGCGATTTATCAAAACATCAGTTTTCTTCAATCCTGTGATCCGGAATATGTGCTGATTCTTTCAGGAGACCATATTTACAAAATGGATTATGAATTATTGGTCGATTACCATAAAGAGCGTGATGCGGATGTGACAATTTCCGTTTTGGAAGTCCCATGGGAGGAAGCCAGCCGATTTGGAGTCATTAACGTCAACGATCAAATGGACGTGAAGGAATTTGACGAGAAGCCCGAAAATCCAAAAAGCAACCTGGCTTCCATGGGAGTTTATGTGTTCAAATGGGAAAAGTTGAAAGAGTATTTGGAGACAGATAATGTTGATGAATCATCTTCCCATGACTTCGGAAAGGATATTCTGCCTGCTATGCTACAAAAAGGCGAAAAGATGATTGCCTATCCATTTAAAGGCTATTGGAAAGATGTTGGAACCGTCGAAAGCCTATGGGAAGCAAATATGGATTTATTGGACTTGAATTCCGGACTGAACCTGCATGATCCAGGCTGGCGTATTTTTTCTTCAAATCCGCAGCTCCCCCCGCAAGTCATTACGGAAACTGGAAATGTTCAAGGCTCCATGGTAAATGAGGGGTGCATCATCTCTGGTGAAGTTTCAAAATCGGTTATTTTTCAAAAAGTAAAGGTTGAAGAAGGTGCTTCACTTTCGGAAAGTGTGGTCATGAGCGGAGTGACAATTGGGAAAAACGTCAAGCTTCATCGAGCAATTGTGCCGCCTGGATTTGATGTGCCAGCAGGATTTGAAGTATCGAACCAGAAAGACGAAGTGGTTTTATTGACTCAAGAGCAATTGGATGAGTGGAAGGAGCGTGGCGAAAAATGAACTTAATGGCAGTAGTGGACGCCTCTGTTAAAAAAGAAGGGCTGCAGGATCTGACCATGCAGCGGACTGTTTCTTCTGTGCCATTTGCGGGACGCTATCGGTTAATCGACTTTCCGCTATCGAATCTTGTAAATGCCGGAGTGAATACGGTTGGTGTATTTCCTACGTATCCTTTTGCCTCCTTGCTGGATCATATTGGCGTCGGCAAGAGCTGGGATTTGGACAGAAGAAAAAATGGTCTCTTTTTCCTTCCCGTTACACAGCGAGATGGCGGCATATCAAGTGTAGGAGCATTTGCGGCCTTAGAAGAGCATATGCAGTTTTTCACGAAGAGCACTCAGCCTTATGCAGTTGTGGTTAATAGTTTTATTGTCAGCCAATTGAATTTCAAGGACATGCTGGAACAGCATATTCGCTCAGGAGCAGATATTACAGAAGCTGTAAGTGATGGTGTTTCTTTAAAAACTTATATTTTGTCTAAAGAACTACTGATTGAACTGATTCAGACCCACCGCGATAAAAAAGTAGTGAGTGTCGAAGATGTAGTTAATTTGAAGAAGAGTCCTTATACATTTAACGAATACGAATACAAAGGTTATTTTGCAATTATTGATTCTGTTCAAAGTTATTTTCAGGCGTCACTTGCGTTATTGGACGAAGAAAATAGAAAACAGCTCTTTTTGCCGAATTGTCCGATTTATACAAAGGTAAAAGACGAACCGCCGACACGATACGTCAATGGCTCTCATGTAGAGCGTGCGCTTGTCGCAAATGGCAGCACGATTATGGGCGAAGTGAGGGACAGCATCATTAGCCGTGCCGTCTATATTAAAAAAAGCGCGCGTATCGAGAAGTGCATCATTATGCAAAAATGCGTTATTGAAGAAAATTGTGATTTGTCTTATGTCATTGCAGACAAAGACGTTTATATCGGTGAAGGGGTCGTTTTGCACGGAACTGCGGAACAGCCGATTGTATTGCGCAAAGGGGAAAAGGTCACTAAGGAGGACATGCGATGAAAATCATTATGGCAGCAGCAGAATGCGCGCCTTTTGCTAAAGCCGGTGGACTGGCGGATGTCATGGGTGCGCTGCCGAAAGAGCTTACAAGATTAGGCCATGAAGTCAATGTCATCGTCCCTAAATACAGTTTAATTGAAGAAGAATATGCCGCTGAATTCGTTGCGAAAGAATTGGTGACGTTCGATTTTAAAGGACAGCAAATAGAGTTTAGGATTTTCGAATATGAGAACGCAGGTGTGAAATTCCTGTTTGTAGAAAACGATCGTTATTTTAAAGGTGACCAGATCTATCGAGCAGAAAATGAAATAGAGCGATATGCTTTTTTTAACCGTTCGGTGCTGGAAATTATTTTGCGTCAGAAACAGCCGGCAGATTTGCTCCATGTGCACGATTGGCATACCGCGATGACGCCATTCCTATTGAAGGAAGATGAGCGGTATGCAGCGATTAAAGCAATAAAAACGGTTTTGACGATTCATAATCTGCAATTCCAAGGGAAGTTCTCAAAACAGGACTTTATGGAAAACTTCGAAATGGCGGCACATCACTATGATGATGGGAACGTGGAGTGGCAAGGTGATTTTAATTCATTGAAAACGGGCATCTCCTACGTCGATAAAGTGACGACCGTCAGCCCCACTTACCGAAATGAAATCTTAACAGATTTTTATGGAGAAAAATTGAACAGCTTCCTCCAAAAAAAAGAGCAGGATTTGGTTGGTATTTTAAACGGCATCGACATCGAAGTTTACAACCCTGCGACCGACTTGTCTATTGAACGGGAATTTGATGCCATGAGCTTGGAAGGGAAGCAGGTCAACAAACGGGCAATCCAAATGAGAGCCGGACTTCCAGAGCGTGGGGACGTCCCTTTACTAACCATGATCTCCAGATTGGCAGGACAAAAAGGCATTGATGTTTTACAGGAAGTGCTTCCTGGTTTATTGGCAGAAGAGAACCTGCAATTTGTGTTGCTGGGTTCGGGAGAAGAGAAATACGAACAGTTTTTCCGCGAACTTGCGGCCGATTTTCCTGACAAAGTCTATATTCATGTAGGCTTTGATGAAGCTTTTGCCCATCTCTTGTATGCAGGAGCGGACATTTTTCTGATGCCGTCTCATTTTGAGCCCTGCGGCTTGAGTCAGTTGATTTCGATGCGTTATGGAACCGTCCCGGTAGCCAATAAAACGGGCGGCCTGAAAGACACGGTAACCGAATACGATGAACAGCTAAAGACCGGAAATGGATTTTTAAGCGATTTTTCAAAGAGCAAGCCATTTGGGCTTGCCCTCGCTCGCTGTCTGGCTTTCTACCAGCAGCCTGAGCACTGGGAAGCCATCAAAAAAAATGGCATGAAAGGTGATTATTCCTGGTCGCGCTCTGCGGCAGAATACGCTAAACTCTATGAAAGGATAATCTAAAGGGGTGTGCCAATTATGTTTTCTTCCAAAGAAGCGTTTAAGAAAAGCTTTGTCACTCGAATAGAACACAAAGGAATGGAAAGAACTTCAGAACTGGTCTATGAAACCCTTTGGGAAATGACTCAGGAGTGTATTCAAGACCGTTGGAACCGGACAAATCAATTGTACAAAGACAATAACGAAAAACAGCTATATTATTTTTCTATCGAGTTTCTGATCGGACGTGTTTTGGGGCAGAATCTGATCAATTTGGATTGCTATGACCTGGTTGAACAAGGGCTTGATGAATTGGGTCTTCAACTGTCAGAGATAGAAGAACTCGAAACGGAACCTGGTCTTGGCAATGGTGGGCTGGGAAGATTGGCGGCCTGCTTTATAGATTCTCTGGCTTCTCTTGAGCTGCCAGGCCATGGATATGGGCTGCGCTATAAAGGCGGATTGTTCACTCAGCATTTCGTGAATGGCCACCAGACCGAAGAGCCTACCCAGTGGATCCAGGAAAAGCACAATGTCGATGTTCGCCGCGATCATCTGGCTGTGGAGATTCCGTATTACGGGGATGTCCAGTTGGTCATGGGCCAGGACGGGCTTAAGGTCAAATTAGAGAACCCGGAGTGGGTCAAAGCAGTGCCTTATGATATGCCGGTCGTTGGGGCCAATGGCGGTACCGTCAATACTCTTCGATTGTGGCAAGCGGAAGTTTCAGATCATCCGCTTCCAGGCCACAAAGATTACGCGGTTTATGAGCACGAAACGGCCAAAATTACAGATCGGTTGTACCCGGATGATTCTCTAGATACTGGGAAAATTCTGCGCTTGAAACAGCAATACTTCCTATGCAGTGCATCACTGCAGACTATTTTAAATGAACGCAGCTTTCCTATAGAAGAGCTTCCCGAAAATGTTGCCATCCAAATCAATGACACGCACCCGGCCTTGGCGGTTCCGGAATTGATGCGCTTGTTGATTGATGACCATGCCTTAAACTGGGAACAGGCTTGGGATATCACCACCCGCACTATTTCTTATACAAATCATACGATTCTGGAAGAAGCAATGGAGAAATGGGACAGCCGTTTGATCCAATCCTTGCTTCCAAGAATTTATATGGTCATTCAAGAAATTGACCAGCGCTTTAAAGAAAGCCTGCAGCAGCAGAACCTCGATGAAGAAGCTCTTCACAAATTGTCTATCATCGAAAACGGCATCATTAAAATGGCGGTGCTGGCTGTAGTGGGAAGCTACAAAGTAAATGGTGTGGCAAAATTGCATACGGAAATTTTGAAAAAACGTGAAATGAAAGAACTAAATGAACAGTTTCCAAATAAATTCCATAACAAAACCAACGGCATTTCGCATCGCCGCTGGCTTGTCAAATCAAACCGCGAATTGTCCGGTTTGATTACCGAAGCGATTGGTCCGCAATGGATCAAGGAACCTGAGCGATTGAACGAATTGCATTATTTTGCGCAAAACCATGCCTTCCTTCAGGACTTCCAAGCAATCAAAAGCTTAAAAAAAGAGCACTTGATCCATCATCTTCAACGCAACCAAAACGTCATCGTGGATCCTGATTCGATTTTTGATATTCACATTAAACGGTTCCATGGCTACAAGCGCCAATTGATGAATATCCTTCATATCCAAATGCTGTACGATCGAATCAAGCGGGATCCAACCTATCGGCCATACCCACGGACTTTCTTTTTTGGCGGAAAAGCAGCACCGAGCTACCACTTTGCTAAGCAAGTGATCAAGATGATCAATACAGTAGCTGCAAAAGTAAACAATGACCCTTTGGCAAGAAAGCATCTTCATGTTGTTTTTGTTGAAAACTACAATGTGACACAAGCCGAGTACCTGATTCCGGCGGCAGATGTCAGCGAGCAAATATCAACAGCTTCTAAAGAAGCTTCAGGAACAGGCAATATGAAGCTGATGATGAATGGCGCATTGACAATCGGTACGTTTGACGGTGCCAATGTCGAAATATTTGAGCAGGCTGGCGAAGAAAATGCCTTTGTTTTCGGCATGCGTGCTGAGCAGGTCATGCAATACGAAAAAGAAAAATCTTATGATCCGAAAGAAATAATTGAATCGGATCCAGAACTTGGGCAATTGATGGAAGAGCTGATCAAAGGGGAATGGACAGAAGGCAAAACAAATGTCGATTTTATTGTTGCACAGCTGCTGAATGCTGGAGATCCTTTTTTTGTATTGAAAGATATTCGCAGTTATTCAAAAGCGCATGAACAAATTCTGGACGCTTATGCGCATCCGGAAAAGTGGGCGGAGATGTGCGTCAAAAACATCGCAGCTTCCGGCATTTTCTCAAGTGATCGCACCATCCAGCAATATTCGGACGATGTCTGGCATTTAACGAAAATTCCCAGTTTATATTAGAGACTGAAAGGGTGGAAGTATGGCCGATACGGGGTTTGATAATACGGACTTGAAGGATTATAAAGCCAGTGGGGCACTTGCTGGCAAGGTAGCCATTGTTACGGGTGCCAGCAGCGGCATCGGCCAGGCAGTGGCGATTGCTTACGCTAAAGAAGGTGCCAAAGTGGTTATTGGGCATCTGGGTGATGACGAGGGTGCGCAAAAAACCATCGAACTAATTGAAGGCTATGGCGGCGAAGCCAAAGCGCTGAGTGGAGATTTAGGGAAATCGGAAAACTGTGACCAATTGGTACAGTTCACGTTAACGGAATTTGGCCAAGTGGATATCTTGGTCAACAACGCAGGCTATCAATATCCTCAAACTTCACCATTGGACATTACTGATGAGCAAATGCTAAAAACCTTTGAAATCAAGGCCTTCGCGATGTTTTATTTAACGCGGGCCGCCTTGCCGCATTTGAAAAAAGGCTCGCGTATTATCAATACCGCTTCTATCAATGCTTATCGCGGCCATTCAGACTTGATTGATTATGCAGGTGCCAATGGCGCAATGGTGGCCATGACCCGGTCTTTGGCCAGACGTTTGGTGCGGGAAGAAATTGCTGTGAACGGCATAGCTCCCGGACCCATCTGGACGCCATTGATTACCAAAACTTTTGGTGGGCTAAATCCAAATGTGGCTGAAGGTTTTGGTGAAGATGTGCCAGCAGGACGTCCGGGACAACCGTACGAACTTGTGAAAGCCTATGTGTTTCTGGCTGATCCGCAGAATTCCTATATGACGGGCCAATTTCTGCATATGAACGGTGGGGACTATATGTCTACCTAAATAGAGGCAGGCTAAGGAATTTCCTTAGTCTGCTTTATTCATTTTGGTTTGCTTATGGTAAAATTCACTGGAGAAAGAGGAGTGAGTTTTTGAAAAAGATCAGATGGGCCGTATTGGCAATCCTAATTTTTATGCTGCTTGCAGCTTGTACGGAGATAGCTGTGCAACCGGACGAAGAACGCAATAATGAAGAAACAGAACAACAGCCGCAAGCGGAAGAGCCTGCGGCAGAAGAAGTTGATTCGGATGGTTTGACGGTACATTACATCGAGGTTGGGCAAGGAGATTCCACCTTGCTCGAATTTGAAGGGTTTACGATGCTAATTGATACTGGCAATTGGAATTCGACTGAAGCAGTAGATTACTTAAAGCAACAGAACATCGATGATATTGACATCGTCGTTGGGACTCATCCCGATGCGGACCACATTGGGCAGCTGGCGCGGGTGGTTGGTGAATTCGATGTTGCAGAAGTATGGATGTCCGGCAATACGAGCAGCTCCAATACGTTCCTCAACGCGCTGCAAGCCATTGAAGCGAGCGGTTCGGATTACGTGGAGCCAAGAAGCGGGGACCGCTTTGATGTGGGAAGTATGGAGATTGAAGTGTTGTATCCCGACGAAATTACCGGAGCTGCAAACGAAGAGTCGATATCATTAAGAATGACCTATGGCGATGTCCGTTTTGTTTTTACCGGGGACGCAGGCATTAAAGAGGAACAGGAAATGATCGACAGCGGCATGGATCTCGAAGCAGAAATTTTGCATTTGGGGCATCACGGCTCCAATACATCGACAAGCACGCCTTTTCTAAAGGCAGTAGCTCCTGAAGTAGCGATTTACAGTGCCGGTGCTGACAATTCCTACGGCCATCCGCATGCAGAAGTGATTGCTGCAGCAGAAAATGAAGGGGCCGAAGTGTTCGGCACCGATGTTAATGGCACGATTCTCGTAAAAACAGATGGCAAGTCCTACCGCGTGGAAACGCAGCAGGAAGGGGTGCCAACGGAAGGTGAGAACCGGTGCATTGATTTAAACATAGCCTCTTCAGCAGAATTACAAGAGATTACAGGAGTCGGCGAAGTTTATGCACAGTCCATCATCGATCAACGGCCATTCGAAAGCGTGGAAGAATTACTCGATATTAAAGGAATTGGCCAAGGGACACTGGATGCAATTCAAGAACAGAACCTGGCTTGTGTAGGAGGGTAAGGCAATGAAAGGGATTTTGGATCGAATTGAAGACGGCATCTATGCTGTCATTTTAGTAGAGGACGAAGGGCTTGAATTGGTTTTGCCCGCCAATTGCCTGCCAGATGGAAGCCGAATCAATTCCTGGTTTACTATTGATGCTGAAAATGGTCAACTGGCAGTCACTTTGGATGAAGAAACAAGCTTTATGAAAAATGTGCGAGCAGAAGAGCTGATGGACAAGCTGCGTACAAAGAAAAAAGGCAGCCGCTTTAAGCGCAACTGAAAAGTAGCCCGAGACCTAAAGGAGGTCTCGGGCTTCAGCTTGTTGAAAAAGGCATCACCCATTCATTTCGCTTCAGGCGGACGCGTTCCACGGGCCCGGCTTCTGCCGCTTCCCTCGCTGCGCTCAGTCCAGTGGCTCCAGCTCGTGTCGCTCTGTCGCTTTGCTCCATCACTGTTCCCGTAGGAGTCGCCGCCTTCCGCTACAGTTAAAAAAGAGAACATTTACTAAGTGGTTTGGAGAAGCGTCCGTTCGACTCCAGCGGGAAAGCGAGACGGCCGAGACCCCGCAGGGAACGGAGTGACCGAGGAGGCTTGGACGCGAGCCCGGGCAGCAGGTGGGACGCGACGTCCTGTCGCACCTGCTGCATGACCCACATCCTGTGGGCCCGAAAGTGAACGGTAAGCTTCGGAAATCCACGACTTGTTAGAAGTTTCTCGACAGTCTGTAGCCCGAGACCTAAAGGAGGTCTCGGGCTTTTTAGCATAACTTATGAAAGTACAATTGGTTTGCAGGATCTCTACAGGAATCCATCTATGCCTGTTCAACCAATTCCAAGTAATAATCAGCGACTTGTCCTGGTTTGTACAAATCAGTAATCGAAGTCGAATAATTGGAAATGGAGGCATCAAATTCAAGGTTTTGTGCTGGAACACGGATTTGAAAATTCATTTCATACAGCAGCACGGCAATGTCGTGATACTCTTCACTGGTTACTTTAAAGTCAAATGAGACTTTTCTTATGGGCTGTTCAGAATTGGGTTTGTTGCTCACCTCTTCTTTAAAATTTAAAGCATGTATCTCGGTATCATTAATCCAAACTATGGTTTCCATCGTCTATTTCACCTCTGTTTTTGAGTGTTGGCTAAATAATTGGATTGCCTGAGCTGCCAGATGGGCTTTGACCATGTCTTCCATCGGTGGGTTGTAGAGCCCGGCGCGGACGTTGAGATAGTGCCGGTGCATCGGATTGTCTGCTGAAAGGGCGCGTGAGCCAACGATTTTCATAGCCTTGTCAACAATCTCCATAGCAGCTTGAGTAACGGCAATTTTGGTGATATTCAAGGCTTCGTCCATTTCTGCTTTGTTGGCAGCGTGGATATAACGTTCCACAGTACCATATAGAAGATGGCGGGCAGTAGCAAGTTCCAGCTCCATCTCACCGATGGCCTGCTGGATAGCGGGTGTCTCGGCAATCGGCTTGTCAAGAGATGCAGGACGGTAATTTGCAGCAAATTCGACTGCGTAGGATCGGGCTGCAGCCGCGATCCCAATATAGCAAGCCGGTATGTGGAGGAGCCAGCCTTTCGCAGCGGCCGCGACTCCAGACGATTTTAAAATATGGGTTTTCGGAATTCGGACACCATCAAGCACCAATGTGTGGCTCGCCGTTCCCCTCATCGCCAGCATGTCCCAAGTTTTGTTGATCGACACTCCCTCAGCATGGCGTGGAATGATCAGGGTGATGACTTCATCCGTTTCTGTTGCCGCGGTCACGAAAATATAATCGAGTACAGGAGCCATGGACGTATAGGTTTTTTCACCAGTGACAACATAGTGGTTTCCATCGGCAACAGCAGTTGTTTGTGGCAAAGCGCCTCTAGCCGGGCTGCCTGCATTGGCTTCTGTTGCTGCGGTGTTAATCAGCGCCCCGTTTGCAATCTCTGCCATCAGCCAATCAGCAGATTTTGGATCCCAATGACGATTTTCAGCGTATTCCAGAACAATGCCGACGTGCCACCCGATGGAAAGTGCGGTCGCTCCAGATCCTTCGGCGATGGCTTCTTGTGCCAATATATATTCGTACAGCCCTAACCCTTGGCCGCCGTGCTCTTTTGGCAAGGTCATGGTATGGTAGTTCAGTTGTTTAAGGTCTTTGATGTTTTCAAAAGGAAAAGAGCCGAGTGCATCCAGTTCTGGCTCGCGTGCCAGGAAAGTAGGCGTTAACGTGCGCAGCTGATCGACCAATGCTTGCTGTTTAGGTGTTTTGATAAACTGGTTCATAAAGGGACCCCTTCCGCTTTTCTAAATTAACGGTACCATAAAAAAGCCGCCAAAGCAGTGCAGCAGGCTTTGGCGGCTTGGATATCAGCGAGAAAACCCCGCTTATGAAAGTTTCTTTTTATGCGGTTTTCGGATGTCAGCAAAAATTAACGCACCGACTAGGAAAAAGCCAAGGTACCCAACAATCGGATAGAACAGACTTACCAGCTCTGTAAAGCCAACAAAACTTAAGATGTACGCAACAATGCCGACAATTGTGACAAATATGCGGAATTTTTTTGTACCCGTTACGACAAAGCGTGCTGAGAACGAAAACAGCATGCTGACTGCCGTATTGTAAATCATGCCGAAAAGGATAACCGACATTAAGACCCCGAGAACAGGTGAAATGTCATCGGCAATTTGCAGCAATGGCATTTCTGCGTTGCCCACAATATCCACTTTAGAGAAAATCGCCAAATGGCTCAGGATGATCAAAGCGCCGAGAATAAGCCCGCCGATAAATCCACCGCGTGCCGCCACTTTTTCATCTTTTTCCGTACCGCCCATAACGATAGCCATTGAGGCACCGAGTGCAATATTCAATGATACATAGTTGATGGCAGACAGGAACCAGTTTGGCAAGGTTGATGCTTGTTCGTTGGCAATGGGATCCAGTGCCGAGAATGTAGAATCCATTGTCATCAAGCTGTAGACAGCTAATCCAATGACTGCAATGATTAAGAAAGGTGTAACGCTGCCAATAATGGTGATAATTTTTTGGACATTCATCATGATGGTCAAGACGACTAGAATCACCATGACCGTACTGCCGAGTGGTGCCGGCAAATCGAATTGCTGGGAAAAGATAGAACCGGCTCCCGCGATCATTACGACTCCTACGCCAAACAAAGTGAGAATGATGATGTAATCCACGATGCTGCCAATTATTTTTCCGCTAATGCCATATACCGCTTCTTTATGAGAAGTGGTTTTCATTCGGCTCCCCAGACGCGTCAAGCTCATCCCGAAATACGCAAATAAAGCGGTTGCAAGAATTGCTGCGATTGTCCCCATATAGCCGAAGCTAGTGAAATACTGTAAAATTTCTTGACCAGAAGCAAATCCGGCTCCGACGATAATGCCGACAAAGGCGCTACCTATTTTTAAACTTTTCATGTTGTTCCCCCTTGGTGCGATTCAGTGCATTGATAAGTTTTTTAAAAATTAAAAAATCCCTATTTAAATATAGCAAAAGTCATATGTGGAAACAATGGGTAAAGACCGCTAATTATATATATAAAGAGATATACCTATATTAGTTATTCGGTTAAAAATAAAATATTAGAATAGTTAATTAATGGTGACGGGGTCATATTGCTGCACAAAAAAGCACCGCCTAGTGGATAGGCGGTGCTTTGGTAATGAATTACTTAACGTCTTTATTCGCGACAATAACTAATTTTCCTTTATCGAGCTCTTCTTCGTATTGTGCAGCTTCCTGTTCAGATAAACCAGCTGCTGCTAGTTTCGCACGAAGTTCGTCACCGCGTGAGCTAGTCATATTCTTCATGCTGTTTAGGAAACCTTGCTCTTTCATACCGACTTCTTCTGTGTCTAACGCTTTTGTAATGTCTTTGCTGCGTTTTTTGTCGTGTGCGAAGATGTAGATGTCGTCATGTGTGTATCCTTGTGTTTCTAATTTCTCGATTTCTTTTTTTGCCTGTACGGCGTTTTCAACTGTCATTTTTAAAGTCAATGTAATCCCTCCAAAGTAAATTTCTATCTTACTCTTTGTATACCACCCAAACAGCGGGTTAAACAACAGGAACTTTAAAGAATCAGTTATACTGAAGAAAATTAGAGATGGGGAGTGGTGTTTTGAAGATTATACCGATTGGCATTTGGGGCGGCTATCCGAATAAAAATGAAGCAACGTCAGCCTTTTTGATTGAACAAGATGGTTTCCGCTGCCTGATTGATTGCGGCAGCGGTGTGTTGGCAGCGGTTCAAAATTACACGGCATTGCGTGACTTGGATGCAGTTGTCATCAGCCATTATCACCCGGATCACATTGCTGATATTGGTGTGCTGCAGCATGCAGCGATGGTGGGCATGCAGCTGAAAGAGTGGAATACACCTTTGTTTATCCATGCGCATGACAAGGATGCTGCTGAATTTGAAAAGCTTTCATACAAAGGTGTGACAGAAGGACGAGCGATACAGGCTGCTGAAACGCTTGAACTAGGTCCATGGCAAGTGACATTCTGTGAGACGATTCACCCGGTGTATTGTTTGGCCATGAAGTTTACTGCCAACGGACGAAGCGCAGTGTTCACTGCAGATACAAGCTGGAAAGAAGAGCTGGTCGATTTTTCGCGGGGAGCAGATTTGCTTGTTGCTGAATCCAATCTTTACGAAAAATACATTGGAATCATTCAAGGGCATTTAAGCGGCAGCCAAGCGGGAGAGCTTGCTGAACGCGCCGGTGCCAAGCAATTGCTGCTGACACATCTGCCGCAATACGGGGAACTGGATGAAATTTTGCAGGCAGCAAAGTCCAGCTACTCTGGCGACGTGGAGTTTGCTGTCATCGGAAAAAGTTACACAATTTGATTGGCGATGGGCAGGCAGATAGTTTGTGTACCGGATATTTTCCTTTTATCCTTAGAGAATAAGAAGGATGAAAGGAAGTTAAACAAATGTCACAACCTATAGATTCATTCCCAGTCTCCGTTTTGGATTTGGTTCCAGTCCGTGAAGGCGGAACAACGAAAGATGCATTAGATGAAATGGTCGCCATTGCTCAGCATGTAGAAAAACTGGGCTATCGCCGATTTTGGCTGTCTGAACACCACAATACAGCCACGCTTGCCAGTTCTGCTACAGCAATTTTGATTTCCAAGGTGCTTGAAAACACCGAATCCATTCAAGTCGGGTCGGGCGGCATCATGTTGCCAAACCATACACCTTTGGTGGTTGCCGAACAATTCGGTACCTTGGAAACCTTGCATCCAGGACGCTTAAACCTCGGTCTCGGACGTGCTCCAGGAACGGATATGCAGACGGCACACGCACTTCGGAGAACGACTCAGGAAACAGCATTTGCTTTTCCGCAGGATGTTGTTGAATTGCAAAATTACTTAAAGCCGCTTGACGAGCAAGGACCTGTCCGAGCGTATCCGGGTGTTGGTACAGGAGTGCCGGTATATATCCTTGGATCCAGTACCTCAAGTGCCCAGCTTGCTGCCAGCCTTGGCTTGCCATATGTCTTTGCGGCGCATTTTGCACCGCAGCAGCTGCAACAGGCACTGCAGATTTACCGCAGCGAGTTCCAGCCTTCTGAATACTTGGCTGAGCCGTATGTGATGGTTTGTGTGAATGTCGTTGCAGCGGACTCGACCGAAGAAGCTGATAAACTGGCGACATCCAGTGACCAATTTTATTTAAATGTTGTGAGAGGCAGCAAAAATCTGTTGCAGCCGCCACTCGAAACCATGGACGGCCAATGGAGCTACCGTGAGGAAATGATGGTGCGCGGCATGTCGCAATATACTTTCCAAGGCAATGAGGAAACAATTAGCGAGCATCTAGGGACATTTGTAGCGGAATTGCAGATTGATGAAGTGATTGCAGTTTCCTATATTTACGATCAAGAAAAAAGAAAACGTTCATTCGAAATTTTGAAGCAAGCTACCAGCAAGTTTAACTTAATCCATCAGGACTCCGCCTCTTTAAAAGCATAAAGAGATGCGGATCTGTTTCTTTCAAGGCTAATCTTTTTGTTTATCTATTAAGAATGATAGAGACGGGAGGAGAAGTAAGTGAAAATAGGGATTATTGGTGCAACCGGAAAAGCTGGGAATTTAATTTTAAAAGAAGCCCTGAAAAGGGGACACGAAGTGACGGCCATCGTCAGAAATTCTCAAAAAATCGAGAAGTTGGATATCCCAGTGCTGGAAAAGGATATATTCAGTTTGTCATCAGCAGATTTGGCTCCTTTTGATGCAGTAGTCAACGCATTTGGTGTGCCTCCTGAAAAGGCGGACCAGCATATTGAAGCTGGCAGGCTGCTGATTGAATTACTTAAAGCAACGCCTGAAACACGTTTGATTGTGGTAGGTGGCGCTGGCAGTTTGTTTGTCGATGAAGCTCGGACAACCCGTCTGGCAGAAACGCCTGAGTTTCCTGAAGCATTCAAATCAATTACCAACGGCCAAGCGCAAAATTTAGCCGACTTGGAAGCGTCCGAAGGAATTCACTGGACATTTTTGAGTCCAGCCGCATTTTTCGATTCCGAAGGCCGCCGGACAGGGCGCTACCAAAAAGGCGATGATGGATTTATCGTCAATAGCAAAGGGAAAAGCTACATTAGCTATGCAGATTACGCGATTGCGCTGGTCGATGAAATTGAAAGTGGTGAACATAAGAATAGACGGTTTACCGTCGTTTCGGAAAATCATTGACCTTTCGGAAAAGCCGATCTTTCTTAGATCGGCTTTTTTTATGGCTCGAAAATACGCATTCGGGCCACCAAACTTGCCATGAAATGTTCACCTTCCTCCAAAGAGCAGAAGCAAGAATCATGTATAATGAAGTGAAACTTCATATATTAAAGGTGGGAATCAACAAGATGGATTTTTTATATTTTCCGGAAGACAAATCGGAATACATCCCAGGGATTATTTCTGTCGTAATTATATTCATTCTATCCGTACTGATTGTACGGCTATTGATCAAGGCATCACGAAAGCAAGTAAAGCAGTTGGAAGACCAGGGGTACCCAGTCGTCTACAGAGACGGTTTGGACTCAGGAAAACAAACTGAAGAAGTTGCAGATCCTCAAGAAACAGTCCGCAAAGTGAATGAGGAAAAGGCAGCTCGCAATAAACCAAAGTCCTGACAACTGTCAGGGCTTTTTTTGGTGTTTTCAAAAGGTGTATACTGTAAGCAATTGACAGAATGAAAAGTGGGGAAAATGGCTATGAAAAATCTTTTTGGTGGTGTGCAGTGGGCGGTCTTTTTAGTTGCCTCTTCGATTGCAGCACCAATTGCCATTGCCAGCATTTTTGGCATGGATACGACCGATACAGCACTGTTCGTCCAACGAACTATGTTTGTGCTGGGACTTGCCTGTTTGGTGCAGGCATCTATCGGCCATCGCATGCCAATCAACGAAGGACCTGCTGGTTTGTGGTGGGGAATTTTTATTGTTTACGCGGGCTTAGTTGGAATAATGTATGCCTCGATGGAAGAATCGCTTCAAGCGCTGCAAAGCGGCTTGTTGTATAGCGGTGTGCTGTTTATCGTATTTACTTATACCGGCCTGGTGGATAAGCTGAAAATATTCTTTACGCCAACCATCACGTTTGTTTACTTGCTGCTGTTGGTGCTTCAAATCAGCGAGTCGATTTTGGCGGGGCTATTGGGTATCGTTTCAAAAGGCGATCCAGTAGACGGACTGGTGCTGGTCGGCGGCATTGCGGTCATCTTGTTGACTTTCTTTTTTATGGGACACAACGTGCCCTGGGTCAGCCGCTATTCCATCTTATTTGCAATTGCCGCAGGCTGGTTGATTTTCTGGGTACTCGGCAAATCGCCGGAAGCTGAAGGCGGAGCAAGTACCTTGGTTTCCTTGCCGGAAATGCTGGTTTTTGGACCACTGATATGGGACAGTGGCATGTTTGTTACGGCTTTGTTTTTAACCATCTTGCTCATTGCCAATATGATGGCGTCATTGCGGGTAATGGAGAGTGTACTTAAAAATTCTTTCTCGATTCATCCCCCGGATCGCATCAAACAGGCTTCTGCAGCCTCCGGAATTAACCACATTCTTGCCGGTTTGTTTTCATCCATCGGACCCGTGCCAATTTCAGGGGCAGCCGGATTTGTCAGCGCCACCAGAACTCCAGCACTAAAGCCGTTTATCTTGGGCAGTATCATCGTCGTACTGATCAGTTTTTTTCCGGCACTCATGGCGATTCTTGCATCGCTGCCGGCTCCTGTAGCATATGCGGTCATATTTGCCGTATTTACCCAAATGGTGGAGATGGCCTTTACGGAACTGGAAAATGAAGCAGATCGCCAGCATTCTTACAAAGTGGCAGCGTTTGGCTTGATGAGCGGGGTCGGCATCATGTTCGTTCCGCCTGAAAGCATGGCGAACCTGCCATCGGTTGTGGCCGCTACTTTATCAAATGGTCTGATTACGGGAACCCTGATCGCTATTTTTGTGGAACAGCTCCTGTTGTGGCGCAAAAAGAAAGCATGAGAAGTTTTCAGGCTTTCTTTGCAGTCGCTCAAATAAAGAATCCAGAGGCAAATGGTAAACTTTTGACAACTTGAAAAGCCGTGCGCAAAAGAACTGCGCACGGCTTTATTTAGTTAATGCTTAAGAATCTATACGGTTTGCTCAATTTCTTCAGTCAAACGCTCCAGTTCGTCCACCAGTTCGCCAATATAGGCAATGGTGTCACGCAGCGGTTGTTCGGTTGTGATGTCGACTCCAGCCATTTGTGCAAGTTCCACTGGCGTTTTGGTGCCGCCGGCTTTAAGAACCTCAAGCCATTCATCTACAGCTGGCTGGCCTTCATTCAAGATCCGCTTGGATACTTGAGTGGAAATGGTCAATCCGGCACTGTAAGTGTACGGGTACAAGCCCATGTAATAATGCGGTTGGCGCATCCAAGTCAATTCGGCGCCATCTGTAATATCGACAGCGTCTCCCCAGAATTCTTCCAGTACACCGCGTTTTATGGCATTTAAAATGCCGGCATTGACGCTCTTGCCTTCATCAATCCGTTCATACACTTTGCGCTGATAGGCAGCTTCCAACAAATGTGTGACGAAGTTATGGTAATAAGTTCTGGCGACAATCGATGAAATCACCCATCGTTTGAATTTCGGATCTTCTGAACTTTTCAGCAGGTGGTTGGCGACCAGCATTTCATTCATCGTTGAGGGTGCTTCGATAAAGTAAAGGGACGGCCGTGCATTCAAGATGTTTTGTTCACGGTTGGCGTTATAGAAATGACCTGCATGGCCAAGTTCATGAGCCAGCACGAAGACTTCGTTCATGCGGCCAGTCCAGGAAATCAAGATATAAGGATGGTCGCCGTATGGGCTCGAACAAAAAGCGCCAGTCGATTTTCCTTTGTTTTGGGCAAAGTCGATCCATCGTTCAGAGTACGACCGGTCCACCATTTCAATGTAGTCTGGACCCATTATTGAAAGGGCATCGTCAATGTATCGTTTGGATTCTTCTACAGTAATTTCCGGTTCGTAGCTCGGGTCTAAGGAAATTTTTAAATCGGCGAACGTCATGCGGTCCAGGCCATGAGCTTTTTGCAATAGCTTGGCATATTTCTGCATATGCGGTGCCAGTTCCTTAGTGATCAAATCAATTTGGCGGTTGTAAAGCGAGCGGTCGACTTCCTGGTTGAACAGGAGCGAGTCAAAAATACTGTCGTAGCCTCTAAGGTCCGCTGTGGTTTTTTCTGTCTGCAATTGCATGTCATAAGTTTTGGCAGTCGTGTGCTGATAATCTCTCAGCTTTTTGGAAAAAGCATCGAATGCTGCCCGGCGAAGCTCTGCATCCGGTTCTGCCTCCCAGTCTCCTTCAAAAGAGACATAACTGAGCGGGTAGGCTACGCCATTTACTTCGAAATCCTCAAAGTTCATATCGACCATTTTTGTGGTGTTGTAAAGACCGTATGGCGCACTGAAAGTAGAAGAGTAAGCAGCAAGGCTTTTTTCCACCTCAGGGTGCAGCTGGTGAGGTTTTCGTCGAAGCAGTTTTTTCAGAAATACGTTAAACTCTGCAGACTCCTGCATTGCCTGCTCTAAAGTTTCTTTTGGCAAAGCGAGAAGTTCGCTGTTGATGAAAGACAGCTTGCTGCTGATTTTGGCAGAGGCTGCGCTGAATTTACTGGACTGCATTTGGGCTTCATCATTGGTTTGGTCGGTGCTGATGGTCAAACTTGCATAAGTGCTTACCACAACCAGTTTTTCAAGAAAAGCCATGTAACCGGTCAATGCCTTGATAACAGTAGGCACATCGACAATTGTTCCTTGTGTGTTTTGATTGAAAGCTTCGGCTTCTTTTTCCAAGCTTTTCAAGGCTTGATCAAACTCGGCAGAGCTCTTGAATAAACTGGATAAATCCCACGTTTCTTCGACGGGAATAGCTGAACGTATCGGCAAACTTTTCACCATATAATCTCTCCTCTATGTATTACGGCTTTCGAACTAATTATCAGTATATAGGGAGAACATAGAAATGTAAAAATATTATTCAGAATTTATTAATAAATTATAAAAAAGTGGTTTAGTTTTAGATGGAGTGCGGGTATAATATGAGTACAAGGCGGAATCACCGTCGGAAGATACGACTGGATTCGATCCAGAATCGCCTTCAGACGAGAAACTGCACAGCCTTGGCGGGAAATTTGCTTTGCTGACGATATTCACTCTTGTCAGGAACCAACGTTACTCAGGTTTCTATCCGGAAAGTGTTTCAAACAGTAAGCCGTAAGTTTTTTGTGGAAGTGCAATTGAAAGCCTGGCTGCAGATCAAAAATTCACTGAGAAGTACATGTGAACCTAATTGCCCTACCGGCAAACGCAAGTCAGCGCAACTAAACTGGAATGACGAGAGTTTCGTATTCGTCAGAGATGGACAGTTTGTAGAAAGAATTTAATACAATTTTCCGCGTGCAAAAACCTCTCAGGATTTTCGAGGGGTGGAAAAAGGGAAAGCATGATCTGATGAAAAGGATCATGCTTTTTCTTTTGGACATTATTAAGGACAAACTAAGACTCCATATTTTGTGGAAAAGAGGGATAAACGATGAATGGACATTCAGCAATTGCCATACAGGACGAATATGCAGAAGACTTTGCCTGGTGTTACGGCTGCGGCCGACTCAATAAAGAGGGACACCATTTCCGAACAGTGTGGAATGGTGATGAGACCATTACTTTATATGAACCAAAGCCCGTGCACACGGCTATTCCCGGCTTTGTCTATGGCGGCTTGATCGCGTCGTTTGTTGATTGTCACGGGACCGGTTCTGCTTCTTTAGCGTTGCACCGCAAAAACGGATTTGAGCCTGGTAGTGGCGAAGAACCACCGCGATTTGTTACGGCTTCTTTGCACGTCGATTACTTGAAACCAACACCTCAAGGGGTTGTGTTGAAGGCGGTGGGGAAAATTGAAGAAATCCACCCGAAGAAATTCAAAGTGGTGACAGAGGTTTACGCCGGCAATACATTGTGTGCAACAGGTGAAGTTGTCGCTGTAGTCATGCCTGCTTCCTTCGCAACATAACAAGATAAAATAAAGTTTAAAACCCGCCCTTTTACTTATGAAAAATTTAAAGTCGAGTTTACTGGTAAGTATTGTTTGTTTTATTGTATACTAACTTTATTCTTTTAAAAGAGTGAATCTTTCGAGAAGTCGAATCGAGAGTGAAAGGTGTGGGTAAAGATGAAATATGGTTTTTGGTTGCCGATTTTTGGTGGTTGGCTGCGAAACGTAGAAGATGAACAAATGCCGCCAACATTTGAGTATGCAAAAAAAGTTGTTCAATCTGCTGAAGAATGGGGTTACGATACAACCTTGATCGCAGAATTGAATTTAAATGATATTAAAGGAATGGCAGCGGATTCTCTTGATGCTTGGTCTACAGCAGCAGCACTTGCGGCAGTGACGGAAAAAATCGAAATTATGACCGCCATTCGTCCGGCGTTTCATAACCCGGCTATCGCAGCAAAGATGGCTGCCAATATTGATCAAATCTCCAATGGCCGCTTTACACTGAATGTAGTGTCAGCTTGGTGGGCGGAAGAGGCGAAGCAATACGGCGGGGAGTTCACGGAACACGACGAACGCTACGACCGGACAGACGAGTTTTTAAAGGTCGTCAAAGGCATGTGGACACAAGAGGAATTTTCATTTAAAGGGAAATATTACGATATTCAAAATGCGCGTCTGGCACCAAAGCCAGTTCAGCGTCCGCATCCAATTCTTTACGCTGGCGGCGAAAGCCCGCGCGGCAAGAAATCCATTGTTGAATCGTGCGATTCCTATGTGATGCATGGGGGAACGGTGGAAGAGATTCAGGAAAAAATCAGTGGCATGAAAGAGTTGCGGCAACAAGCTGGCGGCTCTCCTTTGCAGACATTCGGCATGGCGGCATATATCATTTGCCGTGATACGGAAGAGGAAGTCGCTGAAGAATATGCACGCATCACCGATGTCAAAGAATCAGATGGCTATGTCGGGTATGATGATTTTGTCAGTAAGTCGCAGTTGGAGCAGCAAATAAAGCTGGCGGATTACTCGGTATCCAACCGTGGACTGCGCCCGAACTTAATCGGTACGCCTGAACAGATTGCAGATCGGATACTCGCTTTTGAAGATGCAGGGCTGGATTTGCTGCTGCTGCAATTTTCACCGCAATTGGAAGAAATGGAACGCTTTTCAAAACAAGTAATGCCATTGGTTGAAGAAAAAAGAAATGCGATTAGCGCGTTGAATATCTAGGAGGATACAAGATGTCAGAAAAAATTTACGTGATTCACGAAAATGAAGAATGGACCACCCACCTATTCAAACGGCTTGATCAACTGAACTTGCCTTACGAAGATTGGTTTATTGATGAGGGGTTAGTCGACTTGAACGAAGCACCGCCTGAAGGCATTTTTTATAGCCGAATGAGCGCATCTTCCCATACAAGAGGCCATCGGTTTGCGCCTGAGCTGACAGAGTCCTTACTGGTATGGCTTGAGCATCATGGCCGCACAGTCTTTAATGGCAGCCGCGCTTTGCGTTTGGAAGTCAGCAAAGTGAACCAATACATGGCATTAAATGCTGCAGGAATTCAAACGCCGAAAACGATTGCTGTAAACGGACAAGAGCAGATTTTAAAAGCTGCTGAAAAAATGGATATTTCATCTTTTATTACGAAGCACAATCGTGCCGGAAAAGGGTTGGGCGTGCGTTTGTTCCATTCGCACGAAGCTTTGAAAGAATACGTTGAAGGCTCTGAATTTGAACCGTCTATTGACGGAATTACCTTGATCCAAGAGTATATTCAAGCCCCGGAACCATTTATCACCCGATGTGAATTTGTCGGCGGGAAATTTGTTTATGCTGTGCAAGTCGATACATCTGAAGGGTTTGAATTATGTCCAGCGGATGCTTGCCGGATTGATGATTTATTTTGTCCGGTAGGGGAAGAAGTGGAAGAAAAGCCGAAATTCCAAGTGATTCAAGGCTTTAATGATCCAATCCTTGAAAAGTATGAAGCGTTTCTGCAGCAAAACAATATCAATGTAGCCGGAATTGAATTTATTCGCAACGCTGCGGGAGATATCTTTACTTATGACGTGAACACCAACACCAACTACAATGCCGATGCAGAAGCAGAAGCTGGGAAATATGGCATGCTGGAACTTGCCAAGTTTCTCGAAAAAGAATTAAAAGCGACGAAACTAACTGTTTGATAGAAAGTGCGGCCATCTTTTAACGCGAGATGGCCGTTTTTTCTAGTGTTTATCATAAAGCAATCAAGGGAAACTTTTAAAGTAAGAGTGCATTAAGAAAAGGAGTGAAGGCCAAATGGTTAATGATCAAAAAGAAGAAGCACGTCCAGAACCTGTAGAGGCAGATGAAATCGAAGAAACAGAAGTTGAACCAGCCAAAGATAAGTCGAAGTTTGATAAAATTTACAGCAATATCGCATCTAACCGATTCGAAAATTTGCGCACCAGCCATATTGAAAATAAGGCAAAAGAATTGCGGAAACGCAAAAAATAAAAGATCGAGTGCTGTTGCACTGGATCTTTTATTTTTTAGGGAGTTTTTCGATTTCTTCTGAAACAACAAAAGCCAAATCATCATTTCCGAACATTTGCAGGACGTCCAGCAAAGTTTCATGGTCGATGTCCAATACTTCTGTATCATTCTCATCGATTGCGGCAGCCAACACCGCGCTTTGCGGTTGTCCCGGATAGGCACGCTGGTAAAGCTCAGCCGGATTCAGCTGATGATTCGTGCACCATTGGACAAACAGTTGGACCATAATTTGTTCTTCCTGCTGATACTTTTTGATGATAAATTCATCACGGTTTTCAATATCCATTCAAGGCACCTCCGTCATTAAAAGTTTTTGTGATAGAAGCATACCAAACAATCTGAGTGCTTGCATGGACTTCTATCCTTTTTTCCTCTAGAATGAAATTATGGCAATGACAGTATCGGAGGGTAAATTATGAAATTATTGCAAGTACGAAAAGGACAATTCGTTTATTTTCAAAATGAATTGCACAAGGTATACTCTGTAAAACCGCTGGCTAAAAAGTCGGTGCTTATGTTCCGCGTCAAAGACATGGAGCAAGTCGCAAGCAAGGCTGATGAAGTTACGTTTTACAAACCGAAGAACATGGACTCATTCTTATTCTTTGGAGCACGCTACACCTTGCGTGATGATCGCCAAGCAGAAGAAGGCGGCTACATCCTAATCACAAAACCGGATCCAGATTATATGGACCATTATTCATTGAACGAGTTCGAAAAAGTTGAATCGGTCGAGGGCAAGAATGTCATTACTACTCGACAAAACACCGTGAAATCAAAAGAATTTTTTGTAATGGTTCCTGGCGAAGAAGCGGGCAGCAACGATATCGTATACTTTGATAAATCCAAAGTTTCAGCTGACCAGCTGGAGCAGGATGCTCAATTGGAAGAAGTATTGCGCGAGAAAAACGCAATTCGTCCTTCTATCGGAGATGTTTACTTGAACTTGGATAATACAGGGACGGCTATGGTAGTAGCGATTGTTGGAGAAGAAGTGACCCTCGGCACTGGGGATCGGCTTTCTTTCAATGAGCTCTACAAAGCGGACAACTGGAGTTATTTGTACAACATTACAGACGGCGAATTCAGATAAACAAAATAAAAGGCGGCCCCTCGTGGGCCGCCTTTTATTTGTGTCAGTCGTTAAAAATAGAGCCAATTTCGAGAATTTCTGCGGTGCTCAACTGAACATCCAATGCGCTCAAATTGGATAATACTTGATCTGCACGTTTAGCACCTGGAATAACGCCGTCGATTTCAGGGCGTGCCAAGTACCAGGCAAGCACTACATGTGCGGTTTCGGCACCTTTTGCTTCTGCCAGCGCTTTGAGTTTCCGGACTTTTTCTAAATTGCGTTCAAATTCTTGCCCTTGAAGATGGGGCATATTCGTCCGCAAGTCATTGAAGGTTTTATTTTTATCGTATTTGCCTGCAAGCAAACCTGCAGCAAACGGGAAGTACGGAACATAAGAGATTCCGTGTTCTTTTACGTAAGGAAAGTAATCTTCTTCTGCTTCGCGCTTCAGCAGATTGTACTCTCCTTGAAAAACGTCGACATAGCCATCTTTATTGGCATCTTTTAGTTGGTCCATTGAAAAATTTGATACGCCAATGGAACGGATTTTTCCTTCTTCTTTCAAGCGCTGCAGAGCGCCCACAGCTTCAGCTTTTGGTGTTTGTTCATCGGGAAAGTGGATGTAGAACAAATCAATGTAATCGGTCTGAAGTCGCTTCAAGCTATCTTCAACTGACTGTTTTAAAAATGCAGGCGAGTTGTCGGTAATGTGCTCTTCACCTTGACGGCGCTGAGCCCCTTTTGTCGCAACTACCATTTCCTGGCGCGCACCGGATTCCTGAAGCACTTCGCCCAGCAATTCTTCTGAACGCCCATATCCGTATGCATAGGCCGTATCGATGAAATTTAATCCGTTGTCGATGCCGGCGTGGACCAGCTCTTTGCCAGTGTCTTCATTTAAATCAGGGTAAAGGTTGTGCCCGCCAACAGCGTTTATGCCAAGGCCGATTGGGTTGATGAACAAGCCCGTATTTCCAAGTTGTTTCTTCTGTTCCGTCATTGTCAGTCCAGCTCCTTTGATGGTCATTCTTTTTCTGCTTAGCTCAGTGCGTGGTGTTTCACCAAGCAAGTCTTGTTTTATCATAACATTCGAAATTTAAAGTACGTGTAAAAATGCTCAAATCGTCTATTTTTCGCAGTCGGTTAAAGTGGAAATAATGCATGGCTGTGATCGATGAAAATAAACGCATCATATCGCCGTGCCATTTTGGAATGCACATAGTTGCCATACGATTCAAATTCCGGATTATAGACGACGCCAATTGCACGATGGCCGACCCAGCGATCAAACAAAGCAAAGTTTTGCGAATGGAACAACAGAAACTTGTCCGATGCACCAGTTTGATGCAAAAGATCTTCCCATGTATAAGGCTTAGCAGGAGGTACTGTCATTATTTCATAAGGTTCTCCCCAGGAAGGTGCCGCAACGACGGTGCCGGAATGGGTGCCAAAACCAACTGCGTAAACATTTTCTTTCCGGTTTTGTTCCCGAATGATTTGCCCCACATTGGTCATGCCTTCATTTTTCATTTCCGTAGCATTGGCAGCGCCGATATGGGTATTGTGCTCCCAGACGATGATCTTTGCTTCTTTGCCGTGATAGTCGCGTATTTCGTTGATGGCTTCTGTCATATGCTCATCGCGGATATTCCAAGAAACTTCGTCGCTTTTTACCAGGGCTCGGTAATAGTTTTCGGCATTTTTTGCGACCAATGCATTGATCTTTAAATCCAGATCGCTTTCGTGAGAATCTTTGTACAGTTCTTCATTGGACCAAACGGATGCCAGCAATTGAGATACGGCTTTCTCGCAGGATTTTAAGGAGTCGACGGCAGCGGCAGAATAATTTTCCGGTACACGATGGAAAGAATCGAAGCAAGCCAGTGCTTTTTTGGCCAATTTCATATCTTCGCCGGTAGGGTTTATATCTGCCAGTCGATGTACAATCTCCTCCATGGATTCCCAAAGGCTGTAAATGTCGATGCCATAAAAACCGACCTTTTGGTGAGTGGTATCATTATACGCTTTCAGCCACTGGATAAAATCAGCTATTTCTTCGTTGGCCCACATCCAAGAAGGCCATCGCTGAAAGGCTCCAAGTACTTCATACGGCTGTTGTTCTTTTGAGGAAAAGTTTTTGATGTAGCGATTTACTTGTTGGGCAGCCGGCCAATCGCCTTCAACTGCAATCAACGAAAACCCTTTTTCCAGAATCAGTTTTTTGGTCAAAGCTGCCCGCCATGTATAAAACTCAGATGTACCATGTGTTGCTTCTCCAAGAAGGACAAACTTTGCATCTCCAATTGATTGGATAAGAGGTGCTAAGTCTTCGATCGAATTGAATGGCTGTGCATGCATCCGGACTGCTTCCTCAAGAGATGTCTTCACCTTGTCCAACCCCTTTTTACTGTTCATGTTCCCGCTTGTGCTTCCTACAAACAAGGTATAAAAAAAGCATCCGCTGAGAGCGGATGCTTAATTATTTTTCCAATACGTCTTGGAATTCAGGTGTCTTTTCGATTACGCTTTTAGCAAATGGACATTGGGGATCAATCGTCTTGTTTTCGCTGCGGGCATATTCAACAACCTGCTCTACTAACTTCTTGCCAACTCCTTGACCCTCCAGTTGCGGAGAAACTTCGGTGTGGTCGACAGTCAGTACATCGCCATTTGGTATATAGCTCAGGAAAGCCAATTCTTCAGAATTTTCCAGAGCCGAGAACTTATTGTTTTCGTGTTTAAAATCCATGGCTATTGCCTCCTTTTTATTGCTTATCTCTCTTTTTATTCCCTCTCTGCCTATGAATATTCAAGAAATTCGAAGGAATTTGTTTAGGAACCCTACTAATATCTTTGTCAGTACGGAAGAACGAAGGTGATTCCAGTAGCTGCCACTGTTTACTAGTTTTAAGTATATCTGTATCGAGCCGTTTAAAGATGTGAAAACGGGTATGAAACGATATAAGAGGTGATGCAAATGGATAAATTGGCAAACACAGCCATTGATCGGATTGAAAAAATATTTGGTACGTATCCGCGCTATCGGCGAGCCCATGCGCGAGGGAAAAGTTATAAGGCGCGCTTCACGGCGAACGGTTCCGCTAGCCGATGGACGACTGCTCCGCATTTTCAAAAAGGACAAAGCGATTCAGTTGTGCGTTTTTCGCATTTTTCTCCAAATCCAACATGGGCCGATGCAATGTCTCCAGTTAAAGGAATGGCGGTCCAGTTCCAATTGCCAAATGGAGAAGCTACCAATATTGTGGGTGTCACGTCGCCTATTTTCTTTGCTAAAACACCCGAGATTTTTACCGAAATGCTTGGCGTCGTCGAATCGTTCAAAAAAGGCAAACCCAGTTTAACAGAATTGGGAGGTTTGCTTGCGGATTATCCAGAAAGCGGTGCAATGATTGCCAATATCCGAAAAATGCAGGCACCCGCCAGCTTTGCAACTGGGCAATACCATTCGATTCATGCATTTTATTTTATTAGTGAAGAAGGGCAGCGGCAGCCAATCAAGTATCGTTGGGAACCGGAAAGTGGAGTGGAAACCTTATCGCCGCTTGATGCAGCCGCTTTGCCAATCGGATTTTTTGAAGCGGATATTGAAGATCGGGTAGTAAGAGCGCCTGTAAAATTCCGGCTGGACATCGTACTGGGACAGCCAGGAGATCCGACTGACGACCCGACAAAAGAATGGCCGAAAGATCGTGAAACGCTATCGATTGGCTATTTAGAAATTTTTGAAGAAGCACCGGCAGCAGAAGCGGTCATGTACGACCCAACGCTAATGACGGAAGGCATCGAATGTTCGGAAGACCGCATCTTAAACTTTCGCCACGATGCATACACCATCTCCCATCAGCGGAGAATTTCCGAAATGTAAAAACGCACAGCCACTGGCTGTGCGTTTCTGCATTCTAGTAAAGCTTGCCTTGTTTGTAAATCACCGTCGATAATCGCATGACGGAATGGATAAAGCAATTTTGGCGTAGGGCGTAGGGATCTCCGTAGTATTGCGGGAGAATCATGTCCATCGTTTCCTGCATTTTTTCAATCAATAACCGGTAAACTTCTTTTTCTGTGTAGAATTGTGTTTCGCGGCCTTGCAGCCATTCAAAGTAAGAAACGATAACCCCTCCGGCATTTGCCAAAATATCCGGTATGATGACAACTCCCTGTTCATTCAAGTATTCATCAGCTTGTGCAGTAGTCGGAGCATTTGCGCCTTCGACAATGATCCGCGCCTGAATGTCTTTCATATTGCCTTCATGGATTTGGTTTTCCAATGCCGCCAGCAGCAGAATATCCACAGGCAATGTGACGAGACTGTCCCGTTCTTTTATTTCGGCTTTAATGCCGGCACCTTGCAGATGCTGTTCTGTTGATGGCAAGTCCCCACGGCTTGTTTTCGTGAATTCAATCAATGCCGGAATATCCAGTCCGTCTTCGTTGAATAAAGTGACATTGCGATCACTCACGGCCACAATTTTATGGTTGATCAAAGAACAGTTGTAAGCTTCGAGAGCTGCCACTGCACCAACATTCCCAAAGCCCTGAACGGCCATTTTCAATGGACGGTCGTAAAGAGACAATGTGGTTTTGGCAAAGCGGTTATCGCTTTGGGCCAGCAGTTGTTCATTTTCTTTTACATAATCGTGCAACAAGTAACGGAATGTGAAATAAACGCCTTTGCCGGTTGCTTCCCGTCTTCCGAGAGAACCGCCGTTTACGACACTTTTGCCGGTAAAGCTTCCGAGGTAAGGAGTACCATGATGGACCTTCTTAAATTCGGCCATCATCCAATCCATTTCGCGTTCGCCTGATCCCATATCTGGCGCGGGAATGTCTTTATCAGGACCGATAACATCCGAAAAATACCGAACATATTTTCTGGAAATCAAGTTCAGCTCTTTTTCCGAGAATTCACGTGGATTGATTTCAATGCCGCCTTTACCGCCTCCAAATGGTACTTTATGCAAGGCGTTTTTTAAAGTCATCAAAAATGCCAAGTTGATGACTTCTTCTTCATTGACGCTTTCGTGAAAGCGGATGCCGCCCTTATAAGGTCCCATCGCATCGTTGTGTTGTGCACGATAAGCTGGAATGCGCACGACGCTTCCGTTGTCCAATGGAACTCTAAGGAAAGACTTATGTATTTTGTCGGGAGTGGAAAGAATGGCGCTCAGTGAAGCGAAAGCTTGTTTTCGGTCTGTTAAATCGGGCAAAAACGAGTCGTTTTCTAGCAGTGCATCCAGTGATTCCTGGATGATTTTTTGGGTTTCTGTTTGCATATCCGGGACACCTCCAAGTGTATGGTCTAGTTATCTTATACCCACTCCATGTTTCTTTAATCAATGGAAAAGCCGCCTCCGGGAAGGTCCTCGGAAACGGCAGCTAGTTATTTCTTATTCTTCATCAATTGCAATTCCAGATTCAAAGCTTTAAATAAAGCAAACACCATTAAAATTATTACAAAAGAGAACGGCAAAGCCGCAATAATGATGGTGTTTTGCACAGCAGTCAAGCCGCCTACTGATAGCAGGATGGCAGCGACCATTGACTGGGCAATTCCCCAAAGAATCTTGATTTGGTTACTTGGCAGCAAGGAACCGCGCGTTGATTGCATTCCCAGCACAAAAGTGGCAGAGTCAGCGGATGTAATGAAGAACGTGCTGACCAGCAAAATAGCGACGATCGACATGAGAAATCCTAAAGGCAATTCGTTAAACATTGCAAACAAAGTCTGTTCGGTTGGGAATGCCGTTAAATCAATGCCACTTTTTTGGATGTTGATGGCAGTTGTTCCGAAAGCGGCAAACCAAATCGATCCAAAAATTGTTGGGGCAAGCACTACGCCTGCCAAGAATTCACGAATGGTACGGCCTTTGGAAATGCGGGCAATAAACATGCTGACAAATGGCGCCCAAGAAATCCACCAAGCCCAATAAAAGATAGTCCAGCCATCCAGCCAGCTGCGGTTTTCTGCATCCAGAGGCGCAGATTGAAAACTCAAGCTGATCAGATTTTGGACATATGCTCCGAAAGTTTCCGTGAACATATTCAAGATTAATAGAGTTGGACCTAGTACAAGTACCAGAACAAGTAAAATGACGGCCAAAACCATGTTGGTGTTGGACAAATATTTAATCCCTTTGTTCAGCCCTGACCATGCGGAAATGATGAACAGGATAGTGACCACACCAATGATGACCATTTGAACCCAATATTCTTGAGGTGCACCGAACAGGTAGGAAATTCCTCCATTAATTTGAGCAGCGCCAAAGCCGAGTGAAGTTGCTACGCCAAAGACGGTAGCAAAAACAGCGAGTACGTCAACAAACGTTCCTAAAGGACCGTTCATCTTGTCGCCAAAAATCGGCTTCAGTGTTGATGAAATTAATGCAGGTTGGCCTTTTCTAAATTGGAAAAAGGCTAAAGACAAAGCGACCATTCCATACATAGTCCAAACATGGATGCCCCAGTGATAGTAAGAACGCTGTAAAGATTCCTTAAAAGCTTCGTCGGAACCAAGTTCTGCAGTCGCTGGTTGAATAGCGAAGTGAGAAAGAGGTTCGGAAGCACCATAAAAAACAAGGCCGATTCCCATTCCTGCTGAAAACAACATCGAAATCCAACTGAACGTAGAAAATTCAGGACGATCTGAGTCTTTCCCAAGACGGATTTTTCCGTATGGGCTGACCATGATGATGGCAACAAAAATTAATAGCACGGCCATAATCAGTAAGTAATACCAGCCAAATGCGGTATTGATATAGCTGCGGATATTTCCAGTGGCGGTTTCAAAGGTTTCCGGCGCAATGACACCGAAAGCGACAGTGAGAATGACTAATGCGAATGTGATGTAAAAGACTTTCGAAGCTTTCTTCATAGTTCCTCCCGAAGTAATTATTTTAACATAGTTGTTAAGGTTACCGAAAAGCTCGCATATAGTCAACTGGAAGGCGCGTTGACGGGTTTTAGGTATCCCACTCATTCATTTGTTCTTCTTCTGTTACCACACGCAAATCATCGCCAGTTATAGTTAATACCTGATAGTCTGTGGTTTCTGCATAACGATCGGCTTCTTTTTTGATGAACTTTGGGGAGCCATCGGTTTCTTCGTCATAGACGATTAAAATACCATCGGAATTGCGCAGAAAGAACTTGTTTTTTTCGATAAACTGCCAGGGTGCTTCATATGGTTTGCTGGTCAAGCTGCGATGAAAATCAGCGTTAGAAAGAATTAACCGATATTGTTCTTGCTTAGTTTCATTCCATCTTTTTTCCTGTTCCAGAAAAGGGGTCAGCACAGCATACTTCAACTCTGGAAATTCTTCTTTCATGTCCATCACGACTTCTGCAGCCCATGTTTCAACTCCAAGTTGTCCACTTAAAATAACCCATTCCAACCCCTCATCGAGCAATGCGCGAAATCGGTTCTCCAGCGCTTTTTTAATAAATCGGATGCCTGGATTTTTTTCATCAAATATTCCCAATTCATGTTGCTTGTATCCGGTAACGACCAATCGCTTCAACAATGTCTTCACTCCTTTTCAGGGATTTGCAATCTTAGTCTACAGGAAAGGGAGTGGATTGAATACTTGCATCATTGAAACCGTAAGACAGCCGAGAAGTGAACTGTAATTTTATGTAATCTCTCCTTGTAATCCAAAATTGAAAGCGGTAACATAAAGTTTGAGTATTCTGAACATACCAACTAGTTAGTATCAATTTTAATTATTCGTCAGGGGGATAAAAAATGAACGTCTTAGAGTTATTCAAGCTTGATGGCAAAACCGCTATTATCACTGGGGGAGGTCGCGGCCTTGGCGCGATGATGGCAGAGGCTTTTGCTGAGGCAGGTGCGAACGTTGTCCTGTGCTCACGGAAAGTGGAAGCTTGCCAGGAAACAGCTGACAAACTGAGTGAAATGGGAATTGGCACGCTGGCGTTGGCTTGTGATGTTACCAATCCGAAAGATGTCGAAAACGTGGTTCACCAAACAATTGAGAAGTTTGGTTCCATTGATATCCTGGTGAATAATTCTGGTGCAACATGGGGGACCCCTGTGGTCGATATGCCGTTGGATGCGTGGAGGAAAGTTATGGACGTAAATGTTACTGGTACATTTCTGATGAGCCAGGAAGTTGGCAAGAAGATGATTGAGCAAAAGAGCGGGAAAATTATCAACATTTCATCGGTCGCAGGGCTGGGTGGAATTGATCCGACGCTCATGGATACCATCGGCTACAACACCAGCAAGGGAGCCGTCATTACTTTTACGAAAGATCTTGCGGCTAAATGGGGACAGCACAACATCAACGTAAACGCTATTGCTCCCGGATTCTTTCCAACTAAAATGTCAAAAGCGGTGATGGAAAAAGGACAGGATGGCCTGCTTGCACGGACGCCTTTAAATCGCTTCGGTACAGAAGAGGATTTGAAAGGAACGGCGTTGTTTCTGGCATCCAAAGCGTCCGACTACATTACTGGTGATGTGGTTGTTGTCGACGGCGGAATGCACGCACTTTAAATTACGCAAAACGAATGGCGGCGAATAGTCATGAAAGAAGAGATCAAACAGCAAAGCATTCTCCTATTTGAGAGAAAAGGCTTTAGTGAGACCTCGATACAGGACATTGTTGAAGTGTTGGGTGTAACGAAAGGAACGTTTTACTATTATTTTACGAGCAAAGAGCAGCTGCTAATGGACATTCACCTGGGGTATATCGATGACCTGTTGGGACGCCAGGAAAAGATCCAACAAAGCCAGTCCAGTAATCGAAAAAAGCTGGAGCAGTTGGTTGCGTTATTAATTACAGATATTGCGAACCACGGACCGAGTGGGAAAGTGTTTTTTAGAGAAATGCGCCATCTGTGCGAAGATCATGCGGTACAAGTGAAAGCGAAACGGGAGAAGTTCCGAAAAAATCTTGAAAGAATTATAAGTGATGGCATTGCAAAACATGAATTTCGGCAAGAGCTTGAACCGGAGATGGTTGCTTTTGCCATTTTAGGTGTCACCAATTGGAGTTATCAGTGGTTTAATCCAACCGGCGGGATTTCAGCTGATCGGCTGGCTGGTATATATAGCGATTTAATTTTCCACGGCATTGCTTGATGTTTAAAGGAGATACAACTAATGGATCAACTTACCATTTGTCTGGTGTTGATCTTTGGCGGCAAAAAATTAGTCATGGGGGTGAGCCATCATGGAAGTTAAAACAACCACATATAAAGGCACGGCTTTTCTTTACCAACCTTCTGAGCCATTTTTCATACCGGAAGATTTCACCGATGAACATCGACTGATTGCCAAAACAGCAAAGCTTTTTTTAGAAAAAGAAATTCGGCCAAACAACGAAGAGATTGAAAATCAGAACTTTGGTTTAGTGAAGGAACTTTTTGGAAAAGCAGGCGAGCTGGGGTTGCTGGGCCACAGTATCCCCGAGGCGTACGGTGGCCTTGGGCTGGATAAAATCAGTAAAGGCTTGGTCGGAGAGTCGCTCGGTTCAGCTGGAGGCTATGGAGTGGCACATTCCAACCATACGTGTATTGCAACTTTGCCCATCACTTATTTTGGAACTTCTCAGCAAAAAGAAAAATATTTGCCGAAACTAGCTTCTGGCGAATTTATCGGTGCATATTGCCTGACAGAACCAGAAGCAGGATCGGATGCCCTGTCTGCCAAAACGACAGCCAAATTGAATGATGCAGGAACTCATTACCTATTAAACGGAACGAAAATGTTCATTACCAACGCGGAGTTTTCCGATACGTTTATCGTTTATGCGAAAGTCGACGGCATAGCTTTTACGGCTTTCATTGTTGAAAAAAACCATCCTGGCTTGTCGCTTGGACCCGAGGAACAAAAGATGGGCATAAAGGGTTCTTCTACACGCGCAGTCATTTTCGAAGATTGCGAGGTTCCCGTCGAGAATTTGCTTGGGGAGGTTGGAAAAGGCCACGTTATCGCATTGAATGTCTTGAACTTGGGGCGCTATAACTTGGGTTCTGCCTGTATGGGTGCAGCCAAATATGGTCTGGAGCTGACATTGAAGTACACCAAAGAGCGCCGGCAATTTGGGAAGGCAATTGCTGAATTTACAGCGACGCAGGAAAAGCTGGCGAACATGGCGCTGCGAATTTTTGCTTCCGAATCTCTTCAGTACCGAACTGCGGGATATCTGGAAAATGTGCTTGGTGGTCTTGATGAGGCAACAGATCATGGCATCATCGCCAAAAAGCTTATGGAGTATGCCGTCGAATGCGCAGTTTGCAAAGTGCATGGCTCTGAGACGCTTGACTTTGTCGTGGATGAAGCACTGCAATTGCACGGTGGCTATGGCTTTATCAAAGAGTATAAAGTGGAGCAAATGTATCGGGATTCGCGGATCAACCGGATTTTTGAGGGGACAAATGAAGTCAACCGATTGCTGATTCCTGGAAATCTGTTGAAGCAGGCCTCAAAAGGAAAGGTGCAATTGCCGCAATTGATGGCTTCAGCTATTCAAGACATGAAGTCACCGTGTCCTTTAGCTCATGGTCCGATTTCCTGGGAAATAGAAGCTGTAGAGGCGATACGCCGCATATTTCTGCTTAGTACAGGAATTGCCTATGATTCATATGGCAGCGGTTTAGGTGGCGAACAAGAAGTTTTAATGGCATTGGCCGATATCGCTATTGCATTATATGCTTTGGAGTCTGCCGTAATGAGGACAGCGAAAACTATGGAAAAAGACCCGTCTTCTTTAAAAGTTCTTATGGTGCAGGCATTGACTGGAGATGTGTTACTAGAAGTTGAGATGGCTGCGCGGAAATTGATGCAGGCAGCTTCTGCTGAAGAACAATTGACACAGAATACGGCAGTTGTAACAAACGAGTTGATTCGGCTGCAGCGCGGTGGGCTGGATAAAGTAAAACGGCAAATAGCAGAGGAACTGATAGAGGCAGGACATTATAGTTGTTAGGAGGAGACAGTCATGAAGGTGATCAAGTTTGAAGAATACGGTGGACCAGACGTACTGCAGTTTGTGGAAGCAGAGAAGCCGGACGCAGCAACTACAGAGGTCATTATTGAAGTGAAGGCAATTGGCGTCAATTATGCCGATACAGCAAGACGCGAGGGCAAGTATGTGGTGCCCACTGAGTTGCCATATATTCCAGGGTCAGAAGTAGCTGGCGTCATTGTTGAGGTTGGAGAAAATGTGGAGAACTTTAAAGCAGGTGATCGCGTTGTAGCACTCATCGGTTCTGCAGGGTATGCAGAATATGCCGCCGTCGATCAAAGTGTGCTAACAGAAGTTCCGGAAGGTGTCGGCTTTGATCAAGCTGTCGCATTGCCATTGCAGGGGCTAAGTGCTTATCATATTTTGAAAACCATGGGCAGGCTTCAAAATGGAGAAACAGTGCTCATTCATGCTGCGGCCGGCGGGGTTGGAGCCATTGCAGTGCAATTAGCGAAGATTTTCGGCGCCGGAAAAATTATCGCCACCGCGAGTACGGAAGAAAAGCTGTTTCATGCACAAAAAATGGGAGCAACTCATCTGGTCAACTATTCGGAAGAAGGATGGGTTGAAAAAGTGAAGTCCATTACTGACGGCAAAGGCGTCGACTTAGCGCTTGAAATGGTAGGAGGCGAAGTCTTCAACCAAACAGTAAAATGCCTCGCACCTTTTGGGCGTCTTGTAATATTCGGAGCTGCCAGTGGCGAACAAGCAACTTTCAACCCGGGCCAGTTAATGCGTAAAAATCAGTCAGTGATTGGGTTTTTCCTGCCTCAAATCATGCGGTACCCAGAACTGTTCCAACAGAGTTTCAGTGAATTATTGGGCTATATGAAGAGCGGACAACTGATTTTAACAATTGGAGCGACCTATCCGCTCGCAGAAGCTGCAAAAGCACATCAATCGCTGCAAGGGAGAAAGACCATTGGCAAGCTAGTACTGAAGCCATAGAATTGATCGGAAATAAAAGGGCTGCAAATGCTATAGATTCAGACGGAAAGCAAAACAAAGGAGTGGAAGAATGAAGATTTTAATTGTTGGCGCAGGTGCAATTGGGGGCTATTTTGGCGGCCGCTTACTGGAAAAAGGAGAGGACGTTACTTTTTTGGTAAGAGAAGGCAGAAAGAAGAAGCTTGACCAAACAGGTTTGAACATCCAAAGCAACCATGGAGATCTCCACTTGAAACCGAAGTTAATCACCAAATCGGAACAAAGTTCGCCGTTTGATGTTGTATTGGTGTCCACAAAATCCTATCAACTTGGCGATGCAATAAACGATATTCAGCCATTCGTAGGTGAAGAAACCATGATCTTGCCGTTGCTAAACGGAATTTCCCATTTGCAGACGCTGATCGAAGCTTTTGGTGAAAAAAGAGTCCTTGGCGGATTGTGTTTTATCGAAACCACTTTAGCAGAGGACGGCACAATTGTTCAGACGAGCCCTGTTCATCAATTGGTGTACGGAGAGCGAATGGGCAAAAAAACAGAGCGGATTGACAAGCTGGAACAGATCTTTACAGGAACCCAAGCAGAATTTATCAAAAGCGATAACATCGATCAGGACATGTGGCACAAGTATTTGTTTATCACCGCGTTGTCAGGAATCACTTCCATGATGGAATCACCTATCGGGCCAATACGGGATCTTGAAACAGGCCAGCGCACGATCCGCATGCTTCTGCAGGAGCTTGTGGCAATTATGGAAAAGATGGAAGCTCCGATTCAATCTGGAATTGCAGATACGCAATTAAAGCGAATCAACAGTATGGCAGCAGGGATGAAATCATCCATGCAGCGAGATATTGAAAAGTTGCAGCCTACTGAAGTCGAACATCTGCAAGGCTACCTGTTTGCCCGTGCTCGAGAAATGGAGATGGCAGTTCCCATTCTTGAAATCATTTACACTAAACTCCAACTTTATGAACAGCAAATAAATACGGATCAGCAAACTGTTTGAAAATAAGAGCTGGAATAACCGGTTAAACAGTTCCGAGCAACTCCTTTGAGCGGAAACTGGAAGAAGAAGCTCTGGGTTGCTCCACATCTGACCGGTGGAAACAACTGTGCAAAGTGCCAGTATCGTGAAATGATAAATTTATCAGAACATTTACATTATTGTGTCACTCCTCTATGATTAAGTTACAAGCGTTTTGGTAGCGCTTGCAAAAAATGAGAAAAGGGGTTGGGGTTGTGAATGCGATTGC
Organism: Planococcus sp. TJ-201; assembly: GCF_058268495.1. Classification (NCBI taxonomy): domain Bacteria; kingdom Bacillati; phylum Bacillota; class Bacilli; order Caryophanales; family Caryophanaceae; genus Planococcus; species Planococcus sp. TJ-201. The sequence goes on along the minus strand of NZ_JBZDOG010000005.1, from coordinate 190,143 downwards.
ATTAGCTGCTATTGGAATTTTTATATTTATACTGGGGTACCGCTTTTATTCCAAATTTATAGCAGAAAAGATTTTTAGGCTTGATCCAAATTATGTGACACCCGCGCATCGTTTTAAAGATGGTGTGGATTTTGTGCCTACCAATAAATTTGTGCTATGGGGGCATCATTTTACTTCCGTCGCAGGAGCTGCGCCGATTTTAGGTCCAGCCATTGCTGTTTATTGGGGCTGGCTGCCGGCAGTTTTATGGGTTGTACTGGGTACTGTTTTTGCGGCAGGTGTGCATGATTTCGGCACACTGGTCTTATCAGTCCGGAACAAAGGACAATCAGTTGGGACGCTTGCACATCGCTTGATCGGCCAGCGCGGCAAGATTTTGTTCTTATTCATTATCCTCATCCTGGTTCTAATGGTGAATGCCGTATTTGCTTGGGTTATCGCGAATTTATTCATCTCTTATCCGGCCAGCGTCATCCCGGTGTTTATTCAAATTCCGTTAGCGATTTGGATCGGGTATGCTGTGTATAAGAAAAACAAAAAAATGTTGATTCCCTCGCTTGTTGCCTTGGCAGTCATGTACATAACAGCCATTGTTGCGAGCCAAGTGAGCTTTCTTCAAATTGACCTTGTGGAATATATGGGCGGAGAAGATGGTGCCGGATTGTTCGGTCTTGGCTCGATCTCAACAGCCTTCTTTATATGGATCATTGTTTTGATGGTCTATGTTTACATCGCTTCCACGTTGCCGGTCTGGAAATTGCTTCAGCCGCGTGATTTTATCAACTCCCACCAACTAATCGTTGGACTTGGTATTCTTTATCTTGGGTTGTTGTTCACCAATCCCGAAATTACGGCACCGGCAACCAATCCGGATGCGGACATTTCCTGGTTCCCGTTACTCTTCATCACGATTGCCTGTGGCGCCATTTCCGGTTTTCACGGACTTGTTTCTTCGGGTACTTCATCAAAGCAGCTGGATAAAGAAACCGATGCCCGTTTTGTCGGTTATTTAGGAGCTGTGGGTGAAGGGGTTTTGGCTTTGATTTCCATCATTGCGGTCATCACCTTGTTCCCAGACCGCGAATCGTTCTTTGCCACTTACAGCAGTTTCCAGGCTTCCAATGGAGCTGGATTAGGCGCCTTTATCGAAGGGGCTACCAATTTGGCACAAGGTTTACTGATTCCGCCGGAAGTTGCTTCAACGATTGTGTCCATCATTGTTGTTTCATTTGCGGCTACTACTTTGGATACGTCAGTTCGCTTAATGCGTTACATCATTTCGGAATTAGGGGTGGAATACAAAATTCCGTCTCTTGAGAAAAAGCATGTGGCGACAACGATCGCTGTTGGAGCAAGCGCCGCATTGGTTCTTCTTCCTGAAGGGCCAAATGGATTTGGTTCAGGCGGTTACTTACTGTGGCCGCTGTTCGGTACAGCCAATCAGCTGCTCGCGGGCATCAGTCTATTGCTGATTTCCATCTGGCTGCGAAAACTCGGACGCAATTACATGATCACCATCATTCCGATGATTTTCTTAATGTTCATGACGCTTTGGGCCATGTTCCAGCAGGTATTCCTGCAATGGGCTTGGTACGCTGACCAGCCAAGTACCCTGCTGTTCGTCTTTGGCGCCATCATTTTCGTCTTTACATTGTGGATTATCCTGACAGCTATTCAGGCATTATTGAAAAAGACCGATCCTAACTTTTCAGAAGAAGACTAACTCAACTGAGTAAGGCCGCATATTCGCAGCCTGCAAAAACGAAGAAAATAGAGAAGCAGCCAAGGGATCATGCGTTTTGTGGTCCCTTCTGTTTTTAAAAAGAAGAGGTGCTGATTATGTTGGTGTTCGACAAATTAAAACAGTTGATCGCTTTTTATGAAGCCGTTCTTGAATTGCCGCATCGCACTGAAATTGCCCGTGAACTTCGGGATGAAGACGATCTTTTTCTCCTGATGCTTTATTCGGAGATGCTCGGGATACCCAATCCGGTGTATTACTATACCTTGGAATTGTATCCGTACATGATTGAAGAATTTCATGACTGGCATTTGCGTATGGGCATGGACAAATCGCCATTAACTGGCATTCGCTGCTGTTAGTTTCTTTAGGAATGAGGGAGTAGAATCATGGATGTATTATCAAAAAGCATTATTTTTGTCGGGGGCAAAGGCGGTGTTGGAAAATCGACATCTGCTGCAGCCATTGCATGGCGATCAGCCAAAGACGGCAATAAAACCTTGTTGATTTCCACAGATCCAGCCCATAACGTGGGCGACATCTTCAACCAGAAAATCGGAGGCAAAACAAAAGCCATTGCTGACAACCTCTATGCCCTCGAAATTGATCCGGAAATTGAAACGGATAATTACATTAAAACCGTAAAAGCCAATATTAAAGGAACGGTTCACTCCAGTATGATGGAAGAAGTAAATCGCCAATTGGATACGGCCAAAGCTTCTCCCGGCGCAGATGAAGCGGCATTGTTCGACAAGCTGATTCATATCATTTTGGAAGAGCGGCAAAACTTTGATAAATTGGTGTTTGACACTGCTCCGACTGGCCACACCATCCGGCTTTTGACGCTGCCGGAATTGATGGGGGTGTGGATTGAAGGGCTTCTTGAAAAACGCCGCAAAACCAATGCCAATTACACACAGTTGCTGAATGACGGAGAACCGCGGGAAGACCCCATTTATGATGTGTTGAGAGAGCGGCAAGAGCGCTTTTCAAAAGCACGTGATCTCTTGCTTGATGAACAGAAGACCGGTTTTATTTTTGTACTGAATCCGGAACGGCTGCCTATATTGGAGACGAAAAAAGCGCTGGAGCTGCTGCATAATTATCATTTACATGTGAATACCCTTATCATCAACAAAGTGCTGCCAAAAGAAGCAGACGGTGAATTTTTAATGGAACGAAAAAAGCATGAGAAAAAATACATGCAGCAGATTGAAGAAACTTTTCCAAAACAAAAACTTGTTTATGTGCCGTTATTTTCACAAGACATTGTCAGCAAGATGCAATTAGAGCTGTTCAGTGAATACTTTAAGAAAGGGTGAAGAGGGTGAAAGCATTTGTAATTGAATCTGGTGAATTAAAATTGAAAGAAATGGAAGAACCCAAAGCGAAGCCAGGAGAAGTAGTCGTGTCTTTGAAAGCAGCAGGGATAAACCGAAGAGATTTGGGCTTGATTAAACGCTACGGGGACAATCCTGCAGCCTTGATTATTGGTTCTGATGGAGCCGGTGTCGTGGAGTCGGTGGGCGAAGATGTCATCGATTTTGCGGCAGGCGATGCAGTCATTATTAATCCCGCCTTGCGTTGGTACACAAACAGCGAAGCACCACCGCCAGAGTTCGATATTTTGGGGATGCCCGATCATGGGACCTTTGCTGAAAAAATTGCGATACCTGCAGATCAGTTGGAAAAAAAGCCTCGTTATTTAAGCTGGGAAGAGGCAGGGAGTCTGGTTTTGCCAGGCGTAACCGGCTACCGCGCCTTGTTTACGAAAGGGCAGTTGAAAAAAGGCGATACATTGTTTATTCCGGGTGCCGGCAGTGGTGTGGCAACATTCTTGATTCAATTTGCGAAAAACGTGGGAGCCCGAGTGATTGTCACGTCACGCAGTGAAGAAAAACGCCAGCACGCCAAAAAGCTTGGCGCCGATCTCGCCATTCCTACTGACAGCGATTGGACAGCGGAGTTGGCAGATGAAACGATTGATCTGGTCATCGACAGTGTAGGCGGAGCTACGTTCAATCGCTCGCTTGAAGTGCTGAAAAAAGGTGGAAGGATCGTTATTTTTGGGGCTACTACAGAAGACAATGTCGATTTTAATCTTCGCCAATTTTTTTACGGGCAGTACCAATTATTTGGTTCAACTATGGGGAGCCGAGAAGAGTTGCGTGCGATGCTGGCGCATATGGAATCGACTGCGATGCGGCCAGTGATCGACAAAGCATTTCCAATGGACCAAGCACAAGAAGCGTTTGACCATTTAGCTGCTGGCAATCAATTCGGCAAAGTGGCATTAACCATTAACCCATAAAAGGTGAAACTTTTTAGCTGGCCATCCGTATGATAAAGTATAAGAAAGATTCGACTGGAGGGTTGTGTGATGGAAAACACAGGTTTGAAAATCCTCGTCCATGCCAGTGCATTTTTCGCTCCGTTTCTTGTCCCGGTGATTGTGTTTCTGATTTCGGAAGATAAAGAAGTCAAGAAGCTGTCGATCCAGGCACTGTTGTTCCAACTTGCTTTAGGTGTGCTGATTTTCATCTCAAGCTTGCTGATTGTCTTCATTATCGGAATTCCGATGCTGGTCGTATTTGGATTGATGGGCATCATCATTCCAATTATGGGGATTATCAGAGCGCTCAACAACGAACAATTCGATTATCCAATCGTCGGAAGCTGGTACCAATAAAAAAAGCCCCGAGGGGCTTTTTTTATTGCGAAGAAGCTAGTATGGAAACGGACATAAGTTTAAAAATCTAATGAGTATTCATATGTACTTGTACTTCCCATATTTTTATAAAAGATAGGAAATCAACAAACAGCTACTCTTCACCTTAAAAGACATAAGGGGAGAGCAGCTGTTTTTATTCGACAATATAAGCTAAAGCTTTGATTGCCTGGTCACAAGTTTCGACTGTGGCGCTCGCTTTTTGTGACAGTTCTTTTAATGGGTGGTGCAATTTCTCCGGGCGGATGAGTATGACCGGCTTGCCGGCAGCAAGAGCTGTGCTGGCATCCATCGCTGTGTTCCACTGCTTGTATTGTTCACCGAATAGTGCGATGACCAAATCGGCTTTGTGCATCAGGACACCGGTGCGCAAGTTGTTGAAATTGGAAGCTGCTTGGTCTTTGGCAATAGCATCAGATTGTGTACCAAGGATATCTTCGCCAATGTTATCCGAGCGTTCGTGAACTTCCATTGGTCCAACAAAATCTATCGGCAAATCCAAAGCGGCAGACTTTTTCTTGATTTCTTCACGCCAGGCGCTGTGAATTTCCCCAGCAAGATAAACAGTGAGTCTCATCGTTTCACCCTCCAAAACACATTTCTTTCAGTGTATCACAAGGGCCGACCCACTTAAATGATCTGGCGTTCTTTGTGGATCACGGGCATCAATGAAAGCACATTGTCCATTTTGAATGTGCGCTTCTTGCGCCGCAAAAAACAATAAGCTTGAAATGAATCTTCGTAGACCCGCAAAATTTTAATGCGCCGTTTGCTGATGCTTCCATCATTCGCCATGTACATCATGTCGACAAGCTGCTGGTAGTTAAAAGCCTTCAAAATTTGTGCTTTCATGAGTAACCCTCCCTTTAGTAAGAACGTTTGTTCTCATTATAAAACATAAACTCAATTTAAACAAGCTGCTAGCATCGTGTATAATAGAACGAACATATATTCTTTTGCAAGTTGAGAAAGGGGCATTCTGATGAAGTTTTTTCATACCGCGGATTGGCATTTAGGCAAGCTGGTGCAAGGAATTTATATGACAGAAGAACAGCAGATAGTAATTGAGCAATTTATAGAGGCTATACAAGAAGAGCAGCCGGATGCGGTGATCATTGCGGGGGACCTTTACGATCGCGCCGTACCGCCAACTGACGCCGTTAATTTATTGGATGACGTACTGGCGAAAATCGTATTGGAATTGAAGACGCCAGTCCTTGCGGTAGCAGGAAATCATGACAGTCCTGGCCGATTGAATTTTGGCAGCCGGCTGATGAAAATGAACGACCTCCATATTGCGGGACATGTCGATAAAGACCATCAAGCAGTGGTTCTGGCTGACCGCTTTGGGGAAGTCCATTTCCACCTGGTCCCTTATACAGATCCGTCTATGGTTCGCCATGAGTTTGCAGACGACAGCATCCGCACGCATAATGACGCGATGAAAGCCATTACCGACAACATTAAAGCCGGATATGATCCGCAGGCTCGCCATGTATTAATCGGCCATGCTTTTGCAACGCCGCATGGCGAACAGGAAGAAAACACGAGTGACTCGGAACGGCCGCTTTCCATCGGGGGAGCGGAACATGTGGATGCCCATCATTTCGATGGTTTCCATTACACCGCGCTCGGGCATTTGCACAAAGCCCATTACGTATTGAATGAAACCATCCGTTATTCGGGGTCACCGTTAAAATACTCAATCTCAGAAGAACATCACCAAAAAGGGTTCCATATTGTTGAAATGGACGCTGAAGGCGGTGTATCAGTAACCAAACGGTTGTTTTCACCGAGACGCAATTTGCGCACGGTTGAGGGGACCATGGCTGAGATTTTGCTCCACGAAATCAGTGACGATTTTGTCTTTGTAACTTTACTGGATGATGCGCCTGTACTGTTTCCGATGGAAAAAATACGCTCCGTGTATCCGAATGCCATGCACGTAGAACGGAGAAATTTTTCGGGGAACATGACCCAAACCGAGACAGGTTCGCGTCGGAAAATGGATTCATTGTCCCTGTTCCATGCCTTTTATGAAGAAGTGAAAGGCGAAAAAGCGACAGCTCAAACAGCTGAGATTTTTGAAGAGGTTCTTCAGGAATTTTTGCGTGAGGAACCGGCTGAGAAAAAAGGGGTGAAGTCATGAGACCTTTAAAATTAAAAATGACTGCTTTTGGTCCTTATAAACAAACCGAAGAAATTGATTTTGCCGATTTGCAGGGAAACCAGCTGTTTGTCATCTCAGGCAGTACCGGTTCAGGAAAAACCACCATTTTTGATGCCATCTGTTTTGCCTTGTACGGCTCTGCCAGTGGTTCTGACCGCAGCGAATCACGTATTTTGCGAAGTGATTTCGCCGATGATGCAACGCATACGTGTGTTGAAATGGAATTTGAAATTCACGGCACGATTTACCGGATTTTGCGCCAAATGGGCCATGTGAAAAAAGGCAATAAAAGCGCAACCGGTGAACGCTACGAGTTTTTTGAACGCAATGAAGAAGGGGAAAAGCCCTGTGTCGAACGGCAAATCGTCTCAGAAATCAATCGGCGTGTTGAAGAAATACTCGGCCTGACACAAAACCAATTCAGCCAGATTGTTATGCTGCCGCAAGGCGAATTCCGCAAGCTGCTGACGTCTGAAACAGACAACAAAGAAGAGATTCTCCGCAAAATTTTTAAAACAGAGCCTTATAAGTTAATCAGTGAACGGCTTAAGCAAAAGAAAGAAGCGGCCACCAAACTTTTTGAGCGCGAACAGCATGTCTTGAGCAGCTATATCCAGCGGATCACTTCCTCCTTTCCTGAGCGCGATTCAGAACTTTTTGAGGTGTTGAGCCGTGAGCACATGAACATCCATCAAGTGCTGGATGGACTTAAGAATGAAACAGCCTATTACAACAAAAAAATTGATGTGGATGAACAAAAATACCAGGAAGTTTATGGGCTTCATTCGGATAAAATGACTGCGTACCATGAAGCGAAAAAATGGAACGACCGCTTTGGCGAATTGGATGGCAAAAAGCAGCAGCTGGAACAAATTGAAGGGCTGCTGCCCCAGTATGCAGAAAAAGAAACGGCTCTGCAGTTAGCGGAACGCGCCAGTTACATTGCGGGGATTGAAAACGTATTCCAAGAACTGCAAACCAATGAACTTGAGAAAAAACAGGCACTTGCGGCAGCAATTCGTCAGCAAAAGCAGTCGGAGCAAAGCAAACTTGATGCGGAGCAGACGTTTACTGCCGAAAAGGAACTTCAAGACGAGCGGGATAAGCTGCGGGATAAGATCACTTATTTGGAGCAGCTGCTGCCAGTCATTCAGGAGTTGGAACAGAAAAAAGTAAACTTGGAACGTCTTGAGAAACTGTCGCTGCAATCAGGAGTTCGTCTAAAAGAGGCGGAAAACGAATACCGCATCCAAAAAGACGCCAAGCAGAAACTGGATGAAAAAGTCTCAGAATTCGAGGCTTTTCTGGAATCGTCTGATGAAACGCAGCAGGAATTGGCAATGGTCACAGAAAAATCCCGTATAGCAGCTGAGTATCTTTTATTGAAGCAGCAAAGACAACAGCAAGGAGCCTTCCTGGAAACCAAACGGGCAGCATTTGACCAGGCAGAGCTTTCGTATCGGCAGCTGGAAGCTCAATGGTTTGCAGGTCAGGCACATATTCTAGCTGCCCAATTGCATGACGGGGAAGCTTGTCCGGTCTGCGGGAGTCTGGAGCACCCTGGAACCGGCTTGAAAACCGCAGAGCAAGTGGCATCAAAAGAACAAGTAGAAGCCGCGAAATTTGAGTTCGACGCAGTGGATGAAGAATACCGCAACGCGTCAGCTAAATTGTTCGCTTTGCAGGAACAGTTGCAAACCAAGGAGAAAGAACTTACAACTCTGGAGCTTATTGCGGAGCAGGCAGAAGAACAGTCGCTTGGGCTGGAACAAACCAAGCGCCAGTTAACTGAGCAATTAAAAGAACAGCAAAGGGTTAAACTTGAGCTGCGGAAATGGAAAGAGCAATTGGCTGTTTACGCGCGCAAGATTGAGCAATTAGAACAAACCAAACACGGATTGGCGGAAGAAGTACAGAAACAGCAATCTTCCTACGAAACAGCCAAAGCCGTTTTTGAAAACGAATTAGCTTCAGTGCCGGAAAATCTGCGGGAGCTTTCTTTTTTAAATCAGCAGCTGCAGCAAGCTAAGTCACACAAGCAGCAATTGGAGCAAAATTGGCTCAGCGCACAGGAGCAGTTTCAGCAATCAAAAGAGCGTTTGGCGAGTGCCTTGGTTTCCGTGCACCATGCCAAAGATACAGCAGAAGAAATCACACAGAAAAAAGAGCGGGCTCACCAGCAATTTGCTGAAGCTTTAACAAAGTCATCGTTCGATTCCGAAGCCGCTTATCAGCAGGCTAAAATGACTGAGACCGCGTTCACAGCTTTGAAAAAAGATATTCTGGAGTTTAACCAAACTCACCATACATTAATGCAGCAGGTCAGCGAGCTGGAAGAATTGCTGGCTTCTCAAAGCCGCAGGGATTTGGGCCAAGCAGAAGAAGAGTTGGTGGAACTGAAAAATGCATACGAGCAGGCGCTTGCTGAGCGCAACCGGTCCCGGGATTTCGAAAAGCTTGGATTGGGCTTGATTGACAGCATCCATGAGGTAATCGGAAAAGCGCTTGAAGCTGAGCAAACTTTAAATCGTATCGCCGATCTCCATGACATGATTCGGGGGCAAAATGGCTTGAAGCTGTCGTTTGAGCGCTATCTGCAAATCGAATACTTGGAACAAATTATTCTGTCGGCTAATGAGCGGTTGAAGAATTTGTCGAATGGCCAATTTCACTTGATCCGCAGCGATCGTCAAGAAGCACGCGGCAAACAAAGTGGTCTTGGGCTGGATGTCTACGATGCCTATACCGGGCAGACGCGTGATGTAAAAACCATGTCAGGCGGAGAAAAATTTAACGCTTCGCTATGTTTGGCACTCGGAATGGCAGACGTCATTCAAAGCTTCCAAGGCAATGTCTCAATCGATACAATGTTCATCGATGAAGGATTCGGGTCACTGGATGAAGAGTCACTCAATAAATCGATTGAAACGTTGATTGATTTGCAGAAATCAGGACGCATGATTGGGGTCATTTCGCATGTACAGGAACTAAAAGCAGCCATGCCCGCCATACTGGAAGTCGAAAAATCCAAAGAAGGTTATAGCCGGACAAAGTTTGTCATTAAATAAAGAGACCTATCAATCGAAGGCATTTAAATTTAACTTATCCAGCAAATTTCCGGACGTTTAAATTCGCGTTGAAAAGTGAATGGTAGACATAATGAGATAAAATGTCGAGAATGGTAAGGGGCTTTACTTAGAAAACTATGAAAACCGAAGGAGTCCAAAAACATGAAGAACTTTAGTTTTAAAGCACGAATCCTTTATTTTGGTGCAATTGCTTTGGTTAGCCTGGCGTTCTTCACGTTGCAGCTGATAGCTGTGTTGCAAGGGTCTAATGGAATAGGTGCTATTATTTTAGTAGTCTTATGGGCGCTGATGGCATTATTTGGCTTGGCTGGAGTTGTGTATGCATTGAAAAATCGAAACCGTCAGAAAAACTGACGGTTTTTTTTATTTCTATGGAGAATACGAAATAGTGCAGAAATTTCGGAAATAATGAGGTCTGCACAATATATGGTAAAGTTGTATCATGACTACACACAATGGGGAGGCTGTAAAATGGGGAAAGAATTAACGCCACAAGAAGTGATTGAGCTAATCGATTCGCAAGCAGATTTGATCATTCCGATTGCGAATGGAGAACCGATCCGCTTGCTCGACATATTGGAAGAAAACGCTGAGCAATTGGATGGAGTAAAAATTCATCAAATGCTGGCATTGCGTTCACGTTCTTACATACAAGGCGAAATAGAGCAATTAAAGCATGTTTCGTATTTTCTGAGCGGGGCCACGCGAAAAGTTTACCAACAAGCGAAAATGGAACTGGTTCCAAACAACTTTCACGAAATGCCGCGCATTCTGCAGAAAGTCACCAAAATGTCGATGATTTTGACAGTAGCTTCGCCAATGGATGAACACGGTTATTTCACGTTAGGAACGCAAGCCGATTATATTGCTGATTTTATCGGAAAAGTGCCGTTTATCTTGGAAGTAAACGACCAAATGCCACGGACATTCGGGCGAAACCAAATTCACGTCAGCCAAATTTCAGGATATGTGCAGCATCATGCCCCTCTTTCAGAAGAAAGAATTATGGAAGTAAATGATAAGGACCTGCTCATTGCCTCTTCAATTATTCAAGACATCCAAGACGGCGATACGCTGCAAATCGGCATCGGTTCTGTTCCCAATGCGGTCATCAGCATGCTCAAAGATCACCGGCATTTAGGAATCCACACGGAAATGCTGCCGGACGGCGTCGCAAACCTTGTCGCTGCAGGTGCCGTAGACGGAACACGGAAGTTTACCAATCCCGGAAAAATTGTGGCGACTTTCGCTTTTGGTTCAAAAAAACTATACGACTTTATCAACAACAACCCAGCCGTTGAATTCCAGCCGGTTAGCGTCGTCAATGACCCAAGAGAAATAGCCAAAGAAAAGAATATTGTCTCCATCAACTCAACCACTGAAGTAGATTTGTTTGGCCAATGTGCGTCCGAGACGGTTGGCGGCAAGTATTATTCATCAAGCGGTGGACAAGTCGATTTCGCGCGCGGTGTTCGGTTCGCTGAAAACGGTAAAGGCTATATTTGCATGCCATCAACTGCCAAAGACGATACTTTGTCGCGCATCAAATTGAACCTGACTCCAGGGTCGGTAGTGACCACCGGCAAAAATGACGTGGACAATATTGTTACGGAATATGGAGTTGCCCGGTTGCATGGCGTATCCATTTCAGAGCGCGCCAAGCGTCTGGCAGCCATTGCTCATCCAAAATTCCGCGAAGAATTATTGTTCGATGCAAAAAAACAAGGATTTTTGATTTGATGAAAAAGCCGTTTCCATAATGGAGATGGCTTTTTTATATGAAAATACTTTTCTTTACAAAGAAATTTATTGACCCTATACTTACCTAGGTAAGTATATCGAAAGGATGGGACGCATGAAAAACTTGCTGTTTCACGAACTTCATCAAAAATCCCGTTTATCAATCAAAGAAGTAAACGAAGCTCTTAAGGAATTTGATTTATACAGCTCTCAGTGGTCGATTCTATTTTGTTTAAATCAATATGGTTCGATGACTCAAAAAGAGATCTGGCAATACTTGAATGTCGAGGCACCGACTGTGACCAGAACCATTGCCCGTTTGGAGAAAAGCGGTTGGATCGTTCGCCGTGAAGGAAAAGACAAACGCGAGCGCATTGTTCAGCTTTCCCCCTATGCTGAACGTCAGATGCCGGCTATTCAACATCGGATTCGCCAAACAGAAGAAAGCTTAGTTTCAAATCTATCAGATGAAGAAAAAGATCAGTTGCAGATGTTGCTGAACAAAATAGGAATAATGGTTTCTGAAGAAAAGGATGTAAGAAATGGCTAAAAAAAGACCCATTTGGACAAAAAGTTTTATTAATATTTCAATCAGCACGTTTTTTATTTTTGTGGTTTTCTATGCGTTGCTGACGTTCATGCCGCTATATGTGTTAAATGATTTAGGCGGTACAGCTGCTGAAGGCGGAGTGGCCGTTTCGATTTTCCTGCTGTCAGCCATTATTATGCGTTTTTTCGCTGGAATGATTCTTGAGAAATTCGGCAAGAAGAAAATCCTGATCATTGCGCTTTTCTTGTTTACGATCAGTACGGTCTTTTATGTATTTGTCGGAAGTTTCGCAGTGCTTTTGCTGCTGCGCTTTTTCCAGGGAATTTGGTTTAGTTTAGTCACGACTGTAGCGGGTGCCATCGCAGCGGACATCATTCCGCCAGAGCGGCGCGGGGAAGGTTTAGGCTACTACGGCATTGCAATGAATCTGGCCGTAGTTGCCGGACCTTTTATCGCGTTAACGCTTCAGCTTTATGTGCCGGCGCAGATGGTTTTTATTGTACTCGCAGTTATTATGGTGATTGGTTTCCTATGCGCTTTAGGTGTTGGAGTGGAAGAAGAGGCTATTGCAAAAAATGACAAGCATAAACTGACGATTAACGATTTTTTGGAGAAGAAATCGTTGCCAATTGCCAGTGTCGGTTTTTTTATCTCATTTGCTTATGCCAGCATCCTGACGTTTATTTCCGTCTATGCGGAGTCGCTTGGACTCATCAAGGCGGCGAGCTTTTTCTTTGTGGTGTATGCGATCGCCATGCTTGTTGTGCGCCCGCTTACCGGAAGATTATTTGACGGAGTGGGACCAAGCGTTGTCATCATCCCTTCTATTGTAATCTTCGGGATAGGACTGATTTCGTTGAGTTTTACGCAATCTTCATGGATGCTTCTCGCTTCAGGTGCACTGGTCGGCCTTGGTTATGGAACTTTGCTGCCGAGCTTTCAAACCTTGGCCATTCAAGCCGCTGATAAGCATCGCAGCGGCTATGCCACAGGCACCTTTTTTGCTTTGTACGACAGCGGAATTGCCGTAGGATCAGTCTCACTCGGAATTCTTGCAGGAATCGCGGGCTATGCGAATCTGTATTTGATGCTAGGGATTTTTGTCATTCTCATTGTCTTTTACTATATGTGGATGATGCCGAAAGAACAGCATTCTTCCCGTGGAAGACAAGAGGAATAGAAAAAGTGGTGCACAAAGAAAATTGTGCACCACTTTTTTGCTATTCGACGGTCAAGCTTACCGAACCAAGCTCACCGTAGCTCGCTTCGTAAAGTCCTTTTTCCAGAGGTTTTGGCAAAATGAACGTGCCGGATGAAATGGCCATGCCTTTTTTGACAGTTAAGCCATGCCCGGCTAACTCGTTGACGAGCCATTTGATTGAATGGATGGGATGCTCCAGCACTTCAGAAGAATTGCCTGAAGCAATTTCTTTGCCGTTCAATGTCAATGTGCCGGCCAAATTCTCCAGTTGTCCGTAATGGATATTGTCGAGCGGCAGCCCTGTAATGATCTTTCCGGCCACTGCGCTATCGGCGATCACTTGTCCGAGTGTGATTTTAGGAAACCAGTCGTCAAAGCGGGAATCGGGCACTTCAATGCCTGGCGCAACCCGGGTTTTCTCCAGCAATGCATGAACATCGTCAGCTACAGCCAAATCTTCCTTGGCAATGAACATTAATTCGATTTCAATTAATGGCGAAGCCAGCGAATCAAGTTCGATGACGCCATTTGACAAGGAAGAAGTCGTCAGAGCGCCATAAAGCGGTGTTTCCGAGTTGAAAAGAGTCTGAGTTTCTTTGCTTGTCAAGCTGATTTTATAGCCCTTCAATTCTTCCTGGCCCGCATTTGTTTTATTGGCAGTAACAGCGTGTTGGATTGCATATGCGGGGTTCTTCTCTAAAGCAGCTGGTATCCGATCTTTCGCAATGGTGTGCCCGGTTTTGTACGCGTCGTATAAAATGGCAGCCATTTCAGTTTGATGAGAATCCAAGTTTTTCATAGATATGCCCCTTTCAGCTGAGTTAGCTCCTATCATATCACTATGCCTGTCAGAGCTACATGGCTGCCTCCGCTTTTCTTTGGTGTTCAGACTCCAGCGCCCAGATCCTAGGGTCATAAGCCACTCCAGCTGTGCGGCAAAGAGCGCCGCTTCGCCGGAGCGTCTTATGCCCGTCGGACCTACACGGGCGCTTGCGCTTTTCTAGTTATAGCACATAAAAATAAACAGCTAAGAAATGGCAGAGGCTTCCGAATAGGATGAAGAGGTGGAAGATTTCATGGAAGCCTAAGTATTTGGAAGACAGAAAGTCAGGCTTTAGTCCATAAATAACTCCGCCCACGGTATAGGAAACTCCTCCTGCGACAAGGAGCAATAAGCCGGTCAGCGACAAGCTGTCCGAAAGTGGCACAACAGCAAAAATAATAATCCAGCCCATGGCAATGTAGATAGCAGTAGACAACCACCTTGGGGAATGGAACCAGACCATTTTAAAGAAGATGCCGCTCAGTCCCAAAATGGTGACAAGCGAAAACAACGTCCAACCCAGTGTTCCGCCAAGAGCAATCAGGCAAAAAGGGGCGTAGGAGCCTGCAATTAAAGCGAAGATCATCGAGTGGTCGAGTTTTCGTAAGAACGCAATAATGTAAGGCTGCGAAAGAGCCGAATGATAGATTGTCGAAGCTGTATACAGCAAGATCAGGCTGATGCCGAAAATAGAGACTGCTACAACATGCAAAAAGGGTTCATTGGCATAGGCGGCTTTGATGACCATTGCTAAAAGCGCCACCAATGACAATACAGCCCCTGCGAGGTGGGATAACGCATTAAAAGGTTCTCGGATATATGTGTTCATGCAAAACAGCTCCTCTTTATATGTGGTTATTGAAACTACATATAAAGATACTCGTATTAATAAACAGAGTCAAGTTTGGAGAATTTCTGATAATCATGTAAAATAAGGCGTATGAAATACCTCGGGGAGTGTGAAGCAACATGGGAAATGCAAATGAAATCATTGAAGAGATGGCTTTCCATAATCAAATTTTGCCGGAAGACATTCCAAAGATTGACTTGTATATTGATCAGGTTATTCAATTGTTTGAATCCAGCTTTGCCGAATCGAAGCGGCATCCGGATGAGAAAATTCTGACCAAAACCATGATCAACAACTATGCGAAAGGAAAGTTGTTTTATCCGGTGCAAAATAAAAAATACAGCCGCAATCATGTCATGCTGATTAGTTTGATTTACCAGATGAAAAGCGCGTTATCAATCAATGATGTCAAGCTTGTGCTAAATGGCATCAATGAAAAGGCGGCGCAAAAAGAGCTCGATCTTGTGGAATTTTACCAAAGTTACTTGAATCTCCAGCAGGGCAATGCAGAAATTTTTGCAGAGGCCTTAAAGCAACAAGCACAAGACGCTGCGGCGCAGGTGTCGGGTGTGGAAGATTCTGATGAACTGGAGCGCGTCCTGCTGATTGCGTCATTGGTGCATACCAGCAATCTTTACCGGAGAGCAGCTGAGAAGTTAGTAGATGGAATGGCGAAAGGGGAAGGTGAATAGTGGTCAAAATTCTTATTGATGCAGACGGCTGTCCGGTCGTCGGGCAAACCATTGATTTGGCTAAAGCTTACCGCTTGCCGGTCATCTTGATTTGCGACACTTCCCACGAAATGCATAGGGAAGGAGCGGAAACCATTACCGTTTCAAAAGGTGCAGATGCTGTCGATTTCGTTCTAGTTAACCGAGTCGATAAAGGCGATGTTGTCGTTACCCAAGATTATGGACTGGCGGCAATGGTGCTAGCCAAAAGAGGCATTCCAATTGATCAAAATGGGCGTGTTTATTCTGATGAAAATATTGAACAATTGCTCCACGGCCGCCATGTCGCCAAAAAAATTAGACAAGGCGGCGGCAGGATGAAGGGTCCGAAAAAGCGGCGAATCGAAGACAATGAAAAATTTGAAGAGTCTTTAACAACGCTCTTAATAAAAATAACTGAAAACAGATAAGACCTGGCAACCAGAATGCCAGGTCTTATCTGTCTTTTAACTAGATGGTCCAGCGATCATTGATGATCGCCACCAATATCCAGTCACCGCTGCTATTTTTCTCGAATACCATATTCAGGCTTTGCCAGTCCATTCCGTCATATTGCTCTGTGCCAGGGAAATAGAACTCGACAATGGTCGCTTCTGGATACAAACGGTGGATAAACTCATGTGTAGTTGGCTGGATGGTTCGTCCATATCGTTCTTTGGCGGTATAAGTCGCATCTGTATCCAGCAAGTATGCATCGTAATATTCGGCAGGTGTCAAATTGATTTCAAATCCACTGCCGTCCTGATAGCCCCAAAAATAATCATTGGGATTGTTCATGAAGCTTGGCAACTGGGCTTTGGTGAAAGTGACACCGCCATTATCAATGCAGCCGCCGCTGTAAGGACAGAAAGTCAATCCATCTGCAGTACTGACAAAGGCCGCCACATCACCAAAGTCTTCGGCCTGCAGATCTGCCAGAATTTCATTGGCTGTTGTCAGCAGTTCCTGTTTTTCAGGAATGAAAGCCGGTTCGATGGCTCGGGCTAGAAATGCAGAGAACTGAGCACGAGTGACAGCAAGATCGGGACGGAAAGTATTGTCGGGATAACCGCGTGCAACGCCTTGGTAAGCGAGCCTCGAGACCGCGTCAAACGCAAAATGATTTTCGGTCATATCACGGAACTTATTGTCTGGGGCTTCAGGGAAGTAGAAAGCTCTGTCCAGCATGGCCACGGTTTGGCCACGGGTAACAGTCCAATTGGGACGGAAATAATCATTCGGGAATCCAAAAATGATCTCTTCTTCAACAGCAGAAGCAATATAACCGGAAAAAGGATGGCTCGCAGATACATCTCTGAAGCCGGTGGAGCGTGGAGTATCGTCTAAATTCAAAGCACGTCCGATCATGGCGACAGCATGAGCACGAGTAACAGGATCATTGGGTCTGAAGGTTCCATCAGGATATCCATTGATGATTCCTTCTTCATACAAGTAAGCAATCTCAAAAGCAAACGAGTGATTGGCAAATACATCATCAAATAACACTATCGCTTTGGCGGGAGACGAAAACGAACTGAACATCAGGATGACAGCAGCCAATAAAGACAACAAGGTCTTCATATTTATCCCTCCCTATTTGATCTTATTTTACCACATTGAAAAGTAAATAGTAATATTAAAATGTTATATAAAATAAGAAAATGATTAAGATTTAGGTAAAGAGTAGTTTTTTGGCGGACAGGGAATAAAGGAGGATAAGGAAGATTAAACTGAAAGGAGATTGTCAACAGAAAAAATGATTGCTGTGACGGATGCGGCACATGCCGGAGCCACACATACAGAAAAACAGTGCTTTGTTAAACGCAGTAAACCCGACTTAACGATCAGCCGGGTTTGTCTGTCTTCATTTTCTTTTCGGCATAAGCCATAAATTGCAATGAATAATCGGTTTGGATCAGGCCAATGCCTCGGTCGATCAACCAGCCCCAGCCTTTATCAGGATCAAGCATAGACAAAGAGTCAGAGTGCCGGGCATTTTCGGCAAAATCAAGTGCATTGCCCCATAAGTTTGTTCGGCCTTTGAGCTTGGCGATAACAGCATCTGAAACCACTTCGTCATCCTCTGTGTAAAAGAGAAGTTCAATTGCCGTTGGAGAAATGACCTCAAGCAATAAATCAAGCTGGTGAAGGTTGTTGTCGCTCAGCTTATGCATATAAGACATGTTGCGTGGATGTGAATCAAAAAAAGCAGTCAATTGTTCCACAGGTCTATCACTTTTTAGCAGAAAGTGATCAAATAAGTCATGCTGCTCAACGAGCTCGTAAAGTTCATACCGCAATTTCCAGGCTTTATCTGCATTGATCATCGCTTTACCTTTGATCATCGGCAGTATTTCGAGAAGAGTGGGGACTTTTTCATTCGTGGTTTTTGCGTTCGGTCCACCATTCAATTCTTTTAATGACAATTTCTTTATTTCCGACAACGTCAGCTGGTCGATTTCTCCCGAACCATTTGTTGTCCGGTCAACGGTCGTGTCATGCATGAGAACGATATGTCCATCTTTCGTCAATTGCATGTCCAGCTCGATTAAATAAATGTGGTTATCAATGCAGTTTTGAATAGCAGGAAATGAATTTTCAGGAGCGGGGTTCCAAAGGCCACGATGGGCAACGGGAGTCAACGGCTGCTGCTTTTCCTGTAAAGCTTTTAGGAAATCGGTGTAGCTGTTTAAATGCCACCCGAGTATCTGTTGGTTCAACGTCATAATCTTCCTCCTAATCTTCTTTAAGTATACTATATTCAGTTGAATTATTAATCTATACCGCAGCATCGACCAGCAGCTACGCCTAAAGTGGGGAGAGGTCATGAGAATTCCTAAGTTCGATGTCTACAAATTAACATTCGCAAGTTTATTGAGAATTTCATTAGCGTGTTGCCAGCGGCTGTAAAGTGTCAATGTGGCACATAGCCCAATAGACATGGTTTAGAATTGCGACATAGAGGAGGAACTGCAAATGGCGATGATTCGAAAAGTAGTGACAGAAAATGCTCCATATTATGTAGATCAAAAAGAAATCGTTGGGGTGGTACGAAGTTTATTTGGGGGGAATTACGACGACATCGAAAGGTTGCTGAAGGTATTTGGAAACGGCCAGATTGAAGGGCGCTATTTTGCTGCTCCTTTGGATTGGTTTGAAAAAGAGCGGGGATTGGAAGAAAAAAATCGCCTTTATGTAGAAGAAGCCGTAAAAATGGGAAGTCGCGCTGTCGCAAATTGTCTGAAAGAGGCAGGAGTGGATAAAGCAGATGTCGATGCATTTATCTTTGTATCAAGTTCCGGCATGTCTACGCCAACGATTGATGCCCGAATCATGAATGTCCTGGAAATGCCTCCTCATGTGAAGCGCATTCCTTTATGGGGACTTGGCTGTGCAGGAGGCGCCTCAGGCCTCGGCAGCGCTGCCGACTATTGCCGCGCTTATCCGGAAGCCGTCGTCGTAGTTCTTTGCCTCGAACTTTGCAGTTTAACGTTTCAGCGCTCTGATCGTTCGAAAAGCAACTTAATTGGAACGTCCCTGTTTGCTGATGGTGCTGCCTGTGCTCTAGTAACAGGAGACCAGGTGAGCTTGCCAGGTGAAGGATTTCACATAAAAAATTCACAATCAACATTAATGCGTGATTCCGAGGATGTTATGGGATGGGATGTGAAAGATGAAGGGCTTCACGTCGTTTTTTCGCGGGATATTCCGAAAATTATCGAAAAATGGCTCAAGCCTAATGTCGATTTGTTTTTAGAAAAGATTTCAAAATCTTCATTGGACATTACGCATTTCATTGCACATCCCGGCGGTAAAAAGGTGTTGACGGCTTATGAAAAGTCACTTGACCTGACAACGGATAAAACAGACATTTCAAGAGCGGTGCTCGCTAAGTATGGCAATATGTCTTCACCTACTGTGCTCTATGTGCTGAAAGACTTCATGGAAACGAAACCTAAACAGGGAGAAGAAGGATTGCTTACTGCTCTAGGCCCCGGGTTTAGTTCGGAAATGCTATGGCTGGAATGGGGAGAGTCGGTGCGATGACCTTCTTTTATCTATTAATCGGTTTTGTCATTTTACAGCGGCTGTTGGAAGTGGTGTATGCGCGATTTAACGAAAAAGCCATGAGAAAACAAGGAGCCATTGAATTTGGTGCAGGACATTATAAATGGATTGTTTTGCTTCATGTGCTGTTCTTCTTTTCACTATTTTTCGAAGCCTGGACATTCGGAACCGGACTGGGAAATGCATGGGAAATCTTTTTAATGGTTTTCGTAGTTGCACAACTGCTCCGCTTTTGGGCTTTAGCTTCACTAGGGCGCTTTTGGAATACGAAAATCCTCATTTTGCCTGGAGCAGATTTGGTACAGAAGGGTCCGTACCGTTGGCTGCCGCACCCTAATTACCTGGTTGTTGCTATGGAAATCGCTGCATTGCCGCTCATTTTTGGCGCGTGGCGAACTGCTTTAATTTTCACTGCTGCAAATGCACTTCTGCTACTTCTTGTACGAATTCCTGCAGAAGAAAAGGCGTTGCAGCAATTAAAATCATGAATAAATAAAAAAGTTACACAGAGCTAGTTAAAAAATCATATATAGGGTATACAAGTAGAAGTGAAAAAAACATGTATTTTTGGAGGGACTTAAAATGAAAAAATCAACAATGAATACTCTTATTGGCAGCTCACTTGCAGCAGCCTCTGCAATTTTTGTTTACAAAGCGTACCAAGCAAAAAATACTGTGAGTGTAATAGAAGACACAGATATGCGCAACAGCTCAGAAGTAGATGAACGCGAAAGTGTTAGCGTTCTGGAAGATTCTACAGAGCAAGGCTTATCCCAATTGGATTCAGCTTATCGTGAAGAATGGCAGGCTAATGCATTCCCACAAACTCATAAAGAAATGCGCGAACTTGAAGAAGATAAATAAAAACATCAGAAAAAGCGAAAGCAAAGCTTCTTTTTGCTTTCGCTTTTTTGTGTGCAAAAAATCCCGATTTCAAATCAGAAAGAGGAATAATTATGTGGATTAAAAAACCGTTTTTCGAATACACGACAGCGATTTTGCTTGTTGCAATCACGTTGTTTTTTCTTGGGAAGATTGATTATATTTTTGAGCCGGTGCAAATCATCATCGCTACGATTTTTGCCCCCGTTTTAATCGGCGGACTTCTATATTATTTATTGCGTCCATTTGTGAAATTGTTGATGCGTTATATGTCAAAAATCGCTGGGATCGGAATTGTGTTTACCGCCATTATTTTAACTTTATCCGTCCTGCTTTATTTCTTCGGCCCTGTACTTACTAGTCAAGTCGAAAGTTTAGTAAATTTGGCACCTTCAACAGTGGAAGAAGTAACGGAAGAATCGAACAATAAGCTGGCTGATTTTCAATTAGGAGGAGTCACGGGCCAAGAAATAAAAGCGTGGGCTTTGTCTTATTTAGAGAACCTGTCAGAAGGCTTGGTGAGCAACGTAATGGGTATTTTAGCGATGGTCATGAACATCGCCATCGTACTGATTGTTGTTCCTTTTGTCCTCTTTTTCCTATTAAAGGATGATGAAAAATTCGTGCCCCACCTCATCAAGTATTTGCCTGAGGAGCATAAGCTTGAAGGGGAAAAACTATTAAAAGATGTGGACCGCACTTTATCGGCATTTATCGTTGGACAAGCCATTGTAGCGGCTGTAGTGGGAACTTTAATGTATATTGGCTATTTGATTATTGGACTCGACTACGCCCTTAGTTTAGCCATTTTTGCGATGTTCTTAATCATTGTGCCATTTTTAGGTCCGTTGATTGGCGTTATTCCAGCGCTTTTTGTTGCGCTGATGAGCGGCGACATGTGGATGGCCGTAAAAGTAATTTTGGTTTTGTTGGTCGTCCAGCAACTTGAAGGGAATTTGGTTACTCCAAACATTATGAGCAACCGATTGAATATTCATCCGTTGACTATTATTCTGTTGCTGATGATTGCAGGTGCATTGTATGGCTTTATCGGAATTCTAATTGCTATTCCAGCATATGCCGTTTTGAAGACACTTGTTCATAACTTCCGTCTGTTTAATCGCTTGCGGAAAAAAAGAGAAGTGGCGACGAATAAAACAGTTATTTAGTAGCGTGGCATCGGTTGGAAGTTAGTTATTTTCTATCAAAGGTTCTGAATTTGAGAAGATTGTGATATATTAGTATTCAGAAAGACCGATGAAAGAAAATGAGGGGGAAATTAAATGAAGAAGTGGAGTCTTTTAGCACTATTGATTGCTATGATGCTCGTGATCGCTGCATGTGGATCCGATGAAAGTGAAGAAGGTACGACAAGCGGAGAAGGCGGCGGTGAAGGGGAAACGTATACAGTAGGAATTGATACCACGTATCCACCTTTTGAATTTGAAGTAGACGGCGAATATACAGGAATCGATATTGACTTGATCAATGCCATTGCTGATAATCAGGGCTTTACAATTGAGTTCAGCCCAATGGACTTTGGCGGAATCATCCCAGCCTTGCAAGCTAATCAGTTGGATGTCGCAATTGCTGGCATGAGTATTACAGAAGAACGCCAAGCGGTAGTTGATTTTTCAGATCCGTACTTTGATGCAGGATTGTCTCTAGTTGTTGCGGAAGACAATACGGATATCATGGCTTTGGAAGATCTTGAAGGAAAAACTGTAGCGGTGAAGAGCGGAACAACAGGTGCTCAATTCGCTCGCGACAATGAAGACGAATTTGGCTATACAGTTTCACAATTCGAAGATAGTCCATCTATGTTCCAAGAAGTTTCAAACGGCAATGCCGATGTTCTTCTGGAAGATTATCCGGTCATTGCCTATGCAATTGCTGAGAGTGAACTTTCTTTGAAAACTGTTGGTGATCGTTTAACTGGAGATCAATACGGCATTGCGGTATTGAAAGGCGAAAATGCAGAACTGCTTGAACAGATCAACGCGGGCCTTCAGGAATTGCGCGACAGTGGAGAATATGATGAAATTCTAGCGAAGTATATCGCAGAGTAAAAAAATGAATGCAGCGCGCGGGAGTGCGCTGCATTTTTTTATGTAAAGGGGATAGGTGTATGGATACAATTGTTAATGCTTTTCCGTATTTAATGGAAGGGCTGCAAGTCACGCTATATATTTTTGCTATTGCCATCGTCTTCGGATTCTTAATTGGCTTGGTTGTTGCACTGTTCAGATTGGCGCCATTAAAAATCTTGAACTGGATTGCCAAAATCTTTGTTGATGCGATTCGAGGGACTCCGTTTATCGTTCAGCTATTCTTTATTTATTTTGGCCTTAATTCATTGGATTTCATATCTTTGGACAGTACAACAGCCGGAATTGTCACAGTGGCTATCAACGCAGGAGCCTATTTCTCGGAAATTATCCGTGCAGGTATTCAATCAATTGATAAAGGGCAGACAGAGGCAGCGCGTTCTCTGGGCTTGAATTCTACACAGAATATGCGCTATGTTATTTTGCCGCAGGCCTTCAGACGGATGCTGCCGACCATCACCAACCAAGCGATTATTTCATTAAAGGATACATCCTTGCTATCAGTTATTGGAGTGGCAGATCTAACGCAAGAAGGCCGGATTCAGGCCAGTGCAACATTTGACGCATTTAATGTGTACTTGATTCTGGGGATTATTTACTTCGTCATCATATACTTGCTCTCCATGCTGGCGAGCTTTGTAGAAAGGAAGTTTGTCTTACGATGACTATGATCAGAGTAGAAAATTTAAAAAAATCATTCGGCAATCTGGAAGTCATAAAAGATATGAGTACAGTAGTGGAAGAAAAAGAAGTTATTTGCGTGATTGGGCCATCGGGTTCGGGGAAAAGTACATTTCTTCGCTGCCTGAACCGCCTGGAAGAAATTACGGGTGGCCATGTCTATATTGAGGGTGTAGATATTACAGACCCAAAAGTAGATATCAATCAAATTCGTCAGGATGTCGGCATGGTATTTCAGCAGTTTAACTTGTTTCCTCATAAATCGGTGCTGGAAAATGTCATCCTGGCACCGATGAAAGTGAAGAAAAGTGACAGAAAAGCCAGTGAGCAAAAGGCTTACGAATTGCTGGATAAAGTCGGATTGCGTGAAAAAGCGAAGGCTTATCCGGGCGAGCTTTCTGGCGGCCAGAAGCAGCGTGTGGCGATTGCCCGCGCACTCGCGATGGATCCAAAAATCATGCTTTTTGATGAACCAACTTCCGCGCTTGACCCTGAAATGGTAGGGGATGTGCTGGATGTTATGAAGCAATTGGCACGTGAAGGCATGACGATGGTCGTTGTTACGCATGAGATGGGATTTGCCGCTGAAATGGGAGATCGCGTACTGTTTATCGATGGTGGTTATATCGTGGAAGAAAACGTGCCGAAGGAATTGTTCGGCAATCCGCAACATGAGCGGACGAAAGCGTTTTTGAGCAAAGTGTTATAAAAAATGCGCCTGAGGGCGTATTTTTTTGTGGTGTTTTACCGGTAAAATCGTAAATTAGAAGCAACGGATCGTATTTAGCTTGTTATGGATCGTATTTGTACTGTTGCGGACCGTATTTCACGCTCAACGGAACGTATTTTCCAAAAACAAACAAAAACCGGCCTGGATCTTCGAGATCCAGGCCGGTTAAGTTTATAGCGATTTATTCTTCGACAAAAACGTGGACTTTCGTCATTTTGTCGCCATTGCTCATTGCTTTGGCAACTTCTACGCCTGAAGTCACTTGTCCGAAGACTGTGTGAACGCCATCTAAGTGTGGCTGTGGTGCGTGAACGATAAAGAATTGGCTTGAGCCAGTATCTTTGCCGGCATGCGCCATTGATAAGCTTCCAGCTTGGTGCTTATGCGGGTTGCCATCTGTTTCACATTTGATTGTTTTGCCGCTTCCGCCAGCACCAGTGCCGGTCGGATCGCCGCCTTGGCTTACGAAGCCAGGAATTACGCGGTGGAATGTTACGTCGTTGTAAAAGCCTGAGTTTGCAAGCTCTTCAAAGTTTGCAACTGTGTTGGGTGCTTCGTTCGGGAAAAGTTCGAATTCGATGATTTCGCCGTTTTCCATGTGGATGTGTCCTTTTTTCGCCATTCTAAAAACATCTCCTTTATAATTGGTTCATTTCCCAGTATATCGATTTTTCGCTTGGCTGTATAATCATTTGGTACATTACAGTGCTTTTAATGAACCACCTTCAATAACCAAGGACTGGCCCGTCAGATAGGAGTTGGCTGCGGAAGCGAGAAAAACAATGACTTTCGCGAATTCTTCGGGATCTCCGTAGCGGCCAGCAGGAATGCTTGCCTCGCTGTTTTCAATGATTTGTTCAATCGGAACGCCTTGTTTGTCTGCAGCAATTTGATCCAGTTCAGCTACGCGGTCTGTGCTGAATCGCCCGGGCCCCACAGTGTTGACCAGAATATTGTCTTTCGCTACTTCACGGGCCAATGTTTTCGCAAATCCGACCATTCCTGCGCGGAAAGTATTGGACAGGATCAAGCCGTCGATTACTTCTTTTGTTGAAGAAGATGAAATGTTGATAATGCGTCCGAATTGCTGTTTCTTCATATAAGGAAGTACCGTGCGTGAGGTTCGGATATAGCTCAGCAAATTTTGGTCAAATGCTTGGTACCAATCGGCATCTGCGATTGTGTCAAATCCGCCTGCTTTTGGACCGCCGGTATTATTAATTAACACATCGATGCGGCCAAACTGATCAGAGGCGAATTGGAATAATTCCTGTATATCCTGTTCTTTGGAAACGTCACAAACATGCGCGTGCACTTGCAGGTTTCCGGAGGCTTCCTTTATTTCAGCAGCAGCAGCATCCAGCGATTGTTGACTGCGGCTTGAAATGATGACAATTGCCCCTTCTTTGGCAAATTCAAGTGCCGTCGCTTTGCCCAGACCCTTGCTTGAAGCCAGCACCACTACTACTTTTTCCTTGATTCCTAAATCCATTAGCGCTCATCCTTTCTTAACCCATCCATTCCTCAGTTTAAGGAATAGAGACTGATAATTCAAACTTTTATTATTTTTAATTTCCGCCATAAGTCCAATGGCGTGAATCTATGGTAGATATGATAGGATATAGATATTGATTAGATTAGGAGTGTTATAAATGGAAGAACGCGAAGTTTTTGATATTACAATTATCGGCGGCGGGCCAACTGGCCTGTTTGCTTCCTTTTACGGTGGTATGCGCAAAATGAAAGTAAAGATTTTGGACAGCCTGCCACAGCTTGGCGGCCAGTTGACTGAACTGTATCCGGATAAGTTTATTTACGATGTTGGTGGATTTCCGAAAGTACTGGCGAAAGACCTGGTGGACAACTTGGTACAGCAAGCGAAATACGGCGATCCTGAAATTTGCTTGGAAGAAACTGTTACAGCAGCTGAGCGCCACGACGATCATTTTGTCATTCAAACAGACAAAGGGTTGCATTACACGAAAGCCATTCTGCTGACTGCAGGCGTTGGTGCATTCCAGCCGCGTAAACTTGCTGTTGATGGCTGCGAAGCTTTTGAAGGCAAGACCCTTCATTACGGCGTTAAGGACTTGGCAGTTTTCAGCGACAAGAAAGTAGTGGTTTTAGGGGGCGGCGATTCTGCAGTTGACTGGGCAATGATGCTTGAAAATGTAGCATCCCATGTGACATTGAGCCACCGCAGAGACAAAATGACAGCTCACGAAGCCAATATCGATACGTTGATGGAATCCAAAGTAGAAGTAAAAAAACCATATGGCGTGAAAGAGCTGGTTGGTGAAAACGGACAAGTCAGCGAACTTGTATTGATCGATAAAGAAGGCAATGAAGAACGCCTTGATGTGGATCACGTAATCGTCAACTACGGCAATATTACGTCACTAGGTGCCATTAAGGAATGGGGACTTGAGATGGATAAAAACTCAGTCATCGTTAATTCCAAAATGGAAACAAGCATTCCGGGCATCTATGCAGCAGGTGACATTGCAACTTACGAAGGTAAGGTTAAACTGATTGCGGTAGGCTTTGGTGAAGCGCCGACGGCCATCAACAACGCAAAATCTTACCTGGATCCAAAATCTAAAGTTCAGCCATTACACAGTACCAGCGTATTTAAATAATATAAAAAGATCCGGCACATGAAAATGTGCCGGATCTTTTTTAATGTCTTTTATTTTTTTTAACCAATGGATCCCGAGAAGCTTCCTTGAGGAAGGAAACGCCCATTAAAATAATGACGACAGAAAATGGCAAGGCTGCGATGATCAAGGCATTCTGCAGTCCTTGTGTGCCGCCGGTATAAATAACAATAGCAGCAACAGCAGACTGGATAAGTCCCCATGTGATCTTGACTAAAATTGGTGGGTTCAACATGCCGCCAGTTGTCTGCATCCCGAGTACAAACGTCGCTGAATCTGCGGATGTAATGAAGAAAATCGCAACAACCAGCAGCGTAATAATCGATAATAAAGTTCCAAGAGGATAATATTGCAAAACACCAAATGTTGCAGTCTCTAAACTGTATTCGGAAATTTTCGCAATGCCGTTTTGTTCAAGATTCAATGCAGAAACACCGAATACGGCGAAAAAGATGAAACATACCAAAGATGGTACTAGCAGGACGCCAAGCATAAACTCTTTGACTGTCCGTCCGCGGGAAATACGCGCAATGAAGATTCCGACAAATGGTGCCCACGAAATCCACCAAGCCCAATAAAAGACGGTCCAACCATCTACCCACGCCCGACGTTCCTCATTAATTGGCTCAAGGTTAAAGCTCATGGAGAAGAAATTGTTCATATATCCGCCGATGGCATCGGCAAATGAGTTGAAAATATAAAGTGTCGGTCCAACGATCAATAACAGCAAAAGCAGAACAAAAGCAAGAACCATATTGATGTTGCTCAAGTACTTGATGCCGCGTCCGATACCGGAAGAGGCTGAAAGAATGAAAAGAACAGTAGCAACACCCAGGATCAACATTTGGAAAGCAAATGTATTCGGTGTGCCAAATAGGAAGGAGATCCCCTCATTCATTTGGGCAGAACCGAAACCAAGCGTTGAGGCTACGCCGATAACAGTCGCGAAAACAGCCAAGGTATCAATCAGGATACCGAGTGGTCCAGCCATCAATTTTTTGCCGAATAAAGGAATCAATGTGGCACTGATCAACCCAGGTGCATCATTGTGAAACTTAAAGTAAGCCAAAACGAGTGCAACAATTCCGTATATGGCCCATGCGTGTAATCCCCAATGGAAGAAAGAGAATTGCATGGCTTCCTGAATTGCCTGATCTGACCCAAGTTCAGATCGAGGAGCGCTGATAAAGGCATGGGAAATCGGTTCAGCTGTTGTCCAGAAAACCAGTCCCATCCCCATTCCAGCGCTGAACAACATGGCAAACCATGATACCAGCGAAAATTCTGGTTTATCATCCGGTTTGCCTAATTTTAAATTAGAAAATCTAGAGAAGATCAAATATACACAGAAAATCAAAATTAGAAAGACTGTCAGGAGATAATACCAGCCGAATGTGCTGGATATTGCAGCTGTTAACTGGCCTGTCTGCGTTTTAAATCCTTCAGGTGAAGCCAATCCCCAAGTAACTGCACCCACACAAATCATAAATGAAATCCAAAAAACTATTGTGACATTTTTCAAGCGATTTCCCCCTTTCAATTCTACAAATAACTTTTTAATATTCCCTAATGGATGGGAGATAAACTGCTTAGATATAATTTCTTACTAAAAAAGGAGGATATTGATTTGGGCTGGTAAATCAGCGTCGTTATATCGCTTTTCAACACAACTTCCCCTCTTTAATGGTGTAGAGAAAGACAGAAAGTTTTCTAAAAGTTTCGAAGATGGATAACGAGTTGTCAGTTTTATTACAACATGTAATAAAAGAGTTTTTCGTGTCATGCAATTGTTATGTTCTATCTGACGTTCTGTCATGTTCCTGAAATGTGGAGGTGTTATGATCGTTCTTGTTAGTGAAAAGGAGGAATTTCAATTTATGAAAAAGCAAATCGTTACACTAACTGCAATCGCAGCTTTAAGTGTGGGAGCAGCTACGTCAGCTAGTGCATCATCGTATACAGTTCAATCAGGAGATACTCTCTGGGGAATTTCACAAGATAAGAACGTATCAGTAGAAACTTTAAAAGGGTTAAACAACTTATCCTCAGATCTGATCTTGCCAAGCCAAGAACTTAAAGTTGATGGACAAGCAACATCGGAACCAAAAGCGGACAACTCAACATATACAGTAAAAGCTGGAGACACATTATTCAAAATCGCTAGTGCAAACGGAATCTCATTGGATAGCTTAATGAGCTGGAATGGCGTTTCTGGACACCTGATTTATCCGGGTGAGCAATTGGTGGTTAAAGGCGGAGCAGCTGTAGCAGAAAAAGCACCAGCTAAAACTGCAGCAGTAGCACCAGCACCGGCCAAATCAGCAGCACCAGCACAGACTCCAGCACCAGCAAGCGCTCCTGCAGAAAAAGCTCCAACAGCAGCTTCAACGCAGTCTGGTAAAACAATGACAGTTTCTGCTACGGCTTATACAGCTTATTGCATAGGATGTTCAGGAACTACAGCAACTGGAATTGACCTTCGTTCAAACCCAAACCAAAAAGTAATCGCAGTTGATCCTTCAGTAATTCCATTAGGCTCTAAAGTATGGGTTGAAGGTTACGGAGAAGCAATCGCTGGTGATACTGGCGGCGCAATCAAAGGCAACAAAATTGATGTCTTCATTCCATCGCAAGATGCAGCTCTACAATGGGGCCGTAAAGACATCACAATCAAAGTCTTAAACTAATAGTACGATGCTACACAGCCGAGGTGTTCATTCCCTTGGCTTTTTTATGCTCATAAATAAAAGGCGACTTCTGAAAAAACTCAGAAGTCGCCTTTTATTTTTTTAATAAGAATGTCATAAATTTCTTTAAAGTTATGGCTAATAAACATAGAAAGGGGTATAGTATGAAATATTCAGAATTTTCTTTACTCAGAAGGAGGACAGCAAGATGGCAAAAAAAGAGAAGAATTTTTCACGCCGTGATTTTTTGAAAACCTCTGGCATTGCAACAGGCGCATTGATTGGCGGAGGAATTATTGGCGGCTTGATCGGCGCCAATACCAATCAGCAGGATACTGCATCAACTGCAGAGCCTGGAACGCCCGAAGAGTCGATGGGTGCAGCCGGCGGGGTACGCGGGCTGACTTTCTTTAAGAATAACGCAGAATTTGAAATCTTAAATCAAGCCACCGAGCGTATTTTTCCTGAGGATGATCTTGGTCCTGGAGCTATCGGTTTAGGGGTATCCTATTTTATTGACCAGCAGCTGGCAGGCAGTTACGGCGAAAATTCAAAAGAATATATGCAGCCGCCTTTCTATGAAGGCGAGGCTACACAGGGCTACCAAAGCCGACTCAAGAGAAATGAAATGTTTCGACAAGGCATTCAGCTGATGCAGCAGGAAGCACAAAGCCGTTTTAACGCAAACTTTGTTGATTTGGAAGGCGAACAGATGGATGAAATTCTGACAGCGTTCCAAGAAGATGAGATTCAGATGAGAGGTACCACCGCTCAGTTCTTTTTCAGGCTCCTAAGACAGGCCACCCTTGAAGGGGCTTATGCAGATCCTATTTATGGCGGCAATCACAATATGGATGGTTGGCGTATGAAAAACTTCCCCGGCCACCAAGCAGCTTATATTAACGAAATCGAAAGTGAAGATTTTGTAGAAATTGAACCTCAATCATTGGGCATGGAGCATTAATCGAAAAGGGGGAACTTATATGGTGACGACTTTGGATAGTGTAGATGTTGTAACAGTAGGTGTCGGATGGACAGGCGGAATCATTGCCGCTGAATGTGCAAAAGAAGGGCTAAGTGTTGTGGGGCTCGAACGCGGTCGTGAGCGGGGCACGGAAGATTTTAGCATTGTGCATGATGAATATCGCTATGCCATTCGTTATGAATTGATGCAAGACTTATCGAGAGAAACGATTACGTTTCGTAATAGTCGTCAGCAACGTGCGTTGCCAATGCGCCAAATGGGATCTTTCTTATTGGGAGAAGGGCTGGGCGGATCCGGAACGCACTGGAACGGTCAGAATTGGCGTTTTCTTCCTTACGATTTCCAGATTAAAACCATGACGGATGAAAAATACGGGGCTAATAAACTGCCCCCTGAATATACCATTCAGGATTGGGGGATTACCTATGATGAACTAGAGCCATATTTTGATCGGTTTGAAAAAACTGCCGGTATTTCGGGAGAAGATAATAATCCATTTTGGGGCCAGCGTTCAAGTCCTTATCCGACACCGCCAATGAAGAAGACGCCGCTGTTGCAGCGCTTTGAAACAGCAGCTTCGAATTTAGGGTTATCGCCGTTCATGATGCCATCCGCCAATTTGTCCGAAGCTTATGAAAATCCGGATGGCCAGCAAATCAATGCATGCCAATACTGTGGATTTTGTGAACGCTTTGGGTGTGAATATGGGGCGAAGACCTCGCCGGAAATCACCGTCGTTCCAACTGCCAGAGAAACAGGCAATTACGAAATCAAATTTAATGCCAACGTGGTTGAAGTCATGAAAGAAGGCGATCGTGTAACAGGCGTCCGCTATTATGATACAGAAACTTTTGAGGAATTTATCCAGCCGGCAAATGTCGTTGTTTTGACAAGTTATATGTTGAACAATGCCAAGTTGTTGATGGTGTCCCAAATTGGTGAGCAGTACGATCCAGAAACCGGACAAGGAACACTTGGGAAAAACTATGCGTACCAGATTCTTCCCGGAGCGTCCGGTTTCTTCGAAGAACAAATGAATACCTTTATGGGTGCTGGAGCTCTTGGAATGACTGTTGATGATTTTAATGGAGATTCTTTCGACCATGCGGATTTGGACTTTATACACGGAGCCAGTTTATCCATGACCCAGACCGGCTTGCGGCCAATCTTGCACAATCCGATTCCACCGGATACCCCTTCCTGGGGAGCGGATTTTAAACGAGCATCAATTGAAAACTACACTAGAACTTTAAATGTTGGCGGACAGGGAGCTTCCATGCCTCATAGAGACAATTATATGTCGCTGGATAGTACTTATAAAGATATTTATGGCGTTCCATTGCTGCAATTGACTTACAATTTTACTGATCAGGATCGTGCGCTTCACAGTTACCTTACGGAAAGAGCTGGCGAAATCATGCAGGAAATGGGTGCAAATACAGTAGTAGCTGGAAGTCCTATTTCTGATTACGATATCGTTCCTTACCAAACTACCCACAATACGGGAGGGACTATTATGGGAGCCGATCCAGCTACCAGCGTAGTTAATAACTTCCTGCAACATTGGGATGCTGAAAATCTGTTCGTTATAGGAGCAGGCAACTTTGCCCACAACGGCGGCTACAACCCGACGGGTACTGTCGGGGCATTGGCTTATCGCTGTGCTGAAGGAATAATTCGCTATAGCCGTGAAGGCGGATCACTTGTTTAATAAAGGAGGAAAATCATATGGGTGGATTAGCTTCAATTGGTGTACCAGGATTGATCATCATTTTAGTGATTGTTTTAATCATCTTTGGACCGAAAAAACTTCCGGAAATTGGCGGAGCGGTTGGAAAAACATTTTCTGAATTTAAGCGTTCAACTAAGGGTCTCATGGACGATGACGATGAAGAAACAGTAAAGAAAGAAACCGTCGAAGACAAGGATCTTAAAAAATCTGAAAAGCTATGAAGGTGGTTAGATGGATCCGTATGGAGACAGAAACTTAACAAGTCCATTGCGTAAAAAAGCGGCGCAGCCAGAAAAGCCTGCGGAAAGGGTTCCAGTGCCTCCTGTTAGAGAGCCTGAGCCACCGGCAGAGGAACCGGCTTTACAAGTGGAAACTTTAGTTGACCATTTAGGAGAATTGCGGAAGCAGCTCATTAAAAGCGCGCTTGTTTTCCTGTTTTTCTTGCTGGTTGTGTTTTCAACTTTAAATTTTTGGTTTCCTTACATTGTTAAAGGCAATAACCTGGTTATTTTAGGCCCCTTAGAGGTCGTTAAATTTTATACGTCCATATCTGCGACGCTGGCTTTAGGATTGTCGCTGCCATTTTTGATTCATTTCATTTGGCAATTTGTGAAACCAGGCTTGGAAGAAAAAGAAGCGCGTTTTTTAGGCCTTTATTCGCCGGTCATGTTTTTGTTATTTGTTTTGGGGATTGCTTTCGGATATTTCATCGTTAATCCTCTGAGCTTTCAGTTTTTAATCGGGTTGGGAATGGCGAATTTTGATGTCATGATTTCTGCAAATGAATACATTCACTTTTTGATTATGACAACGGTTCCGCTCGGATTGCTTTTTGAAATGCCGATTATTGCTTTGTTTTTATCATCTATTGGGGTACTGACATCCGTTTCAATGAAAAAAGTCAGAAAGTGGTCGTATCTTGTACTGGCGATTGTGTCTGCCTTGATCACCCCACCGGATTTTCTGAGCCAACTGCTGGTTTTAATTCCAATGGCCGGTCTTTATGAAGCCAGTATTTTCATTATCAAAAAAACGGAAGACCGAAAGTCAGCAATCGAAGATACTGTATTGTAGAAGGGACTGCATGTTACAGCAGTCTTTTTTATTTATTAAAAGAAAATTCTGATATTTATTGGCAATCAAATCCTAACTGCTATACACTGAAAGAGCAAGCAATTGGCTGGAAATCCGCAAGTGGAAAAGTATATCCATAATGAGGAGGATGCGACATGGCAGTGGAGATCAAAGAAATTCAAGACTTAAACCAAGTGGAAGTTTTAAAACTGGTGGAAGAAAGTGAAGCAGAGGGTTATCGTTTTCTGAGAAGGCTCATCGATCAATATGAAGATGGTAGCAATACATTCAATAAAACGGGGGAAGTGTTGTATGGAGTATGGGACCACCACAATCATCTAGTAGCAATCGGTGGCTTAAATCGAGATCCGTACTCCACTAAAGAAGGAGTTGGCAGGCTGCGGAGATTTTATATTTCGGCAAGTGCGCGCAGACAAGGGATTGGCACAAAACTATTGCAGCAGATTCTGAAAGATGCTCATGGTCATTTTCGAGAACTTGTGGTTCGGACAGACTCCTCTTCAGCAGATGCTTTCTACAGAGCAAATGGGTTCTCAGGAGATTTGGGTTTGCCGGATGCCACGCACGGTATAGTGTTAGAGCAGGAACAAAGAAAAAAGGCCGAGTAAGGCCCCTGGTAAAACGGTTTGCTTCGGCAGGCCGTTTTTTGTTTTTAATTATTTGTGGAAGCTTCCCCAGTTGGCTGAAATATGTGGTAACGTAAAAAGAACGGACAGCCGAGAAGGTGTGGAAAAGGCTGTTAACATAGAAAAAGGCTATAGGAGAGATTTCATGGAAATGTCGAATTGGAAAGGCGCAGCAGGCGTATGCGTCAATGAAAAAAACGAAGTCTTATTGGTCTTGCAAGGTGTTCCAGGTGAGGATAAGAAGTGGACAGTGCCGGCAGGAGGCGTTGAGGAAGGGGAAACGCTTGAGCAATGTTGTGCACGGGAATTTTTCGAAGAAACGGGTCTAACAGTTCATGTAGGAGAAAAATTGAACGTTCGGGCTGGGGAGTATGAAGACTCGGCGGTGTCCTTTGAAGTTACTTATTTCAAAGTGGAAGTGATGGGTGGGGCAATTACCACACAAGAAGGCGACGAATGGATCGAAGAGGTTGCTTGGAAACCGATTTCTGAACTTGAGAAATTGGAGATGGCGTATCCGGATGATGCGGCACTTATTGAATCGCTGGCAGTTCAATAAGCAAAACCGTTTTCTTGGATTATAAAAAAATAAAACGGGTAATTGGAGTATAACAACAGTCCAAGGAGGTGTTTTGGATGACCAAAGACCGTGAAAGCAAAGAAGGCGAAGAACTGATTCCAGAAGTCGAACCCCGCCGAAATATGCCGCCTGAAAAGGACATGGATCCAATGCCGAATAGGGACCTGGAGTACAAGGAAAACTCAAATGAAAAATACAGGGACAATACACAGCAAAAAAAGTAGGCAAGCCAAGTACTGGCTTGCCTTTTGCATCGTACTGAACGGCCGAAAGGAGAAATAATAATGCCCCAATATACATTCAAAAATGCTGTTTGGCATGAGGAGGAAGGTGTCGAAGATCATGACTTCCGCAAACTCCTACCGAAAAATGAAAAAATGCTCAAATGGATCGACAAATCGCAAAATCCTGCGGTGAACATTCTTCATACACACACAATTGAGAGTGGAAAAGAAGCGCTGTGGGGCTCCTTGATTTACAGACAAAGTGCCAAGTCTGAAGGCTCGCGCGAAGTTTTTCATTTCTATCTTTCTCACAATGTCTTAGTCTCGAACAAAATTGATTTTGAGAAGGATGCAGATGCTGAGAAAGAAGAAGTACTGCTCCAAATGGAAAACGTCTCTTCTTCCATAGAAGTGATGATGATTATACTGGGAGAAATGGTAGCTTCCATTTTACATAAAATAGATAGTTTTGAAGAGCGGCTGCATGATTTGTTATGGGCAATCAAAGAAAAAAACAATCGAAAGACTTTAGAAGAAATTGAAAATGTCCGACACGAAATTCTCTTATGGAAGCACCTGATTATGGGGTTTCAAGAAATTAAAATGGCTATCGAAGAAACGTTTGGAAAAAGTGTGACAGAGGAAGTGCAATATCAACGAATGGCCGTCCGCATTGCACGCTGTGTCATGCTCGTCAATTCATACGAAGATGAAATCAATAACATGGTGGATATTGAAAATGTAGTAGCCAACTACCGAGGCAATGAAATTATGAAAACCTTGACAGTTCTTACCACGTTGTTCACGCCGGTCATGGCATGGGGTGCTCTTTGGGGAATGAACTTTGAGAATATGCCTGAATTAAAATGGCAGCTCGGTTATTTCGGAGCACTGCTGGTGATCATTGTTACAACCTTCGTTTTGTATCTTTATTTGAAACGAAAAGGATGGATGGGGGACATCCTTCAGTCGATTGGCAGAAACCCATCGGGGAAAAAATAAAAAAACAGGAATCCATTAGGACTCCTGTTTTTTATTTTGCTTTGTCATTTTCAAGTTCCAACAACAATTCCGTGTAGCGATGCAGGTCCTGGTCGCCGTATTTTTCTACGTAATTTGTGATGGTTTCCTTTAAACCTTTTCGTTGACGTTCTACTGCTACCAACTTTTCCTTCATTGACTGCCGTCTCCATAACTCTGCATCTTGGACACCTTCCATTTTTTCGAGCATGTCAATTTCCGCCAGCAACACCAATGCTTCTGTTTTTTTGTCTTCGTACTTTTTTAACGCTTTTTCTACTTTTCGGGTATCGTTGTCAAAAGCCAATCTGGAATACATGGACATTTACTGATCCCCCTTCCGATGAAATGCTGTTACTTTCATGATTCCCGATTTCAAGGAATTTATACCTAATTTTGAGCAGAATAGAAGATAAAAAGAATATTCCGTCAAAATATTGACGGAAAACTGCATGAAATGTATGATATAAGAAATATACGAAGGAGGTGGGTAAGATGAATCAAACTGGTAAGCGCATGACAGAGTGTCAGGAATATCTCTACATTCTTCATGGCGTCACTTTCACTGCAGCAGCTGTACGGGAGAAGTCTGTCCTTTTTCAGCCAACTGCATCGAGTGAAAATTACCAGTAAGAGACATCTGCCTGCAAACGGATTTTAGCAAAGGCATGCCTCCTGGCGTGCCTTTTTTGCTGTGCATGGGTCTCTTCAATGGAGAGGAAGAGAATCATGATTATTAGCCAATTTCAACAAATACTATGCCATTTTGCGACACAAAAATTATTCAACCACATAAAAGGAGAAGTGATGCAAGACCAGCGCATTGGTCTTGTTGGAAGAAACGGGGAAGGGAAAACAACTTTGCTGAATGTGTTGGCCGGGAAATTGCAACCTACCGAAGGAGTTGTGACGTGGAAAAAAAACTGCAGCATCGGCCTGTTGGAGCAGTCGCCTGCTGAGCAAGAAGAAAGGACTGTCGAGGATTTGATGGTCGATGTGTTTTCGGAATTGATTGTTCTTCAAAAACGGCTGACAGAGATGGAACACCAAATGGTTAATGCTTCCCAAAAAGATTTGGAACGCTTGTTGCTGCGCTATGGCACAGTGCAAGACGATTTTATTCAGCGCGGCGGCTACGACATTTATGTGAAGATTGATCAAGTACTGAATGGGTTGAAAATCAAGCAACTGAAGTTTGAACAATGGGGACATTTAAGCGGCGGCGAAAAAACAAAAGTGGGTCTGGCAAAATTACTTTTGCAGAAACCCGACTTGCTGCTGTTGGATGAACCGACCAATCATTTGGACTTGGAAGCTATTGAGTGGCTAGGGACGTTTATCAGCCACTACAAAGGCACGATTGTTTTGGTTTCCCACGACCGTTATTTTTTGGATGAAACCGTTACTCACATTTGGGAGCTGGACCAAGGGGATCTGATTCAATATGCCGGCAATTATTCGAACTATGTCAAAGAACGGGAAGCCCGCTTACTGATCGAATTCCAGCAGTATCAGGATCAGCAAAAGAAAATTCAAAAAATGAAAGAAACCATCAAAAGGCTGAAAGAGTGGGCCAACCGAGCCAATCCACCAAATGCAGGAATGCACCGGCAAGCGAAAAGTATAGAAAAGGCGTTGGATCGAATTGAAATCCTCGACCGTCCGGTGTTGGCAAAAAAACAGATGGCATTGGATTTCAAATTGGATGGACGAAGCGGAAAAGACGTCGTTTTCCTAGATGGGGTTTGGAAGGGATTTGGAGAACGGATTTTGTTTCACGACGTTTCGATGCATATCCGCTATGGAGAGCACGCGGCAATTGTGGGCTCCAACGGAACCGGAAAAACAACTTTGCTCAACATGCTAGTAGAAAAAGAGCATGCTGATGCTGGCAACGTAAAAATGGGCAGTGGTTTGTCAATCGGCTACCTGTCGCAGCATACCTTGGAGATGGACAATGATCGAACCATCATCGAAGAATTCCGCGATGCTGTTGCTGTATCAGAATACGATGCACGGCCAATGCTGGCAAAATTTTTGTTTTTTGGCCATATGGTGTTTCAGCCGGTTCGGCAGCTTAGCGGAGGCGAACGAATGCGGCTGCGGCTGGCGCAGCTGATGCATCAAAACCACAACCTGCTGATTTTGGACGAGCCTACTAACCATCTCGATTTGGAAGCAAAAGAAGTGATGGAGGATGCATTGGGTGAATTTCCAGGAACCATTATCGCGGTTTCCCATGACCGTTATTTTTTGGATAAACTGTTCCCGGTAACCTACTGGCTGAAAAATGAAACAGTCGACCGGTATGATGGAAACTATTCGACTGCACGTGAAAAAGCAGCAATATCTATAAAATAAAGTTATGAAAGAATGGTTAATTTTTGTCTTGCTGTGGCATAATAGATGGGCACAAGCAAGTGGAAATCAGGAGATAAGGTGGTAACAAATGCCAGCTATAGGAAAGATCCCGGAAAATATATCTTTATTGAATGCCCTGGATGTAATCGGGGAAACCATTATCATTGCAGATAGTTCGTATACCATCAGATGGATGAATTCTGAAGCCTGCCGTTTGATGAACGATATTGCCCTGCTGTATGGCATGGCCGATTGTGAAGCGATGATTGGGATGAACATGGATGATTTCCATGGACGCCCTCAGCATCAAAAGCAAATTATGCAGAAACTAACCGGAGTTCACCGGACCCGCATTACCATACGCGATCAGGTTATGACAGATATTGTCGTCACTCCGATTATGAACGCCGATGAACCTGAAGGGTATATCGTCATGCTGATGGATGTTACGATGCAAGCAGAAGAGCAGAAACGGAATGCACAGTTGATCAAAGAATTATCTATCCCCATTCTTAACATTTGGGACAAGACGATTGCTTTACCCCTAATCGGTGACTTTGACAGAAACCGTACAGATCAACTGATTGCGACGGTGCTAATGGAATGTTCCGAAAAGCAAATCGAATATGTTTTGATTGATTTGAGCGGCATTAAAGAATTTGAAAACCAGGTTCGCTATCAGATTCAAATGATGACGGATACATTGAGCTTGATTGGGGCTACTTGTATTCTTGTTGGCATCAGTCCGAAGCTCGCCATGTCAATTGTCCAATTGGACAGCAAGACGCCAATATTCAGTACAGCCCACGAAGGCTTGAAACACATCATGCAATTGCAGACCACATAAAACAAGAGCTTATCCAGTAAATTGGATAAGCTCTTGTTTGTTTCAAGGAAATCATCGTGCTTTATCAATTGAATTGTGAATGGTTTTAAAAAACTTCCGCAAAATAATAGTGCTTGTCGGGCCTAAGCGGCTGTCTACACTTTTCTACTTTCAGTTGGTTCTACCCATACTTGTGACCAGTTTTGGATTTCGTCCATGACCGGTTTTAAGGAAATTCCTTTTTCGGTCAATGCATACTCAATCCGTACGGGAGTTTCCGGGTAGACGGTTCGTGTGACAAGCCCTTGTGCTTCAAGGTTTTTTAATCGTTCGGATAACAGGCGGCCGCTGATACCGATGATCTCAGTTAAATGGCTAAAACGTTGAGGACCAGATAGTAATTGGTAAATAATCAAACCCGTCCAGCGTTGGCTGAGCAGGGAAATAGCAGTCTCAAAACGGGGACAAATGACGGAAGTATCCATATTCCTCACTCCTTTGGTATTTATAATAGCATAAAAAGCTAATGCTTTAAAGGAATTAAGTTACTTGACAGTCCTAAGTATTATAAATATAATTGGTTACATAAAGTAACTAAAAGGAATGAGGTATATGCATGAGCTTTCATCAACATCCCG
This sequence comes from Planococcus sp. TJ-201, assembly GCF_058268495.1. Lineage (NCBI taxonomy): Bacteria > Bacillati > Bacillota > Bacilli > Caryophanales > Caryophanaceae > Planococcus > Planococcus sp. TJ-201. Next base: position 150,641 of record NZ_JBZDOG010000005.1, on the reverse strand, counting down.
TAACTTACGTAGGTGAAGTAGGATTAAAAGTAATGGATATCAATAAAATGAAAAAGTTCTACGAAGAAATAATTGGATTTGAAGTGATTTCTGAGGGTCAAAGTAGTGTGGAATTAGGTGCTGGTGGAAAAACTTTGCTCAAGCTCGAAGCAACAGAAGGAATTACACCAAAACAAAGTCGCTATGCCGGATTGTACCATTATGCCATTTTGCTGCCCACCAGAGAAGATTTAGGAAGAGTTCTTGTCCACCTGCATCAAAATGGTATTCAGCTTGGTTCTTCGGATCACCTTGTCAGTGAGGCTGTGTATTTATCAGATCCAGAAGGCAATGGCATCGAAATTTACCGCGATCGTGAGCCAGAGCAATGGAACTGGAGCAACGATGAAGTTTCCATGGCAGTGGATCCCATTGACGCCAAAGGCTTAATAGAAGCAGCACAAAAATCTGGAGAACCGTGGAGTGGATTACCTGCAGCTGCAGTGATGGGGCATATTCATTTGCATGTTTCCAACTTAAACGAAGCCAGAAATTTTTATGTGGATGGATTAGGCTTTGACGTAGTTGCAAGTATGGGTGATCAGGCTCTATTCTTGGCTAACCAGAAATACCACCACCATATCGGTGTGAATGTATGGAATGGCAAGGATATTCCAGCGTTGCCCGAAAACAAGGCTGGCCTGCATTACTACACCTTGATGCTGGAAAGTGAAAAACGCACAAAACTGGCCAACAACCTGCGCTCCGCAGGAATAGAAATTGCCGAACTGAACGATTACTGGGAAGTGAAAGATCCTTCCGGCAATTCCATTCGCCTAGTTGTTTCTAAATGATAAAAACCGACTCGTTATTCGAGTCGGTTTTTATCATTTAAAGAGTCTTCGTCGCAACTGTTGTCAATTGCTGCAAAAGCCGTCGTGGTGAAAGCAGCTTGTTCAGGAATTTCAGTCGTCACCTGATTTTTCGATGGTATTTCCGGTAAATCATTCTGGCGCGTTTCGGTATATGCGTACATTCTTTCCTGGCTGATGACCTTTTCTAAAGGGTTGCCGTAGAAAGAGAAAAGGATTAATCCACATGCTCCAACAATTAAAGTGATGCCCAAAAGTGAAAGGAATCCCTTCATAATAAATCCCGCCTTCTCATGTTTGCTTACTATAAGGAACGCCACAACTTATAAGAAAGTTCCCTATTGCTGTATATTGCCATATACGGGATACTTGGAGCAACAATAAATGCATTCAAAGTGAAGCGAGGAGGGACCTTGTGTGATTTCATTGGAAACGGGAATTTGTCAATTGTTCAAAATTGATTGGCCAATTATTCAAGCAGGTATGGCAGGGGGACCAACAACGGTAGAACTGGTCGTTGAGGTCAGCAAATCAGGAGGACTCGGAACCTTAGGGGCAGCTTATATGGCCCCCCATGCATTGCGGCAAGCAATTAAAGAAATTCAATCGGCAACTGAAAAGCCATTTGGCGTCAATATCTTTGCAACACCAGTGAAAGATGATTTTAGCCGCCTGCCAGAAGTTCAGAAGGCGCTGAGTCCTTTCCGTTCGAAGCTGGAAATTGAAGAAGTTGAATTCTCTTATCAATCGCCGGATTGGAGCGAAGAACAGTTCGCCATTTGTGTTGAAGAAGGTGTGCCTATCATTAGTACCGCTTTTGGCTGTCTGTCAGTTGAACAAATGAAAATTGCTAAAGAGCGAAAAATTAAAATTGTGGCGATGGTGACGACAGTAGCAGAAGCGCAACAGGCAGAAGCGTCTGGAGTCGACGCCATAGTGGCACAAGGGAGCGAAGCAGGGGGACATCGCAGTACATTTTCACTTGATCGGCATCCGATAGGTGCGCAAATCGGAACTTTGTCATTAGTACCGCAAGTAGTGGATGCTGTCACCGTCCCAGTGATTGCGGCAGGCGGTATTGTAGATGGACGAGGACTGGTTGCTTCGCTTGTTCTCGGGGCACAAGGCGTCCAAATCGGCACTCGCTTTGTCAGCTCCAAAGAATCCGGCGCGCATCGAGTGTATAAACAGGCAATATTGAAAAGTGATGAGGAAAGCACAGTTGTCACAAAAAGCTTTTCAGGGCGTCCGGCACGTGGGATCAAAAATCACTTTATTGAAGAATTCGAAAAAACGAATATCATTCCTTTGCCCTTTCCTTCCCAAAATACAATCACCAAAGACATACGGGCAGCTGCAGCAAAGGCTGAAGATCCTGAATTCATGTCATTATGGGCTGGCCAATCCACTCGAAGTTTGACTCAAGAAGTAGCTGCCGCAGAAATTGTTCAGAGCATTGTGGAAGAAGCAAAAAGGATACTAGACTAATTTTTGCAGGATCGTGCTGAACCAAGTGAGGCTCGAGTTTCCATTTCGCACATGCTATACTGATTAAAGTGATTTTTTAAAACAAGGAGACTAGACGAATGGAATGGAAGAATATATACCGTGGCATCTTAATGGGCATCAGCGATTTGATCCCGGGCGTTAGTGGAGGTACAATTGCCTTTATTTTAGGAATCTACGATCGATTATTAGAATCTATTAGTGGCTTTTTCAGCCGTGATTGGAAAAAGCATTTAGGGTTTTTGGTGCCACTTGGTCTTGGAATCGTGATAACCTTGCTGTTGTTTAGCCGGGTTATCGAATATTTATTAGAACAGCATTACGAAGCGACGCAGTTTTTCTTCATGGGGCTGATTATTGGTGTTATTCCCTACATCATGAAACAAGCAGAAGTTAAAAAGAATTTCACTTCACGTCATTTGATTATTTTAGTGGTTATTGGAATAGCATTGGCGGCAACTGCCTTTATACCGACAGAAGACGATTTGGCACCAATTACTTCACTTACAGTGCCTGTGTTTTTCATGCTGTTTTTCTCTGGTTGGCTGGCCAGTATGGCAATGTTGCTGCCGGGAATCAGCGGTTCGTTTATTCTGTTGTTGTTGGGCGTCTACTCAACTGCTATCAACGCCTTATCTACGTTGAACATTCCGGTTGCGCTGGCTATTGGTGCCGGCGTTATCGTTGGCTTTATTGTTAGTAGCAAGGCGATTCAATACTTATTGGAGCACTTTACCTATGTTACTTACGCAGCGATTATCGGTCTGATTATCGGTTCTCTATTCGTGGTATTCCCTGGTTTTGCGGCAGATTCAGCCACGCTCATTACGAGTTTGGTAACATTTGCTCTGGGCTTGGTATTTACCTTGCTGTTTAGTTCACCTAAAAAAACCGCTATTACAGAAGAGTTTTAATTGAATAAAAGAGGGACCATCATTTGTGATGGTCCCTCTTTTTGAGTTAAATGCGCTTCGGTTTTTTGATGTCCAGACTCCAGTTTCCAGATTCTAGGGTCATAAGCCAGAATGGCTTATGACCGGCAGAGCTACACGGGAGCCTACACTTTTCTTGATCAAAGGCGTTTTGTTTTGTGGATGATGCGTTTGCGATTAAACTGTAGGGTAAGAGGTGATGGATGTGCGGAAAGTTTTTTGGTTGATGGTTTTGTTGCTGGCGCTCTTTTTTGCGCGCCCGATTTGGGAAGAGCCGGTTGGTGAATACGTCGATTTAGGTTTCTTGGATTCTGTCGATCGCACAATTGAAAACATCACCGAAGATCCGGAAGTGTCCCAAGCATTTGATGGCGCCCGGAATTTTACTTCGCGTGTGGGCACTGAGCTGCGTTCTATGATCGCTTCGGGCTCGCTTGAAATGCCGGAGGCTGTGGCAAAACCGGAGCTGGCGGAAACGGATTCTTTATTTGCAATTCACAATGTCACGTTGGGGATGGATAAGGACGAAGCGCAGGAAAAGGTCGGCATGCCACTGCGTTTGATGCGCAATGAGTATGGTACTGACTGGCACAGCTACCATCAGGATTATCAGAACTATGTGCTGTTATCGTATAATGAAGGTGGAAAAGTGAATGGAATGTTCACCAATCAAGATTTAATTTCCTCGACAGAAGGCATTACGATGGACTCCACCAAAACTGAAGTTCGTTCATTGCTTGGAACTCCACTGAAAAGCCTTCAAAAAGGAAATATTCAATATATACTCGATAGCGGAGATGAATACGATGTATTCAAAACCGAAAATACTTATACGACTGTTTTTTATGATATTCATGAAGGAGATACGGTTACTGCTGTGCAAGTAATCCATGAAGAGTTGGAGGGTGCGCGGGCTGGAATATATGCAGAAGCGAACGATGACTTAAAAGAAGGATACGAATATCTGCTTTTTGAATTAACCAATTCTGCTCGTATCCAACGCAGTCTGCCACTGTTAAGGTGGGATGAACAGACAAAACTTACAGCTCGGAAGCACAGCGATGACATGGCAGAAAATCAGTATTTTAGCCATACGAACCTTGCCGGCCAATCACCATTTGACCGGATGAATGAAGACGGCATTGATTTTTATGTGGCGGGTGAAAATTTGGCATATGGTCAATATAGCAGCATTTTTGCGCACGAAGGCCTGATGAATTCCATGGGGCACCGTGAAAATATTGTGAAACCCGAGTTTGGATACTTAGGGATAGGCACAGCATTCAATGCAGAAAACCAACCTTATTACACAGCCAATTTTTTCAATCGATAAAAAAGAGACGCCCTTTCAAAAAATGAAAGGGCGTCTCTTTTATTAATTTAATACGATCCATGCCAAAACAACAAGCGGGCCGACGATAAAGCAGTAAATTGCAAAATACTTTAACTGGCCTTTTGCCATAATATTCATAAACCATTTCAGTGAGAAATAAGAAGCTACGAGAGATCCCAGGAATGCCATGATATAAGGGACGGCCATAGAAGCCAGGTTATCATCGTTGACAATATCGGTAATGCTGAGGACCGCACCGCCCAGACTGATCGGGATAAACAACAGGAAAGAAAAACGCAATGCGGTTTCCTGATTAATGCCACGTGCCATAGCGGCCACAATTGTAGCACCGCTTCGGCTAATTCCGGGAATAAGTGCCACTGCCTGAGCACCGCCAATAATGACAGCATCTTTCATCGTCATATTGCCATCTTTGCGCTGTCCGCGCATGTTGCGGATCCACCAAAGGCCAAAACCCGTCACGATTAAGGTCAGACCAACTGTGACAATGGTCGAAAGATTTTCGTCAATAGCATCCTGGAATAGAAGACCAATGACGGCAGCAGGGATTGTTGCGACTACAAGGTACACAACAAACATAAAGTCGCGCTTTGTTTCCGCGTTTTTAACGGTAAAGTACTTTAACCCGTTAACGACCAGACGTTTGATATCTTCGCGGTAAATGATCAATACTGCAATCAGCGAAGCACTGTTGACGAGCAAGGCGAAAGTGGAAACACTTCCTTCAATCTGTACGTCCAGAAAATACTGCGCAATCAATAAATGTCCGCTTGACGAGATAGGGATTGGCTCAGTTAGTCCTTGAAATAAGCCGAGAAGCAGAAATTTAATTGTAAGCCATAATTGGTCCATAGGAATAAATCCTCCATTACTTGATCACTGGTTTTGGATATCAGCGTTTCATTTTTTTGCGTCAACTTCAAAGTCACATAAAAAAATATAATACCATACTTTCATGATAAACTGGGTATACTATTGAAAGAAAGGGAGTGAAACGCTTGACGAACAAGCTTTGGTTTCAAGTGGGAGTAGGAATTATCCTAGCTTTAGTCATTATTCGATTATTTATTGAAGTACAAGGAATTTTTGATCCCTTATTTATTATCGCTGGAACAATTTTTGTTCCTTTGTTGTTGGGAGGCGTCCTGTTCTATCTGACAAGGCCAATTTTAAATTTTCTAATGAAGAAAAAATTTCCGAAATGGTCTGCAGTCCTTACTGTTCTGCTGGCGATTGTCCTAGTCTTCTATTTGTTCTATGTCATGATTGGTCCGATTGTTACAGATCAAATCAATGCACTGGTAGATAATGGACCGGAAATTATTGAGAGTGTGGAAGAGTACGGTCAGTATATTTTCGACCAGCGTGATCGTCTACCAGATTCAATTGAAGAGCAGTTAAACGGTATGACCGGCCAAATCGGTGACAGTCTCGGTGATGTTGGTGGATGGGTTCTGGCCTTTATCACGAGTTTTGTTTCTGGTGTCATTACCCTGGTTTTAGTGCCCTTTTTCCTGGTCTATCTATTGGTCGACCATAAGAAATTTGTTCCATTCGTTTCCGGATTCTTTTCCGGAGAGCGTAAAGGATGGATTCGCAAAACTCTGCATGATATCGATGAAACATTGCGAGCCTACATCCAAGGGCAACTGTTTGTCAGTTTCCTTGTAGGGCTTATGCTGCTGATCGGTTATTTGATTATTGGACTGGACTATGCCTTGCTGTTGGCATTGATCGGTATGGCGACCAATGTTATTCCGTTCCTTGGGCCTTATATCGCAGTCATTCCAGCAATTATTATTGCACTTGTGCAAGATCCGATAATGGCGGTATATGTTGCCATTATTATGCTGGTTGCGCAGCAAATCGAAAGCAATTTCATCACCCCGAACGTAATGGGGAAATCGCTCGATGTGCATCCACTGACGGTTATTACTTTGATTCTAGCAGCAGGAAATATTGCTGGTTTGTGGGGAATCATTTTAGCAATTCCTGTCTACGCAGTGATTAAGACGATTGCTAAAAATATTTATGCAAGACGAACTGAAATTCGCAATACCGCTACACGTGATATTGAATAAACGCAACCTGTGAACTTTTTGTTCACAGGTTTTTTTATGGAAAATACGATTCTTTCTTGACCTCAGAAGGTTTACCCCCTAAACTATTAATATTGGTTGAGGGGGTAAACTATTATGGATACACGAATACAAGAGGCGGTGGATCTGTTTCAAGAGGTTATGATTTATGGAACTGAGCGGGTTATTAAATCGGTGGATCATCCTTTATGGAAAGAGTACTCGCCTGAACAAATTCAGCTGTTGAAGATGATCAGCAAGGAACAGCCCATTACATCGGCAAGACTGGCGATTTTGCAGGCCGTACATAAAAGTGCGATTTCGAGCCGCATAAAAAAGTTGTTGCAAAAAGAAGTGGTTCAAGTTGTAGAAGCGACAGACAAGCGTGAAAAATTGCTTGAGCTAACGGACAAAGGCCAGGCCATTTTAATGGAGCTGGATAAAGTGTTGACGGATTATATCGAGAAGCTGATGTCCGAAAATATTGCGGATGAAGAAATAGACCAATTTCTCACGATTTTCCGCAAGTTGAAAACGATCATAAAAATGGATGGAGTGTAATAAATGCATAGCGTATTAAAATTCAAATGGCCAATCGCAATCGGTTTGATTGTGCTAACGGTCGTCTTATTCTTATTAGCCCCTAATTTAACGGAACAGGCAGAAGAGGCAGGTTCGTTTCAGTTGTCTGACGAAGCCTCCTCACAAATCGCTTCAAGAATTTTGACAGATGCGGATGCCTCTGAACAAACCATCTCTTTGGTCATGCCATTGGAAAGCGAACTGACCGATTCAATGCGGGAAACGCTCGAACAAATGGTAACGGACATCGAGGCACTTGGTGACCCGGTAACGAGCGTGTTAAATCCAGTTGAAAGCGAAGAGTTGGAAAATCAGTTGATTTCTGAAGATCGCCAAACGGTTTTAATGCCGGTGACAGTTGATGGAACGGACGAAGAAGTAAACGCCGTTGCGGATACCATCCGGGAAACCATTATTCCCGAAGATTTGACCGCCTATGTGACGGGAGAAGCCATCATTAATAATGATGTTAATATCAGTGCACAAGAAGGCTTGAAACGTACGGAAATCATTACGGTTGTTTTGATCTTTGGATTATTGCTGGCCGTTTTCCGTTCCATTGTGACGCCGTTCATTCCACTTGTGGCTGTTGGGATTACTTATTTATTGAGCCAATCATTGGTGGCGTTTTTCATCGATTGGTTTGGATTCCCCGTATCCAACTATACGCAAATATTCCTGGTGGCAATTCTTTTCGGAATTGGAACGGATTACTGCATCTTGCTGTTGAGCCGCTATAAAGAAGAACTCTCAGCAGGACATGGTGTAGAGCAGTCCATCGTCAATACGTATAAAACAGCAGGAAGAACCTTGCTGATCAGCGGAATCGCCGTATTTATTGGGTTTTTCGCCATCGGTTTTGCTGAATTCCCGATTTTTAAATCTGCTGTAGCGGTAGCCGTTGGGATATTTGTCCTGCTGCTGGTTTTATATACAATCGTGCCATTTTTCATGTCGTTATTGAAGGAAAAATTATTTTGGCCGGCTAAAAAATCGGCTTCCCACAACGACAGCAAACTATGGGTGACCATGAGCAAGCTGTCCATTAACCGTCCGTTGCTGTCCATGTTGGTGGTAGCAATTATCACGGTACCGTTGCTGTTTACATACGATAATTCTTTGTCGTTTAATACAGTGGACGAAATTGGTTCGGAATATGAATCAGTGCAAGGTTTGCGTGCGATTGAAGAAGGATTTGGCCAAGGGGATTCGCTGCCTGTCCAAGTAATCGTGAAGTCTGATGACTCTTTGACAGACCGATCAATTGTTCCTTATTTTGAATCATTAAGTAAAGAAATCGAAAAAATTGATGGTGTGGAAACGGTTCGATCGATTACGCGTCCAACAGGTGAGGTAATTGATGAACTTTACGTTGATGAACAGCTCGGCCTATTAGCCGATGGGCTTGGCGAAGCTCGTGATGGAATCGGTGAAGTGCAGGCAGGACTGACAGAAGTCCAGACCAACTTAACTGCTATCAGTGAGCAAGCCGGTGATGCCGGAGGCCTGGAAGAAGCAGCAGCAGGGCTCGGCCAGATCAATCAACAATTAGATCAGGTTTCCCAGGGGCTGCAGCAGACAGGCAACATCCCGCAAACTGTTGGTGCTTTGGCGCAGATTAACGGTGGCTTGTCAGAAATTCAGCAAGGTTTGGCTGGAGCAGCTGGGCAAACAGCGGAACTTAGTGCCGGATTAACGCAATTGGCAGACGGAGTCGGTGCTTCAAACGACGGTCTTGGAGAAATTGAAGCCGGCTTGACGGAAGCTGTCGACATGATGGAAGAAATGAGCGGCAGTGAAGCTGTGCGCGATACCGGCTTGTTTATTCCAGAAGGAACCTTGGAAAGCGAAGATTTTGAACAGGTATTAGATCGTTATTCGTTTGCGGATGGTACAGGAATGATGATGGAAGTCGTCCTTTCTGAAGATCCATATTCTCATGGAGCCATCGAAATCACTTCTGACATCAAAGCAACAGTGGAGCGCACTGTTGCAGGAACACCGCTTGAAAGTGCAGAAATTGCCTTCAGCGGAATCTCAAGCATCAACAGTGATTTGGAAGAAGTATCCTCCAATGACTTTACGAATACGGTAGTCATCATGCTGATCAGTTTGTTCGTTGTCTTGGCTATTCTTTTCCGTTCGTTGATCATGCCTTTGTATATGATCGGATCATTGTTGTTAACGTATTATACATCGATTTCCATTGCGGAATTGATCTTTGTTAACGGCCTGGGCTATGATGGCATCAGCTGGGCAGTGCCATTCTTTGGTTTTGTCATGTTAGTCGCGCTGGGAGTCGATTATTCCATCTTCCTGCTTGACCGGTTCCGTGAAGAGTCATTTAATGGCGTTACCGTTCGCGATGCTATGCGCGTATCCATGGCAAAAATGGGAACGGTCATCATCACAGCAGCCATTATTTTAGCAGGTACATTCGGTGCCATGATGCCTTCTGGCGTCTTGAGCCTTGTGCAAATCGCAACCATTGTCATTACTGGTTTGCTGCTGTACGGCTTGATTGTCTTGCCATTATTGATACCGGCGATTTCAGTATCCTTTGACCGGGGTGTCTGGTGGCCGTTTGGTAAGAAAAAGTAAAACTATTTTTCAACTTTATAGTAAATTCCGAAGCTGCGTTCGCGCAGCTTTTTTCTATGGATGTGGGATTGAGCCTGGCATGTTATACTAAATGGTAATTAAAAATGCGGTACGGGTGTAACCATATATTTCTGTAAGCTTTCAGCAGGCAGTTTTATATTTTGGATCTTGCGAATGTTTTTGATGAAGTACTGAAACTAAGAAATGAGGTAATGAGATTGTTAACATTTGAACAAAAGTTGGAAATCATTGAATCTTTTCCGGAACTGACGAGAAAAGATGTATCGATGAAACGTGTGAACTTTCATTTTGAAGAGAGCTTGTATGATAAGAAAATCGTTGTTTACCATCTGCATCCGACAGGCAATGGGTTTGTCTATGTAGGAAACTTGCCGCATTATGAAGCAGACAAAAAAGGCTTCGTTAATGTCCGTGACTTTTCGGAAAAGGAATTGCGCAGCGTCTTGGCCGATTCTTTGGATTACTTGTCGTTAGAACCGGAACCGCCATATGATAAAACTTGGGTTAGCCGTGACGATGTGAAATTGGATTTGGTTTACGAAGAACCATTTTGGAATATTTACACAGGCAAAAACCTGGAGGAAAGTTTCGGGACTTTTGATGATGCCGAAAACTATTTAATGGATCAAGGCTTTAAAGAAAAGAAATGATGCGATTCCGTCAGCTGCAGGCTCATGAATCACTGCCGATGGACTTGCTGCTCGAAGCGGATCCTTCTGAAAGCTTGGTGCGGGCTTATTGTGAGTCCGGCTGGTGTATGATTGGCGAGCAAGAGGATTCGGTTGTCGGTGTTTACGTTCTGCTCGCCCTGTCAGAAACAACGGTGGAGATTAAGAATATTGCAGTTTCCGAAAATAGCCGTGGCCAAGGGTATGGACGGCAGCTTATCCAGCATGCGTTGGGTGAGGCAGCGCAACGTGGTTTCGAGGTTGTCGAGATCGGCACTGGCAATTCAAGTTTCGGCCAACTGGCGCTTTATCAGAAATGTGGATTCCGCATGCATGCGATCGATTTTGATTTTTTCAGGCGGAATTATCCGGAGCCGATTTTTGAGAATGGCATCGAATGCCGGGACATGATAAGGCTTCGCTGCACACTGCGCAATTGACTGCCTACAGTTTTGGCAGAAGTACCAAAAAAGAGCTCTTGGGCTCTTTTTTTTGTGGCTAAAAGAGGTAAAAACTTGGAATTTTCGGTATGCTAAAGGCAAGGAGTGAGGACATGTTTAAAAAGGTGACCTTATACACAAATCAGTTAGAAGATATGAAGGGCTTTTATGAATACCAATTGGGCTTCCGGATTGTTGAAGAAGATGAAAGCAGCTTTACGCTGTCGGTTGGTGAATCTCAATTGGTTTTTCGGGAATCAGAAAGTCCTGCGATTTATCACTATGCGCTGAACATTCCAGGCAATCAGTTTACGCTTGCGAAATGGTGGGCGGGGGAACGGGTTACATTAAATCGTCAAGAGGGCATGGACGAAGTGTTCTACGCCAATTTTGATGCCGATGCATTTTATTTTCAGGATCCCGCAGGCAATGTTATTGAGTTTATTGCGCGGCGCAGCGTGGATCGTATGGGGAATTTCACCGTCGATTCTTTGCTTAGCATCAGTGAAGTGAGCATCACGACACCGCATGTTGAAGAAGTAGGCAGACAGCTTGAAAAGATGGACATTCCGGTGCGGGGCTACAAAGGGATTGATCCAAATGCATTGAATTTTCTAGGAAGTGGACACGCCTATATATTATTAGTTGCGCCAAAGCGCCTCTGGTATTTTTCAAAACAAAAAAGCGAGACGCATCCGCTGTCGATTGAGCTGTTGGATGGCCGGCAGATTAACATTACAGAGGACGGACGATTCGAGCAGGAGAAACCAGCTACGCCCATTATGGACAAGATGGACGATATTGATTTTTCAGGAGTCGCCTACTTGTATAAAGAGGAAACCTGGACTGCTGCGAGAGGATTTGCCAATCGTGCTGACGAACGGCCAAATGCTGTCGATACAAGGTTCGGTATTGCATCTGGCAGCAAAATTTTCACCGCTGTTGCTGTATGTCAATTGGTGGAAGCAGGAAAGCTTGATTTCAGCGACAAGCTATCCCAGTTGCTGCCGCAGGCGTTTCCACATTTTGATGCCACGATCCATCAATTATTGACGCATACATCCGGCATACCGGATTATTTTGATGAACAAGTCATGAATGATTACGAAGACCTTTGGAAAAATCGGCCGATGTACACCATGCAAACTGCTTCCGATTTTATTCCGTTATTTAAAGACCAGCCCATGATGTTCCAGCCGGGTGAAAGCTTCTATTACAACAATGCTGGGTTTATCGCGCTGGGTCTCGTGGTAGAGCAAGTAACTGGAAAAGAGTTTACCGAAGTAGTGGAAGAGCAAATTTTTGGTCCAGCCGGGATGCAGAGCTCAGGTTATTTCCGTTTAGACCGGCTGCCTGGCGAAACGGCCTTTGGCTATATTGAAGAAGATGAAGCGTGGCGTACGAATCAATACGCCATCCCCATTCGTGGAGGTGCTGACGGTGGCGCTTATGTCACAGCGAGTGATATGGGGAATTTTTGGACCAGCTTAATGAATGGCACCTTGTTAGCCAAAGAGCTGCTGCAAACGATGCTGCAAGTTCATGCGTCTGGGAAAGACGGCGACTATGGCTATGGACTATGGATTCAGAGCCAAGAGGATGGAGCGATGAAGTATCATGTTTCGGGGTATGATCCTGGCGTCAGTTTCCATTCCGCATTTTATCCGGCAGACGGCAACATTCTGACGGTCTTGTCGAATAAAGGTTCGGGAGCTTATGAAATTACCGAAACCATTGAAGAGTTGAAAATGAAGAAGGAGTGACGGCATGACCGGAAAAAAATTGGCACTGGGAATTGTTTTTGGAACGATTGGCTTATGTATTTTGATTTTTGGAGTTTTCCAGCTATACTTTTGGTTAAATTAGATAAAATTAAAGCGGTATGTGCCTTCTGGGCACATACCGCTTTCGTTTCCAAAAGAAAATTGGATTTGAAGGTCGGAGCTATGTGAGAAATTGAGGAGGAACAGATCACAAAGAGCTCATAAAAGCTGCACTCAGTATCTTTTGTGTTGTACTTTTAAAAAAACGCATAAAAAATGAGCTCTTCCGAAGAAGAGCTCATTGATAGTTTTGCTTTAGATTAAGCTTTTTGTACGTTAGTAGCTTGAAGACCGCGTTGGCCTTGCTCGATATCAAACGTTACTTCTTGACCTTCGTCAAGTGATTTAAAGCCTTCGCTTTGGATTGCAGAGAAATGTACGAATACATCGTCGCCGCCTTCGCGTTCGATGAAGCCAAATCCTTTTTCTGAGTTAAACCATTTTACTTTACCTTGTTCCATGTGTGTTTCCTCCTCGTATGCGTAAGCATACATTGTATTACTATCCTTGCTCAAATCTTGCAGATGGACATCTGACACTTTGTAAAAAGTTATCCGAACAAAAATAATTCTTCCTTAGAATAACACGGAGTTACATATATTGCAAGGGATTATGAAATATTCTTTTTGCTATTGTTCATTCGAGCCTTGAATTATAATGGGAAAACTAAATGATATAGAGAGTGGGGAGGAGCAGTTATGCAGAGAATCATGGTGCTTGGCGTATCAGCAGGAGTCGGGAAATCAAGCTTTTCAAGAAAACTGGCAGATCTATCGGGAATTCCGGTCCATCATTTGGATGCTTATTTTTGGAAGCCGGGGTGGGTGGAAAGCGATGATCAAGAATTTGGTGAAAAACAAAAGATTCTCGTTGAACACGATTGCTGGATTATAGAAGGAAACTACACAGCCACGTACGAGATTCGAAAGCAGAGGGCGGACACCATCATCTATTTAGAACTGCCTTTAGCTGTGTGCCTGTACCGTGTCGTTAAGCGCCGCATCCTGAACCATGGAAAAACCCGACCCGATATGGCAGCTGGTTGTCCAGAAAAGCTGGATGGAGGCTTTTTGAGATTCATTGTTTCCACATACAGCGCCAGAAAAGTAAAGATGAGAAAGCGAATGGAACACTTTATAGAAGAAAATCCACAAAATCAAGTTATTTTTCTGCGCACTCGAAAGGAAATTGACAGGTTTTTAAAAGAGAAGGCTGTTAAGCTGTTTGCTGATTCTTCACCAAAATAGTTGAACGGATAAGCGACCGAAAAAACTTGCAGACGTTTCGGAATGAAGGTGGTATTCTATAGCTACAAAAAATATGGAGGAGAATGGCTGATGAAGTTGCTGCATGAAGGCATAATAACCAATCAAGTGCTTCATAAAAAGCTTCCCTTTTCTATGAAGCGGCTTTACTTGGAAGATTTGCCCGTAATCGAACAGATTCAAGCAAAAGTAATTGAATCGCTTTCCGAGAAGGACACTCTTCAACCGCTGACTACTGAGGAATTCCTTTTTATTCTGAATGAGCGTGGACTGGTGGTGGGAGCATTTGTCGAAAACGAGCTGATTGGTTTCCGGGCATTATTGATTCCTGAAATTGATAAAGAGCATTTGGGCTGGGATATTGGTCTTCCGCCAGAGCAATTGGGGAAAGTAATTTACCAGGAAATTTCCGTAGTGCTTCCTGAGTATCGTGGGAATCGTTTACAGCAGAAACTGGCTGAGGTTATCATGAAGGAATTGCCGAATCTTGATGAAGAATTCCGCTATGTCTGTTGTACTGTCGCACCCATGAATATTCCAAGTTTGAAAGACAAGTTTACGCAGGGGATGCACATTGCTGCTTTGAAGGAAAAGTATGCAGGATTAACCCGTTATATTTTGGTGAAAGACTTGAATCTCTCACTAGACCACTATAGCGACTACGTTACCGTAAAGTTGGACGATCTCGAAAAGCAGAAGCTATTGCTCGATGATGGATATTTGGGGATTGGCTTTCAACTGGTACATGGCTTTCACGAACTTCAATTTGCGAAACCCGTTCTGTAAAAGAACGGGTTTTTTATAGAATCTTAAAGAATTCTGAAACTTCCTCCTAAGTTATTCGTTATTACTTAGTAAGATGGAATTTAACTTACTGGAATGGGAGGTTTTGGAATGTTTATTTTTGGCTTGTCTATGGAACAACTCTACATGTATGTCTTGCTTGCAGCAGGAGCAATGACCGTACTGTATGTGTTTTTCGGGGACATTGCCAATCATGGAAAGCCATTGCCAAAACTCGACCCAGCTGTAATCCTGACTTTCATTACCTTTGGTTCTGCAATCGGCTTTTTGATGGAAACAGCAACGGAATTTAATGAATGGACAGTTTTGGCGATTGCTGCAGGAGTCGCAGCCGTCTTGGCTTTATTGCTTTATTACTTTATTTTATTGCCGCTTTCTACTGCAGATTCATCAATCGGCTATTCGGAAGATCCGTTGCCTGGACAAACAGCCAAGGTGATCATTCCAATTCCTGTCGACGGATATGGAGAAGTGGTACTGGAGAATTGTGCCGGAATGATTTCAAAACGTGCAACTGGCTATGACAATGAATCCATTGGCCAAGATGCAAAAGTATGGATTGTCGAAGTGAATAACGGTATTTTATATGTCCAGACCAGTAAACCATTAACCTGTCTAAAAAAATGAAAATCTTATATCAAAGTTAAGATTGACTCTCTTTTTTATTGGGATGCCGAGGTTTTTGATGGGCATAAGAATTTTGTATTTAAAAATAAAGAGGCTTGCTGCTCCAAGATATCATTGGAGCAACAGGCTTTTTTTGTTATAAAAAAGTACAGAAAAAAACTGCGTTTCAGAAAAATTCGACTTAATTCGACTTAAAATGTTGGCGGTATAACAGGGAAATGATAGAATAATGATACATGTTCCTGTGAAACTATAGGTATTTGACATAATTTTTTTCCCTAAGGAGCCTTTTATATGGAGATACAACTCACTAGCATTCCATCTTTCCCCGTAATCGATCAGTTTGGACCTGAAATATCTAAAATCAGTTCAATTGAATACAATTCAACACAAGTCACTCAGGACTGTGCTTTCTTTTGTGTCCCAGGAGAAAATACCGATGGACATTTGTATATTGAAGAAGCGATCGAAAACGGAGCGTCCACAATTATCGGTTCCAACAAAGGAATAATCGATGAATATGCCCAAAAAAATCCACACCTTTCATTTGCAGTAGTAGCAAATGTACGGACTGCACTTGCCCATATGTCCGACTTTTTTTACGATTCCCCTCAAAAAAACCTGTTGAAAATAGGAGTTACGGGAACCAATGGCAAAACAACCACAGCTACTTATGTGTATAATTTGTTCAATCTCTTGGGCATAGCTTGCGGTTTTATTGGAACAACAGGAATTATCGGGGCCAACGGCAAAATTCCTTTCTACAAAAGCACCCCTACCACCCCAATTTCATCTGATATTCACAAAATCTTTGACAAGTTTGTAACAGAAGGCGATCAGGCCGTCTCAATGGAAGTATCTTCTATTGCATTAGACCAAAAGCGTGTAGAAGGCATCAGTTTTGATGTGGCTATCCACACCAATATTTCAGAAGAGCATTTGGAATACCATAAGACATTTACTCATTATCTTCAGTCTAAGCTGTTGCTATTCAAGCAAGCCAAGGCTGCCGTAGTGAACATTGATGATGAAGGCATGGCTAAAGACATTCTGGAAGTGATTGATTATCCTTTTTTGACATACAGCAACCAACTGGATTCTGGTGCTGACTTGATTTGGACAGATTGTGAATCTTCGGACACAGGATTGAAGTTTGATTTGTGCTATCAAGAAAAGAGATTTCCGATACACGTGCCGCTCTATGGTGAATACAACGCGGCTAATTTGACTGCAGCGATTGGCACGGCACTTTTGTCAGATGTTCAATTAGAAGATATCTTAACGGTTCTTCCAAATATGCCTCAGGTTGAAGGCCGCTTTCAAGTGATCCATGGCCCTGAAAACCGTAAAATCATTCTGGATTATGCCCATACTCCGGTGGCGCTAGCCTCTGTATTGCAAGAAGTAAAGAAGTTGTCGCATAACCGGCTGATTGCACTGATTGCAGGCATTGGCATACGGGACTTTTCAAAAATGCCAAAAATGGCCAGAGCAGCTGAAGGGAAAGCTGACGTTCTCGTGGTCACTGTCGACCATCCAGGCGACAATGAGCCGAGTACCGTGATTGATGCGGTATTGGATGGGTTCACAATTCCTTATAAGCAGCAGGTGGTGACAGCCAATTCTCGGCGTGAAGCAGTGCTTGCAGCCTTGCAGCAAAGCGGCCCGGATGATTTAATCCTTCTTTCCAGCGGTTCGATCAACGGTGCACAAATCGTTAAAGGCGAATATATTCCGCATTCTGATGAAGCGATTATAGAAGAATTTTTCAGCAGCAAAACGGGCGATTTTTAACTGCGAAGGTCGCTTTTTTGCGCTCGGGTGTGGTTATAATAGAAGAGAAGAATACATAGACATCAGAATTGGAGTGAATGGAATGCAGTATCGTACAGAAAAAGACACCATTGGTGAAATTCAAGTTGAAGCGGACAAAATGTGGGGCGCTCAAACGCAGCGCAGCGTACAGAATTTTGAAATCGGTACAGAACGCATGCCGCATGAAGTCGTTATGGCTTTTGCCCAATTAAAAAAGGCGACAGCAAAAGCGAATCATAAACTTGGGAAGTTGTCCGAAGCGAAGATGAAAGCCGTTGAACTTGCTGCAAATGAAGTGATCGAAGGCAAATGGAACGATCATTTTCCATTGGTTGTCTGGCAGACAGGGAGCGGTACACAATCTAATATGAACATGAACGAAGTTCTGGCGCGCCGCGGCAACGAAATCCTGGCAGAACAAAATTCTGACGAAAAACTTCATCCCAATGATGATGTGAACATGTCTCAAAGCTCAAATGATACGTACCCAACAGCCATGCATGTTGCAGGAGTTTTGGCTGTAACTGAAAATCTGGTGCCGGCTGTCCAAAAGCTAAAAGCAACTTTGGATGAAAAAGCACAGCAATTTGACGAGGTTATCAAAATTGGCCGTACGCATTTGCAGGATGCAACGCCTTTGACACTTGGCCAAGAGATTAGCGGTTGGAGACATATGCTTGAAAAAAGCGAGCGCATGATTCGCGAAAGTGTGGAACATATGCGTGAATTGGCAATCGGCGGCACAGCTGTTGGAACAGGCATCAACGCGGATCCAACTTTTGGTCCTTCTGTTGCTGAATTCATCAGCGAAGCAGTTGGAACTTCTTTCACTTCTGCAGAAAACAAATTCCATGCACTGACAAGCCATGACGAAATGGTTTACACACATGGTGCCATTAAAGCACTGGCTGCAGATGCTATGAAAATCGCCAATGACGTACGCTGGCTGGCGAGTGGTCCCCGCAGCGGAATCGGTGAAATTACGATTCCTGCCAACGAACCCGGAAGCTCGATCATGCCTGGCAAAGTCAACCCAACCCAAAGTGAAGCACTGACGATGGTTGCAGCTCAAGTAATGGGCAATGATGCAACTATCGGTTTCTCTGCAAGCCAAGGGAACTTCGAGTTGAACGTCTTCAAGCCAGTCATTGCCTACAATTTCCTGCAGTCTGTCCGTCTGTTGACAGATAGCTTGATCAGCTTTAATGACCACTGCGCTGTCGGCATTGAAGCCAACCTGGATGTTATCCAAAACCACGTCAGCAATTCGTTGATGCTGGTTACGGCATTAAACCCGCATATCGGTTACGAGAAGGCGGCTGCAATCGCCAAGCAAGCACATAAAGACGGCACAACGTTAAAAGAATCTGCCGTAAACAGCGGTCATTTAACTGCTGACCAGTTTGATGAATGGGTAAAACCGGAGAACATGGTAGGGAAATAAAAAAAAGCGGCTGGGATTATCCCAGCCGCTTTTTCTAATCTATCAAGAAACAGCAAAAACACTCTTCCCCGATAAAGGAAGAGTGTTTTTTGTGTATATTTATTTGCCGTTTTGATACTGCATGTAAACCACTTGTGTAACCAAAAAGTCTTCCATGCCATGTTTGCCGTCTGCGCCGCCGAGTCCGGATTTGCGCATACCGGCGTGATAACCTTGAACCGCTTCAAAGTTTTCACGATTTACATAGGTTTCGCCAAACTTCATTTCGTTAACTACTTGCATAGCCTCGTTCAAGTCATTTGTGTAGACAGCCGATGAAAGACCGAATTCTGTATCGTTTGCTTTGTCGATTGCTTCTTCTAACGTGCTATACGTGGTGATCGGCAAGACAGGACCAAAAATCTCATCACGGATAATAGTCGAATCGTGCTCCACACTTGTTAAGATGGTTGGCTTGTAGAAAAAGCCGGAACGGCTGCTGTCGCGTTCGCCGCCAATGGCGACAGTGGCACCTTCAGTCACAGCCTGCTTAACCATGTCATGGACTGTATCGAGACGGTCTTGGCTGACAAGCGGACCAACGTCTGCGTCTTTGTTCTCGCGTGGATCTCCCAAAACTTTTGATTCAAACACAGAGATAAGTTTTTTCGTGAATTCATCTGCGACACTGTCGTGTACGTAGACCCGTTCAGCATTCGTGCAAGCCTGCCCGTTGTTTGCCAAGCGGGAAGTGGCGATGGCTTCAGCTGCCAGATCAAGATCCGCATTTTGCGTAACGATAGCGGGAGCCTTGCCTCCCAATTCCAAATTCACTTTGGTAATGTTTTTCGCTGCAGCCTCCATTACTTTGGTACCTGCTGGCACACTGCCGGTCATCGTTACCATTTGCACTTTTTCATGTGAAGCAAGGGCGTTGCCAATCTCAGAGCCTGTTCCTGTAACCACATTATAGACACCTGCTGGCACTTCATCCATTTCGTGGATGATTTTCGTGAATTCCATGGCAGTGTTCGGTGTTTGTTGGCTTGGTTTCAGGACGATTGTGCAGCCAGTGACAAAAGCAGTTGCTACTTTTCTTGCCAAAATAAAGACCGGGAAGTTCCATGGGACAATGCCGGCTACGACACCAATCGGCTTTTTATAGATGAAGATATTTTCGTTCGGGCGATCACTTGGGACGATTTCACCTTCGATGCGTCGTGCCCATTCGGACATGTAATGGAAATAGTCTATGGCCAGGTCAACTTCGCCACTTGCCAATTCATAGCTTTTTCCCTGTTCTTCTTGCAACAGGTCGATAAACGTATCGCGTCGCTCCGCAATTTTATCGCCAAGTTTACGGACAATTTTACCGCGTTCGATGTTTGGTGTCAGTTCCCATGCTTTTTGGGCCTGAGATGCAGCCTCAACTGCGCGGTCGACATCTTCTGCCGTACCTTTAGGTATTTGTGAAATAACTTCCTCAGTTGAAGGGTTAATGATGTCAATCCATTCAGTTCCTGCAGATTCTGTATATTCGCCGTTTACATATAATTTATGCTGTTGCATGTTTTGGCCTCCTTTGGGTATAGTGAAGTTTTCCCTGTGCTTTAGTGGATTAAACAGGGAAAAAGACGATAAAAAGTAAAATGCTCTTTGCAGCTTGCTACAGAGCGATTTGTATTTTAAAAATATCAAAATCACTAAGTGCAAAAGGAGTTTCCTAAAGCTGTGGCGAACTAGTTACAGCAACAGCGAATTAAAAAGAAGAGGTGTAGTATGCAAAAATCATTTGTGATGTCATGGAGCGGCGGAAAAGATTCGGCACTTGCTTATTATCGTGCAGTACTGGAAGGGCATGTGCCAGTTGCTTTGTTTACAATGTTTGAAGAAGATGGCACGAAATCGCGTTCACATGGGTTGCCGCTGGAAGTTATGGAGGCACAGGCCGAACGTATGGGCTTGCCTTTGATTATTGGAAAAGCCAGCTGGTCCGGTTATGAAAAGGAATTTATTGAACAGCTGAAGAGCTTCAAATCGCAGGGAATCGGTATGGGGGTTTATGGCGATATCGATTTGCAGGATCATTTGGATTGGGTGCAAAAAGTCAGTGCGGAAGCAGACATCGACGTGAGCCATCCGCTTTGGCAAGAGCCGAGAAAAAAACTATTGGAAGAATTGATTGATGAAGGATTCAAAGCGGTCATTACCGTGGTTGATACGAAACGATTGGACACGAGCTTTTTGGGGCGTGAGTTTACACACGAACTGATTGGTGAACTGGAAGCAGCAGGTGTAGATGCCTGCGGGGAAGAAGGGGAATTTCATACCATTATAGTAGATGGCCCTATTTTTGTAGAGCCAGTTCCTGTTCGGTTCGGAGAAAAAGTGAACGCCGGCAATTACGGAATCCTGGAAGTGAAACTCGATTCAGAGGAGTGATTGTGGATGATTCAAATGACAGGGATGGAAGAAAAGCATATTCGCCAGATGTCAGTGCTATTAGCGAAACGACATGAACGGGAACGAAAAATCTTTAGCTTTCTGCCTGAGAGATTTGAAGAAATCGATGACACAGAAGCAGTCCTTCGGAAGATATTGGAGCGGCCGTTCATCAATGGCATTGTAGCGGTCAGAGGCATCGATGTCATCGGCTACCTGCTTTACGAATTTAAAGAGGATGCCAAGCACGGCCGTTACGTGTGGATGGATTATGAATCCATCGCAATCAGTGAACATGAAAATCCCCGGTTGTTGAGGCTGTTGTATGCAGATGCTGGAGCAGAGTGGGTCAAGCATGGCTATTTTCATCATGTGTTGCTGGCTCCGCTCGGCAACGAAAGAGTTATTGACCAATGGCTGGACCAATCCTTTAGCTTTGATCAAAAATACGGCATTCTTTCACTTGACGATTTTGAACCCCAGAATGGTACGCTGACGAATTTGGAATTTCGAAAAGGCGAGAGTGAAGATGCATCTTTGTTAAACAAAATGGCGATGTGGAACAGCATCCACCAAGCTGCAGCGCCCTCCTGGCTGCCGATTACGCGGGAAACGCTGGAAGATGTTAAAGAGAGCTATGAAGCATTGAGTGAGGACCAAGATGCTTATTTGTGGATGGCTGAGCAAGGAGATCAAATTGTCGGTTTCCATGTTTATTTCCGCAAAGATGATCCGATGAGTCTGGTAACACCTGAAAATTGTGCAGAGCTTCCTGCAGCTTCCACAAATCCTGATTTGCGCGGAAGGGGAGTAGGACGTGCATTGGCCAATCATTGTTTTGGCGAAATGAAGAAGCAAGGATTCGATTATATTTTTGCAGATTGGCATACGCCTAATCAACTAGCCGCTTATTTTTGGCCGCGAATGGGATTTCAGCCTATCATGGTCCGTATGACAAGGCAGATTGATCCGCGCATTGCTTGGGCGCATGGAGGATAAAGCAATTTGTTTCATCCAGCTGTTAAGAACTTTAGACATAAAAGACGTCCATTTTGAGTGCTCGGTTACTCAAAGGGGCGTCTTTTTTAGATTTCTTGCAGCTATCACCCGCTTCAAATTACACAAAAGAAACGGTTGACAATAGTTCGAAAGTTTAGAATAATTAAATATTGATAGAGCTAAAAAATACTAAAAATGGCAGGGAGGGGATATTAAAAGTTTATTTTAACAAAAATGTAGATTATCGATATGAAGACGCTTCCAAATTTAGAGGGGGATTGACATGATCTGGGTAATCGCTTTTGGTTTGATTACGATTCTTTCTGTCATAATGGGGCTGAAAAAAAGGAAGCCGCTTTTCTTCCTGCTTCCTTTTGGATCCATTTTTGCTTTTGTGTTGGTGAAAATAATTATGGTTCCTTTGCCGTTCATGGAGACAGTTCGTTTTATTTTTTACTTGAAAGGTTGAATAATGACAGATTCGGTTCGCCATTAAACGAATGGGGTGAAACTTTTGAGAAAGATTGATAAAAAGGAAGCAGATGCTTATTTTCGTATTCGTACAACCTTAGTGGCCATTTATTTGCTGATTGGGTTTAGTGCATCATTTGTGGTGGTCTTTTTTGCAGAAGAACTTTCTGGTTTCAGCGTAAATGGATTCCCTTTCCATTATTTCATGGGGGCACAAGGAGCCGTATTGATTTTTATCTTGCTGCTATTCATCAACGCCATAGTTAATGACCGCATTGACAAAAAATTTGGCCTGAGTCAAGACAGCAAGAAATAATGGCCAGCTGCATAAGTGCTTCAAAAACAGAAGACGAAAAAGCAACCAGGTAAATTTTCTAGTGACTTGATAAGGGGGAATTTGGTGGATACACAATTTCTTGTATCACTTGCGCTTATATTGGGAACTTTTGGATTATATATTGGAATCGCTTTTTATAATTTAGCCAGAAAAACATCGGACTTTTACGTGGCAGGACGCAATGTGCCAGCTATCTTTAATGGAATGGCCATCGGTGCCGATTGGATGAGTGCCGCCTCCTTTATTGGGATGGCTGGAACCGTCATGCTTCTTGGATACGATGGTCTTGCCTATATCATGGGCTGGACAGGAGGCTACTTGTTGCTAACCTTCCTGTTGGCTCCGCAATTGAGAAAGTCAGGACGTTATACAGTTCCGGAATTTATCGGAGATCGTTACACGAGCAGTACGGCACGCTTGATAGCCGCTGTTGCTACCATCATCATTAGTTTTACGTATTCCATTGGCCAGCTTTCGGGATCTGGTGTAGTAATTGGGAGATTGCTAGAGGTAGACACGGCAATCGGAACCATAATCGGTGTAGCATTGATTGCCTTTTACTCGGCATTGGGTGGGATGAAAGGAATTACGTGGACTCAGGTGGCGCAATACCTGGTCCTGATTATAGCGTATTTGATTCCTGTGATTTTCATGTCGCTGCAGCTTACAAACAATCCGTTGCCGTGGCTTTCATATGGCCAGATTATCAGTGAGCTTCAAGTATTGGATGTGCAATTGGGAATTTCAGAATATGTGGTGCCTTTTACAGAAGCGACACGTTGGCAGTTTTTAGCTTTAATGTTTACATTGATGGCCGGAACAGCTGGGCTTCCTCATGTCATTGTCCGTTTTTATACGGTGCCGACTATGAAAGCAGCACGCTGGAGCGGAGCATGGGCATTGTTGTTCATTGGTTTGCTTTATCTTTCAGCACCAGCATATGCAGCATTTTCTCGTTTTATTCTGATGACCCAGGTTGCGGGTTCATCAATTGCTGATTTGCCTGCTTGGACGACATCCTGGGTGAATACAGGGGAACTTTCCATAGCTGATCAAAACGGCGATGGCATTTTGCAATGGTCTGAATTGGTCATCAGCCGGGACATTGTCGTCATGGCGACTCCGGAGATTGCCAACCTCGGTGTTTTCGTTGTCGGTTTGATGGCCGCTGGCGCCATGGCTGCTGCCCTTTCGACGGCAGGCGGTTTAATGATTGCCATTTCTGCTGCCCTTTCTCAGGATATTTACTACCGTTCGATTAATCCAAAGGCAACGGAAAGACAACGTCTATTGGTTGGGCGTTGGTCAATTATTATTGCGACTGTCGCTGCTGGGATTGTGGCACTGGATCCTCCGGGTGCTATCACGCAAATTGTCGCATGGGCATTTGCATTGGCATCAGGGACATTCTTCCCTGCTTTGATTTTAGGGGTTTGGTGGAAACGGGCAAACGGTCCAGGCGTTATTGCCGGAATGCTGGTCGGACTGACCGTCACTCTCATCTATATTTTCTCTGCTCAATATGGCGGATTTACCGTGTTTGGAATCATTGATACAGGTGCTGGGGTATTTGGCGCCGCTGCTGCGATCATCACCATTATTGTGGTGTCATTGGCAACTAAAGCTCCTTCTAAAGAAACACAGGAAGAAGTAATGGATCTGCGTTATCCGGAAGAAATGGTTTACCGGGACGGAGAGGTTTGGATGAAAGAAAGCTCGACAGACAGTGAAGTAAATAAATAATCAAGTCAGTCCAGCAACTCATTAGAGGAATAAAGGGGGGGGAATCATTGATTTCTTCCTCTTTATTTTTGGTTATGGTGAAATTCTTTGTTACAAAGGCTATTTCATTGAATTATTAGATTATTTAAGAGAAGCTCTTTACTATTTCTTTCAACTTCGATAATCTAGAAGTACCAGGAAAACAATAGTGTTTCCGTCTAGCAGGTTTCAACTGGAATGTATACTGACACAATCGAAAATTTTGGTCAAATGCTGCAGAGAATAGAGCTGCCAGCAAAGCCGAAAAGCGTCTCTCGATGAGAGGGCTTTTCGGCTTTTTTGTTTGTTCAAATCGAAAAACTTTAAATAGAAAGGGCGATGGAGCACGTGTCGAAAAATCCATCTACTTGCGAAAAGAAAGTTTATTTTTATTTTTCAAAATCCAAAGGGACGCATGAAGAGGCTGGAGAGTATTTTATTACGTTATTTGCACGTTTAAGTTTAGAAATTTTTTCTTCTGAAAATCCAGTAGGCGCAGGTGAAAGTAAAACCTTCTGGGTAGATATACAAGAAGTAAAGTACGATGCGGCTTCAGTAAAAATGAAAAAGATGCCGGACTCAGTCGAGCGATTTGAAATCTCTGGAAAACTGTTTTGGGAGCTTTATAAAATTTCTCAAAAATGTCCAGAGGAACTTTATTACATAACTCCATTGTTTAATCCGCATGAACATGACAGTCGATGACTTTGTTCGGAAGATAAAAAGGCCCCGTTCGGCTGAACGGGGCTGTTGTGGTTTGTGATGCGATCCTGAAGGGTGTGCAGACCGTTGTTTACTAACAATGTCTATTCCATTTTATCTTCAGGCCGCCACCCTTGCTGCAGTTCGCGGATCGATAAGCCAAACGTCATCTCCAGGTGAGGATAATCTTTAAAGCGCTGCCAGTCACCGCCCCAGTCAAATCCTAGATTTTTGCCAATTTCTGCAACTTCAAACCAATCACTTTTCCCGTTGCCATTATCGTCCCGTTCAATATCCCATACGACTGATCCGTCAGCCAGGCGCAGTGCGTAGTCTATGGCCAATCCGTAATTGTGATAGGATTCTCCTGCTTCCGCATAGGTCACAATAGATCCTGAAGAGCCACGGCCTTGATTGTGGAGGCTGTCTTGTTCTTCTGGTGAACGATGGCCATCTGTAATGAGGATGTCAATGTCGATCTCAGCTGCTTGGGCAACGAGCAAGTCCCGTTTTTCTTCTACTATGGGATGCAATCCGGAAGGCAAAGACCGTTGATCCAACTCTTTTCGAAACGCCAACTCTTTTTCAAGCCATATGAATAAGAAACCGCCAAGAACCAATAAGAAAAGGATGGAAAAAGCGGTCTTCGTATTTTTCAAATCGATTCACCTCTGTAGACTCTATTGTAGCAAAAATCACCAAAAGAGTATCGCGGCAAAGAATTTGGTACGATAGAAGAAAGGAACGGAGAGGGGATACGATCAATGGTTATCGAATTAATGAAAGCACATGCGTCTGTTAGGGATTACAAAGAAAAACAATTGTCACGTGAGGAAGTCAGCGAATTGGTTGAGGCTGCACAATACGCGGCGACCTCCCATTTTGTTCAAGCTTATTCGATTGTTTGGGTAACTGATCCCGAAAAGCGCAAAAAACTGGGCGAGTTGTCCAAAAATGCTAAGCAAATGGAAGGAGCAGGAGCGGTCTTTTTAATGTGTGCGGATTACAACCGCCTGCAGCATGCAGGGGAATTACAAGGCCAGGAAATCATTTTTGACCGTGCAGAAAACTTGATTGTTGCTGTTACGGATGTTGGCTTGCTGGCACAGAATTTGGCACTTGCAGCCGAATCGAAAGGGTACGGCATCTGCTATATTGGCGGTGTCCGAAATAATATGGAAGCAATCAGCGAACTGGTCGGATTGCCCGAAGGTGTTTTCCCTGTCTATGGTTTGACGGTAGGTGTGCCAAACGAAGCCAATGGAGTTAAACCGCGCTTGCCGGTTGAAGCCATCCTGCACGAAAATGAATACGATGAGGCAAAATACGCAACTCTTTTGCCAGAATACGACGAGACAATCCAAGCCTATTACGCCAGCCGCGGTTCAAACCAAAAAACAGCAACTTGGACTCAGCAGATGGCAGATTTTTTGAACAAGCCGCATCGAGAAGAGTTGAAAGAAATACTGGCGAAAAAGGGATATCATTTCAAATAAACCGTGATTTTCATAGACTAAATAGGAGGAGGAATAGCAATGAAACTGGCGATATTTGGTGCGACTGGCCGAGTAGGGGGCGAAATTCTCAAACGAGCGCTTGCAGACGGCCACCACGTAAAGGCCTTGGTCCGTTCCGAAAAACTCGAAGCACATCCGAACCTGGAGATTATTTTGGGTGATGTGCGAAACGTGGAAGATATTGAAAAGACCATCGCAGGGACAGCGGCAGTTTTTAGTGCGATTGGGACAGACCGGACCACAACATTGTCTGAAGCTGCACCGCTGATTGTCAAATCAATGGGAGACCACAATATTCAAAAAATAATCACTATTGGAACGGCTGGAATTCTGGACAGTCGGCTAAGCCCTGGGCTGCTTCGATATGAAGGTGGGGATTCCAAGCGGAAATTGACTTTTGCTGCAGAAGAGCACGAAGCAGTTTACCGGTTGTTTGAAAAAACCGAACTTCTTTGGACCATTGTGTGCCCTACATACTTGCCGGACGGTGAAGCGCGTGGCAATTACCGTGCGGAAAAAGACTTGTTGCCTGAAGACGGCAAAGAAATCACAGTTGGTGATACAGCAGAATTCGCCTATCGTCTGCTCGAATCACAGGAATTTATTCAGAGCCGTGTAGGCTTGGCTTACTGACAGGCTCAGATAGAAGGTGGCCAAATGAAAAAGTGGCTGTTGCGTATTGTATTGAGTCTTTTAGCGCTATTGATAATTGCGATGATCAGTTTTGTTGTTTATGCTCAATTTGATTATGGGCCAAGTGAGGTCTTAACCGAAAACGTAGATTTATCTGCAGTTGAAAGTGATGGAGAAGGGCTGATTTTCCAGCCGGAATCGCCAAACGGCAAGGGAGTGATCCTCTACCAAGGCGCTAAAGTCCAAAAAGAAGCGTACGCTTATCTGGCCCAATCTTTACGTGAGCAAGGATTTGTGGTGTCGATTCCGCAATTGCCATTGAATTTTGGGATTCTTGGTTCTGGGACTGCAGGTGCTGTAATAGAGGAGCATCCGGAAGTGGAGGAATGGTTTGTTGGCGGCCATTCTTTGGGTGGGGTAGCGGCGTCATTTTATGCGGAAGACCCATCCCGAAAGCTCGCTGGACTCTTCTTTCTCGGATCCTATCCAGCAAGTGACTTTTCGGAAAGCGAGTTGCCGATGCTGTCGATCTATGGGGAGTTGGATGGATTGTCCACGGTTGCCAGTATAGACGAGAGCCGTGAACTATTCCCGGATGACAGTCTGTTTGTGGAAATTCAAGGCGGAAATCATGCGCAGTTTGGGTTATACGGGGAACAAACAGGTGACAATCCGGCCGACATCACAGCAATTGAACAACAAGATCAAGTGGCAGAAGCATTAATTGAATGGATAAACAAAAACTGACCCGTAGATTCCGGGTCAGTTTTTGTTTATCTCGTATGTTTTGAGCTTGCGCTTTTCGGTGTCCAGACTCCAGCGCCCAGATCCTAGTGTCATAAGCCTGCCCAGCTGCGTGGCAAAAAACGCCACACTGCCGGTCTGTCTTATGCCCGTCGGATCTANTGTCCAGACTCCAGCGCCCAGATCCTAGTGTCATAAGCCTGCCCAGCTGCGTGGCAAACAACGCCACACTGCCGGTCTGTCTTATGCCCGTCGGATCTACACGGCCGCTTGCGCTTTTCTATTAAGCTGTGATGTCTCTTTTTTCGAATGTCCAATAGCTGATAACCATGAATACTAGGAAGTAGACAGCCAGTACGAGCAGAGACATCGTCATGGTGATGCCCGGCATCATGAAATTGCCTGTATAAAATTGCGTCAAATCGGTATGGGTGAATAAATAGTATTTGACGATTTCGTAATCCTGCAAAAAGAAGACCGCTTGAACGCCTGTAAACATAAGGAAAATCGATAAGCCGATTGCTAAGGAGCTTGAACGGAAAACGGTTCCGAGCATAAAGGCAAATGTACTGATCATCCAGATGCTTGAAAATTTCAGGGTGGCCAGCTTGATGGCTTCTAACCAGAAAGTCGCTTCCACTACTTCAGCACCATTCCACGTAAGGAGAGTACCGTCTCCAATGCCGAAAAAGAGCAGTCCGGCAAGTGCTGTAGAAAGCAGCATAATTAAACTCAGTAGCACCGCGAACAGTAAAATCGTAATGTATTTGGAAGTGAGAATTTTCCAGCGCTTTACCGGCCGTGTCAGCAGCATTTTAATAGTTCCTTGAGAAAATTCTGTGGCTACAATACCGGCTGCCACAATAACGGTCAACAAGGTTACGAGTGACATCATCATGTGTGTATCGACCACCTGCTGCTGCATGCTGGTGTATTCGAGTGGGGCAATATCATTTTCCAAACGATGCTCGGCGATGGCAATTTGCCCTTCGTAATAATCGATCTGTGTTTCACTCAGATCAGGTTGTTCCAGCAAAAGGCTTCTGCCGTCGAGTTCCGCTTGTGTCGTCTCCTGCCAGCTTCCAACACTGTCTTCAGTGGAGGTGGCTGTAGAGTCCAACCACTTGGTAATACCAATGCCAGCAAACACAATACCAACCATCACGATGACCATAATCCAGGTCATTTTCCGGCTCCATAACTTCATCCATTCATTCTGTATGAGTCTGAGCAATTTCTCCGCCTCCTGTCATTTCGAGGAATTGGGCTTCCAAGGTTTCCCGATACGGCTGAACGGCAAAAATTTTGGCACCGGCGCCGACCAATAAGTTAATGGCTCCCGGTATGTGCTCTGCCCCAGATTCGATTAAGTAGCCTTTGTCATGCAATACTGCTGGAAATCCTGCGCCCGTCAGTACTTCGCCGACAAGCTCCAGTGGTTCTGCTTGAATATAGTAGCGGGATTGTTGGAGTTCATTAACGTTTTTAATATCGATCAATTCACCATTCTGAATAACGGCGATCCGGTCGCATAACAATTCGATTTCGGACAATAGATGGCTTGAGACGAAAACTGCGACACCACTTTCGCGAGCGATTTTCTGCAGGTACATTCGGAATTCACGGATGCCGGCCGGGTCAAGGCCGTTGGTCGGTTCATCGAGAATAAGGAATTTTGGATCGTGCAATAGTGCTTGTGCGAGTCCGAGCCGTTGGCGCATGCCAAGCGAATAAGAGCCTACTTTCTCTTTGACTCGATTCTGCATGCCAACTTGTTTGACGACTTCATCAATTCGTTGTTTGGATATGCCTTTGTGCATTCGGGAAAAATGAAGCAGGTTTTTATAGCCTGACATGTATTTGTACATTTCAGGATTTTCGACAATCACTCCGACGTTCCGAATGCTGTTCTCAAAATCCCCTTGTACAGATTTGCCATCAATCCAAACCTCTCCTTCAGTGGGCTTCATTAGGCCGACCATCATTCGGATAGTTGTGGTTTTCCCGGCTCCGTTGGGCCCCAGAAATCCTGTAATTTCGCCTTTGTGCAAATCCAGGTTGAGGTTTTTGATGATTTTTTTGTTTCCGATCGTTTTCGATAGCTTTTTGATTTGAACGATCGCTTGTTCAGCCATATCATACACCTGCCTTCTCTATATTTGTGCCAGTAGTAATAACGAACCAGAAGGGGTAAAGTTTCACTTTTATCAATGATGTGGACTAATGAGTGCATAATACAACCAAGAAAGGGGAATAACAACAACATAGAAAAATGATGGAGGGATTGGCGATGGAGGAATTGAAGGACAAAGAACAGATTCTAATAGCATATTATACCCAATACTACAAAGGCGCGAGCGTTCAGGATATCAAACAATTGGATCAGCACCTATTGCAGGAAGTAGGCGAAGAAAGATACGTAGCTGCAATGCAAGAACTGACAGATGAAGGGCTAGTTTTTGGAATTGAAAAAGTGCTGGAACGCGAAAAAGAGGGACAGGACAGTCCAATGGCAACGAATGAGGGAATGCTGTACGTTAACAGCATTTTAAATCTCCAATCCGATGCAGTAGAGGAACATCAATTGGATTATTTGGAAAACAACCTGAAAACCAGCAATCTAAAGTTCACGTTAAAACCGGTAGAGAACTACGTATACAAAACCATTGAGCAGCAGGCACAGCAAAAGCCGAACGAAAACTCTCCTTAAAAACTAAAAAAAAACGATGGCCACTTATGGCTGTCGTTTTTTTTTTGAATTGCTACAACTTGAAGATGAAAAACGCCAGAAAAATAGAGATGATGACCAATGTGTTGACCGCAAAAGATGCCCGTTTGCTGACTGGTTTGTCAAGAGAGGGAAACCGTTCGACAATGCGCATGGCTCCGTAAATAAGGGCAACCAGTAGCAGCAAAGTTACAACAAGGTTCATGTCGTAAATGCGGACATCGATAAAGCGAATCAAAACGACCGAAAAAGCTAAAATAATGCCATTTACCAGGTTTTTTTGTTTCATAAATACTCCTTTAATTCGTTTTCAAGAAACGGTTTAGCTGATAGGAGCGAAGCAAACTGGCGGTAGCGTTCAAATTGTCCAGCAGCCGGTTTGCGACCGGTTTTATAAGCGCGGATCAAAATGTTCTTTGGGGTATGCTCCATATCGATAAATTCCATCAATTGTGTTTCATAACCGACCAGCGACAGCAGTTCGGCACGGATAGAGTCGGTCGCCAAAGCGCTGAACCGCTCTTTAATCAGTCCGTGCTGAAGCATAATGCCAAGTTCCGGTGCATCGATTTGGCTGTTTAACTCATGCTGGCAGCAAGGAACGCTCAAAATAACTTTGGCATCCCATTTAACGGCGCGTGCTAGGGCCATATCCGTCGCTACGTCACAGGCGTGCAAAGTGACGACCATATCAACTGCTGACTCATCATTGTAATCGTTGATGTCGCCAACCAGGAATTCCAACTGTTCGTAGCGGAGGTCCTGTGCGATTTGCTGGCATTCTTCTATCACTTCTTTTTTCAAATCAAGGCCGGTGACGCGGAGATCCAGTCCTTTTTCGATGCGCAAATAGTGGTAAAGCGCAAAGGTCAAATAGGATTTTCCAGAGCCAAAATCGAGAATCCGGACAGTGCGGTCCTGCGGCAAGTGGGCAAGTGCATCGTCAATAAACTCGATAAAGCGATTGATTTGGCGGAACTTATCGTATTTCTGTTTTTTCACTTTGCCGTCTGAACTTTGCACGCCAAGGCGAACGAGAAACGGATACGGTATGCCATCTTCCAGCAGGTACTGCTTTTTGCGGTTGTGCGACAGCACTGCCTGTTTCTCGCCGGTTTGTTCTGCTTTCCAGCTGACTTTGAATTTCTTGGTCAATTGAATCTGTACTTTTTCGTCTGTAAACTGAAACAAGGCTTGGCGAAAATCGGCGAACAAAGCAGCCAACTTTCTCGTTGCTTCTTCAACTGGCAGATTTTCATGTTTTAAGACATGCTCGTGCTGATACTCGAATTGAATTAGGTATTCATTTTTTATCTCAACGGGCTTTAGCTTGATTCGCTTGATGTCACTTGATTTGAGCCTTGGCTGGCTGATGGTTGCAGACACCAGTTGCTGCTGCAAAAGGCGTTCGGTAAGTTGGTCGTGCATTGTTTGTAAGTCCATGGTCGATCCCTTCCATTGCATGTAGTTCTTTTAGTTTATCATGCCGCGCAAGGTAAGGGCGAGTTGTCCGTTTTGGACGCAGAGCAGGAGCAAGCAATTTGGAATTTTATGATAATATATAGAAGAATGAGAGCGTTTTCAAATAGGGGGATGGAAAATGGTTAGTTTACAGAAGACAGTTGGGCAAGTAGTAAAAGAACAGGCCGCGCAACATCCGGAAACGGAAGCTTATGTCTACCCAGAGCACGGCATCCGAAAATCCTATAAGGAATTTGACGAAGAAACCGATCGTCTGGCAAAAGCGTTTATCGGCATCGGCATTGAAAAAGGGGAACATGTGGCCATTTGGTCAGACAACAAGCGCGAGTGGCTTTTAAGTCAATTCGCCACCGGCAAAATGGGCGGTGTGCTGGTGACAGTCAATACCAGCTACCAGTCCAGCGAACTGGAATATTTATTGGAGCAGTCGGACGCGACAACTTTAATATTGGGAGAAGAGTTTAAAGGGACCAGCTATATAGACATTCTCAACACGGTTTGTCCTAAACTCGCAACAGCCGATAAAGGAGAAATCAGCAGCAAGAAGCTACCTCATCTGAAGCGGGTTATTGTCATGAGCAGCAACAGTTATCCAGGAATTTACTCGTGGAATGAGTTCGAGGCTTTTGCTGATGGAGTCAGCGACGCGCAGTTTGAGGAGCGCTTCCGTTCGATGGATCCTGACGATGTCATTAACATTCAATATACGTCCGGCACGACCGGGTTTCCCAAAGGCGTGATGCTGACACATCTCAATGTCGTCAACAATGGCAAGCTGATAGGGGACACCATGAACTTGACGGAAAAAGACCGGCTATGCATTCCGGTGCCCTTTTTCCATTGTTTTGGCTGCGTTCTTGGAACAATGGCAGCGGTGACGCATTCCACAACGATGGTCATTGCGGAGCAGTTTGATCCAAAACGCGTCCTGCAGATGGTACAGGACGAAAAATGCACGGGGCTTCACGGCGTACCGACGATGTTCATTGCCGAATTGAACCATCCGGAATTTGCGTCATTTGATACATCCACGCTTCGCACGGGCATTATGGCAGGATCGCCTTGTCCGATTGAAGTCATGAAGAAAGTCATCCATGATATGGGCGCTTCGGAAATCACCATCGCTTACGGGCAAACCGAATCGTCGCCAGTCATCACGCAGACGCGGGCAGATGACGATATTGAAAAGCGGGTATCCACTGTCGGCAAGCCGCATACTGGAGTGGAAGTGAAAATTATCGATCCAGTGACAGGTGAAAGAGTTGAGACAGGCATCCCCGGAGAGCTTTGTACAAGAGGCTATCATGTTATGAAAGGCTATTATAAAAATGAAGAAGCCACCAAAGCCGCCATCGATTCTGAAGGGTGGCTTCATACCGGCGACATTGCGGTTGAAGACGAAGACGGCTATATTGCCATCACCGGACGCATCAAAGATATGGTGATCCGCGGAGGAGAAAACATTTATCCGCGCGAAATCGAAGAATTTCTTTACCAGCATCCTTCCGTTCAAGATGTTCAAGTGGTTGGTGTACCGGATCCGAAGTATGGAGAAGAATTGATGGCGTGGGTAATCCTGAAAGAAGGGCAAGAGCTGGATGCAGAAGAGTTGAGAGTTTATTGCAAGGGTAAAATTTCACGCCACAAAATACCGCGTTACATTGAATTCACCAAAGAATATCCGATGACGGCTTCCGGAAAAATCCAGAAGTTTAAGCTGCGTGAACTATCCGTTGAGCATAGTCGGCAAGCAGAAGTCTAAGGGAGAGAAGGGTATGGAGTAAAAGCGTCTTTCAGGACGCTTTTTTATTTTTGAAGTTTTATACAAGAAAGAGGCACAAATCATCCGTGTTGTTTACACCATTGCTGCTGAGGGGAGACAACTAGTAAAGCGAGAAATCTTACACAAGAGAGTATCCGATTCTGAACGATCCACACCAACCGAAAGGAGAAAACGGATGCTTGGTCTTAGTTTTATTTTTGCCATTGGATTTGTATTGATTCATCTTTTCTCAAAACGTTTAAAGTTGTTGAAGGTGTTGCCGCGCAGTCGATTTCTTTCGATCGCCGGTGGCATATCAGTTGCTTATGTATTTTTGCATTTATTGCCGGAACTGAGCGTTTTCCAAGAAGAGCTCCAAGGAGAGCTCGAAAACAGCAGCCTGCAATTTCTGGAAAATCATATATACTTGATTGCAATGGCCGGGCTGGTAATTTTTTATGCTTTAGAGCATTCAGTCAAAACTTCCAAGAGAAAGAACAAACATTCAGGTCAGCCGAAAGCGGCGTCAGGTGTTTTCTGGGTTCATATTATTTCGTTCGCTTTGTACAATAGTGTCATCAGCTATCTCCTCGTCAGGGAAGAATATGGAGATGCTTGGGGAATGTTCTTGTTCTTTATAGCAATGGGGGTTCATTTTATAACCAATGACAAGGGATTGCGTGCCACTCATCAAGAAGAGTACGATCAATACGGCAGATGGCTGTTGGCTGCAGCAATTCTTGTGGGATGGGCAATTGGAGCTTTTGCAGATGTCCACGAGTGGATTATTTCGGTGCTTACCGCTTTCTTGGCAGGCGGTGTTATTTTAAACGTCTTGAAAGAAGAACTGCCAGAAGAAAGGGAAAGCAGTTTGCTCTCTTTTTGTGTCGGATTAACGTCATATTCTATTTTATTGTTATTTTTATGAGGAATAGACTTTTTTATAATAGTAAAATATGAGTTTTTTGGTATAATAGACTTATGGTGATGGGTAATAAAGCTTAGTGTATATAACGGCTTACCATAAGAGGGTGGTTGCAGTGATCACAGAAGAAGAGTTCGCCATTTTCGAATATGAACTGTTTAAGCTAATGGATGAATACCGAAGATGTGTTGATGAATCCTTGAAACTGAAAATACAAGAAGACATGGTTTGGTTAAGAACGGCCATTTTTTCAATAAATTCTTATGAAGAGACAATTGAACAGTAATAATCCAACCTTGCGGTCCAAATTTCCGCAAGGTTTTTTATGTCGAGACAACTTAAGTATTTGTGAACAATACTGTAACAAAGCTTCGGATTAATGCCGTTGGCGTGGGCACTTGACGGGGGTTTGGACATCGCATGCTTTATAATAAGAGGAGGTAAAGCGAAGGAGAGAATGGCATGAACGACTTAAAACAGCTGGCATTCCAACGGAAAAACATGATGGCCTTTCTGGCAGCGGCATCGCTTTTAAAAGGAATCGCTACAATCGGACAAGCCTTATTTTTTGTGTTTATTGCAGATCGTGTTTTTCTTCAGAATGCAGCATTCGAAAGCTTGTTGCCACTGTTTGGTGGATTGTTCGCAGCAATTCTGCTGCGTGTAGGAGCTGGATACGCCATCGGCAGAGCAGGGGTCAATCTGGCTGCTGATGTGAAACATGAATTTCGAACCAACTTAATCAAGTCTTTTGCTGAAAATCCATTGCTGTCTGCAGCTCAAGGACAGTCTGGCCAAAAAGTTAGTCTGTTAATGGATGCGGTGGATGAAGTAGATGGCTTTTTCAGTAAATACATTCCACAAATGATCCAAACTTATATTATTCCACTCTTGTTATTGGGTGTTATCTTCACTCAGAACTGGACGACCGGTGTCATCATTTTAATCACGGCGCCGTTTATTCCAATTTTCATGGCCATGGTCGGAAAAGGAACAAAGAAAAAAGCCGATGAAAAAATGGAGCAGCTCAACCAATTCTCCGGTACTTTTCTGGATGTTTTGCAAGGCTTGTCCACGCTCAAATTATTTGGACAGGCTGAAAAGCAGCAAAAAGCTATTCGGAAAAGCAGTTTAAGCTTTCGCGATTCAACGATGGAAGTATTAAAATCAGCATTTTTATCATCATTGATGCTGGAGTACATTTCCATGCTGAGCATCGGGATTGTCGCATTGGAAATTGGTCTGCGCCTTGTCGTTTTTGACAGCATCAGCTTTTTCACTGCATTTTTCATTTTGATTTTAGTACCGGATTTCTTTAATTTACTGAAGGATTTCGGAAGTGCTTTCCATACGGCACGCGGCAGTGTATCAGCAGCTAAGCAGTTGGGGACAGAGCTTGAAAAAAATCACTCGCCGTTAACTTGGGGAACTGAAACCATTGCGCCTGAGCCGCCTCATTTGTCTCTGGAAGGCTTGTCTTTTCAATATGGAGAAGGGTTTGCGCTTGCTCCACTAAGTGTAGAAATCGGACCTTACAGCCAAGTGGCGATTGTTGGCAAAAGCGGCTCCGGAAAAACGACATTGATGCACTTACTGGCTGGCTTGTTGCCGCAAGGTGAGGGCAGCTTGATGATCAACGGAGTTCCACGTGAAACCGTCAGTGAAAAGTCCTGGTTTGACCAGTTAAGCTATATCTCTCAAAATCCTTATCTGTTTGCTGGAACCATTCGGGAAAATATGGAGATGGGTGCCAACCGTCAAGTCAGCAATGAAGAAGTGCTGGCTGCTGCTGAAAAGGCGGGCATTGCAGAGATGATTTCAACGCTTGAACACGGATTTGAAACGCCAATTGGTGAAGCGGGACGCGGACTATCAGGTGGAGAAAAACAGCGGATTGCGCTGGCACGCGCTTTCTTAAAGAAACCGTCGCTCATCCTATTTGATGAACCGACAACCGGTTTGGATCTGCGGACCGAACAAATTCTGCAGGCTTCACTCCGTGAGTTGCAAAAAACATCCACAGTTATCACGGTTGCTCATCGCCTTCACACAATTAAAGGGGCGGATCTGATTTTCTTTTTGGAAAACGGCAAACTAGAAGCTGCGGGCAGCCATGATGAACTGCTGCAATATTATAGTCCCTACCAAGAGATGCTCGCAGCACAGCAGGGAGGTGGCGTGCGATGAACGAATTAAAGCATGTTTTGAAATTAACATTGATTGAGAAAAAGGATGTATCCATCGCCATCTTTTTTGGATTTATAGCAGGTGTAGCGAGTGTGGCATTGATGGGATCAAGCGGTTATTTAATTTCCAAAGCTGCCCTGACTTCTCAAATGACAACTCTAGTTGTGATGGCAGCCTGCCTAAAATTATTTGGTTTTATTTCGGCATTGAGCCGCTACGGGGAGCGTTTGTATTCCCACCGAGCAACATTCACTATGCTTAGCCATTTAAGAGTGTCCTTTTTTGATCGGCTCTCTCCGCTTGCGCCTGGAATATTTGGCAAGTACCGGAGTGGGGATTTACTGTCCCGAATCGTTGGGGACGTAGAAAGCCTGCAGAATTTTCTGTTGCGCGTTTTTTACCCGCCGGTTGTACTGGGCATTGTTTTTTTAAGCACCATTTTCTTCAGTTCATTCTTCTCCATGGGAATTGCAGCTGTGATGTTCATCGGAATGCTGTTGACGGTTGTCGTGGTTCCGGCTCTTTTTTCGATTCGAAAACGCCGGACAGATGGACAAACAAGAGCCAAGCGCGGAAGTTTAGCAATTGAAGCGACAGAATTTCTTTATGGTTTTAGGGATCTGAAAATCCATCAGCAACTTAATGCCAAAGAACTGCAGCTGGCAAATGATGCGGGGCAATATAATGAAGGGCAGCGAAAAGAAGGACTGGAAGAAAACCTGGCCCAGTCTATCAATTCGCTGGTGGCATTGTTGGTATCATTTTTCGTACTGGGTGTCGGTGCGTATTTTGTCGCAGCAGGTGAGCTGAATGGGTTGTATTTGGCGATGCTCGTTATGATATCCATTGCTGCTTTTGAAAATGTAGCCCCAATGGCGGCATTTCCGGCATATTTTGAAGAAAGCCGAAAAGCTGCCGTGCGCTTAGAAGAAATTGTTGCAGAACCGCTTACGCCTCGAGGAACCGAACAGCTTCCGGAAGGGCCGCTTGATATAAAACTGACAGGAGCCTCTTTCAGCTATCCAGGAGAAAAGAAACTTGCAATTGACGATGTTTCCATCCACTTAGAGCCAGGCACAAAAACCGCAATTGTCGGGCCCAGCGGTTCAGGTAAATCGACGCTCATGCAGTTGCTGCTGAACGTTTTCCCACTTGAACACGGGCAATTATCAATTGGCGGAAAACCTGTCGAAACGCTTCAACAGGAAACCATCTGGCAGAAAATGAATGTCGTGCTCCAGGAAAATCATTTTTTCTATGGTACGGTACGCAGCAATCTGCTGATTGCCGACCCGGAAGCAAGTGATGAAAAAATGGAATCAGCTTTAGCCCAAGTTCAACTTGAATTGTTTCCACTGTCAATGGCCGTAGAAGAAAAAGGGCAAAATTTGTCTGGCGGCCAAAAGCAGCGTCTCGCAATTGCACGTGCTCTCCTGAAAGGCCAATCATTATGGCTTCTTGATGAACCGGTTTCTTCGGTAGACAGCCTAACCGGCCAAGCCATTTACAATGAACTATTCCAGCAAGGCAAGGAAGATCTATTTGTTACGATCAGTCATGATTTGGCAGGGCTTGAAAAAATGGATCAAATTATCGTCATGGAGAACGGCCGCATCGTAGAAAGCGGATCGTACGAAGAACTAATGGAAAGAAAGTCGTATTTCCATCAATTGAAACAAATCGAAAACAGTGTATTCGCCTAGAAAAGCGGAAGCATCCGTGTAGCTCTGACGGGCATAAGACAGACCGGCGAAGCGGCGTATTTTCAGCCGCACAGCCGGTCTGGCTTATGACCCCGAAGAGCTGGGTGCTGGAGTCTGGACATCAAAGAAAAGCGGAAGCACCCGTGTAACTCTGACGTGCATAAGGCAGACCGGCAAAGCGGCATGGCTTATGACCCAAAGATCTGTAGAACAGAAAAAGACCCGCCACATTTTGAGTGGCGGGTCTTTTTCTGGTGTCATTTAAGCAGGAGATGCTCGTTCTTTTTAGCATCTTCCAATTTCATTTGTTCCAGTTCGAGGCGCATTTTCTGTGTTTCGATGACAAAATTTTCGTGTTTCAGCTTTTCGAGCTCGAGTTCGCTTTCAATCATCTTATGCTTTAATTTTGCCTGCGTTTGGAGGTGTGCGCTGATGATTCCTGCGAGTGGTATCGAAAAGACCATGATGACGGCTACAAGACCAGTCATATGACTCACTCCGTTCTGATTTTTCTGATTATGTTTAGTATACACATATCGCTTGTAATTTTAAAGAAGCAGTTTTCTTGAAATACATGACAACTGTCATATAGAAATATAGACGTTTGTGTCTTAAAGCTAGTCGGCTTTCCCTTTATGATTAGGGTAATAAGTTATTCGGACCAAAAAGTCCGTTCAAGGAGGAAGTTGAAGACATGAGCAGAGAAAAAACAGCGCAGTTACGCAAATTTGTCGCCCCTTTCGAAAAAGCAGACGTTAAAGCAAGTGTAAGACAAATAGCAAACACGATTCCACCTTTTATATTGGCCTGGTTTTTGGCTTACCAAGCACTTGATGTTTCAATTTGGTTGACCATTGCGCTATCAGCAGTAGCTGCCGCATTCGTTATCCGCACATTCATCATTTTCCATGACTGTACGCACGGATCGTTTTTCAAAAACAAAAAAGCAAATGCAGTTGTCGGCACCATCACAGGCATTATGACACTTTTTGCTTATGAAAAGTGGAAACGTGAGCACTCAATTCACCACGCTTCAAGTGGTAATCTTGATAAGCGTGGAGTCGGCGATATCTGGGTTATGACAATAGAAGAATATGTAGAAGCTTCAAAATGGGAACGTTTTAAATACCGCATGTACCGCAACCCATTGGTCATGTTCGGAATTGGGCCTCTATTCCTTGTCTTGATTTCAAGCCGTTTCAATCGTAAAGATGCACGCAAAAAAGAACGCAATAACACATACTTGATTAACTTTTCTCTAGTTGCCATCTATTCGCTTTTGATTTGGATAATCGGTTGGCAGGCATTCTTGATCGTTCAAGGAACTACAATGTTTATTGCTGGAGCATTCGGTATTTGGTTGTTCTACGTTCAGCACACATTTGAAGATTCGTATTTCGAAGACGAAAACGAATGGGATTATGTAAAAGCAGCGGTAGAAGGAAGCTCGTATTACCAGCTTCCAAAAGTATTGCAGTGGGTAACAGGAAATATCGGTTTCCACCACGTGCATCACTTGAGCCCGCGTGTTCCTAACTACAACTTGGAGAAAGCACATGTGTCTACTCCGCCGCTTCAACAAGCAACAACAATCAATATTAAATCGAGCCTTAAGTCTTTGCGCTACAAATTGTATGATGCGCCAAATAAAACATTCGTTACATTTGGTGATATCAAGCACTTGTTGGGCAGTTCGAAAACGGTTCAACAGTAAAAACGAGCAAAAGCCATTCTTAGCGGAATGGTTTTTTCTTTTGCCTATTATTTGCTATGATGAAACTACTATAGAAAGGAAGCGGAGGATCATATGCATAGCTGGTATCAAATATTTCCTAAAAATCCTTGGCTAAGTTTATATGCTTGGGTTATCTTTTGT
The DNA here is from genome assembly GCF_058268495.1 of Planococcus sp. TJ-201. Taxonomy (NCBI): domain Bacteria; kingdom Bacillati; phylum Bacillota; class Bacilli; order Caryophanales; family Caryophanaceae; genus Planococcus; species Planococcus sp. TJ-201. The sequence goes on along the minus strand of NZ_JBZDOG010000005.1, from coordinate 109,582 downwards.
ATTTTGCCTTTCTTTTTTATTTTTCGCTCTTCTTTGATGCCTGAAATTATTTTCGGCATTTTACTTTTGCTGTTGTTCTTCATTGCATACAGGCTTTCTTTCAACTCACGAACCGGTTTTGTGTATGTGTGGGTAAGCTTTGAAATGGCGATTAATATTGGGATGATCTTGTTGTTCGGCTATGTTTACCTATCAATTTTTGTTGCTTTTTTTATTGGCAACCTGCGCAATAAAGTTGGCTTCTTCATTATTTATGGCATCCATATTGGGACAACGATTGCAGCTGTGGTATTTGGCTTTTTTGAACACAGTGAACTGTATCTTTCTCAGCTGCCGTTTATCGTGCTCAGTATTTTGGGCGTAATTCTTTTGCCTTTTAATACGTATAACCGCAATAAGCGGGAGAAACTGGAAGGCCAGCTCGAAGACGCCAATAAGCGGATTTCCCAATTGGTGATCATCGAAGAGCGTGAACGGATTGCGCGTGACCTTCACGATACGTTAGGCCAAAAGTTGTCGTTGATTGGATTAAAAAGTGATCTGGCGGGTAAATTAATTTACAGGGATCCAGAATCTGCTTTAAATGAAATCAATGATGTCCGGCAGACAGCCCGTACGGCGCTAAAAGAAGTGCGGGAGCTAGTATCCAATATGCGAGGTACCAAGCTGGATGAAGAATTGCTCCGAATCCAGCAAATTTTAAATGCTGCAGAAATCGATTTTGTGTTCTACGGTTCGCCGCAGCTGACCAATACACCACTGTTGGTGGAAAATGTCCTCAGCATGTGCCTGAAAGAAGCCGTGACAAACGTAGTCAAACATAGCGATGCGACACGCTGCAGCGTGTTGATCAAACAAAATCCTGAAGAGATATTGGTACAGGTACAGGATGACGGCAAAGGATTCCCGGAAGGAAATACTTCCTTGAAGGGGAACGGTCTTGCTGGTATGCGTGAGCGTTTGGAATTTGTCAACGGTTCGGTGGATATTAAAGAAATGGACGGCACAACTTTGAATATTCGTGTGCCAAATGTGATTTTGTATAGTTCAAAGGAGGCGGTGAAATGATTCGAATCGTATTAGCTGAAGATCAGCGCATGATGCTGGGAGCTTTAGGGTCGTTATTGGATCTGGAAGATGATCTGGAAGTGGTTGGCAAAGCGGCAAATGGCGAAGAGGTCATTGAGCTTGTGGAAAAGCTGCAGCCTGATATTTGCATCATGGACATTGAAATGCCGTTAAAGAGTGGGTTGGATGCCGCAGAAATCCTGAAGGAGCAGCCTTGTAAAATCATTATTTTGACTACCTTTGCACGTTCAGGCTATTTTGAACGTGCAAGAAAAGCGGGAGTCAGCGGCTATTTGCTGAAAGACAGCCCAAGTGAAGATTTGGCCACATCCATTCGGACGATTATGGATGGACGCCGTATTTACGCGCCAGAGCTGGTGGACTTAGCTTATGCTGACGAAAATCCATTAACTGAACGTGAGAGCCAAGTGATGGAACTGATTGCCGAGGGGCGAAGCACGAAAGAAATCGCTAAAGAACTGTTTATCACAACGGGAACTGTTCGAAATTATATTTCGACCATTCTGGACAAGCTCGAGGTCAGTAATCGGATTGAAGCTATTTCCCGTTTTAAAGAAAAAGGCTGGTTCAAATAAAATGCCGCTGTCTGCTGTTTTATTAAAAGTATAGAGATGTTGCAATAGACTTGCTATAGTTGAAACCTTTATAAAATGTGCAACATTGTATTGAACTTTTTTGGCTAAACTAATATTTATTAAAATGAAAAGAAGGCTTGTGAAGTGTTTTGATACACTTACGGGCCTTCTTTTTGTTGCTGTTCCAATTCCGGTAGAAAAATGAATTGCCTGAAATAGGGAGGAGTGTCACATTTGATGTAAACAGATAATAACGTTATTTAACTTATTATTCACAAATCTGTGCAACGAGGAGCACAGAACTCCTTATTACATTAATTTATAAAATTCTTTTAAAAAGTAAGTAGATGGAGATTAGAACAACTTTAAATAATGAAAAAACCAGGTCCAGTAGTTAGTCTATAACTGTTTTTTTTGTTTCCCGGATTTCTTGTTTGTATAAATAACGTAAATAACGTTTAGAATAAACAATACTATTGCGGATATTAAAAAGCCAAGTATTCCAGCATAATTAGGACCCGTTATTAAGAAGAAAATAGAAGCTAACACAAACGCAGTAAAGCCAGCCATACTCATTTTCCAACGGGAATTATCTAATCTCTCCATATCAGCGCCCCCTTCTTATACAAATAGTAATTATCTCAAAAATTAGTACTATGACTCATTGAAGAAAAAGTAGATTAAAACAATTTAATCTGTCGGAGGTAGAAGGGGTGATTATCTTTAAATACTACTATCTAATACTTACATTCAACATATTTCGGACAGTACTCATGCTCACTCAATTAATAATCCGTAAAAAAAGAGTATTCACTCTATTTTAATATCTTTTTGCCACAATTGTAAAACGTTTAACCGTTTAATAAACATATGTAAAGTTAATCGAAATAAAAATACACATTACTAAAAGTAATTTTTAGTGATGTGTATTTTTATTATGTGTGTAACATTATAAACAAGATACGAAAAGATGAGTCCCCATGTACAATCACTTGTTTTAATATTACAGAGTAACAGCGGCGTTTTTTATTCTATCTTTATTCATAGAGGGTATCAGAAAGCGAGTTGTCTTCGTTATAAATGTGAAGCTCTCCGTGATTTTTGTTGACGTAGCGCTTGGCTTCTCCCATCAGGCTTTCCTTGGTTTCTTCGATCAGAATGGCTCTCTTGCTATCCTTTTTCTTTAGCTGCCAGCCTTCGTCGTGTTTTCTGATTTCATAAACCGGTCGGTCTTCATCTCCAGTCACACTTTTTTGAGCTCGGTCTAAAGCAATCGGAATGGCGCGATTTTCCTCGTAACCGTCCCGGAGCAATGCGTTAGCGATCTCAATGGCTTTGTTGCGGACAGCGGTGTCCAGGTTTTTAAACGAATCCGGGTAATCATTTTTGCTCCATGGCATCATAATCTCCTCCTTGAGATTCTTTTCCCCGCTAGTGCAAACGGTAAAACCAAAAATGGGACTTTAAAAATGTGTCAATAATGTTACACTGTAAAACAAGGAGGGGATAAAATGACAGATACTACATATCAAATCATTGCTTTAGCTATTTATCTGGCTGCCATGCTCTTTATTGGCTGGTATGCTTATCGAAAAACTGCCGATTTATCCGACTACATGTTAGGGGGAAGGGGACTCGGGCCGGCAGTTGCTGCACTTAGTGCCGGGGCTTCCGATATGTCCGGATGGCTCTTGCTCGGCTTGCCAGGTGCGATCTATCTTGGTGGATTGGTTGAAGTGTGGATCGCGATCGGCTTAACAATCGGTGCCTTTTTAAACTGGTTCTTTGTGGCGCCTCGCTTACGAATTTATTCGTTTGTGACCAGTGATTCTATCACAATTCCAAGTTTCTTGGAGAATCGTTTAAAAGACAAATCCCGATTATTAAGAATTGTTGCCGGTATTATCATTCTAATATTTTTTACATTTTACGTTTCTTCCGGAATGGTCGCTTCGGGTCTGTTCTTCCAAAGTTCATTCGGAATGGACTATCATTTAGGGTTAGTTCTGGGATCAATTGTTGTTGTAGCCTATACGCTGTTCGGCGGGTTCCTCGCTGTCAGCTACACGGATTTCGTCCAAGGCATCATGATGGTAGTCGCTTTGATCGCAGTTCCAGCAGTAGGGATTTTTGCGACAGGCGGATTTGGCGAAACAGCTGCCAGTATCCGCGAAGTGGATCCAAATATGATGAGTTTGGTTTCGGGAGCCTCTACAATCGGAGTTATTTCTGCGGTAGCTTGGGGACTTGGTTACTTTGGCCAGCCGCATATCATCGTCCGTTTTATGGCTATTAAAACACTGAAAGAAGTTCGTATAGCCCGCCGTATCGGTATGGGCTGGATGATTTTCAGTCTTCTCGGAGCAACGGCAACTGCGCTTATCGGGATTGCTTACTTCCAGCAAAATCCTTCAGCAACTCTAGTGGATCCTGAATCAGTCTTTCTGGACTTGAGCCAGATTCTGTTTCATCCGCTGATTGCTGGATTTGTATTGGCAGCAGTTCTGGCTGCGGTTATGAGTACAATTTCGTCGCAGCTATTGGTCAGTTCTTCTGCTTTGATTGAAGACTTATACAAGATTGCTTTTAAGAAAGAATCGTCTCCAAAAGGCTATGTAAATTTAGGGCGCATCGCTGTTGCTTTGATTGCCGTTATTGCCGCATACCTGGCATGGGAACAAAACAACACGATCTTAGGTCTGGTTGCTTATGCGTGGGCAGGATTTGGTGCTGCTTTCGGGCCAATTATCTTACTGTCTCTATTCTGGCGCAAGCTTACTTCAAAAGGTGCTTTGGCCGGGATGATTGTCGGAGCGGTAACAGTTATCGTGTGGGATTCACTCGGTACTGTTGCAGAAGATCCTGGAGCAACTGAAACATCCAATTTTATTGGCAGTGTTTACGAAATCATTCCAGGCTTCTTCCTGTGTCTTCTTGTGACTTGGCTCGTCAGTCTGGTGACTTACAAACCTGATGCACAAATTGATAAGGAATTTGATGAAACAGTTCGTTTGATCAACGAAGATAAATAATTTTCTAAACAAAAAGGCGTGCGGCTTCTTCCAGTTGGAAGAGCCACACGCTTTTTTGTTGATCATTTATTCCGCTGCTTTCGGGCTTCCTGTTCCATACGCTTGAATCGCTGCAATTCAGATTTTCGAATTGGCGGTGATTCTGTGCGAATGATTTTCGTGAAGGACCAAAGCATTAATACGAGCAGTACGGTAAACGGCAGAGCCGATATGAGCGAAGCTGTTTGAAGAGCTTCGAGTCCGCCTGCATAAAGCAAAACAGCTGCAATCGCAGACATCAAGATGCCCCACACAATTTTAAACGCTGTTGGTGGATTTAAGCTTCCGAAACTGGTCATAGAAGCCAAAATGTAAGTAGCCGAGTCGGCAGAAGTCACTAAGAACGTGAAAATCAGCAAAATAGCAAGAACCGACATAATGGTTGTCAGCGGCAAAACATCAAAAGTTTGGAACAAAGCAGATGTTAAGTCGTTGTTGACAGCTTCAGCGATACCAGTACCTTGGTTCAAGTCATACCAAAGCGCCGTTCCGCCAAAGACTGCGATCCATAGGCAAGCGATTGCCGGGGGAATGACAAGTACGCCCATGACGAATTCACGGATTGTCCGTCCTCTTGATACACGTGCGACAAAGGCGCCGACAAATGGTGACCAGGCAATTGCCCAAGCCCAATAGAAAATTGTCCACCCTTGCACCCAACTGCCATCTGCATAAGGTTCAAGGCGAAGGCTGTAAGTGACAAAGTTGGTGATGTAGTCGCCCATCGCCAATGTGAAGGTCTCCATAATGAAGACGGTTGGACCTGCAATAAAAACAAATACCATGAGAACCAAAGCCAATCCAAGATTCAAATTGCTTAAATAGGCAATCCCTTTTTTCAAGCCAGTAGAAGAAGATAAGGTATAAGCTGCGAACATGACTGCAATAATTCCCAACTGTACGGGAAAAGCATTGTCGATGCCAAATACTGCATTGAGTCCGCCGTTCATTTGGAGAACACCCAGGCCAAGAGATGTAGCAATTCCCATAACAGTTGCGATGACTGCAAGAGAATCAATAGAATGTTTGACCAACGGCTTGCTGCCGAGTACTGGTTCTAAAGCTGTGGAAACCAGGCCTGGCTTCTTTTTGCGGAATTGCAGAAATCCAATAACGAGTCCGACAATGGCAAATACCGACCATTGGCTGACGCCCCAGTGGAAAAATGAGTAGCCCATGGCAATTCTCGCGGCTTCCGGCGTTTGTGCTTCATTGCCGAAAGGAGTGGTGAAAAAATGGCTCATTGGTTCAGCTACGCCCCAAAAGACGAGACCTGCTCCAAATCCGGCAGAAAACAGCATGCCGATCCAAGTAAAGAAGGGGAATTCCGGACGGTCGCTGTCGGCTCCAAGCCGAATGCCGCCATATTTGGACAATGCGATGATAATAAGGAAGAGGGTGATAACAAATACAGTAAGCAAGTAAAACCAGCCAAAATTCAAGGTGGTGAAATTAAACAAACTTCCCGCTACTTCCCCGAACTGATTTGGTGTAACCGCGCCTAGAATAACTAGTATGAGAATAACAGCGGCGGATACAATAAATACGGGATTTTTCAATAATTTTTTATCCATCGTGACCTCCTATAAGTTTTTCTATAGTTTACCCTACCGAATATGCGGCGTAAAAACCACCCATATTGGTAAAAAAATCAAAATTATTGTTAAAATCTTTGTTTTACCTGTTTAGATTTTCAATTTCTCACTACTTAAAGGAAACTGACGAAAAGATGGCGAACGGTATAGCATGACAAAATTGTGAGGTGTTTTATGAAGTTGGATCATATTGTTCATTTCGTTCGAAAAAATCCACAGGAGGCAACCGCTCTCTGGAGAGAAAAAGGATTCCATGCGGCTGTAGGGGGCCAGCATATCAACTGGGGAACACATAACGCGCTGTTGTATGTAAAAGATTGTTATATCGAATGGTTGTCGGTCGAGAAGGAGGAAGTTGCCTCCCGCGCCGATCATCCACTTACCCGGCAGCTGCTCCATGACCAGGTAGGCTTTGGGACAGTTTGTTTGCGCACCAGCAATATTCGGTCAGTAAATGATGATTTAAAAGAACGGGGAATCCGTACTTCAGGCGTTCTGGATGCTGAACGGCGTACTGAAGCCGGCCAACTGATCCAGTGGAAAATGCTGTTCATTGAGGAAGAGGCATCATCTCAGCTCCCTTCTCCATTTTTCATTGAATGGCAGGAATCAGACCAAGAGCGTTACAAGAAATTAAAGGAAAACGGCGCTATTCTGCAATCAAATGCAGAACTGGCAATTGAACGCTGTGTTTTTGGGGTATGGAATCCTGAGGAAGCTGTGCAGAGGTGGCAGAAACTCCTGGGCGGCAGCTTAGAGCTGGAGAATTGCCAAATTGAATTCAGAAAAACCGGTCGTTCAAAAGAGCGGCTGGAAGAAGTGCATTTTGAAAAAGGTGTAGAGCCGGTTGAATTTGAACAAGGTGAGTACTGGCTGCCCCGCTTGTAGCCGGGCAGCAGAGAAACTGTGGTAAAATGAAGGAATCGAATAGGGAGTTTTCTTTCCTGAACTAGGAGGACATGATAAATGGATGAATTACAAGAAAAAGCGGTCATTGTCGGTGTCCAGCTTCAAAAAGACCTTCATTTCGCATATGGAATGGAAGAATTGCGCAATTTAGCAGAAGCCTGCAATGTTGAAGTGGCCGGTGAAATTACTCAAAACCTGGATCGCATCAATCCTTCCCATTATGTGGGAAGCGGAAAAGTTGAAGAAATCAAAGCTTTTTATGAAGAAACCGACGCGAATCTGGTTATCTTTAATGACGAGCTGTCGCCATCGCAAATCCGGAATCTTGAAGAAGACCTGGAATGCAAAGTAATTGACCGAACGATGCTGATTTTGGATATTTTCTCGCGGCGTGCAAAAACGCGCGAAGCACAAGTTCAGGTAGAACTGGCGCAGCTTCAATACATGCTGCCGCGATTGATTGGCTTGCGTGCGTCGCTTGGTCGCCAAGGCGGGAGCAGCAGCGGAGGCGTAGCCAACCGTGGAGCCGGTGAAACCAAGCTGGAGCTGGACCGCCGGAAAATCGAAGAACAGATTTCAAAACTGCACAAAGAGCTGGAACATATTAAAGACCAACGCGTTACACAGCGCAAACAACGCACCAAAAAGGGCATGCCTGTCGTCTCGCTGGTCGGCTACACGAATGCTGGAAAGTCGACAATCATGAACGGATTGTTGACAAAAACTGGACAAAATGAAGAAAAGCAAGTGTTTGAAAAAGACATGCTGTTTGCTACACTCGAAACTTCTGTCCGCCAGATTCGCTTAGAAGACAATAAAAGTTTCCTGCTGACAGATACAGTAGGGTTTGTCAGCAAGCTGCCGCATCACTTGGTAAAAGCGTTCCGTTCCACGTTGGAAGAAGCGAGAAATGCGGACTTGCTGCTGCATGTAGTGGATGTTTCCAATGAAGAACACCGCTACATGATGGAAGTGACAAATTTGACTTTGCAGGCTGTTGGAGTAGAAAATGTGCCCACGCTGTACGTTTACAATAAATCAGATCTGGCCGGTGTCCGTTATCCAGAAGTTACCGGAGACGGTGTATGGATTGCTGCAAAAGAAGGCAAAGGACTCGACGAACTGCTGGAAGTCGTCAAAAAACGAATTTTTGCAGATTATGTTACATGCCGTATGGTTATTCCATTCGATCGTGGGGACATTGTCGCTTATTTGAACGAACAAGCCAGCATTCTGGAGACGGAATACGAAGAAGAAGGCACAGTCTTAAAAGTAGAAATGAGCCACGAGGATTACGATCGCTACCAGGAATTTGTCGTCGGCAGCTAAAAAGAAAAAGACGCATCTCATTTTTATGAGATGCGTCTTTTTTACTTGCTCTTAAACTAGTTTGTTTATATCGCCATCACAATTCAAATGGTTTTATTGCTGAAACTGAATGCGATGGAGGTTGGCGAAAATGCCGTCGCTTTCCAGCAGTTCGCTGTAGCCGCCTTGCTCGGCAATCCCATCTTCTGTCACGACGATTACACGATCCGCATCACGTATTGTAGCGAGGCGATGCGCGATAATCAAAGTTGTGCGGTTTTCCGCAAGCTCTGCTAATGCTTCTTGGATGACGCGCTCTGTCTGCGTATCAAGTGCAGATGTCGCTTCATCCAGAATCAGGATTGGTGGATTTTTTAGGAACATGCGCGCGATTGCCAGGCGCTGTTTTTGGCCGCCGGACAATTTCAATCCACGTTCCCCGATTTGCGTATCATAGCCTTGCGGCAATTTCAGCACGAAATCTTCCAAATGAGCTTTTTTAGCAGCTGCTAAAATTTCTTCTTCGCTGGCATCCCGTTTGCCGTATGCAATGTTTTCACGGATGGTTCCTGTAAACAAGAAGACATCCTGTTGAACGATGCCGATTTGTGAGCGCAGCGAATGTTTGGTCATGTCACGGATATCCATGCCATCAATGGAGATGCTGCCTTCCTGGATGTCATAAAATCGTGGAATCAATGAACAAATGGTTGTTTTGCCGGCGCCTGAAGGACCAACAAAGGCAACAGTTTCTCCGGCACGCAAGTTCAAATCAATGCCTGATAACACAGGCTTGTTGTCATCATAACCGAAATGAACGTCTTCAAATGTAATATTACCGGTTAAGTTCCCGACAGCGACGGCGCCTTTACGGTCATTGATGTCAGGTGCTTGTTCGATCAATTCGCGGAAGCGGCTAAAGCCGGCCATGCCTTTTGGATAAAGCTCGAGCAATGCACTAATTTTATCGATTGGCTTGATCAAAACGTTTAGGAACAGGACGAAACTGACAAGTTCTCCGTAAGATAACTCACCTTGGAAGTTAAGCCATGCACCATAAACAAGGACGACCAAAGTCAGAAGGCGGGTCATCATATAAATACTCGAATGTGTGGCTGCCATCACTTTGTATGCGATCAGTTTTGCCAAGCGAAAACGGTCGTTATCTGATTTGAAGCGTTCGATTTCAAACTCTTCGTTTGTGAACGACTGAACCACACGTGCTCCTGAAACACTGTCTTCTACACGTCCATTAACGTCAGCAATTTTGCCGTACATGCTGCCCCATGCTTGATTCATCTTAATATTGCAGAACGTGATAAGCCAAATCAGGAATGGAATGACGATCAGCGTCACGAGTGCAAGTTTCGGATTGATCCAAAACATGATGCCGAATGCTCCGAAAAAGGTCATAATGGCGATAAAGAAATCTTCCGGCCCGTGATGGGCAAGTTCGCCGATGTCAAATAAATCATTGGTAACGCGGCTCATGATATGGCCGGTTTTGGTGTTATCAAAAAACCGGAAAGATTGCCGTTGAACGTGAGTGAATAACTCTTCTCTCATATCTGTTTCGATATTGATCCCTAGTTTATGGCCCAAGTAGCTGACGATATACTGTAAAAATGTACTCAATAGGAAAACGGCCAACAGCAGGAAACTGATTGTCGTAATGGTTCCCCAGTCACCGCTTGGCAACAGGTCGTCAATGAACCATTGAACAGCCACTGGAAATGCAAGCTCGAGAATCGCTACGAGCACAGCACTTGAAAAATCAATAATAAACAGCCGTTTGTGCGGCTTATAATAGCTGAAAAAATGTTTTAATCTCAAAAAATCCACCTCGTTTTTCTTGTCACAATGAAAAGTATAATCTAAATTGAAGAAATAAACGAATAGAATTTGGGTAAACAAGGAATATGAAACTATTTCCAATGTTTTTCGTAAAGAATTAAGGAGACTAACTCAACGAACTTGTTTGATTGCGTTGAGTGTTGAAAAGAACGGTAACCAATACGACTTAGAGGAGAGTGAACGTTTTGAAAAAATGGATCATGTTTATGAGCTCAGCTACTTTAGCCATAGGGCTATCTGCTTGCAGCGAAACAGCGGAACCGGTTTCTGGAGACGAAGCCGCACAAGGGGAAGACAGCGAGTTAACGGCTGAAGAGGTGTATACAAAATCGATGGAAGCTTCTGAGGGAATTACCAGTTTGCACGCAGATATTTTAACCGATCAGGTAATGGCTATGGAAGCTGAGGGCATGGAAATGAACATGACAATGGATTCTGCGATGGATATGACGATTGAGCCATTGGCATTTCATCAAACTGCAGAAACCTCTATTGTATCCGAGGATATAGAAAATGCTGATCCGATGAGCATGGAGATGTATTTTACGGATCAGGGCATGTTTATGTATGAAGGAACGATGGCTACTTGGCTGAAAATGCCAGACGAGAGCATTGAGGATTTAAAGGGCTTGGCTGATCAGCAAACCGCCGATCCTTCTCAACAGCTTGAAGAGTTGGCCGAGTTCCAGGAAGATTTTACATTTGAACAGTCTGAAGAGGAATACATTCTCACTCTCGATGCATCAGGGGAAAAATTCCAGGAGTTGATGGATCAACAATTGGAAAAAACCTTAGGACAAATGGAAATAGAAGCACAGATGGTACTCGAAGACATGACTATTCATTCGGTCAACTACGTTATCTATATCGACAAAGAAACGTTCCTGACTACGAGCATGGACATGATGATGGATATGGACATGAATATTGAAGGCGAAACGATGAATATCAAGTCGGATGTTCAGGCTGAATACAGTGAATACAACGAGATCGAAGCAATCACCGTGCCTGCTGAAGTGCTGGAGCAAGCTCAGGAAATTGCAGGTTAATCGGGCAAGGCGATTCCTGTGAGATGACTGAAGAAGCAAAGCGGCTAAATATTGAAAAAGAGCGTGCCATTTTCTGGCACGCTCTTTTTTCGATGGCACTCTTTCGTGTGTGACTAACTTTCTCATCTAAATGAAAATAATTCTCAATTATTTATTGACTCTTTCTTACATCATGCTATACTAAAACTTGTAAGTAAGTGATAATGATTATCATTATCGAATAATCAATATTCTTTATTGAGGACAGATGAGGGACAGTAATGAAAAAACGTTATTTAATACCAACATTAATCATACTGTCGATTGTTTCCTTGTTTGTCGGAGTCAGCAGTATCAGCATCGTTGATTTGTTTGACTTTCAGTCGGAAGAGACACAAATATTCCTGATCAGCCGTCTGCCAAGGCTGGTCGCGATTTTGCTGGCTGGTGCAGGAATGAGTATGGCAGGACTCATCATGCAGCAGTTAAGCCGCAATAAGTTCGTGTCTCCGACGACGGCAGGTACATTAGACGCCACTCGGCTTGGGATTCTCGTGTCGATGCTGTTGTTTGCAAACGCATCGATGCTGGAAAAAATGACAGTGGCGTTCGCTTTTGCGCTTGCCGGCACGTTTCTTTTCATGCAAATACTGAACCGCATCAAATTCAAAGATGCTATATTCATTCCTTTAGTTGGTTTGATGTTCGGGAACATCCTGTCTTCCATTACAACGTTTTTCGCTTACAGGGCGGACGTGATCCAAAATATGTCCGCTTGGCTGCAAGGTGACTTTTCGATGGTCATGAAGGGGAGTTATGAACTTCTCTACATCAGCGTTCCGGTCTTTGTTATCGCTTATCTCTATGCCAATCGCTTTACGGTCGCAGGAATGGGCGAAGACTTCTCCAAAAATTTGGGGATGAAGTACCGGAGCGTCGTCAACATCGGTTTGGTGCTCGTGGCTTTGATTACAGCGACGGTTGTTTTGACGGTAGGGGTTATCCCATTCCTTGGGTTGATCATTCCGAACATTGTCTCGATCTTCAAAGGAGATCATTTACAAAAAACATTGCCGCATACTGCAATGCTTGGAGCCATTTTCTTGCTGGTGTGCGATATCTTGGGAAGAGTGCTGATTTACCCGTATGAGATTTCCATCAGCTTGATGGTCGGCGTTATCGGAAGCTTCATTTTCCTCTTCTTGTTGTTTAGGAGGAAAGCATATGCGTGACCTACATAAAATGCTGATCTTAGTCGGCTTGGCTTTAGCAGCTTGTGGCGTTTATCTATTCCATGATTTGAATGGAAGTTTTGATTATGCATTGCCGCGGCGTGGCGTCAAAGTGTTTGCCATGGTGCTGACAGGAGTCGCCATCGCTTATGCGACAGTTGTCTTCCAGACAATTACCCATAACCGGATCCTGACGCCGAGCATTATGGGTTTGGATTCCTTGTATATGCTGCTTCAGACGGTGTTAATCTTTTTCCTCGGATCAGATCATGTAACCATTGTGAACAAGCAAGTGAATTTCATGCTGTCGATTGCTGTCATGGTTATCTTCGCATTGTTGTTTTACCGCTTGCTTTTCAAAAAGAATGATCGGCCGATTTACTTTCTCCTGTTGGTCGGCATCATTTGTGGAACGTTCTTTGGCAGTATCACGACTTTCTTGCAAGTCTTAATCGATCCCAATGAATTTTCAATCATCCAAGACCGGATGTTTGCCAGCTTTAATAATGTCAATTCAGATTTGGTGTGGACCTCCCTCGTCATCATCACCCTGTTGATTGCATTTGCCTGGAAACAAAATTCATCGCTGGATGTTCTGACGCTGGGGCGTGATACAGCCATCAACCTGGGCGTAGATTACGACGCCTTGGTAAAACAGATGCTGGTGCTATCAGCAGTATTGATTGCCATTGCCACGGCGCTGGTTGGACCGATTACCTTTTTCGGTTTGATTGTCGCCAACTTGTCCTATCAATTCTTTACCTCATACAAACATTCGGTTTTATTGATAGGGTCGATTGTCATTAGCATAGTGGCCTTAGTCGGTGGCCAGTGGGTAGTGGAGCGGATCTTCACGTTCAATACGACATTGAGCGTCATCATCAATTTCATCGGTGGGATTTATTTCATCTATCTACTATTAAAGGAGAGTCGATCTAAATGATCCAAGTTCGTGAATTGACAAAACTGTACGGGAAAAAAACAGTGGTGGAAAATGTCTCTGTGAACATTCAACGCGGCCAGATTACATCCTTTATCGGGCCGAACGGCGCTGGGAAATCGACCCTGCTTTCGATGGTCAGCCGGCTGTTGGATGCCGATACCGGCGAAGTGCTGATTGATTCAACCAATACCAAAAAGTTGAAGTCCAATGAATTTTCAAAACGCGTATCGATCTTAAAGCAGTCCAACTTTATGAATGTCCGTTTGACCATTCGCGAGCTTGTCTCTTTTGGCCGCTTTCCTTATTCAAAAGGCCGCCTGAACGATGAAGATGAAAAAATGGTGGACCAGTCAATCGACTACATGGATTTAAAGGAAATGGAAAACTCCTACCTGGATGAACTTTCAGGAGGACAGCGACAGCGAGCATTTATTGCCATGGTCATTGCACAGGATACGGATTACATCCTGTTGGATGAACCGTTGAATAACTTGGATATGAAGCATTCGGTCCAAATTATGAAAATTTTGCGCCGCTTGGTCGATGACCTCGGCAAAACAGTCGTTATCGTTCTTCATGACATCAACTTTGCTTCTGTCTATTCGGACCGTATCGTGGCATTGAAAAACGGCCGTGTGGTGAAAGATGGAACAACAGAAGAAATTATTCAAAGTGCAGCATTAAAAGAAATCTATGATATGGATATTCCAATTCAGCAGATGAACGATTGCCGGATTTGTGTGTATTTCAATTCTTAAAAAAGAGGAGCTCAAAACAACATGAAAAAATGGTTATTAACAGCCTTCACCCTAATGATGGTCGCTTTCCTGGCGGCTTGTGGATCAACTGAAGAAACAACTGAATCTGACACGGCAAACGCTGGAGCAGAAGAAACAGAAGAAATGACAGTAACACACGAGCTTGGAGAAACGACATTCAACAAAAATCCTGAAAAGGTAGTGGTTTTTGACTTTGGTGTACTGGATTCAATGGACCAATTAGAAATTGACGCTGTTGCAGGGGTTCCTCAAGCGAACGTTCCTGCTTACCTTGAAGAAGAATATGGCAACACAGAGAAATATGAAAATGTCGGTACATTAAAAGAAGCAGATTTTGAAGCGATTCATGCGATGGAGCCTGATTTGATTATTATTTCTGGGCGCCAGGCTGAAATGTATGAAGAATTTTCGGATATTGCACCAACGATTCATATGGCAGTAGATACAGAAAATTATATGGAATCATTTGAAGAGAACATGACCACTCTTGGCGAAATCTTCGCTAAAGAAGATCAAGTCGTTGAAGAACTGGCAGCGATTGATGCACAAATCGAAGAAGTAAAAGCAACAGTAAGTGAGTCGGATGAAAAAGCATTGATTACTTTGGCGAATGAAGGAAAAGTAAGTGCTTATGGTGCAGCTTCTCGTTTCGGAATTATTCATGATGTGTTCGGCGTTCAACAAGCGGATGAAGGCATTGAAGCTTCGACTCATGGGCAAAGCATTTCTTTTGAATACATCCTGGAAACTAACCCGGATATGATGTTCGTTGTTGACCGCAACGCGGCTGTCGGAAACGAAGCGAGCGCTGCAGATTCTCTAGAAAATGAATTGGTTCAAAAAACAACTGCTTATGAAAATGATAAAATCATCTACTTGGATCCAGACTTCTGGTACCTGTCGGGTGGCGGATTGCAGTCTGTCGCGCAAATGGTAACGGATGTGCAAACGGCATTCGAATAAACACAAAGGAGCGGATTGTATGTTCGTTCAAATGAAGCGAATTGTCGTAAAAGAAGGATTTGCAGAACTTGTATTAAATCGCTTTTCTGGCGAAGGCAAGCTTGAAAAACAGCCAGGTTATATCGACCGTACAGTACTGAAGAAAAATGTGCGCAGAGGCGACGAAGAAGTAATCGTTTATGTGCGCTGGAAATCAGAAAGTGACTGGAAAAATTGGGAGAAGCATCCTGATCATATTGCAGGCCACAAAGCCAATATCGGCAAACCGAAACCCGATCATGTTATCGAGTCATCGCAAAACACCTATCACGTTCACGCTGTAAGATGAGAAAAGGCGAACCCCAAGCGGTTCGCCTTTTTTGATGAGTTTTCACAAATCTGCAATAAATATTATATTTATATAAGGTTGATAAAGGAAAGAGATACGCGTATGCAGTATAATGGAGAATAACAAAAAGTATACTGGACTAAAGAACACAGCTTTTTTGGTTGTTTCATACTTAGTTTATGAGAAGGGTTCGTTATCTTTTTTCAGTACAACAAACGAAGTATTAGTTCCACCTGTTTTAATCAATGAAAAGGAAGTGAAAAGATGTTTTTGGCATGGAATGAAATCTTGAAAAATAAACTTCGGTTTACATTGATCATCGGTGTTTTGATGTTGGTCGCTTATTTAGTGTTTTTCTTGTCGGGTTTAGCAAACGGACTGGCAAGCTTAAACAGAGAAGCCGTAGACAAATGGGAAGCAGATGCCATCGTATTGACTGAGGAGTCGGATCAAAGCCTGACACAGTCTTCTTTTGCCATCGATTTAGCTGACGGCATCAATGCTGAAGAAACGGCTGTGCTTGGACAGCTCAATGCCATTGCGCAAACCGGGGATCAAAAAGCCAATGTGTCGATTTTTGGAATTGACAGTGATGAATTTATTATGCCGGAAATAACAGAAGGCACTGCATTTACCACCGGCAATGAAGTGATTGCTGGAGATTCTCTGAAAGATGATGGTTTTGAGTTAGGAGATACCTTAAGCTTATCTTCTACAGAAGAATCCTTGGAAATTGTTGGATTTACAGATGAAGCACGTTTTAACGCCGCACCTGTTTTGTATACAGATTTGGAAACATTTGAACGCGTGAAGTTTGGTGAAGATGTTGAAGCTGATAGCCAAATTAGCGGTGTTGTCGTGCGGACAGCCGATCTTTCCGAGGTAACAGATGAGCAAGATTTGGCTGTAATCGAGACGGAAACTTTCATTGAAAGCCTTCCTGGCTATACAGAACAAAGCTTGACGTTAAATTTTATGATTTATTTCTTGTTTGTTATTTCCTCTGTAATCGTTGCGATATTCCTTTACGTCCTGACTGTCCAGAAAATCAGCATGTTTGGCGTGATGAAAGCACAGGGAATTCCGAGCAGCTATCTGGCGCGGTCAGTTGTTGCGCAAACAGCCATTTTAGCTGCGATTGGTGTGGTAGTAGGCCTCGGACTAACGCTTCTGACAGGTGCTTTTTTGCCGGCTGCAGTTCCGGTATCGTTTGATATACCAATAATGCTGATCTATGGAGGGATTCTGATTTTGGTTGCCATATTAGGAGCCGTCTTCTCTGTGTTGACGATTGTAAAAATTGATCCATTAAAAGCGATTGGAGGTTAACTCATGCCGGTATTGGAAATGAAACAAGTGAAAAAATCATTCGGTACAGGACATAAACAAGTGGACGCATTGAAAGAAACGGACTTTCGTGCAGAACAAGGAGAACTGATCGCGGTCATTGGGCCTTCAGGTTCTGGCAAAAGCACCTTTTTAACGGTTGCCGGCGGGCTTTTGTCTCCAACAAGTGGAGAAGTTTTAATTAACAACGCAAACATTTCCGCGCTAAACGATAAACAGCTTTCTAAAATTCGTTTGAAAGAAATTGGTTTTATTCTGCAGGCATCTAATTTGGTGCCGTTCTTGACGGTGGAAAAACAGTTGAAGCTATTGGATAAAGTAAAAAAAGATAATATGTCCAAAGAACAGCTTGAACAGCTTTATAAAGATTTGGGGATTGGCGACCTCCGGGGCAAATATCCATCGGATCTTTCGGGAGGCGAACGCCAGCGGGTGGCAATTGCTAAAGCGTTATACAGCAATCCTTCCATCATTTTAGCAGATGAACCGACCGCTTCTTTAGATTCGGACCGGGCTTATGAGGTAATGGAATTATTGAAGACAGAAACAAAAAGCAAGAAAACAACCACGATTGTGGTGACTCACGATATTCGGCTAGTCGATTATTGCGACAAAGTATACAAAATGGTTGATGGGGTAATGGAACGCCAATAACGAAACTGACAATCATCTCCGCTTGCCGAAATGGTGAGCGGGGTTTTTAGTTTGCTTATGATAAACTGTAAATAATGAGGGAAGAGGTGGAGATCGTGAAGCGTCTTTTTTATCCGTTGGCAGTAGCGACCTTACTTGGTTTTTTTGCCATACTTGTAAACTATTCTGAGCCAGCTATGATTCGAATCGATCAGCGAGCGGCCGGACTATTGGGTGGACAACCGCTGCTCGACGGCATGTCAGTTTTAGGAGAGCCTTGGATGATTGCTGGTGTAAGTCTGGCCCTGCTTATTTACCTGTGGCTGTTCCGGAAAAATTACCGGGGAATGTTGTTTGTCTTCTTGGCTGTGGGTGTAGGAAATGTGTTGAATCAAGTAATGAAAGAATGGATTGAACGTCCGCGTCCAGATTTGCAACACGGCCTTGAATCTTTCAGTTTCCCATCCAATCATTCGATGGTTGGTATGCTGTACTTGTTTACACTGGCTTACTTTCTTTCCGAAGGCAGTGCCTCCAAAAAAACCAAAACGCTTATTTGGCTGTCGGCTGTCGGGCTATCGGTACTTGTCGCTTTATCAAGAGTGGCAGGAGGCGAGCATTATTTCTCTGATATAACTGCCGGCTTGTTTGTTGGCTATTCCTGGTTTGTGGCAGTAGCTGTCTGGTATGAGTTGCGTGAGCGCCAGTTTCGAAAAAGAGTGGAGGAACGAAAAAAAGAGGGATTTCCGGAGTAACCGGATTTCCCTCTTTTTTGTTTTATTTATGAAGTTGGTTTTTGAGAAGTTGGTGCGTCACCCAGCTGGTTCAGTCGATGCGCAAATGAATCATTGCCACCAGTCGGTGAACCAAGCAGGACATCCTGCATGGAGTAAGCCTGAGAGCCATGCTCTGAAAAGTCTAAGCCAACTTCTTCTTCTTCAGCAGTCACTCTGAGTGGCACAAGGCTGCCAATAGCGAACAACACCAGTCCAGTTGAAATGGAAGCCCATGCAATTACTGCCAAAACTCCCACTGCCTGGAGTCCAAGAATTTCTACGCCGCCTCCATAAAATAAACCGTTGGTAGTATCAAACAAGCCGACTGCAAGCGTCCCCCAGATACCTGCAATACCGTGAACAGAAATAGCTCCGACCGGATCATCGACACGAATTTTAGAATCCAACAAACGGATTGCTTCGGTCATGATGACTCCCGCTATCAAACCAATGGCGATGGCGCCAATAAGGGAAACGTTTGCCGCACCTGCTGTAATTCCGACGAGACCTGCGAGCGCACCGTTCATGGTCAATGAAGCATCAATGCGGCCATAGCGCAGGCGTGTATATCCTGCAGTAGCAAGGACGCCGGCAGAAGCGGCCAAGAGTGTATTGGCAATTACTGGAGGCACGAGTGCAGGATCAGCTGCCAAGGTGCTGCCACCATTAAATCCGAACCAGCCGAGCCAAAGAATGAAGACGCCTAGTGCGCCAAGCGGTAAACTGTGGCCAGGAATCGTATTGACGGACTTGCCGCTGTACTTGCCAATGCGGGGGCCAATTTTCCAAGCAGCAATAAATGCAGCAACTGCACCAGTTAAATGCACTACCGTAGATCCGGCGAAATCAATAAAGCCGATTTCTGACAGCCAGCCGCCGCCCCATACCCAATGTCCGACGACTGGATAAATAACAGCAGTCATGGCGATTGTCAACAGGATATAAGCAGATAAATGCATCCGTTCAGCTACCGCACCCGAAATGATCGTTGCACATGTGGCGGCAAAAACTGCCTGGAAGACAAAGAACCCAATGTCTTCAACCCCTGATAGGGCAAACCCTTCTGTGCCGATTAATCCGAAAGCCGACGGGCCAAACATAAGAGCGTATCCAACGATAAAATAAAGAATCGACCCAAGTGCAACAGTAATCATGTTTTTCATTAAAATATTCAAGGTGTTTTTAGAACGTGTAAAGCCCGACTCCACCATAGCGAATCCTGCATGCATGAAAAATACCAGCATAGCCCCAAGCATTACCCACAACATATCTACTGAACTTTGAACTGCTTCCATCTAATCTCCTCCTTATCCAATCGCGACAATGCCGCGTTCTTTTGTTCTGATTCGTATTGCTTCTTCGACAGGTAAAATGAAAATTTTGCCATCTCCAACTTGTCCGGTTGAAGCGTATTCCAGTAAAGCTTGGATGATATCTTCGACCTTATCGTCATCCACTACCATTTCCAATTTTAGTTTCGGAGAAAATTCCATCGTGTAGGCATTGCCACGGAATAAACCGACTCGGCCTTCCTGCTTTCCGATTCCCGCAATTTCCGTTACACTCAAACCGTCTATTCCTTCAAGCGCCAAAGCCTGGCGAACATCCGCGAAAACAGAGGGCCGAATAATCGTTTCAATCTTTTTCATGTCTTTTCCTCCTTAATGTTAGGTTTGTTAACATATTAGTTTATATTTTCTGATAATGCAAGTGTTATTTTATTTTAATGTTAGGTTTCCTGACGTATTAGGAATTGGAGTGGATTCGAATGTATAGAATTTCAGAAGAACTAGCTGCACTGGGGAAAAAAAGAATCGAAGGTTACCCTGTTGAGGGCTTTGTCTGGGGAAGTGGCCCTGAAAATCCTGCAATCATGTTGGTGGGAGAAGCGCCAGGAGAAAACGAAGTAGAAACCGGTATTCCTTTTACGGGACGGGCTGGAAAAGAATTAATGGCATCTTTGGAAAGTGTCGGATTGGCAAGAGAAGATGTTTATATTACAAGTGCGGTGCGGAGCCGTCCCTATAAGTGGGGAACCAAAACCAAACGCAACGGGGAGACTCTTGAAAGAAAATACAACCGGGCGCCAAGCAAAAAGGAAATTATCGCACATGCACCGATACTGGATACAGAGATTCGGGATGTTCAGCCTCCGCTGATTGTGACCTTAGGAAATGTGGGATTGCAAAGATTGATCGGGCCAAAGGCAAAAGTCACGGAACTTCACGGAGCCTTAATGGAAACGCCCATTTTATATTGGGATGACAAAGAAGGAGCTTTTAAAGAAACTGCCGAAGTTTATCACATATTCCCAACTTTTCATCCAGCCAGCGTATTTTATAATCCGCCTGTCCGCGAGTTAAAGGATGAAGATTGGAGAAAGCTGAAATCCTTGCTTGGAAGAGTGAGATAAATGAATAATTGAAAATCTTTCCTTATTAAAAAAAGTTGCACTAAGGAAACTTTTGGCGTACAATAACCTTATTCACTAGAATCGGGAGGAAGGCATGTCTATGGACAGTACAGTCTTATTTGCGCTAGGGTTAACTCTTTTTGCTGGGCTGGCAACAGGGATTGGCAGTTTAATTGCATTTTTTGCATCCCGCACTAATACAAAATTCCTTTCAGTGTCGCTGGGTTTTTCAGCTGGTGTGATGATTTACGTTTCCTTAATTGAAATCTTTGTTAAAGCAAAAGATTCTCTGACGAATGCCCATGGCGAAAGTATGGGATATTGGCTGACTCTGGCTGGCTTTTTTGGCGGGATGGTATTTATGGCGGTATTAGATCGGATTCTT
Source organism: Planococcus sp. TJ-201 (assembly GCF_058268495.1). NCBI lineage: Bacteria > Bacillati > Bacillota > Bacilli > Caryophanales > Caryophanaceae > Planococcus > Planococcus sp. TJ-201. Next base: position 88,354 of record NZ_JBZDOG010000005.1, on the reverse strand, counting down.
CCTCAACTTGGAAATCCGCATGAAGTCAAAACAGTAGAGGATATGGATGACGGACCTACCAATGATGAATATGCCCGGCTTCGCAAGATGGGTATTTTTACTGCTTTAGCAATTGGTATCCACAATTTTCCGGAGGGAATTGCGACATTCATGTCAGCGATACAGGATCCAGCGCTCGGAATCGCCATCGCCATTGCGGTAGCAATTCATAATATTCCGGAAGGGATTGCTGTATCGGTCCCAATTTATTATGCAACCGGAAGCCGAAAGAAGGCTTTTAAATACAGTTTTCTTTCGGGGATTTCAGAACCCGTCGGAGCAATTGCTGCTTGGCTTTTCCTGATGCCATTTCTAAGTGATACTTTGTTTGGAATTATATTTGCAGGCGTAGCCGGCATCATGGTCTTCATCTCACTTGATGAACTGTTGCCTGCTGCCAAACGCTATGATGAAGCGCATCTGTCTATCTATGGACTAGTAGCCGGTATGGCCGTCATGGCTGTTAGCCTGGTCTTGATCGTCTGATTTTGAAACTTCTCACCTCCTTTTCTCGTAATAATAGAGAAAAGGAGGCTTTTTTATGGATATCAAACGCATTGAACAAACTTTCTCGGAAGTATCAACAACTACAGGCTGGGCAGTAGACAAACGAATTGCATTAGCTGTCGCGAATATCTATTTATCACGTGACCAAGCTTTTGAGAAGAACATCCATGAAGCAGCAGTTGAAATCATTAAAAAGAACGAAGGATGGACTTCACCTCTTCGCTCCCACTTGCTTCATGTGGCGGCCGCCTTCATGGTGATGAGAGAAGAGGATGTGGAAAGTTCATTAAAACTGGTCAATCAAAATCAGAAAGCATTGAATGATGCAGGATTCTGGAAAACTTCCTATACGTATCTCGCAGCTTTGCTAATGAAAAAACCGGAAGAAGCCGAACGAACAAGAGAATTGTACGAAGAGATGAAAGAGCACCATAAGTTTCTTACATCAAACGAAGACATCCCTTACGCAGCATTGCTTAGCGACAGGGAAGGTTCCCTTGAAGAGCGCGCAGCGACCATGAATATGTATTATCGTGATCTTCGCGAGCAAGGTTTTACTATGGGCAATGATCTCCAATGGCTGTCCCAAATTATGACGTTTGATCTTCCGGGATATGATCCGAAAATGGTAGGGCGGGTATTGGCTATCCACCAATTTTTCAAAGATGAAAAAATTAAAATACGTTTGGCGCAGTATCCCATTCTTGGATTTTTAGCGGTGACACAAGTGGATGGGGAGGCACTGAGAGCGATTGCGGAAAATACGCGTGAACTGGAAAGTAATAAGATTTTTCGCTGGTATAAGGATATGGCTTTTTCGACAGCTGTTCAGCAAGCAATGACGGACCATATAGAAGTACAGGATATTTCTGCCATGACGTTTGCCACTTCGCTGGAAACTTTGATGCAAGCACAGCAAGCAGCGATGATGATCAGTGTAAATGCCGCAATGATTTCAACTTCAAACAATTCTTCCAACTGATTTTTAAAAAACTTCTCTTTCCGATCTTTATTTATTAGAAAAAAAAGACTTTTTCGACGGGACTTGTCACCAATTCGCCACAAGCGTATAGTGTGTAAAGACAGAACTATACATGTGTAAAGACAAGGAGAATGACAATGTCGACTGTGGCTGAAAAAAATCCAAGTTCTATTTCAAGAAATAAATTATTGTGGGTTGCAGGGCTGGGTTGGCTCTTTGATGCAATGGATGTCGGCATCTTAGCTTTTGTTATCGCAGCCTTGCACGAAGATTGGGGTCTGACTTCCAGTGAAATGGGCTGGATTGGAAGTGTCAACTCAATCGGAATGGCAGTTGGTGCCTTCGTCTTCGGCATTTATGCAGACCGTGTGGGCAGAAAGAAAATCTTCATCATTACTTTGCTGCTGTTTTCGATTGCCAGTGGAATCTCGGCTTTTACAACGACACTTGCAGCGTTCCTGGTCCTGCGCTTTTTTGTAGGGATGGGATTAGGTGGTGAACTGCCGGTAGCATCTACTTTAGTTTCAGAAAGTGTACCAGCAAAAGAACGGGGGCGCGTTGTTGTTCTTTTGGAAAGTTTTTGGGCAGCAGGCTGGTTGGTCGCAGCGGTAATTTCGTATTTTATCATTCCAGAGTACGGTTGGCGTGTGGCTTTACTGCTGACAGCATTGCCAGCATTTTATGCATTGTATCTTCGCATCAATTTGCCCGATTCACCTCAGTTCTCAGCGAAAAAGAATGTGTTACGATCCGTTTCTACCAATATTAAAGAGGTATGGTCAAAAAAATACAGACGTCCTACTTTAATGCTGTGGATTGTCTGGTTTACGGTTGTTTTTTCTTATTACGGAATGTTCCTTTGGTTGCCGAGTGTCATGGTGCTTAAAGGCTTCACCCTTATCCAGAGTTTTCAATATGTATTAATCATGACGTTGGCACAATTGCCTGGTTATTTTTCTGCAGCTTGGTTGATCGAGCGTGCCGGCAGAAAATTTGTATTGGTCACGTATTTAATCGGAACAGCTGCCAGTGCATTGGCGTTTGGCAATGCGGATACTATTACTTTATTAATTGTTGCGGGCGCTTTCCTGTCGTTCTTCAACTTGGGAGCATGGGGAGCGTTGTACGCGTATTCACCGGAACAGTATCCGACTGTGATTCGCGGAACCGGAACCGGAATGGCGGCATCTTTTGGCCGCATTGGCGGCGTTCTTGGTCCGCTTTTGGTTGGCTCAATGCTGACAGCTGGTATTGGCATCAATGTGATTTTTGGGATTTTCTGTGTTTCCATACTCATTGGAGCAATGGCAGTAGCATTTTTAGGGACCGAAACAAAGCAAATGGAATTGGAATAAGCCGACTCAAAAACAACGTCTCCAATCGTTATTCGGAGGACGTTGTTTTTTCATGAAAGAAATATAAATACGAGCAGGAGATTTTCCATAATATAGCTAATACTTATGAAGAGGAATTACGAAAGAAATGGGCGTGGGGAAATGGAACTGCTTATCTACTCTGATTCGGCAACGTTTACGGACAAAGTTGCACCGCTACTGTATAAAAATGAAGATATCTATAGTTTGTTTTTGGGAGTGCTTGGCCAGATTCAAAAAAACCAGTATGAAGAGTATTTTTTAGCGATTGCAGAAATTGAAGGTGAGATTGTTGGGGCTTGTTTGATGACGCCGCCTCATGCTTTACAGTTAGTCATTTTTCAGCCGTTGCCAGAAATTGAACGAGAGATTGCTGGACATTTGCAGAATCTTGGAGTCGAAATCACTGGGGTTGTGGGGGAGCAGGAGACAAGCCGTCTTTTTGCGGAAGCCTGGACTAAACCGACAGAAGAACACGTAAAAGTAATGATGAACCAGGGGTTATATCGCATCGATGCAGTAAATAAAGGATTGAAAAAAAGTGAGGGTGCGTGGCGAGTTGCCAGTAAAAAAGATACAGAGCTTCTTGAAGAATGGTATAGGCTCTTTGAGGAGGATACGGGGATTGGGCGCTCTACCCAGACACAAGCAGCGCACCGGATCGCCGAGTTTTTAGAAAGAAAGGAAGTCTACGTGTGGGAAGTAGCCGGAGTGGTCGTGTCGTGTATGAAGAAAGCGCGTCCTTCTAAAAATGGCATTACGGTATCCTTCGTATTTACTCCGAAAGACTATCGGGGCAGAGGATATGCCCGGACGCTGGTTGCTGAAGTTACAGAGGAACTACTGCTAGAGTTTGACTTTGTCATGCTTTACACGGATTTGAGCAACGCCACCGCCAATAAAATATACAGAGAAATCGGTTACGCGCAAATTGCTAATCCGGTGCATCTCGTGTTTGGAGAACACTAATTATTCCGTGAAACTTTTAGAGGAGTAAAGCGACCTGCTAGAGGGTATAAAAAAGCTAGGCTGAAAGAATCAGAAAGGAGCGGATGCTATGATTCGATTTGAAAATGTCACAAAGCGCTTTCAGGATGGAACGGAAGCTTTAAAAGACATTTCACTCGTACTCCCCACTCACGAATTGACTGCCATCATCGGTCCCAGTGGGTGTGGAAAAACAACTTTGATGAAAATGATTAACAAACTGGAAAAACCGACTACCGGAAGCATCTATATCGATGAAAAACCCATTAATGGAATGGACGAAGTACAATTACGGCGTTCGATCGGCTATGTTATTCAACGCATTGGGCTTTTTCCTCATATGACCATTTCGGACAATGTAGCACTCGTCCCTAACTTGCTCCAATGGACAAAAGAAAAAAAAGAAGAGCGGGTACGTGAGTTGCTCGAGTTAGTCGGCCTGGACCCAGCGACTTATATGGACCGCTATCCCCTCGAATTAAGTGGTGGACAGCAGCAGCGTGTGGGAGTCGTACGAGCACTTGCTGGAGACCCGAACATTGTGTTAATGGACGAACCTTTTTCTGCACTCGACCCCATCAGCCGGGAACAGCTGCAGGACGAACTCCGAAACCTTCAGCAAACTATCAATAAAACCATTGTTTTTGTAACGCATGATATGGATGAAGCGTTGAAAATTGCAGATTCCATTATTTTGATGCGCGATGGGCAAGTCGAACAGGCAGGAACGCCGCAGCAATTGATTGACAACCCCGCCAATGAGTTTGTTCGCAACTTTATTGGTGTCGAGCGCATTAATCAAAAACGGACATTTGGGGAAAAAAGGCTGTTGGAATTTCTGGGCTTGTTCAAAACGGAATGGTCTGGAGACGCTGAGGAAATTACAGCAGATTCTACTATTGAAAAAGCTTTTTTTCAGCTGGATCACAGCAGTCAAAATCATTTGGCCATCATTCAAGATGGGCGTATTGTGGCATACGCCACTGAACGTGATTTATTAAAAGCCGCACTTGCTAAGGAAACGGGGGCACTGGCATGAGAAATTTTCTGGATACCCTTGTCAGCCGGCAAGACATGATTCTCAGTGCGTTATTGGAACATATTTACTTGTCATTTGTAGCCGTGGCCATTGGCATTGCGATTGCATTGCCTCTGGGAATTATCATTACCCGCTATCGGCGCTACGCTGAACCAATTATTGGTGTGACTGCAGTTTTCCAGACCATTCCAAGTCTTGCCTTGTTCGGCTTCTTGGTGCCGATTTTAGGAATTGGTTCACCAACTGCATTGATAGCACTCATTATTTACGCTTTGCTGCCGATTTTGCGAAATACTTATGCTGGAATTGCGGGTGTCGATGGTTCAACTATCGAAGCCGGCAGGGGAATGGGAATGACTCGGATGCAAATTTTGCGCCAAATCGAGCTGCCCTTAGCATTGCCGTTTATCATGGCCGGTGTACGGACTGCGACCGTATTGACGGTTGGAATCGCGACGCTTGCCACATTCGTTGGAGCAGGTGGATTGGGTGACATCATTTATCGCGGCCTGCAATCGTATAACAACTCGTTGGTATTAGCTGGTGCACTTCCGGTTGCTTTACTGGCAATTGGATTTGATCAAATATTAAAGTGGATTGAAAAAAAAGCCACGCCAAAAGGCTTGAAAACATAGGGGGAATTAAAATGAAAAAAACAGCATTAGGTATTTTAATGGCTGGGACTGCGGTCATTGCTGGATGTGGATCAGGTGGAGATGCATCGGAACCGCTTGTAATCGGAGGTAAACCATGGACAGAACAGTACATTTTGCCCCATATTCTTGGGCAGTACATTGAAGCGAATTCGGAATACACAGTGGAATACGAAGATGGCCTTGGGGAAGTGGCAATTTTAACACCCGCGCTAGAAGACGGCGACATTGATATGTACGTAGAATACACAGGCACGGGTCTGAAAGATGTTTTGAAGGAAGAATCCGTGCCCGGGCAGTCTTCAGAAGAAGTGTTGGAGATTGTTCGAGCAGGCTATGAAGATACTTTAGGAGCGACTTGGCTGGAACCGCTTGGATTTGAAAATGGCTATACGTTGGCATTTTCAAAAGACAGTGGTTATGACGCCGAAACATATTCGGACTTAGCGGAACTATCGCAATCGGAAGACATGCGTTTTGGCGCACCGCACCCTTTCTATGAGCGCCAGGGGGACGGGTTTGATGACCTTGTTGCGACGTATCCATTCGAATTTTCTGCTACCGAAAGTTTTGATCCAGCCATCATGTACGAAGCTGTTCAAAGTGGAGAAGTAGATGTTATTCCAGCCTTCACAACAGATAGCCGCATTGAATTGTTCGATCTTGCGACAACAGAGGATGATCTTTCATTTTTCCCGAAATACGACGCAGTACCGGTCGTGCGAATGGAGACACTTGAAGAATATCCAGAACTTGAGGAAGTACTGAGCGGATTGGCAGGGCAAATCAGCGAAGAGGAAATGCTGGCCATGAACTCACGTATTGATGTAGACCAGGAAGTAGCTGCTGACGTTGCTCGTGAGTTCCTTATTGAAAAAGGGTTAATTGAAGAATAAGAAATGATTCCGTGGCTTAGGCTGCGGAATTTTTTTGATTGAAATATCGGAAACGCGGCAAAGAGCACCGCATGTCTTATGGCTGTTAGGGGTGCATAGGTGTCTCCATTTTTCTTGTGGCATTTGTTAAAGGGTTCTTGTACAATAATTGTAATGAGTGAATAGTCATTCAATTCCGATAAATGAAAGCGGATTCAAAAAATAAGAGATGAGGTGAAGTGCATGAGAGAAGTGGTAATTATAGAAGGAGTTCGTTCTCCGGTAGGAAGAAGAAAAGGTCTCTTTGCCTCGACGCGCCCAGATGAATTGGCTGCTTTTGTGTTGGAAGAACTAGTACAGCGTGCTGGGGTAAAAAAAGGAGATGTTGAAGATGTTGTTTTAGGCTGTGTTTCTCAGTCGGGTGAGCAAGGCGGAAATATTGCGCGCACTGCAGCATTGATTGCCGGGTTTCCTGATTACGTGCCAGGAGTAACGATCGACCGCCAATGCGGATCGAGCCAGCAAGCCGTACATTTCGCCGCGCAAGCGATTTTAGCAGGAGACATGGACATTGTTATTGCAGGTGGTGTCGAAAGCATGACACGTGTCCCGATGTTCTCCAATATGCAAGGAATATTACCAAGTAAAAAGCTGACGGATCAATACGAAATTATCAATCAGGGACTATCTGCAGAACGCATCGCTGAAAAATGGGGATTCACCCGTGAGCAGCTTGACGCTTTTGCGGTGCAAAGCCATGAACGCGCTCAACATGCTATTCAGGCAGGGTGGTACGAACGTGAAATTGTCGCTATTGAAACGAGAGACGAAAACGGGGAAATAAAAATAGCAGCTGTGGATGAAGGGCCGCGTCCTGGAACAACGCTGGAAGTTCTGGCTGGATTGAAGACTGTTTTTGATGACAAAGGTGTAATTACTGCTGGCAATGCCAGCCAAATGAGTGATGGTGCTTCAGCTGTGCTATTGATGTCAGCTGAAAAAGCACGTGAACTCGGATTGAAGCCGAAAGCGCGGATACTGGCGCGTACAGTGGTCGGTTCTGATCCGACTTTAATGCTGACAGGTCCGATAGCGGCCACAAAAAAAGTGCTGGAAAAAGCAGGACTTGAAATCGGAGACATGGATCGTTATGAGGTGAATGAAGCATTTGCACCGGTCCCGCTTGCCTGGTTGCGTGATATTGGCGGAGATCCCGAAAAGTTGAATGTCAACGGAGGAGCTATTGCGCTCGGTCATCCACTTGGTGCGACGGGAACCAAGCTGTTGGTGTCGTTGATGCATGAATTAGAACGCTCAAATGGCCGCTACGGTCTGCTGGCAATCTGTGAAGGAATGGGTATGGCAAACGCTACGATTATTGAAAAACTTTAAAACGTTTTGAAATCTAAGGGGGATGACAATGGAATTTTCACAGATTAAAGCAGTGGTTACGGGTGGGGCATCGGGACTTGGAGAAGCGACAGTACGGCGTATAGCAGAAAGTGGCGGAAAGGCGGCTATTTTTGATTTGAATTCGGAACGGGCAAGAGCACTGATTCAAGAGTTAGGCGAAGAATCGGTTATTTACAAAGAAACTGACGTAACGAATGCAGGGCAGGTCGAACAGAATATCAGTGAAACGCTGGAACAGTTTGGTGGCATTGATTTAGTTGTCAATTGTGCAGGCATCGGTACGCCGGGAAAAGTGTTATCCAGAGGTACACCGATTGCTTTGGATCAATTTGAAAAAGTCATCAAAGTGAATTTAGTTGGCAGTTTTAACGTTATTCGCATTGCGGCAGCAGCTATGCAGAAAAACGAACCGAACATAGAGGGTGAACGGGGAGTCATCATTTCGACTGCATCTGTTGCAGCTTATGAGGGTCAAATTGGCCAAGCGGCTTACAGTGCATCAAAAGGGGGCGTGGTATCGATGACATTGCCCATTGCCCGAGAACTTGCGAGAGATGGGATTCGTGTCATGGCGATTGCACCTGGTTTGATGGAGACGCCGATGGTCGAAGGCTTGCCGGATGCGGCAATTGCTTCATTATCGGCAGCAGTGCCATTTCCGGCGCGTCTCGGAAAACCTGCTGAATACGCACAATTGGTGGAAAGCATTACAGAAAACCCGATGCTGAATGGCGAAACGATTCGACTCGACGGAGCAATCCGGATGCAGCCAAAATAAGGGAGATGAAAGAATGGCGAAATACCGTTTTGAAGAAGAAGAGCATGTGATGTTCCGCAAATCGTTGCGAAAATTTTTGGAGAAAGAAGCAGTCCCGAATTATGACCAATGGGAAAAAGATCGCCTAATCCCCAAGTCATTCTGGAAAAAACTTGGTGATATGGGTTTCTTGAGTCCCCAGGTAGAAGAACAATATGGCGGCCTTGGCCTTGATTTCCGTTACGCCGTTGTTATTGGTGAAGAAATGGAGCGTGTGGGTGCCAGTTTGACAGGAGTTGGCCTGCACAATGACATTACTGTTCCTTATATTGAAGCGTACGGAAACGAAGAGCAAAAGCAGCGCTGGCTGCCGGGCTGTGTTTCGGGAGATCATATCACAGCCATCGCCATGACAGAGCCCGGAGCAGGATCTGACCTCGCAAATATATCAGCTACAGCGGTACGGGATGGTGACACCTATATTGTCAATGGCCAGAAAACCTTTATTACCAACGGCATCAATTCGACGTTGGTGCTGGTGGTCGTAAAAACCGATCCAAAGGCAGAACCGAAACACCGGGGGATTTCTCTTTTGATGGTAGAAGAGGGGACACCTGGCTTTACGAAAGGGCGTAAGCTCGATAAGGTAGGCCTTCATGCACAGGATACGTCCGAACTGTATTTTGAAGACTGCGTCGTCCCTGCTTCGAATTTAATTGGCGAAGAAAATAAAGGCTTTACCTATTTGATGGAAAAACTGCAGCAGGAGCGGCTGGTAGTCGCATTAGCGGCACAGGTGGCTTCTGAGGATATGCTTGAAATGACGTTGGAATATGTAAAATCGAGAAAAGCATTCGGCAAGCCGATTGGCTCGTTTCAGAACTCGCAGTTCAAACTGGTGGAAATGGCGACGGAAATCGAACTGGGCCATTCATTCTTGGAATCATTGATTGAAGACCATATGGCTGGAAAAGATATCGTTTCCAAGGTATCGATGGCAAAATACTGGCTGACCGACACAGCCAAAAAGATTTCTGGTGAATGCATGCAATTGCATGGTGGATATGGATATATGGAAGAATATAAAATTGCGCGCCGGTACCGGGACATTCCGGTAGCTGCAATCTATGCCGGTTCCAATGAAATCATGAAAACCATTATTGCCAAGCGGATGGGGCTGTAAATGAAAAATGCGCTAAAAGGTGTACGGGTCCTGGATGTTAGTTATTATGTTCCGGGGCCTTATGCGGGAATGCGGCTTGCTGAACTGGGTGCGGAAGTTATTAAAATAGAACCGCCAGAAGGTGACCCTGCCCGCTATATGAGCGGAGGGCACGTCCATGTGGCGAACAACCGTGGCAAAACGATTGTTCATATCGACTTGAAATCTCCGGAAGGCCGTCTGGAAATGCTGGATTTGGTCAAAGGTGCAGATGCGCTGATTGAGACGTTCCGGCCGGGTGTCTTGAAGAAGCTGGGTTTGGATTATGACAGCCTAAAAACGGTTAAGCCGGATTTGGTTTATTGCTCGCTATCAGGTTATGGCCAAACAGGTGAAATGGCGGAATTGGGAAGCCATGACTTGAATTATATGGCTTTGTCCGGTGCCTTGGATCAATTAAGCGATGCTTCTGGCAGGCCCATTCATCCGACGAATACCTTCGCTGATTTTACTGGAGGTTTGATCGCTTCGGAACAGCTGCTTGCTGCGCTATTGAAAAAGTTCCGAACCGGACAGGGGCAATATCTAGATATTGCATTGGCTGAAGTTATGGCGGAATTTCTTGGCAATCATGATGCTTATTTTGAAGCTGGCATATCGGAAAAGGGCATTCCAGAAATTGGCGGTGCTCGGGTATGTTATGCCATTTATGAAACAAAAGACAGGCGCTGGTTAACTTTAGGAGCGTTGGAACATAAATTTTGGCAAGCTTTTTGTGATTTTTTCCAACGGTCAGAGTGGTTGGAGTGGGCTGGGAAACCGGTAGGAAGTCTCGAACACCAAGAAGTGGCAGCATTTTTCAAATCAAAAGACTGGCAGGAATGGTACCGGCTATCACTCAGCGTGGATGCTTGTCTTACACCTGTATTGAAGGCTGATGAGCGGCACAAGCACCCGTTTTTCATTGAGCGAAATAAAACGAAGAAGGAGTCGGATGTGACATGATGGATTCGCCGTTATTATTATCATCTTTCGTAAAAAGAGCAGAGCGCTACTTTCCAGAAAAATTGATTGTTTCACGGACTGGAGAAAATATGATTCACCGTATTCCTTATAAAGAATTTGCGGTACGCACCCGCAAATTGGCCGCAGCTTTAAGCAAAATCGGTATGGAGCGCGGTACAAAAGTTGGAAGTTTTGCCTGGAATCATCACCGCCATCTGGAACTGTACTTTGGGGTGCCTGGTGCTGGCGCTATTTTACACATGATCAATATCCGGCTGTCTCCCGAACATATCGCTTATGTCATCAATCATGCAGAAGATGAAATCCTAGTGGTTGATCACGATTTGTTCCCGTTAATTGAAAAGTTGGCGCCAATGCTGAAAACGGTCAAACATTTTGTTGTCATGAAAGACGGGACAGATTTGCCGGACATCTCACTTGAAAATGTCCATTCATACGAAGAGCTGCTGGCGGCTGAGGATGGCAGCTTTGAATTCCCTGAAGATCTGGATGAAAACACACCGGCGGGCATGTGCTATACGTCGGCGACTACCGGAAATCCAAAAGGGGTCGTCTACACACATCGGGGGCTGGTGCTGCACAGCTATGCCCTCGGCATGTCCGACGCAATGGGCTTGTCTGAACGCGATATTGCATTATCGATTGTCCCGATGTTCCATGCCAATGCATGGGGACTGCCGTTTGCAAGTGTCCTGTTCGGCACTACGCAAGTACTGCCGGGACCAGGGTTTGCTCCGGGCATGCTGCTGGATTTGATTGAATCAGAAAAAGTCACGTTGACTGCCGGTGTCCCAACTATCTGGCTAGGCGTCTTAAAAGAGTTGGAAGCAAATCCGCGCAATATTGAAACGTTGCGGATGATCATCTGCGGGGGATCGGCTTCACCGAAAGGGTTAATCCGGGCATTTGAAGAAAAATACAATGTGCCTTTTGTCACCGGCTATGGCATGACGGAGACTTCACCACTTGTTAGTTTGGCTATTACGACTTCGACTATGGCGGATATGACGATGGACGAGCGGATCGAACGCCGGTCAATGGCGGGATTACCGATGCCGGGGCTGGAAGTGCGGATTGTGAATGAAAATGGGGAAGCTCCTTGGGACGGTGAAACGATGGGAGAATTGAACGTCAAAGGTGCATGGATTGCCGATGAATATTATAAGGATGAACGGACGGAAGACGCTTTTAAAGAGGGTTGGCTTTATACGGGAGACATTGCCGTCATTGAACCGGATGGCTACATCAAGTTGACGGATCGAACAAAAGATTTGATCAAGAGCGGGGGAGAATGGATTTCTTCTGTTGATTTGGAAAATGCGCTGATGACCCATGGCTCTGTTTTTGAAGCAGCTGTTGTCGCGATTCCCCATGAAAAATGGCTCGAACGTCCGCTTGCTTGTGTAGTCCTGAAAGAAGGCTATGCTGAAGATGAAGCGATGAAATCGGAATTGCTGACATACCTGGAGAGTCAATTTGCCAAATGGTGGGTTCCGGACGATGTGGTCTTTTTGAAAGAAGTGCCGAAAACCTCAGTCGGAAAATTTCTCAAAGCGGCTTTGCGAAAAGAACTGGATGGCTATTACCAGTGATTCATGTTTGTTCAAGCACAAGTGTCCAGAGAAACTGGCTACTGGTGCTTTTTTTGCCCGTCGGACCTCTACAGGTGCTTCTGCATTTCTTTTACTTGACAGAATAAACAAAACCTTTTAAGATTAGGGTCACTTGTTGTACGAGAAGCAAGTCCTTTTGAGAGAAGAGCCTAGAAAAGACCAGAATAGAAGAGTGTATAAATCGAGGATTGAGACGAGTAGGCAGGGAGATTCATTTAGAGAGTCAGCGGCTGGTGCAAGCTGATTGGATAAACTGCGCGAATGGACTTAGGAGAGCTGGCCTGAAAGCGGAAGCGAGTAAGGGAGACGTAAGCCCTGCGTTAAAGGGAAAGGCGAAGAGCCTGTTTAAGTGAGTGCAAAAGTTTATTGCATTAATGCGTGGTGGTACCGCGGTTTTAACCGTCCCCGCAATCAGATGATTCATCTGGTTGCGGGGATTTTTGTATTCCAAAACAAGACGAGGAGAGATCAGGATGAGCAGAGCAGAGAATATGAGCGAACAATTAATGTATGAAAAATCGTTGGAAATTCTGGACGGTACAATAGATGAGCAACAGATTAAAAAGTTTTTATCCGATTTGCATGAAAAAGGTGAAACGGCAGATGAATTGGTCGGTTTGGTTAAAGCAATGCGTGAAAAAGCAGTGAAACTTCCTGAAATAGAAGGAGAACTGGTCGATGTTTGTGGAACTGGGGGAGACCGATCCTACAGTTTTAACATCAGCACATTGACCGCTTTCGTTTTGGCGGGCTGTGGGTTGACCGTTGCGAAGCACGGCAATCGCAGTGTTTCCAGCAAGACCGGCAGTTCCGACGTGTTGGAAGCATTGGGCATTTCGACAAAAGCCGATATTGCTTCAATTCCGGCAATGTTGGACCAGACGGGGATTGCTCTTTTATTTGCGCCTGCAATCCACCCGGCACTTGGTGGTTTGCGCCGAATCCGCAGAGAAATTGGAACTCCGACAATCTTTAACTTGGTTGGACCATTGGCAAATCCATTGCCCATTACGGTTCAAATGACCGGTGTTTATCGCTTAGACATGTTAGAGCCAATGGCGGATGCGCTCATTCGGCTGGGCAGAAAAAAAGGGGCATTGGTTCACGGTGCGGGCGGATTGGATGAATTGTCGCTTGCCGGCACCAACGAACTGATCGTCTTCGATGAGCATGGCAAACGCAACATGACAATCCATCCAAATGAAGTTGGCTTGGAAGTTGCGCCGATTGAAGCGATTCGCGGCGGAGACCCAGAGCGCAATGCTGAAATTTTTATGGATGTTTTATCAGGAATAGACAGCCCTTACTTGGATACGGTGGCACTGAATGCAGGAACAGTTCTGTATGTCAGCGGCAAAGCCGGAACTGTAGCGGAAGGCGTGCATCAGGCAAAAGCATCAATTAAATCAGGTGAAACCGCGCGTGTCTTTGACTTGCACCGGTTAGCAGCGGAGGTATTTGTATGACGATATTGGATAAAATCATTGCAACCAAACATGAAGAAATAAAAACGTATAAACCGCTAGAGCCGAGCACTATCACTTTTCCGGAAAAATCAAAATTGCTGCAGCGTTTGCAGAAAGGGAATGGCGTGATTTCAGAAATAAAACGTGCATCCCCATCTAAAGGCGATATCCAGACAAGAGTGGATGTCGTAGCTCAGGCAAAAAAATACGAAGCAGCGGGAGCGGCAGCTATTTCCGTGCTCACCGATGAAACGTATTTTAAAGGATCCATTGATGACCTGCGCAAAGTGGCGCAAGCCGTTTCAATTCCTGTGTTATGCAAAGATTTCATGGTCAGCGAAATTCAAATTGACCGTGCGCAACATGCTGGAGGAACCATTATCCTGCTGATTGTTGCGGCGCTCGAAAAACAAGAGCTGCACAGCCTTTATCAGTATGCGGTGTCCAAAGGGCTTGAAGTTTTAGTGGAAGTCCATGACGACGAAGAACTGAAGATAGCTTTGGAGCTGGATGCCAAGCTGATTGGCGTCAATAACCGCAACCTGAAAACCTTTGACGTTTCGGTTGAACGGACGGCGCAATTGGCAGAGAAATTTCCATTTGACGGCGAACGGGTGCTGATCAGTGAAAGTGGAATGAATACCAAAGAGGATGCGAAGTTCGCATATGCCAGTGGCGCTTCCGGAATTTTGGTGGGCGAGGCATTAATGCGATCTGAAGATCCGGGCAATTGGATTCGTCAGGCAACAAGTGAGGAGGCAGTCCAATGACGAAAGTGAAAATTTGTGGTTTGAAAGAAGAGCAGCATGTTCAAGCGGCGAAGCGGGCAGATGCCATTGGTTTTGTGTTCGCTCCAAGTAAGCGCCAGGTGACAATTGAACAGGCGGCTGAATTGGCCAAACACATTCCGGTAGATGCCGATAAAATTGGTGTGTTCGTGAATGCTTCTTTGGAAGAAATAGAAGATACGATTGCGCGGGTTCCACTGACGATGGTTCAGCTGCACGGCGATGAGCCGGATGAGTTGATCACAGCAATTCAGGTGCCGGTTATTCAAGCGTTTTCCATCCGCTCGAAAGAAGATGCTGACAAATTGGGCAGATCCATTGCTGATTATGTGCTGGTAGATGCTCCGGGCACTGATTACCGCGGGGGAAGCGGCAAGGTATTTGATTGGTCTCTGCTTGATGGAGCGGATATCGATCCATCACGTCTCATCGTGGCGGGTGGATTGAATCCAGAAAATGTTCACGCAGCGATTACACAGACAACACCATATATGGTCGACGTTTCAAGCGGTGTTGAAACAGATGGCCGTAAAGATACAGTGAAAATCCAGAAATTCATAAAACGAGTAAAGGATGATTCGATGGAACAGACAATAGAGAAAGTTGGATTTTTCGGCAAGTACGGCGGACAATTTGTGCCGGAAACTTTGATGAAAGCCGTTAAAGAATTGGAAGATGCTTATAACGAAGTAAAAGAAGATCCAGAATTCCAAAAAGAATACCATCATTATTTGTCCGAGTACGTTGGACGTGAACAGCCGCTGACATTCGCTCAGCGTATGACAGAATCATTGGGTGGACCGAAAATTTACTTGAAACGGGAAGACTTGAACCATACGGGTGCCCATAAAGTGAACAATGCGATTGGGCAGGCCTTGCTCGCTATGCGCATGGGCAAACGCAAAATTGTCGCAGAAACCGGAGCGGGCCAGCACGGTGTAGCAACAGCGACAATCTGTGCATTGTTTGATTTGGAATGCGTTATTTTTATGGGAGAAGAAGACATTAAACGCCAGCAACTGAATGTTTTTCGGATGAAACTTTTGGGTGCGCGTGTGGAAAGTGTCACAAAAGGCAGCTCGACGTTAAAAGATGCGGTCAATGAAGCCTTGCGCTACTGGGTTTCTAACGTGGAAGATACGCATTACTTAATCGGCTCGGCTCTAGGGCCGCACCCATTCCCAACGATGGTACGCGATTTTCAACGCGTTATTGGTGATGAGACAAAACGCCAGATTTTGGAAAAAGAAGGGCGTTTGCCTGATGCTATTTTGGCATGCGTAGGCGGCGGCAGCAATGCGATCGGCATGTTTTATCCATTCATTAAAGATAAAGACGTTCAATTGATCGGTGTTGAAGCAGCTGGCCAAGGTGTAGATACAGAAAAGCATGCTGCGACCTTAACAAAGGGATCAGAAGGTGTACTTCATGGCGCGATGATGAAATTGCTGCAGGATGATGCAGGGCAAGTACAAGAAGCGCATTCGATCTCTGCTGGACTGGACTATCCTGGAATTGGGCCAGAACACGCGTATTTAGCGGATATCGGCCGTGTTGAATACCGGTCGATTACAGATAAGGAAGCACTTGATGCAGTCATTAGCATGTCCCGTCTGGAAGGAATTATCCCTGCTCTTGAAACAGCGCATGCCATTGCAGAGGCAGAAAAGCAGGCTAAGACGATGACAGCTGATCAGATTTTGATCATTTGTGTATCAGGCCGTGGCGATAAAGACATAGCTACCTATGCCGAGCAATTGGAGGGACTGTCATGAAACGATTGGAACAGCTCAAGAGTTCAGGAAACAAAGCGTTTGTTGCCTACATTATGGCAGGAGACGGCGGTCTTGACCGTTTGAAGGAGCAAGTACAATACTTGCAGGGAGCAGGGGTGACGGCCATCGAAATCGGCATCCCGTTTTCTGACCCAGTAGCGGATGGGCCAACAATCGAAGCAGCAGGCAACCGCGCCTTAAAACAAGGCGTGACGCTGCAGAAAGTGCTGGAAGAAATGCAAACCTGGACTTTCCAGATTGAAATTCCGCTGCTGATTATGACTTATTTGAACCCAGTGCTGAAATTTGGAGTGGAACGTTTTGCATCTGAAAGCGGTAAAGCGGGCGTTTCAGCTATCATCATCCCAGATCTTCCTTATGAACATAAAGAGTTGGTACAGCCCCATGTAGATAAAGAAGGCATCAAATTGATTCAGTTGGTAACATTGACGACAACTGATGTGCGGCTGGATGATATTTTGAGTGGAGCAGAAGGTTTTGTTTATGCAGTAACGGTCAAAGGCATAACAGGATCACGTGACGAAATGTCGGAAGATGTGAAAGCCTTTATGCGCAAAGTCCGAGACAAAAGTCCGGTTCCGGTTTACGCTGGATTTGGAATTTCAAAAAGCAGCCATGTCGACATGCTGCGAGATGATGTAGACGGTTTTATTGTTGGCAGTGCTATAGTGGAAGCTTTTAACGATAATCGAATTCACGAACTCGAACCGCTTATCCAGGCAGTGACCGCCATCCATTCGGTATAATGCCGGGAGGAGGAGATATTATGTTTACACCCGTCGCTGAAGAATTTTTTCATGCTCCGACATTGGAGTTGTCTCGCAACTTGCTTGGCCAAATTTTGGTCCATGAATTGCCGGAAGGCGTCGTTGCGGGACGCATTGTGGAAGCCGAAGCGTATATGGGTGCAGAAGATCGGGCGGCCCATAGCTTTGGCAATCGCCGTACCAAGCGTACAGAAATTATGTTCGGAAAACCTGGACTCATTTATACGTACCAAATGCACACTCACACATTGATCAATGTCGTCAGCGGACCACAAGATACTCCGCGCGCGATTTTGATTCGTGCAGTGGAACCGGTAGAAGGCATTGAACTGATGGCGAAACTGCGCGGCGAGCACATGCCAATGAAAAATTGGACCAGCGGACCGGGCAAACTGACCAAGGCAATGGCTATTACAATGGACCATTACGGCAGCCATTTTTCTGAGAAGCCGCTTTATATTGCGCAAGGAGATCCTGTTCATGCCGTATCGGTCGGACCGCGCGTCGGTATTGGCAATTCGCTTGAAGCAGTCGACTATCCGTACCGCTTTTGGGAGACGGAAAATCCATTTGTCTCGAAATTTCGCTAGTTTTGTGTTTAATGTCATCTTTTGGTGGAATACTGAAAGAGAATGATTAAACAGAAGGAGTGGTAGAAAGTGGCAAAAATCGCAACTTTAATTACAGACATGTTCGAAGATGTGGAATATACAGATCCATCGAAAGCGTTTAATGATGCGGGTCACGAAGTCTTCACTATCGAAAAAGAAGCAGGCAATGAAGTGACAGGCAAACAAGGTGAAGCTGTTGTCACAATCGACAAAGGCATTGACGAGGTCAGCCCAGAAGATTACGATGCGCTTTTCTTGCCAGGCGGATTTTCTCCAGACCAATTGCGTGCAGATGATCGTTTTGTGGCATTCACAAAAGCATTTATGGATGCAAAAAAACCGGTCTTTGCAATTTGTCATGGCCCTCAGTTATTAATTACGGCTAAAGCATTAGAAGGCCGCAAAGCAACAGGCTTTAAATCGATTCAAGTCGATATGGAATATGCAGGAGCTACTGTAGTCGACGAAGAAGTGGCAGTGTGCCAAGATCAATTGGTTACTAGCCGCCAGCCGGATGACTTGCCGGCATTCAACCGCGAGTCTCTGCGTTTGCTGGAAAAATTAGCTTAACGTGAATAAAACCCGAATCAGCTAAGCTGGTCCGGGTTTTATTGTGGGGAAATTTTGTGATGATTAAAGCCCATTGAAAAAGAGCGTGGTTCTTACACGCTCTTTTTCTAATCCAAAAACTTCGCTAAATAAATTTCATTATGGGGCTTGCCATTAATCATCATAGATTTTTGGCGAATGCCTTCAGATTCAAAGCCTGCTTTGTCATATAGCTTGCGTGCCGGTTCATTTTCTTCAATAACTGCCAGCTCAAGTCGGCTGATGCCTTTTTCTTTGGCCCATGCTTCTGCTTTATCGAGCAACGATTTGGCAATTCCTTTGCCCTGTGCTTCTTTTTGAAGACCGAGATCGATAGTGGCGCGGTGTGCAGCGCGCTTTGCGTCATTGCCCATGATCATCAAATAGCCAACATGCTGGCCGTTTAGAATGGCAATAATGATGGTTGAGTGCCCGCTTTGTTTCCATTCAATGATTTGTTTTCGGACTTTTTGGGTGGATTGTGTCCGTTCGTCTTTTGCGTACAACATGTAATCAGATTCGGATTCGACTGCTTTCTGCAAGGCGGCGAGAGAGCGCGCATCCCCGTGCTCAGCTATTCGAATCAGCAGGATGTCCTGATCTTCTTCGTCATGGCCATTGCCGTTGCCATTTGAAAGGTCGATCCGATCAAAAACAACAAAGCGATCCGGCTCAACATCACTAACAAAATAACCGGCATCTACCCATGCATGAAAGTGCTTGGCTGGTGCTTTCGTCTTTTTCCACCAGCTTTTATTCAAGTAGGCGGCATTAGGTAAATTTTGGCCCATAATTTGTTCGATTTCAGAAAATGTTAGTTTTATTGAGGGATTTGTCGCTCCAGAGAAATAATCGGCCAGAGGAATGTATTTCTTTTCCAGTAAAATGGTCATGGGCATCGCTTCCTTCCACCTAACTTTAAATTAGTTAGTCATATTATACCATTAGTATGTGCTATTGTACATGATGAATTTATAAAATACAGATAATTCTATAAACTTTATACTCTTTTAGATTTATTTCTATTGGATGTCAGTTCAATTTTTTCAAATGCTGTACTTATGATAGAATAAATACAGAAACTAAGTTTTACAGGGGGCTATTATTTATGTCAAAAGTTTTAGTATTAGGTCATAAAAATCCGGACACTGATTCAATTTGTTCGGCCATTTCATACGCTTACTTGAAGAATGAAATGGGCATGGTGGCTGAGCCAGTTCGTTTAGGTGAAGTAAACAATGAAACTTTATTCGCTTTGGAGACGTTCAAATTTGATCAGCCGCGTTTGGTGACGCAGGTTGCTAAAGAGGCTGCACAAGTCATTTTGGTGGATCATAATGAACGGCAGCAAAGTGCAGAAGACATCAATGAAGTTCAGGTGATTGAAGTAGTGGACCACCACCGTATCGCCAATTTTGAAACGACGGATCCGCTTTTTTTCCGCGCAGAGCCTGTTGGCTGCACAACAACCATTATCCTGAAGCTATTTAAAGAAAATGGTGTGGAAGTACCAATGAATATTGCCGGATTGATGCTTTCCGCGATTATTTCAGACACCCTTCTTTTCAAGTCACCAACCTGTACCGCGCAAGATGTTGAAGCCGCTAAAGAATTAGCGCGCATAGCGAATGTGGATGTACAAAATTACGGCCTGGACCTATTGAAAGCCGGAGCGGATCTTAGCAACAAAACATTAGAAGATTTGATTTCATTGGACTCAAAAGAATTTGAAGCAGGCGATCGCCGATTTGAAGTTGCTCAAGTTAATGCAATTGATGTAGAAGAAGTCATGGTCCGCCAAAAAGAGCTTGAAGTGCTAATGGAAAATGCCATCTCTGCTAAAGGTTTGGATCTTTTCGTATTTGCTGTTACGGATATTCTAAACAACAATTCAGTGGCCATCGTTCTGGGTGAACGAGCGGGCATTGTCGAAGGTGCTTTTAAAACGAGTGTAGTTGATAACCGTGTCCTGTTGCCTGGCGTCGTATCACGCAAAAAACAAATTGTTCCTGTCATTACAGAAGCATTAAGCTGATTCCCTATAGGGAGTCAGTTTTTTTGTGGTTCCGTGATGCGCTTAATTTCTCTCAGGTCTAACACGATCGCCTCCGCTTTTCTTTCCACAGGCAAAAAAATTGAGCGCTGTTGTTTTCGTTGCTATAGTTAATGGCGAGGTGGATAACTATGAAAATTGAAGTTTGGTCAGATTATGTATGCCCATTCTGCTATATAGGCAAGAGAACTTTGGAAAACGCGTTGGTTCAGTCAGGCTTCGAAAGCCAGGCAGAAGTTTCGTTCAAGGCTTATCAATTAAATCCGGACACACCCATTGATTCTGCTGTCCCAACTTATGAAAGTTTGGCAAAGAAATTTGGGAAAACGATTGAAGAAGCAAAAGAGATGACTGAAGGAGTGGCGCAGCATGCCCGTTCTGTTGGTTTGGAATATGATTTTGATAACATGATGGAAGCCAATACATTGGCTGCTCACCGGTTAGTGAAGTGGGCTGAAACCAAAAATAAAGATGCAGAACTGACTGAACAGCTTATGCATCAATATTTTATTGAAGCAAAAAATGTCGGCAACCACAGGATCTTATTGAATATCGTGGAAGCAGTCGGACTATCAAGCAGCGAGGCGCAACAAGTGCTGGAATCGGATCAATTCATGGCGGAGGTTCAGCTTGATATTGCCGAAGCTGGCCAAATTGGCGTACAAGGCGTCCCGTTTTTTGTGGTAAACCGCAAGTATGCAATTTCGGGTGCGCAGCCGTTGGAAGCATTTGTTGAAGCGTTGGAACAAATTGCTGAAGAAGAAGGAATTCGTCCTAAGTTAAAGCCATTGGGTAAAAAGAAAACGAGTTATTGCACAGGCGATTCTTGCGATGGGGTATAACAGGGAGGCAGAGTAATTGACTTTTACTCTCTATTTTCTTAAGATGATAAAGTGCTTTTAATTTGAGATAAATAATTTTAATATAATTATAGAAGGAGTTTTAACTTAATGACAAATGTTTTAGTAGTAAAAGCAAACAACCGCCCTGCATCTGAAGGGGTTTCCAGTAAAATGTACGAAGTATTCATGGATTCTATCGGAATGGGCACTGAGCTGGACGTTCATACATTTGATGTGTTCAAAGAAGACATGCCGTATTTTGGCCAGGATTTCTTTGATGCTATGCAAAAATCAGCACAAGCTGAAGAAATGACGGATTTGGAACAGCGCATTCTAACGGCAGCCAATAAAGCAATGGATGCATTCATGGACGCTGATGTTGTCGTATTCGCATTCCCATTATGGAACAAAACAATTCCTGCGCCATTGCAGACATTCATCGATTACGTTTACCGCGCAGGCGTAACATTCAAGTATACAGCTGAAGGCCCGGTCGGTCTTGTACCTGAGAAAAAAGTCATCATCTTGAACGCACGCGGCGGAGTTTATTCATCACCTGAAATGGCTCCTGCTGAAATGAGCGTTAACTACATTCGCTTGATCATGGACTTCTTTGGCATCACTGACATCGAAGAAGTGATCATTGAGGGACATAATATGTACCCGGACCGTGCAGAAGAAATCGTTGCTGAAGGCATGAAACGCGTAGAGCAATCTGCAAATGCTTTAGTAAAAGTACACGCCTAAGTTTTTAAATAAAGGACTGCCCTCTAAGGGTGGTCCTTTTTTTCGTTTGGACAGTAGACTTGGAGTAGTGGACAGTAAATGAGCGGCAACGGACAGTATTTTTGAAAATTGGCCAGTATTTCGTCCGATCTGAACAGTCTATCCAAAAAATAGGAAACTTGATGGCTGCTAATTTGATTAGGATTCTTCATTAGGGGTAGACATTTATTAAAAGCTTTTTGAGGAGGAACGGTATGGTGCAGAGTGATAATGCAAGTCGAGTTCCAGAAGAACAGAAATCGTTTTGGAGAGAGTACAAAGATATTCCAAGCTATCCCGCATTGCAGGAAAATGAATCAACAGATATTGCCGTTGTTGGCGGGGGTATGGTTGGAATCATCAGCACCTACTTATTGGCAAAAGCCGGAAAGAAGGTAACTTTAATCGATGCCGGCAAATTAGTCGATGGGGTAACAGGCAATACAACAGCAAAAATTACTGCACAGCATGGCCTTTTTTATTATCCGCTCGTGAAACTTGTAGGCGAGGAAAAAGCGAAGCTGTATTACCAGGCAAACATGGATGGGTTGAAGTTTATTGAAGAAACTGCCAAAGAACTTGGCATCGATTGCGATTTTTCACACCACAACTCTTTCGTCTATGCCAATACAACTGCAGGAGCAAAGCTAGTACAGAAAGAAGCAGAGGCCTACCTGCAATTGGGCATTGACGGGGAACTGGCAAAAGACGAAGTAGAGTTGCCGTTTCATGTGGAAGATGCTATCGTCATGCGCAACCAGGCTCAGTTCCATCCCGTGAAGTTTTTGGCTGGATTGGTCAAAGAGATTGACCGGCTTGGCGGGAAAATCTACGAGCAGACCCGTGCTGTAAAGATTTTGAGCAAAAAAGATCCCGTTATTCAAACCGAAAACCTGTCACATTTGTCGTGCAATAAAGTGATTGTCGCCACACATTATCCGTTTAACGATTTTGACGGCATGTACTTTTCACGCTTATCGGTCAATCGCTCATACGCCATTGCAGCTAAAGTGAGTGGCAACATTCCGAACGATATGTATATCAGTGGAGACATGCCATCCCGTTCCCTGCGCTATGCGCCAGGAGACGATGGGGAAAAGCTGCTGCTGATTGGCGGGGAAGGCCATGCAACAGGAAAAAGTTCAAGCGAAACGATGGAGCATTACCACAACTTGGAGAAGTTTGGCGAGGAACATTTCGGCATTCAGGAAATCCCATACCGCTGGTCATCTCAGGATATGACCACGCTCGACCAGATTCCTTATATTGGGACCATCACTGCCGGCTATGACAATATATTGGTCGCGACCGGCTTCCATAAATGGGGAATGTCCAACGGCGCACTAGCCGGTATGTTGCTGACCGATCAAATTTTGGAAAAGGAAAATCACTACGCACCTGTTTTCAGTCCAACCCGCCCTAAAATGAAAGCGGTGGATGTTGCGAGCTTTGCGAAAGACAATGCCTCGGTTGCTAAGGAACTGGTCAAAGGAAAGCTAAAAAGAGCCTCAAAAACCGTCGAAGACCTTGGCAAAGACGAGGGGGCGCTGGTTAAAGTCGGCAAGAAAAAAGCGGGCGGATACCGGGATGAATACGGCCAGGTCCATTTGGTGGATACAGCCTGTACGCATATGGGCTGCGAAGTTAATTGGAACGATGCCGAACGTTCATGGGATTGTCCATGCCACGGTTCCCGCTTCTCCTATACAGGCGATGTACTGAATGGTCCGGCAGTTAAACCATTGCCAAAAATTGAGCAGGAATACTGAAAAGCGAAAGCTGCCGTGTAGATTCGACAGGCATAAGACGCTCCGGCGAAGCGGCGTTTCTTCAGCCGCACAGCCGGAGTGGCTTATGACCCTAGAGTCTGGCAGGTGGAGCTGGACAAATAGAAAAGCGAAAGTTGCCTAACATCTGATGCTAACCGTTGCGACTTCCTGTCGCAACGGTTAGCTGACCTGCATCCTGCGGGCCTCCGACGGGCATAAGACGATAAATGAAGATATGGACACTAAAAACGTTCAATAAAAAAGCAGTGCGAGGAAAATTCCTCACACTGCTTTTTGAATGTCTCTTTATTATGCTGGGTTGCCTTCTAATTCTAATGTGATTTTGATGTCTTCGCCAACCATTACGCCGCCTGTTTCAAGCGCTTGGTTCCAAGTAAGGCCAAAATCTTTGCGGTTTACTTTGCCTTCTACGTTAAACGCGACTACTTCTACGCCCCAAGGGTTCGTGCCTTTGCCGCCGTATTCTACTTCAAAAGTAGCCGGACGTGTAACGCCTCTCATCGTAAGGTCGCCAGTCATTTCGTACTCGCCGCCTTTTTTAACGATGTCATTAGCTTTGAATGTGATGTATGGGAACTGCTCAACATCAAAAAAGTCAGCTGAACGCAAGTGGTTGTCGCGGTCAGTATTGTTTGTGTTGATGCTTGCTACGTCAATTTTAAAGTCAATCAATGCATTCTGAAGATCTTCTTCGTTTGCTTCTACATTCGCTTCATAAGATGCGAAAGAGCCTTTTACTTTTGAGATCATCATGTGTTTTACTGAAAAGCCGATTTCTGAGTGCGCCGTGTCTACTGTCCATTTTTTCATGTTAAATTCCTCCTAGAAATGTTGTTCTAAACTAAATATAACGGCAATAAATCTCAAAGTCAATAGTTTTTAATTAATAATTCTCGAATTCGAGATATTATTTTATTGGACTTTTGGCCTGAACCTGGCTATATTGCTTGTCAAATCAGGATGAAAATTGGATACTAGTAGAAGCCATAAGTTTAGAAGGGATTTGCTTTAGATGACGAAACAACAATGGTTGACGGATCTGCGAGGTTTTTTGGCAGATGATCACGTCAAGATGGATGAACCGCTACACCTTCATACATTAACTAAAATGGGTGGGCCTGCTGATATTTTTGTAACACCGACGACAGAAGATGAAACTGCTTTTACTGTGAAGTATGCATATACTAACAATATTCCATTACTGCTCCTTGGAAATGGATCAAACATGGTCGTCCGTGATGGAGGATTTCGTGGAATCGTTCTGACTTTAAAGAGTTTACAGGCAATCTCCATTGACGGTACGACAGTCTACGCGCAGGGCGGGGCAAACATTAAAAAAGTGTCAAAAGTTGCTGCAGCCAGACAGCTGACAGGATTTGAATTTGCTTGCGGAATACCAGGTTCTATTGGCGGCGCCATGGCGATGAATGCAGGTGCTTACGGCGGAGAAATAAAAGACGTCATTCAACAGGCAACTGTCCTTTCAAAAGAGGGCGAAAAGCTGATTTTGTCCAAAGAAGATTTGGAGCTTGGCTACCGGAAAAGCATCATTACGAAAAAAGGATTTTATGTCCTATCCGCTGAGTTTGAGCTGGAAGTCGGCAAGCAAACGGTCATTGATGCCAAAATGACAGAATTGACGTTTCAGCGGGAAACAAAACAACCGTTGGAATTTCCTTCTGCAGGCAGCGTTTTTAAACGTCCACCAGGCAATTTTGCCGGCAAGTTAATTCAAGACAGCGGCCTTCAGGGACGCGGCTTCGGTGGAGCAGAAGTCTCTACGAAGCATGCTGGTTTTATTGTTAACAAAAACAATGCATCTGCGAACGATTACATCCAAACGATTGAAATGGTGAAAGCGGCTGTACAAGAAAAATTCGGCATTGATTTAGAGTTGGAAGTGAAAATTGTCGGAGAAGATCAAGTTTGATTGAAAGATGTCCCATAGCGGGGCGTCTTTTTTTGTGGGGAAATAAACTGTTTTATACAGATTTATTCTTTTCAAAAAAGGGATTTATCCTTCGCCAGTCGAATAAAGCACCATAAGAAAAGGGGGCAAGATAATGGGAGAGAAAGTGAAAAACAAAAGATGGCTAAAATGGCTTCTTGGAGTTATTGGAATTCTGGCAGCAGTTGCAGTTGCAGCGCTTATTTTTGTAAACGTTTACATAGGGAAGTCGAAACCGCTTATTGAAGGAGAAGCGGCAGTTGCGGTACTCGACAGCGATGTGTCGGTTATCCGTGACGATATGGGTGTACCGCATATTCAAGCAGATACAGATGCTGATCTTTACCGGGCGCAAGGATATGTGCAAGCCCAGGACCGGATGTTTCAGATGGACCTGTCCCGCAGGCAGGCTAGCGGCAAATTAGCGGAAGTAATTGGAGCAGATGCGGTGGATACGGATAAGTTTTTTCGGACTTTCAGTTTGCGGGATGCTGCGGAAAAATCCTGGGATGGCTATGATGCAGAAGCCAAACAGGTTTTGGAATGGTATGCAGAAGGAGTCAATGCCTATATGGAAGAGGCCAAGAAAGATGGCAAACTAAGCTTTGAGTTTGCTTTGCTTGGCTACGAACCAACGGAATGGACGCCTGTCGACTCCCTGACAATCGGCAAGTTCATGGCCTACGATCTCGGAGGGCACTGGAATACGCTGGCCGTCCGCCACTGGGCGTTGAACGAATTCCCAGAAGACAAAGCTCGCGAGTTGTTTATCTCTTACCCGGAAATTGCACCGTCAATTTTGGCAGCAAACAAAGAGCAGCCTGTCCAAGTGGCTGGGGAATTCGATGCCTCGGTTATTCCACCTGAATTTAACGGCAGCAACAACTGGGTAGTATCCGGAGACAAAACGGCAAGCGGAAAACCATTGCTTGCGGACGATCCGCATCTTGGGCTCAGCACGCCGTCCATCTGGTACCAAATGCATTTGGAGTCACCGGAACAAAATGTCAGCGGCGTTATTTTTGCCGGAATCCCAGGCATCATCCTGGGCCATAACGAAGAGATCGCTTGGGGCGTCACCAATGTCGGACCGGATGTTCAGGATCTCTACATCGAAACGCCAAATCCTGATGATCCGACCCAATTCCAGTATGAAGGCGAGTGGGAACAGGCGGAAGTCAGAAATGAACCGATCAAAGTGAAAGGCGGGGAAACCGAAGAGTTCGAAGTGCTAGTAACAAGGCATGGACCTGTCGTTTCCAATGTCCTGTATGACGAAGAAGAGCCAGGGGCGGTCTTTTCGATGCAGTGGACTGCACTGGAGCCGACACTGGAACTGCAGGCCGTATTGAACTTTAACAAAGCATCCAATTGGGAAGAGTTTGAATTGGCACTGGAAGATTTCCAGGCGCCTGCTCAAAATTTTGTCTTTGCATCTACAGATGGCACAATTGCCTACAAAGCAAATGGGCGCATCCCAATACGGAAATCCGGCGACGGCCAATTGCCAGTTCCAGGAGATTCTGCCCAATACGGCTGGGATGGCTATGTGCCGTTTGATGAATTGCCGATGTCAGTCAATCCGGAAAGCGGGTTTATTGCCACAGCAAACAATGAAGTGATTGATGATTCCTACCCTCATCACATTACCGACTTTTGGGCGCAGCCATATCGCTACGAACGAATTGCCGAAGTGCTGGAAGCATCGGATGATCTGACGGCACAGGATATGATGGAACTTCAGATGGACCAACAGAATTTATATGCAGCTGAATTTTTAGAGGACATGATTTCCACCGTACGCAACGAGACGGATGAATACAATGAGCTGCTCACCGTGCTTGAAGAATGGGATCAAGTTGACAGTGAAGATCAGGCTGCGCCACTGATTTTCCACAAATGGATCAAACAGCTGCCGGAAACCTTATTGTCGGCTGAATTTCCAGAAGACGTTTTCGATATGTTGGCGGGCAAAAATCACATCACTGATGAAATGATGCGAAGTGCGTTTGCCGGCGAAGAAGGCGTTTGGGTAACGGAATACGGCGGCGCTGAAAAATGGCTTGTGGATTCACTGGCAGCGGCAGTTGAAGAAATAGAAGAAGAACAAGGAAATGATTCGGCAGATTGGGCGTGGGGTGAGCATCATCAATTAACGTTCCCGCATCCGCTTGCCGGTGCTTCACCTATATTTGCAGAGTTTCTTAACCCGGATCGGGTGCCAATTGGCGGATCCAATGTTACGGTGCAGGCTGCTGCATCGACACCGGAAGGCGATGTTGATCATGGGGCCTCCTGGCGTTTTGTAGCGGATCTTGCCGACTTATCGAGTGCTTATCATATCGTGGGGCCTGGCTTAAGCGGACACATGAAGTCGGATTACTTTCATAACCAAGTGGACGATTGGGCAGAGGGCAGATTTCACGAAACTGAAATTATGGATGATATTGAAGGGGCAACATTACTATTAAAAGCTCAGTAAGTTGGAGTTGAAAGTGTTTGGTATGGTTCATTTTGATGTTGGATGTACCCCCATCGGTCTCCGTAGCAATGCAGAATTAAAACGGAGCTCGAGTTTGAGGAGTGCGAATTTTATATAAAAGTAGTATGAATGGATTACTGGTCCCTCAAGGGAATTATTGTTCGAAGTCTAAATAAAAGAGTTGGTGCTTTGAGGTGCTCAGCTCAAATTAAAAATCAATCAAACCGAAGGTCAATTAAAGCTCTTGATGGATGATCTGTCTTATTCCATCGGGGGCTATTTGTTGATTTTGCTCTGCACGAGTAGAGTGCAGAGCGTCCACATCTATAAAGCCGATAACTTATATATTGCTCTAAAAATATTTTCTAAATTATCAGTAATATTGATTCAAAAGTATGATAGAATGAAAAAAGATGGGATATTTAAGCAGAAAGAAGTGAGTTAATAGGTGGTGAATGAGTAAAATAGTCTGATTAAGCTGTAAAAGTAGAGAAATGCTTCAGGAAACAAAAAATTGAAGGCGAACGTAATATGCTTGGCTTATAGTCGCCAGAGCTTGTGGAAGATATCAGGCGATTCACCAATACTTGCAGAAAGAAGGGGCAAAGATGAACATTACAGGAAAAAAAGTTACGCTGCGTGCTTTAGAGAGAGAAGACATGGAGGAGTTAAAGAATTTTCATAACGATCCTGAAATAGCCAATCTCATTGGAGGCTGGTCTATTCCAATTTCTTCCGAGCAACAGAACAGATGGTTTGATCGGTTGACATACGACGATCGAAATTTGCGGCTTGCAATTGACACAAAAGAAGATGGCTTTATCGGCATTTCCAATATTACCAATATCGATTTGAAAAATCGCTCTGCCCATCACGGCATTTTAATTGGGAAAAAGAATATGCGTGGGCATGGCTACGGGCGCGATACGGTTATGACTACAATGAAATATGCTTTTGAAGAACTGCAGTTGCATCGTCTTGACGGTGATATTGTCGAGCATAATATTCCTTCTTATAATTTATTCATTAAAAAATGCGGCTGGGTAGAGGAAGGGCGAATCCGTGATCACGCCTACCGGAACAACAGATATTATGACCGGCTTATAGTAGGAATTTTAAAAAGCGAATATGAAGAGCTCTGTGAAATAAACGGGTATTGGAAAAACGAAAAAATTATAGATTCTGCAGCTGGAGAATTTATTGGTAGATGACGCTGAAGGAGGGGAAAAAAGTGGCTGATAGACTAAAAGATCGGGTAGCCGTGATTACAGGCGCAGCAGGATCCCTCGGGAAAGCTGCAGCTGAAATTTTTTTAGAGGAAGGGGCCAAAGTGGCGCTCGTTGATTACGATGAGCAGTCGTTGTCAACTCTTGTAGAACAGCTCAGCTTTCGAGGAGAAGTGATGGGCATCGTGGCAGATGTAACTTCGGAACCGGCTGTTTCGAGTTACGTAGAAGAAGTGATTGGAAAATGGGGAAGAATAGATATCTTTTTAAACAATGCAGGGGTGCTAGGAAAAGTGGCTGCCTTAGTGGATCAGACAGTAGAAGACTTTGAAATGATTATGAATATCAATGTGAAGGGAGTCTTTCTGGGATTGAAACATGTGATGCCAGTCATGATTGAGCAGCAGAGCGGCAGCATCATTAATACTTCTTCAGTATCAGGTCTCATGGGCAGCAGCAGGAATTCACTTTACTCGGCCACTAAACATGCAGTTGTTGGTCTGACAAAAACGGCAGCCCTGGAAGCTTCAAGTAACTCAGTCCGTGTCAATTCTATCCATCCGGCCCCATTGGATTCAGACATGATGCGGAAAAACGAAGAAAGCATCAATCCCGATGACCCTTCAGAAGTTCGAAGCAGAATATCTTCCCGTATCCCGTTAGGAAGATATGGAACCATGAACGAAGTTGCAAAGTTGATCTTGTTTCTGGCAAGCGAGGATTCCCAATTTATCACTGGCAGCCAATATAGAATAGACGGAGGGATGGGTGCCCGTTGAAATAGGTAAATAGAGCACCTATGATAAAGTGATTTCTAGACGTGAAGACCCTGTTCAAAAGGAATGGATGAAAGTATTAGGAAAGGAGTTAATGACATGGCGTATGGGATTAAAGAGGATGCGGATCATTTAAAGCAAAGAAATTTTTCTGGGTATATGAAACTTGTATTGATGCAACCTTATTTTTTCCCTTATATCGGGTATTTTACTCTAATAAAATATGCAGATGTATTTGTTGTTTTTGACACAGCACAATACATTAGAAGAGGGTGGATAAACAGAAATCGGATATTGGGTCCATGCGGGGAACCTGTTTACATAAATGTTTCCACGATAAAATCACCTCAAAATACGATGATCAAATCAATTAAATTGAGTGAATCTGCTGAATGGAAACAAACAATTTTGAAAAACTTGGAAGTTTACAAAAAAATAGCGCCTTACTATGACGAAGTCTTGAACCTTTTGAGCAATTGTTTGGATTATACAACAGACAGTTTAGCAGAATTTAACACTAACGCCCTTATACAAGTGTGTGAATTTTTAGGGATTGATCATAATATAAAATGGCTTTCTGATTTAAATATTGAGTTTAAAGAGATCCAAAAGCCTGATGATTGGGGATTGCAGCTTTCGGAATTTTATGGGGCAAATATGTACATAAATGCTCCAGGAGGGCAAGGGATATATAGTAAAGAAAAGTATTCCCAACATGGGATAGAATTGGCTTTCTACACTTCGCAATTGCTGCCATATGACCAAAAACAGGGATCTTTCCATAAAGGCCTGTCGATCCTCGATGTATTGATGTTCAATAGCAAGAATGATGTCAATAAGATGATTGATGCTTATGAGGTTTTATAAACTGAGTTAGTTGAATAACAGAAGAAACCGGGTCAGCTGCTTTAGAAAAGCAGTTTTCCGGCTTAATTGCTCTATGTATGCTTAAAACTGATCCGTATGAAATTAAAACAAGAGGAACTCTGCTGATTAAATTTCTCCAAGTACTCGCCGCCGAAAAAGTCCTTGAAGTGACAAATAAACATTGTTTTTTTCAATAAGTTATACTGAAGAAAAACAGATGCGGGGCGTTTGGAAATGAAGAGGATACTGGCGGTAGGGCTGGGCGGGACGATTGGCGCGTTGTTGCGTGCAAGTATATACATGGCGGTTGCAGGAGGGCTTGGGCTTTGGATCGTCAATATAGTGGGCAGTTTTTTGATAGGATTAGCGGCAATTCGCTTGGCACACCAGTCAGCAGAGGTTCGGTTATTGGTGTCAACAGGTCTAGTAGGATCATTTACGACTTTTTCCGCGTTTTCTGCTGACTGGTTTCACTACCTTGAGTCATCCCTTTGGTTCGGACTGATGTTTGCTGGGAGCATGACAGTGGTTTGCATTGCCTCTGCGGCTGCGGGACTGTGGATTGGCCGAAGAGGGGTGTCGCTATGATCGGGATTGCGATTGGTGGATTTTTAGGAGCCATCACGCGTTATCTGTTCTACTTGCTGGTTGAAAGCCGGTCGTGGCAGCCAAAAGCCGCCACTTGGCTGGTCAACAGCATCGGTTCATTGGTGCTTGGCGCGTTTGTTGGCAGCGGCAGCTTGTCGGCTTTCTGGATCACAGGCTTTCTTGGAGCCTTTACCACATTTTCAACAATGGCTTTAGATGCTGTCAAAGATTTTGAAGATGGCAAATGGCTGCAGGGCAGCAGATATATCATTGCCACTTTAGCGAGCGGCCTTTTATTATTCAGCCTTGGCTACGTCTTGATGCAATAAATTCGGACTCTTCCTGCGATCCCAGCAGGAGGAGTTTTTTCGTGAACGACCACAAATCCGGATAAACGACCGAAAATTAAAAACATACAAAAACTCAGCCGCTTTTCGCAAGTTCACGAAAAGCGGCTGAGTTTATTTGACGATAATGACAGGAGCTTGAACGCGTTTGGCCACTTTATGGCTGACGCTGCCGAGCACCATTTCCTGAAGCGCGTTCAATCCGCGGCTGCCGATCAATACGACATCATAGCCGGTTTCATTGGCGTGCTTCACAATGGTTGGACCCGGAACGCCATGCAGTGTTTTGGTTTCAAAATCAACCCCAGAAGAACGAAAGATTTCTTCGAGCGGCACTAAATGCTTGCGGCGTTCCAAGTGGACTTGGTCGCTGCTTTGGCCATGAAGAATTTCAGTTCGTGCTTTTTCGTAATCGATGACGTACAGCAAGGTAACGAAAGCTTGTGGATTGGCTTTAGCCATTCGGACGGCTTCGTGAGCGGCTCTTTTTGAATGGTCGGAGCCATCCGCTGCCACTAAAATTTTCTCATACATTGGAGCAACCCCCTTAATGTGTGCTCTTGCCTGCCTGCCCGTAAGTCGCTAATTTATCTACGAGTTTTTGGCTGGACGCATTCAAACCAACAATTTCGACAGTTTGTCCCTGCGCTTGCAGTTTATTCATGACTCGGTCGATTGCCCCGACGCCTGAGTCGTCCCAGACAGTGGCATCTGAAAAATCCAGGATGATTTCTTCGGAAGCATCTACTTTATCAAATGCAGAAACAAAGTCCTGGGAAGAAGCGAAAAACAATTGTCCGTGTATGGTATATCTATTCGACGCATTGCTTTCCAATCCTTCTTTGCGGATGTCCACTTTGGAAATTTTGGCGGCAAACAGCAAAGCACTTAAAATAACGCCGGCAAATACGCCTTTGGACAAATCATGGGTGTAAACGACCACCACAACTGTCAGCAGCATCACGATCGCATCTGCTTTCGGGGCAGTCGCTAAATACTTGAACGAGCCCCAGTCAAAAGTGCCGATACAGACCATAACCATAATGCCCGCCAAGACCGGCATCGGAATTTGGACTACCCAGTTGCCGAGGACGATGATCAGGAACATCAGGAAAGCGCCGGCAGTAAAGGTAGATAGACGGCCGCGGCCGCCGGACTGGACATTGATGCCAGACTGGCCGATCATGGCACAGCCTGCCATTCCGCCAAAAAATCCGGTAATGACATTGGCAATGCCTTGTCCGCGTGCTTCCTGGTTTTTGTCCGAATCGGTTTCTGTTGCATCATCTATAATGGAGGCAGTTAATAGGGACTCCAGCAAGCCGATGATAGACAAAGCCAGTGCGGTTGGAAAAATGATTTGCAAGGTTTCAAAGTTGAATGGCACATTTGGAATAAAGAAGCTTGGCAAAGTTTGTGAAATAGTGCCAAGACTGCCGACATTCTGCATGTCGATGCCACCGTACATAACAATTCCTGTGAGAAAGAGGATCGCGATCAAAGGTGCCGGGATCGCTGTGAAAAAACGCGGCAGGATGTAGACAATCGCCAGCGTGATGCCAACAAAAACGTAAGTGAGCGTGTTGATCCCAAAAATGAACGGCACTTGCGCCATGAAAATCAAGATAGCGAGTGAATTTACAAAGCCGATCATGACGGCACGCGGAATGAATTTCATAAAGCGGGCAACTCTCAGTACGCCGAAAATCAATTGCAGCACACCCGTCAGGATGGTTGCTGCCAGTAAATAGTCGAGTCCATGGTCGCGAACCAGTAAGACCATCGCCAGTGCCATGGCACCGGTCGCCGCTGAAATCATGGCCGGTCTTCCGCCAACAAACGAAATGATGACGGCGATGGAAAACGAAGCATACAAGCCTACCATCGGGTCGACACCTGCGATGATGGAAAACGCGATGGCTTCCGGAATCAGTGCGAGTGCAACAACAATTCCAGCCAAAATGTCTCCGCGGATATTGCCGAACCATTGTTCTTTATAAGATAAGGTATTCAAAAACGTCCACTTCCTTCTATATTAAATATGCCGATTTTTTACTCTCTGGTGCGTCATGAACCGGTTGTTGTTTCCTAGTCGACGCAAGCTTTCTATGCAATAACTTTAAAACTGTATCACCTTTTTTTAGGTAAGTAAATATGATTCATTCAAATATCCATTTGACCGTAAGGTGGTGGGTAGATATACTGAAGAAAACAATCAAACATCTATTTGAATGAAGAGGTGATGGCATGAAAGAAGTATGTGAAGTGACGAAAGTTCATCCGGAAGCGGTCGAACGTGTCCAAAAACAGATGACCGATTTAAGCGATGTTGCAAGTTTATTCAAAGCGCTGGCAGATGAAACGCGATTGAACATTGCGTACGCCTTAACAATAGAAGAAGAAATGTGTGTTTGTGATATTGCTGCAGTTATTGGATCGTCTACAGCCACAGCATCGCATCATTTGCGTTACCTCCGCGAGCGGGCTTTGGCGAAATCTGAGCGCAAAGGAAAACAGATTTACTATTCCCTTTCAGATGATCATGTCCGGCAATTGGTGACCATCGCCCATGAACACACGAAAGAAGGTAATGGAAATGGTTAAAACCTACCGCCTTGAAAACTTATCGTGTACCAGCTGCGCGGCCAAGTTTGAAAAAAACATCCGGAATTTGCCAGATATAAAAAACGTCAATTTGAACTTTGGTGCATCCAAACTGACAATCGATGGGAATGCAACGATTGAAGCGCTTGAAAAAGCAGGCGCCTTTGACCATATAAAGGTTTATCCCGAAAAAGAAAAACTGCAGCACGTTCCGTTCTATCAGCGCCGCCAGACGATCGAGACGGCTCTTTCGCTCTTGTTGCTGATTGCAGGAATTCTTGTGTCATTCCAGACTAGTGAAACGCATCCGTGGTCCATCGCACTGTTTGGCGGTTCCATGGCAATTGGCGGTTACCACATGTTTTTGACAGGGCTGAAAAATCTCAGCACCTTCCAGTTTGATATGAAAACATTGATGACCATTGCGATCATTGGTGCTGTTATTATCGGGGAATGGCGTGAAGGCGCGGTTGTCGTTTTCCTTTTTGCTGTTAGTGAAGCATTGGAATCATTTTCAATGAACAAAGCGCGCCAGTCAATCCGCAGCATGATGGATTTGGCTCCAGCACGTGCGCTCATTCAACGCAGCGGTGAATTGGTCGAAATGGATACGGAAGACATCCGTATTGGAGACATTTTAATCGTCAAACCCGGGCAAAAAATTGCCATGGACGGAACGGTT
Organism: Planococcus sp. TJ-201; assembly: GCF_058268495.1. Lineage (NCBI taxonomy): Bacteria > Bacillati > Bacillota > Bacilli > Caryophanales > Caryophanaceae > Planococcus > Planococcus sp. TJ-201. The sequence goes on along the minus strand of NZ_JBZDOG010000005.1, from coordinate 52,942 downwards.
CTCAGTGGTCAATCTGCCGTCAATCAGGCAGCCATTACCGGAGAATCGATTCCTGCAATCAAAACTGTCGGAGATGATGTGTTTGCCGGAACGATGAATGAAGAAGGTGCACTTGAAGTGACCGTTACCAAACGTGTGGAAGACACCACCATCGCAAAAATCATTCATCTGGTGGAAGAAGCGCAGGCGGAAAAAGCACCGACTCAGAAATTTATTGATCAGTTTGCTAAATACTATACACCGGCCATCATCGCTATCGCTTTTTTTGTCGCTATAATTCCGGGGTTTGTGACCGGAAACTGGGAACTATGGGTTTACCAGGGCTTGGCAGTGCTTGTTGTAGGTTGCCCATGTGCGCTGGTTGTGTCAACCCCGGTTGCGATTGTCACAGCGATCGGTAATGCTGCGCGTCAAGGGGTGCTCATTAAAGGCGGCGTGCATTTGGAAGAAACCGGACGGATCAATGCCATCGCTTTCGACAAAACGGGAACCTTGACCAAAGGCTATCCGGAAGTGACGGACGTCTCGTCCCAGGACACAATCACCGATGAAGAACTGTTGAAACTGGCAGCATCCGTTGAAGCCATGTCGCAGCATCCTTTGGCAAAAGCCATTACAAAAGCATCAGCGGGTGTCTATGCTTCCGAAGGGTTTAATTCTGTAACCGGCAAAGGCGCCTATGCAGATGTCAATGGACAGATCGTTTATGTTGGCAGTTTGGACTGGGCAGAAGAAAAAGGTTTACGCATTCCGGCAAAGGCCCGGAAATTGCAAGAAAGTGGAAAGTCCGTTACTGCCGTATTTTCAGAAACGGAGCTGCTTGGAACGATTGCAGTCGCAGACGCCATCCGAAACGAAAGTCCCTCAATTATCAAAAAGTTGCAAGCGATGGGAATTCGTCAGACAATCATGCTGACTGGCGACCATCCGGCAACGGCAAAAGCAATTGCCGCTGAAATCGGTGTAACAGATGTCCGTGCAGGATTAATGCCGGAAGACAAACTATCTGCCATTAAAGAGTTGAAAACGCAGTACGGTCGAGTAGCGATGGTCGGTGATGGCATTAACGATGCACCAGCGCTGGCAGCATCCAGTATCGGCATTGCAATGGGTGGGGCAGGGACAGATGCTGCGCTGGAAACGGCAGATATTGCTTTGATGGCAGACGATTTAGAGAAACTTCCCTATACAATTCGACTTAGCCGAAAGACATTGCGTATAATAAAAGAAAATATCGTCTTTGCATTAGGGCTCAAGATCCTTGCATTGCTGTTGATTATTCCGGGCTGGCTAACACTGTGGATTGCGATCTTCGCAGACATGGGTGCCACACTCTTGGTAATCTTGAATGCATTGCGTCTTGTGAAAGTTCAGAAGTGAGGTACGTTTGGGGGTTTTGTGTTGAAGTTAACAGAATGGACGATGGAAGAGCAAGAGCAGCTGATTCATTTTATGACGACAAATTCATGGCCTTTTCATGGACATGAGCATCCAGTCCGGGCTTTGATTGAAAAAACGATTGAAGAAGGCGGCTATAAGTCAGATCAAGTGACAACGTTTTGGATTGAAAATGAAGAAAATCAGCAGATTGGCTTAGTAAAAATATTCGATTTGCAGGATGACATTCCGCTATTTGATTTACGGATTGCCGATCCTTACCGCCGCAAAGGCTACGGCCCAAAAGCATTAAAATTGGTCGCTGACTTTGTCTTTTCATTGCCGGAGAAGAAAATTCGATTGGAAGGCAATACACGACATGATAATTTTGCGATGCGTAAAGCTTTTGAACGAACTGGTTTCGTGAAAGAAGCACATCTTCGACAAGCCTGGTTTTCGCCAAGAGAGAACCGCTACTACGATGCGGTAACGTATGGCATGACACGGGAAGATTGGCAAGCGGGCATCACAACGCCGGTGCTGTGGGACGACGCCATCATCGAATCCAAAGAACCGCCGTTCAATCCGGTATTGCTCGATTTTCCAGATGAATTCGAATCGGAGCGGCTATTGATCCGTGCACCGAGACGTGAAGATGCGCAAGCGAGCTACGAAGCGGTTATGCATTCGCTGGAAGCGTTTCGTCCGTGGCTGCCATTTGCCCAGCAAAAACCGGATCTGTCTGAAACGGAAGCGACTTTGATTGAAGCTGCGGCCGACTTTAAGCTGCGCAAAGACTTGCGACTGCATTTTTTCCTGAAGGAAAACGGGCAGTTTATCGGATCTACAGGACTTCACCGCATTGACTGGGAAGTCCGTAAATTTGAGATTGGCTATTGGGTCGACAGCCGATTTGAAGGCCAAGGGTTTGTCACAGAGGCAGTAGAACGCATTACGCGCTTTGCGTTTGAAGAACTCGGCGCTAACCGTGTTGAAATTCGCTGCGATCCGGACAATGTCCGCAGCCGCGCAGTTGCCAACCGCCTGCATTTTGAACTGGAAGGGGTTCTGCGCAACGATAAAGTCTCACGAGTCGGCAACAAACTTCGGGATACCTGTGTGTATGCGAAAATTAGGGAATAATAAACGTTTCAAAAACAGGAGAAAACCAATCGGTATTGGTTTTCTCCTGTTTTGATTAGAGCTATTAGGCAAATAAAAAAGTTGCCCCAAGCCGTTTACTTCAGCTTTTGAGACAACTTTTTATGTTTAATCGTTGCTAAGGCTATACGCCTTTACGTCCAGTAACCAAGTTGATAACTAAAACGATTGCTGCAATGATTAAAAGAATGTGTATTAGTCCGCCTGCTACGTCCAATAAGAATCCGACTAGCCATACTACGATAATAACCGCTAAAATAATCCAAAGAATGCGTCCCATGTTTTTCACCTAACCTTTCGTTGATAAGTAATTTGTGTATAGTAGAATATACCCTAAAGACAATTGTGTTAAACCTTTCTGAAAAAACGGACTGTTGTCAGGGCACTCAAGTCCAGTTGTTTCAATGATGGCGGTATAGTAAACTGAACATAGCTACGTGAGGGAGGAAAGAATTTTGCCTACTCCAAGTATGGAAGACCATATTGAAATCATTTACTCATTAATTGAGCAAAAAGGCTATGCGCGCGTATCAGATATCGCGGAGGCCTTATCGGTGTTGCCTTCTTCTGTCACCAAGATGGTGCAGAAGCTGGATAAAGATGGCTACTTGATCTACGAACGCTATAGAGGCCTTGTACTGACGCCAAAAGGCCAAAAATTGGGCAAGAGGCTGTTGCAGCGGCATGGCCTGCTTGAGCAGTTTCTTCGTGTTATTGGTGTGGAAGAAGAACGCATCTATGGAGACGTGGAAGGAATCGAACACCACTTGAGCTGGAATTCAATCGATCGGATTGCCGATCTGGTCCAATTATTGGAAGAAAGCCCGGATTTCAGGGACAAACTTGAACAGTTGAAACAAGAAGGAAAAGACAGTTAACAAAAATAGGAGGATCATAATATGGCTTTACATCCAGGATTAAAAGCAATGCTACAAGTAAAAGACCGTTCCACATCGCAATGGATCTTATCAGATGGTTCAGGCGACGAGGTAATGATGAACGCGTCCGAAATAGAAGAGGGACAGGAAATCGGAGAAGAGATTGAAGTTTTCCTTTACCGTAACCGCCAAGGAGGCGTTTCGGCGACACCGATGATTCCTCACATTCTGCCAAGTGAGTATGGCTGGGCAAAAGTATTGAAAGTGTCTCAACGAGAAGGCGCCGTAGTGGATATTGGCACAACGCGGGAAGTATACTTACTGCCTGCAGATCTTCCGCAAATCCTGGAATTATGGCCGCAGCAAGGCGACCATATTTTCATGACGCTCCGTACAGATCGCCATGGCGACCTATACGGACGCCTTGCAACTGAAGAAAAAGTTTTGGAATTGATGCAGCCCGCACCAGAAACGGCGTTTAACCAAAATCTGCAGGCACGCGCGTATCGCTTGTTGCCGGTTGGTACCTTCATGTTGTCTGTTCCGGAAATGTACCGGATTTTCGTCCACGAAACCGAGCGGGAAGAAGAACCGCGCCTGGGTGAAGAAAAAACGGTTCGCATCATTGACGTCAAAGACGATGGCACGCTAAACGGTTCTTTGCTTCCAAGAAAACAGGAGCGCTTGTCAGATGACGCAGATGAAATCATGCGTTATCTCGAAGAATCAGGCGGCAAAATGCCATTTACCGATAAATCTTCGCCGGATGAAATCCTTGAAATTTTTGGCATGAGCAAAGCGGCATTCAAACGTGCGCTCGGCAAATTATATAAAAACCGCCAGATCATTCAAGAAGAAGGCTGGACCAAGTCGACCAAGTAACGCAACCTTTTCAAATTAATTTCGTATTTATAGAAGTTGAACTATTAATCTTTTACACAGATTCTTTGCAAAACCGCTCGGCTTTCAGGGTCATATGATACGGATATTGCTCTAAGAGCGGGAAGATCGTAATAATTCTTAAGTTCAACTGGTATTAATTTGGGGAAGGGGCAATTAAAAAATGAAAAAACTACTTACTGTTATAGCCATACTGTTTGCGTTGTCTGTTACGTTGCCGTCATACAGCTCAGCAAATGTCGGCATCAATGAAAAGTTCGGTCTGCCAATCGTTGTATACGGAGGCGATTTATCAGCCGATGAAAAAACATCTGTTGCCGATAGCTTGGATGTTGCAGGAGAAGCCGACGTGGAAGAAATTGAAGTGACCGGCGAGGATTTGGTTAACTACATTGAAGACGGCGATTCCCGTGCCAATATGTACTCATCTGCGAAGATTATCCGTAAAGATGAAGGAGCAGGTTTGGTCATTGAAATCGTCACGCCTGACAACATTACACAAGTTACCTCTGAAATGTACGCCAATGCCATGCTGACTGCGGGTATTGAAAATGCTACTGTCGAAGTGGCAGCACCGAAAGCAGTAACTGGACATTCAGCACTTGTAGGAATTTATAAAGCCTATGAAGTAAACGGCGAAGAATTGGACCCGGAACGGACAGATGTTGCAAATGATGAATTGACCGTTGCAACTGAACTTGCAGACGGCGGCGTTGAAGATGCCAAAGTCAGCGAACTGTTGACAGAAATCAAAAAGCAGATTGCTGAACAAAATCCAGCCACGCGTGAAGAAGTGGAACAAATTGTCGAAGATCAGTTGAACAATCTGCAAATCGAGTTAAGCCCGGAAGACCGCCAATTATTGGTGGATTTGATGGACCGCATTCGTCAACTTGATATTGATTTTTCGCAATGGTCAACGCAATTGGAAGATTTGAGCCAAACCATTGAAGACCAAATCGGCACAATTGTGAACGATGAAGGATTTTGGGAAAGTGTAAAAAGTTTCTTCCGAAATATAGCCGATACAGTACGCGGTTGGTTGAATTAAGTGGAACGAGCAAACCTTGAAAACAAGGCTTGCTCGTTTTTTAATGGAGTTTAATGGCTTGCGAACAGTAAAAGACAGTGATAATATGAAATTAATATCTCGAATTCAAGATAAATGGGAGGAATTTAAATGAAATTAGAAGGAATTCATCACGTTTCTGCTTTAACAGCCAATGCTGATGCCAATCATGATTTTTTTACACGCATATTGGGCATGCGCTTAGTGAAGAAAAGTGTCAATCAGGACAATCCATCTTCATACCACTTATTTTATGCTGATGCTGTGGGAACTCCAGGCACTGATATGACGTATTTTGATATTCCGATGGCCGGACGTACACATCCAGGGGTTTCGAGTATCAGCAACACAGCATTCCGTGTAAAGAGTGAAAATGCACTGGATTACTGGATCAATCGCTTTGACGAATTGCAGGTTCCTCATGGCCATATTGAAAAGCGCTTTAACCGTTCAACCTTAACGTTCCAGGATTTCGAAGGTTCGAGATTAATGCTGGTTGTTGACGATGGCAGCGGAATTGGATATGGAATACCTTGGGAAAGAGCTGGAATTCCGGAAGAATTTGCGATTGTCGGATTGGGGCATGTTCGTTTAACGGTCCGGAAAAGTGAGAAAACAGCATCCGTGTTGACAGACATTATGGGGTTTGAACTAGTGGGGGACTACCCGTCTACTGTAGAAGGACAAAAAGATATTTTGGTCTTTTCGACAGGAAAAGGAGGGCCTGCTGGCGAAATACACTTAGAAGAACGTTCAGACCTTCCGCCGGAACGTCCGGGAAGAGGGAGTGTCCATCACGTGGCGTTCCGAGTGAAAACGTACGAAGATTACAGCAAGTGGAATGACTATTTGCGATCAAATGGTTTTGTCACTTCAGGTGAAGTAGACCGTTATTACTTTAAGGCAATCTATTTCCGTGAACCCAATGGCATTCTTTTCGAGTTATCGACAGATGAGCCGGGATTTGCGACAGATGAGTCAATGGATGCTTTAGGAGAAGAGCTGGCGCTGCCGCCATTCTTAGAGCCGAAACGTGCAGAGATCGAAGCATCTCTTCGGCCATTAAGCATCAATCAGTGAATAGGAGGAGAAGGGGAAATGGATTTTAAATTAATCGAATTGGGCAGCGAAGAGTTTGCTTATCGTTTAGAAGAAGAAGGAAAGACAAAGGCAGAAATCACATGGACAGAATTGGCAAACGTAATGGTCATCGAGCACACATTCGTCGATGAATCGCTGCGCAACCAAGGATTGGCTAAAAAGCTGTTAGACCGGGCCGCAGACTACGCACGCGAACACGATTATAAAATGGAACCCGTTTGCTCGTACGCTGTGACGGCTTTTGACCGTTACAAAGAATACGATGACGTCAAAATATAAAAAAGATCCTGATGCCATAAAACTGCCATCAGCTGTTCGCGAGAACGGAATAAAGAACACACAAAAAGCAATCCGCTGTCAGTCGAGTGGATTGCTTTTTCTAATTAAAAAACATTATGTAGTTATTCATTCGGTACCTCCGCTTTAGATGCTAGTGATAAAGAAAACGATTGCCGTTAAAACTGAAGCTCCTCCGATGCCGTACAAGAAATCTGCTTGGTTAAAAATGATGTTTTTTTCCATTATTTAGAACCCCTTTCAAATGTTTGATATTAATAATCTACCCGCACCTCAATTTTTTAAACAGGTTTTATTAATTTTATTACGGGAACATTGTAATATAAGAAACCAAATCCCCATTGATACGTATACTAATGCAGGGATTCAAAGTAAAAAAAGAAGAGGTGGATTAAATGGAGCAAAACACAGTCAACAGAGCGGGAGAGAAAGTGCTCGGTATTATCGGAATTATTTTAAACATTTTAGTTATTGCATTGATCGGCTTTGCAATGGCGAGTTATGCCAGTGTCGAGGGAACACCCGAATTTCAACAGTTTATAGAAGACGAGATCATGTCGGATCCGGCGTTCTCAAATCCGGAAGAAGCCCAAATGGTTGTTGATATGATCTCCTCAAGCTTTGGTGTAGTGGGATGGACGTTAATTGCACTGTTAGTATTGAGTACAATCTTTGCAATTCTTGCTTTGGTCAATCTTCGGAAAAATGGAAAAGCGTCTACTGCAGGTATATTCTTTATTCTTGCTGGGGTTTTTGATGGATTGTTGTCGTTAACATCTATTATTTTCTACATTGCTGCAATTATGTGTTTCGTTCGCAAACCACGTGTACAAACCAATCAAAATTCGCGCGATGATGATTTTAAATACCAGGAAGATCAGCTTCGCAGAAAAGAAGAGTCGGTACGGCGCGATGAGACGCCAACACGCAATGATGACGATACACCTTACCGTCCGCTGTAAGGAGGCAACAAGGTGAAAATAGAAAGAGACGGTTAGGCATGCGTGCCTAACCGTCTCTTTTACTGTTTCTGCAAAAAAAAAACCACCTATAAGGCAGCTTCTTTCAAATGATAAACATATTTAGCTGTTTGCAAAGGATGTCCTTCGAATAGCTCTTCGAATTCCTCTAAAAATTTAAAGCCGTTTGCTTCATAAAAGTTTCGGCCTTTTGTATTTTCGCTTTCCACATAAACGAATAGCTGGTTGCCGTTAAGCAAATAGCTTAAGCCGCTGTTAAGCAATTGCTTGCCATAGCCCGAGCGCTGAAATTCCGGCTTCATGTAAATGGCGATTAACTCTGCGTCGCCATCTTCATCCACTTTCGTAAAATTAGCAAAGCCGACGGGCTGACCTTCATGTTCTGCTAATAAGATAATTGTTCTTTTTAAACGCATCTCCATCATTGGAGTAGAATAAGACTTATCCAGAAAACTTTGTTGGACGGTAGAGGGAATGATGCCAGCATATGTATCATTCCAGCTAATTTTGGCAATTTCCTGAACAGATGTGATATCTGCGGATGTACCGGTTCGAATCATGCAATCACCTCTGAAATTCTTTCTGCAATCATATCAAAAAAAGAGCCCAATAGCCACTAATGTGGAATAATAGAAGCAAAAGGAGGATGCATGATATGAACTGGAAGACCTATCAATTCGACGAACTAGCAGCGAGAAAACTATATGAAGTATTAAAGCTCCGAGTAGAGGTATTTGTGGTGGAACAAAATTGTGCTTACCCGGAACTTGATAATTTAGATCAGCAGTCTGTTCATTTGCTTTACAGTGAAAATAATGAAGTTCTGGCCTACGCACGATTGGTCCCGGCAGACGTCAAATATGACCTGCCATCTATTGGACGGGTCATTGTCCGCAAAGATGCCCGAGGGCGTGGACTGGCGAAAGAATTGATTGAGAGAAGCGTTGATTACATTTTGACAGAATGGAAGGCAACCGCCATTCAATTACAGGGGCAGGTTTATCTTCAGGAGTTTTATCAATCATTTGGGTTTGAACCTGTATCTGACAGTTACGATGAAGATGGAATTCCACATATTGATATGAAACTTACGCACATCAAAATGTAATACTTTTGACATGTAAAAGAAGGTTAACTTCATGAATATAAGGGTAAATATTAAATATCAAACAAAATTCAAAGAGGAGTGCTGCAAATGGCAAGAGGAAGAGGTCTTTTATTGGCAGGATTGGCTGCTGGAGCATATGCATATTTCAAGAATCCCGAAAACCGTGAAAAAGCCACAAAGGCATTCAATAATACGAAAGTGAAGGTGAATTCTTATATGGAATCACAAAACCTTGATAAAGACGGCAACCCGATTTCGAAAACTACTGAAGAGCCAAGTACCACTGAAAAACGTGAAAACAAAATGGTCGCAGAAGGCGGAGCATCAGCGAGCGTTCAATACTACAATGAGCAGCAGCAACACAAGCAAGATAAAGAAAAAAGCGATGTAAAGCTGTCGTCAAACGATAACAGCAGTGAAAAAGCTGAAAACACCACTTCAGCCGCTTCAGAAAATAAAATCGGCACAGATAACTTATAAGAAAAGGATGGTCCCAGACCATCCTTTTTATTGACTATTATCTTTTGCGGCTTATCGCATTCAACGCGGCAACAACAAACAATAGCGAACCGCTGACGAGAAAACCTTGGTTCGGGTTTAATGCAAAGAATCCTATAATGCTGGAGCCGGCCACGACACCAATCGAAAAGAAGGCGTAGAAATACCCATATGCCCGACCGCGTGATGCAGTGTTTGTCGAGTCGATCAAAATGGAATTGATTGAAGGGAACAATAATGCGAAGCCAAGTCCATAAGTGCACATGCTGGCATAGAGCAATGTTTCAACAGCTGCAGCACTAAGGGAAAATAGAGAAGAGCCCATTAGTGCAAACCCGGCAATTAACGTATAAATTGGTTTGGCAGCATCGAAAATCCGGTTGACCGGAAGCAGAAACACCAGAATGGCTGAAATTCCGAAGGTGCTCAGCAGCAACCCGCTGAGCTGCGAATTCAGCCCAAGCGACTCGATTTTAAGCGGTAACATATAAGCGAGAACACCTTGTGAAAACATCAGAAAAAAAGCACCTGTAAAAGATCGAATCAATCCGATATTTCTTAGGACATCTCCAAACGAAACATGATTTTTAATAACGGGCTCTTTCTTTATAATGGTTTGCCGCAATGTGAAAAATGCAGCAACTCCCAGTAACAAGATTAGCGTGCCTGTAAGCAGCATGGTTTGGGGAACATCGTTGCGGCTCGCATAAATGGCTCCATAAGCGGGTCCAATTATGGCCGCCAAACCGACAAAGGCACCTGATATAGCCGCACCTTTTCCGCGTTTTGAAGACTCGGTGCGGTTGGCCAAGTACGTAAAAGCTGCAGGTACTGTGAGGCCGGCAGCAAGACCGTGAAAAAATCTGACAGCCAGCAAACTGTAAGGTCCATCTACGGCAGCGTAAGTAAATAAGGCAATGCTGGTCGATAGCAAGCCGATCACTAAAATTGCAAAAGGACCTTTTCGATCGGAAAAAATACCGGAGATAAGGTTTCCGAATGTATTGGATAGCGAATACATCCCAACTGCCAGCCCTGCGATAAAAGGACTGGCTCCTAAAGACACAGCATAAGTGCTCATAATGGGAAGTTGGGCAAACAAGTCGAAAAAAGTGAAAAAGATAATAACATAAATAAAAAGGCGCAAGACAGCTCCTACTTTCTTGGACAAATCGCAGTTAGTCGTTTTGTTCACCCTGATATCGGGATAAAGATAGCTATAGCTGTATTATACCATCGGAGGTCTGATGATGAAAAAAGCAATGTTTATATTAAACCCATCTTCTGGAAAAGAGCGTGCTGCGGAATACCGTGAAGACGTAGAAGAAATGCTTGCTTCAATGGGATATGAAGTAGATACAAGAGAAACGCAGAAGGCAAAAGACGCTACCCATTTTGCTGCTGAAGCCTGTGAAAAGGAATATGATTTTGTTGTCGCAATGGGTGGGGATGGCACGATAAACGAAGCGGTATCCGGTTTGGCGGAACAGCCGCATCAGCCCTTGTTTTCGTTGATCCCACTGGGCACTGTCAATGATTTTGCACGTGCTTTAGGGATCTCGCTGGATCCGCCGGAGGCTATCGAAGCCCTTAAAACCGGCTATGAAAAGCGAGTGGACATCGCCAAAGTCGGAGACCATTTCTTTATGAATATATTGGCAATTGGAGATATTGCAGAATCCACCTATGATGTTGATCCTGAATTGAAAACCAAATTGGGTGCTTTAGCCTATTTTGTCGAAGGAATAAAAGCCGTTACGGCAGATACAGAAACTTACTTTGAAATCGAGCATGACCATGGAGTATGGTCAGGAGAAGCAAAACTGGTCTTGGTCGCGTTGACAAATTCAGTAGGCGGTTTTGAGAAGTTGGCACCGGAAGCATTAACTGATGATGGTCTTTTGCATTTGTATATTGTAAAAAATGCAGCTTTGCCAGGATTTATCCGCATTGCCACTTCCGTTATAAGAGGGAAGCTGGAAGAAGATCCTTCTGTAGAGGCCGTCCATACAACAAAAGTATCGATTAAAACCAATGAACCCTTGTCTTGTAATATAGATGGAGACGAAGGCGCCACCACTCCATTTGTCATCGAAGTATTGCCGAGGCATATTCGGGCACTTATCCCACCTGATAAAGACGAATGAAAGCAAAATGCTTTACCGAATAGTTTTCTGGGGATAAACTTAATGATTCAATGGACGCTAAACAGGAATTTAGGGCAATCAGTCTTTTTCTGACGTTTGCTTTATATTCCTGTTAAACTTTTGCTTAGATAAAGTGAAATGAAACCTTTTTAAAAAGAATACGTTATATATAGTATAAATTTTGTATTAAAACATTACTGATGGCATAAGAGGGGGTTTTGATTAATAGAACAAATTACATAAAAAAATTACAAAATTAGCAGCATAACTCTATTCTTTTTGGCTATTTCAGTATATAGTTGAGGTATTGCTGCAAAAACTTGTAAAAAGAAAGACGGGGAAACGATGAATATTATCACAGCACCATCTATTCAAGAAACGGTTTCGAAAATTTTTATGACTGAAACAGAAAATTTAAACCAAATTGAAGGGTTGGATAAATTTTTTGAAATCGAAACACAGTTAATGTACGAGATTCATCATTTGGAAAAAGAACGGGCTAAAGAAACATTGCGAGAATTAATCGACATGCTTTCGCTTCGTTCGGAAAAAGACATTATCCGCTCTATCCGCAACTATTACATCATTTTATCTTCTGTCATGGCACGCAAACTTTATGAAATGCGTGTACCTCCTAAAAAAGCATTCGCTTTCAACTCGGCTTGTGTGGAATTAGTAGATAAGCACATGAATGATTCAGAATTTATGTTTGTAGCTGATGAACTGATTGAGTTCTTTGTATCGATTATCTCTGAACGCAAACAGCCTTCTTTTGGTCATCAGACAGTAAATAAAGTCGTGATCTACATCAACGATGAAGTAGAGCGTGATTTATCAGTTGAAGAAATCGCCAAGCACTTCAGTATTTCGACAAGCCATTTGTCCCGTATTTTTAGAGAACATGCTGGCATTACGCTTGTTGAATATTTAAACGTTCGCCGTGTTGAAGAATCTCAATACTACCTTCGCCACTCGGATAAAGGCATTTCCGATATTTCCAAGCAATTTCATTTCTGTAACCAAAGCTACTTTACGCGGATTTTCAAAAAATATACTGCCGTCACACCAAAGCAATTCCGTGACAGCCAACACATTCCATATTTCCGCTACACATTGCCTAATGCCAAGTAAGGAGAAGAAATTCTCCTTTTTTTCTTGCTCATTTTTCATTTAAGTCAAGTTGGGTTTGTCTGATTCAATAAGTAGTCTTTCAACTGTTGGAATTGCTGTCTGCAAGCGCTGCGAATGCATAGTTGAGCAGTAAATCAGCGATCCATCTTGCGGTATGGAAAGCCGTAATGTTGTCACAAAAATTAAAAAAACCAAGAGTGTTCTATCCATGGATTGAATTTTGTCGCGCTTATCGTTATACTTCTTAGTAGTTGAAAAAGGTGAAGGTGACTAAATTGAAAAAGAAAATTACATTATTAATGATGATGGCTGCTGCTGCTGTTATTTTGAGTGGATGTTCGGCTGTTGAAAACAAAGAAGGAATCTTTTACACGATCTTTGTAAAACCGTTTGATATCTCTTTGGATTATTTAGGTGGATTGTTTGGCGGTAGTTACGGTATGGCTATTGTTGTCATTACAATCATTATCCGTTTGGTCTTAATGCCTTTCATGCTGCGCACATATAAGCGTCAGCAAGGAATGAAAGTCAAGATGGATAAAATGCGTCCCGAAATGGAAGATATCCAAAAGCGCTTGAAAGAAACAAAGGACAAAGAAGAGCAGATGAAACTGCAGCAGGAAATGATGGGTCTTTATAAGAAACACGAAGTAAATCCGCTTAATATGGGATGTTTACCAGTCATTATCCAAATGCCAATCATCATGGGTCTCTATTTCGCAATTTTGTACTCGCCAGATGTTCGTTCTCACGAGTTCCTATGGTTTAATCTTGGATCACCCGATGTCATCATGACGTTGATTGCTGGAGCTGTGTATTTCTTCCAAGCGAAAGTCTCGTTGTGGACTATGCCTGAACAGCAGCAAAAGCAGATGAAATTGTTTGTATACATTTCACCAATTATGATTATGTTCATTTCGTTTACATCGATGGCGGCTTTACCAGTTTACTGGGCAGTCGGAGGGATCTTGTTGATCATCCAGACCTTCATTGGCCGTAAATTCTATTCGAATCATCCGGAAATAGCGCTTGAAGCAGTAGAAGATAAAAAATAATAATTGAAAAGCCGGCAAATATTGCCGGCTTTCTTTTTTGGGGGATACTTACGTGAATATGAAAATTTTGCAAGGAATCGGCATTGCTCTTTTGAGTGTCACCGCATTAACTTTTCTGATATTCGGCTATCTGGAAGTGGCTGTCTTGTTCATGACCTTGTTATTTGTTCTGACAAACAGCTTCCGGTATCGTCATATGAAAGCCCAAGGCATGCACCGGGAAGCCAAGTGGATGCTTGGCATGAGCGTTATTTTCGGTATCTTGTTCTTTGTCGTGTTAGGAACTATTTTAGTATAAAATTGAAAAACAGCGCAAACTCAATTATTGAGCTTGCGCTGTCTCTGTATATTCGTGCTTTTGTTTCATTCGTTCTTCGAGTAGTGTATCCAACTGGTTCATCAGTGTCTGGATATCACGTTTAGTTATGCGATCCACTGTTCCCACTCCTTGTGTGTTTCTACTCATTTATTCGAAAAAACCATAAGTCTTATGGGGGTCGTTTTTTACTTGGATGATCGAATTTGGAAGTAGGAAAACCGGTGTGGCATTTAGTAAAGTTGCAGATTAAAAACCGAGGGAATACCACCCGCCGAAGAAGAAATTCAGTAATAAAAATGGTAGAATAATAACAAGTTGACAGAAGGAAGGCTTAACATGAAGTTTATGGAAAAGGCAAAACAAAAAGAAAAAAAGTTTTATATAAAATGGGCGGTGATTAGTGTGTCAGCAATTATGGCTGCATTAGCAGCAGTGTGGCTTTACATACATGACTGGGACGTTGAGCAGAGCATGAGAGCATTGACAGAGACTGCGGCAATTGAAGAGAAGGCAACAGAAGCGCCAACAGAGGAAGTCGCAGTGCCAACTGAACCTGAAGAGCCGGCAACATCGGAGGAAGAACCTGCAGCAGAAGCGGCGCCTGATGCCACTGTTTATCCGGAAGACAGTGCATTGCCCACAGAACCAACCTTGATTGATGGCGTCCTGCTTGCGAACAAGCAGCATCCGCTGCCCGAAACTTATGCGCCTGGGGAAGTGCCGGAAGCACGGACAGCTTTTGAAGCGATGAAAGCTGCAGCGGCCGAAGATGGCTTAAATCTTTCGGCATTCAGTACCTACCGTGACTTTGCGCGGCAAAAACAGTTGTATGAAGGCTATGTAGCAAAGGATGGCCAACAAGCTGCAGACCGGTACAGCGCACGTCCTGGTTATTCAGAACACCAAACAGGTCTGGCATTTGATATTGGAGAAGCTGGGCAGGAACAACATTGGGCATCCGCATCTTTTGGGGACACGGATGGTGGCAAATGGCTGGCAGCCAACGCCCATGAGTACGGCTTTATACTGCGCTACCCAGAAGGCAGCGAGCAGATCACAGGGTATATGCACGAATCCTGGCATTTCCGATATGTTGGGACAGATGTGGCTGCGGAAATTTATCAAAAAGGCATCACACTGGAAGAATATTTAGGGATTTAACAAGCAAAAACGTCTCCGAGAAATAAGGAGACGTTTTTTTGTGAGGAAAAATGCTGCTGGTAGCTAAAGACAAGCGATGTTTTTCATAAGATCGGCGCTAAAAGACGCGCAATCGATTCTTTGGTTTTGATCATTCGGGTACGGTGCAAATACATCTCGTACGTTAATTCGGTCGACAGCTTCATGTCTCGATGAAACAGTTCTGCCAGGTCACTGGATACTTTTTCGTCATAAATGAAGGCATTGACTTCAAAATTCAGTTTAAAGCTTCTGACATCGATGTTGGCAGTTCCGACAGTAGAGGCTTTATTGTCTGTCACAATCATTTTCGTATGAAGAAAGCCATTGTCGTAAATAAATACCCTGGCTCCGGCTCTTAACATTTGTCCAGCGTATGAATAAGTAGCCCAATAGACGAAAGGATGATCGGGTTTATTTGGAATCATGATGCGTACATCGATTCCTGATAAAGCAGCGATGCGGATCGCATCGTAAAAACTAGCATCTGGAATAAAATAAGGAGTTTGAATATAAATATACTCCCTAGCCAGATTGATTAGCTTTAGGTAGCCATCTTTAATCTGTTCCCATTCCTCATCAGGGCCACTGGAAACGATTTGCATGGAAGTGTTTCCTCTTGCTGGCTTGACCGGAAAGAAAAATTCATCATACTCAATATCGTGATGTGCAGAAGCCTGGTTCCAATCTCGAATAAAGCGTGTCTGCAGTGGATGCAAGGCACTGCCTTCAAGACGTAGGTGAGTATCTCGCCAATAACCAAACTTTCGGCTTAAACCAATGTACTCGTCCCCCACGTTAAATCCGCCGATATAGCCGACTTGACCGTCAATTACAACAATCTTCCGGTGATTTCGGTAGTTTAGACGGGGGTTGATGATTGGCAAAATGGAAGGAAAGAAAGTTTCCACTTCGCCTCCCGCTGCCGTCAGTTTCTTGAAATGTCGTTTGCTCAAGCTGCGCGAACCCATATCATCGTACAGCAAGCGCACTTTCACGCCCTCTCTTGCTTTTTCAGTTAAAGCATCCACAATACGAGTGCCCAGTTCATCCAATCGGAAAATATAGTACTGGATATGGATGTGGTTTGTAGCCTTTGCGATATCGCGCAGCAGCGAATCGAATTTAACACGTCCATCATTAAAAATTTGGATGCTGTTATCCTGTGTCAGCAAAGCACCATTATTTCGCAGATGCAGATAAATCAAATCTTTGTAATTTTTCGTATTGGCATTTTTAAAATGAAAACTGTTATCGTGCAGTTCATTCATTTGGTGAGCAATAAGGCTTTCGATGCCAATCCGTTTCCCGCTGCCTTCCCATTTGAAAAGCGTTTTTTGGCGCAGCTTTCTGCCTAAAAACAGGTAAATAAAGAATCCTAATATGGGAACAAAAAATAGAACCAGCAGCCAAGCCCACGTTGAAGATGCATCCCGTCTTTCGAGAAAGACGAGCGCTGCTGCCAGAATAATATTGAAAATAAAAATAGCCGCAGTGAAAATACTGATAAGGGTCACGGTCATGGGAATTCTCCTAACTGATAGTTGTTGTATAAGCTGAGCTAAAGAAATCTACTTTTCTTCATCACTGCAATTGCTCAGGGCCAACCTCCACCATTTAAACTTTCGCATCGGATTTTTATATAGCAGGCTGCGGAATCTCAAGAGATGGCATTACTAGTTCAACTTTTATCTCATTATAAAAAAACTTCCTATATTATACAAATAATGCGGAGGAATTCAAAAAAATCCGGCCTCTTCAGAAAGCTAAGGCCGGAATGTATCAACTTAAATGCTCTTCTTGTTTTAGTTGCTCAACGATGCCTTCGACTTCCTGGCGGCTCATTTTTTCTTTTCCTGACTTTAATGCTTTTAAAGTGCTGTGCGCCAAAGCTAATGGAACTTTACAGAACATCAAAATTCGTTTGTTTTTGATTGGCTTCACATACAAATCAGCTTTCGCCAAATTATTTTTCGCGTAATTGAACATATCTTCACGTGTCCATCCTTCTGGGACGAATGTAACTCCGCGCTCAAAATCTTCGTCATAATTCCGCAGCATATTGACTGCTTGCAGCCCGCGGCCAAAAGCAATGGCGTGATCGGGATCTGTCTCAGTACCATCATACCAGTACCAAATGTCTGACAGCATAGTGCCAACAAGGCCCGCCACGTAATAAGTATATTCATCCAAGTCTTCTTTTGTTTTAATGACCCAATCTTTTTCTACCCATTTGGACATGCCGCCGGCCATAATGGCAGTGGACTCCATGACTTTTCCTTTAATGTCTTCAGGGCATACGCTGATCCAGTCAGCCAGGCGCATGGTGACAGGAGGCAGAAATTGTTCATAAGGAGTGACAAGTTCTAAATAGCGCGCCTCATCAAAGTCAGTAGCCAACATCTGTTGAATGCTGCTCAGCAAGTTGATTTTCACTTGATCATCCAGCTCTGGATGATCTTCAATTTCATCAATTGCCCGCATACAAAGGTAGGCAGAGCCGACAGTTTTCTTTAAAGTGGGTTCCAAAAAGCTGATTGGGATGAAAAAGGTCCGGCTTGTTTCTTTTAGCATAACCAAGGACTCTTTTTGTAAATTCGAAACTTTGCTCATCTCAATTTCCTCCTGTTGTGAATTGACGTTAACTAACTTTATGTATACAAATCTTCTGATTATAAAATGGCTTCTTACTAAATATAAACCATATAGGCAAAAAAACAAACGATTACCTGCAGGCTTCTCCAATGGCGAATAAAATAACCCCCTTGAACAAATTGGTATGCTCAAAGGGGAGAGTGGTTAGTCCGTATAAAAATATTTCCATGCCTCATGGATGCCGCCAGCATATTTTTGCTTGGCTCGGTAAATAGATGGATGTTCTGCTTGTTCAAGCAGTTCAGGCTGTGCATTTCCAACGATGACTGAAGGAAAGCCCATGGTGAGCATCTCTATATCGTTGCCGGAATCACCAGCTACCAGCAACTTTGCTTCAGCCAGATTGTATTTATCGAGAATGTACCGCAAAGCTTGTCCTTTGCCGCTGGCTGGTGGCAAAATATCAACATCCCGGCCGCCGCTGTAAATTAATTTATGTGGAATATTACTTTTACTCAACTCCACAGCGAATTCTTCCACAACAGCAGTATCGGAAGCGAAATAGGAACAGCGATTGGTAATAGGGAGATTCTGAGACGAGAGCCCTGAAACTCGGCTGGCAACTGAATTTATTTGTTGGGGGTTCCAGCACTGTTCGAGGCGTCTGGTCCATTCCAAATCCTGCTGCAGCTGCTTACCTGTATATATCCCGGTTCCTACATCCGTAATAAGGACTTGGGGAACCGGCAAATTTTCTTCATTAATGAGGGATAAGGCGGAATCATAGTGGCGGCCCGTAATGTAAATTAGGGAAACTTGATAAGGTTGGCTGTCGTAAAACGCCAATAGCTCTTTTAAACTGTTGGCATTACCGACCAGTGTTCCGTCCAAGTCTGTTGCTAATAAATGCGTTGCTCCGTGCACCGATGATCACCTCATACAATGAATTTATGCGAGTGGAAATGGAATCCCAATCAAAGTCTTTGCGGGCGATTTGCACCGCTTGACGGCTCAACCGTTCTGTTAACAGCGTATTTGCTGATAAAACTTCCATCGCGATTGCTAAGTCGATTTCGTTTTTCGTTTCAACGAGCAAGCCTGTGATGCCGTCTTGAACAACGTTTTTCAATCCGCCGACATCCGATGCAATGATTGGACTGCCGCAAGCTTGAGCTTCTGCAGCCACCATTCCAAAAGACTCGTAGAAACTGGGCACAATTGTTGCTGTAGCTGAATTGAATAAGAGAGCAAGTTCGGCTTGAGACTGGGGCCCAAGAAACTCAATGCGGTCCTCGATGCCTCTGACTGCTTCACGCAGCTTTTCATCTCTTGGCAGTTTGGTTTCCAAATCGATGGAATCCGCATCTCCGCCTGCTATTACTAGGTGTGGAGTGTTGGAAGGACCTGTTTTTTCTGCCAGTAACTGAAAAGCTTTTAGTAAGGTGAAAATACCTTTAGTTACTTCTAATCTTCCAGCAAAAACAAAGAGAGGATTGCTGTAGCCGAATTTTTTCCGTAAATGCGTTCGGTTGCCACGCACTTTGAATGCCTGGTCTACTCCGATGGGGATAACTTTGATGGGAGAAGGAGAATCAACAAAAGTTTTAATCAATTGTTTTTCATTATTGGTGGTAGCCAATACCTGGTCTGCGTCTTTTAAAATTGCTTTTTCTGCGTTTATTCTGCGTTGGTCATGAACGCCGGTTGCTTTTTCTTTTGCCCATCCAAGTGAATGTGCAGTGTGTACATATGGGAGACCAAAGTCTTTTTTCAGTTTCTTGCCGATCAAGCCCGAAAGCCAATAATGTGTATGGACAATATCATAAGATTCAAGATTCATTGTACTTTTCATTTCCTCGTAGAAAGCTGGAAGCATTGAGTACATTTCATCTTTTGAGACAAATCCTCTATGTCCTGCTTCGAGTCGGATGACGCGGCATGCAGTTCCGAAGGTTTCTATTTGAGGGGCAGAAGAATCGCACCAATGTGTAGCGACATCAACTTGCCATCCTTTATCTTCTAATGCAAGTGCTAGTTGTTTAACGTAGTTATTTTGGCCACCCGCCTGTTTGCCACCGAGTTTAGCTAAAGGATCTCCATGATCCGAAATAAATAATGCTTTCTTACTCATCAAAGCTCAACTCCTTATTTGACTTACTTGCGTTTCTGTTATAGCAGAGACTGCTTTCTTTGTTTACCCGTATATCCAAAAGGCTAAACATTTAATTGTGAAATTTTTTTGAATTATTTAAAGTCAGCAAAAAACAGCGGTTTGGTCCCCGCTGTTCTTGCCGCTTGATTCGTCTATTTTGTATGGACGTATTTTCCGTAAGCGGGTACAGCAGTTTTTTGAAAGTTCTTGGCGAGATCGACCAGGCCTTTAGCAAGCGCGGCACCCGTCATTGGTTTGCCATGTCCGGTCGCGGCGATAGAAGGCTGCAAATCGGCCAATTTGCAGACAGATTCCCAGGCAGCACGCCAATTGGTTGTTAAATAGACAGGGGGGCCGTGAATTTCTTTTTTCTGGCGCAGCACTTTGTATAGTGAATCCTGTTTTACCGTTACAAAAGCATCTCCAGCAATCAGTATACGTTCTTGCTCACGGAACAGTGAAACATGGCCTTCTGAATGGCCTGGGGTGTGAACCCATTGCCAGCCAGGCATAGCTGGCACAGTGCCGTCTGACGGGAGCTCGTGAATGTGAGCGGTGATATCGATTGCTTCGGTAGGGAAAATTTTTGATATTTTCGCTACTATCCCGCCTTCAACGGAAGTATCAGGCGCTGGATAATCGGTTATGCCTTTCAAATAGGAGAACTCCAGCGGATGTGCATACACCGGAACTTTGTATTGCTCCAGAATATCAATCAATCCGCCGACATGGTCAAAATGGCCATGCGTTAAAATGATTGCTTTAAGCTGATGGTCAGGCCCGAAACGATTTTCAGCCGCCTTCAGTATTTTTGTTGCGGAATGTGGCATGCCAGCATCGACCAATACCCATTCGTTGCTGATATTAGGATTCCCGATGAAGAAAACATTTGCCACCTGCACCGTATGGCAATATACGTCAGGAGCCATCTCGGTTCCAGACCCGCTTCGAATAGATGTCATTGGTAAAATGTTTTCAGTTGCTGTACTTCTTTCCATAAAACTGATTCCTCCTCTAGTAAACTTCCGGTAACTTCCTATTATAGCTTTACCCCAAAATTCAATTCTGAATCCGTTGGCTGTAAAATTTATGGAATGAGTTTGAGTCTCGTGGCTGACTGGACTAGAATAGAGGCACGAGACTTTGTGAAAATAGGTGTAGAGATGAAATCATTGATAATTATCGGTTCAGGAATTTTAGGAGCTTCTGCAGCGTATCATGCGGCAAAAGCAGGAGCCTTAGTAGTATTGGTAGATCGCGGAGACAAAGGGCAGGCCACTGGAGCAGCAGCTGGCATTGTATGTCCATGGATTTCACAGCGAAGAAATAAAGCCTGGTACGGCCTGGCTAAAAACGGCGCAAAATACTACCCGGAATTGATTCGGAAACTGGAGGCATTGGGTGAAACCAATACCGGCTATAAACAAGTCGGTATTGTCAGTATCCACGAAGACAGCAAGCTCGATAAAATGGAGCAGAAGGCATATGAGCGGCGGATAGATGCACCCGAAATGGGGGACATCAAACGATTATCGCCAGATGAAACAAGGGCGCTTTTCCCGTTTGCAACAGAAGAATATGGTTCATTATGGGTCAGCGGGGCAGCTCGTGTTGATGGGCGGGCCATTCGCGATGCGCTAATTTCCGCAGCGGTAAAGCTTGGGGCGAAACGCTTAACGGGTGATGCCAAATTGCTGATTGAGAATTCGCAAGTCGTTGGCGTAGATATAAATGGGGAGAACCTATTGGCAGATCGAGTCGTCTCGACAGGAGGCGCCTGGGCAGCTGATTTATTCAAGCCTTTGGGGCTTGACGTGGATATCGTACCACAAAAAGCTCAAATTCTTCATTTGCAGACGGAAAGCGAAGCAACTGGCAACTGGCCAGTGGCAATGGTGCCTTATGGCCAATACATCGTGCCTTTTGATGATGGCAAAATTGTCGCTGGAGCGACGCACGAAAACGGGGTTGGCTTTGATAACAAGCTGACAGCGGGTGGCGTGCATCATATTTTGAATAAAACCCTGGAAGCAGCGCCTGGGCTCAGCCAGGCAGAGATCGCAGGTGCGGCAACAGGTTTTCGGCCGGCAACCACAAGTGCTCTGCCATTTATTGGGCAGGTTCCTGGACATGCGAACTTTTTTGCAGCAAACGGGTTGGGGGCTTCAGGGCTGACAGCCGGCCCCTATTTGGGTGGCCAATTGGCGAAATTGGTTCTCGGGGAACCTGTGGAGATTGATTTAAGTCTTTATCAAGTAGAGGATGCATTCAGGAAGTAAAAGGGAGGCGGCCGGCTGTGTATTGGTGCAAGATTGCCCGGACAAAAAAGGAGTTTGCTGAAATTGCCCGCTTGAACTATGAAACATTTGTCGAAGAAATTCCTCAACATCAGGCAGATGCCAGCGGCAGGCGGACAGATCCTTTTCATGAGCAAAACACCTACTTGATTGTGCTGTCGGATCAGGACGTAGTAGGGATGATTGCCTTGCGATCGGAACGGCCATTTTCTCTGGATTTGAAAATTGGAAAAGTGGAAGATTTTTTGCCGGATGCCGGCAAGGTCTGTGAAATCCGTTTATTGGCTATCCGTAAAGCACATCGCAACGGCCGTGTCTTTTTTCTGCTGGCGCGGGCGCTATCTGATTATTGCCTGGAGCAAGGCTTTGAATCGGCCATTATTTCTGGAACTACTCAGCAACTGAAATTATATGGCCAACTCGGATTTCGGCCATTTGCCGATTCGGTGGGCGCAGGCGAGGCAGTATTCGTTCCGATGGTCACAACACGGCGTCAGTATAACGATTCTGTGGCAGCGAGACTGCAGACAAAACGCCGATTGTTCCTGCCTGGGCCAGTCATATTGACGGAGTCCCTTGCAGCGACCTTCCAACAGCCACCCATTTCCCATCGGTCTGCAGCTTTTCATGGTGTGCGGCAGGAGGTGGACCGCATGCTCGGTGAGATGGCGGGATCGACTCCTTATTTACTAGCGGGAAGTGGAACCTTGGCCAATGAAGCGATGCTTGCGCAAATCAAGCGACTGGACGCCAAAGGCCTGATTTTGGTAAATGGGGAGTTTGGCAGAAGATTGGTCAATCAAGCAGAACGTATGGGTTTGGACTATACAGTGGAAAGCGCGTCATGGGGCGAGGCTTTTGATAGTAAAAAAATTGACCAAACGCTGCAAACAGGAAACTATGCTTGGGTGCTTATGGTCCACGGTGAAACGTCGACCGGACAACTAAACAATTTTCACCTATTAGCTGATGTTTGTTTGCAGCTGGAGATCAAGTTATGCCTGGACTGCATTAGCAGCTTTGGTGCATTGCCATTTTCCTTGAAAGATGTTTGGATGGCAACGGCTGCAAGCGGCAAGGCCGTCGGAACAATGAGTGGAATCGCTGTTGTCTTTGCGCATCATGAAATTACATCAGATAATAAATTGCCAAGTTATTTAGATTTGGGGCTTTATGCCGCCGCAAATATTCCTTTTACGTTTCCATCAAGCTTGCTGGAGAGCCTAAAGCAAGCTTTAAACGCTTATCCGGAGCGTTATGAAATTTTGGAAAAGCGTTTAAAGCGATTGCAGGAAGATACGAAAGATTGGCCATCCCTGTCGACTGGCTACCCGACATCCCGGACTTTTAAGACGACTGAAGAAAATCGATTTCTGTTTCAGGACGCTCATTTATCAGGTTTTGAACTTCATGCTGCGAGCAGTTATTTAAAAGACCGCAGTCTTTTTCAAATTTCTTGCATTCAACCAGAATTTGACCGAGACTGGCAGCAGTTTCGAGAGTTTTATAAAAATTATCAGCGTTATCATGCATAGCAAAACCCGCCATAAAAATATGGCGGGTTTTGCTATGCAGTCACTTGTTCGTAAACATTTAAGATGAATGTTTTGTACGGCAAATCAGGCATGGGCTCAATCAAATTTTTAGCGATCGTAGCATGTTTTACTGCAAGTTCGTTGTTGCCAAGCTTCATGTAAATTAATGCCATATAGGCATCTTTTTCGTAATGCATGGATAAATCATAAGGGTGATGAAGAAATTCCCAAAGTGTGTGTGTTTTCAGCCAGTCCAAAGCTTCTTCCAACTGTCCTAAGCCATACAAGGCTTTGCCTTTTTCCAGTGCGAATAAAAAGATTTTGTCCTCCTGGTGCTTCTCCAAATTCTTCTCAATCAGTGCGTTAGCTGCCTTATAGTCGTGTGCAAAAGAGTTTAAGTAATGAATTTCGATGGCATCTGCCACCGCTTTAATTTCTTCATCGTCTGTAAAATCAGCGAATAGGCGAAGCTTGGAAATATAGTGGTCTTTGTTGGCGGTGTCGTTATTTAAAACTGCTTGAAAGCCGGCGAGTCGATAAAGCGCGTCAATACGGTAAAACAGTTGCTTTTTTTTAGAGTAATCAATCGCGTCTTTCATCAAGCGCTTAGAGCTATCCGTATCTCCAACTGCCGAATAGAGGATAGACTCATAATAATCAAAATCCAGTTTTTTCAGTGGATCTAAAATGCCGGTGCGCTCTTCAAAAATCCGCCTGGATGTTTGGATCATATCCAAAGCCTCGCTGTAGCGGTGCTCCGTGAAAGCCATCATTGCCCTAAAGATATGGAGATCTGCACTTTGATTAATCATGTGCAGAGTTTCATAGATTTCCTCGGCTTTTGCTAAATGCTCTTTCCAGCCATCCTGCTTAGTATGGTAACTGCAACGGCTGTAGATTTCGAGGAGCCGAGCGGATTCGTAGCGAAAAGGCAGTTTATCGATGTGAGGCTTGATTTCACGGACAATTTCTTTGTATTTCACAATCAGCTCATCACTGATCATTTCCTGCGTATAAAGCTGTTCGATCTTTTCCAATAAGTTTCGCAGTTCATTG
This sequence comes from Planococcus sp. TJ-201, assembly GCF_058268495.1. NCBI lineage: Bacteria > Bacillati > Bacillota > Bacilli > Caryophanales > Caryophanaceae > Planococcus > Planococcus sp. TJ-201. The sequence goes on along the minus strand of NZ_JBZDOG010000005.1, from coordinate 28,107 downwards.
GTCGAGATATCTTCAAGCAGTTCATTGCGATCCACACCCAACCGTTCTGCTATATAAGCGAGACTTTCCATTGAAGGATTCGCCTTATTGTTTTCAATCAAACTCAGCATGCCTTTAGTCAGTTGATTGCCCGCTAAAGACTGCAGCGTCAAGCCCTTTTGTTTGCGTAAATCTTTGATGCGTTCGCCTAAAGTAGCCATGTGATCACCTTTCCTTTCAGTAGTTTAATTATATTAAACTTTTACTTGCAGCGCCAATTTTTCTATGTTATATTTTGTTTAATTAAATTAAACTTTCTCTAAGGGAGTGAAAGCATGCAGGAAGCAGTACGCATCAAACGGGCGACTTATCACTTGTACACGTTTACGGCCAGCAAGTTGATTTCGACATTTGGGAGCTCTGTCTATGCATTTGGCATCAGTTTATATGTATTAGCCTTGACTGGTTCAGCCGCAAGTTTTGCGATTAACTTGATTTGCAGCATACTGCCAAGATCTTTATTGGCGCCGTTTGCCGGATACGCTGCGGATAAGTATTCGAAAAAAGTGATTGTAATTCTGTCGCAACTGGCAAGTGTACTTGCAGTAGCGGGCTTACTGGTGTTTGGTTTGATGAACAGCTTGTCGTTAACAGCCATTTACACGACGACTGCGCTTCTGTCGGTGAGTTCGATGTTTACGAGTGTCACATTTTCTTCGTCAATCGCTAATCTCATTGACCCGGATCGTATACAACGCGCAATGGGCTTTAACCAATCGGCCATTTCGATTGCCACGATAGGCGGGCCGGTGGTTGGCGGCATCCTCTTCGGTTTTGTGTCAATGAACGTATTCTTGCTGATTCAAGTCGCTGCCTATGCTATTGCTGTCTTGTTGGAATCGACGATGAACTTCCGGTTGTTTACAGTACGCGGCGAAAAACCAGCGGATGAAAAGAAAAAAACGATGTTGACGGAGATGAAAGAAGGATTTTCTTACTTGAAATCCAATCGCGTCATTATGGTTATCGTAACAACCGCTATCGGCATCAACTTCTTTTTCTCTTCATTGATGATTGGCCTGCCATTTATTGCAGTTCAGCAACTGCAAGTGGAAGCGACGCATTTCGGGATGATTGAAGCGATGATTGCGGTGGGTATGCTGGCAGCGTCCATCCATTTCTCTGTCAGCAAAGAAGTGAAGTTTCCTTTGCAGTTTGCTAAAAGAGGGATATTGGCGATGTCTGTGCTGCTTGCGGGGATGAGCGTTCCGCTCGTTATTGGCATGTCCTACGGTGTAACCGTTGTTTATTTCCTTGTGCTGATGCTTATGTTTGGTGTCACCAATGTGTGTGTGAATACGCCGATCGGTGTCATGATGCAAAAGGATGTAGAGGAAGAATACCGTGGCCGCGTCTTTGGAATTCTGGAATCCATGGCAATGGCCATGATGCCGCTTGGTTATCTGGTGTTCGGATTACTCTACGATTTAGTACCGGCAGAATACATTGTTGGTGCAAGCAGCCTTTGCCTAATTGGACTAACGAGCTATTTAATGCGCCCATCTGTGTTGAAAGAAGCGCATCCTAAACTTCAAAAAAATATTTTAGACGAGCCAGAAATTTTGTAATACAAAATTTCTGGTTTTTTATTTTTTGCATACGATATTGATATTTATTTTTAAAAAATTTGTGATTAAATACCTAATTTTTGATGTATAATATTATTATTATTCGGGTATTCCAGTACTAAATGCATATGACTGATCAAGTGAGGGTGTGGCACATGGGGATGGGAAAAAGCAAAGCACCTTTAAAAAAGCATATTTGGAGTTTGATGATCTTGAACTTCCTTGATGGGGTGCTGACTTATGTGGGGCTACTATCGGGTGCTGTAACTGAGGCGAATCCATTATTGGCATCATTTTCTCCACTAACGCTTTTAGCGATAAAAATTTTTTTATCTCTTTGTCTTTTTGCCTTTCTGTACACACCGTTTGTTTGGATCCAATCCCGGGGTTGGCGTTACGCTTTTATTGGTGTTAACACGCTATACACGCTTATTTTGCTGCTGCATGTATTTTGGCTGACTCTTTATTTGTAAAGCAAGGCTGCTATATTTTTTTCATATTAAAGGCATCGCGCTCAGCGATGCCTTTAAAGTTGATCTTATAATTTTTATACAGAAGTACTGGTTTCTTCAGCAGTTCGCAAAGTTTTAGTGGAGGATCTGTAGAACAGGATCAGCAGAATGCTGGCAATCGCTAGTGCGGCAGATAAATAGTAGATGCTGCCGGATTGCATTGTCAGGAGCCATGTGAACGTCAATGGCCCGATAATGCGGCCAAGGTTGTCCATTGAATACGTCATGCCGGCAGCCGTTCCGTACTTTCCGCCTGATTCTTTTGACGTCAGTGATACCAATGCAGTGCGTGCCAAGGCATTGCCGGCAGTAAAAATACTGAGGGCAACCCCTGCAAAAATCAGACTGCTGGTAAAGGGAAGAATCACTAGGCCGAGAGCTGTGACGATCTGTGCTCCAATAATCCATTTTGTTTCGGCACCATCTTTAATTCGGCGAACAACGCCGCCTTGGATGGCAGCGTCCACAAATCCGCTGGCCATGAACAAGTAACCGAGCTGAAGCGGTGTGATTTCAATCTGGTCGATCTGGAACAGTTGGAAGGTAGACTCCAATCCTGCCAACAGGAAAGTCACCATAAAAGAAAATAGAAACAAGTAGCGGATGCGGAATTGCCAAAGTGTGCTGGAACCTTTCGGCAAAAGCGCGCGTTTCACGGCTTCGCCTTTTCGAATAGGTTCTTTTAAAACAAGGCTCGCATAACCCATTAACAGGAGGACCAGAACTGCGGAAGCCGTAAACGGCAAAGACAAGGAAACTGCACCGAGAAGTCCGCCAATTGCAGGCCCAAAAATGAAGCCGAGGCCAATTGACATGCCGAGAAGCCCCATGTATTTATTGCGCTCTTCATTTGTCGTGATGTCTGCCACATAGCCGGTCACAGCAGTATAAAGGGCACCGGAAAACAAGCCGCCGACAATGCGTGAAAGATACAGCAGCACCAAGTTATCAAGGAACAGCGAAAATAGGAAGAAGCTCAAGCTGAATCCAGCCAAGCCGACAAGAATCAGTTTCTTTCGTCCCGTCTTATCAGAAAGCTTTCCCCAAAGCGGTGCGGTAAAAAAGGAAGACAGGGCATAGATGGTGATTAGTCCACCGACGTGGATTTCCGAGTAGCCTTGCTGAACAACGACTTCGGGCAAAATAGGGATGATGATGCCGAATCCCAAGTACACAAAAAACTGGACGGACATCAGCAGTAAAATGGTTTTTTTCATAAGTAGAGATTCCTGCTTTCTCAAAAGAATATGCCCTTATTTTACTCTTGTTTCACTGATAGAACAATGACAGGAAAAAGAGGTCCATTTCTGGACCTCTTCGATAAACTAATCATCATTTATCCAGTTTTACACGCTGAAGGCGCAAAGCATTCATGACAACTGATACGGAGCTAAATGCCATCGCGGCACCTGCAAGCCACGGGGCCAGAAAACCAGCTGCCGCAATCGGGATACCGATGGAGTTGTAGGCAAGTGCCCAGAACAAGTTCTGTTTAATATTCCGAACAGTGAGTCGGCTCATCCGAATCGCATCGACCACACGCATTAAATCGCCTTGCATCAAGGTGATGTCGGCCGCTTCCATGGCAATGGCTGTTCCTGTGCCCATGGCCATGCCAACGTCAGCACTGGCCAGTGCAGGCGCATCGTTCAAGCCATCTCCAGCCATGGCGACGCGTCGGCCTTGAGCTTGAAGTTTCAAAACCACATCTGCTTTTTCCGCAGGCAAGACCCCAGCAAACACTTCATCAATGCCCACTTGTTTGGCAATAGCTGAAGCTGTGCGCTCTTGATCTCCCGTCAGCATGACCACATGAAGCCCCATACTTTTCATTTCCTGGACTGCTTGTTTTGCAGTGTCTTTGATGGTGTCTGCTACTGCAATGAGGCCGCTGTATTGCCCATCTACAGCGATGAACATGACCGTTTTGCCATCGCTCTCAAAAGCTTCAGCTTGTGCTTCATCAACCGAAAGTCCATCCATTAAGCGGCGGTTGCCCATAACCACTTCCCGGTCCGCTACGGTAGCGCGGATGCCATGGCCTGGCACTGCACTAAAAGCACTAACGTTCAGTGTGGATTCCCCAAACTCAGAGATGGCTTGAGCCACCGGGTGTTCAGATTGGTTTTCTGCACTGGCCGCCAAGTTTTTCAATTCATCCAAATCAACATTACCTGCTGGAATAAAATCTGTTACGACAGGGCGCCCATTGGTGATGGTGCCCGTTTTATCCAGAACGACAGTATCAATGTGTTTAGTATTTTCCAAAGATTCTGCGGTTTTGAACAAGACGCCTTGTTCGGCAGCCCGTCCGGAGCCAGCCATAATTGAAGTCGGTGTAGCCAAGCCAAGTGCACAGGGGCAGGCAATGACCAGAACTGCGATGGTGCTTTCAAGAGCAGCCGCAAAGTTTCCGGGTGCCACAAGGAAATACCAAACAAGAAACGTAATGATGGCGATGCCCACGACAATTGGAACAAAGATGCTTGAAATTTTGTCAGCCAGCCGCTGAATCGGCGCTTTGGAACCTTGCGCTTGTTCAACGACGCGAATGATATTCGACAACACAGTATCTTTGCCGATTTTATCGGCTCGCACACGAAGCGATCCGTTGGAGTTGACCGTTGCCGCAAAAACGGCATCCCCCGTCTCTTTGTCGACAGGCAAGCTTTCGCCGGTCAACATGGATTCATCTACGGCTGAGTTGCCTGAAAGGACAGCCGCATCAACCGGGATGGATGCCCCTGGTTTAATCAACAAAATATTTCCGGTTTTAACTTCTGAAATCGGCAAGCTGATAAACTCATCACCGCGTTCAACCAAAGCATGCTGCGGCTGCAGTTTCATCAGTTTTTTAATAGCATCAGAAGAACGGCCTTTTGCACGTGCTTCAAATACTTTTCCTAAGATAATTAAGGTGATTAATACGGCGCTGGTTTCAAAATACAAGCCCATATTATGTCCCATATTCCAATTTGCCAACACCAGGTAAACGCTGTAGAAATAAGCAGCGGAGGTGCCGAGAGCAACCAGAACATCCATATTTGCGGATTTATTTCTTAATGCAAAGTAGGCTCCTTTGTAAAAGGAAGCCCCGATCCAAAATTGGACAGGTGTTGCCAATGCCCATTGAACCAGCGGATTCATGAGAATCTCAGGTACGTACATCCAGGACGTAAAGGAAAAATGACTGAACATGGTCCATAGCAATGGAAAAGAAAGGGCGGCAGAAATCCAGAACAAGCGTGTTTTCTTTTTAATTTCCTGTTCTTTGTGGTCTGTCGCTTCTTCAGTTTCTTGATTGAGGACTGCATCGTAACCCAGCGACTGAATTCGTTTGACAAAGTCCTCGGGAGTGACGGTTCCAGGATTGTAAGATACATGGCCGGTTTCCATTGCCAAATTGACGTTAGCCAATTGGACACCTTCCATCTTATTTAAAACTTTTTCGATGCGCGCAGAACAATTAGCGCAGGTCATGCCCTGTATGGAAAAATCAATTTCTTCCTGTTGCACGCCGTATCCCAATTGTTCTACTTTGTATTGGACATCGGTCATAGATGCCTGGTTGTCATCATAAGTTACTGAAGCTTTTTCAGTGGCAAAATTGACGGTGGCTTCCGAAACGCCAGGCAGTTTTTGCAGTCCTTTTTCGACGCGGTTCGCGCAAGCAGCACACGTCATGCCGGTAATCGCCAGTTCAGTTTGTTTAGTACTCATAACAATCCCGTCCTTTTAAAGTTATATACCTGTTGGGGGTATATTATTTTGAAAAAAATAACTGCGTTTCCGCAGTTATTCGCTTAACATTGCCACATCGTATCCTTGATCTTCAATAGCTTCTGCAATTTGGTTGACTTCAACTGTCGCGGCGTCGTAAGCGACGTCAACAGAACCGTTTTCTAAAGACACTTCGACTTTGTCTATGCCCGGTAAAGCCATAACGCTGTCTTTTACGGAACTTACACAATGTTGGCATGTCATGCCGCTAACTTGTAGATTGATTTGTTCTTTCATAAAAAATTCCTCCTATTATTTACGCATCATTTTTTGAATGGTAATAAGCAATTCGTCCAACACTTCTTCTTCTCCATTTTCCAGACGTTCTTTGACGCAGCCCTTCAAATGGCCTTCCAGCAAAACTTTGGTGACGCTATTTAAAGCAGATTGTGTAGCAGCCAGTTGCGTGATGATGTCATCGCAATAAACGTCCTTTTCCACCATGCCTTTAATGCCGCGGATCTGACCTTCAACGCGATTCAATCGATTGGTTAAATCTCTTTTGACAGATAGGGGATGATGGCTTTTCCTGCAAGAGGTATCCAGTGCAAAGGGTTCTTCAATTAATTCGCTCATCTGAAGATCCTCCAATCTTTATTCTAAACCCAATATACCTCTAAGGGGTATATAAAGCAACCGATTTACATCAGATTCTTAAATGTCATCAAAATGATAAGTTTAAAATCCTGAAAAGATGGTATTATAAACATAGACACAGAAAAGTCAACAATTTATACCTTGCCCCTGAAACACGGCAAGTTCAAATACGTCTTTATAAGTAATGAAAAACACAAAGAGGTGATATGGATGGCGAAAAACGTAGATGTTCGCAATATCGTTTCAAATTTGTCGAAACTTGGAATCCAAGCAAAAATCACAAAATCCCGCGTTGAATTAATCAAAGCGATTGCTTTGCCTCAACCAGTTCACACACAGTCTCAACAATAAAAACTCCGACGCAGGATGTCGGAGTTTTTATTTTTTGTTTTTATCGAACATGTAAGTTTTATGATGGAATTTCATGCTGAAAACAATCCCGAGAGCCAGCATGTTCCCGATTAACGAACTTCCTCCATAGCTGATAAAAGGAAGAGGGATGCCTGTGATCGGCAAAAGTTGAATCGTCATGCCAATGTTTTGGAATACGTGGAACGTAATCATTGCAATAATTCCTGCGCATACATAGGTGCTGAATGTGTCCTTGAATTGCAGCGTAACTTTGGTCAAGTGATAGATTAGCATGAAAAATAGAATGATAACAGCGCTGGCGCCGATAAACCCGAAGTCTTCCGAAATAACCGTGAAGATAAAGTCTGTATGATTTTCCGGCACATAGACTTGGCGTCCTTGGTAGCCTTTTCCGAACACTTCTCCTGAACCGATAGCGTTCATTGCGGCAATCAGATTGTATCCACCGGCTTCTGCATAGGAGTATGGATCAAGCCATGTATAAATCCGTTCAAACATATAAGGCTGCAAACCAAAGACATTAGACAGGAAGTCTTGGGCATTGATGGTCATCCAGAGCAATAAGGCACCGATAACAGCGACCCCGCCAAAGCTTGGTGCAATAATTTTCCAGGAAATTCCCGAGACTACAACAACCGCTAATGTAATGGCGATAAATACTAATGCAGTTCCCAAATCGGGCTGCAGAAGAATAAAGCCCAACGGAATAATTAAACAAAGTGCGATTTTCCCTAATAAATAAAAATCGGATTTGATGGTTTTGATCAGATGTTGTTCGTGGTGAGTAGAGATCATTTTTGCCAATGCCAATATATAGAAGGTTTTCATGAATTCTGCGGGCTGAATATTGACGAATGGTGTATGGAACCAAGCTTTTGCCCCATTAACCGGTTCAGCGATTTGGCCTACCCCATCCGGTGAAATCATTAAAAGGACGAGCAGGAGAATGCCGAAGCCGTATAAATAATAGGCCATTTTTTTATATTGTTCTGGGTCGAAATACATCAATATTCCAATCATCCCGGTGGAAATGATATAAAATAAAGCTTGCCTTGGAACAAAATTCGTCAAATATTGACCGGAAGTTTGGGCAGAAGAAATAGCTACCAGGCTGACAATAAAGAACAGAAATAGGATGAAAGCCAGCGACCAATCAATGCGGTCGGTAAAGCTTTTGTTAGTTTGCATGTATTTTCCACCTGTACTTTTTATTATTATGAGTCGGAATATATTATAACGTATATATCTGTAATATGCGCATGACAAAAGTAATGACGCATTTGGAGTAGGTATGTTTCATATTTGGCTGTTTTGGTCGTATAATAGAAAATGGAATGGAGTGGGGGATATGGTAAAAAAACCGTTGAACACGGATGCGTACATACAGCATTTATATATTTATCTGAACGAGTCTGATCAATTTGCCTTATTCAGCGGACTTACCTTTGCCCATTTTTTGGATGCCATGAAATTGCCCAAAAATCTGTTGCTGCTAAAACACCCATATGAAGATGCATCTTTTAATATGCACACTCACATGGAATTCGCTACACAGGAAGAGTTCGGGCAATTGCGGAAAGCGCGAGCAAACAAAAAGAGCGAATTTTGCTGGATTGATTTCAAGAGTGAAAAACAACTAAATTCCCTGACGCCCCAGGAGCAGGCCGAATTATTGTACATCGGCCATAAAAAAGAACCAGTGAAGACGCCGTTTTATTCGACGCTTCAAAATGAATTCGTTTATTTGTCCAGCGAAGAAGAAGAAACCACAAAAATTTACTTCCGCAAATTAGAACGCCTGAATGAGCTTGTCGGAAACTATTTCACGTATTTAATTCGCAGGGAAGAGAATGGACAGAATTTTTGGCGTCGAAAAGCTAAGGACCTGATACCGGAGCTGCCAGCTGAAATTCTGCAATCCTTGAAGAAAAATTACCGTGAAGGCGTGCTCATCTCATTGGCAGACCCCGAAAAAACCAAAAGCACCATTGAATTGCATATTCGTCCAGTAGAGGAAATCTCTTTTCTCGACGAGTTCTGGTCCGATATTGAAGAGTACACCAAACAGGGGATTTCACGTAAGATCATCTACGACAGAAAACAAAAAGTATGGAAATAATACCTGGAAACAGGTATTATTTTTTTCGAGTTGATTTTTGATTACACTATAGGTTGAGTTGCGAGTCTTTGCTTGCTGACCTGCCGGAAGCTATATAAAGAGATGAAAGTTAAATGCGTTTGAAAATGAAAGAAGGAAAGCATATGGCTTGGATTTATCTTTTGATTGCAGGAGCCACAGAAATTGTATGGGCAATCGGCTTGAAACTTGCTGACGGCTTTACTAATTTGGCTCCCTCTCTTGTCACATTGGTTTTTATCGTCATCAGCTTCTTGTTGTTTTCCATTGCGATGAAGACGATTCCTATCGGTACGGCTTATGCGGTTTTCACTGGCATTGGTGCTGCTGGAACGGCTATTCTTGGAATTTGGCTATTCGGTGAAAATGCCAGTTTGGAAAAACTGTTCTTTTTGAGTTTGCTGCTGTTTGGAATCGTTGGGCTAAAAGTGATGGATGGAAAAGAAGAGGCAAGTAAGCAGGTGAAATCATGATAGATTGGCTAATTTTAATTGCTGCTGGATTGTTTGAGGTCGCTTTTGTCACCACGATGAAATTATCGAATGGCTTTAAAGTGAAGTTGTATACTGGCCTGACCGTTTTGTCCGGTGCACTCAGCTTCTATTTATTGTCGCTGGCTCTGACGACTATTGCACTTGGAACAGGGTATGCAGTATGGACAGGCATCGGGGCTGCAGGCAGTGTGTTGGTTGGCATGCTGTTTTTTAATGAAAGCCGGCAGCCGGCGAAATTGTTTTTCTTGTCATGCATCCTTGCCGGAGTAGCCGGCTTGAAAATTTTCGGGGGCTGACAGGAAAAAAATATTCGTCGTTAAAGGTTCGTGATAAACTAAGCAATATGGATAATGAAATGAGGTTTCTTGGATGAAAAAAAGAATTGGTTTATTATATGGAGGCAAATCAGCAGAGCATGAAGTTTCTCTGTCAACAGCCCTTGCGGTTACAAAAGCAATTGATTTTGATGCGTATGAAGTGTATCCGATTTACATTACACAAGATGGTGAATGGAGAAAAGGCGACCGCCTCGAAGAAACGGCAAAATCGATTGGACAGCTTCAATTGGCTGGGCAGTCGTCAAAGCCAAATGACATCTCCGGATTTCTTCCCGCCGAAAGCGGGAAAGCACTGGATGTCATTATTCCTTTATTGCATGGACCGAACGGAGAAGATGGGACCGTTCAAGGCTTGCTTGAGGTCATGAATATTCCGTACGTCGGAAACGGTGTGCTGGCATCTTCGGCAGGCATGGACAAAGTAGTCATGAAGCAGCTGTTCGAGCAGGCAGGTTTAAAACAAACGCCTTATGTGTATTTTATAAGAAGAGAATGGGATAAAGATCAGGGCTTGTGGCTGGATAAGGTAGAAGCAGAACTTGCTTGGCCGGTATTTGTGAAACCTGCTAATTTAGGATCAAGTGTTGGCATCAGCAAAGCCGAAAATCGTGAAGAATTGATTGCTGCCGTAAAAGAAGCCTTGAAATTTGACCGCAAGATTGTCGTTGAACAGGGAGTAGTTGCCCGCGAAATCGAGGTAGGCGTGCTTGGAAATGATGAGCCAGCTTGTTCAGTTGCAGGGGAAATCAAGCCGCTAAAAGCTTTTTATGATTACCAGGCAAAATACAAAGATGGCGATACAGCGATGATTATTCCCGCGGAGCTGGATCATGCAGTTTATGAAAAGTTGGAAAGAGACGCCAAAAAAGCCTTTAAAATCTTGGACTGCTCAGGACTTGTGCGCGCAGACTTTTTTGTCACAGAAGCCAATGAAATCTTGATTAACGAAGTCAATACCTTGCCGGGATTCACGCCTTACAGCATGTTCCCGCTGCTTTGGGAACATACCGGATTGCCGTATCCGGAACTGATTGAACGCCTGATCGCTTTAGCGATTGAACGTCATGAAGATAAACAATTACTGCAAGTTAAAATAGATTGAGTGGAGAAACCAAATGAAAAAAAAGATTGAGCAAGTAGCCAAATGGCTTGATATCAAAACTAATTTAAAAGGCTTTGACGTAACAGGGGCCTCAATTAATACGAGAACGCTCAAGCCAGGCGATTTGTTCATTCCTTTCCGTGGCGAGCAAGTGAATGGGCATAAATATGTCCGTTCAGCCATCGAATTAGGTGCAGCCGCTTCGTTATGGCAGCGCGATGAACCGGGTGCTCCGGAAGATTTGCCTTTGCTTTTCGTAGATGACTGCGAGGTCGCTTTGCAGGAAATGGCCCGTGCTTATCGGGACGAATTGTCGGCACTCGTTGTGGGGATTACAGGCTCCAACGGAAAAACTTCGACAAAAGACTTGGTGGCCAGTGTTTTAAAGCCTTATTTCAAGGTTCAAAAAACACCTGGAAATTTCAATAACCAATTAGGTCTGCCATTAACCATTTTATCTTTAGAAGAAGATACCAAAGTCGCGGTGTTGGAAATGGGTATGAGCGGCAAAGGACAGATTGAATTTCTGTCTGAGCTGGCCCGTCCTGATTATGCCATCATCACCAATATTGGAGAAGCGCATTTGCAGGATCTTGGATCTCGTGAAGCCATTGCAGAAGCAAAATTCGAAATCACTGCTGGTCTCCAGCAACATGGCAAGCTGTTCTATGACGGCGATGAGCCATTGCTGCAGCCGTTCATGGAAGATTTTCCGCAAGGAGTTTCTTTTGGATTCGACGACAATAACGAATTGACAGTGACCGATATCAAAGCCACTGAAAATGGCAGCAGCTTTATGGTCAGTGGAATCATCGATGCAGCCTTTACCATCCCGGTATTGGGTGAGCATCAGGTGAAAAACACGTTAGCGGCTATTTTAATTGCGCTTGAAGCAGGTTTGTCAGAAGAACAAATTCGCAAATCGCTGAAGGACGCAGCTTTAACCGATATGCGCATGCAGATGGTTCAAGCAGAAAATGGCGCTATGTTCATCAATGATGCTTATAACGCTGCGCCTTCATCGATGAATGCAGCTTTAAACTTTATCCGGGAAACGACGATGAAAGACAAAAAATGGGTCGTTCTTGGTGACATGCTGGAACTCGGAGATGATGAGCAAACCTATCACGAAGAGCTCAGCAAATACATTTCCGAAAGTCTGGCTGGCGTCTGCCTTTATGGCCCGCGTATGAAATGGCTATATGACAAGTTGCAGCCGGACTACACGGGCAAGCTATTGTGGAGTGAAAATGATTATGGGCCGATTATCGACCTGTTGAAGAAACACACAAATAAAGATTCGGTAGTTTTAGTGAAAGGTTCCCGCGGCATGGCACTGGAAAACATCATCGAACCTTTTACTAAAGCTGAATAAAGAAAAGCGCAAGTGCCCATCGAATCTGGGCGCTGGAGTCTGGACAATAAGAAAAGCGCAAGCGCTCGTATAGATTCGACGGGCATAAGACGCACTGGCGAAGCGCTGCTCTTTGCCACAAAGCTATACTGCTTATCAGTGAAAAGAGGAGAACAATTTGAAGACTGGCGTTCTTTGCATCCATGGTTTTACAGGAGGCCCGTTTGAAGTTGAACCATTTGCTGATTTTTTGACGGAGCAAACCGATTGGATAATCGAAATACCAACGCTTCCCGGCCATGGCGAAAAATTGGCTTTAAAAAGTATTTCGGCTGAAAGCTGGATGATGGAAGCAGAACTGGCGCTCAAAAGGCTAAAAAAATCAGCAGATCGCATCATCATTGTTGGTTTTTCAATGGGTGGCTTAATTGCTATGTACTTAGCGATGCGCTACAAAATCGATCGTCTGGTTTTATTAAGTGCCGCAGCTAAATACATTAGCCCTGCACAGATTTTTGAAGAAGTGCAGGAAACGATGCGGGATGCATTGGCTGGCAGAATAGCGGAAAACCCATCTTTTCATTTGTATGAATACAAGTTAACAAATACGCCTGTCAGTTCAGCTGTTGAATTTCTGCGAGTCGTCAAGATGGTGGAACCCTACTACGATAAAATCAAAGTTCCAGTTTGTATTGTTCAGGGCGGTAAGGACAGTGTTGTCCCAGCTTCTGCCGCAGACTTTATTTATGACCACATCGGCTCTGATGAAAAACACATGGTCCATTCAGAAACGGGCAAGCACTTGATCTGCTACAGCGATGACTGCGACGATTGGTTTAAGGAAGTTTATGCGTTTATGAACAAAGGCGCAGAGTAAACTGATTATTAGAACCTTTGCAGATTGATTGCAAATGATAAAAAAACGTGGTATTCTTTTGAAAGCAATGGATACATTTTTGAAACACTCTTCCCTGTGAAGAGTATTTTTTTGAGCAAAACGGTTTGTTCTATAGATAGGGTACTAACTGCCCGTCGTTCAGACCGCTCGGCAAAGCCCGAGCTTTTCCTGTTCACACATCCCCTCTGACTTAAAACTACAGAGTATGATTTTCGACGTGAAACTTCCTCATAAAGGCTCGCCCTTGTCACTATTCATCTAAAATGTACACCATTTGTAAATCAGATGAAGACAAAAGGAGATTGAAAAAATTTGGTAAAATTTTCAGAGTTAAATATTAGCGAAACAACTTTAAAGTCCGTAAAACGCATGGGGTTTGAAGAAGCAACACCAATTCAAGAGGGAACAATCCGTCTTGGAATGGAAGGCAAGGACATCATCGGACAAGCACAAACGGGTACTGGTAAAACAACCGCTTTTGGTATTCCTTTGATTGAAAAAATCGACACTAAAGACGGTAATGTTCAAGGATTGATCATCGCACCAACACGCGAATTGGCTATCCAGGTTTCTGAAGAACTTTACAGATTGGGCCAAGATAAAAACGTGCGTATTCTTTCAGTATACGGCGGCCAAGAAATTAGCCGACAAATCCGTGCACTTAAAAACCGCCCGCAAATTATCGTTGGTACTCCAGGACGTCTATTAGACCATATCAACCGCCGTACTCTTAAATTGGACAATGTAAACACATTGATCCTTGACGAAGCAGACGAAATGTTGAACATGGGCTTTATCGAAGACATTCAAACAATTATGTCAAGTGTTCCTGACACTCGCCAGACATTGTTGTTCTCAGCAACTATGCCGGATGCAATCCGCCGCATTGCAGAGAAATTCATGAAGACTCCTGAAATCGTTAAAATCAAATCAAAAGAAATGACTGTTGAAAACATTGAGCAATTCTATGTTAAATCAGTAGAACGCGAAAAATTCGACATTCTTTCACGTCTTTTGAATATTCAACAGCCTGAACTTGCGATCATTTTTGGACGTACAAAACGCCGGGTTGACGAATTAGCAAAAGCTTTGAATATCCGCGGCTATTTGGCTGAAGGAATTCATGGCGATTTAAGCCAAGCAAAACGCATGTCCGTTTTGAAGCAGTTCAAAGCAGGCAAAATCGATATCTTGGTTGCAACAGATGTAGCAGCTCGTGGACTTGACATCTCAGGCGTATCACACGTATACAACTTTGATATTCCTCAAGATCCTGAAAGCTATGTTCACCGTATTGGCCGTACTGGCCGTGCAGGTAAAAAAGGAGTCGCAGTCACGTTTGTAACACCACGTGAAATGGGCTACTTGGGCATCGTTGAGCGCACAACTAAGAAAAAAATGGAAGCTTTAGTTCCTCCAACTGCTGATGAGGCTGTACTTGGCCAAAAACGCGTTGCTATGGAGCAATTAGTTGAAATGACTGAGAAAAACAATCTTGGCGACTACCGTGAATTTGCAACTCAAATGTTGGAAAAACACGAAGCAGTTGACTTGATTGCAGCAGCTCTTAAAACAATGACTAAAGAACCGGAAGATGTTCCAGTCTCTATCTCTGAAGAACGTCCTTTGCCATCACGCGGAGGCGGCGGATACAAAGGTAAAGGCGGAAGCGGACGCAGTGGCGGAGGCGGCGGCTATAAAGGCAATCGCTCTTCAAGCTCATCTCGTCCATCTTCATCAAGCCGTGGAGCGAGCTCAGGCGCAAGCCGACGCCGTGAAGGCGGAAGTGGAACTGGCGGCGGACGTCCAGGACGTACAACTCGCCGCAGCGAATCTTAATACCGATCAACTCGAGGATGGATGCAAACAGGAAACTGTTTGCATCCATCCTTTTTTGCTGTCCGGATATCAGTTACAATTGAATGAAACGTAACGATGAGCAAATCGTATAATGGATAGGAAAGCGATTGGAGAGAAGCAAATGGACAACCAACCAAAAAATCAAATTTCACGTAAAGGCTTAACTGTTTGGCGTGTATACGGCAGCATGGAAACTGCAGTAATCGCACTGATCGCAATTGGAGCTGGGGTATTAACGTATTTCTTCGACTGGCCGCAATGGCTGTATGCTGTTTATGGCGCAATTATTGTGCTGCTGGGCTTTTTGCTGATTTACTGGTTTCCCAAAATTCGCTGGCAACGCTGGCGCTATGAAGTAAGAGAACAAGAAATCGAATTGCAGCACGGCTTGTTTGTCGTAACTCGAACATTGGTGCCAATGGTCCGGGTGCAGCATGTGGA
The DNA here is from genome assembly GCF_058268495.1 of Planococcus sp. TJ-201. Taxonomy (NCBI): domain Bacteria; kingdom Bacillati; phylum Bacillota; class Bacilli; order Caryophanales; family Caryophanaceae; genus Planococcus; species Planococcus sp. TJ-201. Next base: position 12,615 of record NZ_JBZDOG010000005.1, on the reverse strand, counting down.
CACTGAACAGGGACCGATTTTGCGAAAGTATGACTTGGCTGAGATCTCCATTTCCACTGCTGCAACGACACATACCATTCCCGCATTGGTCACGGCAGAAGCGGATGAATTAAGAGCGAGAATCTCTGTATTGGCAAGGGTGGCGGAAGACGATGTATGAAGAACGTTATAAGCTGCATCCCATTTCTGCGTTTTTAAATTTTATTAAAGGTCTGAAAGAATTAATCGTTCCGTTTGTCATCGTTTTTGGTGTCAATATATTTAGAGACGGCGGCATTAGCTCGATGTTTAACCAAGGGTGGCAGGGCTTGATTCCTCTTATCGTGAGCAGCGTGGCGCTGATTTTCCTGCTGGTTGCTGGAATCATTAAGTGGAAACGTTTTGTTTACTGGTTTGAAGATGGAGAGCTGCGCATTGAGTACGGTCTTTTTGTGAAGAAAAAGAGGTATATTCCTTTTGACCGGATCCAAAGCCTGAATTACACAGAAGGCATCTTCCATCGTCCACTTGGCTTGGTAAAAGTGAAAGTGGAAACAGGAGGTTCTGGCAAAGCAGGACAGGCCGAGGCTGAGTTGACAGCCATATCCCGAGAAGATGCAGACCGAATCGAAAACGAAATGGAAAAGGCAAAATACCGGCTTCCAGAAGACGACCTTCCAGTGATGGGACCGGTGGAATACGTAGAAGCACCGACTCCGGCTAAAAAAGAAACAAAAGTGCTTTACACCATGTCCATGAAAGAGTTGTTGATTCTTGCTACAACTTCTGGTGGGATCGGAGTGGTGATTTCGGCGGTTGCGTTTTTCCTGTCGCAGTTTTCAGAACTGATTCCGTATGATGCCATTTACGAGGAAGTTATGCTGTTTTTGCGTTTTGGGGCATTGATTGTAGTACTGACAATCTTTATTGTCTTGTTGATTGCGTGGATTATTTCGGTTGTGATGACCATCGTAGCAAACTACCAATTCACCATTCAGCGGGATGAAGACCATATCTACATTACGAGAGGATTACTGGAAAAAAAGAAAGTATCTGTGCCATTAAAGCGCGTGCAAGGGATTAAAGTAAGCCAAAATCCGCTGCGTGAAATTTTTGGGTATGCAACGGTCCTTGTTGAAAGTGCAGGAGGTTCAATTGGAGATAAGGATGAAAAAATCCGCTTGTTTCCTCTGGTCAAAGCAGAGCGGATGATCCCCATACTGGCTGATTTGTTTCCGGAACTCGAATGGGCGCCTGAATTGAATAAGGCACCAAAGCGCAGTGTTCACTTTTTCTACCGACTGGACTTGCTTTGGCTATCGCCAGTATTAGCGGTGGTTGGGTATTTTTTCTATCCGTACGGTCTGTTAGCGCTGATTCTCGTGCCGTTTGTTGTGGCTATTGGAGTTTGGCAGCACCGGACAGCAGGTTATGCACTTGGCGAAAAACAACTGACCATGCAATTCAGAGGAATCAGCAAACACCGTTACTTCATGCTGAAAAAACGTGTGCAAGTCGTTCAAGTGACGCAAAGCTATTTTCAGCGCCGGAGAGGGCTCGCTTCCATCAATTCGACAATCAAATCCGGTATGATGGGAGCCACTGCGTCCACTCCGCACATGGAGAAAGATGACGCGAGCCGAATTTTGGCCTGGTATGAACCATCTGGAACCAAAAACTTTGAAAATTAAACCATTATATTTCCAAAAAAAAGCAGCCGGAATAATTCATTCCGGCTGTTCTTATTTTTTAGCTCGCCAACTGACAATTCGTTTTGGATGGAAATAACTGAGTCCGATCAAAAACCCTGTAATCATTCCGGCGATATGAGCGGTGACATTGACGTTAGGTGTCAAGAAAGTCATCACTATACTAATGACGATAATTGGGAGTATAATTTGTTTGAGTTGCGGCAAAGCACGTCCTCCGTAATACACCAATGCACCGAATGCTCCAAAAACACCGAAAATAGCGCCACTGGCTCCGACGTGAGCATAATCGAGCGGCTGCAAGAAGTAAGTAGCTGCCGAAGCAAACAATCCTGCCAGCAGGTAAATCGTGATAAAGCGAACTTTACCGGTTAAGCGCTCCAATTCTGGTCCGAATAGGAACAAGGAAAACATATTAAACAGCAAATGCATCAATCCGCCATGCAGGAAAATCGGGGTAAAGAAGCGCCACCATTGACCTTCTGCAATGTAAAAGTTGGAGCCGAGACCATAAAAATAAATCCAATCCCCCAATAATGGCAGCAATCCCAAGAGATAAACCAATAAGTTAAGGGCGATCAAGGTGGAAACGACCGGATACATACGCAAGTATTGCTTAAAGCTTTCTGTACGAATAAACATTTTGTCACCTCTATTTCATATCTTTAATTATACCTGTTACCTGTTTGCGATTGAAAGGAGAAACATTTATGATTACAGGAATCGGATTGGATGTCGTTGAATTGTCACGAATCCGGCGATTAGATACTAAATCCCCAAAATTTCGGGAGCGCATTTTAACCGAATACGAGCAAGATGAGTACAACCAATTAACAGCAAATCGAAAAATTGAGTTTTTAGCGGGCCGTTTTGCAGCAAAAGAAGCGTTCTCAAAAGCAAATGGTACGGGAATCGGCGGTGAATGTTCTTTTCAAGATATTGAAATCAGGAAAGATGCCAAAGGCAAACCGTCTGTTTATTTCCGGAATATCGAAATGGGTCTAGTATCCATTACTCATTCAAAAGAATTTGCGGCAGCGCAAGTTCTGATACAAACAAATTAACTGGGCGGTGTGACGATGACAGAACAATACCGGCCGACAAAAGCGGTCATTGATTTAGGTGCGATCAAAAAGAATTTAATAGCGTTTCAACAGCAAAGCGGCAATGCTCAAGTGATCGCAGTCGTAAAAGCCGATGCATATGGTCATGGAGTTTTGGCAGTTGCCAAGACAGCAATCGAAAGTGGCGTGAGCATGCTGGCTGTTGCAACACCGGATGAAGCGCTTTTTCTTCGAAACGAAGGCATCGAAACAGAACTGCTTGTAATGGGAGCAACCCCGGCGAGGTTTTTGCCGGTCGCGCAGCAGCGCAATATTATTGTTACTGCGGTTTCTTTGGAGTGGCTGTCGATGGCAGCGGCTCACTTGTCGGCTGAATTGAATAAGTTGAAGATTCATTTGAAAGTAGATACCGGAATGCGGCGCATTGGTGTTCAGTTGGAAGAAGTGAACGAGGCTCTTGGTTTTATTGCTGGCCACGATTTTGACTTTAAAGGGATCTTCACACATTTTGCCACGGCGGATGAGCAGGATTCCCCGCTATTCCTGGAACAGGTGCGCGCAATGAATAAAGTGATCGATCAATTAGACGATCTTTCTGTTATGGTTCATGTATCCAATAGTGCAGCTTCGGCCATGAATCCGGAGTTGTCATGTGACGCGGTTCGTGTTGGAATTTCGTTGTATGGCATTGCTCCTTCTCCTTACGTAGGAGAGGCAATGGGATTTGAATTGCATCCTGCGCTCAGCCTGGAAACAGAAATTGTTCATGTGAAAAAAGTAAAGGCTGGAGAAGGTCTCAGTTATGGAGCAACTTATCGCGCTGAGCAGGATGAGTGGATTGCGACATTGCCAATTGGTTATGCGGATGGCATGCTTCGTGGGCTGCAGGGACAAGATGTCCTGATAAAAGGACGGCGCATGCCAATCGTTGGCCGAATTTGCATGGATCAGTGCATGGTTCGTCTTTCTGAAAAATTACCGGTTGGAGAAAAAGTCCAGTTGATCGGCAGTCAGGGCGGGCAGCGAATTTTCATCGATGAATGGGCGCGCAGACTGGAAACCATCCCTTATGAAATCCCTTGTATTTTAACAAAAAGGGTGCCACGGGTTTACTCGGACAGCACCAAAGTTGCCGATTTGCCTTTTCAGGAGCCTGATACAATGTTAAGATAAGAAAGATAAAGACAGAAGAACGGGATTTTCGGAGGTGTCGGCTGTGTACGAGAAGTCAAAGACAAAAGAAGTGGTTGTAAAATTGCCAAAACAATTTATTTCGGAGTTGACAACTCATTCAGATGAACGTGTTCAAGAAAGTGGAGATTTTATTTACGTTTCCACGCATCGAGTGACTAAGAATCTGTACGACTCATATCATATTCGGGAAGCGATGATCAAGGGCTACGTGGAGATGTCACAAATCAATCTATCGATTGCTTGTGAATGTTCTCACGCTGAGTACGAAGCGGAGCACACGACAGTGCGACTCGTAAGCGGAGGGTGACAACTTGATTGTAAAACGCGGGGATGTTTTTTTTGCAGAACTATCACCGGTCGTCGGGTCTGAGCAAGGTGGGACCCGCCCTGTCCTGGTGATTCAAAACGATATAGGGAATCGTTTCAGTCCCACTGTCATCATTGCTGCAATTACAGCACAGATTCAAAAAGCCAAATTGCCGACTCACGTAGAGATTAACGCCAAAAAATATGGCTTTGAGCGTGATTCAGTTATTCTGCTTGAACAATTGCGGACCATTGATAAGTCGCGGCTAACCGATAAAATCACCCAACTTGACGATACACTGATGGAAAAAGTAGATGAAGCATTGGAAATCAGCGTGGGTCTCGTAAAATTTTAAGCATACATACTCCATTAAAGGCGCTTCGAGAATTTTTCTCGAGGCGCCTTTTTTCCAGTAAATGGGCTTGCCGACAAAAAAGATGTGAAAAAAACGAATTTCCGATACAATAAAGAGTAGCAGATAAAATTTGAGATACATAGTGTCGCAGGGAGGGTTTTTTACCAGTATGAATAAACAGATGGCTCAATATATACAGGGCAATTTAACCGAAATCATTTCGCAATGGCAGCAAAAAATGAAAGAAGAGGAAAACGAACGTTCTTTCCAAATGATGCCTGAAGAACTGATGAATCAAACAAGTCATGAGTTTGCGGAGTTGATGATTTCACATTTACTCGAAAGCCATCAAGCTTACGAAAGCCGATTAAACGACTTCGCAGAAAAGGTGGTTCGTCTCGGGTGGTCGATTACATTCGTGACAAAAGCAATCACTCATTTTGCTGAAATTATTTATGACAATATGAGCAAGGAAGAAATAATACATGAAGGCAATATTGCCGCTTACGTGAAAGAGTTCAGCAATTGGATTTCACCGATTCGCGAAAGCACCATCCAAGCGTATTCTAAAACGTGGGAACGCACAGTCAGCTTGCAAAAAATTGCGTTGCAGGAACTTTCCGCTTCGCTTATTCCAGTTTTTGAAAAAGTATCCGTTATGCCATTAGTCGGAACAATCGATACAGAGCGCGCAAAATTAATTATGGAGAATTTGCTGGAAGGTGTTGTGAAGCATCGTGCAGAAGTGGTGCTGCTTGATATTACCGGCGTTCCTGTAGTCGACACAATGGTTGCTCATCACATTATTCAGGCCGCAGACGCTGTTCGCCTGGTCGGAGCAAAATGTATGTTAGTTGGGATTCGTCCCGAAATTGCACAGACCATCGTGACGCTTGGAATCAATTTAAATGACTTTACGACAACAAGCACATTGCAGCGGGGCGTGGAACAGGCGCTGGCTTGGACAAACCGAAAAATTGTGGAGGTTGAAGACTAATGAATTTTAGAATTCCAATTTTAAAGTTAAGAGATACATTAATTGTTTCGATTCAATGGGAACTTGATGATCAGACAGCTCTTCAGTTTCAAGAGGACTTATTAACAAAGCTGCATGAAACAAGTGCGCGGGGCGTCGTAATCGATTTGACGTCCATTGACTTCATCGACTCATTTATCGCGAAAGTTCTGGGAGACGTCATCAGTATGTCAAGCCTGATGGGGGCCAGAGTAGTCATTACCGGTATCCAGCCAGCAGTTGCTATCACTTTGATCGAGTTAGGAATTCGACTTGAAGATGTTATGACAGCACTAGATTTAGAAAATGGTTTGGATAAACTTCAATTGGAATTGGAGGCTTAAAAATGAGCGACCAGTCCTCGGTGGAAATTTTGACAGAATGGGATATTGTTGCTGCAAGACAACTCGGACGCAATGTAGCGAAAGAGCTTGGCTTTGGCACAGTTGACCAGGCCCGCATTACGACGGCCATCAGCGAGCTTGCTCGCAATATTTATTTATATGCCGGTAAAGGCCGAATTGAAATTCAGCAATTAACCGAAAATGGCATGAAAGGGATTTTGATCATTGCTGCAGACAGCGGCCCTGGAATCCCGGATATCCGCAAAGTAATGGAAGATGGTTTTACGACTTCCGGCGGATTAGGAGCAGGATTGCCTGGCGTTAAGCGGTTAATGGATGATTTCAAAATCGAAACAATTTTAGGCGAAGGTACAGATATAAGAGCTACAAAGTGGCTTCGTTAGGGGGAACGCCTAATGTCTCAAGAAATTGAGGTTCAATACAAAGAAATTTTAAAAGAATACACAAAAAAACAGACAGAGCAAAATTTATATGTCGGCCAAAATTTCAGCCGCCAGCTTATTCTGGAGAATATTGCACCCGAAGAAGTCATCAGCATGCACAAGGCGGCAATTCAAGAGCTTTACGGTGAATTGCCGGATGTTGTATGGCACTCTTTTGATTTTTTAATTGAAATGATGATCAACTATGGGTTGGCGCTTCAGGAACGGCAAAGCCTACTGAAACAGCAGGAAGAACTGAAAGTGGAAATGGATCTTGCAGCAAATGTTCAGGAAACGTTGCTGAAAACCAAATTGCCTGTACTGGAAGGTCTGGAAATTGGCCTTCTTTCTATTCCTGCGCGCAAAATGAACGGAGATTACATTTACTTTGTCAGTGACCATGACGGCTATGCTGGAGTGGCAGTGGCGGATGTTATTGGTAAAGGCTTGCCAGCTGCTCTTTGCATGTCCATGATCAAATTCGGGATGGACAGTTTAAACAGTGCGTATGCATTACCGAAAGACGTTCTGGGCGTCATCAACCGGATTGTTGAAAAAAGTGTGGATGATTCGATGTTCGTCTCGATGTTCTACAGCAACTATGATGCTAAGAAGGCGCGCTTGACTTATGGTTCTGCAGGACATGAACCAGCGATTCTTTACCGCGCCAAAGACGAGGAATTTGTCGAGTTAAATGCCAAAGGATTATTGCTTGGTGTTTCTCCGGCAGCCGTCTATGAAGAACATACAGTGGATTTGGAAAAAGGCGATCTTGTCATTATGATGACGGATGGGGTAACAGAAGGTCGCAACGATGAAGGCTTTATTGAGCGTGAAGTTATTTATGAATTGATTGAACGAAAGAAAAAAGAATCCGCACAAATGATTGTTCAGTATGTCTACGATGAACTCGAACGCATGCAAAGCGCTCAGTTTCAGGATGACTTCACATTGGTGATTTATAAAAAAGTGTAGACAAGGTTTAGGCATAGGCAATTTGTGGTATAGAGGCTTAGAATAGCTTTTTATGAACGGATTGAATTTTAAAAAACGGGGTGTCGAATCACAATGAATATTCAAGTGGACTTAACTGAAGAAAACAATATCTTAGACGGATTTATCCGCGGGGAAATCGATGCACATACTGCACCGGTCCTACGTGAAAAATTAGAAGCTTACCAAAATCATCAAGGATTGAAAGCAGAGTTGGATCTTTCCGACGTTAACTATATGGATAGTACAGGATTGGGAGTTTTTGTGGCTTTTTATAAATCGGTCAATGCAAATGGCGGCCATGTAAAGTTAAAAGGACTCTCTGCACGACTAAAACGACTGTTCGATATTACAGGTTTAGGCGATATTATGGATATCGAATCTGTCGGGAAGGGTGGTAACTAACATGCGTCCTTTCGATTATGTGGAAATGAGAGTTCCTGCAAAATCCCAGTATGTCGGGGTTGCAAGACTGACTATTTCAGGTTTAGCCAGCCGTATCGGTTTTTCGTTTGATGATATAGAGGACTTGAAAATCGCTTCAAGCGAGGCTGTGACCAATGCGGTCCAACATGCTTACACAGAAGGCGAGGAAGGCGAAGTTGTCATCGGCTGCGCCCTTTATGAAGACAAGATTGAAATTATGGTAGCGGATCATGGCCAAAGCTTTAATTTCGAAGAAACAAAGGCAAAAGTGGGTCCGTATCACGATCAAGAAGAAGGTGCTTTTCTTCGTGAAGGAGGTCTCGGCTTGTATTTGATTGAAACATTGATGGACGAAGTCAAAGTTCATCATCAAGAAGGAGTAACAATCTTCATGACAAAGCATGTTGAAGGAGAGCAGGTGGAGAAGGATGTCGAAACAGTCTCATCCTAATCAGCCTACTAAAGAGCAGGTGCTTGAGTGGATTGAAGCTTATCAAAAGACAGAAGATGAAGAAGCCCAAACAAATTTAGTGTTGAATTATAAGCGTCTTGTCGAATCCATTGCACGTAAATATTCGAATGGTAAATCTTATCATGAAGATATTGCGCAAGTGGGCATGCTGGGACTTTTAGGAGCTATCAGACGTTACGATCCTTCATTTGGCCGTAGCTTTGAGGCTTTTGCTGTGCCTACGATTATCGGCGAAATCAAACGCTTTTTGCGTGACAAGACATGGGCAATCCATGTTCCGCGGCGCATAAAGGAATTGGGTCCCCGTATTAAAGCGACGGTCGAAGTGCTGACCACAGAGCTGCAGCGTTCGCCGCAAGTATGGGAAATTGCCGAATACCTGGATGTTGAAGAAGACGACGTATTGGAAGCAATGGAAATGGGCAAAAGCTATCAGGCACTTTCAATGGACCACTCTTTGGAGGCAGATTCAGATGGCAGTACCGTAACATTGTTTGATGTAGTCGGCCAGGAAGACGACGGATACGAGAAAGCGGATCAGCGGATGCTTGTAGCTGAAGCGATGAGCGTGCTTTCTGAACGGGAAAAGCAAATCATCCAGTTCACCTACATAGAGCAGTTGAGCCAAAAAGAAGCTGGCGATAAGCTTGGCATTTCTCAAATGCACGTATCCCGTCTGCAAAGAAAAGCCATTAAAAAACTTCAGGAAGCTATATTAGCAGCCGGCGGAGTTTCGTAGTGGAAAAGATTCAGCATAGTTTTGTAGATGCTTATATTTTCAATGAAGCAAAAAAAGGGAATTATGAATCCGGCGACAGCTACCATACCGTGTTGACGGAAGATTATTTTATTTGCTCTGTAGCTGATGGATTAGGCAGTGGTCCAATTGCGCGGGAGTCGTCTCAAGTTATTCCTCAAATCTTACGGGAATTTCACCATGAAACCATTGATCAATTAATGTTTCGTTTTAATGGATTAATGCTCCAAAAGCGCGGTGCTGCTGTTGCTATTTTTAAAGTTGATTTCAAGGAAAAAACACTTGAATACAGCTGCGTTGGCAATATCCGATTTTATGTGTACCGCAAAGCGACAGATGAAATCATTTACCCGTTGCCGGTGATGGGGTATTTGTCAGGGCGTCCGCAAAAATTACGGACACAGCTTTACACATACGTGGAGGACGATTTGTTCTTGATGCATTCCGATGGCGTAGATCTAAGAAATCCAAAAGCCATGATGCGCAAAGCCGGACTGCCAGAGCAATTATATCGTGACATTCTGACATCCATTGAAACGGGTGACGATGCAACATTCATAACAGGAAGCCTTCTCAAATGAGCAGGCTTCTTTTTTCATGTCCAGCACCTGTTGAGATTGTTTCGGGGACTCCTGTACAGCTTGGTTGTGACGCGCGTCTCCTTTTGCGAATGTGTTAAAATGAAAAAGAACTGAAGGGAAGTGTCCAGATGGAAATGCAACAGATTCATACATTAATCGCAAAAGAAACGGGCGTACGCAATAACCAAGTCGCACAAGTGATTGCCTTGATTGAAGATGGCAACACGGTGCCTTTTATCGCGCGTTACCGAAAAGAAGCAACGGGCTCTTTAGACGAAGTCCAGATCAAAGCAATCGATGACCGATATACATACATTCAGAATTTAGAACAGCGAAAAATAGACGTGATCCGTTCCATCTCGGAACAGGAAAAACTGACGGACGAACTGGAGAAGGCGATTCACAATGCCACTGTCTTGCAGCGAGTCGAAGATTTATACCGGCCGTACAAGCAAAAGCGCCGGACCAAAGCAACCATTGCAAAAGAAAAAGGGCTGCAGCCACTGGCAGACTGGTTGATGGAGCCTGGCAATGAAAAGTTAGCAGACAAAGCACAGTCATTTGTAAACGAAGAATCAGGTGCCGCATCCACGGAAGAGGCGATTCAAGGAGCGCAGGATATCTTAGCGGAACTGTTTGCAGATGATCCGGATATCCGCGAAAAAATCCGTTACATGACACGAAAAGACGGAACGATTGCCACCGTCGCCAAGAAAAACCACGAAGATGAGAAGCAAGTCTTTCAAATGTATTATGAGTACGAAGAAGCCATACAGAAAATTGTCCCACACCGAATTTTGGCCATCAACCGTGGTGAAAAAGAAGAAGTTCTAAAAGTTTCCATCAATCCGCCAGCCGATCGCATTGTCACGTTGATGAAAAACAAATGGATGAAGCAGGCGAGTGCGGCAAGTGAAGCTGTAGCAGAAGCGATTGAAGACAGCTACAAGCGATTGATCCAACCATCAGTTGAGCGGGAAATTCGGACCGAACTGAGTGAGAAAGGCGAAACCCAAGCCATTCACATTTTCTCGGAAAATCTCCGGAATTTATTGTTACAGCCGCCGATGAAAAACAAAATGGTATTGGGTGTTGACCCGGCATACCGGACCGGCTGTAAACTGGCGGTCATTGATGAGACAGGCAAGCTGCTGGAAGTGGCAGTCATTTATCCGCATCCGCCAAAATCAGACCAAGCAGGATCAAAAAAAATCATGGAGCGTTTAACTGCGAAGTACCCGATTGAAATTATGGCAATCGGAAATGGTACCGCATCACGCGAGACCGAGCAGTTTGTGGCAGATTTTCTTTCAGAAACGTCGGCTGACATATCGTATGTCATTGTCAACGAAGCAGGTGCCAGTGTGTATTCGGCATCTGACATCGCCCGTGCCGAGTTTCCTGATTTGAAAGTTGAAGAGCGCAGTGCGGCATCGATTGCACGCCGTCTACAGGACCCGCTATCGGAATTGGTGAAAATCGATCCAAAAGCAGTCGGTGTTGGACAGTATCAGCACGACGTCTCACAAAAGAAGTTGGCAGATCAATTGACCTTTGTTGTAGAGACCGCTGTTAACCAAGTCGGCGTCAACGTCAATTCGGCGTCCTCCTCGCTGTTGCAATACGTAGCTGGATTAAGCAAAACTGTAGCGGAAAATGTCATCAAAGTGCGGGATGAAAACGGCCGCTTTACATCACGTGTTCAGCTGAAAAAAATTCCACGCTTAGGTGCAAAAACCTATGAACAGGCAATCGGATTTCTGCGGATTCCAGAAGGCAAGAATCCGTTGGACGCAACCGGCATCCATCCGGAGAGCTACGACATCGCAGAAAAGTTGTTGAACTTGGTTGGAGAAGACAAGAAATCTGTTGGGAAAGCAGGGATCTCTGAAAAGCTCGAAGCGCTTGAATTGCCAGAGTTAAGCGGAAAATGGGATGTAGGGGAAATTACGTTGAAAGATATCGTAGACGCCTTAAAAAAACCATTCCGTGATCCGCGTGACGAATTCCCGCAGCCATTATTGAAAAATGACATTTTGAAAATGGAAGATTTGCTGCCGGGCATGGAAGTGCAAGGGACTGTCCGCAACGTTGTGGACTTTGGTGCGTTTGTGGATATTGGGGTAAAACAGGATGGACTGGTTCATATCTCGAAATTGAAGAAAGGCTTTGTAAAGCATCCGCTGGAAGTAGTGGCAGTTGGAGATATTGTTACCGCCTGGGTGGAAAAAGTAGAAAAAGACAAAGGGCGCATTGCTTTGACGATGCTGCAGCCGAAAGAGCAGACCCTTTAACACGGAACATAGGGGAGTTAACATGACCAACGAAGAACTGACTGGACTAATCAAAGAGATTTCATGGACAAACTTTCAGAAGGCATTCAAGCATGAAGGTGTTTTCAATTCCAGGCTTCGGACGACAGGAGGCAGATACTTGCTGCGTTCCCACAATATCGAAATTAACCCAAGCTCTTATGAAAAGTTTGGCTATGCCGAACTTGAAGGCATTATTAAACATGAACTATGCCATTATCACCTTCATATAGAAGGAAGAGGATACAAGCACCGGGATCAGGATTTCAGAGAATTGTTGAAGAGAACAGGATCACCGCGCTTTTGTTCCATGCTCGAAAACAAAGCAAAGCAGCGTTCCGCAAAATCATATGTTTACCAGTGCGTAGCATGCAAAACAAATTACACACGCAAGATCCGAATGAACACAGAGCGTTATAGATGTGGGCGCTGTTCAGGAAAGCTGGCAGCACAATAACATTTTCAATAGAAAAAGGATGTCCGCAGGATGGGCATCCTTTTTTGATTGCTATTCTATTCCTTTGTTTTGGTAAGAAACAGAGAATAATAAATATAAATGAAAAAGGTATTGACGATTGTCTCAGGTCTCTTTATAATAGAAAAAGTCGACAAGTACTTAAACATTATTCCGAAGTAGCTCAGTGGTAGAGCACCGCACTGTTAA
>NZ_JBZDOG010000004.1:0-424984 GCF_058268495.1 Planococcus sp. TJ-201 | reverse complement strand
GCGTTTTGTTGACGTTTTGCTGTTCAGTTTTCAAGGTTCAATGCGCCGCACTCATTAGCGACTTGATTAATATAACACGGTCATATTGAAGAGTCAATACTTTTGAAAGGATTTTTGTACCACCTTATTATAACAGAATATTCTTAATAAAAAGATTACAAAAGTGTTACAGATTTGAAAGGAAATCGTCTCTTTACATTGAAGGCTCCCCCTTAACTTTAAAGGCTTTCCATTCTTGGACATCTATTGAAGTTACGATGTAAAAAAGTCCTAATCGCGCCCATAATCTTTAACTCCAGCTCCCTCATTTCCATATCTAAAACGCACCGATGACCAAAGTTTCTTCTATAGTAGTAATTTAATAAACACTTTAAATTTCTTCCCATAGAAAAAACCCGCCAATACTTTCTGGCGGGTTCAATACTTACGCTATGAAAATGAAATACAAAACAAAAATTACAAACAAGCCATACATGATAGGATGAACCTGCTTGCCCTTTCCTGCTACGATCATGGTAATTGGATAGAAAATAAAACCAATCGCAATTCCTGTTGCAATGCTATAGCCAAGCGGCATCGCAATCATCGTCAAAAATGCCGGTACTGCAATTTCAAATTTCGTCCAGTCTATTTTTCCTAAAGCTGAAACCATCAGAACACCAACGATGACCAAAGCAGGAGCTGTTACCGCGCTCGTGATGACTTCAAGCAATGGATAGAAGAATATCGACACAAGAAACAATATCCCTGTAACAACAGCAGCAAATCCAGAGCGTGCTCCCGCTGCAACTCCTGCGGTTGATTCAATATAAGAAGTGGTTGTTGACGTCCCGAAGATTGCTCCGCTTACTGTGGCAATCGAATCTGCCATCAGTGCTTTGCCTGCTCTTGGAAGTTTGTTGTCTTTCATCAACCCTGCCTGATTAGCTACCGCTACCAATGTTCCTGCTGTGTCGAAGAAATCGACAAAGAGAAAAGTCAACACAACAACTAGAAATTGGATGTTCAACAATGAGCCGAAGTCATTAAAAATGGGCTCCAGTGCTACGCCAAATGTCGGCTCCATGCTTGGCACATTAAAGTCAATGATCGCACTCGGCAAGTTGACGACACCAAAAATCATTCCGACAACCGCTGCAATCATAATACCAAAAAAGATTCCGCCTTGTATGCCGCGGACCATAAAGATAACCGTAACCAGCAAACCGAAAATTGCCAGCAACGCTGAGCTGTCCGACAAATCACCCAGCCCAACTAAGGTATCGGGATTGCCGACGATAATGCCCGCATTCTGCAGCCCGATAAACGTAATATAAAGCCCGATACCAGCGCCTACTGCGTATTTTAATTCAGCAGGAATCGAGTTGATAATCAATTCCCGAAGTCCCGTTAACGTTATGAGAATAAAAATAAGACCGGAAAATAAAACACCTGTTAATGCCGTTTGCCAAGGAATTCCGTAAGTCAGAATAACCGTATACGCAAAGAATGCGTTTAGCCCCATACCCGGAGCAAGTGCAATTGGATACTTTGCCAAAATTCCCATTACCAAACACCCGATTGCAGCAGCCAGCGCTGTTGCCATAAAGACAGCACCGTAATCCATCCGCATTGCATCGGGAAGATCCGGAACTGATTCCAGCGTTAATGTCAGCGGGTTGACGACCAAAATATAAGCCATCGCTAAAAATGTGGTTAGGCCGCCAATAAACTCCCGGCGGTAATTCGTTCCCAGTTCTTCAAACTGAAAATACTTTTTCATCCTGATTCCTCCGAATGCCTGTGTATAATCTCTACAACAGAAAAACGCATACAGCAGATTGCCGTATGCGTTCGATTTACCCCTTCATTAAATAACGAAAGGCATCCTACTCAAAAAGTGAGCGGATTAAAATCGTAGTCGAGTCATTTACGGTAACTCGGTAGAAACTTTCGGGCCATATCCCCGACATTATACGACAAGCTTATTTAATTTCTTTTGTAATATAACATGTACAACCTGAAAGAACAATACTAAACACGAACATTTATTGAAAATTATCGAAAAAAGTTCGTGTAAAAACCAAAAGATGCCAGCTGTTTTAAGCTGGCACCTTTACCATTACTCCCACTCAATCGTAGCAGGCGGCTTGCTCGTAATGTCATACAGTACACGGTTGATGTGATCGACTTCATTGACTAACCGGACACTGATTTTCTCCAGCACTTCCCACGGGATGCGGGCCCAGTCAGATGTCATGCCGTCAATCGAGGTCACTGCACGAATACCGATTGCATAATCGTACGTACGGGCATCGCCCATCACGCCGACACTGCGGAGATCCGGCAGGACGGTGAAGTATTGCCAAATGTCTCGGTCAAGACCGGCCTTGCTGATTTCGTCGCGCAGAATCCAGTCAGACTCGCGAACGATTTCCAGTTTTTCTTCCGTGACTGCTCCCATGATGCGGATGCCTAGACCCGGACCTGGGAAAGGCTGGCGCCATACAATCTCATCGGGCATACCAAGCTCTTTTCCTAAAACGCGCACTTCATCTTTGAACAGCGTGTTCAAGGGCTCAATCAATTTAAACTGCATATCATCCGGCAAACCGCCAACATTGTGATGCGATTTGATGGTTTGGGCAGTTGTTGTCCCACTTTCGATGATGTCGGTATAAAGCGTTCCTTGTGCAAGGAAATCCATACCTTCCAGCTTTGAAGCTTCATCATCAAATACATAGATAAACTCATTGCCAATGATTTTGCGTTTTTTCTCTGGATCGGTTACACCTTCAAGTTTACTCATGAAGCGGTCGCGTGCATCAATTTTGATGACATTCATATTGAATCCGTCAGCAAAAGTCTTCATGACGCTTTCTGCTTCGCCTTTGCGAAGAAGGCCATGGTCGACGAACATGCACGTCAATTGATCACCAATCGCCCGGTGAATCAAAACAGCAACTACAGAAGAATCCACACCGCCGCTAAGCGCACATAAAACTTTTTTGTCGCCAACTTCTTCACGAATTTTTTCGATTTCCAAGTCAATATAGTTTTCCATTGACCAATCATCCGTCATGCCGCAAACGTCATAAACAAATTTGCGCAGCAAATCGTTGCCATAAATTGAATGGCGAACTTCCGGGTGGAATTGAACGCCGTAAAATCCGCGGCTTTCGTCTGCCATTGACGCAATCGGACATCCCGCACTTGTTCCAATAACGTCAAATCCAGGAGGCGCTGCCGTAACCAAGTCGCCATGGCTCATCCAGACAATCTGCTCTTCCGGAAGATCTTTGAAAATCTTGCTTTCTTTCGTCAACTTCAGTTCGGCTTTCCCGTACTCGCGGTTTTGGGACTTCTCTACATTCCCTTTCAAGTGCAGCGCCATCAGTTGCATGCCGTAGCAAATCCCTAAAATCGGCAAGCCCATTTCAAAAATTGCATCATCGATGGAAAAAGCGTCTTTATCGTATACCGAATTTGGGCCGCCCGAAAAAATGATTCCTGTTGCATTCATATCTTTGATTTCTTCAGCAGTAACGGTATGTGGATGAAGCTCGCTGTAAACACCGATTTCACGGATGCGGCGAGTGATCAACTGATTGTATTGACTTCCGAAATCCAAAACGACGATTTTTTTCTGCTCTTTCAACATTGGACTAACTGGCAAAACCTTCACCTCTTCTATTCAATTCAGGCCTCAAAATAGCAAAAGAACGCGAAAATTAGACCTCGCGTTCTTCTGCTCTACATCAAAAAGGCGAATGCACATGTCAAAAAGCATGCGTCATCCACCTTCATAGTCAAGTCATTTCCGGGGACTTGGTAGAGACATCCGATCCATATCACCGGACATATATGAGGGCACCTGTAATCTATAATTTTCTCAATTGTACAAGCTAAAAGCTGTAAAATCAACCGCTTGTCCGATTGATTAAATTTTCCCAACTTTCCCTTAACTCAGCCCAGTCAACGGATTCAGCATCCGCTCCGTAAACGCTCCGTTCATATGCATCGGTCAACTCCGACATCTCCCTCGTACCGAAAAATGAATCAATATACGCCGCGTAAGATTTTAATGTTTGCCCTGGACGTCTATTAATGCCATACAGCTCAAGTTGCTTCAGCAACCTTAGGTAGGCCTTTTCAAACCGGGCTGCCCCGCTGCTGCCTCTGCGGTAATAAGAAATGAGCAGTTTGGGCATCCATTTGTGACGAATTTTGAAAAGTACCGCTGCTGTAAGCGTGATTCCCACCAGACTCCAAATGATATTCCACCGATTCGCTGAAACAGTGTCGGTAAATCGATCCCAAAAAGAAGGACCGGAAGCTGCTGCTGCCTCTTCCTCTTCTGCTATTGGGTCTTCCGCTATCGGACGTTCGGGTTCTTCAGGTTGCTCCGGGTCACTCGGATCCAGCTCCAAATCAAAGTCAATGGAAGAAGAACCGGTAAAACCGATAGTCGGTTCAAATAGCATCCAACCGACTCCCGGCATAAAAGCCTCCACCCATGAATGGGCATTGTTGTTTGTCACTTGATAAAAATCAGTGCCGCCTTCTGACTCAATCAGTTCTCCTTCATTAAATCCTTTAACCCAACGTGCCGGGATATCCAGAGAACGAAGCATGACCACCATAGAAGTTGAGAAATTATCACAATACCCTCTCTGGGTTTCGAATAAAAACTGGTCCACATAATCTTCATCCGCTTCCGGCACCGGAATATCAGATTGACTGTACTCAAATCCGGCTGTGCTGAAATAGCGCTCGATTGCCCGTGTTTTATCATAGACGGTGTCGCTGCTCTCAGTAATTTCTGCAGCTAAAGTGCGTACACGTTCAGGTAGCTCATCAGGCAATTGCAAAAATCGGCCAAACTCGGCAGGCAACTCTGCTAACTCCTCTGGGTTTGTTTCCCTTAAAGCAGTCAAACTATAGCTGGGCTCTGTAAAACTTATTTCATAAGCTTCGGGTTCGAACTCTTCTCCATTTTGGTATGTTTCAAAGCGCTGATCGGTTGTGCTGTATTGGTAATCCAGAGTCTCTTCCATCGTAAAAGACTCGGTCCCATAAGGATAAAGGACAAACGGAAAGCCCTGTTCCATCGTTAATTGCGCAGTTTCCAATTCTTCTTCTTCATTCAACACAAAATCAGTTTCAACGGTTTCGCTATTTCCATAAACGTATGACTCACCTACATTCTCTGCAAGTTCCCATCCCTTAGTCGTATAGGTATCTTTCGATTCAACCTTCCAATACTGTCCACCTGGCACTTCAGCTTCAAAAACGACTGTATCATCTCCAATAAAAGAACCGCCCAGCTGTGAGTCGTCCACTCCGTAACCGATTCTGCCAACGCTGCCGCCACTACCGGCACCCCCTTGTCCAGAAAATGAGGTAATAAATGGAATCGGGTCCGGCCAAATAGGACCCGCTTTTGGCAAATATAAAGCCAGAGCAGTCGAGACTGCAACCAATAAAACAAGCGGCACTGCAAACATCGCCATTTTATTGGTTTGTTCTAAAATGTTATGCCCTTCCATCCAGCGCGCCAAATACAACAATCCCGCAAGCAACAGGCCAATCACCATAATTCGAACGATCGCTGTTTCTCCCGAATACGGACTAAACGTATCTAAAACCGCAATGAAAATAACGGTCAACAAATAAAACAGGAAGATGCTGAGCCTGAAACTGACCCAATAATGGATTAAGTAAATTGCCATCCACAATAAAGCGAAAAACAGCATAGTACGGAAAACATCCGTTGTTTCCGCCCAATTTTGAGATACCAAAGCAGAAAAGTTCAAACCAAAGTCAGTTCTGAGAAATGACAGTGCTTCGGCAGTGAAAAATACATTGCCGGTATATACATAGATGATGAACCATAAAATATAAAGAAATTTAATTGGTCCGGAAAACCACCACGGCACTTTAAGGAATGCCATCAATAAGCCGACAGCAATAAATATTAGAAAGAGCGCTTTATGGCCTGTCGCGGTCAATACAATAACAGGAGTCAACCATTCAGCCAGCAGAAAGAAAACCAGCACGTACAACACAGCCATGAATAGTTTATTTTTTCTAATGGAAGTCATTGCCGGCTCACCTCCGTAAACACGGTTGCAAAATTCTCTGGATTCACACGCTTGACTATAAACCCTTTTGAACGTGCAAATTGATGCACTTCTTCATCTTCTTTAAGCAAAGGTTCACCTTTATTGGCAACAACCAAACACATGCAAGTGCTCAAACTTTTAGCATTTCTTCTGATGGCATGTACCATGTCCATTGTCAGCTGACTGGTTACGTAAAGGAGACTTGAGGTATTCATTTTTTGAAGTTCATGGCCAACTGCTTGATCGACAGGCTTATCCAAATCACTTTGCACTTTCGCCAAGTGGTACATGACACGCTGCAGATGTTCTTCTGTTTGAATCAACGGAAAATAATTGGGGGTTTGGCCAACAGACAAATAGGCCACACTCGAGTTGGTGCGTACAATCGACTGCAGAATGGACGCCACAAACTCTACTTGCAGCTCAAAATTTCCGGATTCTTTTCGATCATCCAGCAAAAAAAGTTCCTGTGACTGGCGATCTTCAAATTCTTTCGTGCGCAAGGTTTGGGTGCGCGCATAAGATTTCCAGTGAATCCATGAGACACGGTCTCCAGGCTGATAATCCCGAATTCCACTAGCCATTGTCGTATCCTTTACGAGCGTAAAAGGAGCGGCCATGGAACCTTGATCATAACGGGATTCCATTGGGCGGTAGGTAATATCAACAGTATTTGGATAAACCAATACAATTTGCTGAACCGGCAACAGACGGTTTTTTTTCACCCATCCGAAAAAATCAGCTATTTCCATGTGAATCCCTTCCAGTACGTGTTCTCCTCTTGGCATATGATCGACTGTGTACGTCCAAGAATAGCTTTTGCGAAATCCCGGAACAATCATTTTTTGTTGCTGGCCTTCCATCCGTTTTTCGAGGGACGGTGAAGTGGTTTGTTCTCTTAAGACCGTGTATAACAGCGGAAACGGAGTTTTTCGGTAAATGGTGGCCGTGGCCGAAAAACTTCCGTCTTTCCGGACTTGCGCTGTATGAATTTCACGGGAAGCCTCAACATTTTGCAACGGATACACTGTCAGCAGAACCGAATACAGGATGAACGGCAGCGACATATAGAAAATAAACCAGCTGACAAATCCCCCCTGGAACATGGCAAAAGAAAACGTGAAGATAAGAATGAATAAAACGAGGAATAAACGTCCCCATAGGCTTATGATTTTTTTCAATTGGTTCATTGGCCAACTAGCCTTTGAACTGGCACCCGGGTTTTTGCTAAGATCCGCTCTGTAATTTCCTCCGCGGTGATGCCGTCATACCGGGCTTCTGAACGAAGCATGATGCGATGGCCAAAAACGAACTTCGCTAAATACTGCACATCATCAGGCGTTACATAATCTCGTCCTTTTAATAGGGCATAAGCTTGTGAGGCTTTCATTAACGCAATCGATCCACGCGGGCTCACACCCAAATACACATAAGAATCCTGTCGGGTCTGCCTCGTCAAATCGACAATATAACTGCGAATCGTTTCATCCACTTTGATGGTTTTTACCTGTTCCTGAAGTTCGAGCAGTTCGTCGAGAGAAATCACGGAAGTTAATTCTTCAATTGGTGCTGCAGAACTTGCACGGTTTAATACTTCCATCTCTTCCTTAGGAGTCGGATAGCCCATTTTAATTTTCAACAAAAAGCGGTCGAGTTGTGCTTCAGGAAGCGGATAAGTACCTTCATATTCGATCGGATTCTGGGTGGCCATAACAAAGAACGGTTTCCGAATCTGCATTGTAACGCCATCAATGGTGACAGAAGCCTCTTCCATCGCTTCCAAAAGAGAAGATTGTGTTTTCGGGGATGTCCGGTTGATTTCATCAGCCAAAATAATATTGCCCATAATTGGGCCGGGGCGAAAGTGGAATTCCATGTCTTTCGGATTGTAAATAGAGACACCCACGACATCCGATGGCAGCAAATCCGGCGTAAACTGAATCCGTTTGAAATCAGCCCCCACGGATTTCGCCAAGGCGCGGACCAGCATGGTTTTTCCCACGCCTGGAACATCTTCAAGCAAAACGTGGCCATGAGACAACATTGCCACCATACTCAACTCGGCAATATTGCGCTTGCCGATAATGACTTTTTCAATATTATCAATTACTTGTTCCAACCGTTCTTGTGCATTCATATATAGTTCCTCCAATACAATTCGAAAAAATGTTTTGAATTATCACAATCTTACCGTAATCATAACGAATATTGAGGTATAACTCAACTGCGCGGATTTTCCTCGGCTCCTCTTTCGGCATAAAAAAACAGGACTCCCAAAGGAATCCTGCTTTTTTATGGGTCATTTCCAGAAATCATCAAACACTGTAATAGGCAGTTGCCGCTTATGTTGAGTCTTTACATAATAGCCTTCCAGCTTTTCCTGAGCATCTGCCGGAATTTTTTTGCCTTCTAAATAATCGTCGATCATTTCGTACGTGATGCCAAGAGCAATTTCATCCGGAATTGCTGGTCTGTCTTCTTCCAAATCAGCGGTTGGAATTTTCATGTATAAATGTTCGGGGGCACCTAGCTCTTTTAGCATAGACCGGCCCTGGCGCTTGTTCAAACGAAATAGCGGCGTTAAATCAGCTGCTCCATCACCAAACTTTGTATAAAAACCGGTTACCGCCTCCGCTGAATGATCAGTACCGAGTACGACCGCTTTGTGCATGGCTGCAACGGAATATTGGGCCTTCATCCGCTCTCGGGCTTTTTCGTTGCCTTTCGCAAAATCGGACAACTCAATACCCGCTTTTTCCAATGCACGGTCGCTGGCATCAACAGCTTCTTTAATGTTAATGGTATACAGTTTCGTCGGTTGGATAAATTCAAGTGCGTCTTTGGCGTCGTGTTCATCAAACTGGTCACCATACGGCAAACGCATAGCATAAAATTCGTAGTCTTGGCTACCAGTTTCTTCATTCAACTGATCAATTGCCATCTGAGTCATTTTTCCAAGCAAAGTAGAATCCTGGCCTCCGGAGATCCCCAGAACAAATCCTTTTAAAAATGAATGATGCTTTAGATACTCTTTTAAAAATGACACCGTACGTTCAATTTCTTGTTTTGGATCAATAGAAGGCTGAACTTTTAGTTCTTCAATAATTTGCTGTTGTAAAGTAGACATCTGAATCCCCCTTAGTCTCGAATATATTCATGGACTGCATGGCGTACTTCCTGGATGTTCTTCATTTTATTGTCCCAGCATTTCTGGCTCAGATCGACCGGGTATTCTTCGGGATTCAGTGAGCGCTTGTACTCATCCCATAATAAGTCCATATTTTTTCTTGCGTAAGCCTGCATTTCCTTAAGGCTTGGATTTTCGTAAATAATCTCTCCATCCTCAATAACTTTGTGGTGAATATTGACCGCTTCAAAATTCGTCACGAATTTCGATACAAAGGTATGAACAGGATGGAACATTTTCAAGCGCTCTTCAGAAGCAGGATCTTCATCATGCATGGCAATATAATCGCCTTCTGATTTCCCATTTTCCCTATCGATAATCCGGTAAACGTTTTTCAGTCCTGGTGTAGTGACTTTTTCTGCATTTCCTGAAATTTTAATGGTATCTTCCATCTCGCCATTTTCATTTTCGATGGCCACTAATTTATAAACTGCCCCCAATGCCGGCTGGTCATAGGCGGTGATCAGTTTCGTTCCAATACCCCAGGCATCCACACGTGCTCCTTGGGCTTTTAAGTTCAAAATAGTATACTCATCCAAATCGTTGGAAACTACTACTTCTGCATTTGGAAAACCAGCAGCATCCAGCATTTTCCGTGCTTCTTTGGACAAAAAAGCAATATCTCCACTGTCCAAACGAATGCCGTGGAAATTGATCTGATCACCAAGCTCTTGCGCCACTTTAATGGCAATAGGCAGCCCGGACTTTAATGTATCGTATGTATCCACTAAAAAGACGCAATCCTTATGGCGTTTTGCATAAGCGTGAAAAGCTTCATATTCATCTTTATATGCTTGCACCATCGAATGGGCGTGTGTTCCGGCTACCGGAATGCCGAATTTCTTGCCTGCACGCGCATTGCTGGTTGCTTCAAGTCCGCCAATGTAAGCTGCACGCGTCCCCCAAATGGCTGCGTCCATTTCCTGTGCGCGTCTCGTTCCAAATTCCATAACCCGTTCGCCTTTCACAATCTGCTTGATGCGGCTTGCTTTAGTTGCGATCAAAGTTTGATAGTTGACGATGTTTAACAAAGCCGTTTCGATCAATTGCGCTTCGACCAACGGTGCTTCTACACGAATCAACGCTTCATTTTGGAAAACCAATTCACCTTCCATCACCGAATAAACAGTTCCCGTAAATCGAACCGTCCGCAAATAATCCAGAAAATCCTGCTTATACCCTAGCTCTTCCCCAAGATACGCCAAGTCACTGTCTGTAAATTTGAAGTTTTTTAAGTACTCCAGCACCCGTTCCAATCCAGCAAAAAGAGCGTAGCCATTGCCAAAAGGCAGTTTGCGGAAAAACAATTCAAATACGGCTTTTCGCTCGTGCATGCCGTCTGCCCAATAGGCCTCCGACATATTGATTTGATACAAATCTGTATGTAATGCCAAACTGTCATCTGCATAGTACTTATCCATAAGAGTCTCCTTCTTCCACATCAGTAATTTATACAATTATACACCAATAAAGGAAAGACAAAAAATAAAAGTCTTATCAAGTTTTTTTAATAGGTTCAGCAGTCAACAGCAACGAATATTCGAGGCCGCCTATTAAGGACAGTTTGCCACAATAAACCTTGAATGCTCAAAACGATTTGTAAACTGCTGGTTGAGGTCTCTACCTGGCACTTGCCTATTGACATTGATCAAAGCATATGAGATACTTATCTAGTTAACACAAAGGTAACTGGTAAATTTTGATAATCTGGCATTCTACGATAATGTTTTTGAGAATACTTATTCACACTGGCGCGATTTAAGGATCGCAAGGACGTAAAAGAAGGTAGGGTTTACGTTGCTTAAGTTAGAAAGCACCCAGTGGAACAATGACCGCGGTACTGGAAGTAATACTTTCAATGGAAATGATTCCCCTGTCAAAAGGGTTGAAAAATTGAGTCAAAACAAATTATAGTTACCTTAAACAAACAAAGGGATGTCCTCACATTGAGGACATCCCTTTTCCAATTCAAAAAACTTAAAGTTTCATACAATCCTGATGTTCAAGCATTGCTTATCGATTCAAGTAATCGGTAACTGCTCCTTTTGAAGAACAAGAAACATTGTGCGCATATTTTCCAAGCACACCTTTTCTATGAAGAGGCGGAGCTACCCATTGTTTGCGGCGTTCTGCCAATTCGGATTCAGACACATCCATGGAAATTTCCTGGAGCTCCGAATCAATGGTGACAATATCGCCTTCTTTCAGCAA
The DNA here is from genome assembly GCF_058268495.1 of Planococcus sp. TJ-201. Taxonomy (NCBI): domain Bacteria; kingdom Bacillati; phylum Bacillota; class Bacilli; order Caryophanales; family Caryophanaceae; genus Planococcus; species Planococcus sp. TJ-201. Next base: position 413,482 of record NZ_JBZDOG010000004.1, on the reverse strand, counting down.
ACCAATCGGTCCACCGACCTGTGCTTCAGGGGCAATGTGGCCCACGACAAGGCCATGCGTACCACCAGAAAAGCGCCCGTCTGTCAAAAGCGCAACAGATGCGTCCATGCCTTTGCCCACAAGAATGGCCGATATCGACAGCATTTCCGGCATTCCGGGACCGCCTTTTGGCCCTACATAGCGGATGACCAATACATCGCCTTCATTGATTTCATTGGCCATAACGGCTTCCGTTGCTTCTTTTTCATTGTTGTAGACGCGGGCAGGGCCCGTATGGCGCTTCACTTTCACCCCAGAAACTTTTGCTACTGCGCCGCTTGGAGAAAGATTGCCTTTTAAAACAATCAATGGACCGTCTTTTCGTTTTGGATTGTCAAAAGGCATGATGACTTGTTGCCCTTCTTCTAATGCTGGAGCTTCCTCCAGATTTTCAGCTACTGTTTTGCCGGTGACCGTCATGCAATCGCCGTGCAAATAGCCTCCCTCAAGCAGCATTTTCATCACGGCTTGAACGCCGCCAACCCGGTGCAGATCCTGCATGACATATTTTCCGCTCGGCTTCAGATCAGCCAAATGCGGCACGGTTTTCTGCAAGCGGTTAAAGTCATCAATGGTCAAATCTACCTCTGCTGCATGCGCAATCGCCAACAGATGCAAAATGGCATTGGTTGATCCACCTAATGCCATAACTACGGTAATGGCATTTTCAAAGGCATCTTTGGTCATGATGTCTTTCGGGTAAATATCCAGTTCCAATAGATTATGTACTGCTGCCCCAGCCTTTTCACAATCCGCTAATTTTTCAGCAGACACTGCAGGATTGGAAGAACTTCCCGGCAAACTCATTCCCATTGCTTCAGCCGCAGATGCCATTGTATTGGCTGTATACATGCCACCGCATGATCCGGCTCCTGGGCAAGCACCGCATTCGATGCTGCGAAGGGTATCGTTGTTGATATCGCCATTATTGTGCTGGCCAACGCCTTCAAAAACAGAAACAATGTCAATATCCTGTCCATTATGACGCCCCGGAGCAATCGTACCGCCGTATACAAAAACAGCCGGCACTTCAGAGTTTGCAATGGCAATCAAACAACCTGGTATGTTCTTATCACAGCCCCCAATTGCCACCAACCCGTCCAAGCTTTCTGCACCTACTACAGTTTCGATCGAATCGGCAATTACATCCCGGCTTGAAAGAGAATACTTCATGCCTTCTGTTCCCATCGAGATTCCATCGGACACGGTGATGGTATTAAAAATAAACGGTACGCCTCCAGCTTCTCTAGCCCCTTTTTTTGCGCTGATTGCTAAGTCATCAATATGTATATTGCATGGCGTCACTTCACTCCACGTACTGGCAACACCAATCATTGGTTTTTTAAAGTCCTCATCTGTAACACCTACTGAACGCAGCATGGCACGGTTAGGAGCTCTCATTGCCCCTTCACTGAAAACCTTGCTATTTATGCGCAAATCTTTTTTCATATTCATCCTATCCTTTCTTTTCTATATATTATAGAGCAGATTTGTCAGAATACAATGAATTTAAAAATAATATTCCATTATTTTTTATTTACCAAGTCATTTTTGTGTTCATGCGCCTTCATTCAATGACAGCATTCATCTTTCTTGTCGTATACAATATATTTCTATATAATTAGCTTGTCTACAATAACTTTACTTGTAGAAAATCGCATATGTTCTGCCTGTCTCTGACAGTATTGATAAGTTCAAGAAAAAGGAGATGGCCTTTTGTTAATCCGGGAAGCTAAAAGCAATGAATTTTATTTATTAAAAGAACAGCGCCTTGCATCTTACCTGCCTTATCAGGAAGAACTTTCAGAAAAACATTGGGGGTTGCTAAAGGCTAACTTGACATCTGATCCTGACCAACAGCCAGGTGTTGAAGTATTTGTCGCTGAAATCGATGGAGAAATTGCCGGCAGTGTGGTGTTGTATCCTGCAGAATCCAAAGCGTATGAATGGAAAGAAGAAAAAGTTGCATACCCGGAAATCCGGCTGCTTGCGGTCAGTCCAAATTTCCGTTCACGAGGAGTCGGAAAGGCGCTCGTGGAACATTGCATCGATCTCTCTAAAATTCGCAAACAAGAATTTGTTGGGCTTCATACTGGAAGCTTTATGCACAATGCTATCGCTCTTTACGAAAAAATGGGCTTTGAACGAGTTGTCTCACTCGATTTTACGCCGCTGGATGACGGCATTGTTGTGAAAGCTTTTCGTCTTGATCTATAAAATACAAAACAAGCCACAAAATCTGTGGCTTGTTTTTTTATATAAAAACCTGAAGTCACTGTTTAAAATTTCGTTTACATGCTTTATTCATTGCTGCGAAAAGGATTTTTCCACTCCATTAACAAGGCATATCCTTCCGATTCTTCGTCTTCCAAGTAATCAGGCACCACACTTACTGGCGTCCGCCCACAACGAAGCAAAAAGGAAATGACCGGATCTTTAATGTTCCCTGCTACTACTTGGGCGGCATACTGCTCAGCGCTGAGCTGGTTGGAATAATTGTGAAACCCCGGCATTCGGCCACCTCCAAGCAAACGCTCCAAATCGTCCTGCACCACTCGTTCGTACAAAGCTTGCATTAATAATTGTCCGAGCTTCAAGGAACGATATTTCGGCTTGATGCAAATATCCACAACATAAAGGGTTTTGCCAACTGGATTGTGGTTGCGTGTGAAACCATTGTCTGTTGCTTCCTCCCACGTATGTTCGGGGTAAGCAGGATCAAAATCAGTCAGCAGCGCTGTAATCGATCCAGCCAGTTCTCCTTCGACTTCAATGCAGAGCGCGCCTTGCGGATACAATTCGACATGATTTCTCAACTGTTCTTCAGTCCACCAAAGCTCCGGTGGAAATGGAGGCGGAAAACTTTCTTTTTGAACTTCGATCAATGCCGAAAAATCTGCTCTGCCGTACTGCCGTATTTCTGCGAAGGTTGGTCTGTTCCCATCAAAAACATACTGTGTCTTTTTATACATAGAAAATCTCCTTTTTATCTCTATCATACGCGACTCCCGGCAATGAAAAAAGCTGCTCAAGGATGAGCAGCTTTTTAATCCGTTAAATTGGAGGCAACACGTTTGGTCCACTTAACGCCACAATAGTTATTAATGCTGCATACATCATAGGCATAAAAACTAATTTCGTTTTCATCAGTTTGTTTCACCGCCATTCTCACCGCAAAAAGTTTGATAATAATAAGCTTGTTCCCACTGCAGTTGATCGCTGTAAAAGGCAGCAAGTTCCGCAGCAGTATTTTTTGTCTCCTTTATGTAACCATGTTTTCTGAAAAATGGAAACATAATCTCCTCACAATAGGCCATAAGATCTGGTTGGGAAAAATTTCTTTTTTCAAAGTAATTGGCATAAATATGAAAATACTTATCTTCTGGTTTGCTGCTGATTGCCTTTAGCTCGCCAATCAATACGGAAGCATTCTGCCCCGTTTCGACCATTGACTCCAGCAAACTGGTCAATACCGCTTTATAGAAGTAAGTGTTGTCTTCCATACTTTCTTTTAATACTTGAAGTATTTCCAAGGCTTCTCCGTGTGCATTCTTCATCCGCAGCAGCTCCGTGTAATTGTAGAGTGTTTGATTGTGCAATGCGGTTTGCTTGGTCAAGTGAGTGTTGCGAATCAATACTTCGTATAGACTTTCTGCCTGCACCAGAAGATTTCTTCGCGTATAATTGATTGCCAACAACATTTGAGCATGCAGCAGCCGAATGTAATTATGGTGAAGCTGAAAAGAGCGGACTGCCAGTTCAGCAAAATGCGCCGACAGTTCATAGCGGTCAGCAAGAACCAGCATGCGTGCTTTTTGGTAATAAAATTCCCCTTCAAATTTTTGAGGAATGCTTTGGATGCCCAAATCCAGATGATTGAGAACCTCAAGAGATTTCGTATTGTCGCCCATCATCGAGCAATACAGCGACTGAAAAAACTGATGCACCCAGTGCTCTGGCGCTAAAAATGAGGCTTTCATGCGTTCAAGCATTTTTTTCTGGCGCCCGGCTTTGACACGGTCGTCATCGTATATGTAAAAGCGAAATTTATAAAGTTCATATTGATTGACCAAATCTGTGGATTGAATGTAATCATTTTCCAACTCCAGCAAATTGTATATTTTCCGCATTGTTTCAAGATCATAATGAAGGGAGCAGTCAATAAATTTCCCAATCATTCGTTCTAACTGCTTATGTTTTTCCATCTCTCTGTTTAGTTGCACCCCCATCTTCAGCAGCAATGCTTTAATGGTCGATTCATGGGGACTGTAAGCATTCGATTCGATCTTGCTTAAATGGGAAATCGAACAAATGCCATCTGCCAATTGGGACTGGGTTAAGCAGTTTTTTGTCCGATAATATTTTATAACAGAGCCAACATTCATAATTTCACCCTTTTATACAGAATAAATAAAATATACCATAAAAAAACAACCCTGACTTTACAGACAGGGTTGCTGCTCCTAGTAATTTATGTCCTAGTTATTGAACACGTGAGAAACCAAAACCTGATGCATAATCATCGCCATATCCAGCACCTGATCCTGAAAGAATATCATATGCTCTCGCACGGTTTTGAAGATTAGCACGCACCTGAACGTTTGTAGCGCTTGGGTTAGTGGCCCAAACTTTTGCTGCAAGTCCCGCTGCGTGAGGTGAAGCCATCGAAGTTCCACTGATTGTTGCATAGCCGCCCGTATACCAAGCTGAGTAAATAGCTGCTCCTGGAGCGGAAATTTCAACATCGTATTTGCCAATTACATAATCGCCATCTGTAGAGCTGTATCCACGTGACGAAAAGTCAGCTACACGGTATGTGCCGTTTTGAACAACATTTTCAAGCGCTGCTACTGCCACAGCATTCTGCAACGCACCTGGGAAGCCGATAGATCCTTGAGCCGGGCCCGAGTTACCTGCTGCTGCGATGACCAATACGCCTTTGCTATAAGCATAGTTGACAGCATTTGTAATCAAGCTGCTTTCAGCAGATGATCCAAGCGACATGTTGATGACCACTTTTGTTCTTAATGCTGTTGCTTGGTCTGCAACGTGACGGATCGCAGCTGCAATATCATCTGAAGATCCCGATCCGTCATCTCCCAATACTTTATACGCCCAAAGGTCAGCTTGTGGAGCTACTCCATATAAACCGCCATTGCCGTTTGCAAGCGCTGATCCGGCAACATGCGTTCCATGTCCTTGACGATCTGTACAAGTACCATTCGTGATGCTGGCACTAAGCGTAAAATCTTTGCACTGTTCAACATTATTCGCTAAATCAGCGTGATTTACATTAACGCCTGTATCGAGCACTGCGATATTAATGCCCGCTCCTCCTGAAGATTGAGCAAGGTTAGCATTGTTGTAGATAGCTTTGATGCCCCACGGTGTCGACTGGGCTGCGGCCATTGTTGAGTATTTTGCGAGCGGTTCAGAAGAAGTTTCTTCAATGCTGAATTCAGGAACTTTTTGAACTTTTATATTTTTGTTTTTTTGGAGTGCCTCAAATTGCTTTGCATTCATATCGGTAGTGAATCCTTCGCCTTTAAAATCCCATTGCACGCCATATTGGCTTTTGGCATTCTTTAGCGCTTTGTCATCATTTGTATCAACCAATACACGGAATTTCTCAGTGCCATTCGCTTTTTCAACGGAATCCCCATTTGCGCTGACGCCCATTGCCGGTATTAGCAAAGTAGCTGCCAACATTGCTGTTGTAATGAATCTGGCCGATTTCTTCATCATCCAATCCCCTTTTCCACTTATGGTTTATGGCAGCCTGGATCCAACTGCGGCGTCCCGCACCTTCACACATTTTCATTTGATAGCTCTGCCACTCATCTAAAGTTATCAGAACTTTCATTTTTCCGTAATTGGGAAATTTCTTTGCATTTTTCTGTTGTAAAAGACAATTAGTTCTTTTTACTCAATTATATGTACCTATAATAATTTCTCTCCATAAAAAACCGTAAAGCCATTTATTACTAACGGCTTTACGGTTTGCTGCATATCACAAGTATTAGTAAATCTCTTTTTTCAAAAAGTAGACACATGCTTCATATGGCTGCAACACGCCTTTTACGCGTTCTTCGTAGTTCGTTAAAAGAAGTTCTGCATCATATGGGGTGTTCCACGTACATGGCCGCTCACTTAAGTTTGACGCAATCAGCATTTTCGTATAGCGGTCTTCCCGAACGTACGCGTATACATCCGGACATCCGGAATCAGTCAAACGGGTTGTTCCGTAAACAAGCACCTTCCAGTTTTGGCGCAAGTGAATCATTTTTTTGTAATATGACCAGATCGACTTGGGGTCATCCTTTTGCGCCTCAACATTCAGCCACTTATAGTTTGGGTTTACACCAAGCCAAGGCTCTGTTTTGGAAAACCCAGCATACTCTTCGCCATTCCATTGCATCGGTGTGCGGGCATGGTCACGACTGATTTTTTTAATGGTTTTCATTAAATTTTCGTGGGATACCCCTTCCTTGCGGTTGTACCGATACATATTTTTCGTTTCGATGTCGTTATACATGTTGATATCGTCAAACGGGGCGTTGGTCATGCCGATTTCCTGACCTTGGTAGATAAAAGGGGTACCTTGCATAAAAAAATACATACACCCCAACGCAGTTGCACTTTCAAACCAATAATCCCGGTCATTTCCCCAGATGGAAACCGTTCTTGGCCGATCGTGGTTTTCAATGTAAAGTGAATTCCAGGCGACGCCGTGCGCGGCTTCCTGCCAACGGTTCAGGACTTCCTTTAAATCTCCTACTTCCATTCCTGGATCCATATGGCTGCCTGCCGCATTGTGCGCTTCCAAGTGAAAAATCATATTAAATTTCCCATTTTGCTCGCTAATCCATTGCTCCATATCTCCAGATTTGGCACTGTTTGCCTCTCCGACTGTTACAATGTCATAAGCTGAAAAAGCTTCATGCTTCAGTTCGCCTAAGATTTCCTGCAAGCCTTCTACATCTGTGAACTTCTCCCAGGCGGGAACGTATGGCAGGTTTTGGGGATTTGGCATGTCGCTGTAGTCTTTCTTCAAGTGATTGATCGCATCAACACGGAAGCCATCAACCCCTTTTGCCAGCCACCAGCGGATCATTTCGTATGCTGCCTGACGCATATCTTTGTTTTCCCAGTTTAAATCGACTTGGTTTTTGGTGAAAATATGCAAATAGTATTGATTGGTTTTCGGATCAAATGTCCAAGCTGGCCCGCCAAAAATACATTCCCAATTGGTCTGCCGGTCTCTCCAGACATACCAGTCCCGCTTTGGATTTTCTTTAGAGGAACGGGATTCCAAAAACCATGGATGCTGGTCGCTTGTATGGTTCAAGACAAGATCGATGATGAGCTTCATTTCCCGCTTGTGCACTTCTTCCAACAGACGGTCAAAATCTTCCATTGTGCCCATCTCTTCCATGATGGCCTGGTAATCACTGACATCGTATCCATTGTCGACATTGGGAGATTTATACATCGGACAAATCCAGATAATGTTGATGCCCAGTTCGTCTAAATAATCCAGTTTTTCTGTCACACCGTTCAAATCACCAATACCGTCGTTGTTGGAATCATTAAAACTTCTTGGATAAATTTGATAAACTACTGCCTCTTTCCACCATGTTTTCTTCAAAGTCCTCTCCCTCTTCCTTAAGCTGGAAATAACGAATGTCGAACTGGTTTTCTGATCAGTGTTTATTGTCTTAATTTAAATCGTTGCCACCTGTGCCTTCAAACCTTCTGTCCATTTCCAGCCGCTGATTTCTGCAGCGTCCAAGACATGTTGTGTTTTGCTGGCTCCTACTATTGCAGATGTGACTGCCGGCTGATTGAGCGTCCAGGCCAGGGCAAACTGCGATAACTCATAGCCTTGGTCGCCCAATAAGTTCTTGTAAGCCGATACTTTTTCAAAATTGGCATCCGTAAAGTAATGCTGAATCAGCTCTTCGCCTTTCGCTGCGCGGCTGTCTTTTGGCATGTCGCCTTTTGATTTATATTTCCCAGACAGCACGCCTCTGGCCATCGGGCTGTAAACAAGCAGTCCCATTTCTTCGGATGCGCAATAAGGAATGACTTCGTTCTCCACTTCACGCGACAATAAATTATATTGCGACTGGCTCGACACAAAATGTTCAAATCCCTTTAAATCGCTGATTCCTCTCGCTTTTGCCATTTGCCATGCTGCATAATTCGAGCAGCCGATGTAGCGGACCTTTCCTTGCTTCACTAAATCGGTTAAAGCTGACAAAGTTTCTTCCAATGGCGTACTATCATCAAAACGGTGCACTTGGTACAGGTCAATCCAATCGGTCTGCAGCCGTCGCAATGAATCTTCTGCCTGCTGCATGATATGATGTCTCGATAAACCTTTGTCGTTCGGCTCTTTTCCCATCGGCAAGCCCACTTTGGTGGCCAATACCGCTGCATGTCGTTTGCCTTTCAAATACCTGCCAACTATTTCTTCGCATTCCCCTGTGCCGTATTTGAAAGCTACATCCTGGCCCTTGCCATAAAAATTAGCGGTATCAATCAAGTTAATTCCTTGTTCCAAGGCAACATCCATAATCTCATGAGACGCCTGTTCATCAATCCAGCGGCCAAAAGCCATGGTCCCCAAACTGATATTTGATATCTTCAGGCCAGTGCCGCCTAAGTTTTTGAATTCCATCCAATCCCCCCTATTTGCTAGTCCCCTAATCCCGCAACAATTCACTCTTCATTCTATTCAATATTTCCATGGAAATTCCTGCTATCTAAAGCAGCGTTTAATCGATAATTCGATTAAAAACAGCCACTAGCAATGAGTGCTTGCTAGTGGCTGTTGGCTTTCTTTATTCGGCTCCATATTCTTCAAATACTTTGGCGGCGAATCCTGCGACATAATCACTGCCACCATTGTCTTCAATCGATTCAATCATCATGGCCAGAATAAAATCCGGGCTTTCCGAGTCGTAGGCAACAAAAAAGCCATTTTCCTGCCCCTCTTCGCCAATCGCACCCTTTAGTTCAGCGGTACCGGTTTTTCCGGCAATTTTCACGGATGGGCTATTGGCTGACTGCGCATAGCCATCCACTACAACATTACGCATGCCTGTACGAAGAATTTCGGCATTTTCTGCGCTCAGCAATCCATCTTTCCACACTTGGCTTTTTTCCTCATCCATAAACAGCAACGGCTTGTACATGATGCCATCTGTCAGAAACGGTTCGTACATGGAAGCCAAGTGAAGGATATTGGTCAACATCTGACCTTGCCCGAATGAAGTATCAGCAAGCTGGCCTTCAGATCCCAAAGTACCTTCATTTGAAATTTGCGAAGACTGAAGCTCCAATGCGAATGGAATCTCTTCACCGAAGCCGTAGCTCTGCAAACCGGAGACTAAAGTTTCATTGCCCATTTGGAGTGCTTGGCGGGCAAAATAGATATTGTCCGAGTATACCAATGCCGTGTTTAGATCAATTGGATTTGGAGCTTCCGGATGCAGGCGGGTGACCCGGTAATCTCCCCAGGAACCGTCTTTTTGCCATGTTGCGCCATCAATCTGCAGGCCTTCCGCAGGCTCAAGCGTTCCCGCTTCCATACCGATTGCGGCAGTCACTGGCTTGATGGTGGACCCTGGTGCATATGCCGCTCCAAAGCGGTTGAATAATGGATTTAAAGGATCTTCGCTCAATTCCTCAAAACGGCTCTCGCTGATGCCCAACATGTATTCATTCGGGTCATAAGCTGGGGAACTAACCAACGCCAACGTTTCACCGGTTTCCGGATCCACTGCAGCACTCGTCCCCGCTTCGCCTTCCATCGAATCGAAAGTTGATTTCTGCAACTCTGCGTCAATGGTCAGAACAATTGTTTCTCCATTTTCAGCAGCGGTTTCAGCAACCATTACCTCTTCTGCGTTGTCGCCTTGTTTTTGAATAAGAATTTTCATGCCTTTCTTGCCGTGAAGGCGATCTTCGAGTGTTTGCTCAAGACCTCTTCTGCCGATTGAATCGGTCGAAGTATAGCCCTGATCCTGGAGTTCTTCCAGTTTTTCAGCTGTGATTGGCCCGATATAGCCGCTCAAATGGCCCAATGCTTCTCCGTATGGATATTCGCGCATGGCAGTTTCCTGATAAGTGGCGCCTGGGATCGCCTCTACTTTTTCCAATAGCTCCGCATCATTTTTGGCAGCCTTGGAAATGGGTACAAACTGATCCTCCTGAACCCAGCTTTGCCCTAGTTTTTCATCGATAGCAGCCACTGAAAGTCCGAGAACTTCTGCCAGTTCCTCTTTAGCGGATGCTTCAGTGAAGTTTTCCGGTACCACACCGATATTATAGCCTGTCCCGTTAATGGCAATTGGCTGTTCGTTGCGGTCCAAAATTTCACCGCGCTCTGCATCAGTTGTGGTGACACGGACTTCGTCACCCGTTTCCAGCTGTTCGAAAATAAAAGAAGGGTCCCATTCCACAAACCAATCTTCCGTGTCTTCCTGCGTTTCAAACAGCAAAGTCATCGTCTTTTCAAACTCGACCGGTCCGGCCATCGTATCCATCTTTATCTGGACTGGAAAATCTGCCGGATTTTCGGTATCCCATTCAGTATCTTCCGCAGGCTCTGTATAAGTCACTTCGACATTTTCAATCGCCAAGTCCTCATACAGCTTTTGCTGCCGTTCAACAAAGTCTTCCGGAGCATACGCTTCTTTTGTACCTTGATTTAAATAAACACTGTACATCTCTGAAAACTCTCCAGTGTTCCATTGTTCTATGTACGCTTGCAGCCGCTCTTCAGGTGAAGCCTGTTGCTGGCATCCCGCCAACAACACCAGAAAAACTAATGCCAAGACGATTGTTATTTTTTTCGCCATCCCATAACCCCCAATTGTTTTCTTTATTTTACCAATAAATACCGTGAAGTTGAAAGGATAACAGTTTCTTTCTGGAATAGCAGTGAAAAAGACCATATTCCTTTTTATAAAAGTCACTAGGTTAGACAATGCCCCATTCAAAACATCCGCAATTTCCAGTTTTAATATGGTAAACTGATAAACAAACGACAGGAGGGTGAATATGGTTAAAATTACATTTTCAGAATCTATTGGTGCAGTACTAACACTTGAAAAAAGAACACAATTAAAAGAAATTCACGAAAATCTTTACAGCAAAAAAGGAAAAGGCTCTGAGTTTCTTGGATGGTTGGATTGGCCAAGTACACTTGATGAAGAGTTTATGAAAAAAGTTGAAAAAACGGCGGCACAAATCCGTAATACGGCGGATGTTTTGGTCGTTATCGGCATCGGTGGATCATATCTGGGTTCTAAGGCCGTACTATCAGCATTAGACCCATACTTCAGCAAAGAATCAGGCCTTGAAGTTGTTTTTGCAGGCCATCAAGTCAGCGGCGAATATTTGAAGCAGCTGCTTGCCCATCTTGACGGCAAGCGTGTCGTGGTCAATGTCATTTCCAAATCAGGAAAAACGACTGAGCCAGCCATTGCTTTCCGTTTCTTGAAAGATTATATGGAGAAACGCTATGGCCAGGAAGCAGCCGAGCGAATCATTGTCACGACAGACGCTGAAAAAGGTGCCTTGCTGACGCTTGCCGAAGCCAATGGCTACCAGCGCTTTGTCGTTCCTGAAGATGTAGGCGGCCGCTATTCCGTTTTTACTGCTGTTGGCCTCGTGCCAATTGCAGCGGCGGGCTACTCCATTCGCGACTTACTTGCAGGAGCCTTGAATGCAGAAGAACTATACAACAACACCGACGCGGATGAAAATCCAGCATTGCAATACGCTGCAGTCCGCCACCAGCTTTATGTAGAAGGCTATACAACTGAAGTGATGGCGACGTTTGAACCAAAACTTTCATTTGTTCAGGAATGGTGGAAGCAATTGTTTGGCGAAAGCGAAGGAAAAGAAGGCAAAGGCATCTTCCCAGCTTCTGTTTCCTTCACAACCGACCTTCATTCCATGGGGCAGTATATTCAAGACGGCAAACGGAACTTGTTTGAAACCTTCCTATTGGTCCAAGAAGCGAAAGAAGATTTATCAATTTTCGAAGCCGAAAACGATGGCGACGAATTGAATTACATGGCTGGCTTGTCGTTGCAGGAATTTAACCATGTTGCCTATAAAGGTACATCGAGCGCTCATTTAGATGGCGGCGTACCTCAGCTCAGCTTGACAATTCCAAAAATCGACGAATACAATATGGGCCACTTGCTGTATTTCTACATGCTCGCATGCGCCTACAGTGCTTACCTGCTCGACATCAATCCATTCGATCAGCCAGGTGTTGAAGATTACAAAAACAATATCTTTAAACTGTTAAATAAACCAGGATTCTAAGACATAGAAAAAGCTAGCCTTCCATAGGCTGGCTTTTTCTATGTGGAAGTTTTCTACTCACCCCACTTGTGTTAACTTAAATTAAAAATAAGTTGACTTAAATAGGACCTCTACGTATACTCAAATTATATTGAAAATCAGGAGGATCCCGTATGACAACAACTACTGCCAGATCGACCAATCATTCGCGCACGCTGCAATTGGTGCATATCGCCATGTTCTCTGCTTTAATGGCGATTGGCGCAAACATCTCTTCCTTTCTCATTATTGGCGGTGTGCCAATTACCTTGCAAACCTTTTTTGCAATTTTAGCAGGCATTCTGCTGGGCAGACGGATGGGTTCTGTCTCCATGATTGTGTATGCTTTTATTGGCCTTGCCGGCGTACCAGTTTTCGCGGGATTTTCTGGCGGCATGGATACCGTGATCAGCCCGACTTTCGGATTTATCCTTTCCTTTATCTTTATCGCCTACACTGCCGGATTGATTGTAGAAAAATGGCCAAGCAAAAAAGGCTTTGTCATAGCAGCGCTGGCTGGCACCGCTGTCAACTATTTTATTGGCACCAACTGGATGTATGCAGCTTATAAGCTATGGTTTGCGGCACCTGAAGGCTTTACTTACCAAATGGCTTGGGCCTGGATGGCTGTCCCTCTTCCAAAAGATTTGATCTTGGCAGTACTTGCCGGTTTGTTCGGCTATCGTTTACGCCCGATCATTCAAAAATATCTATAAAAAACCGGATGCCACTGAGGCATCCGGTTTTTTAGGTGTTATTTAGACGGAGCTGATTTCCACTGGTCTTCCAACCAGTTTTCGAAATCTTCGCCTTTATCGCCTTTGTACGTATCATAAATATCCACACGCATTTTTTGCAGCTTTTCTTTGAACTCTTCATAGCTGTGGTCTGCAGGCAAACTCTTTTTGATGCGGACAAGTACTTTGGACGTATCTTTGATCAAATCAAATTTCTTCCGTTCCGGCATATGGACGTTTTCACCGAAGCCTTTTAACTTTGCATAAGCCGCCTCCTGTACTTGATAAACAGGATCGTGATTCATACGGTGCGTCAAAATATCGATTGTTGGTTCGCTCTTCCACTTGCCAAGCTCTTCAACCGCAGCCAAACGCTCTTTCCAGTTTGCTGTCCGGTTCGCCGCTTTTTTCAATTCGTCGTAATTCGGTGGTAAATTGCTGATGTCTTTGTTCGGTTGTTTCAAAAAATTCATTCTCCTTTGTTCATCTCCCTTTGCGGGAAATGGTGTAATGCTCTCCGTTGACGGAACAAGTTGCTACCAGTATACCATCAACTGATGCAAAAGGAAAAAAGTCGATTATTCATACTAAAGCGCAAGGACCTGCGCTTTAATCGCACCGATCAAACGCTCTACTTCCTCTTCTGTGCTGTAAGGTGCAAGCCCTGCCCGCACCCAGCCGCCACTGTCGTTGACGCCAAGCACATCACCAAGCGTAGACGCATAGAAATGTCCTGCAGCAGCAAAGATGCTGTAGTCTTCTGCCAGTACTTTGCAGATTTCTGTCGGTTCAATGCCCTGAACTTGAAATGCGACTGTCGGCGTTTTTGGTACGTCTACCGCAGCCTGCGTAACCGTGACCCCTTCAATAGCTGCCAAGCCTTCGCGCAATCGATTGGCCAAGCTGTTTTCATGGACTTCAATCTGCTCCATGCCGGACAAAATACGTTCTCTGCGAGTTTCACCTTCGCCAAATCCAGCAAAAAACTCAATGGCAGGACGAATGCCTGCAATGCCTTCGTGGTTTTGTGTACCGGTTTCCAGTTTGTCAGGATAATAGGACGGCGACGTAGTCAGCTTGTAAGGCTCCAGATCCTTGAAGACTTTTTCTTTAATAGCCGCAATCCCGATATGCGGGCCAAAAAACTTATAGGCAGAACACAATAAAATATCAATTTGCAACTTGTCCCGGTCAATCGGTAAATGTGGAGCGGCATGGACAGCATCTGCTACCAGCAGCGCACCGACTTTTTTCGCACGCTCCGCAAAAGGCTTAAGGTCAACTATTGTACCGATTGCGTTGGAAGCCATTCCGACAGCGACAATCTTTGTTTTATCGTTGATCAGATTGTCCAGGTCTGTCAGATCCAGAGTTTTTGTTTCCACGTCGACTTTGACCCAACGCACCGTTAAGCCCCGGTCCTCTGCCATCATGATCCATGGATCGACATTGGCGCGGTGGTCCATTTCTGTGACCACAATTTCGTCACCTGTTTTAAAGTTTTTGCCGAGTGCATTGGCGATGGCAATCGTCAAGGTTGTCATGTTGGCACCAAATGCCACTTCTTTTGATTGGACATTTAAAAAGTCTGCCACTGCCAACCTGGCTTCTGAAATGATTTCTTCAGTTTCCCAACTTGACGGGAAAGACCCGTGCAGATTAGCGCCGCCTCTTGCCATATAGGTTGATATGGCTTCGATTGCCGAACGGACAACTTGTGAACCGCCGGGGCCATCAAAATAAGCAACCGGCTTGTCTTTATACGTTCTGGCCAAGGCCGGAAATTGCTCCCGTACTTGGGTGATAGGAAATGTTGTTTGGATGGATTTCATCGATTGCAGCTCCTTTTCGAATGAGGTACTGTTATCGTATTCAATTTTCCCTTGGAATCTCCTTTATTTTTTCAGCGATTTTTAGAATACGATTCATTGCGGCGATAATACGAGCGATTAAGCCTGACATACGATCCACACCAAATGAAATACGAGCCATTCCAGCCGAAACATGATTCTAACAACATTCACCACAAAAAAACGCCGCAAATCGCGGCGCTCTTCTTTATTCGTTTAAACAGCTTTTTGGCAAACCAGAATCTCGCGCAGGAACAACCCTTTTTTCGCGATGCAGCGATCAGTAACGACAAATCCAGCTTCTTCAACCATATGGTCCATTTTCTCGATAGTGACGACCAGCAGTTTTTCCGTAAAGGGATGGGCATCTTTCAAAATCGCCAATTGGTCTGCAGGTGTTGCATGTGTATATAAATTGTACGGCATGTCGATAATGGCCACATCGTACGTTGCTTCGACTTCCGCTATCGGACCCAGCACGACTTCACCTGACAACCCAAAATGGGCAATATTTTCCCGGGACCCGTCGACAACCAGCGGGTTGATGTCGCGCCCGACAATGTCAATGCCCATCGACAGCGCCTCCACCAACACTGTACCGATGCCGCAGCATGGATCAATAGCTTTGACGCCTTCCGGTTGTGGCACCGCGATGTTCGCTACAGCACGTGCAACACGTGTGCTGAGTGCCGTTGAATACTCCCGCGGCTTTTTCATGTGCTTGAACCAGACCGGTTCGCTTTGCGTATAACGCCCAAAATACCAGCGGCCCTCCAAAGGAATCAACCCAAACGTCACATCTGGATGATGGACATCCGCCTCGCCGGTAATGGCTGATCCAATTTGCCGCTCGACGTCTCTTTTCCCTAAATAGTCGACCTGATTTTCGTCAGATAGGCCATTAATTTTTAAAAAAATCACTTTGAACGTTGCATCACCCATATCGACTCCGGCGGACTGCTCCAGGATGTCCTGCAACGTCTCGCCTTCAAAATACAATTCGATTCGTTCCTTGATAAACGGGCTCCGGCTCGGATCAATTTTTACGTTGCTCTTGACAATTTTCCCGCTCGTGTCCGCTCCAAAAAAAGACCGCATTTCCAATTGGCATAATGCTTCTTCATCATTCGTATAGGCGTATGTATAAATATAATCGCCTGTTGCAGTTAATCGATTCAATTCATCCCGTCCTTACCAGCCCTGTTGTTCAGGACAATATCCCTCAAGTATAGCAGAATGCATTAAAAGTTAGTCGACTTGAAGATCATAATTTGCTTCAATAACTTTAATAAGCTCTGTAATCAATGTATTGTACGGCGTC
Source organism: Planococcus sp. TJ-201 (assembly GCF_058268495.1). NCBI lineage: Bacteria > Bacillati > Bacillota > Bacilli > Caryophanales > Caryophanaceae > Planococcus > Planococcus sp. TJ-201. The sequence goes on along the minus strand of NZ_JBZDOG010000004.1, from coordinate 397,169 downwards.
TCGATGCCATGTTGCCTGCCGAGTTTCGCCACAGCTCCATTAATGGCATCAATTTCGGTTTTTCGGTTGTGCAGGACGTCCATCAGCATTGATGACTTATTGGCCCCAATTTCCTCCATGCCCATCTGCAGACATTTTCGGATGATTTCCTCCGCATCAACAGATACGCCTTCTGCACTGGCTACTTGTACAGCCTCCAGAACAACACTCCGCAATAAAGATTTTCCTTCCTCCGTATTTAAAATATCGCCATTTTTCAATCTGGTCAGTGCAGTCAGCGAATTATAGGCAACGTTAACGAATAATTTATTCCAAATGACGGTTTGGACATTTTCTGCCAATTCGGTTTCCAGACCCGAGCGATTCAACAAGGCGATAAATTCCTGGAGCTTTTCTTGTGCCTCCAAGTCTTCAGATCGGCCAATGTAATTCCTGCCCCACCCGCGGTGAAGAATCTGACCGCTGCTTTCCACACTGGCACCGCTTCCCATCGTTCCCGCGACAACCGGATTATTGGGAAAGAGCTCAGCAATTGCTTCCAGATTTCCCAGACCATTCTGCATGGTGACAATCAAGGTTTTCGGTGAAAACGAATCTTTCATAGCTTCCAATACCAATCTGGTGGCATGTGCTTTCACCAGTATCAATACAAGATCATAGGCATCTTTTTTTGAAACTTCCTGCACTACTTTTAACGGTATCGTTGTTTCTTGATCATCGCTTTCAATGATCGTCAATCCGCTCTGATTGATCTTGTCGACATGCAGATTTTTTCGATTATATAGAATAACTTCAGCTTGCTGAGCTTTTAAACGGCCGCCGAACAAACTCCCCATTGCGCCTGCGCCTATAATCAATATATTCATCCAATCCCTCTTTTCAAGTAGCTATCTCAACTGATGATTAGCCTGAATATACCACAAAAAAACCAGCTTCCTCTACAGGACAGCTGGTTTTTCAAAGCTTATTTTTTTGCAGGTTTTCCCGTTTTGCGAATATCTGCGACTACCAGAGCACCTACTAATAAGAGGCCCAGGTAACCGACAACCGGATAGAACCAATTGACGAGAGCCGTAAATCCGAGAAAGCTCAAAAGAAATGCTGCAGCACCAGAAATGATGACAAAAATCCGGAAACGGCCTGTTCCTATTTGCATGAACCGAGCCGAAAACGACAGCAGCAAGCTAACTGCGGTGTTGTAAATCATCGCAAAAATAACAATCGCCATGATGATGCCCAGCACTGGAGAAATGTTGTCTGCAAGAGCAAGCATCGGCAAATCAGAAGACCCGATAACATCCACTTTAGAGAATATCGCCAAATAACTTAATAAAATCAAAACACCGAAACCGAGTCCGCCAATCAGGCCGCCGCGGGCTGCGATTTTCTCATCTTTCTCTGCGCCACCCATCACAAGTGACATCGAAGCGCCAAGTGCGATAGCGAGTGAGACATAATTAACAGCAGATAATAGCCAATTCGGTGTCGAAGACAATTGTTCTCTAGCAACCGGCTCCAGTTCTGCAAAACTTGAATCCATTGTCAACAGGCTGTATACAGTAATTCCAACGACCAATAAAACCAAAAACGGAGTTATACTGCTGATGATGGTAATAACTTTTTTAACATTCAACATAATGGTGAAAATAACGAGGATGATCATGATGCTTCGCCCAAATGCTGGCGCCAAGTCGAATTGCTGAGAGAAAATCGATCCTGCTCCGGCGACCATAACGACCAAAATACCGAACAAAGTTAAGATGAGGGTATAATCGATTATTTTGCCTAGCACCCTTCCGCTTATCGCATACACGGCATCTTCATGCGAAGTTGTTTGCATCCGGCTGCCCAGACGCGTCAATACCATCCCTAAATAACCGAACAACGCGGTTGCAACAAGAACTGCTCCAAATCCCCAGTAGCCAAAGCTTGTAAAATACTGCAGTATTTCTTGTCCAGAAGCAAAACCGGCTCCCACTACAATTCCAATAAATGCACTTGCAATTTTTAAACTTTTTTTCATCATCTCTTCCTTCCGTTTTTTTTGCAGCTTTTTCATCGCCTGCTGAAAAGGGAATTTTCCATTCCCCTATTTTGAACCACCTCTTCTATTACCCGTTGTTGATGCGCATAAACTTAAATGGCTGAAAAACTTTCATCTTTCTTGCTTTTACTCGCTTTTTGGATTATCCTACCTTATTAGCAAACACTTTTAGAGAGGTCGGGATCGTATGGAGCAATTCGATCAATCCCTCGAAGCATTTATGGATAGCGTCGGTTGGTTGGCACCATTTCTGTTTATTTTATTGCATTTAGTGCGGCCGCTTTTGTTTCTGCCGGTTATTGCCGTTTGTGTTGCCGGTGGTTTTCTTTTCGGTTTTTTTGAAGGCGCTCTTTTGTCGTTTATCGGTCTTACTTTAATGAGTTGGGTATCTTATCTGCTGGTCAACAAATTCCCTAAGTTCCAGGCGAAAATGGCACGGTTGAAAGATAAGATTTTTCCCGACCGCACTTTGTCGGTTTCACAGGTGATGATTTTGCGTATCATGCCTTTTGTCCACTTCCATTTACTGTCTTTATACTTAATGGAAATGACCAAAACATTAAAAGAGTACATGGTTATTTCTGCACTGGGATTAATCGCTCCAGCAATTCTTTACACTGCGTTTGGCCGTGCCATCACAGAATTCCCTTGGTACATCACTGTCAGCATGTTTATATTGCTTGCCGTTATCTTCAGCTTCATCGGAAAATGGCAGAATGGCAGACCACAATCCAGTTAAGTTTTATCAGTCAACCGCAGTAAAATAAAAAGCCCAACGTTCTGGTGGTGCACCCCAAAAGTTAGATTTGAACTCTAACTTTTGGGGTGCACCACCTCTATTGGGCTTTTTATTTATCCCCAAAACCTATATTCTCTTTCATTTAGGGTATTACAAAAAGGAGATCATCAAGTAAAAGATTGAAAAGGAGAATATCTATGCCCGTTTTCAAAACCAAAGACATTGAATTATTTTATGAAGATATTGGGGAAGGACGTCCACTTCTTCTGCTCCATGGATTGACCAGCAATTCGGCTATGTTTTATCGTGAAATTGAATTTTTCAAAAAAGAGCGCCGTGTGATTGCACTTGATTCACGCGGCCACGGCAATTCCAGCCGCCTCGATCAGTACACATTGCAGAATCATATAGACGACGCCATCGCCCTTCTTTCCCACTTGGAATTGGATATTGTTGATGTGCTTGGCGTATCCATGGGCAGCTATATCGCACAAGGTGTTGCCATTCAAAAGGCTGACAAAGTCAAAAAACTGATACTGGTTGCTACAAAATCATACGGAGAACAATCCTCCATGGTAGAGCTGTTTGAGCGGTATGCTGATAAGTTTGATGGCTTGAGCCTAATCGACAAATTCAGTGCCTCCTCCAGCTATATTTACCATAACCAAAAACGGATTGACGAATGGCTCAGCAAGACAGCTCAAAACAGTCAGCAATTGAACATGAAAGAACAAGGCGTCGCGGCAGAGGCTTTGGAAAAATTCGATTTCCGCCAGCAGCTTGCTAAGATTACCGCAGAAACATTGGTAATCAGCGGTACATTTGATGGCTTAAATCCTCCAGAAAAAGGGCGGGAAACGGCTGTTTTTATTCCAGACGCTACCTTTATGGAATTTAAACTTTCTGGTCATGCACCCAACGTGGAACAGCCCTTCCTCTTTCTCGGAATCACTGAAAATTTTCTGGAATAGACTTTTTCGAATAAACTGCACCTATTTGAATAACTGAATCGACTACGACAAAGCCCCGCTCAGCGTAAAAACTGGGCGGGGCTTTATCGTAGTTGCACCTTATTGTGCTGTATAACCGCCATCCAATACAATGGCTTGTCCTGTAACGCCTGATGCTTTGTCACTCGCTAAAAACATTGTGTAATCCGAAATCTCTTTTACAGCCAGCAGCCGCTTTTGAGGAATCAATGGATAGAGCACTTCTTCAAACACTTTCTCGATCGGCACATTGCGCGTCTTAGCCAAATCGCTCATCTGGTTTTGAACCAGGGGCGTATCCACGTAGCCTGGGCACATGGCATTGACGGTGATGCCGTGCTCTGCACCTTCCAGTGCCGCAACTTTAGTCAATCCGATAACGCCGTGTTTTGCGCTATTGTAAGCGGCTTTTCCAGCAAATCCGACAAGTCCATTAATGGACGCCATATTGATAATGCGCCCTGCTCCTTGTTTCTTCATGATCGGAAATGCATGCTTGGTCGCAATAAACGGTGCAATCAGCATAATCCGAATCAGCAGCTCATATTTTTCGGTTGGAAATTCCTCAAGCGGCGCGATATATTGCAAACCGGCATTATTAATCAGCACATCGAGCGATCCATAATGCGCAACAGTCTGCTCGATGGCGTTTTTGATTTCTTCCTCACTCGTGACATCACATCTAATGCCGATGCAATCCAAACCCTTTGACTTTAATGCTTGTGCAGCAGCTTTTACTGCTTCTTCATCAACGTCTGTTAAGACAATTTTCGCGCCGGCTTCTGCAAAATCGGCACTGATTTCGTAGCCAATTCCACTGGCCGCACCTGTAATCAACACCACTTTATTGTTTACCATAGTCAATTACCTCCACTGCTTTTTGTTAAATGCCAAGTCCCAATGTAAACAAAACAATGGCAATTGCCAGTCCGATCAACGGAACAATAACCGTAACAGCCCCAACTGCGCCATAAGCCGCTTTATGCGTTTCTCCACAGATACCCTGAATGGTCGTTACCACGTAGCCATTGTGCGGCAATGAATCAAGGGCTCCGGAAGAGATCGCGATTGTCCGGTGGAGCGCTTCTGTATTGACGCCCATATCAATATAATGCGGTGCAATCAACGGCAACGCGATAACCTGTCCGCCGGAAGCCGAACCGGTTAGTCCCGCAATGACACTAACAGCGATGGCGCCGCCAATCAACGGGCTTCCCGGAATGCTGGTCATCGCATCTACGGCTGTTTGGAATGCCGGCACTGCTTTTGCCACGCCGCCAAATCCGACGACTGCAGCCGTGTTGCCGATCGCAATCAATGCACCAATCGTTCCTTCAGACAAAGCCTTGCCAAGGTTCAAGAAATACTTGCGATTTAATAAATACGTTGTGATGACACCGCCCAACAAGGCGATAATTAACGCAGAGGTCATCAATGAATCATGGAAGATGAATGAAATTACCAGTACCACCAGCAACGGGATCAAGCCCATTAATGGGTTAGGCAGATCACGATCTTCAATAACCGGATCTGTCGAACGTGCTTCAAAGCGCTCTCCTTTGTTGACAGCTTTTTGAATCATCCGCTTTAGCCACCAATAGCCGAACACGGCCATGAAAACGGCTACTAAAATACTGACTTCCCATCCTGCATAAGGAGTCGTGTTCAAGTATTCAATCGGAATCCAGTTTTGAATTTCCGGTGAACCGGCTGATGTCATCGTGAACGTTACCGAGCCTAATGCTAAAGCAGCCGGAATAAACCGGCGTGGCAGATCTGCTTGTTTGAACAAACTGAGTGCCATTGGAAAAACGGAGAATGCGACAACGAACAAGCTGACGCCGCCATATGTCAATACCGCACAGGCAATGACAATTGCCAGCACGGCTTTAGATAAGCCGAACTTGCCAACCAGCCATCTCGATACGCTGTCAGCAGCTCCACTGTCTTCCATTACTTTACCAAATATTGCCCCAAGCAGGAACATCGGAAACCACGAGGTGATAAATCCAGAAAAACTGGTCATATAATTGGTTAATAAATTCGCTTCCCCTTCTCCGACTAATTGTGGGAACAATGGTAGTCCGCTAAAAATTGCCACAAATAATGCTGACAACGGACCCGCAATCAACAAGTTCATACCTCTCATCGTCAACACAATGAGCAGAACAAGTCCCCCAACCATTCCAAACATACTCAACATATAAAATCCCCCTTTTTGTAAACGCTTACTTAAACGATTAAGTTATCTAAATATTTAGATCCTCAACTACTTTCATTAGTGTACAACTAGACAAAGAATAGGTAAAATGAATAATAATTATAAGTTCTATAACAATTAGTTATAAGTTAGGAGGATCGTATGGACATTCGCCAGTTAACCTACTTTGTGGAAGTCGCCAAACACCAAAGTTTTACAAAAGCCGCTCTTGCTCTTCATGTAACACAACCCACTTTAAGCAAAATGGTCAAAAACCTGGAGGATGAAATGGATGTAGTACTGTTTGATCGTTCTGCCCGCCAAATCGGTTTGACCGATGCGGGAGAAGTGGTTTACACGCAAGCCCAAAAAATCATCCATAGCCTCGATGATTTATCGGCATCCCTGTATGACGTCATGAACTTGAAAAAAGGAAAAATTAAAATTGGTCTGCCGCCGGTCATCAGTACCTTGTTTTTTCCAACCATCATTGCTGAATTTCAACGCGCCTATCCAGATGTCACCATCATGTTGGCAGAGGATGGAGCCAAAACCGTTGAAAAAAAAGTCTACGAAGGCGAAGTGGATTTGGGGTTTGTCATGCTTCCCGTTGACAGTGAGAAATACGATGTCGTGCCATTTGTCGACCAAGAAATCAAGTTGCTGGTCCACGAATCCCATCCGCTTGCCCACCATGATTTGACTGATTTGATCTGCTTTAAAGATGATCCTTTCCTGATGCTCAGCAAGGAATTTACTTTGAATAGCCGAACAGTTGAATTCTGCATCAGTGAAGGGTTTACGCCAAAAATTGCCTACGAAAGTTCGCAATGGGATTTTATTGTCGGTATGGTGGAGAAGAATTTGGGTATCACACTGATGCCGAAACTAATTTGCGACCGCGTTAAGGACGGTCCCTTTAAAATGATTTCACTGACGAATACCTTCCCGTGGAGACTCGGCATCATCATGGCGAAAAACCGGTATGTTCCCTATGTTTCACGGGAATTTATTTCGCTGGTAGAAAAGCTGCCGAAAGTTTGACATAACAAAAGGAGCCTCCAAATGGAAGCTCCTTTTTGCTTGCTAAAGAAAAACGATAATGGCCAGCACAGCTGCCAACACCAATCGGTAAATGGCAAAAGGCATCAGTTTGATGCGGGAAATCAATTTCAAAAAGAAACGGATGGAAATTAACGCGAAAACAAAGGCCGAGACAAAGCCAACAATATAGAAAGACAGGTAATCCAACGACAGCGTATCCCAGTTTTTCAAGACCGATACCAGGCTTGCACCGAACATGATCGGAACCGCCATAATAAACGTAAAGTCTGCGGCAACCCGGTGATTTAAACCAAACAGAACCCCGCCTGATATGGTGGCGCCTGAACGAGAAAACCCTGGCCATAACGACAAACATTGCACAAGCCCGACTTTCAGCGCCTGGATATAGGTAATCTCATCCAACGAATTGACCGTTGGATTTTTTGGGCCGAACTTGTCTGCAGCAATCATTAAAATCGATCCGGCAACCAATGCGTAAATGACCGTTTCGACGCCAAACAAATGGTCATCGATCAAATCTTTGAACGCAAATCCAAATACTACTGCCGGCAACATGCCGATGATAACGTGCAAAAGGTTGAAGCTTGAATTTGCCTGCTGTCCTTCAATTTTGTACAAGCCAACCAAGCTAAACAACCGTTTCCAAAATACCACAACAACCGCTAAGATCGATCCCAGCTGAATGACAATTTTAAATGTATTCGCTGGATATTTCCCTAGAAACTCTTGAGATTTCAGCCACATATCATCGACGATGATCAAATGTCCAGTAGAAGAAACCGGTGCAAATTCAGTCATGCCTTCGACAAACCCCAAAATTAATGCCTTCAATAAATCAAACCAATCCATGTCTGCTAATCCCGCTTTCCTGAGTAAAATAAGTGCCTGCGCCTCTCTTGATGAAAGAAAATTTCTTTTGTTCGACTAAAATAGAACGCTGTAAAACTTGGAAAGGTTGCAGCGATTTTAACTAAGGAAAGTAATTTCCACCGTTATTTTCCTGCTTTTTTCTTTACGGCTAATTCAATTGCTTCTTGTCCTTGAACCACTTCCAATATTTGACCAGCCGTTTCAGGATGTTTGAGCAATTCAGCCAGCACAGCAGCCACATCTTCCCGTGAAATCGTGTCATACATTAAGGTATAGCCCAAGTTTACTTTACCAGTACCAGCTTGATCCGTTAAAGTTCCCGGTCGCAGGATTGTCCAGTCCAATGCAGTCTTTACCAAATCAACTTCAGACTGGCGCTTAATTTTCATGTAATGCTCAAAGCTTGCTACGGGTTCTTGATCACGGCCCGCATCTGGAAAAGCCGACACCAGCAATAAGCGGCGAACTTGCGCGAGTTCGGCAGCTTTTGTAATTTTTTTCAATCCTTCGCCATCAATGGCGGTGGTCAATTCCTCTCCTGCCCCGCCGGCACCTGCTGAAAATACGACAGCGTCGCAAGATTTCAAGAGCTGTGAAAATTCCTCGACAGATGTCTCAATCAAATCAGCCAAGACGGTTTGAATGCCTTGTGCTTCCAGCTGCTCAGCTTGTTCGGCTTTGCGGATAAAGCCCAAAGGCTCATCTCCTCTATCGGCTAAGATGCGCCCTAACTTGCTGCCTACTTTTCCGTTTGCCCCAATGATTGCCACTTTCATATGCTGCACGCTCCTTAATGTTCTTTATTTTTTGCAGTCTTTCTACCAAAGACCCAGTAGTTTCCACCACAATCCGCCTGCACCCATCCAAACCACGATATGGATCAGTGAAATGATAAAGCCCAATTGCCACCATTTCTGCTGGCTGACATAGCCGCTTCCAAAAAAGACGGGAGCTGGACCAGCACCGTAATGGGTCAAACAGCCGAACAAATTGCTGAAAAAAGCCAAAATGAGTGCCGACAATAACGGCGGTGCTCCCGCTGCTACGATAACCGACAAGAAAGCGGCGTACATGGCGCTGACATGCGCTGTATTGCTGGCGAAAAAATAATGCGAATAAAAATAAACAATCGCTAAAATGATCAAGGTCGGCATCCATGACAATTGATTTACCGAGTCTTGCATCAATCCACTAAACCATGGAATCATGCCGAGGACATTCAAGTAGGTTGCCATCATCACGAGCACAGCAAACCATACCAGCGTATCCCATGCCCCTTCTTCTTTCTTAATATCCGACCAAGTTAACACTTGCGTCAGCAATAAAACACTTAATCCTACAAAGGCACTGGCAGTCGCACTAATGCCAAAGTTATCACCGAAAATCCAAAGAACAAGCAACAGGACAAATACACCGATCATGTACTTTTCTTCTCTTTTCAGAGGGCCCATTTCTTTAAGTTTTTCTGTTGCAATCACTGTAGCTTCTGGCGTTTCTTTCAACTCTGGCGGATAAAGCTTGTAAATCACCAGAGGAATCAGAATAAGGCTGATCAAACCAGGAACAATTGCCGCCAATGCCCATCCGCCCCAAGTGATTGTTACTCCTGTAATATCCTGTGCGATTTGGACAGCTAAAGGATTGGCCGCCATCGCAGTTACAAACATGGCAGACGTAATCATGTCCCCTTGGAAAGATACTTTTGTCAGGAACGCGCCGACTCTCCGCTCTGTTCCATCTTCCACTCTGGAATCATAGGTTTCCGACAGTGACCGGATGATGGGAAAAATGATTCCTCCTGCTCGTGCAGTGTTTGATGGCATCGCAGGAGCAAGCACAAGGTCACTGAATAACATCGAATAAGACAGCCCCAATGTTTTCTTTCCGAACATCCGAACAAAAACATAGGCAATCCGCGTCCCCAAACCTGTTTTGATAAATCCACGCGAAATAAAGAATGCAATAACGATTAACCAAATGGTCGTGTTCTGAAAACCGCTCAAGGATTCTTCAAGCGTCAAGGTATTGGTCAATACAATGACCGTTAATGCAAAAATAGCCGTACTTCCCATTGGAACTGGTTTGATGACCAAACTGACGATCGTTGCTACAAAAATACTGAACAATTGCCAAGCCTCGGCTTCTAATCCTGAAGGCGTAGGTATAAACCACAAAATGAGACCGATGGCCAGAACGATAAACAGTTCACGCCATTTCACTTCACCTTGTTTACTTGCAGCTGACATATTACCACTCCTCTATTTTTAGAAAACTCACCAAAATTTTCTGTTTGTGTATGTTTGTAAATGATCCACTCAATCTAAAAAAAGAATAAGTGGCATAGTAGACAATACCACGACCGCAGAAAAAACTGCAATTTTTCATTCTTGATTTTCTGCAGATTTTTTCTTTGTTCAATTCTTTGCCATTTCCCTTCATAAATTTCTTGAAATTGACTGGCATAAGCACAAAAAAATTCCATTGCACGGATTCATGCAACGGAATTTTTTATTGAAAATATTAGTAAGCAGTCCATCCAGCATCAGCCGTTATAACTGTGCCGTTGACAAAACTCGAATCGTCAGATGCTAGGAATAATGCCACTTTAGCGATTTCTTCTGATTTACCATTGCGAGGATTCAAGGCCAATCCCGCTTGCGTACGCCCCATTCCCATTTCGCTGATGGATGTCATGGACGAACTGATATTGGTTTCTACGCCACCTGGTGCGATGGCGTTACAGCGGATACCTTCTTTTGCATACATGAAACCGGTATTTTTGGTGAAGCCGACAACTGCATGTTTTGAAGCGGTGTACGTAGCTCCTGCGCGTGCTCCGTACAATCCGCCTGCTGAAGCGATGTTGATGATGATGCCTTTATTTTTCTCCAGGAAAATCGGCAATGCTTTACGGGTTGAACGCATCACGCTCATTGTGTTGATTGAAAAAATGCGCTCCCAATTGGCGTCTTCGATTTCTACGGCCGGTTCAAAATTGTCCATAATCCCTGCATTGTTGACCAGAATGTCCAATGTGCCATATTCACTTACAGCCAAGTTGATCATCGCTTCAATTTCTTCAACGTTGCCAACATTTGTTTTGACTGCTTGTGCGACGCCGCCGTTGCTTGTAATACCCGCTGCTACATGTGCCGCACCTTCTTCATTAATATCCGAAACGATTACTTTTGCGCCTTCTTTTGCGTAAAGTTCTGCAATCGCTTTCCCCATGCCTGATGCTGCACCTGTTACAATCGCTACTTTTCCTTCAAGTTTCATACTTTAAGTCTCCTTTTCTATCGGTTATTTTGGATTACAAGAGAACGCTTCCATCTATACACTCTCAGTATATTGGCCTATACTTTAGTTATCAATCAACAAATGTAGTGTGAAATGTTGAAAAACGAACAGAGAGATTTGATTTTGTGCAGCTCCACAAAACAAATGAAGAAAGCGAGGTCCTGCTGGTGAAAAAAGACCGACGAATCAATAAATCGAAAAACGCATTAAAAGATGCCTTGATCCTTTTAATGGAGGAGAAAGAATTTAAAAGCATTACCATCACAGAAATTGTTCAATTGGCGAACTTAAATCGCGGAACGTTCTACAAGCATTACCCGACCCAGGAAGAACTGCTTCATGAGTTAATCGAAGATGTTTTGTCAGACCTTGTTCGCTCTTACCGAGATCCGTATATGACAATTCCCAATTTTGATGTAGGCAAAATATCGGCTTCTTCTATAAAAATATTTGATCATGTTGAACGCTATTCACGTTTCTATACCATTATTACTAATTCCAACGTGCTTCCGGGTTTTCAAAATCGCATCTGCCAAGTATTAAAAGACTTGATTCAAAGCGATTTGGTGGAATTGATGCCAAACCCTTCCATTGATCACAGCCTGCTCAGCAGCTATAACGCCTATGCACTGTTTGGCTTGGTTATTGAGTGGGTCAATGATGGCTTTGCCCTTACGCCGCATCAAATGGCAGATCAGCTGATTCGTATCATTTCTTACCAAAATCCTAAAAATATAATGGAAACAGTCAATCTTCCCAACTCTGCGGGATAATCAAAAAGGCACTTCGATGTTCCTCTTGTGGGAACATCGAAGTGCCTTTTCATTTATTCTTCTACCAGACTCGCATAAACTATCAATCGCTCTTCTCTTGTACCCCGATCAAAATCATAAGTTCCTGAACAGGTAATCAAAACCAGCTCAGGTGACGAGGTATATCCAAAAACCTTTGAAACATCTGCTAAATCAAGTGGAACTGATTCCATCGTATGGACTTTAAATGTTAAAGTTCTCTCTTCAGCCTGTACGATTACTTCATCACCCAATTGGAGTTTGGAGAGATCCCAGAAAATTGCTGGACCTTCCACACCATCAACGTGTCCGGCAATAACGGCACGGCCATTTTCGCCTGGCTCGTATCCCGGAGAAAACCAGCTGACGTCTTCAATATTATCCGGTACCGCCATCTCACCATTCTCTGTAGTTCCCAGATGCTGGACTTGTGCTTCCAGATCGATTGAAGGAATGTTTAGAGATGTTGGCTGTATGCCGGTTCGTTTTAATCCGTTAATTGGATTTTCGGCTGGAGTTGGTTGCTGAATGTTGACAGTAGCCGGTTCATCCAGTGTAAATCCCACATTTTCCGAACGGACACTGACCTCATCTACCGGCTGCTGGCAACCCACAAGCATGGCAACTACCAGAATTAGCAAGAGTTTGTTATTGAAAACGTTTTTTCCATACAAGGGTACTCGCTCCAATTAAGACCAGGGCGCCACCTAATAGTAACCACATAGCCTGTGATTGGTCAGGAGTTCCAAGACCTGTAGTCGGCATGCCATCTGGAGATCCTGCTGCTTCGTAATCGACAAGCGCAATCACTTCCAGTGAGTCCACTGTGTTTACTGCGAAGATACTATAAACCGTATCAGCAGCTAACTCCGTACCTTCTAATGGCAACACTTGTGTTCCATCCGGCAAACGAATTTCCAAGTCGTACGTATCCGGAGCTAATTCTGCATAATCCGTAATTCCAGGGAATTCTGCTCCACTGAACAAGGCATCTCCGCCAATTACGCCAACATCAACGGCTGGTGCATCCGGAGACAAATGTCCAACTCGAACTTTCGTTTGTCCTTCTGTTACTTCCATTGAATCTTCTGCAACGACAAATTCAATCGATTCCAGCAAGTTTGCTGCAGCAACTGTATAGGCTTTGCCAGCTTCGACTGTTAAGTCTGCCTGCAAAACGCCTTCACCCGCAGCGTATTCTGTTCCGTTTGCAAAAACTTCTACATCATGTGTTCCAGCTGGTACTTCCAAATAACCGGAATCTGCTTTAAAAGGTACATTTTCAAGTGTTAAATCTCCATTGACATAAACATCTACAGCAGGTGCATCCGGCGAAGCATGGACCACTCTAAGTTTCGCGGTGTGGCTATCAGCCATAACTCCAGAAGCGAGCAACGAGAACACAAGAGCCATTGCAACAGAGAATGAAACTAAAATTTTCTTCATTTTTTCCTCTCCTTCATGTGTGTAGTTTTTGCACAAGTATTGTACAACTTATTTATAACCTAGAACTTCCAATTCTGCAAGCAATAAAAAGAGTATTCTGATTTTTGAACACAAAGAACTAAATTGCTTATATGCGACAGGAGCAGACTGCTTAAATAGCAGCTTTGCATGCCACAACTTAGCCGGATCAGCCTCCTTTCTCTTCGGCCACGTAAATATCTATCCCTTAACTCCTTAAGCAATGATTTCCGCTTTAGCCGTTATGACAATGTCGTTTAAGGCCTGTGTAGCGAGTTTATCAGCTTCTGCGTTGGCTTTCCGCGGGATTAAATTGTAGTCAGCCTGAATACCCAACTGTGCTAATTTCTGCTCTATCCGGCTGATCCAGGGTTCCAGCAGCTCTTCTGCTGCCGGCCATTCATTGTCCAATCCTTCAATAACCATTCGGGAATCTCCCAAAAATCGGATTGGAAGATGATGAACTTCCAAGTATTCAAGTTCCTGCAGGGAAAAATACAGCGCAGCATATTCCGATTCGTTATTGGAAGCTAAATTATTATAAATGGCATTCGCTCTCAGCCGATAGGATTTTCCGCTTTGTTCATAATATACAACGCAGCCAACTCCAGCTTTTCTCGTCTGCCGGTCGTAGCCTCCATCAAAATAGACCGTCACATTATGTGGTTCGGTTTCAATTCCTTTTAAGTAGGCTTTCATTTCCTTCACGGTCCAGCTGCTGTCAAATTTGTCTACAAAGCCAATATGCTTGGAACGGCCGGTCCGCTCCAAGTCTTCAGCAAACGCAATCGCTGCAGCTGCCGGCATTTCTTCTGAAAAGAAAGTAGTTTCCAGGCCTTTCGGCGTTTTATAGTTCCATTCTATTCTGACGTTCAAGCCCAGTCCCTCCGTTCTATGTGCAATACCCAATTTGTCCGCTCTTTTTATAAGCACTATTCCCGATGAAAAACTCATTAAACGATATTTCCAAATAAAAGGCCGGCTCATAAATGAGTCGGCCTTTTGTAGTTACAATGCTTTTTCTTCCAAACGTTTCAAGTCTTCTTTATGGCCCATCACAATCAATACATCATTTTGCTCGACAACATCATCTACCGCCGGTGCAATATTGACATCTTCTAGTCTTTTTATGGCCAGAACGATGCAGTTAAATTCCACGCGGATGTTCAAGTCGACCAATGTTCTATTCGCCATTTTTCCAGATGCGACCAGTTCGATAATGCTGTAGTCTTTGGAAAGGTCGATATAGTCGACGATTTTATCTGAGTCGACATGATGGGCAACACGGATGCCCATTTCTTTTTCCGGCTGAATCACCCGGTCCGCACCGACTTTGTCCAATATCTTTTCATGTTGCAGGTCACGTGCCTTGACCCATACTTTTGGCAAGCCAAGCTCTTTCAGCATAAGTGTGCACAGCACACTGGCTTGAAGGTTGTCTCCAATTGCTACAATCGCATGTTCAAAATTCCGTACACCTAAGGATTTCAGCTGATTTTCATCAGTTGCATCTGCGATAACGGTGTAGGCCGCGTACTTTCTTAAAGCATCGACTTTTTCCGGATTTGTGTCGATGGCCATGATCTCATGCCCCAAGCTATACAGTTCTTTACAGACACTGCTGCCAAAACGGCCCAAGCCAATGACCACAATTTGTTTTTTCACATGCGTCCCTCTTCTCTGTATAATTCCACTTCTTTTACTTTATTCTCAAAAGAGCTCAATTGCAATCAAAGCTGGTGGACTTTTCAGCCGTTAACTGATACAAAGAAACAATAAAGTCTTACTATTCGAACAAAAGGAGGATATCTATGAAAACTTTAAAATATACCTTAGTTGACGTATTTACCACTCAAGCTTTTGGCGGCAATCCGCTGGCTGTTTTTCACGACGGAACGGGATTGGATTCCAAAACTATGCAACAGATTGCCAATGAACTGAACTTATCGGAAACTGCATTTATTTGTCCTCCCAAAAAGCAACAAAATCAAGTTAGCCTTAGAATCTTTACGCCTCAGGTAGAATTGCCAATTGCCGGCCATCCTACAATCGGGACGGCTTTTGTTATGGCTTACCTCAAAATGCTTCCTTCACAAGACGGGCTCAACGAATGGACCATTGAAGAAGGGTTGGGAGATATCGCTGTAACGGTCCATAAGGAGGGCGAAAAAATCATGAAGATAGAAATGATCCAACCCTTGCCTGTTTTTGGAGAATCACTGACAAGACAAGCTCTTGTTGCGGATTTATTGTCGTTGCCCAAAAGTGAACTGGATACCCGCTTTCCCATCCAAACCATTTCTTCCGGTCTGCCGTTTCTGTTTGTCCCTCTACGTTCTCTTGCAGCTATGAGAGAAATCAATTTCCGAACCGATGTCTGGGAGCGCCATTTCAGCGGCGATCCCGACCGTCAGCATATTTTTGCCTTTACGACAGAAACAGAACACGATGGATCTACTGTCCATTGCCGTATGTTTGCTCCTGCTATGGGCATTGCGGAAGATCCAGCAACTGGTGCAGCTGGCGGCCCACTTGGTGCATTTCTTGTTGAACATGGCGTAGTCGAAAGCAACCAGGAAGAGAGATACTCTATTCGAAGCGAACAAGGAATTGAAATGGGAAGGTCCAGTTTTATCGACATCACCATCACTAAGAAAAAACAAAAATATGAGGAAGTTAAAATTGGCGGCACAGCAATTGTTATTGGCCAAGGCGAACTCTATATCCCATAAATCACGGGAATGGCAATTGGTCTGCCAAACAACTATTAAATCATGAAAACAACCGCAGGCTCCTCACAGCCTGCGGTTGTTTTCATAAGTTTTCTAACGGCTAGTTTCCAGCTTTCACACCGACTTTCTGTCCGGTTCTTAATGACTCGTAGCACGCGTCAATGACTCGCATATTCTTTATTGTAGAGTCAGGTGTAATGATTGGTGCTGAATCTGTTAAAACCGCATTAGAGAAGTTCTCAATTTCCAGCCGGTAAATATCTCCTTGCACCTTTTCTTCGCGTACAGTTCCATCTTTTTGAACAAGGATGATTCCTGTATTGCCATTAATGTCCGGACGAAAAGCAAATGGCACTTTAATGGTTCCTTCAGTGCCAATCAGTTCGTATTCATTTCTGCTGACCATATTAAAGCTGCAATCGAATAAAGCTTGGACTCCGTTGCTCATCTTCATGTGGACAATTCCAGTCAAATCAATCCCTTGGACTGGATCGATTTCTCCTTGGGCTATGACCTCTACAGGCTCAGCATCTACTAAATGACGGATTACTTGAATCGAATAGCACCCGACATCATAGATGCTTCCTCCGCCCATGGCCGCCTCCATTCGTATGTCCGTTGACCGATTCTGCAGGTAAAATGAATGGCTGGATTTCACTAGCTTGATGTCACCAATTTCACCTGAAGCAACGATTTCCTTTACTCGTGCATGCTGAGGATGTAATTGATACATAAATGCTTCCATGAACTTAACACCGTGTTCCAAACAAGCCGCGATCATTTCTTCTGTTTCGGCTTCACTTAATGCAAAAGGTTTCTCGCAAAGAACATGCTTGCCTTTTTGTGCCGAGCGAATGACCCATTCTTTATGCAAATGGTTTGGCAGCGGGATGTAGACAGCATCAATGTCTGGATCTTCCAGCAGTTCTTCATAACTTTCATAGGCTTTCGGAATGTTTAATTCCTGAGCCACTGCATGAACTTTACTGGTTCGGCTTGCTATTGCAACAATTTCAGCATTATCTGCGCGCCCTATGGCAGGAATCACTTGTGTTCTGCCAATGTGTGCTGTACTCAAAACTCCCCAACGAATTTTCTGCATCCTGTTCTCCCCTTTTTAAACGTTTCGATTATTAAACAAACCGCCAAGAATGCATTGCTGCTTCTTAACGGTAAGTCTGTTTTTAATAAGCCCCTCTTATTTCAGGGTGTACCTGTTCTTTATAAAATTGCGCCAATCGATCCAGCTCTTCAGAAGAAAAATCCTTTGCATCCAACGCTTTTAAGTTGTCTTCTGCCTGCGAAACATTTCTGAATCCAGGAATAACCGATGTGATGGCTTCCTGCTGCAAGATCCATTTTAATGCGGCTTGCGTGCGATTGCCTCTTTCCTCTGAAATCCAAGCAAGCTGATCACTTAATTCTACGCCTTTCGCAAACTCCAGCCCCGCAAATGTTTCTCCAACATTAAAAGCTTCCCCGTCACGGTTAAAGTTCCGGTGATCGTCTGATTCGAATTGTGAATCCACTTTGAATTTACCAGTCAATAAGCCACTTGCCAACGGGACACGGGCCAATATTCCAACATTCTTCTCTAAAGCTTTCGGGAATAGTTCTTCCAGCGGCTTTTGGCGAAATAGGTTAAAGATCACCTGCAAACTGCTGACATTTGGATTATCCAGGCATAACAGCCCTTCTTCCACTGTTTCCACACTGACACCATAAGAGCGAATTTTCCCTTGTTCCTTCAGCTTGTCCAACACCTCGAAAACACTGCCGTCTTGCAAAATTTCCATTGGTGGACAATGAATTTGAAACAAGTCAATTTGCTCCCGTCCCAAACGTTTCAAACTCGCCTCGGCATAGTTGGAAACCTGTTCCATTGAGTAGGTTTGCGGGTCATGAATATCTCCTGCACGGCAAAATTTAGTGGCAATATGGATTTCGTCCTGCTTTCCTTTTGTAGCCTTGCCTAATAGTTCTTCACTGTGGCCATCGCCATAGACATCTGCCGTATCAAAAAAGTTCACACCTTTTTCCATGGCGTACTCCAATGCTTTCAATGATTGTTCGTCATTGGTGTTGCCCCATGAACCGCCGATTGCCCATGTTCCAAAGCTCAATTCACTTATTTTCATGCCGGTATTGCCAAGTTGACGATAGTTCATTTGTCTTCACCTCTTCTTTAAGATTGGTTTTTCTTTACAGAAAAAACCTCAACTATGGAGTTGAGGTTTTATTTTGTCGACTACTTGCGGAATTCCAAAAGTTTCTTATTCAAATCTTTGGTTTGCCCGTAAACCTCTTGATAAATTGGAAACAGCTTGCTGTAAGTCTGTACATTTTCTTCTATTGGCAAATAAGTTTCTTGTTCCTGCAGAAATGCGTCTGCGCATTCTTGGAGAGTTTGAAACCACGAACAACCGAAAGCCGCCAGCATAGCCGCACCCATTCCAGGACCCTGTTCACTGGTAAGGCGAACAATTTTGGCATCGAAAATATCTGCCTGCATTTGAAGCCAGTCTTCATTTTGGGCTCCGCCTCCGATGGACACAATCGTATCAATCGTTTTGCCGCTTTCTCTAAAAATCGAAATCGATTCGTTTAAAGAAAACGTGATTCCTTCCAAAACTGCACGTGCAAAATCTTTCCGGCGATGCGAGGCATCCATGCCGATAAAACTGCCACGAATCGCAGCATCTGCATGTGGTGTTCTTTCCCCAACTACGTAAGGCGTAAACACCAATCCGTTCGATCCAGCAGGCACATTGTGAATATCGCCCAACAGTTCATCAAATGATGCTTCTGGAGCAAATGCATCTTTAAACCAGGACAAGCTATAGCCAGCAGCTAATGTGACACCCATTGTGTAAAAAGCACCGGGCGCTGCGTGGTTGAAATAGTGGACCTTGCCGTCAAAATCCTTATCTCCTCTAGCTTCGTAAGACAATACAACACCTGATGTTCCAATGCTGCACAATGTTTTGCCTTCTTCCAAAATTCCAGCACCGATAGCTCCACAGGCGTTGTCTGCACCGCCCGCAAACACACGAGTCGATTGAGCCAGCCCAGATGCTTTAGCGAATTCATTTATTACAGTTCCTACTTCATCGTGCGAATTCACTAATGGTGGACATATAGTAACATCAAGCTCTAACAAATCGCAGATTTCCCGACTCCACTGTTTATGATTGACATCCAACAACAAGGTTCCTGCCGCATCTGAATATTCCATTTCAAGCTTGCCTGTTATTTTATAGCGCAAATAATCTTTCGGCAGCACAAAGGATTTTACTTTTTTGAAAAGCTCTGGCTCGTTTTTTTGGACCCATAGAATTTTCGGCAATGTAAATCCTTCTAATGCAGGGTTTTTTGTAATTTCCAGCAAGCGTCGTTCCCCGACCACGTCGTAAATCTGTTGGCATTGCACCGTTGTCCGCGTGTCGTTCCATAGAATAGCCGGACGCAATACGTTATTCTCCCCATCCAACAAAACCAGTCCGTGCATTTGTCCGGAAAAGCTGATGCCTTCAATATCTTCTGCATTTCCATCAAAAGTGCTTAACAATTCTTTTAATCCTGCAGCTGTTTGGTCTACCCAATGCTGTGGATCTTGCTCGCTGTACCCATTTTTTTCGTGAATCAATGGATAAGATTTTGAAATTGTTTTCGCAACATTGCCGAGCTGGTCTACTAATAAAATTTTAACCGCACTTGTTCCTAAATCGACACCAATTACATAGTTCATATGGTCAGCTCTCCCAGCCTGAAAAATTTCTTATTTTGCGAAAGCTTGCAGCAAATATTGGTTGATTGTCGCTTTTATTTGCTCAAGGCGTCCTGAAGTTTGCTTGATATCGGTAATACCGAATGCGTAGTCTTCAAGCTTATGGAAATCTGTATTGCCATTAACGATATCCAGTCCAATTCCGTTTGTGTACGTTTCGTAGCGGTTGCTCACAACATTTTCAAGAACTTTATCGTCAATCAGTTGCTGAGCCACTTTCAATCCGACAGCGAAAGCGTCCATCCCTGCAATATGTGCGTGGAACAAATCAGCCTGTTCAAATGACCCTCTTCTAACTTTAGCGTCAAAGTTCAAGCCGCCGCGACCAAGCCCGCCGTTTTGAAGAATTTCGTACATCGCCAACGTAGTTGACCACAAATCAGTCGGAAATTCATCTGTATCCCATCCCAATAGCGGATCTCCCTGATTAGCATCGACAGAGCCGAGCATGTTGTTGATGCGTGCATAATGCAGCTCGTGTTCAAATGTATGGCCAGCCAATGTGGCATGGTTTGCTTCGATATTAAATTTGAATTTATCATCCAGCTTGTAGCTTTGCAAAAATGCATGTGCAGTTGCTACGTCGTAATCGTATTGATGAGTGGAAGGCTCTTTTGGTTTTGGTTCAATCAAGAATTGGCCGTCAAAACCGATTTCCTTTGCATAGTCAGCAGCCATGTGATAAAAGCGGCCTAAATTATCCAGTTCCAGCTTCATGTCTGTGTTCAATAACGTTTCGTAGCCTTCGCGGCCGCCCCAGAACACATAGTTTTCTGCGCCGAGTTCTTTGCCGATTTCGAGCCCTTTTTTCACTTTTGCGGCAGAGTAAGCGAATACATCTGCATGGCTCGAAGTAGCTGCGCCATGGACAAAACGTGGATGCGTAAAGTTATTGGCTGTATTCCACAGCAATTTTGCTTTGCTGTCTTTCATGTATTCTTTGATCATTCCAACGATTTCATCCAAGTTCTTGTTGGACTCGCGCAGGTTGCTGCCTTCTGGTGCAATGTCAACATCGTGGAAACAGAAAAATGGCACATCCAATTTTTCATAAAACTCAAAAGATGCTTCAACCCGCGCTTTTGCTAAATCCATTCCTTTTAAATGATCCCATGTACGGTCCATCGTCCCTGCACCAAACGGATCTGAACCATCCATTGTAAATGTATGCCAATAAGAAACAGCGTAACGCAATGTTTCCTCCATCGTTTTGCCGCCTATTTTCTCTTCAGGGTTGTAGAATTTAAATGCAAATGGATTTTTTGAAGCTGCTCCTTCAAATTTTATCTTTTCAATGCCAGTGAAATGTGTCATGTTCCATACCTCCAATGTAGTTTTAAATCTAATCATATGTACCAATATTTAGACTAATTGATGAAAAGGCTTTCATTAAGGATTATAGCAAGTTATAATTAGTTTGTCTATTGGTTAAACAAAGTAATTGTAAGTAGTTTCGTGATTTTTTTTGATCCGTGAGGTATGATTTTACAGATTATGAAATATGGGATAGAGGCGATTTATTAATGCACACAGCAAGCAGCTATATTTACCTGGCATTGGAATGGATTACACGGTTGGCCTATTTGAATTTACTGTGGGTGCTCTTTACACTTCTGGGAGGAATCCTGTTTGGTTTTTACCCTGCCACCACCTCCATGTTTGCCATGTGCCGCGAATGGCTAAAAGGCAATACGGATCTTCCTCTGTTTAAAACATTTTGGAACTTCTACAAAAAGGATTTTGTAAAAAGCAATATTTTGGGCATCTTCATTTCGGTGCTCCTGCTGCTTATTGTTTTGGATATCCTGTATATCCAGTCAAGCCCGGATGAGCAACTGAATTGGACGCATATTCCCTTGTTTGCGTTTATGCTGATATCTACCCTATTTTTATTTTATGTATTTCCGGTTTTTGTGCATTACGATATCAAAGTACCGCACGTTATCAAAAATGCATTTTTGCTGATGCTGGTCAATCCAGCAGCTACTGCTGTCATCATTCTTTGTCTGGTTCCGCTGTTTTATATTATGACCTTGCTGCCAGCGCTAGCCTTTTTATTTGGCAGCAGTTTATATGCTTTTCTGACCATGTGGATGGCAATGAGTGCGTTCAGCAAAACACAAAAAAAAGCTTCACACCAAGAGGAGTCTCTCTCCTAAGGTGTGAAGCTTTTTTTATCCTTTTACAGCACTTGATGAAATTCCTTCAACTACCTTATTGCTAAAGAAAATAAAGGCAATAATAATCGGCAGGACGCTAATGACCAAAGTAGCACCAATTGCTCCCCAATCCGTCATGTACTGACCGATAAAGTTTTGTATCCCAACTGTCAGTGTTTTATATTGTTCTGAGCTGATGAAAGTATTGACAAAAACAAATTCATTCCAGTTGTAGATCATGTTAATAACAATAGTAGTTGCCAAAATAGGCGTAGTCATCGGCAAGATGATTTGGAAAAACATGCGATGGATAGAACAGCCGTCAATGACTGCAGCTTCTTCAATTTCATGCGGCAGCGTGTAGTAAAAGCCAAGCAAGATCATTAGCGTAATAGGCAGGTTATAGGCGGTATATGTGATGACGATCGATATCGGATTGTCGATCAAATTGACGCTCAAGAACATGCTGTACAGTGGAATCAATGCCGAGTGAATCGGAATCATCAAGCCGACCATAAACAAGCCCAGCACTAAACCACTTAGTTTCCATTTTAGTCTTGTGATGGCAAAAGCCGCCATACTCGCAAACAGAACCGTCAAAATAATGGCCAGTACCGTGATCCAGACACTATTGAAGAAATAGGTTCCAATCCCACCGTCCCAGACTTTTTGGTAGTTCTCCCATCGGAGTTCGGATGGCAGAGCAAACGGAGATCCCGAAAAGATTTCATTATTGTCTTTCAAAGAAAATAGGAAAAGCCAAATCAGCGGCAGGATTTGGAACAACCCAACAATTATCAACGCCAGGTAAAGAAAAAAGTAACCAATGCGGCCCATTTTCGCGCCTCCTTTAATATTCGAGTTTATCTTTCGATTCCGTCAATTTGCGTACGATAAACGTAACAATCAACGTGATGATCAGCAGCAAGAAGCCGATTGCACTGCCGTATCCAAAGTTGTAGTTGGAAAATGCCAGTTTGTACATATAAGATGCCATAACTTCACTGGCACCGTTTGGTCCGCCGGCCGTCATTACATAAATCAAATCGAAATACTTGAGAGAACCGACAATCGCCAGAACAATTGTAACGCTCACTACTTCTTTGATCAGCGGCAATTTAATCCGCGTTGCAATCTGAAAAGGTGTAGCGCCGTCAATTCTGGCCGCCTCTATCAGCGATTCCGGAATATTTTTTAAAGCTGCATAGTAGATCAATATGTAGAAACCGGCATATTGCCATAAAATCGGAACAAATATCGCAAACAGGACAATAGAGGGATTTGCCAACCACAGCGGTGGATTTTCTACACCGATACTCATCAAGAAGACATTCAAGATGCCGTTTGATGGGTTGTAAATTTTTACCCATAATTGTGCAATTGCCACCGAAGACAGCAACATTGGAATCAAATAGATTTTACGCAGCAAATCTGCCCCTTTAATTTTAGAAGCCAGTATAAACGAGACAGTCAAATAAATGATCAAACTCAAGGTAGAAAAGATTGCTAATAGGAACGAATGGAACGCACTGTTCCAGAACAGCTCATCCTGTATTCCAGTGATGTAGTTTTCTAAACCGATAAAGGTTTTTTCTCCTATGCCATCCCAATCCATCAAGCCATAATACCCTGACAGGAATAGGGGAATGAAAACGAGGATTAAGAGCAGGAGAAGAGCAGGTGCAATATAAAACGCGATATAGAACTTATTCGACATTACCTTGTTCATACCAATTCAACCCCATATCTTAGAAAATACAAGGGGACAATCCGTTGCTTAGGATATGCCCCCTCTTTTTAATTAGATTTTACTTTTGCTGTTTAACTTATTCTGCTGAAAGAGCTTCTTCATGATTTTCAGCAAACTCTTCTGGAGTTATTTCATTTCCAAAAAGGGCCTGGATGGAATCCAAATGCACTTGAGCCACATCCGGGCTCATCTGAACATCTGCAAATAATGTGATATTTGTTGCACCATTTAATTCATTTAAGATGTCAACATACATATCTGGTAGATCCAAAGTTTCAGCATCCACTTTAGTAGCAGGAATTACACCCGCTTTGGTTACTGCTTCTTCTCCCCAAGCTTTAACAAAATAAGCAGCAAAATCTTTTGCTTCTTCTTTTACTTCTGATTCTTCAGCAACGAATAGTCCTACTCCAGGACCACCAACAAAGCTGCTCGGATCTCCTTGCCCATCGACAGTTGGGAAGTTAAGGTAGCCGATAGAATCTCTGAATTCCTGTGGTACACTTTCGTTCGTTGTAAAGTTAGGAAGGTCCCAAGTTGCGATCAAGTACATTGGAGATTGTCCGCTCATGAACATGGATTTGGCTTCTTCGTCAGCAAGTCCGTTAAATCCATTGACAAAAGCACCTGAATCTACAAGTTCTTGTGTTTTTGCAGCTGCTTCGATTAATGCTGGATCTTCAAAAGAACCGGAACGATCGATTGCTGTGTTCAAAACTTCTGCTCCACCAATTCGGTCAGCCAAGTACATGTACCACATAGAGCCTGTCCATGAATCCCGGTTGCCCAGTGCAATTGGTTGAATTCCAGCTTCATTGAATTCTGCTACAGCTGTTTCAAGTTCTTCGTATGTTTCAGGAGGTTTAATGCCCTGCTCTTCGAACATTGCTTTGTTATAGTATAAAGAAACAATATTCAATTCGAGTGGAAGACCGTAAGTAGCTCCATCCAATGCATAAGCTTCTGTTGTTCCAGGAACAAATGCGTCGCTCAACTCTTCTTCAAGGACATCATCAAGCGGTGCAAACATGTTGCCGCCCACATAAGGTTCTAAAAATCCTGCTGCCCAAGTCAAGCCGACATCCGGAAGATCGCCAGAAGTAGAAAGAACTCTCAACTTATCTTTGTATTGCTCGTTGCTCAATACTTCGAGGTCGACTGACACCCCTTCATTTTCTGCTTCGTATTCAGCAATAATTTCATTTACTACATCATAATGTTTTTTCGAACTGCCTTCCGGCCATAAATGCATGAATTTTATTTCTTTGTCAGCTGCCCCTGATGCGTCACTTGTTTCACCAGAATCCGAACAACCTGTTAATACCATAGACAAAGCAAAAGCGGATGATAAAAGTGTAAGCGTTTTCTTAGTCCCCATTTTTTCTCCCCCTCGTTCAATTTAGTATTACAACAATTTTCAGATTGTTGTATGCGGTTTCATTGTAGCAAATTTATTTTTGTTAGTCTAGTGGCTAAACAAAGTTTTATTTTCGTGATAAACTGCTATTAAATCAAGCTTTATTGCTCAAAGTGACAAAATGGCGGTACAATATAAAGATATCTTATCTGAAATTTTATAACTTTATTGGTTGGCCAAAGGGATTTTTACCCCACTGTCTTTCAGTCGAACGGAGTCTGTAAGTAAAAATATTGATGCTTGGCCATGTCGAATCTTTTTGACAGATTCTTATTGTGAAGTTAATTTAAGTTTAGAAGATCGAAGGAGTGGGCTGTTGTGCACATTAGAGAAAATAAGACGTGGAATCATCATGTAGTAAAAGAAGGAAACAAATCGCTGGTCTTGAACAAAATCATTAACCACTCCCCTATATCCAGGGCAGCTGTTGCTCAACAAGTTGGGTTAAACAAAGGTACTGTGTCCTCCCTAGTAAATGACTTGCTTGACGATCATTTGATTTATGAATTTGGACCTGGCAAATCCAGCGGCGGGAGACGCCCTGTCATGCTGCTTTTCAATGAGAAGGCCGGGTATTCCGTAGGGATAGATATTGGTGTCAATTATTTGTTGGGCGTGCTGACTGATTTAAACGGCAATATTTGCAATGAAAAAGAAGTCACCTTTAAAAACTTGTCTTATGAAGAAATTGAAATGCAGCTTTTCCATACCATCGACTATTTAATAGCGTCCGCACCCGAGAGTCCACATGGTATCGTGGGAATTGGGGTTGGCGTTCCGGGGATCGTGGATAACAATGGGGAGATATTGCTTGCCCCCAACCTCAAATGGAAAAATTTGAACTTAAAGCTAGTGCTTGAAACTAAATACAATTTGCCAGTCATCATTGAAAACGAGGCAAATGCAGGAGCTTATGGAGAAAAGAAATTCGGTGCTGGAAAAGATTCTGAGCACATTATCTATGTCAGCGCAGGAATTGGGATAGGCGTCGGCTTAATTTTAAATGGTTCGTTGTACAAAGGCTCGAATGGCTTTTCAGGAGAGCTCGGGCATATGACCATCCAAGTAAACGGTCCGACATGCCGCTGTGGCAATAAAGGCTGTTGGGAATTATTTGCGTCAGAACAAGCTTTGCTGACAGCAGCCGAGAAAATGAATCTTTCTTCGTTAACTGGAAAAGAGCTGGAATTGAGTGATCTTTTAGAGCTTGCCGAACAAGGAAATCCAAAAGTAATATCGCTGTTCGAACAGGCTGGCGACTATCTTGGGGTAGGCATCAATAACATTATTAACAGCTTTAACCCACAGCAAGTCATTATTGGCAACCGAATGGCTTCCTCCTATAAATGGCTGAACAAAACATTGACGGATCGTGTCTCAAACCAGGCACTATGGTTTCAGCAAAATGACTTGACTATCTGCTTCTCCGAATTGAGCACATTTTCAAGTGCTCTAGGTGCATCCGCCTTTTCAATTGAACATTTCCTTAGTGTCTGCATGCAACAAAAAATGAGCACAGATGTGTAAGAAAAAACTGGCAAAGAGTGGCTTGCTGATTTCCATCAACGGAAATCAGTTTTTTTATTGAGATAAATCTTAACTAATTAAAAAACTTAGTTTACTCAATAGACTAAGTGTTGTATGATCGGTTATAAGTTACCGACATTTTTTTGTAAGCACTTACACATTTTGAATGGAGGAAGAAGAAAAATGACCATAATCCAAAATCCGATTTTAACTGGTTTTAACCCTGATCCATCGATTTGCCGTGTTGGGGAAGATTATTATATTGCAGTTTCCACATTTGAGTGGTTTCCTGGTGTAGGCATTTATCATTCCAAAGACTTGAAAAACTGGCGCTTAATTTCTAGGCCCTTAAATCGCTTAAGCCAACTGAACATGTCTGGAAATCCGAACTCTGGCGGTGTTTGGGCACCTGCCCTTTCCTACAGCGACGGCCAATTTTGGTTGATCTTTACGGATGTAAAAGTAACAGAAGGCCAATGGAAGGACTGCCATAACTATTTAGTGACGTGTGAAACCATCGACGGTGAATGGTCGGAACCTTCTTACTTGAACAGTTCGGGATTTGACCCTTCCCTCTTCCATGATGAATCCGGCAAAAAATACTTTGTCAATATGTACTGGGACCACCGTGTTGGGAATCATCCTTTTTACGGCATCGTCCTGCAGGAATTCGATCCGGCCACGCGCAAGCTCGTTGGCGAATCTAAAATCATCTTCAAAGGCACCGATATCAAATTGACAGAAGCGCCGCACCTTTACAAAATCGGCGAGTATTATTATTTGCTGACAGCAGAAGGCGGAACAAAATACGATCATCAGGCAACGATCGCTCGCTCTCGCCAAATAGACGGACCTTACGAAGTCCACCCTGAAAATCCATTGATTACTTCATGGCCATATCCGAGAATACCGCTTCAAAAAGCTGGACATGCTTCGATTGTTCAAACCCACACAGACGAATGGTTCCTGGTGCATTTGACGGGACGGCCGCTGCCACAGGAAGATCAGGCTTTATTGGATCCGCGGGGCTTTTGTCCACTGGGCCGTGAAACCGCTATCCAGCGCTTGGAATGGCGAGATGAATGGCCATATGTTGTCGGCGGCAATCAGCCGGCTTCACAAATTGAAGGGCCTGCTGTTGAGGAAGTTGTCTGGCCAGCAGATTTCCCCGAAAAGGATGACTTTGATTCATCCGAGTTGAACGGTCATTTTCAAACGCTGCGCATTCCACTTGGCGAAGAAATTGTTTCGTTAAATGACAATCCGGGGCACCTCCGCCTCTACGGCCGTGAATCACTGACTTCTAAATTCACTCAAGCATTTGTGGCAAGGCGCTGGCAGCATTTCAACTTTACTGCTGAAACAAAA
Source organism: Planococcus sp. TJ-201 (assembly GCF_058268495.1). Lineage (NCBI taxonomy): Bacteria > Bacillati > Bacillota > Bacilli > Caryophanales > Caryophanaceae > Planococcus > Planococcus sp. TJ-201. The sequence continues at coordinate 368,967 of NZ_JBZDOG010000004.1, read as the reverse complement.
GTCGCTTTCCAGCCGACCACGTTCCAGCAAGGTGCTGGTCTTGTAAACTATTACAACACAGAAAACTGGACAGCTCTTCAAATTTCCTGGCACGAAGAAAAAGGCCGCATTCTTGAACTGACTGTATGTGACAATTTCTCCTTCTCCCAACCGCTTCAAGGAGAAGAAATCAGCATTCCGGAAGACCTTGAGTATGTTCATCTGCGTGTAGAAGTCCAAACAAAGACCTATACGTATTCGTATTCCTTTGATGGTGAAAACTGGATTACGCTTCCGATTACGTTCAATTCTGCTACACTGTCAGACGACTATATTCAAGGCGGCGGGTTTTTCACCGGTGCATTTGTCGGACTGCAATGCCAGGATTTATCCGGCCAACAACAGCCAGCTGACTTCGATTATTTTATTTATAAAGAATCAAAAGAATAAGCATATTGAAAAGGCAGCTACGGACCTCATGTCCGTAGCTGCCTTTTGTCTATCCTGCGTTTTCCGCAGAAATTTTTTTCCGCTGTTCACTGCGGACAGCGGTCCATTTAACAAAGGGAACAATCAACACAGATAAAAACAAAATCCGGAACAGCTGAAACGCCGTTACAACGGTTACGTCTGCATGAACCGATGCAGCAATAATGCCCATCTGGTCAAGTCCTCCTGGTACAACACTTAGAAAGCTGGTGGAAAAGCTCAGGCCGTAGAGATTTTGCAGAATAAAGCTCAGGCTGTAAGCAAAGGCGATGAGTACAGCACTCGAAAAAAACGAATAAAAAATCATACGCTTCGTCAATTTCAAATCCTCTTTCTTCAATAGTAGTCCGATGTATATGCCAATGAATAATTGTGCGATGTGCAGGAAAGAACCTGGCATGACCGGCACTGCTATACCAGCCATATTAAATGCCATGATCAGAAAGACCGGCCCGAGCAAAAAAGCTGTCGGTACTTTCACTTTCTGTGCAAACATACCCGCACCGTAGCCCATTGCCAGCAAACCCGCCAACTGCAGCGAATAATCTCCCTGTCCCAGCTCTTGCACATGCGAAGATCCTCCGTTAGCGACAATAAACGGAACGATTGCGACAATGAGCAGGACACGAAGAACGTGGTAGAATGTCACCGCCGTCAAATCAATGGTTTTCTGCTCTTCGGCAAATGTAATAATTTGCGACAAGCCGCCCGGCACACAGCAAGTCATCGCGGTTGCTTGGTCTACTTTTGTCCGCGAAGCCATCAATGAACTGATAAACAGGAAAAGGACAAAAAATGCGATGTTGATTAGCACCATCGCCAGGAAATACTGTTTCATTCCTTGCAGGGCTTCAAATGTAAAAGCATAGCCGATTACATACCCTGCCACAACCAAGCCGCCATTACGAAAGCGCGAATGCCATTTCAGTGATACCGGGGTGAATAATTGCATGAGCAAGACTGCAAATAAAGGGCCGAGCAGCCAAGGCATAGGTGCTCCCACTGCCACAAAAAGCCCTGCCCCAGCCAAACCGATGACAAAGGTTTTAGCCATTGGAGAAATCTTCATATGGGTCATCTTCTTTCTGATTCAGTTGCAACTGATTTGACCATTATATCTCTTTCTGTTCCCGAAATAAAATTTTCTCACATTCTAAAGCAGCAGAATCATCCAGCTTTCTTCATTTTTTGCTAGAGCAAATTCTCTATCTGCTGTAGAATGAGTCCAAGCTTATTTCTCAATTCAGTTAACTGGCCGTGAACAATACTGCTGCATGCCTCGATTCGCACAACTCAAACCACTAAAAAGGAGCATGAACAATCGTGAATAAAATTCAATTGAAAACCCGGATAGACGCTGCCAACAAAAAAAGAAAAGCCGACTTGGTCATTCGCCATGCGGCCATTGTCAATGTCTTTACCAAAAGCCTGACCACGGGCGATGTGGCGATCAGCGACGGCGTCATTGTCGGCATTGGAGAGTATGAAGGCATTGAAGAAATCGATGCTACTGGAAAGTTTATTGCTCCCGGTTTGATTGATGCACATGTTCATATTGAATCTTCCATGGTAACACCACAGCAATTTTCACAGGTCGTCTTGCCCCATGGCGTTACAACAGTCATTACGGATCCTCATGAAATTGCCAACGTCAGCGGTACTGCCGGTCTGGATTACATGATGAAGGATGCCGAATCGACTCTGCTGGATATAAAATTTATGCTTCCTTCCTGTGTGCCTTCTACAGGTTTTGAAAATGCAGGCGCCCGGCTGTCGGCCGAAGACCTTGCGCCGTTTTTCCAGCGGGAAGGAGTTCTTGGATTGGCAGAAGTGATGGACTTCCCTGCCGTTCTGCGCGGCGATGATGCCATGCTTGATAAACTCCTGCTAAGCCATCAAATTGATGGGCATGCTGCCGGACTATCAGAGAATGATATTAACGTTTATGGATCTGCCGGTATTTTGACAGACCATGAATGTGTCTCAAAAGAAGAGATGATTACGCGCTTAGAACGTGGCATGTATGTCATGCTCCGTGAAGGATCCGTTGCTAAAAACCTTCATGCTTTGCTTGAAGGTGTAACCGAACAAAACGCTCACCGCTGCTTGTTTTGTACAGATGATAAGCACTTGGATGATTTAATTGAAGAAGGCAGTGTCGATTACAATGTTCGGACTGCTATCAAACAGGGCATCCATCCTATTACTGCTATCTCAATGGGCAGCCTCAATGCGGCGCAATGCTTCGGACTTCGTCAAAAAGGCGCTATCGCTCCGGGCTATGATGCGGATTTTCTGTTGCTCGACAGCTTGGAAGAGTTCACGATTGGAGAAGTTTATAAAGGTGGCCAATTAGCGGCAAAAAGCGGCCGCTATGCAGGTCCGGTTCAGAAACAAACAGATGCCACTACGGTTCAAGATACTGTACGTGTTGCGGAATTTTCTGGTACCGGCTTTCAAATTCCGATGGGCAACAGCACGAAAGCGCATGTCATCGGCATCAATCCAAACAACCTCATCACAGAACATTTGATTATCGAAACACCGACTACGAATGGTTACTTTGTTTCAAATCCAGCAAAAGACCTATTGAAAATGGCTGTGATCGAGCGCCATCGCGCCACTGGCAATATTGGCCTCGGCATTGTCCAAGGGCTTGGCCTGAAAAATGGCGCCATCGCCACAACGGTAGCGCATGATTCGCACAATATCATTGCCGTCGGCACAAGCGACAGTGACATTAAAGCCGCGGTCGAAGCTGTACAGAACTTAAAAGGCGGGCTAGTCGTGGTGCAAGATGGCCACGTGCTGGCGAGCCTCCCCCTTGCCGTTGCAGGATTAATGACAGAAGAACCTTTTGATGCCGTTTATCAGCAGCTTAAAGCGCTTGATGAGAGCCTGTTGCAGATTGGCGCACCGACTCATTTCAATGCCTTTTTAACTTTGTCATTCCTATCATTGCCGGTCATCCCTCATTTAAAACTGACCGATTGCGGTTTGTTCGATGTCGCAAGCTTTCAGCATATCGAAGTCGCAGTCGCTGCTGACTAAATATTAAAAACCGCATCGCCTTTACACAGGCGATGCGGTTTTTAATTCAGCTCTCTTTCACAAGGATACAGGATGGATCACTGGCCCATTCGTTTAGTGAACCGTCATAGACGGCCACATTTTTTTGGCCCAGTTTGTTGAGAATGAGCGAAGTCCAAGTGGCTGCGATTCCCCCACCGCAATAAGTAATGACTTTCTTGTCCGGATCCAATGCGCCAATTGCTTCAAATGGTTTCCGCAGTTCAGCATCTGTATACACTTTTTTCGTTTGTATGTCGGCATGATTTCCAAAAAAGATATTGACGCTGCTTGGAATATGGCCTTTTCTCGGATAAGTATCCGTTTCGCCTCTGTAATCCTCGGGCGACAGGCTGTTAATCAAAACGATTGTATCGTCATCAATCGCATTCTGTACATCCTCTTTTGTGGCAAGAAGCTCTGGGCGGCGTTCACCAGTAAATGCTGCTGGGGAGTAATTACTTGGAATAGTCGATAGCGCACGGCCTTCCGCTTTCCATTTTGGCAACCCGCCATCCAATATTGCGATGTTCTCAAACCCTTCATACTGCATCTGCCAGGCCAGCCGCGAAGCCCAATAAGCCGCAACCACAGGATTTTCAACAAGCGCTCCTTGATCATAAATGACGGTATACGTCTCATCTCCTACACCGAGCTGCATCATTTTTTCGATAAACTGCTTCCGGGATGGCGTCATAAATGGAAATGGTGACTCTGGGTCGGACAAGTCATGCAGCAAATCAGCATAAACCGCGCCTTGAATATGCCCTTTCTCATAAGATGTTTTTCCAGAAAGGACAGAAGGCGGCCCACCATTTGTGGGGATATCCATAAACGTTGTCGCATCCACAATGCGCAATTGGGAGTCTTCCAAACGCTGCTCAAGCCAATCAGTACTGACAATTAACGGTATGTGTTCCATGGTGCACTCTCCTCACTTATCAGCTAAGCAATCCAATATGATTAACAAAACTGCGTTATACTAGTACAATAAGGTCTATGTTTTGCTTCGTCAATTAGAAGACTCCGGTATGCATGCGCAAAGAAATTCAGCGATAACAAAAACTGGCCAACTGAAAATTTTACTATATAAGAAAGGTTGTTTTTCATGAAACCCTATAACAATATCATCGAATTGATTGGCGATACGCCAGTCGTTAAACTAAATCGAATCGTTCCACAAGGAGCGGCAGATGTTTACGTCAAACTGGAAATGTTCAATCCCACCAAAAGTGTTAAAGACCGCGCTGCCTTTAATATGATCGAAACTGCAGAAAAAGACGGCTTACTAAAAAAAGGCGCTACGATCATCGAGCCGACCAGCGGCAATACCGGTATCGGCCTGGCTATGGTTGCTGCTGCCAAAGGCTATCGCTCTATTCTCGTATTGCCGGAAAATGCCACGAAAGAACGCATCAACCTGTTGAAGGCTTTCGGTTCTGAAGTCGTATTGACGCCAAGCGATGCCAAAATGCCTGGCGCAATCGGCAAAGCATTGGAACTGCAAAAAGAAATTCCGAACAGTTTTATTCCACAGCAATTTGAAAACAAAGCAAACCCGGATATCCACCGCACCACCACAGCAATGGAAATTCTCGAACAGATGGACGGCACACTGGATGCGTTTGTGGCATCAGCCGGAACAGGCGGCACCATCACCGGAACTGGTGAAACCTTAAAAGCACATCTTCCGGAACTTTATGTTGTCGTTGTGGAACCAAAGGGGTCTCCCGTGCTGTCTGGCGGAAAGCCAGGCAAGCATAAACTGGTGGGCACGAGCCCCGGTTTTATTCCTGCAATCTTAAACACAGAAGTATACGATGAAATTATGGCGATCAACGACGAGGATGCGATCGATGTCTTTAAACGAGTGGCACGTGAAGAAGGCATCTTTGTCGGTCCATCTGCCGGCGCTACTATCTATGCAGCAATCGAACTTGCCAAACGTTTAGGCGCTGGGAAAAAAGTGCTGTGCATCGCACCGGATACTGGTGAACGCTATTTGAGCATGAATTTGTTCGACGAATAAAAATTTTACTTCATTCATAAAACAGGCCGGATAGAATTTCATTTGGTTCAACAATGCCAGCATTCTTCTTGGGAGCTTGGAAGAAATTCCTGAAAGAACAATCGAATTTTGCTTTATTGACTGATACCCAATTTCTAAAATAGTGGATTGACTGGCAGCAGAAATTTTCTGTTGCCTTTTTTGTTCCTTTTTATAAAACAAGATGCAAAACAAACCAACATGTTGTTCCTGAGCGCTTCATTTAGTTTTTTTGCCGGACTTTGCTACACTAATGTAGGAAACTGATTTACGATAAAAGGAGCTGTCCATATGCAGAAAGTAACAGGGAAAAATGCGTTGATTACAGGAGCTGGCAAAGGAATTGGCCGGGCTACCGCCATCGCCTTTGCAGCAGAAGGAATAAATGTGGGGCTTGTTGGTCGCACAGCTGAAAACCTTGAGAACGTCGCAAAAGAGTTGGCACAATACGGAGTAAAAACTGTATATGCAGTAGCTGATGTTGCAGATCCGGAAGCGGTCAATGCAGCAGTTGAACATGTATTGGCTGAATTGGGATCGATTGATATTTTGATCAACAATGCGGGAATCGGCAAGTTCGGCAAGTTTCTTGAACTGTCGCCTGAAGAATTCAAAGGAATTATTGATACCAATCTAATGGGTGTGTATTACGTGACGCGCGCTGTCTTACCGCAAATGATCGAACGCCAATCAGGAGACATCATCAACATTTCCTCTACTGCCGGCCAAAAAGGAGCACCTGTAACAAGTGCTTACAGTGCATCAAAATTTGGCGTTATGGGATTGACGGAATCGTTGATGCTGGAAGTCAGAAAACACAATATCCGCGTCAGTGCCTTAACACCAAGCACTGTTGCCACTGACCTGGCTGTGGAAGCAAACTTGACTGACGGCAACCCCGACAAAGTTATGCAGCCGGAAGACCTTGCTGAAATGATGGTTGCCCAACTCAAGTTGCATCCACGTGTTTTATTGAAATCAGCAGGACTTTGGTCAACAAATCCATAAAGGTTTATTTTTACAAAAGCGCCGTCCACAAATGTGAACGGCGCTTTTTTGTGCAAGTTGTTTATCCACTTGTTTTTTCCTTTCTTGTATACCAAAATACAACCGGAATCAAAGCCAGTGCCAGAAACCCACCAACTAAAGACATGGCAGCATAGCTTGTCTGCGCCATGATCATCCCTGAAATACCACCGCCTGCTGCACCAGCCAACGCAACGAGCACATCAACGGTCCCCTGTGTTTTTGCGCGTGTGGAAGGATGCGTCGAATCCACAATGAGCGTGGTTCCGCTAATTAATCCAAAGTTCCAACCAAGCCCCAGTAGGGCCAATGCCACAATCAGAACTGGTAGAGAATCGCTCGGCGCCAAAGCAGCAACAACACCTGCAGCCATAAATGTTACACCAGCAGCTGCCGTCATCACGATTCGACCTAATTTATCGACCAGGACTCCCGTGACAATGGACGGCAAGTACATGGCGGCTATGTGAATTCCAATAACCAGCCCGACCGCTTCCAAGTCATGACCGTAATGCCCCATATGAATCGGCGTCATGGTCATAATGGCAAACATGATCAATTGCGTCAGCACCATGACCGCGGCGCCCAGTAAAACGCCTTTTTTATTGCTCTGTCCATCTATAGAAGCTATATTTGCTGAGCTTTCTTCAAGCGCTTGTTGATGCTTTGTTATTGCTTTGGAAACCAGCAGCGGATCTGGACGAAGGAACATTAGCAGCACAACACCTGCCAACAGATACGCAGCCGCCGCTAACAAAAATGGTCCAGCTAAAGCAGGAATGCCTACAGATTCAGCAAACCTCCCCATCACTCCGACCAGATTGGGACCTGCAAAGGCTCCAAATGTTGTCGATACCAAAGCAATGCTGATGGCGGTTCCGCGCTGAGTGGCGTTGGCCAAATCCGTTCCTGCATAGCGGGCCTGCAAATTTGTTGCCGTACCTGCCCCGTACACCAACAAGGAGCCAAACAACAAAACTGCATTATTTGATAAAGCCGCTATGACAACGCCGATTGCACCAAGTCCGCCTGCCAGAAATCCTGAAGCCAATCCGGTTCGCCGGCTGAAGCGCTGGGACAAACGGCCAATAATCAGTGCCGCTGCTGCTGATCCAAGCGTGAACAAGGCAACAGGTGCACCTGCAAAGCGATCCGTGCCAAGCATATCTTGTGCAAGAAGAGCCCCTACGGTCACTCCTGCTGCCAATCCGGCTCCGCCAAATATCTGCGACAGCACGACAATCCACAAAGTGCGCCGGTACAAAGCCTTGACCTTTTCCGGTGAGTCGATAAAGCGCTGCAGCATTTGCTGCTTTTTGTTTTGTTCCATGCGTTCTCCTTCTTTCCCAGCCAGCTTCACACTTAATACATCAAGAACCTTTTTTCAGTATAACGCGTTTCAGCATGCAGGCCATGCACTTTTGGAAAAAGGGATTTCATAATAAATAATAGTTATCTAAACAGTTTTTCTAAACAACCAAATTTCCTTTATACTGTAAGCAACGATGCGTGAAATGGAGTGACAATAACAATGGTTGGAATGCTGAAGAAAAGAAAATCGCTATTTGCGCTCTGGCTGGCAGCGACAGTTATTTTTTTAACTGCTGGTGGGTGGCTGCTAAAAACCGAATTGCCGGAAGCAAAAAGGCTTGAAACCCAAATTCAAACCGTTGTCATTGAACAGCTTGGCAGGGAAAACAATACCCATAATGAACACATTGCCGATATTTCAGTTTCTCGCGGACTCCAGGGTTGGAATGTGGCGATTGTCTTGAATATTGATGAAGAAATCCAGACAAACCCAGCAAAAATAAAATTATGGGAAGATGCCTTAATCATCTTAGAGCCTTTATCCGAAATCAATCAGTTGAACAATATCTCCCTATCCTGGATTTTTTCTGCCGAAAATATTTCTGCAATGTCCTTCAGATTAGATAAAGAAACACGTGACCAATTGATTTGGGCCAATGTTGATCCTTCCATCCTTCCAGATATCGCTTTTGACTACCAGGAACATTCTTTATTGAACAACTGATTTTGCTCATTTTAAAAAGGAGGATCGGTTTTTCCGAATCCTCCTTTTGGCCTTTATCTCACTCCAAGCTATGATTTTTCAAATAAGCCCGAACTACCTTTTCTGTTTTCCCCTTCACATAATCATAGGCTTGCGCTATCGAATCTTCTTTTGATATCCCATCGTCTGTTAGCCCATGAATCTCAGTAAAATATGGCTCCAGCTCCTGTTTATCTGAACTCTCGACGGTTCCCGAAATTAAGATGACCGGTTTGCTGTGCCGATAAGCGGCTTCTGCAATGCCGAATGGGGCTTTTCCTGACAAGGTCTGGATGTCGGTTTTGCCTTCACCCGTCAGCACCAAATCAGCATAAAAAAGCTGTTCTTCAAACTTCATGGTTTCCAGTACAAGGTCGATTCCGCGCTTCATTTCGCTTAAAAAGAATGCCTGGAACGCTCCACCTGCTCCACCGGCAGCGCCCGCCCCCTTTTTATGGTGCAAAGCCGTTCCAGTAAAGCGCTCAACAATATCAGCAAAATTCGTTAGCATGGCATCGAGGGTTTCCACCATTTCAGGAGTCGCCCCTTTTTGCGGTCCAAAAACGGCGGAGGCGCCTTCAGGTCCAACCAATGGATTTTCAACATCACAGGCAATTAGAAATCGGCTTTCCATAATGCGTTTATCAAACCCAAAGGGATCAACCTTCGATAATCCACTCAATGCTGCCGTACCCGGTCCTAATTCTACTCCGTTACTATCCAGAAATTTCATACCCAGCGCCTGAAGCATTCCAATGCCAGCATCGTTGGTGGCACTTCCGCCAAGACCAATAATAAACTTTCGGTAGCCTGCATCCAGTGCGGCCATGATCAATTCACCAGTTCCAAAAGTGGAAGCCAGCAAAGGATTGCGTTCTGACTCTGTCAAAAGAGTCAGTCCCGAAGCTTCTGCTAATTCCACAATGCAGGTCTCCTGGTCGCCAAGCACACCGTAGTGGGCTGTAATTTTCCTGCCCAGAGGATCTTCAACAATCGCTTCTATCATTTTTCCATCCGTTGCTGAAACCAGTGCAGCCATCGTCCCTTCCCCACCGTCGGCAATGGGCATCTTAATCGCTGTAATTTGGGGAGATGCACCTTGAACTCCTTCAGCCATTGCTTCGGCTGCTTTTATGGCTGTCATGCTTCCTTTAAATGAGTCAGGCGCTATCAGGATCTTCACTCGTTTCCCCTCCCATTCGAACACTCTTCTTGCTAGATTATAGGGACTATTCCCTTTTTCCATAAAAATACACTTTACACTAATAAACAGCTTCCGCATTAAAAGCGGAAGCTGTTTATTTTTTGCAAGTATTTATCTCGTTATCCAATTGCCAAAAATCCGGCTAACAAGTCGTCCATCTCATAAGAATCAACGGTCCGAAAATCAATGCATACCCGCTCTTCCTGGATACGGGAGACAATTGCCGGCTTCATCTGCCTGAGCCGTTTTGACAACTGGTCTGCACTTAAACGTTCATGTGAAATCGCAGCAATAAAAGTCGGAATTTCCACTCCAGGCATGGTCCCGCCGCCGATTTGAGAGGTGCTTGCCTGAATTTCGCTCTGGTACTTGGCGGAGTTCGCCTGCAAAAGACCGATAAACGACTCTGCCTGGGTTTTAATAGCTGCTGCCGGTCGGATTATATCGCGCACAGTAGGGAGCTCCGCAATTTTTTCGGGGCCGGATAAATAAGTTTTCAAAGTTTCTTCAAGCGCAGCCAAGGTCATTTTATCGACTCTCAAAACACGTGCCAACTGATGCTTCTTCAAACGGTCAATCAGATCTTTTTTCCCAGCGATCAAACCGGCTTGTGGTCCGCCCAATAGTTTATCGCCGCTGAAGGAAACGAGATCAACCCCGCTTCTGACCACTTCGCGGACAAGCGGCTCATCACCGATTCCATATTTTTTAAAATCAAACAGTGCGCCGCTTCCCAAATCTTCATAAAAAAGGACTTCGCTATGTTTTTCCGTCAGCCTTGCCAAATCTTCGGTTTCAACCGTTTCCGTAAAGCCGATCATTTTGAAATTGCTGGTATGCACTTTCATGATCATTGCCGTTTCTTCATTCACAGCCTGTTCGTAATCAAAGAGATGCGTTTTGTTGGTGGTTCCCACTTCGACGAGATGTGCCCCGCTTTCTTCCATAATAGAAGAAACACGAAAAGAACCGCCGATCTCAACCAATTGGCCGCGGGAAACGATCACTTCCCGCCGTTTGGCCAGCGCACTTAAAACAAGAAACACCGCTGCCGCATTATTGTTTACCACCATCGCTGCTTCTGCACCTGTCGCCTCTACCAGCAATGCTTCAATAATGTCGTGGCGTGATCCGCGTTTTCCTTCCAGCAGCCGATATTCCAAATTGGAGTAATTCGCTGCCGTTCTTACAGCATGCGCGATAGCCGCATCACTCAAACGAGAACGTCCTAAATTCGTATGCAGCACCGTTCCAGTTCCGTTAATTACCCGCGCCAATCGATCTTCCTGCCACCGCTTGATTTGTGCTTCAGCCGATTGGAACAGCAATCCTGCAAAATCAGGTACAGCCTCTTCAATCAGCAACTCCTCTGCCAGTAAACGCTGGCGCAAATCTCCAAGTTCACGCTGCAGAAATTCGGTCAGCTGTTCACCATTCAAGTTGGACGCTGCTTTCAAGCTTTCAAAACGCGGGTCTTTCTGCAGCTCATGAACTGCCGGCAATTGCCGCAAATACTGTTTCATGTTTTGTCCTCCATCCAAAAGCGCTGGTCTTCTGTCCGTTTTGTGTAGTTCAATTCATCCAACAAATCCAGAAACGGAATCATGTATTTCCGCGACAAATTGAGGATTTCCTTCGCCTGCTTTAAATCAAAAGATGATCCTGTCTGCTGCTGCAACCGGGTTAAAGCTTGATCAAAAGCTGTGCGGTGAATCATTGTATCTTCCCTTAACCGATACACCTGCCCGCTTTCAATCAAATAGGCAGTGAGTTCAGCGATTTCCTGTTTTGGCAACGGACTGCCTATAAAGTAATCCTCCCACTTCGCTGCTTGAAAGCCCTCCTTTTCCAGCTTAGCAACAATCTGTTCCATTCTTGCACGCCACTCGTTCGGCATGTGAGCGCTAAAAACAGACAGTGAGACGAACTGACCAGACCGCTGAATTTCGTTCTGCTCCATTAATAAGGTTAAGCTGTATTCCAAGAGAGCTTTGGGATAGTTGGCACTTACTGATTGAATCAGCTCTGCCTTGCCCATACCCGTCCTCATTGGAAATTCGTTGTGGAACTGCTGCAGCCTTGCCAGCAATGCGTCTTTTATTTTGATGAAGGTTTTGGACAAGCTGTAGCCGTACCGCGGAATTTCCAGCCAAACCTTGGATGCCAAACCTTTGGCCAATGTTTCTTTCAATGTAAGTTCATCCAGCGAAGTTTGCTGCATCAATCCTTGCTGGTCAAGCAAGGCGTATTTGCCGAGTGCATCTATGACCAAATCCTGAGGTGACCCCAACTGATGATGGCGAAGCAACTCAATGGTTTCATTGCCAAACTTGTACTTGCCCCCATTTGGTTGAATGACCCAACCGCCGCCAATGGTCTCCACCGGACTCGGACGCCGCAAAATAAAACGGTCTCCCCGGCGTACAACAATCTTTTGATCCAGACGAATTTGGCAAAGGACTTCATCACCGGTTTGCTCCAGTTCTTTCCTGTCGAAAAAGACCACCTTCCCCATTACTTCAGAAGTACCGACATGGAGCATGACCGCTGTCCGCTGCTTGAGCGGAGCGAACTTGCGCCCAATTACTTGCAGCACCACATCAATGGTATCGGTCACCAAAAAATGGTCTGAATCTACCAGTACATCCCCCCGTTTTACAGCGGTTCGTTCGATTCCGCCAAGATTGATGGCTGTCCGCTGTCCGGCACGAGCCTGCTCATGTTCTTCGTGATGCACTTGAATTTGTTTTGCTTTCACCGGAATCCCTTCCGGCAAAATCGTCAATTGCGCCGATTTTCGAACCTGGCCCTCGTAGATGGTGCCTCTAACAACTGTACCTTGTCCCTGAACGGTAAAGACCTGATCAATCGGCAAGCGGAACGAACCATAGGCATCCCGAAAGTCTATGGCCTGCAATTCCATTCCGATAAGCTTCTTCAGTTCGTCAACTCCTGCTCCTGAAAGACTGTCTAATGCGACATAAGGAGCCTCGTGAAAAATACTATCGGCCAATCGCTCTTTGATATCATCCATCACCAATTCCAGCATGACTTCATCAACCCGGTCTATTTTTGAAACAGCAACAATGCACCGCTTCACACCTAAAAACTGCAAAATTTCCAAATGTTCCTCCGTCTGCGGCATGATGCCTTCGTCCGCTGCAACGACTAGAACGACCAAATCGATTCCCGCAACGCCTGCAATCATCTGGCGAATAAACCGCTCATGCCCCGGCACATCCACAACCGAAACAAAAACTCCGGGTTCCAAGCTCAAAGGTGCATAGCCCAATTCAATGGATATGCCCCGCTCCTTTTCTTCTTTTAATCGGTCTGTCTCCACATTGGTCAATGCTTTTGTCAAACTGGTTTTGCCATGATCAATATGCCCGGCCATGCCGATGGTAAAATACCGTTCTTCCATTTTCTTCACACGCCTTCTCTAATTGCTTATCTTCTTACTTTAGTCTTCAAGGAATGCTCTTTCAAGCATGAGCTCTGCTCTTCATCCCCTTTAGGCAATCCCCATTCTTGCACAGATCTTTTTTTCGGTATAAACTTGTACAGGTCGGCCAGCAACATCATGGGGTTGGATGGGTGACTGGTGTCCTCCTGGGTCTTCAAAACCCTGAGGGGCCTGCGTGCCAGGCTCGGTGGGTTCGATTCCCACACAATCCCGCCAATACATACAGAAAAGCGGAAGCGCCTATTTAGCTCCGACAGGCTTAAGACGAATCGGTTGTGTGGCGTTCTCTGCCACACTGCCGGTTTGACTTAAGACCTCGAGGAGCTAGGCGCTGAAGCTGGACAATAGAAATGCTGAGGCACCCAAAGAGGATGCTAACCTAAATACGCGACTTCCTGTCGCAACGGTTAGCTGACCCGCATCCTGCGGGCCCTCGACGGGCATAAGACGCACTGGCGAAGCGGCGTATTTTCAGCCGTACAGCCAGGGTGGCTTATGACCCTAGAATCTGGGTGCCGAAGCTGGACAATAAGAAAAGCGGAAGCGCCTGTGTAGCACTGACAGGCTAAGACGAATCGGTTGTGTGGCGTTTTTTGCCACACTGCCGGTTTGACTTAAGACCCCGAGAAGCTAGGTGCTGCAGCCAAACAAAAAGATTGCCCTCGACGGCAATCTTTTTTTCAATCCAAATAAAGGCAAGTTAAGTGACAAACTTACTTAGCTTTAGGATAATTCAGTGTAGCGGGAGTGCTTAAACGTTCAAAATGTTGTATTAAAGGATGAAGAAGATGAAAATTGTTTTAGCTTCACCAAATTACCCGCAGCTTCGCGGAAATACCATAACGGTTCAACGCATTGCCGACAATCTCCAAGGTTTAGGGATAGAGACAAAGATCGTATCAGCAACTGACGATAATGCTATCCGTTCATTCCCAACTGCTGATATTGTTCATGGATTTCATGCTTATAACTTTTACAAGTTCCTGCAAAAACTGGACAAAAAACCTGCGCATTACATTGTCACCATTACGGGAACCGATTTGAATCAGGATCTTTTTAATCCAAAGAAACGCATGGACGTTTTGGCTTCTTTGCATGGAGCGGATGCTGTTCACGTATTCGATGAAAAAGCCAAAGCCCTGTTGATAAAAGAAATCCCAGACTTGGCTGACAAGATTTTTGTTATGGCACAAGGCAACCAGCCTTTATCGCCTGGAGTACCACGTTTCACAAAAGAAGCAGACAGTTTTTTGTTCTTCTTGCCGGCAGGCATCCGGAAAGTAAAGAATATTCCAGCGGCAATCGGGATGCTTCAGGAACTTCGACTGCAGCATCCTGAAATTCGGCTGTGGCTTGTGGGTCCCGTGCTTGAGGAACAAGAAGGCGCCATAGTGATGGAGCTTGTCAATCGCCACAAAGATTGGATTCGCTACTTGGGGCAAGTGCCGCATGCAGACATGGGTTCTGTTTATCGCCAGACCGACGTCGTCTTAAACACGTCCTTGTCTGAAGGCCAGCCAGCGACAATTTTAGAGGCAATGGGCTATGCAGTGCCGGTTCTCGCTTCGGATATCCCCGGCAACAGCAGCATCATATCCGACGGGGAAACCGGGTTACTATACAAGACCCGAAACGAATTCCTTGATTATGCCGAAAAGCTCGTGAATAATAACAAAATAAGGCAAAGCATCGGCCAGTCCGCTGAAGCTTATGTAACACAGCATCATTCCAGCGAGCGCGAAGCTGACACTTTGTTGAAGGTTTATCAACAGATTTTAAAATAAGCCGGCTTTTAAACGCATAATTAGAGTGGAACACAAAAAAGGAGAGATTAGCATGGTCGAAAAAGAAAACGTACGATTAACTTCTTTATCTGCAAAAGGCGGTTGAGGCTGCAAAATTGGTCCTGAGGACCTGGCGCAGGTTCTGCGTCACTTACCGAAAAATGTAGATGATCCAAACTTGCTTGTCGGGCTGGAAACAGCTGACGATGCAGGCGTTTATAAAATTAACGACGAAACCGCATTGGTTCAGACATTGGATTTCTTTACTCCGATTGTCGATGATGCTTATATGTTCGGACAGATCGGTGCAGCCAATGCTCTAAGCGATGTTTATGCCATGGGCGGCAAGCCATTGACTGTCATGAATATTGTTGCTTTTCCGATCAATACATTGGATAAAAGCATATTGGCCGATATTTTGGCCGGTGCTTCTGATAAGGTCAAAGAATCTGGTGCCGCATTAGTCGGAGGTCATTCGATTGACGACCAGGAACCTAAATTCGGACTTTCGGTTACAGGCACAATCCATCCTGACCGCATTCGATCCAATGCAGGCGCAAAACCCGGAGATCGCCTCCTTTTGACCAAGCCAATTGGCGTCGGCATTTTAACAACGGCTATCAAGCAAGGAATTCTTGGAAAAGAGGATTTAGATGAAGTCATGAACGTTATGGCTACATTGAACAAAACGGCAGCAGAAGTGATGGAAAACTACACGGTTAATGCTTGCACAGATGTTACCGGTTTCGGACTTCTTGGCCATACGATGGAAATCGCCAAAGGCGGCAATGTTGGTGTCACAGTGATTAACCAAGACGTCCCTGTCCTGTCTCGTGCAAAAGAGCTCGCAGAACAAAACGTCATCCCAGGCGGTACACGCAAAAACCACCAATGGCTTGCAGACGACATTGATTATGCTGATAGCATCAGTGATATCGATCAATTGATCCTGTGTGATGCAGTCACTTCCGGCGGACTGCTCATTTCAGTTCCGGAAGCGGAGGCTGATGCATTGCAGCGTGAATTGCTCGAAAACAATGTCCAGTCCGCGATTATCGGAAATGTGACAAATGAAAATGCCGGACGGATTCAAGTAGTATAAGATTTAAAAGATGAAAAATGAAAAGCTTACATCTGGCAATAGCTAAGCTTTGGACAAGGACTCTGCTGGGGGTCCTTGTTTTATTACTGTCAGCCGCATAAAAAAACAAAGAGGTGCTCGTATTGAAAAAATGGACTTTAACCGTTTCTGTACTTTCGCTGGCATTGTTCCTGTCAGCTTGTGGAGACGACTCAACTGAAAATGAAAATTCAACAGCCGCCGAAAATGAAGAAGCTTTCACAATAGGCGTTATTCCTGCCCAAACAGAAGGCGAAATGCAAACGGCAATGGATAAACTGCAAACCCTTCTAAGCGATGAATTGGATCGCGAAGTTGAAATCGAAGTGTATCCTGATTACAACGGTGTTGTCGAATCCATGAATTACGACCAGATTGACATGGCTTACCTTGGGCCGTTGACGTATGTAATCGCAGAAGCTAATAGCAATGCACAAGCAATCATCACTCAGCTGGTTGATGGCGAGCCATTTTACAATGCTTATGTCATCACCCATACGGACAATCCGGTTACTTCTTTAGACGAACTATTGGAAAATCCGGGTGAAGTTCAATTTGCTTTTGGTGATCCAAATTCTACTTCCGGTGCACTAATTCCTTCTATTGAGTTGCAGGATCGCGGAGTCTATGAGTCTGAACAGGAAAATCAGTTTGAAACGGTCCGCTTTACTGGATCGCACGATGCAACGGCACTCGCTGTTCAAAACAAACAAGTGGATGCTGGTGCGATTGACAGCGCCATTTATAATCAGTTGTTGGAATCAGGCAAAATTGATGGCGAACAGTTAAAAGTCGTTTGGGAATCTGAGCCTTTGTTCCAATATCCATGGGCTGTGCTTGAAAGTACAGATGATGAAACCGTCGCAAAACTGCAGGAAACATTTTTAGCAATAGAAGATCCTGAAATCCTTGATGCATTTGGCGCAACTGGCTTTACTGAAGCAGAAAACGCAGATTACGAGAGCATCAAACAAGCCGCTATAAAGCAAGGAATCATTGAAGAATAGAGTTGATCAGCTTGTGGTTTAAAAAAAGCAATCTCATTACCCTCACAATTATCTTGGTGCTGATTTATTTCAGCATGCGCATTACGGAATTCGACTTGTCCAAGTTCAGGGACTTCAGCAACATGATCGACTTCCTGTCTCAATGGTGGCCGATGGACTTTTCCCAACTTCCTGGCATGGTAGAGGATACGTTCGAAACTTTGGCAATGGCTTTTCTCGGCAGTGTATTTGGCTTGTTGATTGCTTTGCCAATCAGCTTTATTGCAGCGCGCAATACAGCACCATCCAAATCGCTCTTCCATTTTATGCGGGTAGCACTCAGTTTTGTCCGCTCGATTCCTGAGATTGTCATCGGCTTGATCTTATTGACGACGTTGGGCCTTGGACCTTTTCCAGCCGTTATTGCCATCATGATCCATAACGTTGGCGTTTTCGGAAAATTGGTATCCGAATTGATCGAAGCTGCTGACCCCGGTCCTCAGGAAGCTATGCGTGCAGTCGGTGCAAAGAAATGGCTGGCTAACTTGTTCAGCATTCTGCCGCAAATCTGGCCGAACGTCCTGTCACAATTTTTCTACCGCTTTGAAGTGGCTATCCGCACGTCGCTCATTTTGGGCTTTATTGGCGGCGGCGGTATCGGCCAGCGCCTGTTTAACGACTTTAAAACGTTTCAATACTCAGCCGTTTCGCTGGATGTCTTAATTATTATGATCATGGTTATCGCCATCGACTTTTTGGCCAGCACCATTCGAAATCGCGTCATTTAAAGGAGTGGCTATATGATTCAAGTGAAAAATTTATCTGTACATTATCCGGATACAAAAGTAAAAGCATTGACTGATATCAGCCTGTCTCTTGAAAAAGGCGATTTTATCTGTGTACTGGGGAAAAGCGGCGCAGGAAAATCGACGTTTATCCGCTGTCTGAACGGGTTGCAGCTACCCACCAGTGGCCATATTTTTTTTGACGGCCAAGACATTTCTGCACACAGCGAAGAAAAGCTGCGCAAAGTGCGTCGGGAAGCCGGCATGATTTTTCAGCATTTCAGCCTGGTGCCCCGTTTGAGCGTCATGCAAAATGTGCTGACAGGCATGTTTGGTTACCGTTCTTCTTTTAAAAACCTGATCGGCTGGTTTACTGCCGATGAATTGGCTTTGGCTAAACGTGTCATTAATGATGTCGGTTTGTCAGAAATGACCTACCGGAAAGTGGAGCAGCTAAGCGGCGGACAGAAGCAGCGTGTCGGCATTGCCCGTGCACTTGCACAGCAGCCAAAAGTGTTGCTTGGAGATGAGCCTGTTGCGAGTCTCGATCCCGGTACTTCCAACCATATTTTCACCTTGCTGACAGAAATGCACGAACGCTTGGACTTGCTGACCATTATCAATGTACACGATATTGAGTTGGCCAAACGCTACGCTACCCGTATTCTGGCCTTGAAAGATGGAAAACTTATTTTTGACGGTCCACCGGAAAAGTTTACGGATGCCGAATACCGCGAAACGTATACATCCGATCCGCAAACTGCATTTTTTGACGCTGGCATTTAACAGCGAAAGGAGATGGATCTGCATGATTAAAAGTCCGTGAGCAGTAGAACAATCCAGGGTCGTGTACGACTCTACTCACCCACAAATTGTTACTGTGAATCAAACACAAAGTGAAAAAACCGTCGTCCTCAGTTTTGACGACGGCCCAAGCAAAGTACTTCCGGAGATTTTGGACATTTTGAAACAACAACATGTTCAGGCCATGTTCTTTTGGCAATCCCGCTTGCTGTACCCAGCGCGGCCATGGCAGCGAGTGCTGGATGAGGGGCATGTTATCGGCACCCATTCAAGAAAGCACCGCAATTTGGTCCAGCTTTCCTATGAAGAACAATACCAGGATATACAAAACAGCCTGGCTCATATCGAAAAAATAATAGGCAACCCCATAGTTTTTTTTCGTCCACCTTATGGACGTTTCAACAGCGATACCTTACAAGTCGCCGATGCGCTCGGGCTAACAACCGTCATGTGGCGCATTGCCTCAATGGACTGGGAACTGAAAAGGGATCCCAGTCAAATTGTTCGGTATGTGACAGAAAACCTTGAGGATGGTGCCATCATTCTGCTCCATGAATTGGAGCAAACTGTGGCCATCTTGCCTCAGCTGATCACCGCCATCAAGGAACAAGGGTACAGCTTCTCTTTATTGCCTAATCGACGCACATAAAAAATCAGCACCGGTAAATCGGTGCTGATTTTTTATGTGTTATTTAATTTATTCATCGCTTTCGTCACCGTCTGGCGGCGGCCATGCACCGATCAACCGGCGCGCATACACAACTTGCCCTGCGTGATAACTGTTGTGGTTGATGAGCACCATCAAGAGATCTGCCGCCGTTCGTTTTCGTCCGCCAAGCCCTTCTTCCAAAGAGTCTTTTGATGCTTGCTGCGTGGCTCGACCCAAACCTTTTAAAAATTGCGTGACCATCTCCGTGTATTCTTCTTCAGTTGAAGGAAACGAAGAGCCTGGCCAAGACTCTGACAAATCTTTCGGGCTAACCGGATTTTCTTCACGCAATTCAGCCAACACGAACTCTTGCCAATAATTCATATGATACAACAACTCCCATACCGAATGATGGCTGCCTTCTGGCCTTTCTCCAGCCATTTCCCAGCTCAAGCCATTAAACAGCATGTCTGTCTGGTAATGCGCATACTTTCCTTGAAGTCCGTTCTGTAAAAAACGTTGAATCATTACAGATTCCTCCTCCACTTGTTTTTTTGTTTATTCAACAAAAATCGCTAAAACCCTTTACTCCATGGTCTCATGCAAGGTGACGCTTTCAATATAATGAATATAGCGCCTCAACTCCCTTGCCTGCTCTCTTACAATATCTCCAGCCACATACATTTTATAAATTTCAGATCGTCCCATGTCCATAACAATGACACGCAGCTCTTCTTTTTGCAGTTCGTATTTCTCATTGTAAAGGAATTCCGGTTTTTTCAGACGGCTGACCATCTGTTTGTAATCCGAAATAACTGCTTCTATGATTTCTTTGGGTTCGTATTTCTCTGCATACCCTTCCAGCCCTTCTAAAGCGGCCTGCAAAGCTTGCAGTTGAATTTGACGTCCTTCTTGAAACTCGACAAGGCGTGTTTCTTCTTCTTTGAGGTTTTCTCCCCTAAAACGCCTCCAAGCCCGAATCAGCTTTCCTTGTAAATAAAGCATGGTCGAACGTGCATTGTGAGCAATGACTTCTTCCCTCCGGTCCAAAGATTTTTCAAAGGCTTCATAAACTTCACGGTTCATTTCTTTGTTTCGGCGAAGTTTCTGAATGTATTTCCGTTCAAACCGGAGCGCTTTCAAACGAACTTCACGCATTTTCCGCTGATATTTTTTATTTGCCTGTGCTGCTGCATCTTCCTCAGGTTGAATTTGCTGGAAGCGCAATTTGTATTCTTCCATTAATTCATAAGCTGCTGCTTCGTTTTCTTCGGTAATTTCAGATTTGATTCTTTTGATTGAGGACAGCAAAATTCGTCTTCGTGCCTCTTCTAAATCCATCTTCACTTCGTCTTCGCCGTCTGCCAGCTGCCCTCTGCTAAGCATGGGAAGGAAAATTGTCGCGACAATCAAGGTGAAGAGAATGGTTCCTGCCGCTAAAAATAGAATAAGTGAACGGTTCGGAAAATCCTCTCCGTTCTCCAGAAGAAATGGCAGCGACAAGACCCCGACCATTGTTACTGTTCCACGTACCCCTGTTAAGCTCACATAAAGCGTTAGCTTCAAACTTGGCTTAGCGGACTCCTCCATTTTGCCGAAGCGGTATTCGTATATGGAGAACAAATACGCCCAAACAAAACGGATGCCAAGAATCATCAAACCTATTGCCACAACATAAGAAATAATCAGCCACAGGCTGCTATTCGGATTTTCCAGCACACCGCTCATCGAGGTAGGAATATTCAAACCAAGCAACAGGAACACGATTCCATTCAAGATGAAAAGAATGATTGTCCAGATGTTTTCGGTGACGACTTGCTCTTCTGCGATAAAAGTTTCTGTCTGTTCACGCACTAACGAATGCACAATCCCTGCCACTACTACGGCAATAACGCCAGACGCGTGAAGAATGTCTTCTGTCACGATGAAAATCAAAAATGGCGTCATAATCTGCAATAAGGTATGAAAAGTTACATCGTTGATTCCCTGCTTTCTCAGCACCAGGCGAATGCCAATGATCATTAATCCCAGCGTCAGCCCCAACAATCCGCCAGCCACAAACTTATAGGAAAAATCGAATACGGCTTCTGACAGCGAGAAATAACCAGTCACCACAGCAGCCACTGCATAATTAAATGCCACCAGGCCTGATGCATCATTAATTAACGACTCGCCTCTTACCAGGCTTAACACTTTCTGTGGAATCCGGATACGCTGTGCAATGCCGTTAACTGCAACTGGATCTGTAGGCGACAGGATGGCGGCTAAAGCAAATGCAGCTGCCAGCGGAATTTCATCTATTAGCCAATGAATAAAATATCCACCCACAACCGTCGTTAAAAGCACTAAGACAATGGCATTGCCCAAAATGGGGCCTTTCATTCGCCACAATTCTTCCCGTGGAAAATGGCTTCCGTCGTTAAAAAGCAACGGAGCGATAAACAGCAACAAAAACCATTCAGTTTCAATATCAAAAGAAATGTCTTGGTAAACCAAAACCAAAATTATCCCGAGAGCGACTTGGATCAAGGCTGTTGGAATAAAAGGGATATAATGGCTTACAACATTCGAAATCAGCAAACAAAGCAATAAAAGAAAAATAGTCAGCAACAAGTCCATAGTTGTTCTCCATTCTGCGTGAAGCATGAGTCCTCTAGATGCGAGTCAGTTATGTATACCCGCATTCAACTTCAGGAGACACTTTTTATTACTTATTTCATTAAACATTATAAATTCGGGTATACTTCTTCTAACTTAAGGTTTGGGAGGTAACACAATGTTGTATATTAGCTTGGCTTTTATCATAGGATTTATGATTATCCATATCTTCACAAAAAATATAAAATTTTTAGATCGGAAGCCAAAAGACCGACTGATGTCGTTTGTTTCAGGGGGATCAATTGCTTACGTTTTCCTTCATCTGGTTCCTGAATTGACTCATTACCAAGAAGTTGCAGAAGAAGCACAACTGCCCGCCTGGTTAGAGAGCCTTGACTTTGTTACTTATTTGGTGACACTTGCAGGCATCGCTTTTTTCTATGGCATCAGCCAATTAAACGAAAAATCCCAAGAAAAAAATGAACAGGAGAATGAGATCACTCGACCAACAAAACCCGTATTTGCTCTTGAAATTGCGTCTTTTTCTTTATATAACATCTTGATTGGGTATTTGCTGATCGATTTGAGTGGTGATAATTTTGCAGACTACCTTATCTACTTTATCGTCTTTTCTTTCCACTTTATCGCCAACAACAGAATGCTGCATTTGACCCATGAAGAGCTTTATACCAATATCGGTCGATGGATTCTGGCAGCCGCAGTATTTATCGGATGGCTTGCATACAATGTAACTGAAACCTCTGAATTGACGATTGCTTTCTTCTCCGCTTTTCTGACAGGCGGCATCATTCTTAATATCTTAAATGATGAGTTGCCAGTTGAAAAAAACAGCAGTTTCCCTTCTTTTGTCGCGGGAATTGTTCTTATCACCGTACTGCTTCAGCTCATTTTGTAAAGTGGATACACCCTTTATTTCAGCGACTATAAGATTTCGTAAAAAATTCTCCGTTTCATTGTCAGGTTTAATTTTTGCGGTAAAGTGGTACAAAAGATTTATATAATACCGGTTAAAATTTTATTCTCGTGAGGTTTTTAACAAAAATAGTAAATGTCAGACAAAATGCCTGAATGGGGGAATTTTTGATGAACATTATTATAGCTGGTGGAGATGGATTCTGCGGATGGCCAACTGCTTTGTATTTATCCAGACAAGGACACGATATTTCCATCATTGATAGCTTGGTCAGAAGACATATCGATGAAGAGCTAGACTCAAATTCACTCACACCCATCGCCAGTCTCGAAGAACGAGTAGCAAAATGGTTGGAATTGACTGGCAAAGAAATACGTACATACGAAGGAGACCTCCAGGATTACGATTTTTTAAAAAGTGTTCTTGAAAAAGAACAGCCGGAGGCATTTGTCCATTTTGCCGAGCAGCGTTCTGCTCCGTACTCCATGATTGACCGGGAGCATGCTGTCTATACGCAAGTCAATAATGTTGTTGGGACACTAAATGTCCTATACGGCATTAAAGACATCGTTCCAAATTGTCATTTGATTAAACTTGGAACGATGGGAGAATATGGAACACCAAATATCCCGATTGAAGAAGGTTATTTGGAAATTGAACATAAAGGCCGTAAAGATCGCCTCCCTTTCCCCAAGCAACCTGGTTCGTACTATCACCTGTCCAAAGTGCATGATAGCCATAACATTATGTTTGCCTGTCGAGTTTGGGGGATCCGTGCAACTGATTTGAACCAAGGTGTAGTGTATGGACTTTCCACCGAAGAAACCGAACTGGATCCAATCCTGGCAAATCGGATGGATTATGATTCTGTGTTTGGAACAGCATTGAACCGGTTCATTATTCAGTCTGCCATCGGCCATGATTTAACGGTTTATGGAATAGGCGGACAAACTCGTGGATTTCTAAGCATTGAGGATACGGTTCGTTGCATTGAAATTGCAGCTGAAACTCGGGCTGACGTGGGTGAATTTCGTGTGTTCAATCAATTTACCGAAGAATTCTCAGTAATGAAACTGGCTGAAATGGTTCAAAAAGTAGCCGCCGAAGAAGGATTAAATGCAGAAATTGTCCACTTGGAAAATCCTCGAGTTGAAAAAGAAGAGCATTTCTTTGAAGCCATCAATACAAATTTGTTGGATCTAGGATTGAAACCACATTTTCTGACAGATGATGTCATACGCAAAATTTTAAAAACTGCCATCACTTATAAAGATCGGGTCATTATAGAAAACGTCCTGCCTACCGTTACGTGGAAATAAGCATTGGTTGCCGATCCGAATGTTTTGGAAGGGAGATGTTTCGATGAAGATCATGATCATTACCGAGACTTTTTTGCCTTCTACCGATGGGGTGGTTACCAGGCTGATGGCCTGCATCCGCTGGCTTCACAGGGATGGCCATGAAGTCCGCATTATCGCACCTGATCTGGGGGTTAAGGAATTTGACGGAGCTGTCGTTAATGGTGTCCCTGCCTATACCTTGCCATTTTATCGATCCAGAAAGTTTGCTCTTCCAAGCCGTATGATAAAAAAATACATGAACGACTTTAATCCCGATGTTGTTCATGCCGTCAACCCGGTCGTTGCTGGCTATTCAGGCGTTACTTACGCTAAAAAGCTCGAGATTCCGTTAATTGCGTCCTATCATACCAACATTCCTCAATATATGGCTTATTATAGATTTGGCAAGTTTGACTCACTTGTATGGTGGTATATAAAAAAGCTGCATAATCAGGCGGACTTAAATTTATGCACGTCTCACACAGTTTTAGATGAGTTGACCGAAAAGGGATTTAAGCGGATGCAGGTATGGAAACGCGGAGTCGATACGGAACAATTTCATCCAAGACATGCCTCAGAAGACGTCCGTTACCGGCTATCCGGCGGACAAAAAGATAAAATTGTTCTACTTTATGTCGGTCGTCTGGCGGCTGAAAAAGAAATTGAAAAAATTCGCAGCGTCCTAGCAGAATCAGATCGATTTTGTCTGGCTCTTGTTGGAGACGGCCCCCACCGCTTACAACTCGAAAAATATTTTGATGGAACCCAGACAGTATTTACAGGCTTTTTGCATGGAGATGAGCTGGCTTCGGCTTTTGCTTCGGCAGATGCCTTTATCTTTCCTTCAACGACCGAAACCTTAGGCTTGGTTATTATGGAAGCCATGGCTTCAGGATTGCCCGTAATTGCAGCAGAAAGCGGGCCGACAAAAGAACAGATTACGAACCGAAGAAATGGACTGTTCTACAACTCAAAAGATCCTGAAAGCTTAAAAACCTGCATTCTGCAACTAGAAGATGTCAACTTTCGCCGTCAATTGGGGCAACAAGCAGCCGCAGACGTAGCCGAATTGGGCTGGGCTGCTGCTGCAGAACAGATTCGAGATCTGTACAGCCAGTTAGCTGAAATGAAAACAACAGAGCCTATCCAGACTGCGGAATAAGACGATTGCAGAACGGGGGAAAGTTATGGTGAACAGTCGAAAATCCCAGGCTCCCATCCAAACCCTGCAATTTACTGTAATTGGCATTTCGAACGCGGCTGTGGATATCGGATCACTCAATCTGCTACTGCTGCTCCACCCTACTGACCAAAGCGGCACTTTAACGCTTTTCAATACACTTGCCTATTGCCTGGCAGTGGGCAATAGCTATTTTTGGAATTCCCGTATTACCTTTCGACATACATCCAATGGCAACAACAAGCAACGTCTCGGCTTTTTTCTGCAGGGACTGGTTAGTTTGCTGATCAATAACGGTATTTTTCTGGCTTTCAATATACTGTTTCAATCTATCGGTATGCCCGCATGGATTCGGCATAATCTGTCAAAATTTTTGGCAATGTTTGCTTCTTTCTTAACAAGTTTTTTTATGATCAAGTACTTAGTTTTTAAAGACGGAGAGACTCGAAATCAGCATAAATAAAGCTATCCCCCTCTCATTCGTTTATAGGATCAGAGGGGGATTGCACCGAACAGCCAGACGATCTGTTCTGCTTTACTTTTCACATCAGTGTTATCGTAATTTATGAATGCATTACTCGAAAGTGGAAGTGACAGCTGGATTTGATTTAACCCTTCGTTAAAAAGACAGTCCTTTTCTTGAAAGCGAGAGCTCCAAGTCATTGAGCAAAGGGTTTGACTCCTCCCCTGATTCGGGTACTTGATAGTATCTCCAAAAAGGTGGCATGATTATGCGAATTTCCTGTATGGGCAGCCTGCTCATTTCTATTTTCCTTTCAATCATTGTGACGATTCTGTTGAATCTGTTGTTCTTCTAGATAAAATGCCCCATCATTCCAATGATGAGGCATTTTCTTATGCTTTTCGGATTTCTTCTGCCAACTCTTTAAGGCCGTTCTGAAAAACATGATCATTTCCCGATAGTTGCCTAGCTGTGGCGCTTGGAATATGATTCATGTATTTTTCTAAATGATCGAACGGTACGATGTCGTCACCAATACTATGCAACAAAACGACAGCTGGCAAAAGTGAGCTGCGGGAAACAAAATCCTCTGGCAACGTAAAATTCTCTACTTTCCAATTTGAATTGCTTCCCCAGAAAGGTGCAGCAATCGCAATTAGCTTAGCAAATGACTTTCCCAACTCTTCTTCCGATAAAAACTTAAACAACACCGAGCCGCCAAGTGAATGTCCCACCAACACCGCTCCATCGTCCAGAGAAGCAATTTCTTCTTTTAATTTTTTCTTCCATGTTGCGTATTGTGGATCATCAGGATCCGGCATTTCCGGTGCAACCACTTGAAATTCCGATCCCAATTCATCTACTAGATATCGCAGCAAGCCAAAACTTCCTTCCCCCTCTTCCTGAGGACCCGCGCTGTGGATAAACAAAACCTGCTTCATTAGAACCGCCTCCTGTTATCTCTTCGCACTCCTTCCATTGACCATCAATCAGACCCCGAACTAAAGATATTTTCATTTTATGTTTCTCCATTATTTTGATTTTCAAACATACCTTTTTTCTTGGAACCTTGATAAAATACAGCTAACTATACAAGTCACTTCGCTGTTTTAGAGGCAAATTTTCTAACCCAGTTGTCACCTAGCTTATGAGAGATATGGCACAGACTTACGGACTATACTCGAAAACAAAAGGAGTGATAGAGATGGAAAAGAGAACTTCCGAAGAAAAAGATGCGTTTCCAAAAAGCATCGGCAAACCAGCACAGCGTGCGCTTTTGGCTGCGGGCTATCAACAACTTCAAGATTTGACATCAGCTACCGAACAGGATTTGCTCGAACTGCATGGCTTCGGTCCAAAAGCTTTGGGCATTCTTCGGGAAACACTTGCTGAGCAGGGCCTGCATTTTAAGTCATAAAAATTGTTCTGATAAAGAAATTTGTTGATAAGTTTCCCGAAAAAAATTCGAAATTTCTTTTTATTCCCCCTTCCTTTATACTGGAAATACATTAAGATTTTTCTCAATTCCAGATTTTGAAAATTCCACATCCATTTATTGCTGGGAGGAGAAAATAAATATGTCGCGGC
Source organism: Planococcus sp. TJ-201 (assembly GCF_058268495.1). NCBI lineage: Bacteria > Bacillati > Bacillota > Bacilli > Caryophanales > Caryophanaceae > Planococcus > Planococcus sp. TJ-201. Next base: position 341,404 of record NZ_JBZDOG010000004.1, on the reverse strand, counting down.
AGTCTTATCGAAAAGAAAAAAATCAATTGATTTATACACAACAGCACCTTGCCAATGAGCGCACGTACCTGGCTTGGATTCGAACGGTCATCTCCATCGTAGGAGTCGGCTTTCTCGCGACAAGCCTGCATTTCACGATGGGGGTTACACGCAACGCTTTTGTTGATGTGTTTACTGTGGCGCTTGGCATTTTCGCCTGTGTTTTCGGGCTCACTGTTATTTTTTCAGCCACCCAAAACTACAAAACAAAGCGGCAGCAAATCATCAATGAAACCTTTACTCCTTCGAATATGCACATTACCTTAATTTCCTCCATGCTTTCTATCATGATTATTATGGTCATTATTTACTTTTTTATGATTATGTAAATGGCATATGCCACATTAACGTTTCGTTGCGAAGGAGCACATGCTATGGATCCATTAGATATTCTTGAAAACCTGAACAAGGTCAAACCCGCATTCCAACCAATCATCAGTGCAGTTAAGCACGATGTGGTCGGTTATGAAGTTTTAGGCCGGTTTCAATTCGAAGACACATGGGTCAGCTTGGACGACTTTTTTCACAACAGCGATGTACCCGATGAATACAAAGTGGAAGTCGATCAGCATTTATTGAGACAGGCAATTGCGCAAATGCTCGATACTGAAAATAGCGGCCTGTTGTTCATTAACCGCAACGCGAAGCAATTACTGATTAATAGCGGGGAAGATTTTTTGGATTCTCTTAAGGAGTACGCGGAAAAGGGCTTTTCTATGAACCGGATTGTTCTGGAAATTACCGAACACGATTTTGATGAAGATTTTGATGTGCTGGAACATCTGCTAATTTACTACAAGACCTATGGAATACAAATTGCCGTCGATCACGTGGGGGCAAAAAGCTCCAATATAGATCGAATTCGCCAACTGCGCCCCCATATTTTAAAAGTGGATACCACCTTTGTCCGTAATTCCAATCCGGATATTTTTCAAGACGTTATTCAAACCCTTTCGGTACTGGCACGGCGCATTGGTGCGAAGCTGTCCTATGAAAATATTGAAGACAATTATCAATTGTATTTTGCCTGGAAACATGGCGGCCATTATTACCAAGGTTTTTATTTGGCAAAACCGGCTTTCGAACTTCCAGTGAATGGGTCCATTCCGGTTGATGTCGGAGAAAAAATTGACGCGTTTGTTCAACGGGAAAAATCAATGGTGGAAGGTCGTTATGCGTTTACCCACATCCAAGAAGAAAAAATAAAAAAGCTATTGCCCAAATGGAAAGGTCCCGCAGAAGCCGATCATTTTATCAAAGCCGTGGCCGAAGCATTTCAAGAAGAAAGTTTCCGCTTGTACATTTGCAACAGTGATGGTCGACAAGTGTCTTCCAACTTCAGGAAACATGGCAGCCAGTGGGTTTTAGAACCGGATCAACTTGGTTCACATTGGGCTTTCCGTCCATATTTTTTGGAAAATACGATGCAGATGAAAACCAGGCATAAAGGGATCCTATCAGACATCTACTCGGATATTGAAACCGGCGAAATGATTCGCACCTTCAGCTACCCGTTATCAGAAGACTGTTATTTGTTTATCGACATCGGCAATGACTTTATTTCTGGCAAAGATTATCTGCTGTTTCAATAATCGGTAGATGAGCACCATACAAAAAACCTCTCCATTTCTGGAGAGGTTTTTTCACAAGATTGGATTTTTCATGAAGTTATCGTCTTTTCTGAAATTCCCCATGACTTCCATTGTCTCACTGATGCTCACAAATGCTTTTGGGTCGATATTTTTAATCAATGGCCGCACAAATGCCAGCTCGTGGCGGCTGATGACGCTATATAAGACTTTAACTTTTGCTTCTGAGTAAGCGCCTTCGCCATCCACTACGGTAATGCCGCGGTAAAGATTATCAAGCAATTCTTTTTTAACGGCATCGCCTTGATTGGTTACAACCATCAAACTCAGTTTAATATGCCGCGTGTGAACTCGGTCTATCACCAGTCCACTAATGTAGATGGAAGCCATCGTATACATGGCGAGTTCCCACGAAAAGATAAATCCTGATACGAAAACAACAGCACTGTTGAGCACGAATACCAATGCTCCTAATGGAATATCCCGCTTCATCGACAACAGCAGTCCGATGACATCAAAGCCGCCAGTTGAGCTGTAGAAGCGGATGATAACGCCAATGGCTGCGCCTGAAATAACTCCGCCAAACACAGAAGACAACAAGGCATCCTCCGTCAACTTAACGACTGGAATATAGAGCATCGCAACTGACGTGACAACGACAGAAAACAGGCTATTCGCTATAAAAGTCTTGCCCAGCTTCATCCAACCTAGAATGAGAATCGGAATATTCAAGAGAATCATCCATAGCCCGGCATTCAACGGCGTCACCAACCCCAACATCATTGCAATGCCCGTCACGCCTCCAGCCAATACTTCATGGGGCAACAAAAACATGTTGAACGCAAATCCAAGAACAATCGAAGAAACAAAAACCAGCAACAATCTCGTCCATTTATTCATAACCAAACTCCAATCGTAAGGCATCCCTTACATAATTTATTTTGTTCAACACACAAAAAAAAGGCCGCGCAGCTGCACGTTACCTTAAGAGCATTTATTAATAGGTAATCTTTAGTTTCTCAATAAAAACTACGAAAAATCGAATAAATTGTTCTTTTTATAGTGGACCAATAGTTCATAGTATAGTGGCTTCGAGGACCAAAAAGCAAGCCTTTCTTCTTTTATTCTCCGTCTTTTCACTCATCCAAAAAGGGATTCGGAATAATGCTATTCCGAATCCCTTTTTCTCTATTCTTCTTTTTCCAATTTACGAATTGCTTTTTCCAACTCTTCTTTTTCTTCCCCTGTAATTTCTGGATATTGAGGATTTATCTTTTCCAGCGCATTAACCATCACTTCCGAAACGATGTAGCGTGTGAACCATTCATCATCAGCCGGAAGGGCATACCAAGGAGCGTGCTCTGTTGACGTTTTGCTCAACATGTCTTCGAAAATTTCCTGATATCCATCCCAATGTTCCCGTTCTTTTACATCGTTAAATGAAAACTCCCAATTTTTATCCGGATTTTTCATGCGTTCGAGCAAGCGTTTTCTTTGTTCTTCATAAGACATGTTAAAAAAGAACTTAACAACCGGGAAGCCATTCTCTACCATATACCGCTCAAAATCATTGATTTGGCGATAGCGGACATCCCAGATATTATCGTCGATTAATTCATCCGGAAGTGGAGTCTCACCAAGCAAATCATGGACTCTCGGTGCAATCACTTCTTCGTAATAAGATCGGTTTAAGATGCCAATCTGTCCTCTCGCCGGCATTCCTTCTTTAAATCGCCACAAATAGTCGTGGGCAAGCTCGTTTTCAGATGGTTTTTTGAATGAGGTCACCTTCAGTCCCTGGGCCGTCAAGTTTGAAAAGATATATGTAATGGCTTCATCTTTCCCTGCCGCATCCATTGCTTGAAGCACAACCACGATTCCTTTTTCTTCCTGAGCGTGCAGTTTCATATGAAGTTCTTCCAGCTTTTTAACGCTTTCCGGAATCATTTTTTCTTTCAGCTCTCGTTCACTAAATTTATCTCCATCAGTGCTTGGGTAATGGGCAAGGTTTATTTCCTCGTCTTTTTTGACCAAGTATTTATTGATGTCCATGTTCAGCCTCCTTCTTGCTTTTCAACCAAGTGAGTTGAATTGTTTACTCTATCTTTATACCCCAAATTGACTAATATATAACAGGCAGTGAAAAAACCGCAATCAGTTGAAGATCGCGGTTTTGTGGCGCTTATTGCGTTTCATCATCGACAGAAACTTGCCAATCGATTCCAAACTTGTCGGTCAAACTGCCATAGAGCGGACTCCAAAAGGTTTTCTGCAATTCCATAGTCACTGTACCGCCTTCAAGTAACTTTCCAAATACGGTTTGCGCTTCCTCAATTTCATCAAAGAGCACCGTGACTGACATATTATTGCCCCTCTTAAACGCTGGCATGCCCATTCCTGGAGGTACATCAGAAATCATCAGCGTATCTCCGTTTTTCAAATCTATCTGTGCGTTCATCACCATGTTCTTCGCTTCCTCCGGCATGCCATCCATATCCGCTCCCTGTGCCTCGCCATAAGTCATGAGGCCAACCAATTTCCCACTTAGTACATCTGTGTAAAAATGCGCTGCTTCATGTCCGCTGCCATCAAAATTCAAATAAGGAAACACTTTTGTAATCATCATGTCCCTTCTCTCTATTGTATTAGTTGGATTGCCGCAGTTCGATCAAATATTTGTCCAGCCGGTTATAAGTTTCAGCCATGCCATCTACAGCCTGCATATCAATTACTTTTTGCAGTTCTTCCTGGGAATCGAACTTCGTGGAAGACACTACCTTGCACATAGCTCCTTCTTCCATGAAATCCGTGGTAATCAACATGATTGGCATATCTGTGACTTCGTTCTCTTCTTCATCGGAAAAAGCATCTACGTAAACAAGTTTGTTTGGGGGATCAATTTCCCGGTAAGTAGATTTCCCCCACGCTTCCTGCCCATCTGAAGAACGCATGCAGTAATGCCAGATGCCGCCTGGCTCCACCTCCATTTTGTATACTGTTGTTTCCCAGCCTTCTGGTCCCCACCAGTGTACAAGATGATCTGCTTGTACGAACATTGAAAATACCAGATCTTTTGGCGCTTCAAAAGATCTTTCCATAATCAATTCCAATCCCTCAACTTTTGAAGAAATCATCTTTTCCGACATCGAAAATCCTCCTTGTCTTTTCAATTAATACCAGCGATTCGATATCTTTGAAAACAAAAGCGATTTTCTTCTGGATTGTTCTTGTATCCATTTCTTCGAGTTCCTTAAAATTTTATAATGATCCGCGAAGAATCTCCTTTTGCCAAAATATCGAAGCCTTTGTTAACCTCATCCAATGTAATAAAATCAGTAATCAGTTTATCAACAGGCAAGCGATCTTCCTGGAACAAGTTCATGTAGCGCGGAATGTCTCGACTCGGCACGCAGCTTCCCAAATACGAGCCTTTAATGGTACGCTCCTCAGCAGTCAGTGACACATACGGAAAAGAAAATTGATGCTCCGGATGCGGCAAGCCCGTGGTGACTGTAGTTCCTCCGCGCTTAGTGACAGCGTAGGCAACTTCCATAGCCTGCACAACACCAGCTGTTTCAAATGCGTAGTCTAAACCGCCATTTGTTGCTTTCCGAATTTGGTCGACCACGTCGGAATCTTTAGAATTAAAAACATCCGTGGCCCCTAGCTCTTTTGCTTGTCTTAATTTGTTTTCGTTAATGTCTACAGCAACTACACGACTCGCACCTGCTGCAATTGCTCCAAGCAGTGCACTGAGACCAACTCCACCAAGACCGACCACCGCAACTGTATTGCCGAGCTTAATGCCAGCTGTATTGACTACTGCTCCAACACCTGTGATGACTGCGCAGCCGAACAATGCCGCTTTTTCAAATGGAATGTCTTTATTTACTTTAACGACTGAATTTCTTGAGACAACGGCATATTCCGAAAAAGCTGATACCCCTAAGTGGTGGTTAATGGTTTCTGTTTCCTTGGATAACCGGTTGCCCCCGCCCAATAACGTGCCTGCCGTATTAGAAGCAGCACCTGGTTCACATAAAGCAGGACGCCCTTCACGACATGGTCCGCATTGACCGCAGCTTGGCACAAATACACAGGCGATATGATCGCCCGGCTCCAAATCGGTCACACCTTCTCCTACTTCAACAATTACACCCGCTGCCTCGTGTCCAAGAGCCATAGGAAGCGGACGCGGACGGCTGCCGTTCATCACCGATAAATCGGAATGGCATAAACTTGCGGCTTTTATTTGAATCAATACTTCGCCTTTTTCCGGCGAATCCAGTTCCAGCGTCTCAATGTGAATTGGCTCGCTTTCTTCGTAAGGAGTTGGAGCTCCAATTTCCCGTAATACAGCTGACCTTACCTGCATACTTCCACCCTCTTCGCAATCAAATTTTTAAATCTCCATATAAGTTAATGCCAATAAATTTTACATCGGTCATTTCTTCAATTGCATGTTCAATTCTTTCTTTTCCAGTACCGCTATTTTTGAGCCCGCCATAAGGAATATGGTCATAACGTCCGGCCGAAACTTCATTAATCCAAACCCCTCCTGTATCAAGTAAATCCGCCATCCGCATAGCCCGGTTGATATCTGTCGTAAAAATACCTGCCTGTGAACCGAAATTTGAATGGTTGGCATAGCATACTGCATCTTCTTCTTTACTAAAAGGCATAACGCTGACAATCGGTGCAAATACTTCTTCGAATATCCCTTTCATCTCAGGTCTTATGTCACTGACAATGGTCGGCTCCATCACATTGCCCTTCCTGTTTCCACCGGCCGATAATGTCGCTCCCTGCCTAAGCGCTTCTTTGACCCACGATTCTGCCTGTTCAGCTGCTTCTTGAGTTATCATTGGTCCTATATCGGTAGTTTCATCAAGCGGATCTCCTGCTTGGAGCGCTTTTACCTTTTCTGTCAGTTTTTCAAGGAAAGCCGAATAGACAGCTTCCTGCACATAAATTTGTTGAGCAGACACAAAGGCTTGCCCAACATGCGTAAAGCCGTTAATCAGAATGGTTGTAACTGCAAGGTCCAAATCCGCATCTGCAGAAACAATGTTCAGTGCATTTGAACGCAGTTCCAAGGTGACTTTTTTCCCTTTTGCCATGTCGTGTATTTTCCATCCCACAGCATTGCTGCCGATAAAAATTACCCGCTTTGCTTTCGAATGGGTAACCAAGGTTTCCGCAAGTTCCTGTTCTGTGCCCATGACAATGTTGATAACCCCTTTTGGCAGTCCGGCTTTTTCAAATAGCCGGCACAACAAAACGGCAGTAAGTGGCGTTTCTTCTGCTGGCTTTAGTACCACAGTATTGCCGGCTGCAATCGCCGGAGCAATCTGATGAATCACTGAACTCAATGGGAAGTTAAACGAGGTAATGGCTACAACCACGCCGAGAGAAACCCGTTTTGACATGCCAATTTGATTTTCTCCCCTAACCGTACTATCTAGTGGAATCATTTCTCCATAAATTGATTTGGCGCTTTCTGAAGCAAAACGCAATACTTGGATTGCACGCGCAACGTCTATCCGGCTTTCCTTAATCGGTTTTCCGGCTTCTAAAGACAACAGATAAGCAAAATCGGCATTTGCTGTTTCCAGCAGATCAGCCGTTTTCCAAAGAATGTCAGAACGTTTATATGCAGTCATCTTTTTCATGGTCTTCACATAAACACGGTGGGCGCTAACAACTGCTTCTGCAGCATCTTCCGGTGTCGCACACAAAATTTTTCCGATCACTTCATTGTTGTAAGGATTAAGTACGCTAATTTCATCGCGCCCTTCTTTAGGCAATTCCTTGCCATCAATAATGGAACCGAAATGGGATTTCCCAATTTCAATCACTTCACGTTCTCCTCCTTTTCAATTTGAAAAGCCTTAGCCACTTTATAGAATATTTTTTTGGATCTCGTTACATAATATAGTATGCTTTTCTAAAGAATTGTCAATATTCTGTCAATATAAAATTCTTTTATTTTAGATCAAATCACTTCTTCAATCATCATTCCAGACGCTACACAACTTTAAAAAATCCATAAAAAACTTTCTGCAAGCTAGCTGCAGAAAGAATTTTTTGTAAAAAAATAATAGGTTATTCCACTTGCCGCAAGATAGGAGCAATATCCTCGTCGGTCATCAAAAAGCCATGACAGTTCATCAGCACTTCTTTAAGTACGCCGGAAACTTACGGTGCATCATAGGCACATATCGAAATCGCTTTGATCTGTGGGATCAACTTATCCACTGCGGTTTCATATTCTTCAATATCCTTTGTAATTTCATCTTCTTCCCGCCATTCAACATGTACCCAAGTTCTAAAAGTGAGTTCTTCTTTTACAAAAGGGCTTATCAAGTGGGAAAAGGAATCGAGAATAGTCGGCGGGTGAAAATCCCCATTCCGCCAATAAAACTTAAAATTATTAACGTGATGAATGTATTTCAATTGTTCTTCGGATACAAGCTCTTCCACCCGTTTTAAAATCATCGGGTAAATCCGCTCGATTTCGATAAACAAAATTTGATCTCCACGATCAATGCCTGCAACAATATAGGAAACAGCATTGTGGATGTAGCACTCCAGTTCATCGACATAGTAAAAAACATGAGCGCCTTCAGACATCTTTAAGGCATCTTGAATGTCTTTGATTTCTTTTCTCAAATTTTTTATCTCCTTTTAGCCAGCAAATTACTGGCTGTTCAGACTATCTTTTTTCCTCCAGTTCACTATACAAAAGTGTGACGATAAAAGATAATGCCAGAGGGTATCACTATTCACTAGACAAATCGAACTGAAGTGATTCATTCAAATTCAATCATTTCGGGCTCTTCTCTTTGTTATTTGAAAAGCCTTGGCCACCCAATGGAATATGAATCTTCATAAGGATCCGTTATTCAGTATAGTCTGCTTTTCTAAAGAATTATTCACATTCTTCCGATACTAAATCCTTTAAACCGTTTGCACACTTTCCCTCTTAAAGCACAAGAACCTTTCCACGGGATATCCGTGAAAAGGTTCTTGTAGTAGGGTTCGGACTTATTCAACTTCCTTGTTGATCGTGGAAATATTTTCGTCCGTCATCAAAAATCCGTGACAATCCATCAAAACTGCTTTAAGTTCGATGGAAATACGTGCTGAATCATAGGCACATACCGAAACGGCTTTGGTTTGCGGCAAAAGCTGTTCAATCCCGCGTTCGTATTCTTCGATATCTTTGATAATCTCTAATTCGTCCCGCCATTCGACATGCCCCCATGTTCGAAAACTTAACTTCCTTTCGAGAAACGGAGTTATTAAGTCAGTAAAATAGGCCAGGATGGTCGGTGGATGGAAATTTCCATTTCTCCAATAAAACGTAAAGTTGTTGACATAGTGAATGTTGGTTAGTTGCTCTTTAGAAACTAACTCCTCCACGCGCTTGAGTATTTTCGGATAAAGCCTTTCACTTTCGACAAGTAGAATTTGGTCTCCTTGCTCAATGCCAGCAATAATAAACGAAACCGCGTTATCAACGTAACGTTCTGTTTTGTCGATACAGTAAAATATATGGGCACCTTTAGATGTCTCTAAAACATCCTGAATATTTGTAATTTCTTTTTTCAAGTGCCCAAACTCCTTTTAACCATAATTTATTGCCTATGAAACCTATTTTTCACTCCATCTATCATACACAATTACGGGATTAAAAGATACTCGATCGAATTCGAATAAAGCCAAAAGACCTATTCACCTCATAACGCTTCCTCCAGAAATCTTAAGCGACTCCCCGACAATATTCTCTGCTGCATCCGTCAACAGGAAAGCGATTGTATTCGCTACTTCCACAGCCGTTGAAAAACGCCCTGAAGGAATGTCCCCTTTCGCATTTTCCAGCTCTTCTTCAAAACTCGTCCCGTTTCTCTCTGCTTTCTTGCGCAAGCTGCCTCGTGCCATCTCCGTATCTACGTAGCCTGGGCATACCGCGTTGACCCGGATCCCATGTTCAATCGCTTCTACCGCCATCGATTGGGTCCAGCCGACCACCGCAAATTTGCTTGCTGAATAAGCTGTGTTGCCGTAAGTTCCGCGCAAGCCTGACAAAGAAGCCAAGTTGACGATATTCCCTTCTTTATGCTCAAGCATCTTCCGGTACACTTCCTGCGTAAGCAGAAAAGTCGAAACAAAGTTTAGCTGCATCATCTCCGAAAGAAATGCTTCGTCCATTTCTTCAACCAGCTTGCCTCCTGAAATGCCTGCTGAGTTCACTAGTCCATTTATAAATCCCAGTTCCTTTTCAGCACGTTCAATGAGCCGCAGCCGATCTTCCGGCTTTGTAAGATCCGCTTCCTGTACACAAAGTCTATCAGCATTCATCTGTTCGAGCAGTTCTCTCTTCAGCTTTTCCAATTTTTCTTTGTTACGGCCTGTGATAGTGATGCGCGCGCCCATTGATGCCAGTGTCTGGGCTGTCTCAATTCCGATTCCTCCGGTTGCCCCAGTAATCAGTACGTGTTTATGCGCCAATGCTTCACTTGAAAATATCGCCATTCGACAGCCTCCTTTTGAATATGCTCCCCTTTTCCCGTCTGCTCACGCCAATTAAACCTTTCGCACATGCAAAATCAAGTTGTACCTGTATATAATAATTATGAATAAACTCAACATGAACAAAGGGGGCAAGTATGGAAAATTCAATTCGCCAATTAAACGCAGATGATTTGCCTCTACTTGAGGCAATGGAAACAGGCATAGAGGACGATTACATTCTCAGAGTATACAACCGGATATCCAGTGGCTCCAGCAGAATGTATGGATTGTTTCACAAAGGCCAGCTGGCAAGCATCGGCGGCTATACCGTCTTTGCCAAACAATACATCATGCTTGGCCGGATGCGCAGTGATTTACGCTTCCGCGGGAAAAATTTATCCACTCAATTAATGACATACATTATGGAACAAGCCTTTAAGTTGCCTGCCATCCAGTGGATTGGTGCAAATACACAGTTTGAGAATGCATCTGCTCGCCGTGTTATGGATAAGCTGCATCTTGACGAAGTATCCACGCTCTACAGCGCCATCTCCCCAACTGCTTCTTCTCTGGAAACAGGCGGCGCAGTTTGGGAGCCTGTAACAGACCTTGCACAGAAAAAGAAGTGGATAGAGCAGCTATACATCAAAACCGGAGCCGTCTTTCCCTACGAATGTTATTACACTTTTCCGGCTTCTGCAGAATTATTTAAAGATGCTAAGCTGGCGCAATGGTCATTTTTTGAAAATCGCGCGAAAGACCGCGTGCTGATCACCAAAAAGGATTACAAACGCGAATACTATCTGCATACTGTTTACCCATGGGAAGATCTGATGGAGCAGCCAGGATTATGGGAGACTGTTTCAATGGCTCAACGCGAATTAAGTGAACAAGTTAAAACGAACACTCTGTTATGGATGGATCTAACTCCTTTACAGGCCAGTAAACTTCCACCACACCATACCTTCGATTTGCCGTCGCCTTGGCTGCTGTACGGCACTGAGCGCATTTAAAAGCGAACTGATTATATAGTAGAGAAAAGAGCTGCCGGTTTTGGGATTCCAAAGCCGGCAGCTCACTTTATTAACGATATTTTTGAAAGGAACCGAACTTAAACGCCTTCTGTCAATTCGTTTTCGCGGTCAATTCTTTGTTGCTTTACTTTCAATTGCGCCAGTTCATCTTCTGTTAAAAACTGAACTTTGTAGCCGATAAACGCCATAATGATTCCAAGAACCGGAACTGCGTAATTCAGTACCGCGTATGGAGCATAGGCGAATGGATGGACCGCCAGCGTTGCCAGGATAAAAACTCCGCATGTATTCCAAGGAATAAAAGGAGAAGTTAAGGTTCCGCCATCTTCGAGTGCGCGCGAAAGATTTTTTGAATGCAGCCCTTTGTCTTGATAGGCTGTGGCATACATTCTCCCCGGAAGAAGAATGGATATGTATTGCTCCGATGCTGTTGCATTGGTGAAAAAAGCCGAAACAATCGTCGCTGCAATCAAGCTTCCGGCAGATTTTGCGACTTTCAATATTTGTGTGACAATGGCTTTCAGCATTCCCGTATGCTCCAAAATCCCGCCAAAAATCATGGCGAAAATAGTCAGCGATACCGTAAACATCATCGATGCAATGCCGCCGCGATTGAACAACTCATCAACCATCTCATTTCCGGAAGCAATCACAAATCCATCATGAAGGGCATTGACAGCTTCTCCTACGCTGCCTCCCTGCACCAAAATTTGGCAGATAAAACCGAGAAACACACCGATCAACAGTGCAGGCAGAGCTGGGACTTTCAAGGCTACCAATACGACAATGGCTGCCGGAACCAGCAGCAGCCAAGGTGAGATCAGAAAATTGCTTTCTAATGCTGACAAAATTCCTTGAATGTTTGCTTGATCAATAGCCGATCCGCCAAATTGGCGCCCGAGGAAAAAGTAAACGATTAAAGCAATGACTAAGCCTGGAACAGTCGTATACGTCATGTGCCGAATATGTTCGAATAAATTCGTATTGGTAATACCCGCTGCCATGTTTGTTGTGTCAGATAACGGAGACATTTTATCCCCAAAATAGGAACCCGAAATGACCGCTCCAGCAACCATTGCAGCCGGAATCCCCATGCTTAGGCCAATTCCCATGCCTGCAACGCCAATTGTTCCCATGGTTGACCAAGAACTTCCGATTGCGAGTGAAACAATTGCACAAATGATGCAGATCGTCAGCAAAAATAGTGAGGGCGTAATGATTTGCAAGCCATAATAAACCATCGTCGCAATAACCCCTCCCCCAATCCAGGATGCAATAATCATGCCGACTACAATAATAATCAATATAGCCGGCAGCGCAAGCCGTATTCCCTTATAGGCCCCTTCTTCAATCGTCTCCCATTTATAACCGAGACGCCAGGCAATAATTCCAGCAACAATCGCGCCCAGAGCTAAAGGGATGTGCGGGCTGCCCTCAAATACAATGATAGTCACGGCCATAGCAGCAATCATGGTGATCAATGGAATAAGAGCTAGTATAAAGGGCGTTTCAATTTCTTGCTGCGTTGTTTTCATCGCTTCTATCTCCTCACTTTGGTTTATGAATCAATATTACAGCAAAATTCCAAATAATCTAGATTTATCTGAATAGAATATAAAAAAAGCCTTCCATCGATATGGACAGCTGAGTTTGCAGACAAAAGAATATTGATAAGATTCCAGTAACAAAATCTCGTTTATTGCGCTCAGATGGAATCCGGCGCTCCAGATTTCGAGTCAAATAATGGCCAGTTCTGTTGATCCCAGTTTCATTGGGAAATGAATGAACGAGCTTCTTCCTTTGTTTAGAGCCGCAAGCTCCAACCAGGCTGGCCGCGAAGACTCCTGAACCCAAGAAAGAGGAGTGGCCGGACCGATTGGGGGTGTACACGGCTATTCTTTTTGATAGACAACTATTGCAATCATGTTTTTTTATTCAATGCCAGATAAATTTCATGTTCAAAAAACTTTCGGCGATGATCTGCGGATCTTTTTCGGGATACTGTGCCGTTTTTGAAAACACGTTTGCATAAGTAAAACGGAGCTTCATCATTTTCTGCAACTTGCCAAGTCCCGTAAAGAGAGGGCTGGCTACCAAAATCCACTAGGAATTTTTGTCCAATAGGCAGTATTGGATACTTGCATTGGACGTTAACACTGCCTTCGCTGGAAATCTTTTTTTGCATATCCAAAATCAACACTCCTTTCTCTTGCTGCCTGAAATTCAATCCTATAGTCTACGATTTGAATTTTGCATCTCTAACGCTGCTGAGCCTAACAAACAAAAGCTAAAACTGGCCATTTAGCATCAAAACCATTTCTTCCCTTTCCAATACCCGTTCTCCAAATGACATCAAACTCTCGTTAATTCCACCCTTTGCCACAATACAGACATGTCCGGATGTTTTCGCCTGTCTAAAGAGTGGTATTAAAAAATAATGGCTTTGTTTTGCAGCACGTACTGAATGGTTCACTGGCAAGTGCTTCATTTACATTGATCAGCAAAGCGCTATAACTTGTCCGGAGGTGCACCATGAAATTCTTGGATTATTGGATTTACCTGCTCTTGTCCATTTCTAAACTTTTTCTATTCAGCCTGTATTCAGGCACTGAATTTCCTTTCAGCTTTTTCGTCCTGAATCTGGCTTCCATTATTGTCTTATCCAGTTGGACGCTCCTGTTAAGCAGCAGCAAACGACGGTGGGTGTTGCTGGCATTTTTATTCCTGCACAGCACGCTGCTTGTTTCAGATCTTTGGTATTACCGTTACTTCAGCGATTTGCTGTCCATTGCCCTGCTTTCTGACATCACGCAGATGAGCGATGTTGGCGGCGGGTTTCTGACCTTGATTGAAATGAAAGATATTCTTTTCTTTGCCGACTTGTTGATCTTTTCGGCAGTTCTTTTCTTCATCCGCAATCGACAAAACAGTGTAAGCCGTCATCAAAAAAGAATGTTTGCCGGTGCAGGTGCTGCTCTTGGCCTTGTATTGTTCGTAGTTCCTTTAGCCTTTAGCTACGCCAACGAAGAAAAATGGCTGGTGGATGAACCAGTTTCCAATATGCGCGAGTATTACCAGTTAGGATTTTGGGGCTATCACGGATTGGATTTTGCTCAGGGGGTCGGCTCGCTGTTCACAAATGACAGCGTCACTGCAGAAGAAGAAACTCAGATTCGCGAACTGAATACTGAAGCGCCTTCCGCTGTATCCGACTCAGCAAAGCCGAACATCATTGTCGTCCAATTGGAATCGTTTCAAACTTCAGTGATTGGCCAGCAAGTGAATGGGCAGGAATTGACGCCACACTTAAATGCGTTAAAAGAAGAAGCGCTGTTTTTCCCGTCATTCTATCACCAAACGCATGAAGGCCGCACATCGGATGCAGAATTTATCACGCTGACTTCCTTGCACCCATTAAAGTCAGGTTCTGTTTACACGCAATATGCCGATAATGAGTTTGATGCGTTGCCGGAACTGTTAAGAGATGCCGGCTACGATACTGCAGCTATGCATGCATTTGAAAAAGATTTTTGGAACCGCGATGATTTCTATCAAAACATTGGTTTTAACCACTTTTTCAGCCAGAAAGATTTCCCGGATAATCAGGAAATCGGCATGGCGTTGAATGATGAAGATTTCTTGAGCACCTCCATCGAAATGGCTGAGCAGCTGAAAGAGCCCTATTTCGCCTTTATGGTTGCGCTGTCGAGCCACACACCATATGAAATACCTGCGGAACTGGAGCAGTTGGATTTGACTGGCTATGAAGATCCGTTGCTGAAAGGCTATTACGAAACCATTCATTATGTCGATGGGGCTGTGGGGGTAATGATTGAAGAACTAAAACAGAAAGATATGTGGGATGATTCCCTTGTCGTTTTCTACGGAGATCATGACAGCGGGTTGACTCAGCCTGGCAGTGAAATGGCTCAGGAACTAGGAGCAGAAACTGAGGTCGAATTGTTCGAGCTCGATCACCAGGTGCCGCTTTTCATTAAACAACCCAATATGGATAAGGGAGCCACCATTGAGGACACGGGAGGACAAATTGATATTGCCCCTACCATCCTCGATATTGTGGATATTGAGCCGCCTTATATGCTCGGTCAATCTCTATTGGACGAAGACAGCAACTTGACGATTTTCCGCCATGGTGCGTTCCGCCACGAAGAGTTTTATTTCGAACCAGATTTGACGGTGGCTGCTGGAAGTGGGACCTGCTACGATACCACTACAGGAGAAGAAGTTGAAATCGATTCATGCAGTGAACAGATTGAAGCATCTACCGACCAGCTTCGCATATCCGATTTAATGATTCAGAAAAATGTGTTGCAGGAAATTGGCCAAAGCAAAAAGTGACAAAAAACCATCTTCGTTTTAAAAACGAAGATGGTTTTTTGGATCAATCCAAGTTGCTTCAATGTCTTTTCTCCTTTTTCCGCTATATGATAGAAGAACAACGAGTCAAACCGTGATTTTACAGAAAAGGATGATGACTATGAGAGCGCTGACAAAAACTTTACTCCTTCTTGTCCTTGTTGCCGCATTAGCTGCATGCAACAGCAATTCGCAAAGCAATGAAGCGAATGCTGGACAATTGAATGACGGCAATCCGGCACCATCTTTTGAATTGGTTGATTTAGAAGGAAACCAACAAAATCTCGCTGACTATGCCGGCCAAAAAGTTTATGTGAAATTTTGGGCTTCCTGGTGCTCTATTTGTCTATCAGGAATGGAAGAACTAAATACCTTAGCTGGTGAAGAAAACGATTTTGAGGTGCTAACCATTGTTTCCCCCGGATCAAACGCCGAAAAAAGTACCGAGTCTTTCGCTAAGTGGTTTGATGGGTTTCCAAATGCCGAAAATATCACTGTGCTGTTGGATGAAGGCGGCACCTTTTTCGATGAATATGGCATAATCGGCTATCCCACTTCTGTCTATATCGGATCTGATGGGACACTTGTTAAAAGCATGACCGGACATTTCAGCAACGAAGAAATCAAAGCCACATTTGAAACGATCCAATAATAGTTTACAACTCCACCACCCGCATACAGCTTGCCTTTCGGCTTGCACAGTATGCGGGTGTTTCTGTAAAAAGTAGATAAAAACAAGTATTTAAAATTGCAGTAAAAAACATCAGCGAATTTTTTACCCTTTAAAATTTCTGGTTCTATTTCAATCTCTATACATTATTTAAAACTCCGTAATTCATAGAGAATACGATTTTTAGAATCTATAACTTTTACTAGTCCATAACCTGGTGCAAAATAATAATGATTTGTAAGTGATGAACCTTTGAATTTATCTTCAATATGCACTACATTTTTAAAGTTTCCTGCGGGTGTTGTAATTGTTCCAGTTGTTGTCCGCAAGTATGAATTTCCGATAGCAAGATATTTTTCAGTAGACCAGTCAAACTCAAGGATAGGAGTAGGTTTATTTTGAACTAGTGGTGTACTAATGTTTGTCCAAATCCAGTCACTCTCAGGGAGCCCCATAAGAAAACCTTTTGATGAAAATGACGTATAAATAGAAGGAACTACATAGCTATATTCATTTTTATAGACATTGCCTTTAACATTTCCTTGGAATACTTCTCCATCAAAATAATATTTCATCCATTTAATTTTCGATGGGCGCAAATCTGTAAATGTTTTAAGTGTTTGAACTGTTGCGTTTGGATTTGTTGCTGATAGTTGGCTAGTAGGCACATATCCTTTCAGAGAACCACTTGTTATATAAGACCAGCTGGAAATCTGTGAATGCACAGATACTTCTTTGTTCTTATCGAGAGAACCCGTTTTCTTTCCACTCGTACTCGCCGTAATTCGAAGGGTCACGCTAGCGTTTGTATACTTTTTAGTAGGCTTAGAAGCAGTTAATAACTGAGAATCGATATAGCCTAACGCATTGCCATACCGAACTAAGTGCCATCTACTTACTACTTTCCCGAAGTCCTCCACAACCATTTGGTATTTTGGAGTAGCTAATGTCTTTGATTTTGTGGATGCAGTTTCCTTTATTTCTAGCCCATTCTTAGAGCCGACAATTTTAGTTGTACTGATTGGAACAATAAGGGTGCTAGTAGCAACATACCCTTTTTTATCGTTAACCTGAACATAGGACCATCCTCCCTGAACCGTTTTCAGCTGAATAACTAATGATCCTTTTGGTAAACTGGATATAATACTAGCCTTCGAGCTTGCAGCTACACGGAGTTCTGTTATTGCTTGCGTTTTCTTTACTTCACTAGTAGTTGAGCCTTCCGCAACTGATGCGAACGTAGGTAGTAAGATAAATAAGATGACGATAATACTTAAAATTTTCTTCAATTTGAAATCCTCCTCTATTTTTTGTGGTCATTTAAACCCATTACTAAGTTCCTAATAATTGTATCAATAGTTCATAATTTAACAACTGTTTTATTTAATAAAATACGAATTATATAACCGTTTCAATCTATAAGAAAGTTACTGAACATTTGTAAAAGAAGAGCCGAAACCCTGCCTTGACTAGTATTAAATATTTAGAGATGCTTCTTATGCAGATTGCTCTAAGCTATTTTGCATTTTTCTAGTTCAACCTAATGATACAAACTATCGACTTTTTAACCAAAAAGAACTACTAGTTTTTATGTGCAAGTTGATTAACTTTTTTAGTCTTTCTTTTAAACCCTTAGCTGTAGTTTTTTCAAAGGTTGTATATGCTATCATTTTTATGTAAAAAATCTTTATTGCCTGCATCTATTCTGTCTAACTAAAAGAGGAGGTGAACGATATGGATGAAACGATTGAACAATTATTCTCGGATTCGAAATCAGCGGACAAGGAGGTGAACTATCTCGCCTATCAGCAAATTCTACTTTTGAGCGAAGAAAAAGTAGATTGGGCATACTTGGTGTGGGATCAGTTGCTTGAGGACTTGGATCATCCAAATAACCACCAGCGCTCTAGGGCCGCACAGTATTTAGCCAACTTGGCCAAGAGCGATCCAGAAAATCGGATGCTGACCGACTTCCCCCGACTCTGGCAAGTAACAAAAGATGAAAAGTTTGTCACCGCACGCCATAGCCTGCAAGCAATATGGAAAGTGGCGCTCGCAGGACTTGCCCAAAAGGAAATGGTTCTCGGCCACTTAACTGACCGATTCCTTTTCTGTGAAGATGAAAAAAACTTTACGCTCATACGTTCAGATATTTTGCAGGCAATGCGGCAGGTATATGATGAAACGCAGGATGAACAAATCAAACTATCCGCCATCGACTTGATCGAAGGAATTGATGATCCAAAGTACAAGAAAAAGTACAAAGCGATCTGGAAATGAAAACAAGCCGCCACCCAAAATATATTTTGGGTGGCGGCTTATTATTTTTGGAACGTACTATGAAGGTTTTTCGTTCTAAACTGAAATTCCAGTTTCAGGAGGCGTCTCATTGTTTGTGTTTCTTGCCATCGCTTTTTTGGACGTAGTGAATTGTCTTTCCTGCTTATATACCTTTCTTCGGAAAAGACAGGTTATCTAGACAAGGACACTGGCTAAAACTATCACAACAAATAAAACCCAATGCCCATAATGAGATAAGCCGAAAGCAAAATCAAGCCTTCGAACCAGTTTGACTCCCCATCATTCATGACACTGCTTGAGAGAAACACTGCAGTAATCATGGCGACCAATTCTGGCACTGTGAAAACCAATGGCATTTGCTGTGGCATAAAAAGCGAAAGGAGCACCAGTATCGGTGCAACAAACATCGCAATCTGCAGCGTAGAACCAATGGCGATTTCTACCGCCACATCCATTTTGTTTTTCATCGCCATAATAAGCGCGGAAGCATGTTCAGCCGCATTTCCGACAATTGCAACGATGATAACACCGATGAACAACTCAGACCAACCAAACTGTTCACCCACTTCTTCAAAGGTACGGACTAGATTTTCGGATACGTAAGCCACGACCAGGGTTGCTGCAAACAAGATGATCATCGCTTTCTTTTTCGACCATTCCGGTTCTTCGTGCTCGGAATGCTGTGCCGCATCCGCATGGCTGTAAACACCGCGATGGGTGACCAGCTTGAAAAAGAGACCCGCTAAATACAAAAGAATCATGATAATCGAAATGCCGACACTCAATTGAATGGTTTCATTTTCATTCATCGTCATCGAAAAAATTTCAGGAATGACAAACGCCACAACAACTGCAAAAATCAACAAGCCAGAATTATGGGTTGCATCGTGGACATTAAACATCTGCCGCTTGAACTTGATGCCTCCCAGGAAAAATGATAATCCTCCAACCAGCAGCAAATTCCCTAAGACTGAACCGGTCAAAGAAGCCAAAACTACTCCAATTAATCCTGCTTGCAATGCAAAAATGGAAATAATTAATTCCACCGCATTTCCGAATGTCGCATTCAGCAAGCCGCCAATACGAGGACCACTGACAATTGCCAAACTTTCTGTAGCTCTCCCCATAAAACTGGATAAGGCCACTACACTAATCGAACAAATAAAGAACATAGCAACGCTCGGCCAATCCAGGAAAGAGCCAACTACAGTCAAGGGCACCCCTATTGCTACTAAAATCCCGAATATCCGATTCATACAATCCCTTCTTTGCATTTTGATAATATTGGATACCCAGTTTCACAAATTTCCTAACACAAAAAACACGCCCGACCATTCATAGCCAAGCGTAGTGGTCTTTAGTTTTTCAGAAAATCCTCATCCATAAAAGCCGGGTTTGGATAGCTATAGAATCCCTCACCTGTTTCCCGCCCCAGTTTTCCTTTGTCCAGGTACTCAATCTTAAGCATATTCGCCAATTCGACAAACTTCGGATTGCCCGTCGCTGCGGCTTTTCCTTGAACAATGTTGTGGGCGGTGTTGATGCCGATTACGTCCAACATCGCGAATGGACCGAGCGGCGCACCCGTTGCAATCATCCAAGTCTTATCGACCGTTTCGACATCTGCCACTTCTTTAACCAGAAGCAGTTCGGCGGCTTCCAGAAATGGTACCAATAAAGAATTTAAAATATAGCCCGGCTGTTCTTTATGCAACGGCAATGGCACCATTCCAATAGCTTTCGCAAACTCTATCACATCATTAAACACTTTATCAGCCGTTCCCGGGTGCTTCATGATTTCAGCAGTGTTATTTATGCGGATCGTATTGGCGAAATGCAGCGCCAAAAACTTTTCGGGCCGTCCTGTTGCTTCTGAAAATTGGCTTGGCAGAAGTGTCGAGGAGTTAGTTGCAAACACAGTTTTCTCAGGAGCTGCTTTGCCCAATTCCGTGTAAAACGCTGTTTTGATCGCTGCAACTTCAGGGATTGCTTCAATCACCAAATCTGCATCACTCACTGCTTCAGCCAAATTTGTATGGAAAGACAACCGTTCATATGCAGCATCCGTTTCTGTTTCACTGGCGCCCATATCGTTCCGATAGTTTTTCATCAACTTTCCCAATCGCTTTTTTGAACTTTCAATCGCACCATCATGAATATCATAAATTGCTACATTGAATCCTTTAAATGCGGTCTGGTAAGCAATTTGGCTTCCCAACACGCCGCTTCCTGCAACTGTAATCTGCTTGTAGTCCATTGCCATTCTCCTCTATGTAAGATTTTTGTCTTCATTCCATCCAAAGCTGGTTTACGTACTAACGAAATCTATGCGTGGAGACACGGAATATCTTTCTTCATTAATCTGAGAAAAAGGGCAGTTTTGTCCGTACCGTTTTGTACAATGGCCCGAGCAGCTTGCGCAACGCATGGACCGGAGGCACAGGGCTCTTACTATGCCACTGAATCCACTCTAAAGCAATTAAGCTTAACAACAACCAAATCGTCCCTGCAATATAACCTGCCATGACATCGCTCGGAAAATGAGCACCCAGGTAAATTCGACTTGCGCCAATCACTAGGATCAGTCCACTCAAAACAGTAACTGTTGTCCACTGAATCCAGGGCCGCTGCCGCGTTCGAATTACCAAATACATCACAAAACCATAAAATATTAAGGACCCCATCGAATGGCCGCTCGGAAAACTGTAGCCGATTGCATCAATTTCAGCATTGATGCCTGGGCGTTCCCTGACGTAAAGGTTCTTTAATAGCAGTGTTAACAGTGAACCGCCGCCTACCGCAATAACAAAAAACAGCATGCCCCATTTGTCCTTCAGCCTAAGTCCCAAAATCGCCAGAATGACGAGGGATGCCAGCGTCAAAAACCAGGCCGATCCCATTTCAGTGAAGATGAACATGACCGTATCCATCGCTTCGCTTGATGTCGCTTCCATCAAAGCAATGATTGCGCGATCAAACAACCCAAACTCTTTCTCCATCACTTCTTCTGCCAGTTCCGCAAACAACACAATAAACATTGCGGCAATGCCCAGGCCGCCAAGCAGCAGCAAAAAAGCCAGGCCGGCCATTTTTTCATTCTTCTTCATCTTCTCGCTCCCGACTCTATAGACTACTTTACTTCTACCCTATTGTGCCAAAAAATATGTAAAAAAATGACCATTCCAATCCTACTATTTGTGGCAAGGGTTGCTGCATGGTATTTTTATCATAAGACTAAGTCTATTAATCAGGAGCTGATCGTTTGAAACAACTAACCGGAAAGACAGCCATCATAACCGGAGCCAACAGCGGCATCGGATTGGAAGCTGCAAAAGTGTTTGCTGACCGCGGCGCACAGGTCATTATGGCTGTGCGCAATAAAGAAAAAGGGGAAAGCGCGCGAAATCTGATATTGGAAACGAATAACGATGCACACGTGACCGTGATGAAATTGGATTTGGCAGACCTTGCCAGCGTCCGCGTGTTTGCCGAAAGCTTTAAAAGCAACCACGACTCACTCGATTTGTTAATTAATAATGCAGGTGTCATGACCCCACCCTATTCAAAAACGAAAGATGGCTTCGAGCTGCAATTCGGCAGCAATCACCTGGGCCATTTCGCATTGACAGGCCTGCTGCTGCCGTTGCTGAAGAATACGCCTGAATCACGGGTTGTCTCCCTCAGCAGCTTGGCGCATAAAGGCGCGTCGATTGATTTCGACAACCTGGACGGCGCTAAAGGATATAAACGCATGAAATTTTATGGACAAAGCAAGCTTGCCAATTTATTGTTTGCACAAGAATTAGACAAGCGCTTTAAGCAAAATGGCCTGAACAGTTTAAGCCTTGCCTGCCATCCTGGAATTTCCGCCACCAATCTCTTTAAATTTGGCAATCAGGATGCTCCAAAGTTTATGAAAACACTCATGCACAACTTTCTGCAGCCGCCTGAAATGGGTGCTTTGCCGACCGTCTATGCTGCCACTGATTTGCAGCTTACAGGCGGCGAATACATTGGACCTGACGGGAAGGGCCAGCGCAAAGGCTATCCAACATTGGACACACCTCATGCAGCAGCTGGAGATGAAGCCGTATCACGCAAACTTTGGGAAGTTTCCGAACAGTTGACCGGAGTGAAATTTGACTTTACCGAACCCGCAATCCAATAAGAAAAGCCGCTATTTATGTTCAATCATGAATAGCGGCTTTCTTTATTCAGCAACTCATCGCTGCAAAGCTGTTAAGCGATGCTTTTCAAGAAATTCCTCAATTACTGTACGGTGGCTCCCAATCATTTGTTGAGGCAGCTGCTCCGGGGAGAAAAACTTAAAGCTCAAAGATTCTTTTTCATCAACAATCAAATCGCCGTGGTAATCATTCGAATAATAAGCGGTCGTTACAACATAAAATTCATCGCCATTTTCCGCTACCACAAAATGTTCGGGTCCGGAATAGACATTGATTAGATGCAAGGTTTTTACTGTTAGCCCGGTCTCTTCCAAGACTTCCCGTTTCGCTGTAGCTTCTGTGGATTCCCCGAGCTCCATCAGTCCGCCTGGCAAGCCCCACAGGTTTTTGGGAAACTTTCGCTCTTCCAACAGCAAACGTCCATTTTCATCTATCATTACAACCACGGCCCCCACAAGTATCAGTGGCCGGTGACCAACAACTGCCCGCAGTTCCTCTATATAGCCCATCTGCTCCAACCCCCTCATCTTTCGTCTTGTGTTGAACCATTCTCAACCGCGCATGCGTTTCTTAAATCCCCAAACGGCAATTCCAAAAATCGCCACAGTATAAGCAGCCACCCATAGCATCGGTGTAAACACTGCCGCATAATCACCTGCAAAAATCGCGCGCGATGCATCGACGGCATGTGCGAACGGCAGCAGGTAAGCGACGTTTTGAAATGTGCCGCCAATCATACCGAGTTCAAACCAGGTGCCGCTTAACCATGTTGTGATATTAACGAATAGCGCAAACATCGCCCCCACTTGCCGATCCGTAAAAAAGGTGCCAAAAAACAAGCCAAAACCGATATAAAGAAGCGATATGATGGCAAGCACCCCGAAAGCAGGAATGGCATGAACCGTCGCTGGCATTCCCAATAGCAGAGCCGTAACATAACAGGCGGTCATCTGGATAAAAGCTACTGGCAAAAGCGGTAAGGCATACCCGATCAAGTAATCGGTCGCAGCCATTGGCGACGCAAATATTCTCATCAAGAACGAACTGCTTTTATCGCGGCCAATGAGCATTCCTGTGAACAAAGTGATAAAAGAAAAACTGAAGACGATGATGGCAGGTGCCAGCTTCTCAAGCGTGAACAAATCAAACGGCATATTTTCAGCCATTAGTGAAAAGAGCCACAGCATCAGCAGCGGCAGCACCATTCCAAAAAGCAGCGTCATTGGGTCGCGTAAAATTTCTTTTCGGTTGCGTTCAGCAAATGTCCAAGCCCTCATTGGTTTTCTGCCTCTGCGGTCAATTGAAGAAAGATATCCTGTAGCTTGGCTTGCCCGGTCTGTTCCTTTAACTCTTCGAGCGTGCCAAGTGCGTACAATCTTCCTTTATGCATAATGCCAATGCGGTCCGCCAATGCTTCCACTTCCTCCAAATAATGTGTTGTCAAAATAATCGTAATCTCACCTTTTAAATCCAGCAAAATCTGCCATAAATCCAATCGCGCTCGAACATCCAGCCCGACTGTCGGCTCGTCTAAAAAAATGATTTCCGGCTCTGAAATCAGCGCCATCGCAATGCTCAAGCGGCGCTCCAATCCGCCAGATAAGGTTCTCCCTTTGTTATTGGACCGATCTGCCAGTCCAAATTTGTCCATCAGTTGACGTGCTTTTTGTTCTGCTTGCTTTTTATCGCTGCCGTAAATTTTGGCAATAAACTCCAGATTTTCTTTTACGGAAAGATTGCGTGCAACCGCGTTTTCCTGCGGTGAAATGTTCAGCTTTTTCTTCACCGCCTGTGGATTTTCAACAATGCTGTCACCCAGCATAAAAGCGTCGCCGCTCGACGGTTCCATCAGGCAGCTCAACAATTTGATGGTCGTAGTTTTTCCTGCTCCATTTTCACCCAAAAGCGCAAAAAACTCTCCTTGACCGATTGTCAGCGAAAGATGATCTACGGCAACCCGGTCTTTAAATGTTTTAGTCAACTCTTTAATCGAAATGTCCATGGATCCGCTATCGCCTCCTTTTTTCTATTCTACCGTTTGCTGCTGCCAATGAATAATAAAGCGGTGCGGACTTTTCAAATATTGCTCGAATTTCCTTTTTAACTTATATGGCTTCCAAATGTTCCAAAGAACCGATAAAGTATTAGCTAGTATTTGCAAACGACTGAATCGATGAAAGGAAGTGGTGTTTTGCCTACAGAAAAAACTGCCATCATCACAGGCGGCAACAGCGGCATCGGCTTTGAAACAGCTAAAGGTCTGCTGGAGATTGGCACACAAGTTATTCTGGCTGTCCGCAACACCAAAAAAGGAAACACGGCCCGGGCTGCTTTGCTCCGGCTTTATCCTTCTGCCCAGATTGCTGTCATGAAACTCGACTTAGCCGATCTTGAGACGGTTCGGGCTTTTGCTGAGAGTTTTCAAACATCTTTTACTAAACTTGACATATTGATCAATAACGCTGGCATTATGGCACCTCCTTACACAAAAACGAGAGATGGTTTTGAACTGCAGTTTGGCAGCAATCACCTTGGCCATTTTGCGTTGACCGGCTTGCTCTTGCCTCTATTGGTAAACACACCCGACTCGCGTGTCGTAACCATCAGCAGCCGGGCACACAGCCGCGGTTCAATCGACTTTGCCAACCTTGATGGGGCAACAGGCTACCATGCGAAGAAATTTTATAACCAAAGCAAACTGGCCAATTTGTACTTTGCGTTGGAATTCGATAAGCGCTTGAAAGAGCATGGCCTCCAAACCATTAGCGTGGCCTGCCATCCGGGAGTTTCTGCGACCAATATTCTAAAGTTGGGCCAACAGGAAATTCCAGCCGTTTTCAAACGCATCGCCAATCTGGTTCTTCAGCCGCCGGACATGGGAGCTTTGGCAACACTTTTTGCAGCCTTAGAACCCGGCTTGAAAGGCGGCGAGTATATTGGGCCCATTGCTCAATTCCAGCGCAGAGGGTATCCGGCACTGGGGAAACCGCACGCCAATGCGACTGATCCTGAAATTTCTCTCAGACTTTGGGAGGCATCGGAAAAACTGACGGGTGTCACTTACGGCTTCAAAGACGGAGGATAAAGAGTAAATAACTTTAGGACAAATTCCATAAGTGTCCCGTAAGAATTTTGACTCTATCTGTGCTAATTGACAAACCTTTTATAGCGGAAACTCCATAAAAGAACGGCACGTGCTAAAAAATAGCGATTCTTAAGTTCAACCTGTATGGTTTTAATTTCTGCTTCCGGTAAAATATCTATAGGAAAACTTTGTATTTTATTCTTAACAAAACAATTATTCATTAGGTGGAGGAATTTATAACATGAGCAAAAAAAATATTGCTGTCGGCGGCGTAGAGTTAGCGTGGGATTTGGAAACGGGACAAGCCCTGTTCGAAGGCAGAGATGTGGTTCTCTTTTGGACAACTGCGATGGAAACCTTTTTTGATACCATCAAAGACATTTCAGGAATTGAAGCAACACAGCTCGTATTGGAAACAACCGGATTTCGCCAAGGCGTTATTGTTGGTGAAGGGTTTAAAGACATGCAGCATATCGATGCCTCGAACATTGTCGAGTGGATTTCCAATACATATGCTCCTGCCGGATGGGGAAAAGTGGAAATTGTTGAAATGGATAGCGAAAAAAACACCTTTACCATGCATATTCAAAATGATTGGGAATACAAAATGAACTTGCTGAAAAATAACCATACAGAAGGTATATTTGTGCCTTCACATTACGCGGGTGTATTGACAGGATTGTTCGGCATCAACTTCTGGTACAAGACCATCCAATACCAAAACCAAGACAAGCCTTACAGCATTGTAGAATATTTTCCATCCGAAGTGACTGTGCAGCAAAACATTCACGAGCTGTCCCGGAAGCAGGAAGCCAATCAAATCCAGATGCTTGAAAAATTGGTTGACGAGCAAACAAAATCTCTTCAGAACTTAGTAAAAGAGCTTTCTTCTCCGATTATTCCCGTTCTGGAAGGCATCATTGTCGTACCGATGATTGGCAGCTATGATGAGCAACGAACAGAAGACTTGATTGTCAAAACTTTGACCGAACTTCCGAAACATAAAGCCAATTTCCTATTGGTTGATTTGACCGGCTTGAACAAGCATATTACGGAGCATACAGCTTCTCTTATCGAGAAACTCGGCGCTTCGGCAAGGCTGTTGGGAACAGAAGTTATTCTTGTCGGCATATCTCCCGAATTGGCCATCATCATCGCACAGGCCCAGAGCAGCTTGAATACATTTGAATCGCTGCAAAGCTTGCAGCACGGAATTTATTACGCGCTGGGCCGCAGCGGCCGGAAAATTGTCTGATGCACTCCATCACAATCCCATCCCCTGCCGCTTCTTCCTGAAGACATTCTTTGCGGAAAAGAATATACTAGTTTCTGTCTGTTGATACACACAGACATTATAGCCACTGGAAGAACCAATGGTTAATGGAGGAGATCATTTGAACGCAAAAGCTTTTTCACTGGCCTTATTTTCTGTATTAATATGGGGCTCTTCATTTGCAGCGATACGGGTTGGTCTGCAGGGCGGTTATGACGCCGGACAAAATGTACTGGTTCGGTTCCTGATTGCTTCGGCCTTATTTCTGATTTTCGCTTTATGGCCCGGAACAAAATTCCGGCTTCCTCAAAAAAGCGACATCATCCGCATTTTGGTGCTCGGCTGGATCGGCATCAGTGTTTATCACATTTTTGTTACCTTCGGCATGGAGACGATTTCTGCGGGAACAGCTGGTATGCTGGTCGGTTCCGGCCCAATCTTTACAGCGTTGATTGCCGCATTTGTCTTGAAGGAACGTTTGACTGGCATTGGCTGGATTGGCTTGGGCATTGGCTTTATCGGCATCTTGTTTATTGCATTCGGTTCAGCCGGCGCTTCTCTGACATTGACAAATGGAGCTTTACTTGTGCTAATCGCTGCGTTTGCATCTGCTGTTTTCTTTGTTTTTCAAAAACCCCTGCTAACACGCTACTCGGCAATTGAACTCACTGCGTACTTTACATGGGCAGGCACTCTGCCGTTCCTTATTTTCTCGCCAGGACTCTTTACGGCGATGCAAGGAGCCACACTGGAGGCACATCTTGCCACCTTGTATGTCGGCCTGTTCCCAGCCGCTATCGCGTATGTAACATGGGCAACTGCTTTGTCACTGGCAAATGCCAGTTCTGTTTCAAGCCTGATTTACCTGGAGCCGGCTGTTGCCATCGCGGTTGCTTGGATGTGGCTGCACGAACTGCCGACTCCTTTATCGCTTATTGGCGGCATTATTGCAATTGGCGGTGTCATGATCGTCAATTTGATGGGCCGAAAACGTCGCGTACTATCCAGAAAAACAGCGGAGTCTTCGCTCTAAAACAAAACAGCGTCACTTGGATTTTTTCCAGGTGGCGCTGTTTTATTTATTGATGAATTACTCTTCGACCCGGAACCAACCCGGAGCATTCGTGACCATATTCCATAGGTCTTCCGGAATATCGAGCTGTTCTTTTTTGCTCAAATGGATTGCCTGAAAAACTTCCTCATCCCGGCTTCCTTTGACTTTCGCCAGCCAGTCGGGATCCATGATCAACGCATGGCCAAGCGAGACGAGCGGTGTGAATTCCAAAGCCTGCTTTACTTGATCAAGCGTCTGCAAGCCACCTACTCCAATTACCGGTACTCGTTTGCCAATGTGCTGCTGAATCATTTCCACGCGTGAACGGCTGTCTTCTTCGCGGATCGAACCTCCAAAAAATCTGCCTACCGATGCATGGATATAATCAATGCCCTGATCTGCAATGGCAGTCAGAAAATCTAGCGTGTTATCCATTGTAATGCCTGGCTCTTCGCGCTCTTCTGGACTAATGCGGTAGCCAACCACAAATGGTTTCGTGGCGTGCTTAGCCACTGCTTCTTGAATCGCTTGGATAACCGCTAAAGGAAATGCCATGCGCGCAGTGACGTCGCCTCCCCATTTATCGGTTCGGGTATTGGAATGTGGAGAAAAGAATTGCTGGATCAAATACGTATTGGCGCCATGAATCTCTACGCCGTCAAAGCCAGCTTCGATCGCACGTCTTGTGGCTTCACCGAATGCCGCAATTGTCGTGTCAATTTCTTCAAGCGTCATTTCACGTGGCGTTTCAGCATTTGGTCGAGGCGCCGGAACAGCACTTGCCGATACCGGTTGTTCCCCCTTCAGGAGCTCACTATTTGACATGCGCCCAGCGTGGTAGATCTGCAGGATCGCTTTTGCTCCGCCTTCTTGGATAGATGCGGCCAGTCGCGTCAAGCTGTGAATGCGCTCATCGCTATCTGCACCAAAAGGGTTTGAAAACCCTACGCCAAGCGGCTCGACATGTGCACAGGCCGTGATGACTGCCCCCAACCCGCTAGCAGCTCGGCGCTTGTAGTAAACCAGTTCCTCTTCAGTAACATCGCCGTTCGTGTCTGAAGATGAAGTCGTCATTGGTGCCATCAGGATGCGGTTTTTAAGGGTCAAACCCGATACAAATGCAAACGGTTCAAATATATTTTGTGTTGTAATGGTCATGTGAACTCCTCCTTGACTATTCGTTTACCCATAAAGAGGTGCCGGCAAGCCAGGCGCCTTCATTCTATCGTAACCGACAGCTCGGGCAAAGGGTGGTGGATATGCCTGGCCTCGCCCCAAATTCAGTCTTTAGGCTGAATGGAAAAAAACCATCCAGCAGCTGCAAGTCTGCTGGATGGTTCTCGTTTTCGATTTATTTAACAATGCTGTAATAAGTACGTGAAGTCAGGCGGTAAATCACCCAATAGATGGCTGCAAATGCGATGACGACGCCCACAAATGACAAAAGCCAATTGGTTTCGTTGGTCACACCAAAAATTAGCAGCAGCTTGCGAACAATCGGATAAGCGAAAATGACGTGAATCGTTGCAACGACAATTGGCAACAGGAACATCCAGACAATTTGTGAACGTGTAGATTCCCGAATCATTTCTTTATCCAGTCCAACCTTTTGCATGATTTGGAACTTGTCACGGTCATCAAAGCCTTCAGACACTTGTTTAAAGTAAGTAATCAATACTGTGCCAATGGTGAACAGCAGTCCCAGGAATACTCCAAGGAACAAGAACCCGCCGTTTAAGCTGTACCATTCTTCTCGCTGAAGCAAACGGGAATCGTAAAGATTGTTGCCTCCAGCGGCCAAGCCGTATTCGCTGTTGAGCTTTTTCGCCAAAGCTTCTTTTTGTTCTTCAGTACCAGAGGTATTCCAGCCAACTTCCGCATCAATGGTCAAATAGTTGGTTTCTGGGTATTGTGCTTTAAAATCGTCCTGCATCTCCAAAAGGTGTGAAACGTCAGGCACCACGACCGCCATGGATTCGACTAAATCCATATCCTCCCCGAATTCATTGTCCACTTCGGCTACCCGGTATGTCTTGTTGCCGAGTGTCAGTTCACTTTCTTTATAGGCACCTGTTGAATGATAATAAAATGCGGCACCGTCTTCCAATGTATAGGATTTACCTGTCATCTGATTAAAATCTTCAAGCGGAAGAACCATCAGCACGGTCGGATTTTCTTGGTCTGCATAACTTTCATCAAAAACAAATTCATTGCCCTGCACCCCGCCAAAGAAGTTCGCGTAGCGGTAACTTTCTCTTTCTGTCACTTCAAGACCTTCAGCATTCACTGTGTTTTGAACCTGACTTTGAAGCTCGAAAAAACGGGTGTTTATTTCATCGGTATCTTCGACCTCGCCGAAAAGAGTCATATTGTTTTCAAAGGGATAGCGGTTTTCCAAGGTTTCCTCTGATCCAATAAAAATCGTCAAAGTCGTCGAGACCGCAATAATGACCATCGAGGCCAGAATGCAGATATTCGCAAGGCCTACAGCGTTCTGCTTCATGCGGTAAAGCATGCCTGAGATGGAAATGAAAGCGCCTGGACGATAATAAATCCGCTTGTTTTTCTTCAACGCTTTTAAGATAAAGATTGAGCCGGAAACAAACAACAAATAAGTGCCGATGATGACCAGCAAAACCGCCAGAAAAAACTTTGACATAGCACTGAGCGGATCGGAGATTGTCACGGAAATTCCATAGCCCCATGCGAGAAACACCAGCGATAGGATAAAGAGGAGGATGGAGCCTTTCGGTTCTTTTTCCCCTTCCTGCTTTCCTTTCAGCAATTTGATTGGATTGGCAAAAGTAAATTGGCTAATGTTATAAAGGAAGGTCACACCAAAAATTCCGATGAATAGCGCAGCCGTTGCCAACATTGTCAGTCCGGAAGTTGAATAAGCAATATCCGATGGCATCCTCAACAAGTAATTCAGCAACATAAAAAACAAACGTCCGAAAAACAGACCCGCAAGCAGTCCGGCAGCGATGCTCAAAAAGCTGGTAAAAACCGTTTCAAAAAACAAAATGATGGCCACATGCTTTTTCTCCAGCCCTAAAATTCCGTACAAGCCAATTTCCCTTTTTCTTCTCTTGATGAGAAAACTGTTGGTATAAAGAATGAAAATAACGGAAAAAATTCCGATCACTATAGTGCCAACTACAAACAACGATACCAACGTACTCGAACGCTCCTGAACGAATTTGTTGGTCAATAAGGAAGCCATCAAGTAAAACATCATGATGATAGTGGTCGAGGACAATAAATACGGAATGTATAACTGCTTATTTGACTTGATGTTACGCAGCGCAAGCGACGAGAAGAAACGGCTATTCATCCTGCTCACCCCGGCTGGACAAGACTTTCAACGATTTTGAAATGCGGTCCATGAACTGGTCCGCCGGTGCATCTCCCCGATAAATTTCATGGTAAACCGCTCCATCCCGAATAAACAAGATGCGGTTTGAAAAGCTCGCAGCCCGTGCACTGTGCGTCACCATTAGAATCGTCTGGCCGGTTTCGTTGATGCCTTTCAAAATTTCCATTAAATTCTGCGAAGCTTTTGAATCAAGAGCGCCCGTCGGTTCATCCGCCAAAATGATTTTTGGCTGGGTGATCAATGCGCGCGCAACCGCAACCCGCTGTTTCTGCCCACCCGATACTTCATAAGGGAATTTATCGATATGGGCTTCGATTCCAAGATTGCGCACAATGGGCATAAGCCGAGCTTCCATTTCATCGACCGGTGTTTTTGACAGCACCAATGGCAGCAGGATGTTGTCGCGAATAGAAAAATTGTCTAAAAGATTGAAATCCTGAAAAACAAAACCAAGGGTGTTTCTGCGGAAAGCGGAAATTTCTTTGTCTTTGATTTTGGATAACGGGCTGCCATCCAAATAAACTTCCCCGGAAGTCGCATCGTCCAGCGTGGAGATAATGTTTAAAAGCGTGGTCTTTCCTGAACCTGACTCCCCCATAATCGAAACAAATTCGCCTTCCTCTATTGAAAAATTGACGGTTGTCAGTGCTTCTGTTTGTTGGTTTGAAAAGCGTGCTGTGTATATTTTTTTTAAGTTCTTGATTTCTAACAAGGTCATTGCCAACCCCTCCTTGCTTTTAATCATACGGCAGGAACGAGCGGACTGCCTGTACCTATCCTTACAAAGAGAAAGGCAATCTTACGGTTTCGTAAGATTGCTTGAGAAATTCAATCCTTATTCAATCAAAAACCTGTAAATCTTCATGCGCCATATCGAGGGCAACGCGGGTTCCCTCGCCTGGCTTTGAGTCAATCACTAAGCGGTGGCCAAGTCGCTGACAGATTTTTTTGCTGAGAAACAAGCCAAGGCCGGTGGATTTTTCATGGAGGCGTCCGTTCAGTCCAGAATAGCCTTTGTTGAAAATTTTCGGCAAATCCTCCGAGCGGATCCCGATGCCGGTGTCTTCAATGATCAGCGTTTCGGCATGTACTGGATCCCTATAAATCGAAATAATGCCTTCGGGCGTGTATTTCAGGCTGTTTGATAAAATCTGTTCCAACAAGTTCTGCAGCCATTTGCCATCAGACAGCACTTGCATCCCGGTCGGATGGTAATCGAGGCGGATGCCTTTGTAGATAAACAGGATCGAATATTTTTTGATTGCCTTTTTAATGATGTCATCCAAATCAACCAGCGATAACTCCAGATCTGTTCCTGACTCTTCCAGCTTAATGTAATTGAGTGCCATATGCGTATAATCCTCGAGCCGCACCAGCTCTTGCGACACCTGTTTTGCTTCTTTTGCCTTTGAACTTTGCGTCAGCAGGCTGATGGCAGAAATGGGGGTTTTGATTTGGTGCAGCCACAACGTGAAATAATCCAGTTGATCGGTTTGACGTTCGGCATGCAGGTTTTCTGATTCCCTTAGCTGTTCCAGCAGTCTGTGCATCTTTTCTATGTAAAGTTGATCAACAGGATCGGCGCTTTGCTGCAGCTCCTCCAGATTTGAGAGATTCTGCAGCTCGAGGCTGCTGATCAGCTCTGAGCGTTTGGCATACTGAAGGTACTGGCTAAACAAATAAATCACCAGCAAAAATCCCGTCAACTGCAGGCTGTATAAAAACAAGGACAGCGGCAATCTGCCTAAAATGTACACCACTCCAAAAATGACGGCCATTCCAGCAAACAGGACCAACTGATGCCGCACCGATACGAAAAAACTTTTTAACAAGAGCGTTTCAGATTTCTTAAACATGGGCCGTTTCCTTGTTCAACGCATAGCCCACATTCTTTTTCGTTAAAATAAAATCGGCAAGTCCGGCCTTGGCAAGTTTTTTCCGCAGCCGGGTGATGTTGACGGCTAAAGTATTGTCATCGATAAACGACTCGTCCTCCCATAGTTTGACCATCATTTCCTCTCTCGTCACGTAGTCGCCTTTTTGAAGAAATAGCAGTTCCATGATTTTCAACTCGGTGCGGGTCAAATCCACTTCCTGATCATTTACAAACAGCCTCGATTCGCCAGGCTTCAGGATAGTCTGATTAAAGCTCAGAAAATTATCCGATTCTTTGAAATCGTAAGTTCTTCTAAGAAGCGCTTGCGTTTTTGCGACCGCAACCGTCAAATCAAATGGTTTGGGAATAAAATCATCTGCACCCATTTGAATCGCCATGACAATATCCATGTTTTCATTGCGTGAAGAAATAAAAATGATCGGCACTTGCGAAAGCTTTCGAATTTCCTGACACCAGTAATAGCCGTTAAAGGAAGGCAGCTGAATATCGAGCAATACCAGCTGGGGTGATTGGGACTTGAATTCTTCCAATACCCGGCTGAAATCTTCGGCCAAAAACGCTTCGTAATTCCACTTCTCCAGTTCTTCTTTCAATATGCCAGCAATCGTTAAATCGTCTTCCACGATCATAATTTTGAACATTTTATCATTCCAATCTTTTTATCTGCAATGCATTAACTAAAGAGGGAAGGCTTCTGCCGCTATATTGATCTGACTTCTTTATCTCTACTCAGTGTAGCGAAATATCGCCCAGCCGACCATAAAAACAAACCACCCTCCACAGTCTGGCAATGGAAGGTGGTTCAGTAGTTGCTTATTGTTTAGTTTTCATGTATTCGTGATGGCCTTTCTTGAAAAAACCGTACCATTCATCAATTTCTTCCTGCGGTGCTGCATTTAATGCCTCCAGCACATTTTTTCCAAATTCCAAAAATGCCGAGCCGTTGGCAGTGATGATGTTCCCGCTCCGAACGGCTTGCTGGTGCAAGTAGCCCGCTTCATTGCTGTAGCTTTCGCCTGCTGTTTGTTTTAAATCTTGCAAGTAATTGCTGGTATGCGGAATATTATTGAACAGTCCATTTCTTCCCAAAAATACCGTTGCATCGCAAATTGCACCGAGTACAACTTCTTTTTTGATGGCTTGGTCGACAAGATCCATAACCTGCTTGCTTTCTTCCTTGCGCCAGGAATTGCCGCCAATCAGAATCAATCCTGCATAATCTTCTGGGGCATCCTCCAACCCATAATCCGGCAGCACCGTAAATCCGCCAATCGACCGGATCGGCTCTTTCGTCAAGGATATGGTCTTTACATCAAATTGCTGCCCTTGTCCTTCCGGTTCTTCATTCAGCGCAGCTGCGAGTGAAGCTGCTTCCCAATCTGCATATTCATCCAGCAAAACAAAAAGAACTTTCTGTTTATCCATCTTCTTTTCTCCTTTCGTTCGAATATTCACTTTCTTATTAACTGGATTATAACACATGCGGTTTGCTCAAACAGCTTGGACATGATCCTACGCCCAAGAGGGTATAATAAGAATAGATCCTCGATAAAAAAGGAGAAGTTTATGATGAATAAAAAGGAACTCCCCCATACCGGATGGCAGCTGAATGACAGCTATTCACGCCTGCCTGAAGTTTTTTACAGCAAGTTCACCGTTAATCCTGTTGCTTCACCAAAACTCGTGGTTTTAAATGAAGCTTTGGCGGCAACGCTTGGACTGGATCCTGCAGAGTTGAAAAGTGAAGAGAACCTGGCCATCCTTGCCGGAAACCAGGTTCCTGAAGGCAGCGTACCACTTGCCCAGGCCTATGCCGGACATCAATTCGGCAATTTCACGATGCTTGGCGATGGCCGTGCCTTATTGGTTGGCGAGCAGCTTACGCCATCTGGCAAACGTTTGGATATTCAATTAAAAGGCTCTGGCAAAACACCTTATTCCCGCGGCGGCGATGGCCGCGCAGCGCTTCGGCCCATGCTGCGCGAATACGTGATCAGTGAAGCCATGCACGGACTCGGCATCCCGACAACACGCAGCCTGGCAGTTGTTGAAACCGGCGAAATGGTTCGCCGTGAAACAGCGCTTCCCGGTGCCATCATGACGCGCGTAGCAGACAGCCACCTGCGCGTCGGCACTTTTCAGTACGCAGCGCGATTCGGTACGAAAGAAGATGTCAAGGCACTGGCTGACTATGCGCTGGAACGCCACTTCCCACATGCCCAAGATGCTGCCAATCCTTATTTGGCACTTTTCCAGGAAGTCATTAAGCGGCAGGCAGCTTTGATTGCAAAATGGCAGCTCGCTGGATTTATCCACGGTGTTATGAATACCGACAACATGGCCATCAGCGGCGAAACCATTGACTATGGACCATGCGCATTTATGGACAGCTTTGATCCGAAGACAGTCTTCAGCTCGATCGATGTGCAAGGGCGCTACGCTTATGGCAATCAACCGATGATCGCTGGATGGAACTTGGCACGCTTTGCAGAAAGCCTGTTGCCTTTGCTGCACGATACTCCAGAAGAGGCCGTCAGCATGGCTCAGGACGAACTTACCAACTACATCGAGCAATTTCAAAGTCATTGGCTTGTGGGCATGCGCAAGAAGCTCGGACTTTTCACCGAGGAAGCCGAAGATATGGCCCTAGCCGAAGGACTATTGGACTTGATGCATCTGCATGCGGCTGATTACACCAACACCTTCCGAGCACTAACCTTCAACGACTTGCAAGGCAGCGATTTATTCGGTGCACCCGAATTTAAGGAGTGGCATAGCTCTTGGCAGGCGCGTTTGGATCGCCAGGAGCAATCACCGGAAGAGAGCCGGCACTTGATGCGCGGCAACAATCCGGCAATCATTCCGCGCAACCATCGTGTGGAAGAAGCATTGGAGGCGGCTGAGTTTCGAGGAGATTACAGCGTACTGCACCAGCTGCTTGCCGCATTGGCTGATCCATACGCCCACTCGCCCGAACAAGAGGCCTATTCACAAGCGCAAGACCCGGAAAGCGGATACCAGACTTTCTGCGGCACATGATAGCATGTTCACTGCTATTTAGTGCTTGGAGCAAAACGTCCGTCCACAGCAAATCTCTTGCTTTAAACATCGCAAGCAGCTGCGCTTGTCGGGAACACATAAAAACCATCTCAATTCATTAAAAAATTCTTTTTGTAGTTTCTCTTATAAGTTGTTACAATATTCAGTGAAAGAGTTTCTTCGCAGTAAATTTTTAAGATGAAGGATAGACCTGTCAAAAAATTTATCTAAGGAGCTGGGACGATGAATCAGGAACAACTGGAATTTGTAAAAAACGGACAAGGTTTTATTGCTGCACTTGACCAAAGCGGCGGCAGCACACCAAAAGCATTGGCGCTTTACGGCGTATCGGAAGACCAATACTCAACGGAAGAAGAGATGTATGACTTGATCCACGAAATGCGGACGCGCGTCATGACGGCCCCTTCCTTCAATTCCGATTCGATTATCGGCGCAATCCTTTTTGAACAAACGATGGACCGTAAAGTGGAAGGCCATTATACACCGGACTACTTATGGCAGAAAAAAGGTGTCGTACCTTTCTTGAAAGTCGACAAAGGTCTGGCAGATGAAGAAAACGGCGTGCAGGTCATGAAGCTGATTTCCGACTTGGACGATGTATTAAAACGTGCCAACGAACGAAATATTTTTGGGACGAAAATGCGTTCCGTGATCAAGGAAGCCAATCCCGAAGGCATTCAAAAAGTAGTCGAGCAGCAATTTGAAGTCGGCAAGCAGATTCTTGCAGCCGGTCTGGTTCCGATTTTGGAGCCTGAAGTAGACATCAATAGTAAGGACAAAGAACAATCTGAAAAAATTCTTAAAGAGGAAATGCTGAAGCATCTCGATCAGCTGAGTGATGATCAGAACGTCATGATTAAAATCACCATTCCGACAACCAATAATTACTACAAAGAATTGATCGACCATCCGCGCGTTCTTCGTGTAGTTGCACTATCAGGCGGCTATAAGCGCGACGATGCCAACAAGAAATTGGCAGCCAATGAAGGGCTCGTTGCGAGCTTCTCCCGCGCTTTGTCAGAAGGCGTCAACGCGAGCCAAACAGAAGAAGAATTCAACACGATGCTGGATAATTCCATCAAAGGCATCTACGAAGCTTCCATCACTTG
The DNA here is from genome assembly GCF_058268495.1 of Planococcus sp. TJ-201. Classification (NCBI taxonomy): domain Bacteria; kingdom Bacillati; phylum Bacillota; class Bacilli; order Caryophanales; family Caryophanaceae; genus Planococcus; species Planococcus sp. TJ-201. The sequence continues at coordinate 303,836 of NZ_JBZDOG010000004.1, read as the reverse complement.
AAAACTATAAAAGATGCCCCGCTGCCATTCCAGGCAGCGGGGCATCTTTTGGGTGTAAACTAATAACGGCTTTCCGGAATTTTCCGGAACCATTGGAATTCACTGATGTGCAGTTCGCGCAATTGATATTTCATTATTTTTCCAGAAGAGTTTCGCGGCAGGGATTCGGCAAGGAGGTATTTACGCGGAATCTTATACCCAGGTAAGTGTTCCAAGAAATAATCCATCAATTGTTCTTCATCGATTGTTTCGCCTTCTTTCGGCACAATGATGACACCAACGATTTCTCCCCATTCCTCTTCCGGCAATCCGACTGTTGCAGCTTCGGCCACTTGCGGATGGCCATTGATGACGCGTTCCACTTCGAGGGAATAAATATTTTCTCCAGCCGAAATGATGCGATCTGCTTTACGGTCGACAAGCGAAATAAATCCATCTTCATCGATTGTCGCTAAATCCCCTGTCAGCAGCCAGCCATTTTTAAATGCTTCTTCGGTTTCCTCTGGTTTGTTGTAATACTCCTTCATGACCAAATCACCTTTAATCACAAACTCCCCAATCGTTCCTGGCTGAACGTCCAGAAATTCATCGTCCACTACCCGAACTTCTGTGAAATACATCGGCTTTCCGCCAGAACCCAATTTGTATTCATGCTGATTCGGCAAGAGAAAGACGCCGCCAGGGCCGCCTTCCGTCAACAAACAAAGGTTATAGAACTGTTGATGCTTGAAAAAGTCCATGGCCTTCCGAACGAGATCCGGATTAATTGGGTCTGAACCGTACATGCATTTTGAAACAGAAGACAATTCGACTTCTTCTGCATTCGGTACTTGCAGCAGCGCGCTGTACATCTCCGGCAAACCAAAGAAAACCGTAACTTGAAACTCATCCATCGCCTGAATTGCTTTTTCTGGATGAAAGTCGCGCAAGATGACGTTCGATGTTCCAAGCAAAATGCCTGTCACCAAAAACAAATTTAACTGTGCAGAGTGAAAAAGCGGAACGGCGTGCAAAAGGCGGTCATTGGCTCCAATTTCGGCTCCAAAAACAAATGATGCACTGACATTGGCGAGACGCTGATGATCAAATACTGCACCCTTGGGTTTTCCCGTTGTGCCGGAAGTATACAGAATCTCCGCATCATCAGTGTTTAGCACTTCAACTGAAGGTTCTAACGCATTTTCACTCATCATGCTTTCCCAACCCAGATACTCGGTGTTATCAGCCGATGGATGGACAATGACCTGTTGGAGTGAAACGGTCTGCTTGATTGCCTTGGCAATCACATGTTCAAACTCTGTATCGCAGAAGATAAACTTGCTTTCAGATTGGCTGAAAATATAGCCGCTTTCATCCGGACTCAGCAGGCAGTTGACCGGCACCACAACGCCACCCGCCTTCAGCACTGCCAAAAAAGCGAGGACATTTTGGTTGGAATTTTTCATAAAAATCGAGACCTTATCGCCTTTTAGAAGCCCCGTTGCAATCAGCCCATTTGCCAGCTGATTAACTTCTTCATTCAATTCCTGATACGAATAGGAACGGCCGTCGCAAGTGATGGCCATCTTATCCGGAAAGCGTTTGGCGTTCTGTCTAAGTGATGCCGTGATGTTCATTTAATCTCCTCCTTTGTGTGAATGGTCTGTTCAGGCAGGCAAAGCACCTCCAAGTCCAGAAACGTTCAACAGCCGAATAGCCGTTAAAAATTTCCATAATATCTTAAATCGTATAGTTAACTTTACAGTATTCTGAAAATATAGTCAATTTGGATTGTGCGCCATTTTGCCCAGCTCTAATAACCATAAAACCGCGCTCCATCTTGATTTCAATGGGCGCGGTTTCTATTTTAAAACATAAATTTTACATTCAAGTTTTCTCTGCTATGTACAAAGATAACACCTTTTGTGATTTTCAACTTTTTCCTTGTTGCTTGCTGAAGAAAGTACTGCAAATCTCTATTCTGCATCCTCAGGTGCCGGAACCTTAATGCCTGCCACCTGTCCGAGCAATTCCACACCTTTGATAATCTCTTCTTCATTCGCATAGCTGAACGACAAGCGGAGATATTCAAGACCTTCCTGCTGATCCAAGAAAAAATATTTGCCCGGCACAAACGAAACTCCTGCATCCAATGCTTGTGGCAGCAATTTTGATGTATCAACCCCTGGAATTTGGATCCAAACAAAATATCCGCCTTTTGGTACGAACCATGAAACGGCAGGCGGCAAAAATTCTTCCAACGCCGACAGCATGGAGGCACATTTGGATTCATACACAGTTGCCAGCGATTTCAAGTGTTCGTCAAAATCAGTCGCTTCCAGAAACGATGCCATCGCAGCTTGGTCAAATGGGTGGCTTAAGTCTTTCTTGAACCAGTTTAATGGGTCAATGATTTGGCTGTCTGCCACAACCCAGCCAATTCGCATGCCCGGAGCTACCACTTTTGATAACGAGCCCACATAAAGCACGCGATTATTGGTGTCCAATGCCTTCAACAGCTGCGGACTATCGTGAAAGCCCAACTCCCCGTAAGCATCGTCTTCCAAAATGAGAAAATCGTATTGTTCAGCAAGATTCAGCAAATGCTCGCGGCGTTCAGGTGACAACGTCGTCCCCGTCGGATTTTGATAGGTTGGAATGGTATACAACAGTCGAGGAAGCGGCTGCCCCTGCTTTTTGCGCTCTGCCAGCATGTCCGCCAACAGGTCTGTCTGCAGTCCATTTTCATCAATTGGAACAGTCATATAATGCTCGGTATAATTTTGGAAAATCTCTAACGCTTCCATGTAAGTCGGTGATTCAACAGCGACCACAGCTTCGTCATCCAATAAGACACGTGCAATCAAATCAATTGCTTGGCAGGCGCCAGAAGTCACAATCAGTTCACTGTCGGATGCTTCTACACCTCGCTGCGCCATCCGGTTTTGGAGAAACCTTTTTAGCTGTGGAACCCGCGGGCTGCCAAGATAATGAAGCGGCAAGTCCCGCTCCTCATCCAGCAAGCGGTCTACCGCTAACTTGATTTCGTTAGAAGGAACTAGAGCAGGCGCTGGGTAGCCCGAACTCAGGCGCAAGCAGCCAGGAGGCAGAGTGGAAAGCCACTGGCCCGGAGGATCATTTTTAAATGCTTGTTCAATGTCTTTTGAAAAGCGGAAAGTAGTTTTCACGTAAGTCGTTCCCCTTTCTTCTAGCTGATGGCATAATGGTAAATCTCTTAGCCCTTATTCTACAGGGTGCGGACCTCGATGTGTAGGGCAGCATCAAAATCATCTGGTTGGAAATGTAACTTTTCCCTTCCTTTAACGTTCTTATGCTAAAGCGAACTGCTTATCCCTTACGATACAAGGAGGCATATATCCATGAAGAACAAATTTTGGCTGGGCATTTTTTTGTCTCTCTTGGCTGCTCTTATTCTCACAGCATGCGGAACTGAACAAGGAGATGCGCCTGAAGAGCCACCACCATCAGAAGACTCTCAAACAGTGGATGAGACAACAGGAAGCGCAGCAGAAGGCGACATGAATCCAGCACTCCAACAGGTAAACGAGAATACCTATCGCTATAGCCTCATCAACGAGACAGGTGAACCGCATACATTTGATTTTACCAGCAGCCAGCGCTACGACTTTTCTTTGGCAAATGAAAGCGGTGAAGAGGTTTTTCTTTTTTCATCTGTTAGTACGTACATGCAAGCACTCGGTGAAGAAAGCCTCGAGCAAGGGGATCAACTGAGTTATGAATTTGAAATTCCGGCACTCGACCTTGAGCCCGGCACTTATGAACTAACCGCTTGGCTGACACCAAGACAAGGCGAGACCTATGAAGTCAGCACTGAACATGTTGTGGAATAAAATAGACAGACAAAAAAACCATCAATCGATGGTTTTTTTGATGGCATTGCTGCATCATTAATCAGCTTCGCATATGTCTTTGAGATTTTTCATGGTCTGTTCCATCGAATTTGCCATCAGCTTTTGGACGACCAGTTTATTGGCGACTTTGCCGAGAACACTGCCGGGCAATTCGTACTCCATATCAAGATTTACTTCTGTTCCAGATCCTTCCGTATTGTAGGTCCAGGACTGGGTTGAACTGACAGCGCCTTTAATACGGCCGCTCCAGTAGCAGCTGCTGCCTTCGCGTAAATTCTTCGTGACTTCCAGCAAAATTGGAAGGTGCACCCCCAACATGCTGTATTTCATATCCATGGTTGTCCCCACTTCGCCAGTTCCGACCAAATTCTCCGGTTCTGAAAGCCCCACATAAAATTGGTACCAATTAACAGGATTTTCCGCATAGTCAAAAACCTCACCCACCGGCCGATCGATCGTCATCGTTTTTCGAATGGTCCACATGCTTTTCTCCTCCTTGGTTTTACGGACATTGGCTGTCGGGCCAGTGTCCGCGCTATGTAAAGAGTGCATACAAATCCATTTTTCATTATGTAAGTTTAGAGTATTCTCCTTTGGCGTCATTGTAAAAGAAGTTGTCTCAGCCAAATCCATTTTACTGATTGCCAGTTACAGCTCAGGTTTGTTCAAAAAAAACTCTCCGGCACATCTTCCAGCTTCTATAAGCGGGGTGATGTGCGGAGAGTATTTTATTGCTGCTTCTTCACGGGAATCCAAATTTCGCTGTAGACGTTTTGCAGATCCGACAAATCGCCGTTAAAGGAAATTTCAGGTCCTTCAATCAGTTCATAACTTGACGATGGCAGCCAGTCAGAGAAAATTTTTCCCCATGTATCCTGCATTGTTTGCGGAAAAGGCCCTTCTATGATAAAAATTGCCCAGCTTTGTGCCGGCACATTTACACAATCGAAACCTTCAAAATCACCTTCCAGCGTCGTAATCGACCCAATCAGGTGATCAAGCCGCCCTTCCTCCTCATAGCGTCCTTCATCAAAGTTAAACGATGCATTAACAACAGTATCGACGTCTGTATTGCGCCACCTTTGAAGTTGCTCACGTTGCTCTGCTGTGATCGACTGCACCATCTTGGTGATTTCCTGATTCGGCCCTTCAAAAACGATAGGCACACGCTTTTTGATGCCCACCAGGTTAAACGCTTCTTTTTTGGCAATGCGGTAGTCCATTTCTATTCCTCCTTGAATCGTCAATTGGAAAGTCAGGCGCGGAAATGATTTAAAGTGATCGCCATGCTTTACTTCCGACGGATTGATGCCTGACCATTCGCGGAATGCACGGCTAAAACCGTCAGCCGAATCGTAGCCGTATTTGATGGCCACATCAAGAACCCGCTCTTGTTCCTGCTGCAGGTCCATCGCAGCCAACGACAGGCGCCGGTTGCGAATATAGCTGCTCAATCCCATTCCCGACAAATACGAAAACAGTTTACGAAAATGAAATTCTGAAACTCCCGCAATCGCTGAAACTTTGCCGAAATTGATTTCTTCAGCCAAATGTTCTTCAATATAGCGCAGCGCTTCGTTCATATCCTTTAGCATATCCATGCACCCCCTCCTTTCTCATCCTATTGTAAAGGGGATAAATTTAGTGTATCCGATTTTCTGTGTACGGAAATCATCGGCTGTCCGTATTCCATACACTTTAAATGGCAACCTGCAGCCATGAAGTTGACAGATCTAGACAGATGCTCTATTGTTAACTACGCGATGAGCTCGTTTGCGTAAGACGGACAAGCACTCCTTTTAGGAACACGTTGTGGAGCGTGGCTTGGAACGCCGCAAACTATCGAAACCATCTTGCCCTCGGGCAAGGTGGTTTTTTTCTGTTTCTGTTAAAAAAAGTTGAGACCACTTGGTAAAAATAATTAATGTGTAGGCTTCTGCCGATTTTATTCAGATTAACTTGAATAAAATCGGCTTATTTTGTATGCAAGGCATCGTGAAGAAAGTTTGTTTGCGCGATCTTTGCGTTTGTTTGCGGAATACTGGGAGTTGTTTGCGCCATTCTCGACTTTGTTTGCGCTATCCGTGGTTTATTTGCGCTATCTTAAAGTTTGTTTGCAAAACAACCTAGCTCCATATAAAAAAAGCCTCTGTCCTCAAGCATATTGCTCGGGGACAGAGGCTTCTATTTTACAATTCGTAAATGCGTGCTTCAAACGGAAGCAATTGCTTTGGATCCTGTTGTCCGTAGTTGTTGAGCAGGCAACGCGCGCCTTCAGGTTCGTCCCAGTAGCAGGAATGCTCGGTCAAATTGGTGATGACCAATACCGTTTTTTTCTCATCTGTGCGTGTATAGGCATAGATCGATTCGTGGCCGACGTCCTGCAGTTCGTAGGTTCCGTAGATAAGGACTTCCTGCTGCTTGCGTAGCCAAATCATTTTCCGGTAAAACCAAAGAACTGAATTCGGATCGCGCAGCTGTTCCGCTACATTAATTTTTTCATAGTTCGGATTGACGCGAAGCCACGGCTCACCGTGTGAAAATCCAGCGTTTGGACTGGCATCCCATTGCATCGGCGTACGCGAATGGTCCCGGCTCTGCGCTTTGATGATTGTCATTACGTCATCATGTTCCATACCGGCCGAACGGTTGTGATGGTAAAGGCTATGCGTTTGGATATCATTGTAATGATCAAGCTCTTCAAACGGTGCATTGGTCATGCCGATTTCCTGCCCCTGGTAAATGAACGGCGTACCCTGCATAAAGAAATACATTGTCGCGATGGCCGTTGCACTTTCACGCCAGTACTCCTCATCATTTCCCCAAGAGGATACGATGCGGGGCTTGTCATGATTTTCGACAAACAGCGCGTTCCAGCCATGACCTTCCACAGCTTTTTGCCATTTGGTCAGCACTTGTTTCAGCTTCGGCACATCGATCCCGGTTGCCGCATCGGTATCCCACAAGCCCATGCTTTCAAACTGAAACACCATATTGAATTTCCCGTCATCTTCGGAAATCCATTCATCGATATTGTCTGCCTGCACACCGTTTGCTTCGCCGACTGTCATGATGTCGTGTTTTGCAAACGTCTCATCACGCAGTTCTGCAAGCATCGGCTGAATGCCTTTGACATTCATCATTTTTTCCCAGGCCGGCACATGCAGATTTTGTTCTGGATCTTTGATATCACTCAAATCTTTTTTGATATGGCTGATAGCATCCACACGGAAGCCGTCGATTCCTTTGTCCAGCCACCAGTTGACCATGTCATACAGCGCCTGCCGCACTTCCGGGTTTTCCCAATTTAAATCCGGCTGTTTTTTGGAGAACAAGTGCAAATAATATTGTTTCGTTTGCTGATCGTATTCCCAGGCAGTGCCGCCAAAAATGCTTTCCCAGTTGGTCGGCTCATCGCTCCAAATATACCAATCGCGCTTGTCATTATCCCGCGACGCACGGGATTCCATAAACCATGGATGCTCGTCGCTCGTATGGTTGATCACCAAATCGATGATCAGCTTCATATCCCGCGCATGCACTTCCGCAAGCAAGCGATCAAAATCTGCCATTGTGCCGAACTCTTCCATAATTGCCTGATAGTCGCTAATGTCATAGCCGTTGTCATCGTTTGGGGATTTGTACATGGGACAAATCCAAATCACATCAATGCCCAGATCTTTCAAATAATCCAGCTTGCTGGTCACACCGTTAATATCGCCGACGCCGTCACCATTCGAATCCATAAAACTCCTCGGATACACTTGATATGCAACTGCTTCTTTCCACCATTTTTTATTCATAACTGATCCCTCACAAAGACCTTGGCCATTCTCCGCATCCATCCATTGGCTTTAACCTCTGATTTAGCCTGAAGATGTCCGAGCGTCTATTTCTTCTCTATCTATTCCATCGTCCAGCAACATTTTCTTAGAAAATTAATTTCAAGTTGATAGTGTAGCAGAGTTCGCAAAAAATTACCAAGGCATCAGACTGAATTCAGTAGTGGATTTTAGCTGGTGCGGCCACCCTCTTTCTAATTATTATCTATCTAATATAACCGCTATGACAATAAAAAAACGCATATTTTCAAAATTTTCTAACTTTATTTTGATGGTACCGTTTTCATCGCAATATATTTTCAATTTTCGTTTATTTCTATTCAGTTATTAATGAAATTATTTCTTTTCTATGATATTTGGATAATATTTTTACTCGTTTTCACAAAACCAAATTTTTTTCTTTCTCATCCGTTAACTTTCCGTAAATCGGGAATAGTACTATATCTGGAAAGGATGATGGAACATGAAAAGAAAAAGTAAATTAGCATCTGCTTTGCTCGCGATTTTTTTAGGCGACTTTGGCGCACACAAATTTTACCTGGGACGTCCTGGTATGGGAATTCTTTATTTATTGTTCTTTTGGACAGGGATACCCGCAGTCATCGGGATTATCGAAGGAATTATGTACTTGCTTCAATCTGAAGAAACGTTTCAGGAAAAACACGGCAGACGCTAAAATAGCGTTTTGCTTCTACAGGGTAGAGGAGAGAATCTATGTTTCATCTTGAGCCGATTCGTGATCACCTGAAGGAAGACTTAACTATTTTATTTGTTGGCTTTAATCCGAGCATCCGCTCTTCAGAAACGGGTTTTCATTATGCCAATCCGACAAACCGGTTTTGGAAAATTCTTTATGAAGCGGGTTTGACACCGCGGAAATATCGACCAAATGAAAATGAGGAACTGCTGGGCCTTGGGTATGGTTTGACCAATATCGTCGCCCGGCCAACTAAAGAAGCTGCGGAGATTTCCAAAGCGGAGTACACTGAAGGCGCCAAACTGCTGGAGCAGAAAATCAGGAAGTTTCGGCCGAAAGCTGTCTGTTTTGTTGGAAAAGGCGTTTACCAGCAGTTCAGCAAAAAAAAGACAGTTTCCTGGGGCCTTCAGCAAGAGCCTGTCATTCCTGGAGTCGTCGAGTATGTTGTTCCGTCCTCAAGCGGTTTGGTCCGCATAAAGATGGCTGATATTGTTGAGATATACAGCGGCTTAAACAGCTACAAATAAAAATGCCGTCCTCTTCGATAAGAGAGCGGCATTTTTGGATTTACATGCTCTGCAGCAGCGCCGCAATTTTCCGTACCGTATTGACATTTCGGACCGTGATGCGTTGGTAAAAAGCCGTGCCGGCAACTTTCATCATGCCGCTCCGTGTGACATGCTCTTTATCAACAGACCAAAGTATAGCTCCAGGAACATAGCTGACGCGGTCTAGTTCCGGTTTGATCACCAGTCTTTCCAACACGGTTGCCTCGTCTACATCCTGCCACAAAAACAAGACATCGCTTTTCATTTGCGCATCGTTTGACCAGTTGTCCGGAATGGCTTCGACGATTTTTTGAAACTCCGCTGAGTTGTAAATCAATACATTAATCTGAAGTCCAAAATAGCTGTAAATGGCTCTTTCCAACATCAACGCCAGTTGTTCTTTCGAATGGCTGTCATGAGCAAAAATAAGATTTCCTGAATTTATATACGTGACGACTAGAGTCATCCCGGTACTTTCAAACACTTTTTTGAGCTCCTTCATGTCCACTTTGTTTTTGCCGCCAACATTGATTCCGCGCAGCAGCGCCACATATTTCATCAGAATCCCCTCCTCCGCTAACTAAACTTATTTCTGCTGCTATCAAAACCGGCATCTCTCATGATTTTTACAAAGGCAGTTTTCAGAACGGACGCTTCCAGCTCGTGAATCAACAGCTCAACGTTGTTAAAGAAGCTGTCATACTCTTTTTTTGCCAGCACCAGTTTCAGCAGTCGCAGCACAGAAAATACGGTCGCTCCGCTGAGGCTCCCTTTATTCATATTCAGCATGGATTCAACAGCACTTAGTTCCACTGGGTGTGAAAGATGAAAACGGTATAGCACTTCCTCGTGCGCGGACTTGTTGCGGTATGGAAACACGATGTGCAGGATAGCATCCAAATCGCTTGCCTTTAAACCAATAGACGGATGTTCTTCACTGTATTCTTCTGCAAAATCCTTGGCAATACGGTCTCGCAGGTCTTCCCCGATAACAGCATAAAAATGCGTAATCTGTCCAAGCGACAAAAAATTGACCAGCACCCAAAGCGGAACATCTTTGTGCTTATCATAAAATTCCCGGATAGCGGGATATCTCACTTTGTCCCGCTTTTTGTGGCTTTTGATCAAATTCGCGAGCGTCGAAATGATGCGGTCGCGCTCGTGATGGTGACGGCTGTCTGAGCTGTAGTTGTCAGGTTCCAGAAAACTTCCCACTTCCCTAAACTTTTCAGAGAAACGATAAGCTACCTTCGACTTGATGTTTTTCTCGAACTTCAGCAATTCACTCAGCAAAAGCAGGCGCAGCTTTCGGTCAAACTGGTGCAGTGCATACAGGTGGCCAAACTCGGTACCGGCTTGGTACTGTTCAAGGCCGTAGGGATTGAGGGCAATATCATTTTCCAGAAACGGTTCCTTATAGCCATCGATCAGCGCATAATAATTCTCGCGCGACAAAACTCGTTTCGCAGCCGATTTATCTGGAATTTTTAAACCGCGCCCTTCGAGTATTTCCAACTGTTCATCGTGAGTGGCAAACTCTTTCACATATCTCATCCTTTGCGCATTCTTCTCTATTAACTGTAAGCGAATTTCCTTTATTAAGAAACTGTTTATTTGTGCCAACAAGCTATCATGTCTTTTTAGTGAAAATTTCTTTTAAAGCACTTTCCAGAAATTCAAATAAGCTCGCAGACATCAGTATGTCTGCGAGCTTTTCACAAATTCTTATTTAAAATCTACTGTATCGTTCATTTCTTTACGGTCTTGCTCCGTATCCTTGTTGGTCAGCTTTTTAACGAAAGTTTTGACTGATTTCAAGGTGTTGCCCGAATCCCAATATTCAGCGGAATCTGCATCCACTTTGATTAATACAACATTTGGGTCGTCGTATGAGGTGTCCAGCATTTTATCAAAAACCGGATTCCAGTATTGTTTTTTCTTCGCTGCATCTTCAATAAATTCAGCTGTTCCGCTGATCGATACATACGAGCTGCCGGCATATGCCAAGTTAATATTTGGGTTACTGATGATTTCCTCGTACTTTTCCGTGTCTTTCATTGTTATAAACCAGAGCTCTCCATTAAATTCCACTTCCTGCGTTTGCATCGGGCGTGACAAGATTTTATTGTCGGTTGAGATGGTTGTGAACATGGCCACTTTGATGTCTTTAATTAGTTCATTCACTTTTTGCATTGACTCTAGATTATTTGTTGTATTGTTTACCATAATTATTTTTTCCTCCTATATATGTTCGATTAAGTAAGTTGTCTACAGTAACTAGAATTCCCTTTTCCTGTTTCTTTAAACGTTATATTGCCGATACCAGGCTATTTCACGTTTGCAACTGGCATCTCACGTATTTATAAAAATACTTTATAACTTATAAGAATTACACCAATACTTTGTTATAGCGACACGCATATTTACAGATGGACACTCCAGACCCCTAATAACAAAAGAAAAAATAAAGAAAAAGTAACTATCCCCTTGTAAAGTAATTATTCAATCATGTATAGTCTATACAAGAATGAATAACGGAGGCCAATGATGAATACTTTATTTCTGCTTCCTAATACCGATGAAGAAATCATCGATACTTATGACGAGGATATTATTGTGACTACGCGGGATGGACGAATCATCAAAGTCTCTCCCCACAGTGGTGAACCGTATGGAGTGGCTCCTGAAGATTTACTCGGAAAGTCTGTATACGATTTGGAAGCTGCAGGAATTTTTTCGCCTGCGATTACGCCGCTCGTGCTGAAACAGAAAAAAAAGGTGGTTCTGCGTCAGGATACACCTTCAGGAAGAAAAGTCTTGATTACTGGAATTCCATTGTTTAATGAAAAAGGTGATGTGGAGTTTGTGGTGAGCTACTCTTATGACACCTCTCAGCTGATGGTAATGAAAGAATACTTAGAAAATCTGGAGCTGGAAATGTCCAAAGTCAAAGGCGAGCTAGCTCACTTGCGCAATCAGCAGCTCCGCATTGAAGGCTGCATCATGGAAAGCCCTTCTTCCAGACGGGCACTTCAAATAGCTACGAAAATGGCGCAGTTGGAAGTACCAGTGGTCATTGAGGGAGAACCCGGGACCGGCAAAACATCTCTCGCTAAATTTATACACGGGCAAAGTGAACAGCGGGACGGCGGTTTTATTGAAGTCAATTGCAGCGCCATTCCGGAATCCGTGTTCAGCATCAGTTTTACAGGACTAGATGAAAAAGGCTATATGAGCCTGGCATCAGGAGGAACTCTGGTACTAAATGAAATTGACCGTTTGTCTCCTGCATCACAGGCAGCGCTGTTCAATATTCTACAGCTGCCGCACACTGCGCGCATCATTGCCACCGCCACATCTTCCATAGAAAAGGCAGTACTGGATGGCCATTTTCGGGAGGATCTGTTTTATTTGCTGCATGTAGCACCCATCGAACTAAAGCCTTTAAGAGAGCGGCCGGAAGACCTGGAACATGCCACAAGCCGGATTCTGGAAGAGCTCAACAACAACTACAACCAGCAAAAAACTTTGTCAGATAGCGTGTATTTTCATTTGCTGCAGCTGCCCTGGAAAGGAAATTTCCGGGAACTGCACAATGTGCTGGAGCGCAGTTTTATCCAAAGCGAGTCGGCACGGATTACTTTCGACGATCTTCCGATTGCCTATCGGCCGGATTCAGATGAACGCATCGGGATGGAACTTGATGGCCAAACGCTTCCGGATATTTTGGAATCTGTCGAAAAGAATGTGTTGCTGAACGCACAAAAGCGTTACCGGACCACCACTGAGATGGCAAACAACCTCGGCATCAGCCAACCATCCGTCGTCCGCAAACTGAAAAAATATACGACTACATCATCTGGAGGAAAATGACATGACGATGCTTCAAAATGAAAAAAAGAACATTCGGCCAGCGGATACTTGGAAGTTTTTGATTCCTTCCATTATTGGCGCACTGCTATTTCTATGCCCAATCTCTTACAACGGCGAAGTCACTATTGGCGTCGGCATTCTCGCCTCGTTTCTTCTGACAACGTTCGGTGACGTCATTCCGCCATTTATCGTGATCCTGCTTGGTTTTTCTGCAATCGCCAGCTTAGCAGCGACAACCTTAAAACCTGCTTTTGTGCAGAATTCACCTTTTATGCGCACCACGTTTATTAACGGGCCGTTCGGATTGATTGTTCGTGTCCTTGCTTTCGCATTTGGCATCATGGCCTATTATGAAATCGGGCCAGAAGCCATCGCTTCACGCAATACAGGGGGCGTGGTTCTTTATGATTTGGCGCCTGTGCTGCTGACTTGGTTCCTGTTCGCCGGAATCTTGCTGCCCTTGTTGGTGGAATTCGGATTGATGGAATTTGTCGGCACTTTGCTCAATAAATTTATGCGCCCGGTCTTCACTTTGCCGGGCCGGTCTTCAATCGACGCCATGGCATCATGGATGGGTGCTGCCCCGGTTGGTGTTCTGGTAACCATGAAACAGTACGACGAAGGCAATTATACAGAGCGTGAAGCTTCTGTCATTGCGACAACTTTCTCAATTGCTTCTGTTGCCTTCAGCTTGATTGTCGCAAACGTTGTTGGCATTGGGCATCTGTTTTTGCCATTTTACTTGGCTGTCTCGGTTGCCTGTTTGGTCGCCGCCGTTATCATGCCGCGCATTCCACCGCTGTCCCGCAAAAAAGATACATATTACGCACCGGTTGGCAAACAAATTGACGATACCATTCCAGAAGGTGCTTCCCTTTTTAAATGGGGATTTGACGAAGCCCGCCGCAAAGCCAATCGTGCCGCAAGCCCGAAAAAACTTGCGTTGATTGGCATTGAAACCGTACTAGATATTTGGCTGGCATTGATTCCGCTGGTCATGGCTCTTGGTACGATCGCTTTGATCGTCGCAGAATACACGCCGCTTTTCCAAATCATTTCTTATCCGCTGATTCCGGTACTGACCCTTATGGGGTTGCCCGAAGCATCTGCTGCTGCACCTACTTTCCTTGTCGGATTCGCGGATATGTTCCTGCCAGCTGTTCTCGGAAGCGGAATCGAAAGCGAATTGACCCGCTTTGTTTTGGCTGGTGTATCGCTGACGCAAATCATCTACATGTCTGAAATCGGTATTTTGATTCTGCGTTCGAACATCCCAGTGAAATTCTGGGAATTGGCTGTAATCTTCATTTTGCGTACCATCATCACGCTGCCGATTCTTGTGTTGTTCGGCCATTTATTCGTATAAGAAAATTAAAAATCCACTTCTATGAACTTTACGTTCTTGGAAGTGGATTTTCTTTTTGCTTGGTTATGACATATTGTCAGCCTCACTTGAAAAACTTTGTTGTTCCAAATATGATTTAAAGATCTTGCTAATCTTTTAGTCAAGAGCTGATCATTCTCCAATTTTCAATAGCCAATCACGCAATTTTTTCTTCGGGTAGTACACTTTGTTATTGATCATAATATGTGGAACACCGGGATACTCTTTAATTAAAGATTGTGCATCTTCTTTCGAGATTCCAATAAAGTAATGAACTTCATTTTCTTTAATTAGCTCGTGCTCATCCTCCTCATCAAAAGAATCCAAAAAGCTGTCTGCATTTGGATTTTTGAAGTTTTTCAGTCCCTCTCCTATAAAATATCCTGCAACCGCAATCCCTAAGGCTATCCATAACAAGGCATTTCCTCCTCTCACCCAACATAATATTTCTGAATACTTCATTAACTCTGTGCACAGCATAACATATCGCAGCAGGCAAAACAGAAATGCCGGTTAATCTGAACGGCTCAATCACTTCCAGAATCCCAAATCTGGAAGCCAAGTTTGTTTCATTTGAAAGCCTGTATTGTGAAGAGGGAACTGCAAAGTATGCTTTAAAATTTCAGGATCGATTTAGAGAGTAAGCAATACTATAGTTTTTGCCTGTATTTATACCTGCTACTTAGTGAAGACAGTTCTTATCCTCAAAAAAATATACCAAAATTATTCGAATTCTGTCATAATGGTAGAATATATAAATTTAAGTAAAAAACATACATTTCCAGTTTTATAAGTTTGCAGATTTTAAAAATAAGGAGGAAGCCGAATGAACAGCCGCAACCGTTTTGGAAGACAGAGATTTACCTTTAGAAGTTTCATTCGCAACCTTCCAGGATTTCGATCCAATACGTTATGGAAGAAAGTTCTGGTTATTCCAGTTTACTTGCTCATTGCGCTGATTTTACTCACAGGACTTTTGGGTGGCGGCATCAGCAGCATCGTCAATTTAGTCGTGTTCATTGCCGTTATTATTGCTGTCGTTGCATTATTTAAAGGAAGTTTGCCTCGCTTTAAAATTCCAAACCGGAAAGTGGCTGTTCTCCTTCTTGTCGCTGCTCTTGCGGTAAGCTTCTTCTGGCCAAGTCCAGATCGTGCTGCGGATCCGGCAGTCGAAGTTGAAGCAACAGAGACGGATACTGCCGCTGCTGAAGAAGAGCGATTAAAAGCACAAGAAGCTGATGAAGCAGAAAAAGCGGCTGAGGCGGAAACAGCCGAACAAGTACGTATTGCTAAAGAGAAATCTCAAGCAGAGGAAGAACAAGCGGCTTTAGCACAGGCGAAAGCTGAGGAAGAAGCAAAAGCTGCTGAAGCCGAAGAAGCACGCATTGCTCAAGAAGCCGCTGAAGCCGAGGCTGCAGAGCTTGCCGAAGCAGAAGAAGCAAGGATTGCACAAGAAACTGCAGAGGCGGAAGCGGCTGAAGTTGCCAAGGCGGAAGCAGCGGCAGCCGAACAAGCACGCATTGCGGAAGAAACTGCTGCAGCGGAAGCAACACAAGCCACCTCCTCTAGTTCACTGGAGCACGATCCAGCCGGTCCCGATAAAAACTGTCCAGATTTCTCGACACAGGCTGCTGCCCAAGCATTTATGGAAGCATCCGGACCTGGTGACCCACATGAATTAGACGGAAATGACAAAGATGGTCTTGCCTGCGAGAGCCTTCCTTAATTTTATGGCTTTTGACAGTAAACCAATACTCATCGCTATCTAACTCCTCCCTAAATGGACAACACTGAAAAGTGCTGCCATTTAGGATTTTTTTTTGCATAAACCTGCTGCTTTCTTTGTGGAAGCGAAAATTTCCAAGTCCAACACAAAAGCCGCATGCTGCCATGCGGCTTTTGTGTTGGCTACTCACTTTGCCCAGTTGTGGAAGAAGAAATAGGACACAATGAGCACAATGACAATGATAGAAAGGACGAGCATAGGCACAAAGCCAAAGGTAGCTTCCATTTAAACTCCCCCTCCTTTTACCCTTATCATACTCCATCTTTTTTTAAAAATAAATTAAAATAAACTGTTAATTCGGTTTATTTATAGCGACATTTTATATATTTATAACAACAATTATTTATTGTAAAACGATAAATAATCGTTTATACTAAAATTAATCTTACTCAAACGAGGTGTATAAGCATGAAACGAGAAACTTTATTTTTAAAAATTGTTCTTTTCCTGATGGCTCTGCCAGTAGTCGCTGTGTGTATTTTTGTCGTCCCTCCCATGTCGCGGTTTGTCGGGGAAATCATACCGCAATGGTCTTTCTTGCAATACGTCTTTTTAGTTGCCCTATACGGTACAGCGATTGCCTATTTTGCGGCACTGTATCAAGCGATGAAGTTGTTAAGTTATATTGACCAGAACATCGCGTTCTCGGAGAAATCTGTGAAAGCATTAAAGAATATCAAATATTGCGCCCTTATTATTACCGTCCTGTACATGCTATGCTTGCCAATTATTCTGTATACGGCACAAGTTGATGACGCGCCTGGCCTTGGTGGGCTTGGAATGGTTATTACATTCGGCGCTATCGTAATCGCAGTCTTTGCGGCAGTTCTTCAAAAACTATTGGAAAATGCAATTGAAATAAAATCAGAAAATGATCTAACGGTCTGAGGTGAATGAGATGCCAATTATAATCAATATCGACGTGATGCTGGCCAAACGAAAGATGAGTGTGACCGAACTTTCAGAGAGGGTCGGCATCACAATGGCCAACCTATCCATTTTGAAAAATGGCAAAGCAAAAGCGGTTCGACTATCCACTTTGGAAGCAATCTGCAAGGCGTTGGATTGCCAGCCTGGAGATGTTTTGGAATATCGCCCTGAAGAAGAGGAGCCGTCCTCTTAGCAAGCACTTTTCACTATTTCCATCAATAAATCATTAGTGAGGTGTTCTTAATGAAACTAGCAAAAGGTCCACTGTTTTTTCTGAAATCTGTTCTTGTTCTACTGGCCCTTCTAGCACTTGCCTTCTGTATTTTTGCCATACCTGGCATGGCCACAAGAGATGCAGCCGCCCATCCGGAGACAGCCTATCTGCAATATCCTTTCGTGCTGTCTGCCTACTTATTGTTTAGCTTATTTTTTACCGTCCTTTACCAAACCTTTAAACTGCTGGGCTACATTAGCAAAAGCCTGGCATTTTCAACAGAGGCACTCCAAGCTTTGAAGAAAATCAAATACTGCGCACTCACGCTTACCGCCTTCTTCACAGCAGGATTGATAGTCCTGATTTTTGTCATCGGTGGAGACATCGCAGGCATATTCATGATGAGCCTGATCTGCATTATTGCGTCAGCAGCTGTCGGCTCTTTTGCAGGAGTGCTGGAAAAGCTGACAGCCCAAGCAACTCAGCTCAAAGCAGAAAATGAAATGATCATTTAAAACTTTAAAACATAAAAGCCGCTTTCAGGATCTTTATAACGGAAAACAAAAGGCCTTGCAGACTAACCTTAATGGTTAGCTGCAAGGTCTTTTGTCTTCGGTTTTGCTAACCCTGTTTATCTCGGATGCAGGATTCGTTGGTACCGTTATTAGCCATACCCAGTCTTGAACATGATAAAATCTATTTCATCTTAGCACTACAAAAAATGTATAAAAATATGTCACGTTGTGATATAGTCATGTTGTGACATAAAGAAAAGAGGACTCTTATGGATATTCAAAAAATGTTAAAAAAGTATGTACCTATGACGGAAACTGCTTTTTATATCTTATTGTCTTTAAAAATCCCACGCCACGGTTACGGCATTATCAAACATGTTGAGGAAATCACAGCGGGCCGGCTCAGTCTAGGATCAGGAACTGTTTATGGCACTTTGACAAAAATGCAAAAAGACGGTGTCATTGTAGTTTTCGCAGATGAACAACGAAAGACTGTTTACGAAATTACTGATACTGGAAAAAAGTTATTAACGGAAGAAATAAAAAGACTGAGAGAATTACATCAAAATGCATCAACTTTTGAGGAGGACTTTCAATGAAGAAAATATACCGGCCATTTTGGAGTTACGATGTTGCTAAAACAGAGATATGGCTTTCACAAATGGCTCGAAATGGTTTTCTCGTAAAAAAACTAAATCGATGGACACGCTGTTTTTATTTTAATGAAGAAAAGGTAAATGTTCGAACTTACCGAATTGCTTACGATAAATTGAAATCATCCACTATTCCCAAAACGCTGCAAAACGAAGGATGGGAAACTGCTTTTACTACTGGCAAATGGCACGTCACAACAAATAGCCAGCCTGAACAGACGATTAAAAACTCGCCAATTAGAGATGGGATTATTAAACATAACCAAACGATTACATATTTGTTTTTCGGACTCTTATTTTATTTAGCAAGCGTGCTAATTGCACCCATTTCTTTAGCTTACGCTTATCTTTTCACAGATGAATCTATTTTTTTAGAAGACAGCCCTTATTGGGTTGTTACGTATTTGTTCTTCACACTGGTTATTTCGCTGATTGTGCTGGGTATTTATTCAATCATTGCAATAACAAATACGAATAAAAGTCTTCGAGATCCACTAGCCATCGAATCCTCTCAAAGAAGCAATAAAATCAATAAGCAAAAAGAACAAGAGCTGAAGCACTCGGGACGTTGGGTGACAAAAATCCGATTAGCTTGGATGTACTCCCCTGACAAGCTGGAACACTGGCTTGAGTCAATGGAGCAGCGTGGATTCAATTTGTACCGCGTCAATCCGCTCGGCACTATTTTTCACTTTACAAAAGGCGAGCCACGCCACATTGCGTATCGAATTGATTACCAACGCCAACCACCTGAGAGTTATTTTTTTATTCATAAAGAAGCTGGATGGCATAACCGCTTTGTTTCTTCATCCAATTTGGAAAACTGGACCATTTGGAGCCAGGAATATAGAGAAGACCAAGAACGGCCACTGCTGTATAGTGATTACCCAACTCGGATCAAACAGGCTAAAAAGATGATTATTACTTACACGGCTCTCTTTTTGCCCTTTACACTGTTGTATATTTACTTCCTAATTAACAGCTTTAACCAACAAACTGAGTTATTCTTAAAGCCTTCATGGGGAACGCTTGTATTTATACTATGCATCGGCATTTACGGATCCTTCATGGTCAAATTATGGACGTATTATATGCGGTTGAAAAAACAGGCGACAGTTGAATAAGATGCTATTTTCATCACGTCTTATCCGGAGGCACTTTTTTAAGAAAAATAAAGACCCATTCACAGCATTTGCTGAAAACCCATCATGGAATAGATAGCACCCACTATCCTAAGGAAGTGGTCACGTGGCACTAACTTATTAATGAGCACCATGATTTGAACAGAACCCGAGATGGCTAGCTCATTCCTTTTCTTAAAACTGCTGAAGCTTTTCGGCAGCCTCCTACACTTTACTTTATCGCTCAAAACCGCTGCCGGGACAAAATCCCGACAGCGGCTTTTTATATCTGTTCAACCAAGCTTCTGCCCACAATTCGGGCAAAATTTGGCACCTTCATTTTTCTGGCCGCAGTTTGGACAAAACTTCGGTACAGTCTTTTCGCCGCCATCAGATTGTCCGGCTGAATCGTTCGAACCTGAGCCGGCTGTATTTTGCTGATTGCCTGCATTTGATTCTTTCTGGCCATCCATCATTTCTTTGGCAATGTTCATCCCCATCATCATGCCCGCCATGTCGGAAGCCGTGTTGGATCCAGATGATTTGCCCATGGCATCGGCCACTGACATTTGCTGGTACTTCGCCACATCGCCAACCATGCCGTGCGATGCGCTTTTATTAATCATATCCTGGATTTCTTTTGGATAATTAAAGCTCATGACCTGGAAGCCAGTAACTTTCATGCCGTCGTCCATCAGCTGCATGTTCAAGTCGTCCTGGATGCCTTGGCCGATTTCGTGCGCATTGGCCTGCAGATTGAACATGTCTTTTCCTTCTTTGGTGATCCATCTCATCAAGAGTTGATCTAGTATTGCTGTGATACGTATCTTCACATCATCTACAACATAGCTGTTCCGAACACCCGCAATCTTATCAATCAATCCTACATAGTCGCTTACTTTAAACTGGAAGGTGCCGTTTGCACGGATTGGCATGCCACCCGGCAGCTGGGGCGCCGGAATGTTAATCGGATTTTGTGTACCCCATTTAACCGTGAATTCTTTGGTGTTCACAAACAGCACTTCCACGCGCATGCCGCTGTTGAAACCGAATCGGAAGCCTTTCAGTGTTGACAAGAACGGTACAATTTCCGATTCGATGTCGTATTCGCCTTCGTCTTCAAAGATCCCTTCGACTTTGCCATTGTTGATAAAAATAGCATCCTGTCCGGGACGAATAATAAGCCGGCTGCCTTTTTTCACTTCCTTATTGGTCCATTTCCAAAAAATCATATCTTCCCTGAATTCTTCCCATTCCACTACATCTGCAAATTGATTGCTGAAAAAGCCCATCCTGTTCATCCCCTCTTTCGGTTCAATCCATTTTAGAACTTGCGCCCACCGCCACTAAATGAACGTCCGCCTCCAGTACTTCCACCGCCTCCGAAACCGCCGCCCCCGCTGCTTTTCTTCGGAACTTTGCGGCGTGAGATGGTTTTGTTGCGGAACTGATCGAGCTTGCTGGTCACTTTTGTCTCATTGTCGTCAAAATAAGTGGTGGAGTTTGTTGTTACACGGCCACCCGAGTTATAAAGCATAAAACCGACAATGCCTCCTCCCAGCAGCAATGCAATTGCCAGCTGAAACCAGGTTTTCAGGAAAATACTTTCCGGGTTAACGCCAGGGCGATAGTCCATATAGCGGCTCGAAGTAGTCACCGTTTCATCGAAAGCGCCCGCATAGTCACCGTCCTGCAGATCGGGAACAATTCGGTCCAACACCAGATTCACACGCTGATTATCCAGCGTTGTTTCCGCCGTTCCAAAACCCGCCAAATATACGTCACGCGTTGCGATGTTCATCGACAGCAGAACGGCGTTTTCCTGATTGTTCGCTTCTGCCCATTCATCATAAAAATCACCCATGTAATCCTGGATGTAAAATACTTCTTCATCCGAAATCGTTAAAAAAAGAAATTCCGTTTCCTGCTCCTCGCTGTAATTTGCTGCGACAGCCTCCAATTCCACTATTTCTGATTCGCTCAGCAAATTGGCATTGTCGTAAATGTGCTGATCCACAGCAGCAGTCGCCGCTGTCCCACCGATGCCAATAAAAACCAGCAGAAAACAAAAAGCCAGCAGCCATTTCACCTGGAATGTTCTCACCAAAGAACACCTCCTACAGCAAACGCTATTGCTTTCATGACCGCAAAAGCTGAAGCGGCAATGCCGGTAAACCAGGCAGCCACTTTAAAAGGGCTGATCGGCGGTTTGCCAACCACTTTCCCTGTCTGCCCGTTCATGGCAAAAGTGTGTTCCTTGTTTTCAAAATCGTAATAAACCATCCATACCGGAAATAAGGTGTAATAGACATTTTTTTTATTCGTTTGGATTTGTTTGTTTGTGTAGCTGACAGTCGAGTAGCCGGAAACGGTGCTGCTTATGTACGAATCAATGTATGGCACAATCTTGGATTCGATCCGTGAAAACAGCGCCTCGTCATCGTAATCGTATTTTTCAGCCAAATAGCCTGCCAAGTAAGGCATTCTGAAATCTTTCAGTTCCGCATAATTATAAGGCTCGAGCTTATCCATCAGTTCGTCGTCCATTTTTTCAGAGGCATCTGCAGGCACTTTCAAGTAGCTCAGATCCATTTGCCGGCGCACATCATAAAAATCGGTCTCCGTATAGATGGTATCGCCTCTCGTATAGCTGCGCACCCTCGTCGCAAGTGCCGCCACATCCGCTGTTCCATCAATATCGTACAGCCAAAATGGCACATACATGCCCGTCATTTTCTTGATCCGGTCGCCGCTCGCAAAGCCTCTTGGCGTCAGCCGTCCGTTTTTCGTCCATTTCCGGAAAGCAGCGACTGCTTCTTCTTTACTGATGGTGAAAGGAATTACTTTGGCGGGAGCCAAGTCCCCGCTCAGCCGGTCTGCCAACAGCACTGCTGCCCCGCAAAAACTGCAATGGGTCGCAGTGGTTTCCGCTTCTGTTAAAATGATCGCTCCGCAATTTTCGCAATGGTATTCCTTTGCTTCATCTAGATCAAACTTCCGCAGGATGTTGTTTTCCGGGAATGTCTCGATGTCATCCTGCCTGCCGCAGCTCGGACAGGACAGGTGGCCCGATTCGCTGTCGAACGACATATCCGCACCGCAGTTTGGACATTTATACTGAATGACCATTCCATCTGCCCCCTTTCAGCTTAAAGGAAACTGTCCGTACCAGAGCTATCATTCATTTTTGCCCAACTGGCTTTTTAACGCTTCTAGTTCATCATCCACATTAATGCCTGCTTTCAGCGATTCCAACTCGTCCTCTACAGAAGAGTCGCTGTCGTATTTTGAAGCAAGATCTTTAATATCTGTTCCCGAACTTTTTTTCAGTTCCGACATGGCAATCGCTTCATCCAGCTCCTGGTTGATTTTTTGCTCCATTTTGTCGAAAGCGGAAATCCGCTCGCCGGCTCCGTCCACAGAAGAAGCAAAATCGTTCATGCGTTTTTGAGTCTTTGCTACGGATGCTTTACCTTTTAGCTCAGACCGGCGGGATTCCAGTTCGCCAATATCCGATTCCAGCTTGTCATGCATTTGGCGCATTTGCTGTGTATTGGCAGCAGCGAGTTCTACTGCCGTTTGTTTATCCGTCAGTTTTTCGGAAAGCTCTGCTTTACGCTGCAGAAATTTCCGTGCATCTTCTTCGTTGCCGGCTTCCAATGCTTTAACAGCATAGCGCTGCATATCGCCAATCTCGCTTTCAAACTCTGCAAGTTCCCGGCGCTCCCGCTTTTCAGCAGCCATAATGGCAGCTGTTTCTGCTTTTACTTTCCCCAAATCACTGTTTAAATCGCGCAAGTACTGATCAATCATTTTTTTTGGATCTTCTGCTTTGTCTAAAAGCGCGTTAATATTGCTTGTCATGATGTCTTTAAATCGTTTTAAAATTTCCATCATCATTCTCCTCTTTTGTGTGGTTTTTTGGGACTGCGAGCAGCCACTCTTTCTTAATGAAAGAATTACCCTTTACCTGTAGAGATTAAGCATACAAACCAACCAAAATACCAGCTGCTGCGAACAGGAGATGAAAAAAATTCTCTACTTCAGTATATCTTATTGCACGCTTCAAGTAATATTTCGTAAAACTATTCGGTTTGCTGCTCCCATGCTGGCAATGTTTTCGACAAGGCTTTGTCTTCCTTGTAACCGAGAACATATTCCGCTTGCATGATAGTATGGATTTCACGCGTTCCTTCGTAAATGACCGGCGCTTTGGAATTGCGCAAGTAACGGCTGACCGGGTATTCATCCGAATAGCCGTAGGCACCATGGATTTGGAAGGCGTCGTCTGCTGCCTGATTAGCAAAATCACACGCCTGCCATTTTGCTAATGACGTTTCACGCGTGTTGCGTTTGCCTTGGTTTTTCAGTTCGCCTGCGCGGTAAACGAGCAAACGGCTCATCTGAAAACCCGCTTCCATGTTGGCAATCATTTGCTGGACCAGCTGGTGCCGGCCGATTTCCTTGCCGAATGTCTGGCGTTCACGGCAATAGTTGACACTCGCCTCCAGGCACGCCATAATCTGTCCAACCGCTCCGGCAGCAACCGTGAATCGGCCGTTATCGAGCGCCGACATTGCGATTTTGAATCCTTCGCCTTCTTGTCCCAACAAATTCTCCGCCGGAACTTTGAGGTCTTCAAAAAACAGTTCGCCGGTATTGCCTGCTCGAATGCCGTGTTTGCCTTTGATCGCCTTAGAAGAAAAACCAGGCCATGTACGCTCGACAATAAAAGCAGAAATTGCCCCGTGCTTTTGCGACTGCTCGCCCGTATAGGCAAAGACCAGAAAATGATCTGCTACGTCACTCAAGGAAATCCACGTTTTCTGGCCGTTCAGCACATAATGGTCGCCTTTGTTTACAGCTGTCGTCTTCATCGCCGCTACATCTGATCCTGCACCTGGCTCTGTTAATCCGAAAGCGCCGATCCTCTCACCTTTCGCCTGAGGAACGAGGTAGCGTTTCTTTTGCTCTTCTGTTCCCCATTGGAGAATGGTCAAACTGTTTAAACCAGTATGAACAGAAACAGCCGTCCGGAAAGCTGTATCTCCCCGCTCCAACTCTTCACAAACAATCGCCAAAGAATTGTAATCCATACCGCTGCCGCCGTATTTTTCCGGAATGCAAACGCCCATCAGCCCAAGATCAGCAAGCCTGCCATAGATCGCCGGGTCCATTTTGCCAGCACGGTCCCATTCTTCAATAAACGGCATGATTTCTTTATCAACAAAGCTCCGTGTGATGCTGCGCAGCATCTCTTGTTCTTGTGTGAATGAAAAGTCCATTTTGTATCGCCCCTTTCCATTTTGCTTGCTGCAAAAAAAGCCAGCCCAAAAAGACAACAGCAAGACTGCTTGTCTGGATGAACTGGCTTCCATCTACATCTAAAATCTTTGCAGACTTGGCAGTATGTGTTTCTGTTTTCTGTGCTTTTATTTTTGTCATTTTAATAGAGAAAAATCAAGTCAGATCTCAATGTTTAAAGCAAAAGAAAGTGAAGCAAAGGCGTTGCCATCAACCTGAATGGTTTCCTGGCAACGCCCGTTAATCCTGTCTTGTTAATCTTTTCGCCCTTATCTATCTGTTTTGCCCTTCGAGTTTTCTTTTGCTTCTTCCATTTCATCCGTCGTATCTTTGTAATCGGTCGCTTTGTTATCACCGTCTAACGCTTCTTTCGTTTTCTTGACGACTTTATCGATTCCCGACTCTGGAGGAGCCGATTGTTGATCAGGTGATCTGCCTGCTGTACCTTTTCTGGTCATTGCTATTCCTCCATTTAAAAGATTTACTTATTGCTTGTTTACCCCTTGCGCCCAATACTAATCCAAGATAAACAGCGGCAGCCACATTTTATTACATCCTTATGAACTGATCACGGGAGGTTCTGCATAGCAGCAACTGCCGCTGGTCATTTTGCAAATCTTTTTCATGCGTGTAGCTTCTGCGACCAGCTCTTCTACGCTCTGAAACGGTTTGCTGTCATTTCGTACAACCGCAATTGAGATGGCCACCAAAGGAATCGCTTCCATTTCACCCGATCGGTTTTCGCCGTAAACCGCTTGTTGTTCCAGATGCTCTTCTGAGTAAAAATCGAGAATCTCCTTATCAAAGCGAGTAATGACTTCCTCGCACTGGCTTTCGTAATCCAAATGATTCAATAGAACAATAAAATCATCGCCGCCGATATGGCCGATAAAACTATCTCCCGGATTAAAGCACTCTTTTAAAATAGTGGCAGTGGATTGAAGAACTTCGTCCCCTTTTTTAAAGCCGTAGTAGTCGTTATAAGGCTTAAATCGGTCCAAGTCAATGTACATGACCGTGAACTTCTCCTGGTGCCTGAATAGTTGATCCAGTTTTTCGTCAATCGTATAGTTGCCAGGCAAAAAGGTAAGCGGATTTAAATAGCTGGCAGTTTGAGCCTGTATATCTGCTACCTTGAGAAGCAGTTCCTTAATGCTGACTACCCCGTAAACAGCATGCTCTTTTTTAACAATAACATCATCATAGACTTCTTCATTCGGACGGTCCATCGCCAGTTTACTGGCCTCAATAACAGAAACGAAATAATCAACCACCAGTGGAGACTCTTTTGCCAGTAACTCGATAGGTCTTTTCAGATAAAGATTGTAGCCATAGCGTGTCCCCATTTTTTGATAAAAATGGGTCCGGGTAATCAAACCAACAGAATGATCTTTTTTACTCACAACAAGTCCTTGCAGCCCCTGATCCTCATGGAACATGCGATCGATTTGGTCACAAGGTGTATCAAATGGAACACACACTACGTCTTTTGCAATCTCTCCTATATATGCCATTGGCTAGACTCTCCTTTTGCTGATCAGGTAAGTAACCTACTAATCTTTCGCAGCAGCCATTCAGCCAATGCTGCTCGACTCCGTACCCTTCAGACATTAACAGAAAGGCACTTGTCCGCTGACCAATTCCGATTTGGGTTTTCCCAGTGCGTAGCCCTGCCCGAAATGGATCCCTAACTCCTTCAAAAAACTGAGTTCCAAACAATTTTCAATTCCTTCAGCAATGATTTTGGTATTCGATTGTGCAGCAAAATCCAATAAAAGCCCCACCAGTTGCTGTTGAGACGGCTGAATATGAATATCTCGTATCAGGGATTTATCGAGTTTAATGAATTCAGGCTTTAACGAAACAATGGTCTTGAGGCTATTGTACCCTGTTCCTGCGTCATCCACTGCTATCCGAAATCCTTGTTGCCGGTAATTATCTATGATCCTTTCGAATTCTTTGTAATCTGTGACCGATTCTTTTTCGGTTAATTCCAAAACTACCTGGTCGGGAGACAAATTATATTTCTTCAGCAAATCCAGCGTTGTGCCGCTTCGATAAGAACGATCTGTCAGCACTTGCGGCTGGATGTTCAAAAAAATCAAATCGTTTTCATGACTGGTTGTCTTCTTCAATTGTTCTGCATACTTTTTAAGCGATAAATTGCGCAGAAAGCTTTCTATTCGAAAAACATTATTGCTTTTTCCGATGAAACTATAAAATTCTTCTGTCGTTGGAAAAATGGGTGTGCTGTTCGGGCGATTAAGTACTTCGAACCCGATTGTTTCTCCCTCAGCCAATGCCAGAATGGGTTGAAAAGCCGTTTGAAAATTCTCTTGCAGCATAAGTTCTTTTACTTCCCCATCCTTTTTGCTTTCTTCATATATCGCATGTTGGTTTCTCTTTAGGTAGCTTATAAATTCAATGATGCCGGTTAATCTAATGATGTTCAGCCTCCCATACACTTGCGTTAACATTCGTGCCATTTTCCAGTATACGTTAAGGATTTCTTTTAGATTGTTAAATTATAGTAAAGAATTGGACTCCATTGCATATTAGAGACGGGCAAGCTCCCCAGCAATCAGAATAATTTAGCAACACCTTTGGATTTCTTGCTTTCGCCATCTCAACAATTAAAAAAATAAAAATTATTTGACAACAAACCCAAAAGGATATATGGTTATACACATAAGTATATAACCATATTACCAGAGCGAAATAAGGAGGTGTTTGCAGTGAGCAAAACGTTTGATTCGAGCAAGCCGATTTTTATGCAGGTCCGCGAGTTGATTGAAGACCAGATAGTCAATGATCAGTTAAAAGAGGGCGATCAAGCACCGTCCACCAATCAATTGGTCAGTTTTTACAAAATCAACCATGCGACCGTTTCAAAAGGAATCAATCAGCTGGTGGAAGAAGGAATCTTATTTAAGAAAAGAGGGATTGGGATGTTTGTAGCTGAAGGCGCGAAACAGACATTGATGGGACAGCGGAAAGAAGCATTTGTGGACAATTATGTTAAAAGCCTTGTGCAAGAAGCCAACAAGCTTGGCATTACACAAGCTGAAGTTATTGAACTGATCAAAAACATGAAAGGAAGTGAACTCTAATGGCTGCCAAGATCGAACTAAACAATGTCACAGTAACATTTGGAAAGTTTGAAGCTTTGAAAGATATTTCATTGACACTTGAAGCCGGTAAAATTCACGGATTGATTGGGCGCAACGGTGCCGGCAAGACTACCCTGCTGTCTTTGCTCGCTGCTTTCCGTGAACCATCAGAAGGGCAAGTCGAAGTTGACGGCGAAGCTGTTTTTGAAAACCGAGACAAGATGCAGCAAATTGGGTTTATCTATGAAAAAAACTATGCAGACGAGTATGAAAAGGTTCCGGATATGCTTGGATTTGCTGAACGATATCGCCCCAATTACGACAAAGCATACGCTGACCATCTACTCCATCGCTTTAAACTACCGTTGGATAAACCTGTCAATAAACTATCCAAAGGCATGCAATCCGCATTGAATGTCGTCATTGGGCTTGCTAGCCGAACTCCCATAACAATTTTTGATGAAGCATACCTTGGAATGGATGCCCCGGCCCGTGAAATTTTTTATCAGGAAATTTTAGCAGATCAGGAAAAACATCCGCGGACATTCATCCTGTCCACACATCTTGTTTCCGAGATGGATTACCTTTTCGATAATGTCATTATTATCAATCAGGGTCGCCTGTTGCTGAATGAAGATTACGAAACCATCTCTGCTCAAGGAGCTTCTATTACCGGAGCGGCCGATCGAGTCGATGCTTTTGTCTCCGGCATGCAACTCTTGAACGAACAAAAACTTGGAGGTACAAAATCTGTGATGGTCTATGGCGCATTGAATGAAAACGATCAGTTCACAGCCCATCAACAAGGTCTTGAAATTGGACCCGTATCATTGCAGGATCTGTTCATCCACTTAACAGAGGAGGCGCGTTAGAATGAAACAAGTTAAACTTTATCCAAAAGTTGCTTTCGATCTTTTTTACGAACAATTCAAGTGGGCCATCTGGTTTTTCTCATTTTTAATTGTTGGCCATATCGTCGGGATCATTATTGTGGCAAGAAACAACGAAACCATCCAACAGTTCCTCATTTTTTCCAGCGATTCCGTAGCCATTTTCATGCTGGTTTGCGGCATCATCGCTGCCTATGCTTTCATGGGATACTATGTCCAACAAGGCATTACCCGAAAGGACCTGTATATCGGAACCGTCATCTCTACACTTGTGTTGGCATTGGCAGTCACTTTGGTGCCGCTCGCAGTTACCGGGATTGAACATGTGATATCCAACTTTGTCGAACTGCCGATTGATGCTGATGCGGCTCCTTTATACAATCCAGCATCTGGCTGGTTTTCAGCCGGAGGTGTTTTCTTCCTGAATGCTTTTACCTATTATTTAGTTGGTTGGCTGATTGGCCTAGGCTATTATCGCTTTGGTTGGCTGATCGGTTTCGGTTTTGTCGGTATTGCCATAGCAGCACTTAGCATTAATGGCTATTTCTGGGGAGACGGCGACTTAAGTTCCATTATTCCATGGATTCCGGAATTCCCAGCTAACGCCAGCCCAGTCTTTGCGCTCGCCGGTTCGTTATTGTTGATTGCCGTCCTGTTGGTATCCACAAGAATCTTGATCAAACGCATTTCGATAAAAATGTAAGAGAGAACTAAGGCCTTGCCCTTACCCGATTTGGGTTTTGGCAGGTCTTTTTTATGGAATTCCATCTGTAAAAACTGGAGGAAGTATCATTTAACCTGTTAATATATTAGGATAAGAGAGTGAATTCATTCTCACTTTTCCCCAATCGGAAATAGTCAGCAGTTGGAGGTACCATCATGGAAAAAACTTGGAGTCTTCGTTTAATACGTTTTTCAGCCCTATTCGGCTTGTTCGGCACCTTTCTCGGTTCCCAAATGGCTGGAGAAATGGATTATGCCTTGCGCCCGATTCATGCCCATATCCTGCTCGTCGGCTGGCTGTCGGTGTTTGCTTGGGGAATCTTCTACCGTGTCTACACGATCAAATACAAAAGACTTGTCGCCATTCATAGCGTGCTTGCGATGGTCGGTGCTTTTGCATTGACTGGCGGCATGTGGCTGTATAACCTCAATCCATTCAATTGGAACGAAACCTTGGTCATGATCCTGTTTATCGTCGGTGGCAGCATCCTGCTGATAGCATTCCTGCTCTTTGCAGTCATCACATTCCTGACAGAGAAAGATTAGAAAATCCCCTGAAAAAGAGCAACATTCTTTTTCAGGGGATTTCTGTATCGACTATGATTTTAAGGAGCTATTCAACCTGAAACCCTTCCGCAATTGCCTGCAAGATGCCAATCAATTCTTCCGTCACTCTTCTAGGAGATTTTTGGTAGCCATTAGCAGCCCAGTCCAACAGGAGCCCGGCAGTTCCGTGAGCCATATACAGCTTGAACTGGGATGAATTGATATCATGGTCACCTGCCGGCGTAAACGTAAATTGCTCGTCCAGCAGTTCAAAGATGGCACGCGGCAAGTCCTGGTGCAATCCCGGTATCGTGTCTTCCTTCAAGTAAAGATTAAAAAAAGAACGGTTATCGTAAATGAATGTTACCAATTCAAAGGAATCCGCATCCATCGACTTTGTTGCCACCAGCTTTCCGCGGGCATAGCGTTCTCTGCTCGTGCGCTTGGTTTGGCGAAACATCTCCGTCTTCAGCTCTTCCGTAATATGCTGTTTGTCCACGTAGTAGAGGTAAAAAGTTGCTCGGTTGTATTGTGCCCGTTGCACAATGTCCGTCACTGATACATGGCTGAACCCTTTTTCATTGATCAGCTCGGTGAACGCCTGTTTAAACTGGTGCTTTGTCCGTTCAGCTTGCGGTGAAAGACTTTCTTTTTTCTCTCCCATGATTTGCTGCCTCCAGAATCGACATTTTTTACAGAACTGTCGATTTTTTCGACAGTTTCGGATTTTCTACTGATTGAACCCTATTTTGAAAAGGTTTACACTGAATTCGAACCTTGAATTCAGTTTAGCATATCATTCGAAAAGGAGAGATTATTCATGATCAACTACACAGACAAAGTCGTTATCATCACAGGCGGAGGCTCCGGACTTGGGCGTGCAGCCGCACTTTCCATCGCTCAGCTGGGCGGCAAGCTCGTGCTCGTCGATATGAACAAAGAATCGCTCGAGGACAGCAAAAAACAAGTTCTTGCAGCTGCTCCAGAAGCGGAAGTCGAGCTTGTGGAAGCCAATGTAACCAGTGAAGAAGAAGTGAAAAACTACGTACAAATCACCATGGACACCTTCGGGCGAATTGATGGATTCTTCAACAATGCCGGCATCGAAGGCAAACAAAACCTGACTGAAGAATATGGGTCGGACGAATTTGAAAAAGTGGTGAGCGTCAACTTGAATGGCGTCTTTTACGGCATGAAATACGTCTTAAAAGTGATGAAGCAGCAAGGCCACGGCTCGATTGTCAACACGGCATCAGTCGGCGGCATCCGCGGCGTCGGCAATCAGTCAGGCTACGCAGCCAGCAAACATGGCGTTGTCGGATTGACACGCAACTCGGGCATTGAATACGGACAATTTGGCGTCAGCATCAATGCCATTGCACCAGGTGCCATCATGACACCAATGGTCGAAGGTTCCTTGAAGCAAATGGCAGGCGACGACTGGGAGTCTGCAGGCAAGGAATTTGTCAGCGTCAACCCAATGAAGCGCTTCGGCAAGCCGGAAGAAGTGGGCAACCTTGTTGCATTCCTGCTGTCTGATGCAGCCAAATTTATCAATGCTTCCGTGATCCCAATCGATGGCGGACAATCATACAAATACTAATTGCAAAAAAACTTCAAACTGCAGCTCCGATTGAACATAGGAGCTGCAGTTTTTTACTTTTTATTCACAGTAAAAAGCTGTTTAAAAGCGGAAAACCCCTTTTAAACAGCTCCATCTACTAACAAATTCTGAAGCGCCGGCGCATCCTATGGCTAAGCGAGGCAATATCAGGAATAATAATTTATAGGTATAAGCTAATTATTTTATGAATATTACTTGCTCTTTTTCAACAAACTTCTCAAAAAAGACCGCATAATAAAATTGTTAATCGTTGCTGATGCTGGCGAACGTGTAAGTCGTTTCCGACGTGAACTCCTCATCTGCATTGAGGATAGCCGATGGGAAATGCGGATGGCGCAGTGAATCCGGCGGGCTTTGCGTTTCAAGGCAAAGTGCCAAATAATCCTCGGCTTGCGTCCCTCGAATCGAATAAGCTCCGCCGATATCGTTCCCTGTATACAGCACCACAGCAGGTTCTGTAGTTTCCACAATCAGGTTCCGGCCGCTTACTGAATCCGTCAGTCGGATGCCAGATTGTTCTGCAGGATTCAACAGGAATGGATGGTCATACCCGTTTCCAGCCAGTTGGGCTTGCGGATGTTCAGCGGATGTTGCTTCCTTGATGCTTCTGCCGCTGCGGAAATCAAATAGTGTGTCTTCTGCAACCGGAACGAGCTTGCCCGTTGGCAGTAATTCATTGTCCAATTCCAAATAATGATCACTGTTCAGCGTTAATTCGTGGTCCAAAATGGTCCGCTTGAAATTGCCGCTCAAATTAAAGTACGAGTGGTTGGTGACATTCAATACCGTTGTCATGTCGGATTTCCCTGAATAGGATATGACCAGCTGATTGCGGTCATTTTTAATTGTATAGCGGACTGTCATGGACAAGTTGCCAGGGAAGCCTTCTTCGCCATCCGGACTGACATACGTAAATTCGACTGCGGCTTCATTTTCAGTTTGGACCACTTTTGAATCCCAAAGAGTAGAATGAAAGCCATTGGCACCTCCATGCAAATGTTGGCCGTTGGAATTTTTAGGTACTTGATAATTTTTCCCTTCAATTGAAAACTCCCCATCTTTGATCCGGCCGGCAAAGCGCCCCACCAATGCTCCGAAGAAATAAGGTGTATTTTCGTACTCTTCAAGCGTATCAAAACCAAGTACGACATTTTCCAGATTCCCATCGCGGTCTGGGCTGATAATTTCAGTAATCACACAGCCATAATCGATGCAGGACATCCGAAACCCTTGATCATTTTCCAATGTGTATAAGTTAATTGGCCGATCGTTTTTGTAATCAAATACTTTTTCGCTGACTTTCATTTTTATTCATCCTTTCCATCTTTCAGTTTCCTAATATATTGTGGAACGCTATTACTTTACTTCAAAGATATCCACCAGCAGCAAGGTGATCGCTCCGATTAACGTAGCATCATCCCCAAGCTTGGACACTTCCACGTTCGTTTGGCTGGCTGCGGGTGTCAGTGCAGAAGTTCTAATCGTTTCCCGTATGGCAGGCAAAATGAACTTTTCGGCTTTTGAAACTCCGCCGCCCAACACAATTTTTTCCGGATTGACAATGTGAATCAAATTGGTCAGACCGACGCCCATCGCTCTGCCGGATTCTTTCAAAATAGCCGCACATTCTTCATTTCCGCTGATGGCCTGTTCATATACATGTTCTGCTGTAAGCAGCTTGCCGTTTGCTTTTCTCGCGATTGCTGGACCGGTAACAAAGGTCTGCAGACATCCCCGGTTTCCGCATTCACACGTTTCCCCGTACAAATCAATAGTCATGTGGCCAATTTCCCCAGCGATGTCCGAAGCGCCGTGGTAAAGCTTGCCGTCGATGATAAGTCCTGCGCCCACACCACTGCCTATATTCACTGCCAACATGCTCTCCAGTTCCCCGTGATTCCCAAACCAATATTCGCCCAATGCCATGGCCCGTGCATCGTTTTCTACTTTCACTTCCAGGCCAAAAGCTTGTTCCAACTCTTTTTTGATGGGGATATTGCTCAAACCAAGATTTGGTGCGTACAACGAAGTGCCTGTTTCAACTTCCACCACACCGTGCATGGCAACACCAATACCTACGACTTGTTTATCAGTTTCCAGCACTTGTTTAATGGAACTTTTTAATGCGACGATAAACTCTTGGTTGGTGATTGGCAGCTCTAACGTGGTTTTTGATCTTTTAAGCACATTTCCTGCAAGATCGGCCACAATGCATTCAATGCTTTCCGGACCTGCATCCACGCCGATGATGGCAAATGCCTGATGGTTGATCATGAGCATTGTCGGTTTCCGTCCACCTTGCGACTGGCCAATGTCGCTTTCTTCAACGATTTTTTCATCCAGTAATTCTTTTACGTTGCTGCTGACAGTTGGCGGTGTCAAGTTTGTTTCGCGGGCAATTTGTGCTCTCGATATGGGTCCATCTTTTCTTATTTTGTTGAGGATAATCGATTTGTTCATCGACTTCATCCATTTAAAGGTGCCTTGGCGCATCCGAATCCCTCCGTTTATCGGGCTCGTACAGTTTGTAACTGCTTTGAGCTCCAGTAGTTAATAGTTTAACAAAATTCATTAGATCTTTGTTAATTAAATTAACTTATAAGTTTGAGTGGAATGGATCCGCCTAGTGCTGTATTTTTTCAGCCATAGAAAAACACCTTGTTGCCGAGAAGTGAGTGTTCGTAGGCTCACTCTTCAACGAAAGGTGTTTCTCTTCCTGCATTACGCTAAGTACTTTTTAAATGTTTCACTTGCCATCGTTGATTTTCTTAATCTCGGTTAAATCACATTTTGGCTTGCGGTGATACGTCAAAAGCCCGTTAATTTCTTGTTCCACATCGGTCAACTGCGTGTAGCAAAAACCTTGTACTACTGAAGAATCAAGCAATGCTTTCGTGTTTGCTCGATAAGCTTCAATTAGTTCTTCGCCGCCCTGAACGGCTGAATAACCCCATCCATTTTCCTGATCAATTTCTTTCGTGTCGTAGGCGATTCCACCGTATTCCGTGATTAGAATAGGTTCTCCTCTGTATCCAAAGCCTTCTGCATAAATCGGACGGTCTGCGGGTGTAGCCGAAACCGCGCTTTCGACAGTTTGGTAAGCTTCCGCCATCTTGTCAGGAGACTGGTAATTATGGATGCCGCATAAATCCGAAACCGTGTGTTCCCAGCCTTCGTTTGAACAAACGGGACGGGTCGGATCAAGAGACTTTGTTAAATAGTACATAGCAAGTGAATGATGCTGCTGCTGTTTCTCTCTAGCTACGCGGGAAATCCCCCAGCTTTCGTTTAATGGCACCCAAACCACCAAGCTTGGGTGGCTGTAATCGCGTTTCACGGCTTCTATCCACTCTGCTGAAATCCGTTCTACAGCATCTTCGCTGTATTCCGCGCAGTTTGCCATTTCGCCCCATACAAGGTATCCAAGCTGATCTGCCCAGTATAAAAATCGTGGGTCTTCCACTTTCTGATGCTTGCGCGCGCCGTTGAAGCCCATTTCCTTGGCAAGCACAATGTCCTGCTTTAACGCATCGTCCGATTCTGCCGTCAACAGACCGCCTGGAAAATAACCTTGATCCAGAACGAGCTTTTGGTAATAAGGTTTGTTGTTCAGCATAAACGTGCCATTTTCAATGGATACTTTCCGCATTCCAAAGTAACTGGTTATGGTGTCGACAGCTTTCCCATCCGCAATCAATTCCACTTGAGCATCGAATAGGTTTGGATGCTCCGGGCTCCAATACCAGCCCGGTCCGTGAATATTGCTTCTATCCGGGAAGCGTCCGCGGATGTTCACGCTGCGTTTAATATGCGGCTGAAAAACAGTCATGTCTTCGATAAAAACGGGTTCTCCCTGGAACGAAACAGTTATTCGCAGTTTCGTATTTCCGACTGAAATTCCAGCAAGTTCTGTTTCAAACTCAATGTCGCCGCGATCTATTTCCGGTGTCCAGCGCAAACTTTTAATCGACGTTTCAGCTACGGGTTCCAGCCAAACCGTTTGCCAGATTCCGGTCGTCCGCGTATAAAAGATTGAAGCCGATTCTTCGTGCCAATACTGTTTGCCGCGGGGAATGGTCGTATCTTCGGAAGGATCTTCCACTCTGACGGTCAGATTGTTCTTACCTGCTACCAGCAAGTCGGTAACATCAGCAGAAAAAGGAACATTTCCACCTTGGTGATAAGTCGCTTTTTCTCCGTTGACATATACCCATGCCCGGTAGTCAACCGCACCAAAGTTCACTTGAATTCTTTTGTCTTGCCACTCTTCCGGCACCGAGAATGTCCGGTTGTACCAGACCACTTCATGAAAAGAAGGGTCTCCAATGCCGCTGTTTTCAGTCTGGTAGGCAAATGGTACTTTTATGGTCTGTCCTGCCGGGAAGTTCTGGTACCATTTTTCCTTTAATCCGATCTCTGCGTCGTCAAAAGAAAAATTCCACTCTCCGTTCAGATTCAACCAGTCCTCTCGTTGAAATTGCGGTCTCGGGTATTCTGTTTGTAAGTTTGCCATAGGTTTGCGCTACCTCCATCACTTATTTAATGCCTGACTGTGTAATGCCTTTGATCAGTTGTTTCTGTCCAATTAAAAAGACAATTAAAATTGGGATGGTGGCAATCGTTGTTAATGCCATCAGTTTCCCATAAGAAGAAGTAAAACTTCCTTGTTGCATGATGGCAATACCGGTTGTGATCGTTCTCATGTCCGGCGAGTTTGTAGCCACTAATGGCCATAAGAAATCATTGTAAATCCCCATGAAAGAGAAAATCGCTAATGTCCAAATGATTGGTTTTGCAGAAGGAATAACGATTTTAATGAAAATCTGCCATTTGTTTGCTCCATCCAATTTTGCTGCTTCTTCCAATTCTTTTGGAAATGATTTAAAGAATTGATAAAGCAAAAAGACGCCGAATGCATTAGCCGTATAAGGAAAAATCAATACAGCATAGGTGTTCAATAACCCAAAGTTGCTGAATTGCATATACATCGGAAGAAACGTGATGACAAACGGAATCATCAATGTACTAATAAACAATGGGAACAGGAATTTTTTGAAAGGAACATCCAAGCGTGCCAAGCCATACGCAGCTAGCGCATCAATCGCAACGATGATTGCTGTTCCTGCTATTCCAGCAAACAAGGAGTTAAACATCCATCTGAATATCGGAACATCTACGCCTTCACCCGTCAGCGTATACAGGTAGTTTTCAAAAGTGAAATTTTCTGGGATCCAGTTTAATCCTCCAGCGATTGCTTCAAAATCATTTTTAAAAGAAGTGGAAATCATCCAAACAAGAGGAATGAGAAACAAAAATCCTATTACCGAGGCAAGTACGATCAGCCCAATTTGCTTTCCATTCTTTTTCATCAGCTTTCCCCTCCTTGTTTGCGGTTGGCGATTTTAAATTGAATAACGGAAATGACAATCATGATCAAGGACATAAGCAAAGCCATCGCTGATGCTACACCGAGTTCACGTTCCTCAAAAGCGAGGTTGACAATTCCCATTAGCAGCACTTCAGTCGAATCTCCAGGCCCACCTCGTGTCATTAAGTAAGGCTGTCCAAAGACATTGAACGATGCAATGGTTGACGTAATAATAACGAATAGCATAATCGGCCGGATCGTCGGCAAAGTAATGTGGATAAACTTCTGCCAAGCACTTGCGCCGTCAATGGCACCAGCTTCATACAGTTCTTCCGGCACTTCATTTAACGCGTTAATGAAAATAATCATATTAAAGCCAAGCGTCCACCAAATCGTAGCCCCGATAAGGGAAATCCAAGCAAACGGCTGCTTTGTCAGCCATGGAATTGCATCAAAGCCCAAATTCATTAAATACATATTCAGCAAACCGGAATTCGTATCAAGTATCCACAAGAAAATAATGGACACTACTGAAACCGATATAGCATAAGGAATAAAATAAATCGTACGGAAGAGGGTTCTGATTTTTCCGGGTAGACTATTTAACAACAACGCCAGCCCCAAACCAATCGCTACCAGCAAGGGCATTGAAAAGATAACAAACTTGAGGGTGTTTCCCAGGCCTTCGAAGAATAACGAATTCATTGCGGAATCTGGATTGAAAATGGTTGCGTAGTTCTCTAAACCGATAAATGGCTGTACGCTCGACAGTAAATTATAATCGTGCAAACTGATGTAGATACCATATACTAGCGGGATAAAAAGAAAAGCTAAAAACAGCAGTAAATAAGGCAATACAAACAGGAAGGATGTGAATTTGGAGAGTTTGTCTTTTTTTGCTTTTTTCGCAGGCAACTTTGCTTCTTTCATCGCTTTCTCACCTCATTCTGGATAACTTCATACAGCTCAAAAAAGAAAAAGTAAGCAGTGCAGACTCCACCTGCTTACTTTTTAAATTGTTATTCTAGTGCATTGGCAGCTTTTTGCTGTGCTTCTTCCAGTGCCTCTGTTGCATCTTTTTGTCCTAAAAGCACTTCATTGACTGCTTCCATTAATGGACCTGTTGCTTGTCCCCAGTTTTCCACATCCGGACCAAACTTAACATAGTCAAACTGTTTTGCTACTTCTGGAGATTGTGCGTTTACTTCCTGGAACTCGTCGCCTTCATACACTGCTTTTGAAGCCGGTGCCTGGCCGGACTCTGCCCAAGCCAACGCATTGTCTCCTACATAACCTAAGAAGTTCGTAATTCCGTCCAGCTTCTCTTCGTCCACACTTTCAGGAACAACAAAATTGTGCGAGTTTGCATAAACGCCTTCTTGTTCTGTTCCTAATTGCGGTACGGGTGCTACACCGTAATTAAGGCCTGAATCTTCCCATTGCTTCATCATCCATGGGCCATTCATGTGCATGCCGCTTCTTCCTTGCAAGAACATCGTCACTTCTCCATCTTGTTGTACGTCGCTAGGAGAAACTGCATATTCATCAATTAAAGAACGTTCAAATTCTAAGGCTTCTACAACTGCATCCGAAGTAAATTGAACTTCTCCATCCGCATATAACTCCCCGCCATTTTGGAAAACAATCGTTGGGAAGATAAATTCTTGCGGCCATAAAGTTGGAACAACATAGCCGTATTGATTTTCGTCTTCATTTGTCAATGCCTGTGCATATTCGATAAATTCTTCACGATTCGTTGGCGGCTGTTCTGGATCTAATCCAGCTGCTTCAAACATATCTTTGTTCCAATAGAAAAGTAGTGGGTGTATGTCTAAAGGTACGCCGTAAAGTGTGCCATCTACGGAAGCGCCTTCAATTCCATTTGGGTGATACTCATCCTCTGAAATCTCATCGCCCATTAAATCGCCAAGGTCTCTTATAATGTCTTTTTCAGCATAGGTAAATATTTGGTCTCCATGCATAACCATTACATCCGGCATATTCGATTCTCCGTTAACAGCTAAGTCAACCGTTCTGTAATATTCACTTTGCGGAACAATTTGGAAATTCACTGTGTAATCTTCTTGTGATTCGTTATAGCTATCAACAATTTCTTTCATATAAGGACCATCTGGACCTGAAAAGGGTGCCCATAATGTGATTTCTGAGCTGTCTCCAGAACCTCCGGAATCTCCGCCTTCTTCAACTACACCGCTGTTTCCGCTGCACGCTGTCAATAAAACTGCTGAACAAGTTACTGCTAAAGCACTCCATCGTTTATTCGTCTTCTTCATTTCCCCACTCCCTTTTCTTAGTTAAAGCACAGTGATTCATTTACTTTTAATCGGTCACTGGAACCGATATTTCGTCCTCACTTGGCT
The DNA here is from genome assembly GCF_058268495.1 of Planococcus sp. TJ-201. Taxonomy (NCBI): domain Bacteria; kingdom Bacillati; phylum Bacillota; class Bacilli; order Caryophanales; family Caryophanaceae; genus Planococcus; species Planococcus sp. TJ-201. Next base: position 264,455 of record NZ_JBZDOG010000004.1, on the reverse strand, counting down.
GTCCGCCTTCGACTGCTGGCCAGCCATCTTCCCAGATAATAGGATCGATCATCAATGGCCTTCTGGAAGCTCCCGTCCACAACACCGGATCGGCTTTTTCAATGGCATGATAGACAAGCCAATCTTCTCCTGCCTCGTCTGTAACAATCGAGTTATGTCCTGGACCGGCAAATTTGCTTTCTTCACCGGAAGAAAGAATTGTTGTCCCGCCGTTGTCGAGAAGCGTCTTTCCTTCACGGTCAACATACGGACCTTTAAAACTTTCCGATCGCCCAACAGCTAGATGATACGTGCTGTTTTGCCCATCACAACAAGAGCCTTTGGAGCCAAAAAAGTAATAATATTCATCCCGTTCGATAATATAGGGTGCTTCATAATCCTCTCCAGCAAGCTGGAACTTTTCACCCACTGTCGTCATTCCATCTTGTGACAGTTCAATTCCATAAATGCCGTGGAAACTTCCCCAAGCAAGATAAGGCACTTCATCTTCAACGTAGAAAAATGGATCAATCGAATTTTCCACTCCAATTTCTTCGCTTGTGAACATCTTCCCTTGGTCTCCAAAAGGACCCGCTGGGCTGTCAGCAACTGCTACGCCGATGCCGGGATTTGTATCTCCCCATAAAGACAAAGAGTAGAAAAGCAAATATTGATCATTATAGAATTGGATATCTGGCGCCCAAAGATCTCCTGCTGCTTTCCAATCCGGCTTTTCTTCGAATGCTTCACCCACATACTCCCAATCAATTAAATTTGTAGATCGAGAAATTGGCACTAGCTTTGTTTCAGAATCATCTCCCCACGCATCTTCTGTCCCATAAGCGTAATAACTGCCATCCTCTACTTTTAGAATTGAGGGATCCGCCAAAACTGGTTCATATACAGGATTGCTAAAAACTTCTGGTTCGGCCGTCTCCTCTTCTGCCGAAGAACAGCCTGCCAAAATAACTGAAAGTAAAAAGACTGGGTAAATTGGAAACTTGTAAATTGTGGAATCAGCTCCTTTCTCCAATTGATGTAAGCACTTACATAATGCCATTGTATTACACAATATTGTTTCATTACAAGTATTTATGTAACAAAAAAGTATTTTTTTCACTTTCTCCCTTGTATATGCAGTCAAAAAAGCCCAATCCACAGTGTTTTCTGTAGATCGGGCTTTTTAAAATTAAATTTAATTATTTATGTTCTGTCAGCAAACGCATAACAATCCCCTGCCGGTAGTTCCCAAATTTGTGGCCAAACAAATTGATTCCACCTACGTTAAGCGCATCCTCTTTGACGCCAATTTTAAAAGATATGTAAGGATTTTCTGCTATTTTTAAGGTGTCTATTGTACAGTCGCTGTTTACGAGTTTGTCATCCACGAAACAGCCTTCTTTGGTCACCCGCCAGTTTTTCAGCAAGCCGTATTGCGTATGGTTGGTCATCCACCATTTAGGTGTCAGAAATCCCCGCTCGCCTCCAAAATCACTTGGCGATGTCCAAGTTGCAATTTCATGTCCGTTAATCCAAACCGTTATATCAGATGGCCAGTCGAGCTTGAATAGCGGCGCTTCCGAACAAACTTCTGCACTGAACTTGATTTGGTCCGCTTTTTCACCACGAGGAAGGCGATTTGGAAACCGGTATTCCAAATAACCCGTTTTAAAGAAAATAAGTTGCGCTTCGTCTCTTCCAATTTCATAAAAAGCACGCGGGTCGTCGTGGCCATTAATATAATCGGATTCCCCTACTAAACCACAGCTCGGTTCAATGCTGCAGTCCGTAAAGTGGCCGATTGGCATATCATAAATAATCGTTTCTTCGATTTCTTTGCTTTCTTGCGGTGCAATATCAATAATGATTTGATCGTATTTCTTGGTGTTGATTTTTTGCGTACCTCTGCCTGGCAACAACTCTGTGGTAATAAGATCTACCTCTTCGAGCTTTTTAACATTTACTGCAGTGGTAGAAAAAGGCAGGCCAAGACGTTCCGACAGTTCGTTGACGTTATGCGGACGCTCACTTAAAAGGCGCAGAATCGCCATCCTGTGTTTGTTGGCTAAAGCTTTGCATACTTCAATGGATTCTTCAAAATTTAGCTCTAAAGTTCTCATGGGCATATCCTACTTTTACTCTAAGTTTTATTGTAATAAAATTATAACACTCTATGGATGAAGTCAAGCAGAGATAAATGAATAAAATCTGACAATTCGTTAATATTTCAGTCGAAAAGTTGTTTTGTGTGTGCATGTTGCTTCCATTCACTATATCACTATGTGTAATTTCAGGATTGAATAGTTTCACAACATCCACTATACTGAAGTTAATTAAATTAATTTATAAAGTATTGGAGGAATTGGATGAACCAGCACGACTTGTCCCAGACGTTTCATGATATTTTCAAGACTGATCAAAATCCACGCTTCTTTTTTGCACCAGGCCGCATTAACTTGATTGGTGAACACACCGATTACAATGGCGGGCATGTGTTTCCGGCAGCCATCTCTTTTGGCACCTATGCTGTTGCCCAGCAGCGCAAGGATCAAAAACTGCGGTTTTATTCCATTAACTTCCCGGAAACAGGCATTATCGAATGCGATCTTAGCAACCTGTCCTTTAACAATGATCATGAGTGGGCAAACTTCCCGAAAGGCATGATCCATCATTTTATTAAAGATGGATTTTCAATCCCCTACGGATTAGATATTTTATTCTATGGAAATATTCCAAATGGTGCAGGGCTATCCTCTTCCGCTTCCATTGAAATGGCCACGGGCGTTGTCCTTGAAGGTTTGTTCAAGTTAGAAATTGACCGCTTGCGCATGATTCAACTTGGACAAAATGTAGAGAACCAATACATCGGCGTTAACAGCGGCATCATGGACCAGTTTGCGATTGGAAAAGGAAAAAAAGACTCGGCCATGTTGCTGAATTGCCAAACACTGGAATACCGCTACGCGCCAGTTGAACTGAACGATCATGAAATTGTCATCATCAACTCCAATAAACAACGCACCTTGGCCGGTTCAAAGTACAATGAGCGCCGCGCCCAATGTGAAAGTGCGCTGGCGGATCTCCGAACTGAACTCGAAGTCAGCAGCCTCGGCGAATTGACAGGCGAACAGTTTGACCAGCACAAGCACTTGATCCAAGACGACACCAACCGCAAACGCGCCAAGCATGCCGTTTATGAAAACGAGCGGACCTTGCTGGCACTCCAAGAGCTCCAACAAGGCAATATCGAAGCGTTTGGAGAATTGATGAATCAATCCCACATCTCTCTTCGTGATGACTACGAGGTGACGGGTGACGAACTTGACGCCATTGCAGAAACAGCCTGGAAGCACCCGGGTGTCATTGGTGCACGAATGACCGGTGCCGGATTTGGCGGATGCGCCATTGCAATTGTCCACCACTCGCAGATCCAGAGCTTTAAAGAAAACTTGGCCGCCAGCTATAGCGAAAATTTTGGTTTTGCCCCTTCCTTTTACGAGGCAAAAATTTCGGACGGCGCCAAAGAACTTGTAGAGGAGTTTTGACCATGAGTGTTTTAGTATTAGGCGGAGCTGGATATATTGGTTCACATGCAGTCCATCAGTTGATCGATCAAGGGCTAAGCGTTGTCGTTGTAGATAATTTGGAAACAGGACATGAGAAAGCCGTGCATCCAAATGCTGTTTTTTACAAAGGCGACATTCGCAATGCAGACTTTTTGAACTCGGTATTTGAAAAGGAATCCATTGACGAGGTGCTTCATTTTGCCGCCAATTCGCTTGTTGGCGAATCGATGGAAAACCCTTTAAAGTATTTCGATAACAATGTTTACGGCACACAGGTTTTATTGAAAGCCATGATCGAACACGACGTGAAGAAGATCGTCTTTTCTTCTACCGCTGCAACGTATGGCCAACCAGAATCCGTGCCGATTACGGAAACCATGCCGACGAATCCGGGCAATACGTACGGCGAAACCAAGCTGACCATGGAAAAGATGATGAAGTGGACTGGATTGGCGCACGGTTTGAAATTTGTTTCGTTGCGCTATTTTAATGTAGCAGGCGCCAGAGAAACGGCAGAAATTGGCGAAGACCACCGCCCTGAATCCCATCTCGTTCCACTCATCTTGCAAACAGCACTCGGACAGCGCAAGGAAATCACGGTGTTTGGTGATGATTACGATACCCCTGATGGCACATGCATCCGCGATTATGTTCATGTCGAAGATTTGATCCGTGCCCACTTGTTAGCTTTAGAGTACTTGAGAAACGATGGCGAAAGTGACGTCTTTAACCTTGGAAGCAGCCAAGGATTTTCCGTGAATGAAATGATTTCCGCTGCACGTTCTGTCACCGGAAAAGACATTCCCGTCAAAATGGGGCCGCGCAGAGCAGGCGACCCAAGCGTGTTAATTGCCAGCTCGGATAAGGCAAAACAAGTATTGGGCTGGGACCCCGTCCATACGTCTATCACCAAGATCATTGAAGATGCATGGAATTGGCATTCTTCGAACCCCAACGGCTATGAAAAGGACGTGTAAATATGGTCTATGAAAATCTGGAAGGACTTCTTGACAAAGCGCTCGAATCGGACTTGATCGAAGCAGCAGACACTGATTATGTTCGCAACCAGGTGATGAACCTGCTGGGCTTGGAATCGTTTCCTGATGAAAAGATTGATCCAACAGATGACACAATACCAAACTTACTGGAAAACTTGATTGCTTATGCCATCAAGCAAGGCGTGATCCTGAATATTTTTGACGACAAGGAAATACTGTCAGCCAATATCATGAATTGCTTTGTGGCCCGTCCTTCTGTCATCAACGCGGCTTTCAATGAAAAATACAAAGACTCACCCATCGCCGCAACGGACTATTTTTACGAATTAAGCAAAAACAGCAATTACATCCAAATGAACCGCATCGAAAAAAACATTTCGTATAAAACGAATACACTTTATGGCCAGATGGACATTACGATTAATTTGTCCAAACCGGAAAAAGACCCAGAACAAATCCGAAGAGAACGTGAAATGAAACAAACGCTCAGCTACCCGAAATGCTTGTTGTGCAAAGAAAATGAGGGCTACACTGGGCGAATCGGCTATCCGGCGCGCGCCAATCACCGGGTCGTGCGAGTGCCGCTTACCGGAGAAAACTGGTATCTGCAGTACTCACCATATGTGTACTATAACGAGCACAGCATTTTGCTTTCAGGCGAACACCGGGACATGAAAATCAATCGAGGCGGCTTTGAACGGTTGCTTGCTTTTACCGAGCTATTTCCCCATTACTTTGTCGGATCGAATGCCGACTTGCCAATTGTTGGCGGATCGATTTTAAGCCATGACCATTACCAGGCCGGGCGCTATGAATTTGCGATGACCAAAGCCGAAGATGCCTTCGAGTTTAAGATGAATTCCTATCCGGACATCACCGCATCCGTCGTGAAATGGCCAATGTCGGTGATTCGCTTGAAAAGCAAAAAAATCGGCAGCCTGGTAAATGCAGCAGATGAAGTGTTGCAGACGTGGAAGAACTATTCGGATGAATCGGCCGATGTTCTGGCTTTTACTGGCGAGACACCGCATAACACCGTTACACCAATTGCAAGACAGCGCAACGGGCTGTTCGAAATCGATCTGGTATTGCGAAACAACCGGACAACGGAGGAATACCCGTCAGGAATATTCCACCCGCATGAGGACGTACACCATATCAAAAAAGAAAATATCGGCTTGATTGAAGTGATGGGCCTTGCTGTTTTGCCGCCGCGCTTAAAAGAGGAACTTGCGGAAATCCAGGAGTTTTTGCTTGGCAATGCCAGCAACGTAGCACCTTTCCACCTAGAATGGGCGGAACAGCTAAAAGCCCAATACGGCACTCTTTCTCTTCCGGAAGATGCGGAAGCAATCCTGCAGGAAGAACTGGGGAAAAAATTTGTACGCGTTCTTGAAGATGCCGGTGTTTTAAAAGAAACAGAGGCCTTCCGCCGATTTATCAGCAAACTGAATACGTAACAGCAAAGACAGGATAGACCCTTTAGTTGAGGTTCATCCTGTTTTTTGTTCATCATCGATCGTATTCGCTCTCTTTTTTGACTATACTGGAACTACCACGATCATTATTCAGAAATATAAGGAGGAAGCAAAATGAGTGGAACAAACGAGTTAACGTCCGAACAACGCGAACAACTGCTTACGGCTCTGAAAGAACGGTTTGAGAAGCATATCGACCGCCACGAGTGGATGAAGTGGGACAAAATTCAAGCAAAGCTGGAGTCGAAACCTGTTAAGCTATGGCCACTCTATGAAATGGAACGGACTGGCGGAGAACCCGATGTTTTGGAGTTCGATGAAGCTACAAACGAATACATTTTTTACGATTGCTCCGCAGAAAGCCCAAGTGGCCGCAGAAGCCTTTGCTTTGATCAGCAGGCGCTGGAGTCACGGAAGAAAAATAAACCTGAAAACAGTGCAATGGCCTTAGCCCAAGATATGGGCATCGAGCTGTTAACAGAAGAACAATACCGAACGATGCAACAGCATGGCACATTTGATATTAAAACATCCAGCTGGGTGCAAACGCCTGCAGACATCCGGGAACGGGGCGGCGCCCTTTTCTGCGATTCCCGTTACGGGCATGTGTTCGTCTACCACAACGGGGCGGATTCGTATTATGCGGCCAGAGGATTCCGCGGTTTGGTGAGGATTTAATTTTGAACAAATAAAAAAAGGCATTGCTGGAATCCTTCATAGGAACCCGCAATGCCCTTTCTATTCTGTACGTGTATGCCAATCCTACAACCGCTCTTCCATCCATTCAATCATTTCACCATAAATTTTGTATTTAACTGGTTCATTAAGAATTTCGTGCATCAGGAAAGGGTAAACTTTCAAGGTTTTGTCCTGTGAACCAATTTCGCCATAAAAGTCCCGCGAATCTTTTTCAGCAACCAGTCCATCTTCATTGCCATGCAGCACCAATACCGGCTCAATGAAACTTGCTGCATGTTCTTTCAACCAAGCAATACCCGGGGCAAATTCATTGATCAGACCTACCGAGATCTTCTTTTCCACCAGTGGATCTTCCCCGTAGGCTTTGACAACTTCCGGATCGCTGCATACTCCTTCTCCAAGTTCATTATCTAAATAGGTGTCAGCCGGCATGTCCATTGGTAGCGAGCCGAAAATTTCTTTGTTGTAGCGAGTTAATGCCCCCGATAAGATAACGCCCGTTGTTTCCCCTGGATATTTTGTTGCGTACGCAGCTGCTGTGAAGCCACCCATGCTATGGCCAATTAAAAAGACCGGCTGTCCGGAATTTTCTTCTTTTGCCCAATCCATAACGGTTTTCAAATCATCCGGCATTTCATTGAAATCCTGGAAAAACGTGCGTTTGCCTTCTGAACGCGCGTGGCCCCGCTGGTCGTAGCGATACACCGTGAAGCCGCGCTGCAGCAAAGTGTCTGCCAGCGCATCGTACCTTCCTAAATGCTCCGCTAACCCGTGAGTAATGACCACGGCTGCTTTTTGCTTTTCAGCCTGGTCTTTGCGGGTAAACAGGGCTGTTCCATCAAAAGATCTGATCATTTTTTCTTCGCCCATCCAACATCCTCCATTCCGTTAATCTATTTCCTATTGAGTAGTATTCTTCATCTATCGAAAATCTACCTTCCTATGGAAAACATTTATTTCAATACATAAAAAAGCTATTTCTTGAGACGGTAAACCCGCCTTAAGAAATAGCTTTGTGCTCTAACAATTACTCTTCTTCATCTGAAATTCCTTGATAGCTGTAATCTGCTGGATCGATGGGTGTAAATCCGTTCGGTGTGTAAAACCTCAACAAATCTCCATTGACCAGTTTATCGGAAAGTTCAAGTTCAAAACTTCCGTGCTCCTGGAATTTCTCCGCTTGCTCCAACTGATCCTCTTCTATCGGCAACCCGGTTTCCGGATTGTAGAAAGTTTCACTGATTGAGTAAATTTCCGGACTCACATAGTCACCGTTTCGGAATGTGACCAGTTCTTCATGTTCTTCAGACAACAGATCTGTACCGAATTGCATGTAGTTTTGTGTTTCAACGCCAAGCAAATGCATCACTGTCGGCAGCAAGTCGATCTGGCCGCCGTACGTTGAGTTGATGCCGCCTTCCATGCCCGGTACATGGATGAACAGAGGCACACGTTGAAGCTTGGCATTTTCAACCGGTGTGATTTCTTTCGAAAGCACTTGTTCCATCGCCTGGTTGTGGTTGTCGGAAATGCCGTAATGGTCGCCGTACATGACAATCATCGTGTTATCGGCTAAACCGGATTCTTCCAGCTGTGCAAAAAACTGTTCGAGCGCTTCATCTGCATAACGAGCCGTTTGGAAGTAATTATCAACACTGGCATCGCCTGTTGTTCCTTTATCAATAGTCGCTAAATTTTGATCCATCGTATAAGGGAAATGATGCGAAACGGTAATCATTTTCGTGTAAAACGGTTCGGGCAACGACTCTAAAAGAGGCGCAGACTGCTCGAAGAATGGTTTATCCATCACGCCGTACTCTGCCATATCTTCTTCTGTCAGATCCGTGTAAGATTCAATATCGAAGAAATGATCGTAACCGAAAGATTTATAGATTTCAGACCGGTTCCAAAACGTTCCGTTGTTGCCGTGGAATACCGCTGACGTATAGCCTTTGTCTTTCAACATAGCAGGCGCAGCTTGGTACGTATTTTGACCTTTGGTAATAAATGCTGAGCCTTTTGGCAAACCGTACAAGGAGTTATCCAGCATAAATTCCGCATCCGCTGTTTTGCCTTGAGCTGTTTGGTGGAAGAAGTTATCGAAATACAAGGTTTCCTCTTCCCCAATCAATGAATTTAAGAACGGTGTTACTTCTTCTCCGTTTAATTCATAATCCATCAAGAAGGTCTGGAATGACTCCAAGTGCAGGTAAATGACATTCATGCCTTCTGCTGCACCAAAGTAGTCTTCATTGGCGCTAGCGTAATTGGCTTTCGTGTAGTTCAATACTTCCGTACCGTCATCGCTGTCAGCTAGAACCCGCTGGGAAGAAGATTTCGCCGTTTCCACCGTGTCATAGAGAGCATAATTGTACATGCCTAAATACTTAACGATATAGTTCCGGTCAAATCCGCGGGTCAATAATTCTGGGCGATCAGCTTCTGCCAACGCCAAGTTAAAGAATGAGATCGCTAACGCAATCGTAATCACTGGCAGGACAGCTTTTGTTTTGAAACTCCCTGACTCTTTTTTCGTTTTTGTCATGACAATCAACCCAACCAGAACCGCAACATCCACAAAGAATAAAAAATCGGTTGGCTGAATCAATGTAGCGACACTGCCGCCCAAATCGCCAAAGTTCTGCGTTTGGAACAGCGTCGGCAACGTGATAAAATCACTGAAAAATCGGTAATAGACCACGTTTGCATACAACATGAAAGACATGCCGACGTAAATGATTAAAAGTGACATGTATTTTCGCGTTCCTTTAAAGAACAGCGACAAGCTTAGTAATAAGAGTGCAGAGCCTAGCGGATTAAGCAGCAGCAGGAATTCCTGAAGCGAACCTTCCACATCTAATGCAAATTGCGTTTTTTGGGAAACATAAGTTTTCATCCATAACATGAACACTGCAAGCACAAAGAGCGGTATAAACTTGTTCAGCGTTTTTTTATCCATCTTTTTTGTCTGTTTCATAGTACACCTTCTCATATTGCGTATTTCACAAGGATTTTGGGACATTGAATTTTATAATTGTTAAGCTCAAGTAAACGGTAGGTAAAAATTATGACAGAGTCTATTTTACTCCATTACTCCAAAAAATGACAGTTTAAGGTTTTTTCAGATTATTTTAAGTGTTTGAGCTTAGGGGAGAGAGCAGTTTCTCTACCAATAAAAAAGCCACACCCAAAATATGGTTGCAGCAATGCATGTGAGTCTATTGTATAAGGACGTTACCAAGGGCACATTAAGTTCCCGATTGATCGTCAATTGCTGCAATCGCAAGTTCCAGTGAAGCGATCCTTCTTTCCAGCAAGGTTTGTTGAGAGCTGCCGATCTTCGAATTGGCATACACCTTTTTAAGCGATGGCAATAAATTCAAAAGCACGTTGCGTGCTGCAGTTAGTTCTTCCTGATTAAATGAATGGGGCTCCTCATGCCAAGCCTTATTCAGCACAGCTAAACCGATGTGTAGAGCTTGGAGCCGTTTTTCTATCAAGCTTGTGTTTGCACCTTTTTCATTCATTTGCGCCAGTGCCTTTTCCAATTTCCGGATAGTTGATTGGAAGGAATTGATTGAGTGTGCCTTCACTTCTGCTGAAACAGTTTTCATAGTAGACAACCCGCCTCTCGTGATCAATTAAGTGGAACTGTTTTTCTATAACTAAAAAATCCTCTTGCCCAAAAGCAAGAGGATTTCATGGAAGGAGTTTTAAAACAAGACTGTGGTCATCGACCGTCATTTGCTTTTGGTTGGGAATCGGTAACAGGTAACAGTGTAATGGGGTATTGGTCATTGGTTTGCCAGTAGCCATTAAATTTGGTTGCACCGAAGTACAATAGAGGTTTCCTTCCATGCCTTGAAGCGGAGTCTCACCGCTCCAAGGATTAGAAATACTTGTCGCTGTCGAAATCCAAAACGATTGAATAATTTTTGGTGTTGATGGCATTTGACAGCCGGTTAGCCAACCGCTCCAATTCAACCGCTTTGACACGGTATTCTTCGGGGTCGAACATTGCCCGCCTGACGATTGGCGTGCCTTCCCCGTAGCCAAATTGAAGATCTTCTTTCACTGCAGACCCAAACTCCTTGAACTTGCGTGCCTTGGCACGAAGCTGGGTCGCCAATTCAATTGCCTCGACAATCGCCAGCTCTTCTCCATTAAAACTCACTTCGTTTTCGAAATTGGCGCGGTACATCAATTTATCCAACAGTCGGAAATCTTTTCGAATGTCGTCGATTTCTTCCTCAACTTGCGAGAGAGAGCGCGCTTGTTTCGGCTTTTTGCTGCCTTTTTCCATTTCCACAAATGCCACCCGGTCCATCTCTTCTTCTAACTCACGGATGCGTTTTGCTAATACGGATTTCAATTTGACTGCTTCTGCCAGCGAAAGATTCGACATGATCCGGTCTCCTTCAATTCATAATCGTTCGTATAATGAATAGCATATCAGACCGCCTATTTTTTTACAATAATCGAATGAATAAATTTTAGACTATTCAGTTTTTAAAAATGAATAAAGACAGGTACCTATTCAGCTTTGCACCTGCCGTTTCTATTTACATTGCTTCTTCTTAATTCAACTGTTCCATCATTGCATTGCGCCATTTCACGAGTTCACGTGCCTCGATCTGCTTTTCCAGTGCTTCGTCCCAGTTGTTGGTTTCCCCATTCCAGACGCGGGCATAAAAAATATCCTGCTTTTGGTCGTATAACTGAAATTCGATGCATGAGATGTAAACCGTCTGGTGCTCAACGCAGCTCGTAATCCCGTTGACGATTGTTTGAAAGCTTTCTTCTCCGCCCGACAGTTCCTTTGAAAGAAGCTGCTGCATGCGGTCCTTATTCAAACTGCCTTTTACCGGATAGCGATACAACGGAAGCTCGTCTTCTGCCTCCGAATAGGCACCATCTTCCACCAACCGGTACTGGTCATGGACGGCACTATAAGCGATCACGGTTTTATCGCCGTCCATTTCTTCATCAAAAATGCCTTTGGCCAAATAATCATAGCCTTTCGCCGTCAGCTTATAGCCGGACTTCTCGAGCTCAATCAAACCAGTGCGCTGCATCTTGCCGATCAGGTCGCTAATAAAGAGCTCTTCCACAAACAACATGTCAGACAAAGTAGCAGCACGGCGGACATCCGCTTCCTGAAAAGCCACCAGCAGCATTTTCATCAAAATATCCATCTTCAAACGTTTGACCCGGCTAAAGCCCACATCGTATAAAACGACAGGCAGCTTCCACACCTTGTCGTTGATGATTGACACATCGGGATTTTCTGTTACCCGCGTCCGCAGTTCTCCTATCAGCCCATCCACATGCCTACCCCCTGCTCTTCTCCAACAGCTTCAAGCCGTTTTTCTTTGTTACAACGTCCAATACATGCTTGTACATGGTTCGTGTTTCCGGCTGTTTGGCCCGCTCGGTGAACATTTGCGAACTGCCGACCAGTACCAGCAATTCCTTGGCACGTGAAAGCGCCACGTTCAGCCGCCGGTAATCTTTGGCAAAGCCGATATCGCCTTGTTTGTTTTGATTGTTTCGTACCATGCTCAACACGATAATGTCCCGTTCGCTTCCCTGGAATCGGTCAACGGTCCCTGTGCGGACCGTCAAATGCGGCAGGCGCAATTCCTGGTCGATCATGCGCTGAATCCGCTTGACCTGTTCGCCGTAAAAACTGATGACCCCGATGCTCTTTTGCTGCTCAGCATAGATGCGGCCCGCTCTTTTTGCTTCTCCCGCTGCATCGTTCAATTCCACTAGTAAAGTACGAATTTCTTGAAGCTCGGATGCATTGAACAAACTTTTGCCACCGTTCATGCGTTCTTCAAAATACGCCGGCTCGTTCGGCAAATCCAGCCACATAAGGTGGTTGTTCCGCTTCACCTTTGGGGATTCCAACAGGTGGTCGCGCTCCCGGTCAGAATCGGCAATGCCGCATTGCAGCTGATCCCTTTCCCGTTTGTAGAACGGTGAAATAGTTTCCATGATGTCTTCGTGCATCCGGTATTGAATGGCAAGCATCGTCTTGTTGGCAGCTGGCAAGTTTTTGTAGAGGCGTTCGAATAATGACTCTTCCAGGAGCTTTTCAAGCTCTTTCTTTTCTTCAAAGCCGTTGTCCTCATCAATCATTTCCTGAAGCGTTTCCTCCAGAGTGTCATTGCCAAGAAGCGGCGGCAATTGATGATGGTCGCCGACTAAAATGATCTTCTTGCCTTTTAGCATCGGCAACAACAGTTCTGGCGGTGTGGCTTTAGAGACTTCGTCGATAATGACAACATCAAATTCCGGATAATTGTCGATAAAGTCCTTGCGTGCTGATGCAACACACGTTGTTCCGATCACATTGGCGTGTTTGATGTACAATTTCCGAATCTCGTCCAGATCGTGCTCGTTCGCTCCTGCCAATAACTCCAGCCATTTTTTCTGAATGGATTGAAGCAAGGGCAAATGTTTCATTTCCTGCTTGAGCGATTCCTTCTTGAAAGACAAACTGGCGAGGTCTTTAGCCGCTTGTTCCAGCTGCTGCTCTACATCCGAAGACAAAACCTCGCGCAGAGCAAAAAGCTCTTCTTCGTGCGTCTTTATTGCCAATGCGACTTGCTGAATCTCAATATTTAGTGCCTCAATACCGGCATCGTTTGTTTCCAGTGCCGCTGTTTTTTGCGTGCGTTCCGCTTGGTGGTTTGCGATGCGCTGCTTGGTCTGTTCATAAAGAGCTTTGTCTTTTTGCAATTTGGCCAGTTCTGCTGTCGCATCGCGAACTGCCCCTTCAAGATCGGCTGGCAGATCCGCCCGGCTTGGCATTTGCCGGTAGCGCTGTTCAAGAGGTGCCATATCCTCCTGCTTTTTCTCTTGCTGCTCCAGCAACTTTTCGTCCCATGATCGGTATTGTTTTTGTTGGTTGACCAGCTCTTCGCATAACTGCTTTTTCAAGTCCTGGAAGGCCCGTTTCGACTCGGCTGCATAAACATCAAACGCCTTAAGCTTGGCGCCTCTTCTCCACAAATCATTTTGCCGCCTGTACAAACCAGTCAACGCTTTTTGCAGAAGAGCCGGGTCATGGTGCTTCGCACTTTTCAACAGCTTGCGGAGTTTCTCCAAATATTCGTCGATTTCCGCTGATGTATAAGCTTCTGTCTTGACCAATGCCTGCTGTTTCAACTGTGCAACAGAAATGCCGGCAGGTGCCACCAATTTTTCGATGTAAGCAATCGCCGCCGTGACTTGTTCGTTGTATTGATTGAGCTTGCCCCATTCTGCCATGTTTTCACGGTTCGCTTCGAGCCGGTTGATGAGGTACGTAATGGTCGGCGTTTCTTCAACCCGCTGTTCTTTAAGCACGCGAAGCAAGTCATCAATTTTTTTGATGCTGTCCATATCACTGACGACCACTCTTTTTTGTTCAATGATACCGGCAATTTGGTCACGTCTATCGGTGACCACGGCGAGGTCCTGCCGTTTGGCAGCCAGGTCCTGTTCCAGCCGCGGCAGTCCGATGAAACGCTCATACAGCTTGATCTGTTTATGGATCCGCAGGTGTTGTTCCTGGAACCACGTGCTGTTTTCTTTGCCGTCAATCAAAGCGGAATCCCGGTCAATCAAATCCGCAAGCTCATGCAGGCGATGCGCCAGTTCTCGGCTGTCGTTTACAGCTTTTCCTTTTTCGCGTTCATATGCTGTCAGTTTCAACTGCTCTTTTTCGAGCAGTTTTTGAACTGATTGCTGCTGAGTTTGTGCTTGTTTTTTCTGCTCAACCGCCTTGCCCAAACTTTCGTAAACCGGCTGCAATTTCAAAGTAGCTTGTTCATTCGCCAACAATTCGGCTTTTAACTCAGGTTCGCGTTTTTCACGCATACTGTATTGTTCGGTGATTTCTTCCAATGTATGGTCTTTCCAGTACTGGCCCACGTTTTCCTCAATAAACTTCTTGCCTTCTTCTTCGATGCTTTCGGTCCGGCCGACCCGCAAAATGCGGATGTCTTTGTTGGCAAGCAAGCGGCCCAGTGCATTATCAACCGCCAAATTGGATTGTGAAGCAACCAGCGTCCGCAATCCTTTCCGGGCATTTTGCAGGCAGATTTCTGAAATAACAGTGGTTTTACCTGTGCCCGGCGGACCTTGGATGACGTACAGATCTTCTGCCGCCATCGCACCCGATACCGCTTTTTGCTGGAATTCGTTGAGACGATTGTGGAAAGACAGCTTCTCCAGCGACCGGAGCGGTTTGACCGGTGGTTTTTCCTCGAAAAGAATCCGGTCGAGATTCGGGTTAACCGCAAGGCCTTTCTCCAGATTCGCAAAACCTTGCCGCAGCCGCCTGATTTGGCTCAAAGCTGCAAAGTTGCTGAAGACCACTTCCTTTTTATCGAGTGATAACCCTTTTTCTCGGAGCTGTTTGACGATGTAGCTTTGAAGCTCGACTTCTACCGTCCGGTTTGCTGCCTTCATGACCGTTCCGACATCCCCTGCGATTCCGGTAAGGCGCACCGTTAAACTTTTTAGCTGCTTCCATTCCGGATCTTTCAGTTGGCATCCTTTTAATGTGATACGGCTGAAATCGTGGCTGAACGACAGATTGGAATAACTGGTTTTGATATCCGGAATGTCCATGCCGCGTTCCTGGATTTTCAAATAGCCTTCCCAGCTGCCGATTCGTTTCTTAACATAATCCGAGCTGTCCTTCGCCGGTGTCATCCGGTTGATCAAATTGATCAAGGAGACTGGTGCCGGATCACGGGATCGGTCGAACGTCAAGTATTCCTCACGTTGCCAATTGGTACCGAGCGCCTGGTAAGATTTCCGCATGGTCAAGTTGGTGACCAGCAGGTTGTGATTGGTGAAGACTGCGTGAAGGACAATCGATCCTTCGATGCTTTTTCCAGTTAGCCGGACATTTTCCGCACGATCTAAAATCAACGCTACAGAAAGTTCGCCGTCCGCATTGGATGGGTATCTTTCAATAAATAGCTTGAATGGTTTGTCCGCAACAAAAAACGAGCGTTCGCTGATGCCGAACCCTCCCATTTTTTCCATAGCTGTCTTGGTCAACCGTATTGAAGTTTTGTATGTCGCTGCATGTACCTTAACCATTTGATCACCTGTTCTTTTAAAGCTTTAAAAATTTCAAACCGACAGATTTTGCCTGATCTGTTTTCAACTAATCATATCATCTATTAGAGACTAAGAGCTGAAAATTTATAAGAATATATGTTCTAGTATTTTATCATAAATAGATTTAAAGAGATAACAGTTTTAAAAACTGGTTCAGCAGAAGCTTTACTCTCTTTCTATTTAGTAGTTTTATTAATAACATATAAGTTTTCATAAAATAAAGTATATTCAGACAATAGGTGTTAAACTATAAAGAAAAATATGAGGGGGCATGTGATGGAGACGGATCAATTAATTCTTAGTACAAAATGGCAAGGGGATTTTGTTTTTTCGGCAGTTGGACAAGGTGGCCATATCTTGACAATGGATGCTCATCAAGGCATAGGAGAAGAGCAAGGCTTGTTGCCAATGCAGGCTTTGCTTGGTGCGCTTGCGGGTTGTGTCGGAATGGATGTCGTTATGATTTTGCGGACGAAAACGGAAAAAATACGCTCTCTAGAGATTATCACTGAAGGCGTAAAGCGGCGTAATCCACCGAAAGAGTTTCTATCGATTGTGGTAACGTTCGTCGTTGAAGCCGATATTGCAGCGGAACAAATGCTGCATGCCATTGAAGTAAGCGGAGAAAAATATTGTCCCGTCGCTCATTCGTTGAAAGCGGATGTTCATTACCGACTCATACTGAACGGTGAAAGAGCCAGTACCGATTAGCCACTGATTTTAAAAATTGAATGTAACATTTCAAACCTAAACTGCGCTGAACTATTCACACCATTAAGTCTTGCTGTCGCTTTCTATTCTGTGATTTTGAATGTTTTAGATCTTCCGTAGACCACTTGATAGACTTAATAGCAAAAGATATATGCCACTAAAACTTAGAAGGAGTGAAAAACATGGCACAGACTGCAAAAGTCCCATTTATGTTGTCGCCGGTGCGCTCAATTTTCGATAAGTTTTCCAAGGTACGGGATGTTTCACTTGTTTTCGGGGATCCAATTGGCATGGGAGGCACAATCATTCTTCCTGTTGCAAAAGTAAAATACCGCGTCGGAGCCGGAGCTGGTACAGGCTATGAGCTCAAAGATAAGGATACTGAGCATCCTGGCTTAGAAGAAGCTGAAGGCGGCAGCGGTGAAGGCAGCGGCGGTTCTTTTCTGATCAAACCGCTCGGTGTATACAGCATCACCCCGGAAAAGACGGTATATAAGCCCATCATTCCTGTGGACCTCCTTCTTCTGTTGCCAATTGTAGTTACCGGGCTCGCTTTTATGGCGGCATCCAATCAGAGTGAACAAAAAAACAGTTGTGGAAAAAAAGGACAAAAAGGCAAAAAGACGAAGAAAATGCATCTCCATAAAACCAAATAACAAACAAAAGCCATCAAATGATGGCTTTTGTTTTGGAAAAATGACAGTTCCTTAGAATTCCATGGTTGCTGGATTGGTGGCTACTATCCTTTATTCTGTTCATTTTTGGAACTTTACCTCAAATCATTCGTTGTGCAATACGGCAGGCTTTGAGCAGACTATACTCTACTTGGTTCAACCGCCTTTTTAAAAAAGTTTGCCATTCCAAACCTTCTGCACTGCCCCGTTCCGTCAATGCGAGCAAGCTGATATCCTTCAAGAGCGGCAGGACAGGCTGGTTCATGGCCAAATCTTGATCGAACTTGTCCCCGCTCACGTAATTAAGTGGAATCAGTTCATGGGAAATCGCAAGCATCGAATCATTGAACAGTTTTGCGGAATCGTCACTCCAATTTCTGTCGTGTATCGCAGCATTGAGCTGAATGCCTAAACTTTCAAGCAATGCAGTTCGTTCAAGGGCCCGGGTTAAATCCAGTCGATCACCGGCAATTTTTTGATAGTTTTCTAAAGCATCCCGGATTTCGCGCGCACCGGCTGCGTGATTTAAAGGCAAAACTTTTCTCGTACAGGCGTCATGAATTACGGAAACATACACTTGGCAATCGCGGCACAAATTGGCGGGATCCAATTTATCGAGTGTATCTTCGGTCGTGTGCCACCACCAACCAAAACCGCCAGAGTTGATGCCGCCGAACAGGCTGACAAGCGTCTGCGAAGCCATATCGTCGCTTAGCGGCTGTTCGGACATGCCCATAAAAAGAGCCGGTATGCCCGTTCCCCAGAATGATTGGTCACCGCCCCTGCCAAAGCGCTTGCCGATAAAGTCCTCTCCGGTCAACGCCTTGACGAAAGAACCTCCATAGTCCCTGGTTTCCGCCATGCAATTGCTCTCGCCAAGAATGACAGCCCCTTTGCCCCCAAGTGAGTCAGCATAAACATGCAACAAGCAGTTTTCGTGAAGATCTTCCCAGTTCATATCGTTATAATAAGCCGATCCAGAGTAGCGGCCATGTGAATGCCCCGACCAGAAAGCGAGGCGCAACGTTCGGCGCAACGCCACCCTGTTTTCGGCCAGTACTCTCGCTGTCTCAAGCATTGCCGCATTGGCACTGCCATTGTCCATAGCTCCATAATGCCAAGAATCAATATGTCCGCTAAACAAAATAAACTTCTCTGGTTCTGTTTCGCCTTTAAAGTCGGCGGTCAGCGTTGGGATTTTTCGCCACCCCGTATCGACGATTGTTTTCAACCAAACTCTAACGGGTTCAGTTGTATGCGCGAACTGTTCCAGGAGTTTATTCCCTTCGGTTTCGGTGATGGACAGCACTGGAATTTTTGGAAACTCCTCTTTTGTTTCCGGGGTCGGATTGCCCCATACTCGGGATACCGTCATTTCATGAGTAATCGAACCGTTGATGAAGATGCCCGCACAGGCACCGGCTTTTTCCAACATCTCGACCCCTCCGGGTGTAGCAATCCCTGGTGTCAGGACTATTTTTCCGGCCGCTTTCAAGTCGGGGGAAACCGATTTTATGTAGACCAATTCCCCTTGCAGACCCTGCGCTCCGGTAGAAGCAGACATCGAATGGGTAATGCATGGTAGGTCAACACCACCTACTTTTAGTTCTGCGGCCACTGGCAAACTAATCAAGCCATCATGGAAGGTCAAAGCTGTTTCTGCTCCTAAACTGTCGAGTACACTTTTGGTATATTCGAACGCCCTTAGTTCTTCTTCTGACCCAGACAGCCTTACTTCTTTTGCTATCTCCGCCGTATACGTCATCAGACTATCAGCAGAAACAGCATCTACCAGGCTTTTTTGCACCTTATTCAAATCCGTGATCATGCCAACATCCCTTTCTTCGGGCTAGGTGCCTTCAGTTAAATGACGAAATCTTCTTTCGGAGTCTTCACCTGTTCAAACGGCTGAAATTTTTTGCCGCTCAATCCACTGATTGCATCGATGAATGTATTCGTAGTATGCGGCGTATCGTATAGGATTTTGAAAAACTCTGACCGCTGCTCTTTCGGAATCAGATCGTACGCTTTGCCGACCATCCAACGCCCGTAATAATAGGAAGGGTAATATGTTTTCTGAATAGGGTCTGAGAAAAAACGATAGCAATTGTTCGCCTCGATTTCCCCAAGCAAGCCTTTTTCCATCATATAAGCGACCGCTTCTTCCTTGCTCATTTCTCCTGTATTAAACAAGTAGCAAGCGTTTGTCATGGCCATACGCTGCATATCAATCCAATCACGTGCCAGCTTGTATTGGCTTTTATGCTCAAGATCGATCCCTTCTGTCTCTTCTTCGTCACGGTCCCACCCTAAGAAATGAAGAGCACTTTCCGGTCCGCCTTCAAAAAGGGCATTGGTTGGTGAATTAATCAGGTAATAGGAGGCTTCAAGCGGCAGTTTTCCTTGCTGGAAAAGGTAATCCCACCGGCAATAAAATGCTTGGTGTCCTGGGTAAGCTTCATGTGTCATGATTTGTCCAAGTACCGGTTCCGTCCAAGGGCGGTCAATGTTGAATGTCAGATTGCCCCGGAAATCACCGGTATATTTTGAGTAGCCGCTCCAAAAAACACCGCGAATGGACTTGATGTAATCAATGCCGTCCTGTTCCGGCAATTCAATGATGCGTTTGAGGGTGCCTATTTTACTTTTCTCCCTCATGGATTCCGCTACTTCGATCACTTTTTCCGGTGGGATCATTGTGTCTTGGAGCCAACGTTCAGCTTTTTCTTTCAAACTTCCCCCGTAACCAAGATCGGTCAATCCCTGCTCGACAAGTTCCCTGTGCCCTTTCATCATTTCTTCTGAAATCAGCGTGGAAGGCAGTTCCTGAATGTTTGCGATGTATTCGGCATAAGGCAAATCATCCCCTTGCAGGCTGCGCACGAAATATCCATAGGCATTGAGCATCGATCGCAGGTATCTTCCGGGATGCCCCCCAAGCCCTTGTATATCTTTTTCCACTCTTTCTATCTTCTGTCCGATGGCGTCTAAACTGCCAATAGAAGGTGTTATGCTGCTGTAGCTTGCTGTCGCCACTTCTGTTCCATGCATTGATTTTGCTTGTTCATTCAGACTCAGGACAATATCCACAATAGATTCGCCCACCGGCTGTGCAGTCCAACGTAAAGTCATTTTCCTATCCCCTTTCCTGTTTCCATTCAATTCCCCAAAGTGTATCGAGATCCTGCAGCACCAAGTCCAGCATCATGCTGTACAACTCTTCGCCTTTTTCTGCTGTTGCCGCTTCTGCATTTCCCGAGAAAGCTTCCGGATACAAGACAGCTCCTGCGTTTTTAAAGCGAAAGCGTTTCGCCAAGGGAATTTTGTGGTGGCCTACTCCTTTGGTGAAAGCATAGCTCTCATCGATCGCCAACACGAGCGAAGTTTCGTCTTCACCTGCATGGCCTGGGTCCGGTGTAATCTTTTTGATATCTTCCCGGTAGTCCAGATACCAGTTAATGGTCAGTGTCCGCACACCCATGTCTGCCAGCTTTTCCGTCACGATATCAAGGCTTGAGATATTGCCGCCATGGCCGTTGAACAAAATAATATTTTTAAAGCCATTTTGATAAAACCCTTTGCAAATCTCAAATACGTAATTGCCGAAGGTTTTTGCCGAAATATCAATGGTTCCTGAAAATGACGCGAGCCCCCAGGAATGGCCATATGCTACTTCCGGGGCCATCAAAATCCGGCTTCCTCTCGCTTTTTCCAACCGGCGGACAAATTCCCGGGGAATCAATACATCTGTGCCGAGCGCGCAATGCGGTCCATGAGCCTCAATCATTCCAATGGGCACCAGCACCGTATTGACTGTCTTTTGCATTTCTTCAAAATCTCTCAAGTTCATTGTCATCATATCCATTACCAGTAGGCACCTCCTTCAAATCAACTTGCGTTCAAGGAATTCCGCAATCAGCGCCGCACGATACGGCAAATTTTCAAGGACGATATGTTCATGTACAGCATGAGCCCCGTCACCCACTGGCCCAAGTCCATCAATCGTCGGAATGCCAAGTGACGCAGTAAAGTTGCCATCGCTGGCGCCGCCGGAACCACCGTTTTCAAGCACATAATCGTGCCCAGCAGCAATTTCTTTGAGTTCGCTAAACAAAGCCAGCACTTCCTGTGTTTCTTCCATTGGAAAACGGTTAATATCTCCCTTTATGGCGACGACAGCACCCTGAGTGATGGGCAAAATATGGTGAAAAGCCGCAGCAAGCGCCTCACCTTGTGTTTTTGTTCGAAAGCGCAAGTCAACGATGGCTTCCGCAGAATCAGCCACTACGTTCGTGCGGACACCTCCGGAAATCGTTCCTACGTTGACTGAAATTCCGGCATCGCGGTCGTCCAACTTTTTAATGTTCTGCAGTTGAAGGACAAGTTCATCAATGGCGCTGACGCCCTCCCATGGATTGATGCCGGCATGTACTGCTTTTCCACCAACTTTCACCTTGAAGATTCCGATGCCTTTGCGGAAAGTTTTGACGGCTCCAGAGTTGGAAATGCTCGACTCGGGTACCAATACCAACTCGCTTTTTCTGGCCTCTTCTTCAATCAGCGAACGAGAGTGAAAACTGCCGATTTCTTCATCTGAAGTAACCAAAAACACAATTTTTTTCGTTAAGCTGATGTTTGTCTGCTTTAATGCTCTAAGCGCCCACAATGTGACCGTCAGTCCACCTTTCATGTCGAATACTCCCGGTCCATAAAGCAAACCATTTTCTTCGCGCAGCGGAATAGCGCCTTGATCCCAAACTGTATCGTAATGGCCAATAATTAAAATCTGCTGCGTGCCGGAACCAATTGTGAAACGGTACTGATTTCCGACCGCTTCTTTTTCAATCCCTTCCGTCTGTCCCCCAACCAGTTCTTCAAACAGATCAGCGAGCACTCGGCCGCAGCGATCCGCCAAAGTTTTGTTGCGAGAAGGTGATTCTGCCTCGGCAAGCCGAATTAACGTTCCTTCCATCTCTTTTTTATGCTGTTCCAAGTATTCTAATATGGTTTGCATCGTTTAAACTCCTTTTCGAATCAATGGCGGCAATGGTGCGGTCCTCAACTGTTCGAGCTGGTGAGCGGCACGCAAAAGTTCAATATCCTGAAAATGCGGAGCGATAAGCTGCATGCCAATCGGCAGCCCGTTTTCCGTGAATCCCATATTGATCGTGACTGCTGGATGCCCTGAAATATTGAATGGACCCGTAAACACCATTTCGTTTTCTTCCTCGCTGCCTATAACTGGATCTTCCGCGGGTGCAGCAAATGCCACTGTCGGCATCATCAAGAGGTCTCTTGTCCTAAACAACTCAGATACGTCATTGCTGTAGGTTCTTAAATCCCGCAGGCCATTCAAATAATCGATCGCTTTCTTTTCCATCCCCATTTCAATCTGCTGATATGTCATCGCGGCGTATTCGGATTTTCGGTCAAGCCATTGCTGATGAATCTGTGCCGCTTCAGGAAGCAGCACGTCCATAATAATTTCTTCTGTCTGTTGCCAGGCAGGAACTGTGATTTCTTCTATATGCCACCCGAGCGAAGCCATATGCAGCAATGTATCGTTATAAACGCGGCGAACTTCCGGCGTAATCCTCACCAGCTGATGCTCGGGCAAGACGCCAACACGCTTCGCACCAAGTGCCTCGAAGTTGTCGGCATCCACCTCTCCTAATTTCCCTGCAAGTGAGTGCGGATCTTCCGGATCGAATCCTGAAATTGCTTCAAGAACAATTGCAGCGTCAAGTGCATTCCGGGCTATTGGTCCTGCATGGTCCAGTGACCAAGACAACGGAAAGACACCGTGTGTACTGACTAAACCACGTGTCGGCTTTAATCCAACCACACCGCAATAGGAAGCAGGAATTCGAATTGACCCTCCGGTATCGGTGCCGAGCGAGAAAAACCCAATGCCGCTTGCGACTGCTGCCGCTGATCCGCTTGAAGAGCCACCTGAAGTTTTTGAAAGATCCCACGGATTATTTGTCTTGCCAAAATCCGGATGGACGATACCGTAAGCAAATTCCAGCATGTTGTTCTTGCCAAGCATCACGGCGCCATTTGCCGATAATTTACTGATAGCAGTGGCAGTAAAGTCTGGCACAAAATTTTTGAGAATGTTTGAAGCACACGTTGTGTGAATGTCTTTCGTATAAAATAAATCTTTTGCAGAGAACGGAACACCGGTAAGCAGGTGAACAGGCCTGTGCGTCAAAAAACGCTTTTCTGCTGCTTCTGCCTGCTCAAGCGCTTGTTTCTCGGTAAGTAAAAGGAACGCATTCAATGCGGGCTCAAGTTTTCGCTGCCGCACAAAAGTAGCTTTCGTGATTTCGACCGGTGATACTTCAGTTTTCCGGTAAAGCTTGGCGAGTTCAGTAATCGAGAGATCCAGTAAATGATCCATGGCTACGCCCCCACTGCAAGCAAAGGATCATTTTCATTGATGGCAAGTGAACTGACAAGAAAAAGAACAATGCCCGCTGAATTTGAGTGCACTTCCCGAATCGTTTCTCCAAATTCATCTGTCAGTCGGCCAAGCAGCTGACCTGCCTCTACACGTTCTCCGATACCGATCTCAGGATACCAGAGGCATTGCAGTTCCGAGCGGTACCAATCGAAAACCGATAGATAAGTCGAATCTTCACTGGCTGGATCGCCTTCCACTATATCGAAGGATGCAAGGATATTTCGTACCCCTTCTTGCAACATCTGCGATTGTTCTGTGCTCAGGATTCCCTGCTGTCCAGCTTCAGCAATAATGGAGGGAATCCCTTGTTCTGCAGCGCAGCTGTATGTAGAGCCCGGCACTTGTTCGCCACTTCCAATAACATATTCAATATCAAAAAGGGAGGCCATCTTCTTGGAAACTTGTAGAACTTGTTCATCTTCTGTCTTGTGGTAAATGGTGAATGGCACCAATGCTTCAATCATGTCACCTCCATGAAGGTCGATGACATAGTCCACTTGTTTGAAAACCATTTCATTGAGCCAATACGCCAAGCGCTCTGCTTCCGTGCCATGTTGTTGTCCCGGAAATATGCGGTTCAGGTTTTTGTGGTCGGCAGGATGTACATAAATGCTGCGGGCATAAAATGAAGACGGGTTAGCAATTGGGACGACTACCACTCGGCCGTTCATATTCTTGGGATTTAGTGAGGCACCTATTTTCAACGCAGCATCGATAGAGGTGTACTCACACCCATGAATACCTGCCATGACTAAAACAGAGGGGCCTTCTTGTGAACCGTTTATCAAAAATACAGGCAGTCTTTCGCTAAGTGTTGGCATTTCCAGATGCCCTTTTATCTTTTCTCCCGCAGCAGCGAATAAGTTGCCTATCTTCCATTCATTGTCCATCAGGTTCTCCTCCATCCAATAGATTTACTGTACAAGCCCTTGAACTGCTGCTTCTAAAAAAGAGGGAGGCAGCTGTGTTTCCACAACTTCTCCCATCTTCCTTATTCTTCTTTTGTAATTTTGTGGAACGGCACGTACCAGGAATTCATCGGGTTCAGTTCATAGCCTTTCACCCATGTGCGCATAGGCGCTTCCAATTTTGGTTGGGCAACGAAGATATAAGGAACTTCTTCGGCCATGATGTTCTGGATTTCCATGTAATTGTTTTCTCGAAGTGCTTCGTCCGTTGAAGATCTCGCTTCTTCAAGCAAGCCATCAATTTCACTGTTTTCATAGAAGGCCAAGTTGAACCCAGGGCCTTTGCTTGATGAATGAGCAAAATACCAGAGGTTATAGTCGGGATCTGGATAATCTGGCGTCCAGGAAACGAGACCGAAATCATGCTGGCCGGTTGTCACCAAATCAAGGAATGTCGGCCATGCATATGTTTTAATGTCCAGCGTTACGCCAACTTTCTCCAAGTCAGATTGCAGCAATAATGCCGTGTTGCTTCGCACTTCGCTATCTTCTGAAATTGCAATTTCAAGAGTCAGCCCAGTTTCATGCCCCGCCTCTTTCAGCAGCTCTTTTGCTTTATCCAAGTCATACTCGTAAAGTTTAGCGTCTTCACTGAATCCGAACATTCCCTGCGGAACTGCTCCACCAATACGATCAGCCTGATCCAAGTAGACACTTTCAAGAAGCGCATCATAATTAATGCTGTGGGCAATTGCCTGGCGTACTTTAACATCAGCAAGCGCACCTTTTTCCGTATTCATCGGCATGTAGTCGATTTGGTAACCTTCCGCTTCTACGACTTCCACGCCTTCGGTATCGCGCATCTGTCCAAGAACTTCAGGTGAAATGACCGTATTGTCGATCAAGTCGATTTCCCCTTTTTCCAGCATCAGGCGTGCAGTAGAAGCTTCTGTGATAAAGCGGATGTTGACTGTTTCCATTGTTGGCGCTTCTCCCCAATAATCTGGATTCGCCTTCATGACCATCGTTTCCCCGCGATCCCAGCTTTCCAAGACATACGGGCCAGAACCCATCTCAGTTTCTGCCAGGAAGCTTTCTCCCAGATCATCGCCATGGTTTTCTTCCAGCGCCGGGTTGATAATGTTCCCAAAAGCTGTTCCCAATGTGCTGATAAATGGCGCAAACGGTTCTTTCAACGTAATTTTAATGGTGTGGTCGTCAATGATTTCAAAACTGTTTTCGTCAATAACTTTGCTGAAAATCCCTGCGGCAGATTTCCCTACATCAATAGCTCGGGTAAATGAATACTCCACGGCTTCAGCTGTCACTGGCGATCCATCGTGGAAAGTTGCATCTTCGACCAGATGGAATGTGTATTCAAGCCCATCTTCAGAAATGTCCCAGCTTTCCGCAAGCATTGGCGTCGGTTCAGTCGATGCCCCTTCATAAGTTACAAGACGATCGTACATCAGGTAAATGACCCGGAAGGTCGTATTCGCTGCCGAACCGTGAGGATCGAGTCCCGGAATATCCTGGTTGGTGGCGAAGTTAAAGACTTCGGCATCAAAGTTCTCATTTGATTCGGCCGCTGTTCCGTCCGGCGAATCCGTTTCTTCAGTTTCTTCACTATAATTTTGGCAGCCTGCAAGCACTAACGCAGCGATAACGAGGAATAGAAATAGTTTTGACCACTGACTTTTAAACTTCACTGTATTTCCCCCTTTGGTTTCGTTGGTAATGATGGAAAAAGCATTGGCAGACAACCCCTATCCCCCTTTCAATGTTTCAGCAAAAACTCAGCGCTGTTTCGGATCGAGCACATCATTCAATCCATCACCGAGCAAGTTAAAACCAAGTACGGTCAACAAAATAGCAATCCCAGGGAACGTTGCTGCCCACCAAGCTTCACGCAAGATTTCACGGCTGTTTGACAGCATCGCACCCCATTCCGGCGAAGGCGGTTGTGCGCCAAGGCCGATAAAACTAAGTCCGGCAGCAGATAAAATAACAAACCCAAGATCCAAAGAAGCCTGAATAGTGGCTGGCGCAATCGAATTCGGAATAACTTCTTTGAATAAAATCCGAAATGGATTTGCTCCAAGTGCCCGAGAGGCTTCAATGAATTCCGAATGCTTGATGGACAGCACCGACGAACGGACAATTCGGGTATACCAGGGCCACCAGGTCGCGGCAAGCGCGAGCATGACATTTTCAATAGAAGGTCCCAGTGCTGCTGCAATCGACATGGCCAGGATGATGCCCGGAAAAGACAGGAACACATCTGTAATGCGCATGATAACCTGATCGACCCGTCCGCCAACATAACCAGCAATGGCGCCAAGTATGGTGCCAATTGGGAACGCGATTAATACAACCAACAGTCCGATGCGCAACGAAATCCTTGTGCCGTATACAATTCGGCTGAAAATATCCCGGCCTACTTCGTCGGTGCCAAAATAATGTTCGGCGCTTGGCGCATCGAGTTTACTCACCAGGTCCACTTCCGTTGGGCTGTGAGTAGCAATTGCCGGAGCAAATAATGCCACTATCAATATAAGTACTACGATGAAGAGCCCGAGCACCGTCAACGGGCTACTAAAAATTCTTCGCACCAACTCGACCACTCCCCCCTAGTTATGTTTCAGCCTTGGATCAATAAAGAAATATAATGTATCCACAATTAAGTTCACAAGAATGAACATGACTGCAATCAGCAACGTCACGCCCATAACAGCCGGGAAGTCCAGATAGTTGATGGCATTAACCGCATACTGACCCAAACCCGGCCACGAAAACACCGCTTCTACCAAGACACTGCCGCCAAGAGCATGGCCAAATGCCATCCCGAGAAGCGTGATGACGGGCATAATGCCGTTGCGAAGCGCATGTCCGTAAAGAACCCGGTTTTCAGGTGCTCCTTTGGCGAAAGCTGTTCGGATGTAATCACTTTGCAACACCGTCAGCATACTCGATCTGGTCATTCTGGTAATCATCCCCACCGTCACGGCAGCAAGCGTAATTCCCGGTAAAATCAAATGCATAACGGCGGCATAAAACACCGGCCAATTTCCTGTTAGCAGCGCATCAATTGTATACATGCCGGTAATATATTCCGGTGGGGACATGCCCCCATCCAATCGCCCGGAACCCGGAAGTACCCCAAGCTTCAAGTAGAAGAATAAGAGCAATAGCAATCCAAGCCAGAACGCTGGCATGGCGACGCCTATCAGTGCGAAAATCCGGGTGAACTGGTCAGCAATCCTGTCTTTCCTGCTCGCACTGATAACACCAAACGGAATGCCAATTATCAATGTGATGAACATCGCGAACATCGTCAGTTCAAATGTAGCCGGTGAGTACCTCAGCAAATCGTCCATAACCGGACGTTGAGAGTAGGTACTTTCCCCGAGATCACCCTGGACGATTCCACTCATATAGCGTCCGTACTGGACATAAAGCGGATCGTTCAACCCCATGTCTTCACGCAGCGCTTCAAGTCCATCCGGAGTTGCTTTCGGCCCAAGAATAAGACGGGCTGGATCTCCAGGAATCGTGTTGGAAATCGCGAAAGTCAAGATACTGATGCCGATTAAAATCGGAATCATCAGCAACATTCGTTTTCCGATAAATCGTAAGGCATCCATTAGGCTGTCCCCCCTTTACTAGCTTCAGATTATCTGCGTACTTTAAACATGAATGCAGGCAGCAAAATGACCAGGTTCTTTTTCTTCTAGCGGCGGTATGATTTCTGCACATTCTTTTGTCGCCATCGGACAGCGTGTATGGAACGTGCAGCCTGTCGGCGGATTGGATGGGCTCGGCAAATCTCCCTGCAAAATGATTCGGTTTTTGACATAGGTTGGATCTGGAACTGGCAATGCGGATAACAGCGCCTGCGTATACGGATGGATAGGCGTATCGTAAACTTTGGCAACATCTGCAATTTCGACCACTTTGCCGAGGTACATGACGGCTACTTTATCTGAAATATGCTGGACTACTGACAAATCATGCGAAATGAACATATAGCTCAAATTTCGCTCCTGCTGGAGATCCAGCATCAAGTTCAGCACTTGCGATTGCACCGAGACATCGAGCGCGGAAACCGGTTCGTCAGCGATAATCAGCTTCGGATCTAAAGCCATTGCCCGCGCGATGCCGATCCGTTGGCGCTGCCCTCCCGAAAACTCATGCGGGTAATTGCTCAATTGTTCTTTTCGCAGCCCAATCTTTCCGGCAAGATTTTCAATTAACTCTTTGCGGTCGGTCTTGTTGCCGATATTGTGGATAATAAGTGGGGCTTCTAAAATTTGGCGTACCGTTCTCCTTGGATTTAAGGATGCGTAAGGATCTTGAAAGACAATCTGCATATCCTTGCGCAGTTCCTTCATTTCTTTTGCGGAAATACCGACAATTTCTTTACCTTCGAATTTGATGCTTCCTTCCGTCGGTTCCACCAACCTGAGGATGGAGCGGCCAAGGCTCGATTTTCCACAACCGGATTCCCCTACGACACCGAGTGTTTTGCCTTCTTCAATCGTGATCGAAACGCCATCAACTGCTTTAACAATTGTCTTATTGCCGACGAAACCCTTTTTAGTTGTAAAGTGCTGTTTCAAGTTCGTGACTTCCAGCAGCGGCATTGGCATTCCCCTCCTTTTCATCGTATAGCCAGCAAGCGGTTTGGTGGCTTTCTCTGATGCGAATCATCTCAGGTGTAGCGTTCCGGCAAATATTCATCGCATGCGGACAGCGGTCAGCAAATCTACAGCCCACCGGCATGCTTCCAGGTGTTGGAACAGTTCCAGGAATCGATCCAAGTTTTTCTTTGCGCCGTCCAAGTTTTGGTATGGATGCCAACAACCCTCGCGTATAAGGATGTTTGGGATTTCCAAACAACTCAACAACTGGTGCTTCTTCAACAATTTTCCCTGCATACATCACAAGTACTCGATCGCAAACTTCTGCGACAACGCCCATATCGTGGGTAATCATAATGATTCCCATGTCGGTTTCCCGCTTTATTTCATTCATTAATTCCAAAATTTGAGCTTGAACGGTAACATCCAGTGCAGTTGTCGGTTCGTCACAAATCAACAGTTGCGGCTCACAAGCCATCGCGATGGCAATCATAATCCGCTGCCGCATCCCCCCCGAAAGTTGATGTGGATACTCGTCCATGAGTTCTTCGGCTCGCGGAAGCCCAACCGCATTTAGCAGTTGCAGAACTCGCTCTCTGCGCTCTTTTTTGCTCTTTTTTGTATGCAAAATGAGTGATTCTTCAATCTGGACTCCAACTGTCTGAAGCGGATTAAGGGATGTTAGAGGATCCTGAAAAATCATCGACATTTGGTTGCCTCTAATTTTTTCAAGTTTACGCTTCGAGGATCCCGAAATAATTTTCCCCTGTAAATCAACTGCTCCTTCAAGCCGAGCTTTTTCAGGCAGGAGCTGCATTAGCGATAATGCTGTCATGCTTTTTCCGCAGCCCGATTCCCCAACGATTCCTAATGTTTCTCCTTGTTGCAAGTTGAACGAGATATCATCCAGGATTTTTGAATATTTCCCCGCTCGTTTCAAGGACAACGACATATGTTTAACATCCAATAACATCTTTCCACCGCCCCTCAGTCTTTTTTTGCAACGTTTCTCGACAAGTCTTTCAGCGCCTCTGTATAATGATTTGAAAATGCTTTTTTGATTTTTTTCTTGTCGCCTGTTCGAAGGGCATCCAATAGGAGCCGATGGTTATAGACGACTTGCTCCACGCGCATGGGTACTTGATTGGCGATAGTTAAATACATAACCCCTACTTGTGTATCGAGATTTTTGTGAATATTGATCAATCGGTTGTGCTTGGACGCTGCGACAATTTTCCCATGGAACAGGATATCGCACTGCACTTGGTGTTCGATGTCATGGTTGTGCATAGCTTCAGTAAACTCTTCGATATACCCCTCGAGTTCCAACAAGTCCTGGCTCGATAAATGAGGCAAGGCCAGCTGGGCTGCTTCCCCTTCAATCAGTGCCCGCAATGTATAGATTTCAAATGCGTCCTGATCAGAAAGTGTGGCAACAAATGTGCCTTTATTGGTCTCATGTTTGATAAGCCCTTCGTTTTGCAAAAGTTTCAATGCTTCTCGGATGGGGCCTCTTGATATGTTAAATTTTTCAGCCAAATGAGCCTGATTAATCCAGCCACCCGCCTTCAACTCTCCATTCAGAATCATTTTCCTGATAATTTTTGCTACATCGTCCGATAATGTTCTTTGGTCTGGGATAATCATCTCTTTCACTCCTAGATTTGCCTTACCCTGGGAGGCAAAGCTTCATATATTTCCTGCAGTTCATAAAGGTTTTGCCAACTCATGTGCCGGCTCCCATCTTCAATTTCTTTGATGGATTTTACGAGCGCCGCCAAAAGCGGCATTTCTACTTGGTGGCTTTTGCCGATTTCAAGAATTGGCACAAGCTGTGCATCCACTTCAGTTTTGCGTTTTCTGACCGCTAAATCCCGCCAAATCCCACTTTTTGTTTTCTTGTTTGCGGCCATCCGCTCGGCTAATTGCTCCAATTGTGCATCCAACTTTTCAGGATTCCTGCTTTCTCGTGGGTAGATCAAGTCTGGTTCCCAATCATCAAATCCAATGGGTTTGATTTCTTCTTTGTCTGCTGTTTCGAGAATTTCTGAGCACAATTCCATCAGCATGTCGCGAAGCTCACGATTTTCAACAACTGCTGCCATCGTCTCATCTACTAAAGCCGTCGCATAAAGCAAACCAGCATAAGACATCTTGCTCCAAAGGAATCCCCATATGTTGTCGGTGACCTGTGCCGGTCCCCAAACTTGTAATTTATCTTTTAGTGCGGTGACCCGTTCAGATACTGTGCCGTCAAGTTCACCGAGATAAAGTGAAGCGACCCCGCCATAAAGAATTTTTCCAGGTCCAAGATAATCTGCAGAAAAGTTGACGAAGCAGCCTATTGTCCGTTCGGCCCCTATCAGTTTTAAAATTTCTCTTTCGCATAAGCCATTTTGAAATGACACCACTTGTGAGGTTTGAGTTAACAGCGGTAAAAAAGGCGCTAGCGCTTTTTCTGTATGCTGGGCTTTGACGCAAAGAAAAACAGTTTCCAAAGGTTGATCCTGTTCAATTAGTTGAGCAGGAGTAAAGGCAGTGCTTTCTACCGTGAATGTTTCATCAGGTCCTTCAATTGTGAGTCCATCTGAATTCATCTGGTTGACGTGGTCTTGAGCGGTATCACAAAAAACTACTTGTTCCCCTGCACGAATGAGATATGCGCCAAGAACTCCTCCTATTGCACCTGCACCGATTATCGTAATAGCCATCCCGTGTCCTCCTAGAAAAGTTGTAGCCCGCCATCGGCTGAAACAATCTGACCGCTCACATAACGGGAGAAATCTGAAGCAAAAAAGAGTACGGGATGGGCGATATCTTCCGGAGTGCCAAGACGCTTGACTGAAATAGACTCAATCAGCTGATCCTGTTGGCTCTCAGACATTGCCTTCCATTGCCGTTCGGTCGATGGATTCGATAGAACGAAACCCGGTGCGACATTGTTTACCGTGATGCCAAAGGGTCCGAGCTCCCGTGCCATTTGGCGGGTCAGTCCAATCTGTCCGGCTTTTGCACTAGTGTACGCTTGGATGCCGGTGAGGCTGCTGCTTCTTCCTGCCCCGCTTGAAATATTGACGATTCGCCCATATGCCGCTCTTTTCATGTGGGGCGCAAATTCTCGGATCATGTAGAATGTGGTCGTTAAGTTAACAGCAATTACAGCCTCCCACTCCTCATCCGAAATGTTTTCAATCGCTCGATGCACTTGACCTGCTACGCCCCCTGCTACATTTACGAGGATATCCGTTTTCCCAAAATCCTGGATTACTTTTTCTCCGAAGCTTTTTACTGCATTCGAATCAGCAGCGTTACAAACATAAAGTTGGATTTTTCCTGTGGAACTGCTTTCTTTGATTGCTTGTTCTACTTCATTTTTGGTTTCTTCAAGCGCTTCTTTGAGGATGTCGACTGCCACAACATGTGCACCTCGGGCAGCCAATTCTTTACAAATGGCTCGGCCAATACCGTGGGCAGCGCCAGTCACTACTGCAACTCGATTTTCAAAAGTTAACTGTAAACTGTTAACACTTTGCACTAAACCCACTCCTCTGCCGCGATTTTTTTTAGTATATGACTAATTTTCATTAATTGCAATAATATTTAGAATATTTAGTATTTTAACGTAAACTTTCTTTACATTATTCTTTTTCGTAGACAAAATAAAAAAGTGGACGACATAGAAATGTCATCCACTTTCATTCAGTTGGCAGCTTTTTATCTCTCGTCAGCCACTTTTAGTTCAGTTACTTATTTTTGAAGCTGCTTATCCAACTATCTTGCTCGCCCTTTGTCATGCTGCCAGTAATTTTAGAAAAATCGATTGAACTAGCCACTAATGGCTGTAACACCTCAAACTGCTGGAAGCTTCCTGAAAACTTTCGCAGCGCTGGCGACTCGGCAATTACTTCAATATTTTCGATAGGCGTCCGGATGCACTCCAAGGTTTCAATTTGCGTCTCTTTGATTTCCGTTGCATCGAAGATTTGGCAATCGATCAAGGTAAGCTTTTTTAGATTTCTAAAGTTCCCCCAAAGATGCATAGTGTAAAATGCACAATGTTCAATCGTCAGCGACTGCAAGTTTTTTATATCCCTGAGTAGTCTTAAATCCGGGTGGGCCACCCCTACTAACTGTCGAATGTGCAAATGCTCCAATTGAGTTGCCTTCTTTGCAATCTCTTCAAACTGATCGATGCTGAAGATCGACACGTCCAAACTTTTTACTTTGTCCAGCTCTTCACTGCCATTTTCGTGGAGCTTAGTCGGATTCGTATTTGCTTTCTGCGAGCTAGTAGTGGTAATCCGGCCATCTGCATAGATGGTTTCTTCCCACGGATCACCGGCAAAGCTTTGTGCACGCTTTTTAGCTTGTTCTTTCCGCTCCATTTCCAGTGCGTCTGCTGTGGCTTCAGCCGTTTCAGGATGCAAAACCGGCAGCGGCATTTCTTCCAGGGCATGAAAAAAATGCAGCTCCTTTTTTTCACTATAGCTCCACGTTCCTCCCCCATCAATTGTGTAAGAGCCATCCTGAAGCGTTTTTGAAATAAATTCGATTAAATCTTCCACGCTCTGTGCGACGACATGCCGCGTATTTTCTTTAATTCCAAAGTTGATGACCTGTCCAGATAGACCGTTTGGGCCAGGATCCAAATCCACAGCCAGGAAATTGCCGCCGAAATCAGCCGCAAATGGAATCCATTTGCGATTGACGTAGTGGTCTTGGATCGTTTCCGGTGGAACTGCATAGAATGGGACATCGTTCATGGCTTCATCATCCGCTACTGCTGAACAGGATTGCCATTCACTCAAAACACCAGACAGAGGTAAAAAAGACATGCCGAAAAACAAACCAGGCGCTCCGCCCAACTCCCCATTATGCACTTGGTATAGTCTTTTCAAATCAGCTGGCAGGCTGGTTCCAAGTGTACGCTCCAAATTTTCAATCTCTTCGTTGGTCGCAGGTTGGCTTAAAAAGGATCCGAAATGAGAACTCAGTTTTTTAAAAATTCGTTTCATTACTAATTGCATCCGTCATCTCCCTCTCTCAATGCCAAGCATGACTTTCTAAAAGTGCACTGCAAACAACCGTAAACACTTGGCCTGAAAAAATCCGCTGCTTGTTTTTCAACTGTTCCTGGCCGGCTGCAATTGCTTCTTCCAATGTCTCGTACCGAACATAAGGTTCAAATGCTGAAAACGCAACGTGTTCGCTTTTTTCATGCTGTTGAACGAAAAGAAAATTTTGATAATGCGTAGCCTTTCCTTCATCCTTTTTTGACAAATCAGCGATACTACCCTGTCGAAGAATCGCCATTCTTTTATAGATGAGCAATGACGTATATCCCATGCTGATTTCGGTAAAAGCTCTATCCATAATGGTCGCTGGATCATCCGATATTAATGGAAAGGTGCCTTTCGTGTCACGATTTGACATCTGCACAAAAAAATTGCGGTGGTCTTGCTTGTCGATAATTTGTTTTTCAAACATATTCCAGACCCCCCTCTTATGCCTTCTATTATATACCAGTTAATCGTTAATTTATGCATACCGAAAGCATGATTTCACTTCTTAACTTATTTATTGCAAGCAAGCATTGTCCACCTCACCAGACAATGAGTCCGTCCCACTAAAAATCAATTCAAAAAACGGATTCTCAGTTAAGAATCCGTTTTTTCGTATAGTATTTAGTTAATCTTCGCTTTTTATACCCCTGAATAAGCCATAAATCCGCCATCCACAGCCATTGTCGTTCCCGTTACAAATGAAGAATAGGATTCATCGGCAAGGAACAACAATGCGCCAAGGAGATTTTCCGGTTCGCCGAACTTGTTCATTGGAGTAGCTTCCAGAATTTTTTTCGTTCGTGCTGTTGGGTTTCCTTCTTTATCCATTAACAAATCACGATTTTGGTCGGTCAGGAAGAATCCTGGAGCAATGGCGTTGACACGCAAACCTGTTTCAGCAAAATGCACGGCCAGCCATTGCGTAAAGTTGTTGATTGAGGCCTTCGCAGCACTGTATGCCGGAATTTTAGTCAATGGTGCGTATGCACTCATGGAAGACAGATTGATGATCGCTGGTGAGTCACTTTTCAATAATTCTTTGCCAAACGCTTGGCAGGCTAGGAAAGTCCCTGTGAAATTTAATGAAAAGACTGAAGAAAATCCGCTTTCATCCAGTTCAAAAAATGACTGGCCAGCTGATTCTTCATTGAATGTTTCCGGACCGGTAATGGCATCTGGATGGTTTCCGCCTGCTCCGTTTATAAGCAAGTCAATGCGGCCGAACTTTTCCAGAATTTTTTGCTTCGCCTGTTCCAGTGATGCACGGTCCAAGACATCAGCCGAAAGTGCTATCGCTTCTCCGCCTGCCTCGTTAATCGCCTTTGCAACAAGCTCGCCTTTGGCTGCCGTACGATTTAAAATGGCGACCTTCATACTTTGACGCGATAATTCACGCGCCATTTCCGAGCACAGGACACCGCTTCCCCCGGTTATGACAGCCACTCGCCCATGTAAATTTTCATGCATTGGAATCATACAACACCCTCATTTCTAAAATTCTTTTTTGCGTAGATTCATTAATCCACTTTAATATCAAAATAGTTTGTGGCGTTATTGTATGAGATGTCTTGGATCATCTTGCCGATAAACTCATAATCTGCCGGAACTTCGCCTTCCTCAATCCAGTTTCCAACCAATTGGCATAGGATTCGTCTAAAGTAATCATGGCGTGTAAACGAAAGGAAACTGCGGGAATCTGTCAGCATACCGACAAACAAGCTTAACAACCCAGCATTGGCCAGCTCTTTCATTTGGCGGAGCATGCCGTCTTTTTGGTCGTTATACCACCAACCCGAACCAAACTGAATTTTCCCTTTCATTTCACTCGACTGGAAATTGCCAATCGTGCTTGCCACCATCTCAAAATGGACCGGATTGAGCGGATAAATAATCGTTCTTGGCAAAACTTGATTGCGGTCCAAGCTGTTTAAGAATTGATTGAGCGGACGCGCCAGTTCAAAATCATTGATCGAGTCAAATCCGCTATCGGGTCCTGCTTGTTCGAACATGCGGGTATTGTTATTGCGCAATGGGCCAATATGCAATTGCATCGCCCAATTGTGTTTGGCATACAACTCACCTAGAAATTGCATCGTAAATGTCTTGTGTTTGTCTTCTTCGATTTTAGAAATCTTTTCTCCGGACAGTGCTTTATTGAAAATGTCCGCTGCTTCTTCAAAAGAGGTTTCTTCATAAGGTAAATACTCAAACCCGTGATCCGATATGCGGCAGCCGTGTTCATGGAAATAGTCGACTCGCTCTGATAAGGCTTTTAGGAAATCGCCATAGTTCCGAATATCCAACCGCGCTGATGCGCCAAGAGTTTGGATGTATGCTGAAAATCCAGCTGCGGTAATGCCCAAACCTTTATCCGGCCGGAAAGTTGGCAGCACTTTTGCTTCAATGTTTTTATCTTCAGCAATTTGAATGTGGTATTCCAGATTGTCTGCTGGGTCATCTGTGGTACAGATAACTTTGACCTTACTGTTTTTAATCAAGGTTTGCACTGAAAAAGAGTCTGATTGGACAACCTGGTTCAGTTGTTCCCACATGGCTTCCCAGTTTTTTTCCTTGATTGCTTCTTCATAATTGAAATATTTTTTCAGTTCGAGATGGGACCAGTGATACAGGGGATTGCCCATTGTATAGGGAACTGTTTGAATCCAGGCATGAAACTTTTCTTTGTCGCCTGCATTTCCTGTAATCAGGTTTTCATCAATTCCAAATGCACGCATCGCACGCCATTTGTAGTGGTCACCCTTTAGCCAGACATCTGTAATGTTTTCAAAGCGGTGGTCTTCTGCAATTTGCTGTGGGCTCAAATGACAATGAAAGTCATATAAAGGAAGGTCCTTTGCATACTCATGATACAGAATCTTTGCGCTATTGGTGTTTAGTAGAAAGTCTTCATCCATAAATTTCATCCGTACAACTCCCATGAAGGCATTATTTTCAAACGGTACTCACCTTATTTTTTAAAGCTGGACTTCGTAGCTTCCATTTTTCTTTACCAGCTGTTGTCCATTGACATAAAATTCACGTTGGTCATCCCCGTTCACATAAAAACGGATGTTGCTGTAGGGCAAGGTATATTCTCCCTGAATGTTGAGCTCCACCTGAATTTTGTGAGTGGTTGATTCCATGGAAACGTGGACTGTGGCATGATTCTCCTGGTAGTCCGCAGATACACCATCATCTTCGTACAATTGATAATCTGAGCTTCCCTGTTCGCGGTGCGGGAACAACAGAAAGCTTCGTTCATCTTGGGCTTTGGTCGAAAAGCTTGGATCCGTATCATTAATTGGAATAATGCCTCCTGCTTGCACAAGAAGCGGGTTGTAATCCAAAGGAGCCGGCACTGTAACAAGCTTCCCGCCTACATGCCATTCCGAAGTATGGAAGTTGTACCAACCGCCATCATTCGCTGGCAAGTAGACAGCTCTTTCTGTTTTGCTTTTTTCCACGACAGAAGCCACAAGCATGGAGTCGCCCAACATAAAGTCATCGTTTTCTTCGAAGGTTTGTACATCGTGTCCGAAATCATAAAACGTCGGACGAATAATCGGCTCATAATTTGCATGTGCCTCGTAAAGTGCTGTGTATAAGTAAGGAGTAATCCGGTGCCTGAACTTCATCAGCTCACGAATGGTGTCGGTGGTTTCTTCATACATCCAAGGAACATTGACTGTTTGATCATCGTTCCATGAATGGATCGTGAACCGTGGATGGAAGATCCCATTTTGTACCCAACGCACCAATAATTCGGGCTCTGGAGCAGGTCCAGAAAATCCGCCAATATCGTGCCCTACGTTGTAAATGCCGGACATGCTTAAGCCCAAGCCCATTTTGATATTGTATTTAAGTGATTTCCAGCTCGTGTAATTGTCTCCAGACCACGTTTGGACATAGCGTTGCATGCCTGGGCTGCCAGACCGGGAAATCAAATAAGGACGCAACTGCGGAGCATATTCTTTCTGTGCTTCATAAGACGCTTTCATCATCAGGAGCGGTTGGATCGCACGCACTGTTTCAAACGGCAGTTCTTTGCCAAAGCCATTGGATACAGCATCGGTTGACCAAATTTCGAATTCATTATTGTCATTCCACGTCGAGTCTATCCCATATTCCAGCAATTGTGAGGTAACATTTTCTTTCCACCATTGAATGGATTTTTCATTGGTAAAATCAATGTAAGCCCCGACTTCATCCCAAAACTGGACCATTTCCACTTCGCCAGTACGATTCCGAATGAAGATGCCCTGTTTTTCCAGTTCCTCAAATTGAGGATGGCTTTTTAGAAGCGCAGGTTTGATGTTTGCACACAACTGAACTCCCTTTTGGTGATAGTCATCGATAAAGCCTTTTGGATCAGGAAACTTATCTCTGTTCCAATTAAATACGTAACGTTTGTCGCCTATCGAGGTATACCCCGAGGACAATTGGAACGAATCGCAAATAATATCGTTTTTCTCACAGAGTTCAATAAACCGCTTTAACTGTTCCTGTGCGTCTGGAGCATCGGTGTAAGTCATAGTTGACCCTGAATAGCCCAAACTCCATTTTGGTGAAAAGATTGTTTTCCCTGTTAACCGGGAGTACTTTTTAACCACATTTTTTAATTCTGGACCTACGATTATGTAGTAATCCAAATCTCCGGCAAATGAATGGTAATACCGGTACCAGCCGTGGTAATTATCCATTTCATTGCCCATGTCAAAGACACTTTGTGCCATATTGTCATAGAAAATCCCAAAGGAGATGTCTGATTGTTTATTCCGTGTGATGTAAAACGGAATATGCTTGTATAAGGGATCTGTGTTTTGCGCATCGTAGCCCATTGGGTCCACACTTAACATCCGGTAGCGTTTGCCGTGGCGATCCATGTCCCCGCTTTTTTCGCCGAGGCCAAAATACTGTTCATCGTGATTTCTCTCTAAATAATGATAAATCCCTTTGCCGAGCGACCCGTCCAAATTGTATGCTTGGGTTTTTCGGTCTGACGCAATTTGAATCACTTCGCCATTGGTCTCTTTATAAAACCATGTCGCTTTAAAGCCATCCAAGTTGATGCAAAGTTTGACCATTTCCGTTTCAATGGTCACCGTCCGGCCTTCTTGATGCAACCGATACTCAGGAAGTGAAAAAGGGGACAAATCAAAGCGGCTGCGTCCTTCAAAGGGCACGTCATCCATTCCAGGAGCTACAAGCCACGTGTTGTCAATCTCCAGTTCTTCACCATTTGACATCAGCACTCGAATCAAGTCATTTTCCAACACCATCACTCGGGCAACCACTAAAGGGTTGTCGAGTTGGAAGGTGATGATATTGTTTTCTTCTTTTTGAAGTTCAAACAAGTAATTTTCTTTTAAAGACATACATCGTTCATCCTTTCGCTATGCATAGGCACCAACCTTACAAGCTGGTTGTGCGCAGTCGTGTTAATAACCAAGCAAGTTCGGAAGCACCATACTGATTCCTGGGATATAAGTGACTAAAAGGAGCACCACTATAATCGCGATGTAAAATGGAATGAGCGGTTTTATAACATCTTCCATGTCCAAATTCGCAATGCTGGATCCTACAAATAACGCACTGCCTACAGGAGGTGTGATGTTCCCGATGCTCAAGTTCATGACCATCATGATTCCAAAGTGGATGGGATCCATATCGAAACCGACGACAATCGGCAAGAATATAGGTGTAAAGATAAGAACGGCAGGTGTGATATCCATAAACGTCCCGATCAACAATAGGAACACATTTAAAATCAGCAGCAAGATAATCGGGTTATCTGAAATCCCCATGATGAGCTCACTGATCGCTGAAGGAATTCCGGTAAATGCCATAACCCATGACATGACCGCTGAAGCAGATACCAATAACATAATGACAGCTGTGATTTCCACCGATTCCATAATGATTCTTGGCATGTGCTTAAACTTAACCGCGCCATAAGCCAAAGACAGAATGAACGTATAGGCAACAGCCACTGCCGCAGCTTCTGTCGCCGTAAAGATACCAGACAGAATTCCTCCGATGACGATCACGATTAACATCAAGCTGGGAATCGCATCTAGGAAAGTTTTAAACGCTACTTTCAAGCTGACTCTTTCTGATGTAGGGTAATTTCTTCTTTTCGCGATAATAAACGCGACAACCATACAAGCAAAAGCCCATAACAGACCAGGCAAATATCCGGCCACGAACAACGCCGCAACAGATGTTCCTCCACTAACAAGTGAATAGATGATCAGGGTTCCGCTTGGGGGAATGATTAAGCCAATGGGTGCAGATGCTACATTGACTGCGGCTGAAAATCTTGGGTCATATCCTTCTTTTTTCTGCAGGGGACCCATAACGCCGCCAATTGCAGCTGCTGCCGCAACAGATGAACCGGATAAAGAGCCAAACAACGTGTTGCCCAAAATATTTGTATGTGCCAGTGCTCCAGGTGTCCGTCCGACAAGAACTTTTGCAAAATTAATGAGCCGTTCTGCAACGCCGCCATTATTCATTAAAATTCCTGCCAGGATGAAGAATGGAACTGCCAGCAACGTAAAACTATCCAGTCCCGTAACAAGTTTTTGGCTGGCCGTAAATATAGCCATATCCAAAGGTAAAGCTATCAATATTGCAGCTAACGAAGCGATAATAATACTCACTGAAATAGGTACACTAATGACGAGCATCAGCGTAAATACAATCGCTAAAACAATTCCTGCCTCCAAGGCCATAAAGTCCACTTCCTCATTCTAAAATTTCATCAGACTCGAATTTCGTATCAACATTTTTCCATTTATTTCTGTTGTGGAAATGTTCAACAATATGGATTACGGCGTAGAACAAAAATAGTACGCCCGATACAATTATGCTCAGATACAAATACTGCGTTGGCATATTTAAAGCGGAAGACACTTGCCCTACTGAGTTCTGGTAAGCTTGTGTGCCGCCGTAGATTAAAACAACCAGGATAAATGCCAGTACGATGATTTCAACGAGCATATCAACATAAAACTTAAATTTCTTTGGTATTTTGCGTGCCACAAATACGACAGCTAAATGTTTTTTCTTGCCGTATGCATAGGCTGAACCAAGCATCGTGAGCCAAATTAAGGAGTAGCGCAAAAATTCCTCGGATAATGTGCTAGGTGAATTTAATACGAACCGTGTAAAAACTTGCCAACAAGCAACTAAAACCATGGCCACCATTAGGGAGCAGGTCAAAAATGCGGTTACTCGATCCACAATATCTCTCATTGGGATTCTCTCCATTCCTGAATAAAGTAAGGGCCTCAACGGTGCAAGGGTTTCTTGCTGAAAGTTGAGACCCAGTTGATCATTATTTATTCGTTATAGCTTTGAAAATCTTCAAAGTAACGTTTGCTGTCTTCATTTTCTGACTGATATGTTTCGTGAAGTGGAGTAGCTGCATCGATAAACGGTTGTTTGTCGATGTCATAGAAAGTTACGCCCATGTCTTCTGCATCTGTGATGGCCTGTGTGATTGCATCGGCCCATACTGCTTTATGGCTTTCTGAAGAGTCAACCGCTGCATCTGTAATCGCTTGCTGCTGTTCTTCCGATAGCCCGTCCCACATGCTTGTGCTGACAATCAAAACATCCGGTACATATTGGTGCTCTGTGTACGAGTATGCTTTGGCAACTTCACCGTGTTTATTGCTTGTCAAACCTGTTTCATTGTTTTCTGCGCCGTCAATAACGCCTTGCTGAAGTGACGTATACACTTCACCGAATGACATCGGTGTCGGTGCGCCGCCCATAGCTTCAATCATAGAAATAGATGTTGGGCTTTCCTGCACACGAATTTTCATGCCATCCATATCTGCAGGAGAAGCAACTTCTTTGTCTACTGTGTAGATACTGCGTTGTCCGCCCGTATACCATCCAGCTGCAAAGAATCCTTCATCACGTGTATTCTGGAAAATTTCCTGTACCGCTTCGCTGTTGTCCATTACTTGGAAATAATGCTCTTCGCTCTGGAATACGTAAGGAAGTGAGAAGATGGCGTAGTTGCTGTCAAAAGATTCTAGAGCGCTTGCACTAACCTTTGCCATATCAAGTGTTCCTGATTTCACAAGTTCGATAACGCCTCTTTCATCGCCGAGCTGGCCATTCGGGAATAGTTCAATTTCGACATTGTCTCCTGAGTTCTCCGCAGCTAACTCTGTCAATTCAATCAATGAAGTATGGATTGGATGATCTTCCGGCTGATTGTGCGCCAGTCGAAGAGATACCGACTCCGCTCCTCCTTCAGCATCGCCTCCTGAAGCGCTTTCATCACTTCCGCAAGCTGCTAATAACAATAAAGATAGGACACCCGCTGTTGCTGCTGAAAATCTTTTTTTGAATACCATGTAAAATTCCTCCTTTTTTGATAAACCCTTTTCGAACCATTTACTCGTCTATAGATCCAATCCAATAAAGCAAGAAACCATTTCCTTAGTCCAATACAATATGTGTATGCTCATATCAGCGACAAACAAAAAGTTCTCCTTCCCCAGTTGATCTTTTTTACTACCAAAGGCAAACGCTTTCATTTTGTTGAAAAATATAAAAATTTAACTTAAAATTACGTTACGAACAAAATAACAACGTTGTTATTACAATTTTCATCTTAAAGTAATATAATAAAATAATCAAGTATGTTTTTTGAAATTTCTTTTTTAAAACAACTTTAGCTGGTGGAAACTCCCATTTGTGGGTTTTCACATTGCTTGTTTTTTTAATCGAATGCTATGGTGATACATACAGACAAAATTAGTATTTTAAACTGATGGAGGATTCCTATGACAATTACAATTAAAGATCTTGCCCTTATTGCGGGAGTCAGTTACTCTACTGTCTCAAAAGCCCTGAACAACAGTTCCCTTGTGAAACCGGATACAAAAGATAAAATCATCAAACTTGCGAAAGAAATGGGCTATGAACCAAACTACGCAGCTCAGCGCTTGGTATCAAAAGAGTCAAAAGTCATTGGCCTCATCTGGCCAACATTGGAACGTGTGGCCCCTTCCATATTGGTGACAAAAATCAATGAGGAAATTTCCAAAAGTTCATATTCCATGATTCTCTCGGTAAACCCCCTTCAAACTTCACTTGAAATGTTTAAGCGTTTCCAAGTAGACGGGGTAATCATCTTTAACGAGTACTTGGAAGACATGCCCGAAACCTTTCCGTTGCCCTGCCTCACGTATGGCGTCAGCAAAGACAATCCCTTCCCGGTTATCGATGTGAATTATCAAGCGGCAATGAATGATGCAGTGGCTTATTTGCACAGTCTGGGACACCGAAAAATTGCCTTTGTCGGCAGCCTCACCACTGTTGACGAGCGGCAAATTGAAAAATCAATCGGCTTTCGCAAAGCAATGGATAAATTCGGCATTTACGAAGAGGGCAGCTTGTTCGATACCGAAGGCTTAGGCTGGTACGACGGCTATATGGCCACCATTCAATTGATCAACTCATCTTATCGCCCAACTGCCATCATCAGTGCCAGCTACGATATAAG
Source organism: Planococcus sp. TJ-201 (assembly GCF_058268495.1). Taxonomy (NCBI): domain Bacteria; kingdom Bacillati; phylum Bacillota; class Bacilli; order Caryophanales; family Caryophanaceae; genus Planococcus; species Planococcus sp. TJ-201. The sequence goes on along the minus strand of NZ_JBZDOG010000004.1, from coordinate 220,618 downwards.
CGCTGGCCTTATCCGCGCCTTGATGCAGGAAAACTACAGCATTCCAAACGACATTTCCGTGCTCAGCTACGATAACATTCCACAAATGGCAACGATGGAAGTTCCTTTGACCAGCGTCGGGGTTCCCGTGGAAGAAATTGCACAAAGCATGGTACAAACTTTGACCAGCTATATCAAAGACCCGCAATCGGTTTCCATTGTCCAAACCTTGACTCCCGTGATTACAGAAAGAAGTTCCTGCGCTCAAGTTGTGGATAAAGCGATACAAGAATAAAAAGTAGAAAACTGCTGCAACTATCCGTTTTTTGGAAGTGCAGCAGTTTTTTTATTCGCTCTGTTAATCCATTAACATGCCGCCATTTACTTCGATAATTTCTCCCGTAACATAGCTCGCCAAATCCGATGCCAAATACAAGGCTGCGCCTGCAATTTCCTCAGCGGTTCCTGCACGGCCCAGCGGTGCTGCTGCCACCATCTTATCCACTAATTCAGGTGTTGAATAGCGCTCGTGAAAAGGTGTTTCAATCACTCCAGGTGCAATGCCGTTGACACGGATTCCATCCTCCGCAAGTTCCTTGGCAAGCCCTCTCGTTAATGTGCTGACAGCACCTTTAGCTGCAGCATAAATCACCGCACCACCTCCGCCGCCATTTCGGGCAGCAATGGACGACATATTAATAATGGCCCCGCCTGCTTGCTGTTTCATCAAAGGAAGAACAGCTTGTGTGACTTGGACGATGGATGTGAAATTGACAGCGAGTATTTTTTCCAGCGTTTCAATTTCAATGTCTTCCACTTTTGCACGTTTGACCATCGTTCCTGCATTGTTGATCAAGATGTCTATTCGCCCAAATTTGTCGGTGATTTCTTCGACCATTTTGTTTACTTGGCTTCGATCCGTTACATCCCCAAGTACAAGAAGGCTGTCCCCTCCATTGTCTTGAACGGCTTTCCAGGTTTTTTCAGCCTGTGCTTTGTTGGCATTTCCATGAACCACAACTGACGCGCCGCTCTCTGCGAACTTGATTGCCATCGCACTGCCGATGCCTGTACTACTTCCCGTAATCCACACAACTTTGCCTTCCAAATTAAACATATCGTTTCCTCCTATAAAAGTAGAATCGTTACAAAAAAGGTACATCAAAATAAGCAAATCCAAAAACACCTTGCGAACACCAGTGTTATTGGACTTGCTTTTTTAATCCTTAACAGGAATTTCGGTCTATCAATATTGGTGCCATCCGCTCGACTGCAGGTTTCCCGATTTCTTTTTCGCCTTTAATTTGCTTGAGCAGCAACTCAGCAGCCCGGTTGGCCATCTCGATTTTTGGCTGTTCCACTACGGTAATTGGCGGTGTGTAGAAACTTGCAAAGGTGACTTCGTCTATGCTGATCACCGCAATGTCACGCGGAATGGACATTCCGTGTTCTTTGATATACTTCAAAACTTCGATTAGCACAATATCGTTCCCTGCCACAATGGCTTGAGGCGGAGACTCCAGCTGGAACAGCGCTTGCAGCGTTTCTTGCAGAAATGCTGCATCCGCAGTTTTAATGTACTGTTTCTGAACCGGCAGCCCATGTTTTTCAAGCGCTTGCTTGTATCCATCAATGCGCTCTACCCGCGGACTGATATTGCGAATCACTGAAGTCGTGACGATCGAAATGTTTGTGTAATCCAGCGACACAAATTTGTCCACCGCCAATTCAGTGGCCCGGTGATTGTCGAGCATGACCGTATCAATGTCATAACCATCTAACTTCCGGTCCATAAAGACAATTGGAAAGTTTCTTTTTTTCATTTGTTCATACAAATCGAGATTTTCGCCGGTTGGAAAAACAATAAGGCCGTCAATTTGTTTCGCCAGCAGCATTTCAATGTAATTCCGTTCTTTCTCCGGATCATCGTCTGCATTGCAAATAATCGTGTGGAAGCCTTGCTTGTTAAATTCCGTTTCCAAGGTACGGATGATATGCGTAGAAAACGAGTGAAGAATATTGGCCACGATGATCCCGATTGTATAGGTCGTCTTTTGCTTCAGACTTCTGGCCACAGTATTCGGGTGATAGTTCAGCTCTTCAATCGCCTCTTCAATTCTCTTTTTCGTGCTCTCACTCATGTATTCATAGCGCTTATTCAAATACTGTGAAACCGTACTTTTGGAAATGTTCGCATGTTTAGCTACTTCTGCCATCGTTACACTTTTCATTGTCGATCAAACTCCCGAATAAACAGATTAGCGTTTTTGAGTACTGGCGTTCTTTTGTGTTTCGTATGCATCCCATAACCCAAGCAAATACATAATTCCCAGTGCCCGGTCATATAAACCGTAGCCTGGACGGCACACTTCGCCCCAAATATGGCGTCCGTGATCGGGGCGTACGTATCCTGTGAAGTTCTGTTCGTGCAATTCTTTGACAACCCCTTTAATATCAATCGAGCCATCCTGTGTGTAATGAGAAGTTTCGGTGAAATCGCCGTTGTCGTAAATTTTTACGTTGCGGATATGTGCAAAAGGAGAGCGGCTGGCATACTTTTTGGCAACTGCCACCATATCGTTCGATTTGCTGGCACCCATCGACCCTGTACACATCGTAAATGCATTTGACGGGGAATCCGAAATTTCAATAAGTTTTTCATAGCTGTGTTCGCCTGTGATAATACGCGGCAATCCAAAAATTGAGAATGGTGGATCGTCCGGGTGGATGGCCATTTTAATGCCGGCTTTTTCAGCTACTGGCAAGATTTCTTTTAAGAAGACTTCCAAATTGGCCCATAATTTTGCTTCATCGATTTCTTTGTAGGCCTCAAACAATTCGGTAATGCGTTCCATCTTTTCCGGTTCCCAGCCTGGCAAGGTCAAATCCGATGCTTCACTGACGGTGCGAATCAATTCTTTTGGATCGGCATTTTGCACTTTGGCATTTTCAAAAAATAACGCCGTTGATCCATCTTCCAATGGATGAAACATTTCTGTTCGTGTCCAGTCGAAAATCGGCATGAAGTTATAGCAAATAACTTTAACGCCTGCTTCCGCTAAATTGCGGATAGACTCTTTGTAGTTTTCTATATAATGCGCACTGTCCGCATTGCCCAATTTAATGGATTCGTGGACGTTGACGCTTTCCACGACATCTGCATGAAATCCGTGCGATTCGATATAAGCCACTTCCTGTGCGATTTCTTCTTTTGCCCAGACTTCTCCAGCAGGTTTGTCGTGAAGTGCCCAGACAATTCCTTTAACACCTGGAATTTGTTTGATGTGTTCGAGTGTGATCGTGTCGTTGCCCTGGCCATACCAGCGAAATGTCATATTCATGAATGAGGCTCCTTTACTGTATGCTTTTCTGCACGTATTTTTTGCTTAGTTCCACTGCGGCACTGTATCCACCTGCAGCGTAAGCTTTGTTCAAATCACTTCCGATGCCGGCTGCAACTGCTCCATTTGCCAACCATTCCTGAATATTGTCCAAATTGATGCCGCCTGTCGGCATAATTCGCACGTGCGGAAGCGGACCATTGACCGATTTAATGAATGAAGGAACGAAATTATTCGCAGGGAATAATTTGATGACGTCACATCCTGCCTCCAAAGCTTTGACCATTTCCCGAATTGTCATGCAGCCCGGCAAATACGGAATGCCGTAGCGATTGCAGATCGGGGCAATGGTTTCATCTAAATGAGGGCTGACGATAAACTGGGCTCCTGCCAAAATAGCATGGCGTGCAGTTTCCGCATCCAATACTGATCCGGCTCCAAGCAGCACCTCTTCTCCTTGCAACTCTTCAAATGCTTTTTGCACGTTTGGAGTTGTATACGTCAATTCGATCGCGCGAATGCCACCCTCAACCGCTGCTTTTGATAATTCAACGGCCTCTTCTGCGCTGCTTCCGCGAATAACCGCCACTACTTTAGTTTCTGTGATGCTTGATAAAATTTCATGCTTCAACATAACTTGCTTCCTCCTTTAACGTTCGATCTGCTTTTCTTTTCGGACCAATGCCAAAACCTCGTCAAGATATGGCAATCCTTCATTGTCTCCAGAAACAGTCGTCACCAAAGCTCCAACACCGTTGGCAAATTCCAGTGCATCTTCAGGTGCATAACCATGAAGAACAGCATAAACATACCCTGCATCAAAGCCATCTCCGGCACCCACTGTATCCACTACGGTCACTTTGAAGGCAGCCTTTGAATGCCATTGTCCATCTTGAAACACTCTCGAACCATTTCCACCGTCTTTGATGACAAGCTGGCTGATGCCATAATGCGCAGCAAAGTCTTCCAAAGCTTGATCTGATGCTGTGCCATTGAGCATTTCGATCTCATCCAAGCCCGTCAACAAAATATCCACTGACGGCAAAATTTCTTTGTATGACGCTTTTGCCTGATCCAAGGTCCACAATTTCAAACGGATATTGGGATCGAATGAAACGCGGATGCCTTGTTCGCCGGCAATTTTCAGCACTTGTTTAACAATAGCCAAATTTTTCGGATCGATGGCCAGGAAGACACCCGTCAAATGAACAAGATCAATCCCTTCAAACATTTCTTTCGTAATGTCTTCCGCTGCCATTGTCAGAATCGGAGATTGGTATCGATAGTAAAACGTTTTCCCAGAACCATCTTCCCGAATTTCTTTGAAGTTGAGCGATGTCGGGTAGTTTTCCACAAAGCTGACATCCGACATATCAACGCCTTCACCCCGTGCAAAATTGTAAATCACACGGCCGAATTCGTCTCCGCCTAGCCTGCTTACCCATTTTGTGTACATGCCAAGACGCGCACTGCCAATCGCAAAGTTCAGCTCCGCGCCACCCACTTTTCGTGTAAACGCTGGCACATAACGTAACGGCCCTGTTTCCGATGGATTGAACGTAATTAATGCGTCTCCCAATGTAAAAATCTTGTAATTCTCTGCCATAAGTATGATCTCTCCTAAATCGTCCATCAATATGATAAACCGGTTTAGTAAGAGTATAGACGAAGCCTTTTTCAAAATCAACTCGACTGACGCATTATTCTGAACAAAGCACCATGTTATTCCTTCTATGAAAAAAGCCACACGGCAAGGGAAATTTCCCTTCGCCGTGTGGGCGGTGGCAGTGAATGACGTTCATTTATTCACCTCTTCTATACAATACGTTAAAATCATGGGTCCAATTCACACCATCAGTGGATTGTGCCCATGAACTGTCAATTGCAGTTCCAGTTTTATCGATGGTTCCCATAAAGCGTTGACTAAAATCCAACGAAGAAAAATCTGCGCTGTCCCGCCACAACTTCCAAACACGGTCTTGCAAGCTCATTTGATACAAGCGCGTGACGCCGCGTGAATCAAAATAATGCTGCAAATAGCGCCCGGTTTCCGGATTCCAGTCGTAGACGATCATGCTGCTTGGAAATTCCGGTTTATCAATATGCAGACGCTGAATCAGGTAACTGTCATCTATCCATTCAAACGTGCTGCGGCCCATAATGGGAATGGGACGAAGATGCGGATGCGTCACTTCTACTGTCCAGGTGCCGACAAAAACGTCCAACTGGGCCATCATTTCGTTGCGCGTTGGTGATTTCATGAATTCTCCTCCCTTTGCATAACGGGCAGTCCAGCTCCATCATGGTTGAAACAAATTAAGCAAAAAAGCTGGTCACCCTGCTTTTTTAGCCAATAAGATCTCCACCAATTCATCACGGTTCACCAATTTTACGTTATTGCTCTGTGCCAGTTCTGCGGCCGCTTTTGTAAAAAAGCTGTTAGTGACAACCCAGCCTTCGTTTGCTTTGTAATGCCGTTGTGCATCAGTAATTTCCTGCACGGCTTTGATGTCCACATTCCTTTTGTGGCGCTTTGCCTGAACTGCTATTTTTTGCTGATTTTTTTCCAAAATAAGATCTGCTCCATAATCGCTTTTATAAGGCGTTTTGCGAACCACATATCCTTCAGCCCTGTAGCGCAGACGCAAAAATTCTTCAAACTCTGCTCCCGACATTTCATCCACCTGCAGAATCCCCGACTGGTTTAACTTCTTCAGCCTTCTGAATTGAAGGATTTTCGCAAGTGCCAACAGACCAATGAAACCAACACCAAATACGACAACGGTTGCTGAAACCGACTGCGTGAAAATAAACGTACTGACACTGCTTAATACCAAAATTCCAGTAAGCAACTCACCTAAGTTATTATTCTTTTTCTTTCGTGCCACATTAAACCACCTCGCTTTAAAATTCCTCCGCCCCTGAAAATATATTCGCATTACCGTCAGCTAGAATACACCAATTCATTATCAATGAATATTTTGCACTGAATGGCAAAAAAACCGCCAAGAGTTACTTTAATATTTTTCATATTCTCCATTTGCTTCAGCTTGCCAGTTAGATTTCCTCTGAAGCTAAGCCCGAGATTTTCGTCCTGCAACTCTCCGTCCACAAACAGCTTTTCACCTTCAAACCAGCGATTCTCCACTAAAATATGGCGTCCGTCATAAGTAATTTCAAAGGTTTTTTTCATGTAAGCCCTCCTAGAGAATGGATTGAGTATAGAAATCAGCTTTTGCTTTACTGATTGGTCGTACCATTTATCTGATTATTCCATAACCTTAGTGTAACATATTTTTAAAAAATAATGGCTATATTTCCCACCCCGACGTTCTCAAATGAAAACCGTACATACAAAAAACCGATCTATTTTCTCCGGAGTTTTTCTGGAGAAAGTAGATCGGTGCCCGGCTATTCGTTGACTGCCCGTTTCATGCTTTGCGATTTCTTTAATAATACTTCGAGTTCTTCCAGCGACTTGCCTTTTGTTTCAGGAATGAACTTCCAAACAAACAATGCTGAAAGGATACTCATCAAGCCGTAGATTCCGTACGTCATCGCACCGCTTACTTCCATCATTGGCGGATACGTAGAAGACACGAAATAATTCGCAGCCCATTGGAAGGCCACGGCAATAGCCAGCGCTTGTCCCCGGATTTTGTTCGGGAAGATCTCAGACAGCAAGACCCACACGACAGGACCCCAAGACATCATGAACGAAGCGGTGTAGATGATGATAAACACTAAAGTAGCGGTTCCGATTTGCTCAAAGTATGCAAGACCCGCAACCCCGAACATCCCGATGGTCATACCGATCGAGCCGATGATCAACAGCGGCTTGCGGCCGACTTTGTCGACCGTCACAATCGCAATGACCGTAAAGATGACGTTGACCAGGCCCATGACGATGGTTTGGAAAAGCGATGCATCGCGTCCCGCACCCATGCTTTCAAAAATTCTCGGTGCGTAATAAAGCGCGACGTTAATACCGACAAATTGCTGGAATACCGACAGCAGGATTCCGATGACAATAATGCCCCTGCCGTAAGCAAAAAGTTTTTCTTTTTTGTCGTCAAAGGAATGTTTGATTTCAAACAATGTTGCTTTTGCCATCGTTGTGTCGTAGGTTTTCAATAACACACCCATCGCTTTGTCGTCTTGGTGCTGAGATACGAGGTATCTCGGTGTTTCTGGAACAAAGAACAACAGCAGCAGGAACAAGAATGCCGGAATGGTTTCCGAAGCGAACATGTATCTCCAGCCCAGTTCGTTGATCCATTCGATTGTTTCACCTCTCGCAATGCCCCAGTTGACGAAATACACCACAAGCATCCCAAAAATAATGGCGAATTGGTTTAAAGCAACAAGCCGCCCGCGTAAGTTTGGCGGCGCGATTTCGCCAATGTACATCGGTGCCACTGCAGACGCAAGGCCCACCCCGATGCCGCCGATAATCCGGTAAAAGTTGAATGTGGCGAGCAGCGCGATAGATGGCTCACCTGGAGTGAAGAATAAAAACTCAGGATATGCAGAGCCCATCGCAGAAAGCAGGAATAATAATGCTGCCACAATTAACGTGTATTTGCGGCCAATCCGTGCAGAAAAGTATCCTGATAAAATTCCTCCGATAATACAACCAATCAATGCACTGGAAACCGTTAACCCATGGATAAAGGAACTGAGTCCCAAGCTATCCGTAAAATATGTTTGCAGCGAACCTTCTGCACCTGAGATAACAGCGGTATCATAACCAAATAAAAGACCGCCTAATGTGGCTACTAATGTAATTCCAACGATGTACAACAGCTTGGTATTCTTCATTTGGCAATCGAAAGCAGCTTTATTTGACTGCTCTCTCCTCCTCTCATCTTGTAAGCGTTATCAGTATTGTAACCATATTCCGCCACTTAGTGCAACGAGTAAACTAAGTTTTCTTCATTTTTTTGTTATGACGAAATAAAGTTTTGGTTGATTCTTACTGCTTCCTGCAATAAAAAAACTCTCAAAAGCGATTCTTCCGCTTTTGAGAGTTCCACTTATTTGAGTACCTTCACAAAATCGCCCGTTACCGCTTTGCTGCCTGATCACGTTTGACAATCTTATCGCTCACTTGCTGGCCGCTCAGTGTCACCATCGGCATGCCGCCGCCTGGATTGACAGTGCCTCCCACAAAGTAAAGGTTGTCGTAAAGTTCGCTTTGCTTTTTGTGCTTAAAGCCGCCATTCCTATTTTTATCGGAAACGGTGCCGTAAATCGCTCCGCGGTCTGAGCCATATGTGCGTTCAATATCGTGCGGCGTCCAAACGTCGCGCGTTACGATGTTTTCCCGCAAACCGTGCAAGCCCATGCGTTCCAGCTTGTCGAGTACGCGCTCTTCAAACTGGCGGTATTCCTCTGGTGTAAATGGTTTGTCTTGAATGTATGGGATATGCGGCAAGATTTTGATGTTTTCATGTCCGGGTGGTGCTTGAGTCGGGTCGGTTTTATTGACGTTGACCAAGTAAATGGTCGGATCGTCCGGAAGCTCGTGCTTCTCGAACACTTTTTCCATTTGTTCGTGCAAGTTTTCGGAAAAGAAAAAGTTATGGTGATTCAAGAACGGATAAGTCTTCTTGACACCGAGATGCAGCACGAGGCCAGAGCTTGACGGTTCATACTTGTTCACCAGCTTGGTGACGAACTTCTCGTCCACATCGACCATTTTTTTATAGAATGGAATCACTTCCATATTCGACACGTAATAGTCGGCCGTTTTGAACGAACCGTCTTCGAGTCTAACGCCTTCAATTTTTTTGTTTTCATTCGTATGCGCCTGAACTACACCCATCCCCGTATGGAGTTGAACGCCTTCTTCTCTCGCCAGACGCTCCAAACCTTCCGCCAGTTTGTGCGTTCCGCCTTCTACGTACCAGCAGCCTTGTGCATGCTGCATATAAATCATCATGTTGAGAACCGCCGGCGCGCTGTAAGGCGAAGAACCCACGTATTTCACATAATAAGAAAGCATGTCACGCAAATGCGGATTGCTGATGCGTTTAGAAATCGCGCTGTACATCGTAGAGGTCAAGTCGAAGCCGATCAAGGTTGCTAAGATGCCATTTTGTGCAACGGCTTCTCTCGGCGACTCAAAGCCTTCTTTCAAATAGCTGTGTTCGGTCGTCTTGTAAATCCGCTGTGCGTATTTCAATAGCGCGTAGTACTCTTTCATATCCTTCTTAGAAAGGGCTGGGTTTGCCCGTTCCATCAAGCGCAAGTCATGGTACAAATCCAGCACCGTGCCATCCGGGAAAAATGAACGCCATTCGCGTTCCAGCCGTTTGATTGGCACATAGTCCGCCATCCGCTTGCCGCTGCCTTGGAACAATTTATCGAAAATATGCGGCATCGTTAAAATCGACGGACCCAAGTCAAAACCGAAACCGTCCTGCTCCAGGCGATTTACTTTTCCGCCGATGTGGTCATTTTTTTCGTATAAAGAAACCGCGTACCCTTTTTGCGCCAGCGAAATGGCTGCGGACAAGCCGCCAAGGCCGCCCCCGATGACGATTACTGATTTAGTCGCATTCCCCATATATGTACCGCCTTTCATCTCTCAAGTATGTTTATTCCTAAAATTTGTTTGCCGAGCAAAAGTATTTGCATAGTCCTTTTAATTCCCTGTCTACGAGTCTTAAAAACTTTCATTATATAGTTTTTGTATAATTATTATACATATTTTATTATAGAAGCAGAATTGTTTGAATGTCCATACTGAAGGACTTTATTAGAGTAACCCATCCTTACTTTTCCAAACCAAAAACCACCTTTCCTAAGAAAGGCGGTTTCCCTTTTCCTTGCACATGCGTATTAATCGTTACACAAGAATCGTCCACAAAATCATCGTGAAGACAATTGTCGTAACCCCTTGCAATAAAGTCGCCATAGTCTGAGCTTTGTAGGCATCTGTTACTTTCATTCCGCTGAATTGTGTAATAACCCAGAAGAAACTGTCGTTGACATGGCTCACAGTCATTGCCCCTGCACCAATTGCCATAACAACTAGCGCGAGTGGCACTGCACCTTCAACCCCAAGAGTCGGCAATAAAGGCGCTACTAAAGTTGAAGTGATAACCAGTGCGGCAGTTGAAGATCCTTGAGCTGTTTTCAATGCTGCTGCGATAAAGAAAGGAATCAACAGGAACAATGAACCGCCGGCAAGTGCAGACAAGTCCATGCCTGCAATCACATCCGCCACGCCTGAATTGGTGATAACGCGGCCGAACGCACCACCGGCACCCGTAATCAACAAGATCGGAGCCGCACTTACCAGCCCTTCACCAATCCAACCAGACAAAGTTTCTTCGTTCCATTTTGGAAGCAATAAGAAAGCCGCAAACACACCAAACAGTAGTGCGACAGTCGGCGAACCTAAAAATCTAATCGTATTTGTCAGTGCGTCGTCACCGCCAAGAACACTGGCGATTGACCCCGCGGCGATCAACAACACAGGAAGTGCCAGCGGCAAAAACGCTTTGAATGTAGAAGGCATTTGACCAAACGACTTGATGACTTCTTCATAGTTCAAATCGCCACTTTGAACTGTATCTTCTGGCACTGCAATTTTTGAGGCGACTTTGACTGCCCAAATATAGCCGACAATCGCCGCAGGAATCGCAGTGATCAAGCCGATTAAAATGATTGTCCCCAAGTAATTTTCAGCACCGATATTGCCGGCAGCTGCGATTGGCCCTGGGGTTGGCGGTACCAATGTATGCGTCGCGTACAAACCTGTCGCAAGCGCGACAGACATTGAAGCAATCGAAACTTTTGCACGTTTTGCCAATGCTTTTTTCAAGCTTGATAAAATAATAAATCCAGAATCACAAAAAACAGGAATCGATACGATAAATCCAATAATCGACATGGCCAGCTGCGGCCGTTTTTCACCGATCAATCGCAAGACTACTTCTGCCATCCGGTATGCAGCACCGGATTTTTCTAAAATAACGCCAATAATGGTACCTGCAACAATAACGATCCCGATACTGGTCATTAACCCGCCAAAACCTTCATTGACACTCAGCACGACATCTGCCAACGGCATGCCGGATGCGATTCCCATGAAGAATGCCCCGATCAATAACGATAAGAATGGATGAACTTTAAAGACCGCAGTCAACAACACAACCAATACAACACTTAAAGCAATAATGAAAAATAACATGTCAGCACCCCTTTTGTTTTTTCAAATAAACTCCAACAACCGTTTGCGTTTTCATTTTCAGCCGGTAGTACGGATCGGCGATCGACTGTTGCGCTGTTACCGTCCCATCCACGACCGCATGGATTTCAGTAAAGTAGGGCTCCACCAGCACCGAACTCTGACTGTCAATCATTCCGGAAATCAAAAGAACCGGTTTGCCTGCTTTCATTCCAGCTTCAGCAATGCCTAAAGGTGTTTTTCCAGATAAGGTCTGGCTGTCTGTTTTGCCTTCACCGGTCACAACCAAATCGACCGTGTCCATATGAGCATGAAACGAAATAGCCTCCAAAACAACATCAACGCCGCGTTTCATTTCCCCAGCAAAAAATGCCTGCATCGCCCCGCCAGCACCTCCCGCAGCACCGGCCCCTTTTTTATCATGGAGCGACATGCCTGTCAGCCGTTCGGTAATGTCCGCAAAGTTCTGCAGATTGGCGTCGAGCTGTTGTACCATAGGAGAAGATGCCCCTTTTTGAGGTCCGAATACCGCCGAAGCCCCATGTTCACCGATTAAGACATTTTCCACATCACAAGCAATCAGGAAGGTGCTCTCGGAAATGCGGCAATCAAAACGAGAAACGTCCAGTACTGCAAGCTCAGCAAGTGCACCGCCGCCACGCGCCAAAATCTTTCCACTTCGGTCTAAAAACTTCATGCCAAGTGCTTCGAGCATCCCCGCACCACCGTCATTGGTAGCACTGCCGCCAAGCCCAATGATAAAGCTCCGAAAACCGGCATCCAAGGCATGGCGGATCAATTCTCCAGTACCAAAAGAAGAGGCTGCTAGTGGATCTCGTTCGTGTTTTTCCAGCAAGGTCAACCCGGATGCTTCCGCAATCTCAATTACGCAGGTTCTGCCGTCCCCAAGAATTCCATAACAGGCGGAAACGGTCCGTCCGATTGGATCCTGAACCTGGTGAGCGACCAATTTTCCGCCAGTCGCTTCCACCATGGCAGTCATCGTACCTTCCCCGCCATCCGCTGCCGGCATCAAAACGATTTCCGCTCCGCTGTCTAGTTCTTGTATGGCCTCTGCCATTGCCTGCGCTGCTTCCATGGCAGACAAGCTGCCTTTAAAAGAATCGGGTGCTATCATGATTTTCATAGCCAAAACCTCCTTGCCGCTTTATTAAAGCGCTTACATAAAATTATAATGAAAAGAAGTTGGAGATACATTATACTGAGTGTACATATTTTTTATCGAAATATTTAGAATATATATACCAAGGGGCGCATTTATGATTACAAGACAGCTAGCAGAAGAAATTGTCGAACAAACCATGATCCGCCTGAACCGCAATTTGAACGTCATGGATCCCAATGGCATGATTTTGGCGTCAGGTGAAGCGGAACGGATTGAAAAAATTCATGAAGGTGCAGTGCACGTTGCCAAAAGCGGCGAAACCCTCTCCATCACAGAAGCCAATTTGGCGGAATGGCACGGTGTAAAACCTGGCATCAATATGCCGATCCATTTTCAAGGAAAACTGGTCGGCGTCATCGGAATCACCGGCAATCCGGAAGAATTAAAAGAAATTTCTACACTGGTTCAACTGACCACTGAAATGATGGTCCACCAGTCGCTCATCACCTCCCACATCGAATGGAACCGCAAGCGCAATGAGTTGATTTTCGAAGAACTGACAAGCGGCAAACCTTTGTCTGCGGCTGTTCGTGAACGGATTTTCCAAATGGGGTTCGAAAACAAAATGTCTTTTGTCACACTGCTGATTGAATTGAAAAAGCCGCCTTCTCCTTCCCACCGGATCATCGAACAGCTGGAAGGGCATTTTCAAAACCAAACTGTCGTCGCTGGACACTCGCAGCTGAATGAGATTTTCCTGTTGGTGGCGAATGAAGAGCCATCCCTAATGGAAGAAGAACTGTACAATTTACTTCATTTTCTGCAGAAAAGTGCCCCTGGAAGAATCGGAGTCGGCGTAGCCGTCGACAGCATTTTTGATATCCGAACATCTTATTTGGCCGCGCGCAATGCCTTGGACTTTGGCACCCCCGGCCAGCAGCTGATTTATTTTGAAGACGTGGAATTGATGGCGCTTCTAAAGCGGAATTCTCAAGATGAACTCGCCAAATTCACTGGCAGAATCTTAGCGGGTTTGAGTGAACCTTTATGCGAAACACTGACAGCATACTTTGCCGCTAATCAAAGCCATGCAGAAACTGCTGCCCGGTTAAAGATTCATCGCCACACCCTAAGCTATCGCCTGAAAAAGATTCTGGACATTACTGGGTTGGACCCATCTGAATTCCAGGACGCGGTTGTTTTGCATTTAGCATTAGCTATTCGGGTCTAAAATTTTGTTTTGCCGTGCTCTAGAATGCACAGCATTTGTACAGGAATTTCTGCGCTGCCACCTAATATTATCCAATAGACTCTTTGAACTGGAGGAATGGCTGACATGAAAATGAAAACCCGACTCAAATCGAAATTGTCCCGGACGTTTTCCAGCAATTTCACGACTGCCTACCAGAAATTCACCATGAGCCATATGACAGAAAACAACAGCTTGCCTGAAGCCGTGTTGCCAAAACCATTGGACCAATGCAAAGTAGCACTGGTTTCAACTGCCGGTGTCCACCTAAAATCAGACGAACCGTTTGATGTGGACAATCCAGCGGGAGATCCTTCATTTCGGATCGTCCCGGCAGATGCCGCAGAGCAGGAGTTGACAGTGACGCACCTTTACTTCGACACAAAGTTCGCCAAAGCCGATCCGTCCATCGTCTTCCCGCTCCACCAGTTAAAGGACGCTGCAGTCGATGAAAAAATTGGGGGTGTTTCGGACATCCACATTGGATTGAACGGCGGCATCTTGGACACGATGACAGCCGAGAAAGATTTCATTCCCAAAGTGGTCGAATTGTTCCATAACGAAGGGATTGACGCCGCGCTCTTGGTGCCTGGCTGAGGATCTTGCCATAACGTGCTTGGGCTGTATGCCCGGGCTTTAGAAGCTTCACATATCCCAACCGCCATGGTCACTTTGTTCCCGGAAATTACCGACAAAGTCGGTGCTCCCCGCACCCTCCACGTCCCCTTTAAAATGGGACGCCCATGCGGCGAACCTTTCGACTTTGATACGCGAAAAAGAGTGGTGGACCAATTGCTGGAGCTGTTGGCACTGTCTTCGGGGACTCGGGCAATTTATCAGGAAAAGCGATAGAAACAACGGAGGCAGATCAATATGAATGAAACAAAAGAGGTTTTAGATCCAGGTCCTTTCTTTCACGGGACAAAAGCGGAATTGAAGATTGGGGATTTATTGCAGGCGCAGCATCCGTCCAATTACCAGAACAAAAAATCCAATTACATCTATTTCACGGCAACATTGGAAGCCGCCAAATGGGGTGCCGAACTAGCGGATTCTACTGCCAAAGAGAGAATTTACCTTGTAGAACCAGTAGGTGATTTTGAGAATGATCCGAATTTAACCAACAAAAGATTTCCAGGCAATCCAACACGCTCTTACCGTTCCCAATTGCCTCTCAAAGTAATCGCAGAGCTCGGTGCCTGGGAACGGCATACTGATGAACAACTTAGCACCATGCGGGCATCGTTAAAGGCGTTGCGTGAACAAGGAAAGGCCATCATCATTGATTGAATTTTTTACAATAGAAAAAACAGGATGTACATTTTCTTGCATTTATCTGGAAATTGCTTTATTGTGTAACACATCGACAAACCATTAACTTAATAATCTATTTCTTATCAAGAGAGACGGAGGGATTTGGCCCTGTGATGTCTCAGCAACCATTCTGTTACAGGATAAGGTGCTACTTCCAATAGGTGTTAGAGCCTAGAAGATAAGAAGAATGCATTTCCATACATGGGGCTTTCTTCTTTTTGAAGAAAGTCCCATTTTTTATTTGGGAAGATCGCACGTTAACTAAAAACTAAAAACCGAAAGTGGGAATGCAACATGGCCAATCCAATCACCGATCCAACGAAACGAGTCAATAAAGCGCCCTTCAAAGCAGATCACGTAGGAAGCTTGCTCCGCCCGGAAAGCATCCATCAGGCAAGAAAAGAGTTTAAAGATGGCCGCATTACGGCAGAACAATTAAGAGCCATCGAAACAACTGAAATCAAGCACATCGTCGACAAGCAAATTGAAGTCGGCCTGAAAGCTGTGACAGACGGCGAATTTCGCCGCACCTTCTGGCACACTGATTTCATGGCAGAGATTCACGGATTTGAAGGATACACGCCCGAAAAAGGCTATCAATTCAAAAATGTAGAAACGGAAGCTTATGATGTCCGCAATACCGGCAAAGCCGCCTTCAATGAAAATCACCCATTCATCCAAGACTTCATTGAATTTAAAGAAATCGTTGGGGGCCGTGCTATTCCGAAGCTGACCATTCCAAGCCCAAACCAATTTTTCAACCAAGGCATTCGCAATGAGCGCATTTATCCGGATCTTGAAGATTATGCAACAGACATCATCCAAGTTTACCGCGATGCCTTCCAAGCATTCTACGCTGCAGGTGCCCGCTATATTCAAATTGACGATGTCTATATTGCAGGATTGTCATCACCCGACATTCCGTTCAATGACGGACAATACAACCGGGATTACTTGATCGACCTGGCATTGCGCGTTACCAACGCCGTTTTGAAAGATCAGCCAGAAGATTTGGCGATCACGACCCACCTATGCCGCGGCAACTATCAATCCGATTGGGCATTTGAAGGCAGCTACGCGCTCATTGCGCCAACACTTTTCGCCAAAGAACAAGTCGATGGCTTTTTCCTGGAGTACGACGACGAACGTTCCGGCAGCTTCCACCCGCTGGAACATATCCCAGCCGGCGGTCCGCGCGTGGTGCTTGGTGTCTTCACTTCGAAAAACGGCGAACTTGAAGACAAAGAAACCATCAAAGCTCGCGTCGCAGAAGCAGCTCAATACATCCCTATCGAACAGCTCTGCATCAGCCCACAATGCGGATTTGCTTCCACCCACCACGGCAATATCCTTACCGAACAACAACAATGGGACAAACTGCGGTATATCGTGGAAGTTTCTGAAGAAATTTTTGGGGAGTGACTTGGAAAGCCCAACGCAGTCTTTGCGTTGGGCTTTTTTCGGTTGATTTACTTCATTTACGTTCTTAAAAGTATAAAATAGGTGTTCTGCTTCAGCTCACTGTCCAACTCAGTTGCCGATTCTCAATGCCCCATCTTTATTCTGTAATACAGCTAAAATACTCAACGCAGCGAGAAGGCTCGTCTTCGGGTTGCTCGGCATCGGATTGTTTTCCACTTGCAGCTGCAGTTTCCCGAAGTCCCCTTCTGCTTCAATTGTGTGCGTATTCCGTTCCATAGCCGGGTCGACAATGATGCGCACTGTCGTTTTCTCGATACCGATTCCCGCAAGTGCGAGTGTCATCGCGACGTTGACGTTTTTCGGGAATTTTTCAACGGCTTCATCTGCAGAACCTTCAAATAGTACTTTCTCTTGCTCTGCTTGAATCCCAAGCGATGCGGGTGATTTCCGTGTCGTAAGCTGAACCCGCTCCAAGCCACCAGCTGCTTTCGCCGATTGCAGGATGTCCAGTCCACCAATTGCACCGGAAGGCAGGAAAACTTGTGTTCCGCTAGACTCAGCCATAGCTTTAACATCAGTCAGAAGAGCGGCATCTTTAAAGACGCCGATACTGCTGACGACGAGGTCTTTTTGATGGGCAACGATCTCTTTCACGTAAAGATGAGCAGCTTCCACAGTCGCTGCCTCCACGACGAGATCGATCGGCGTCTCTAAGAATTTGTGAATATCTGTATGGAAATCGACCCCAAACTGTTCCTGCAAACGGCGGCCCGCTTTCTGGTTGCGGCCAAAAACTGCCGTTATTCTTCTTTCTTTGGCTACGTTGTTGGTATTCACCTGTTCCAATAAATACGTGGCGATATTTCCTGTGCCGATGATTCCGATGTTCATCGTTTAGCCTCCTCATTTAAATAGGTATAGTCTACCGAATGTTGGATACTTACCTATACCCTAAAAAGCGATACTTGATGAAGATTCATTTTGGCAGACGACTTCTTCTAAATTTGCTCTACTAAAATAGCAATAAAAGGATTATATTTAATAATTAGAGTGAAAAAGATCAGCTGGGCAACTACAGAAAAGAGGAAGAGAATGAGTATGCCATCTACAAAACGAAAAGCAAATAAAGGAAAATTAGTTTTACGGGCACTGGCCATTATCATTGGTGCGTTTGTTACTGCATATGGCCTTGAAGCTGTCTTGATTCCGAATAACGTATCAGATGGCGGCATCACGGGCATCAGCATTGTTGGCTCCCAATTATTCGGCATGCCACTGGGCGTGCTGATTGCAGTCTTGAATATTCCCTTTGTCTATTTAGGATATAAGCAAATCGGGAAAAGCTTCGCCATTTACTCCACTATTGGCATTGCTTCCCTCGCCTATGCGACGACTCTCATGCACCATATCCCGCCTATTATTGAGGGCGACACTTT
The DNA here is from genome assembly GCF_058268495.1 of Planococcus sp. TJ-201. Lineage (NCBI taxonomy): Bacteria > Bacillati > Bacillota > Bacilli > Caryophanales > Caryophanaceae > Planococcus > Planococcus sp. TJ-201. Next base: position 202,551 of record NZ_JBZDOG010000004.1, on the reverse strand, counting down.
ATTGATTACCGTTATTGGCGGAATCATCATCGGTTTTGGCATGGGGGTTGCGCTGCGAAACGGCGGTGCGCTTGACGGCATCGACATGCTAGCCGTGCTGCTGTCACGCAAATTGCCATTCGGGACAAGTGACATGATCTTGTTCCTGAACATATTCGTCTTTATCATCGTTTCCTTCGTCTTCGGCTTGCAAGGCGCGTTCCTTTCCGGAATTGCTTATTTTATCGCATCCAAAGTGATTCATCTGGTCGAAGAAGGATTCAGTGGCTCGAAGACGTATAAAATTATTTCGCGGGAACCGGAACTTCTCGTCCAAACCATTTACGACCGCCTTGGACGAAACGCCACGTACAATATCGTCAACGGCGCCTACACGAACGAGCAATACAAAGAAATCACCTGCATCATCAACCGGCTTGAAGACAGCAAAATGAAAGAAATCATCTTCGAAATTGACAGCAACGCCTTTGTCGCCGTTTACGACGTCGCCGAAGTCAGAGGCGGCAGTTTCAAAAAGCGGGATATTCACTGATTGGTCCGAAACAAAAAAAGCGCCAGCTTCTCTTTATTAAAAAGAGAGCGGCGCTTTTTGCATCCACTAGAAAAATCAAGTATTTCTTAACGAGCTTATGGCATTGTCTACTTTCATTTGGAGAGTTCTCTTAAACCGTATGTCTCGGGAAAAGAGCATTTCCATTTTTAACAAATCTCCACACAACAGCAATCAAAAAGATGGCAATGCCAGTTAACAAGATGCCTTGAATAATCGCGGACATAGCTGGATCGAGCTGTCCACTGGTATAAGCACTATAGATTCCAAAGAAAGCCCAAGCGATGGGAATCGGAAAGGCAGCGTTTTTGAAACGGGCCAAGTAAAAGAGGACAAAGGCGATGGCAATCCCCAATACGATCATGGTCCAGATTGAATCGGAAAGTCCGAACCCGTTCCACTCCAGCTGCACTAAAAACGCAGAGATGTTAACAATCGTTGCAATGAACACCCAGGAACTGTAGAAAGTAAAACTAAGACCTGCAAACGTAGACGGAAAAGCAAAGCGATTTTTATAAATTCTTTCCACAATAAGAAGCAATGAAAACAACATGCCCAAAATCAACAGCGTTGATACGCCTAACTGTTCATAAGAAAAAGCAACAATCCACCCCATATTGAACAGGGAACTCGCGATAAACAAAGGAGAAATTAATAACACCAGCTTACTGATACGTTTGTCTTTCCTCTTCACAAATAAATAAATCAACGTAATCAGCAGTAAACTGTAGATAACTCCCCAAATCGAAAACGTAAAAGGTGCCGGCGAGATAAGCGTCATGTATTTGTCTGAGACGTCTTTCTGACTGTTCCCAGCAAAAAATCCGGAAGATCCGAAGTAATTGACGCCAAGTGTTAAAAAGTAGAAAACCAGATTTAGTGTCGTGAAAGTTTTTGTTTTTTTCAATGTGCTTTCATCCATTGTGAACTCATCCTCTCAGTAGCTGTTAGTTGGTTTCATTCGCAAGTAACCAATAAAAATATCTAGTTAACTCTCTTTGAATATGTTTTCCCTAATTGGCTTTGCTGCAAAACTATTTTTCTATAAAAACAGATTTCTTCAGTCATAAAAAATCTGTATATATTTTTAAAAATCCAAAGTCATGCTATTATAAAATCAAAATATTACTAATACGACGATTTAACATCATTTAGTAACATATGGTTTTATTTCAGAAAATAGTTCGCTCCACTTTCAGGAGCGCAATCAGCCTAAAACGAAAGGCGGCGCTGGGGATGTCTGAAGAACGAAAGCAACCGAGCATGTTCGGCTGGATGTTGGGGGCATCAATCGTATCAATCTTCATCCTGCTGCAAGTCACTCAAAATGTGCTCCTTATCGGTGTTGCCATGCTGTTGGTTTTCTATGTCGTCTTGCCGGTGCCGTTTGTCCGCTACCATTTCAAGAAGCGCGGCGTGAAATTGGGTCAATTTTTCTTTTTTCGGGGCACAGCGCGCTGGCTGATCCCGGTCCTCGGGCTTACCTTGCTGGTGATGTCATTTTCCATCAGCATCTATTGGCTGCAATTGCGTGGACTTATGTCTATTGCTCCGATGGCAGTTGAGTCAGCCCTTATGCCGCAGCCAATTCCCGACGCTTTTTGGTACCTTCTCACAACTGGCTTCATTTTGGCAGTGATTGCACCGATTGCAGAAGAGTTCGTCTTCCGCGGGCTGATCCTCAATTGGCTGGTCACGGCATTCGGCTTTTGGAAAGGAGTCGGCTTATCCAGCATGATTTTTGGTGTTTTCCACATCAACTTTTTCGGTGCCTTCTTGTTTGCCGTTCTGGCGTCGCTGTTGTATTTAAAAACCGGCAATTTGCTGGTTCCGATTTTGCTGCACATGGCCAACAACCTGGTCGCCGTTTACCAAAGTTTCGTCAATCCGTCTTTTCCCGAGTGGTTGATGGTGACAAGTATCAATGACCTGTATGCAAAAAGCATTCCGAACCTCTTAGTACTGGCCAGCAGTTTGACGTTGCTGCTGTTTGTTATTTCTTGGCTGGCTCGGGGAGTGGAAAACAAAGAAGAAGAAACTCGTTTCTTTTAGACACAAGTTTCCATATCTCCGTCATTATGACCCCTTTTAAATAAACTGAATTTTTACACAAATAAGAAAAGAGATGTTACTATAAAGATGTTTATATACTTATAATTGTGCTGCCCGCCACGGAAGGCATACCGTTTCTCAGTTGAAAGGAGGAAACGCAGTGACTATTTTTGAAGAAAAGCAATCCTCGGTATCTGTGGAAAAGCTGGAATGGATGTATGAACAGATGGTGAAGATCCGTTACTACGAAGACCAGATGGCTGAAGCTTACATGGAAGGCAAAACGCCGGTATTCAATATCGGGGCTGGGGCTGTGCCTGGTGAAATGCATTTGGCAACCGGACAAGAACCGGCTGCGGTCGGCATCTGTGTTCATTTGACGAAAGACGATACGGTGACGGCTCCCCACCGTCCCCATCACCACGCCATTGCCAAAGGCGTCGATTTGAAGAAAATGACCGCTGAAATTTTTGGCAAAGAAACGGGGCTTGGCAAAGGAAAAGGCGGACATATGCACCTGTTTGACCCAGAAGTAAAGTTTTCGTGCGGAGGTATTGTGGGTGCCGGTATTCCCCATGCAGTTGGCGCCGCCATGACCAGCAAAATGAAAGGAAAAGACTGGGTGGCCGTTGCCTTTATCGGAGAGGGTGCCGCAAATGCCGGTGCTTTTCATGAATCGCTTAATCTCGCAGCTGTATGGAATCTGCCGCTTATTGTTGTAGTGGAAGACAATTCATACGGCATTTCTGTGTCAAAAAAAGCGTCAACTTCTGTTGCATCCAATGATTTGCGGGCTTCAGCTTACGGCATTGCCGGTGCTTATGTAAAAGACAACGATCCGATTGCCATGTATAAAGCAGCGGAAGAAGCCGTTGCCAGAGCACGCAACGGCCAAGGCCCGACCATCATCGAAATCGAAACTTACCGTTATTTGGGCCATTTCCAGGGAGATCCAGAACTCTACCGGGACCAGACGGAAGTGCCGGGACTTCGCCAACTCGATCCGATCAATAAGCTGAGAAAGATGTTGGCTGAATCCGAAAGCGTCAGTGAAAAAGATCTTGAAAACATGGAAACACGCGCCAAACAGGAAGTGGATGAAGCGTACCAGTTTGCGAGAGACAGCAGCTATCCGAATCCAGAATCTGCGCTGAAAGATGTCTTTAGCTCATAAAACAGGAGAGGAGCCGATCTATTGTGGAAACAGCGAAAAAACGAATGTTGACCGGCAATAAAGCAATGGCTGAAGCGATTTCGCAGGAAATGGAAAAGGATCCGAATGTCTTTGTACTCGGAGAGGATATCGGGAAATACGGAGGCATCTTTGGTTCGACGCAAGGATTGATCGAAAAGTTCGGACCTGAACGCGTACTCGATACTCCGATTTCTGAAACCGCGTTTATCGGAGCTGCTATTGGTGCTGCAGCGGAAGGCATGCGCCCCATTGCGGAATTGATGTTCGTCGACTTTTTTGGCGTCTGCATGGACCAAATTTATAACCATATGGCGAAAATCCCTTATATGTCGGGCGGCAATGTCAAACTGCCGATGGTGCTGATGACTTCTGTCGGCGGCGGTTACCGCGACGCTGGCCAGCACTCCCAAACACTCTATGCAACGTTTGCTCATATGCCTGGAATGAAAGTGGTCGCACCGTCCAATCCGTATGATTTAAAAGGGATGATGGTGTCCGCAATCCGCGATGACGATCCGGTTGTTTTCATGTTCCATAAATCACTGCAAGGACTCGGATGGATGAAACAGTTGGATGTCGCCGTAGACCACGTGCCTGAAGAATCCTATACCGTTCCGCTGAACAAAGCAAAAGTCGTGCGGGAAGGAACAGATGTGACCATCGTCGGCATCCAAATGATGACCCATTACGCAGTCGAAGCCGCAGAGCGCCTTGCCAAAGATGGCATCGAAGCGGAAGTCATCGATTTGCGGTCGCTGGCACCGATTGATAAAGACACCATCATCGAGTCCGTCAAGAAAACCCATCGACTCCTAGTGGTCGATGAAGATTACCTATCCTACGGCATGACAGCGGAAGTTTCGGCAATCGTCGCAGAAGAAGCGTTTTTTGAAATGGAAGCGCCGATCAGCCGACTGGCTATACCGGATGTGCCGATTCCCTATAGTGGCGTGCTGGAAGACTTCGTCATTCCCGGGCCGAATAAAATCTACGAACAAGTGAAAAAGATGATGGATGAAGCATAGTGACTCTGGAGGTGTTGGAATGATCGAAGTCCGATTGCCGCAGTTAGCGGAAGATGTGGAAGAAAGCTTGATGGTTCTATGGTTTGTGTCAGTAGGCGATTTTGTGGAGAAAGGACAGCCGCTGGTGGAAGTCCAGACGGAAAAAGCCGTTTCTGAAATCACTGCCGAAAGCAGCGGCACCGTACAAGAAATTGCGGTTAAACGCGGGACCTCTGCAAAAGTTGGCGACGTGCTGGCAACGATTGATCCTGACGGGGCTCGGGGCCAAGAAGCTCCCGTCCAAGATCAACCCGCCGCTCCGGAATCAGAAACCGAAGCGAACTCTAATAGCCAAGCATCCAAAAGTTTCGTACGGGTGTCACCGAGGCTTCGCAGACTTGCCAAAGATCTTGGAGTTAATCTGGAAGCTGTAAAAGGATCCGGACCCCTAGGCAGCATCACGGAAGAAGATGTCCGGGACGAAGCGGGGCTTTGAGAGTTGAAAATGCAGAAGAACGTAACAAAAGTACGCTTTATCCAAGAATTTAAAAATGCCTTCCCGACAAAATGGGAAGGCATTTTTTTCTAGGAATCTATAACTCACTATACTGCCAACAGTTCATAAAAGCCCAAATGGACAACTCCATTATAACCACTTATGAAACATCCTGAAAATGCAATAATAGTCTTTGTTTTATAGAAGTCTTTTCTTGATTTCTTCAAATTCTTCAGTAGTTATCTCACCTTTAGCAAGCCGTTTCTTGGCGATGTCCAATGCATCTGCACTGGAGTCATTCTTGGAACGATTCCAATCGTTGTTATTACTGTTTTTCACAATGAAGTAAATGCCGAAGCCCACAATTACGATTACGATGATTAACACCAAAAACCCTCCTCCCAGTCCCATTCCCCATCCTGGTCCCATAATTGCTTTCTACCTCCTTTTTAGTTCTGGCATATGTCTGCACTTCAAATGTATACGCTAGATGTGCAGAAATGGCGAAGTTCCGGCAACAGTGGATACTGCCTCTAGTACTTCAGCTTTTTTGGAAATAAAATTTCAAAGGCCTCTGAATGAAGCCAATAACTGGTATTCAATTCTAGCCATAATCTCTAGATATTATTGACAAAGAACTTACTACAATAGAAAATCAAGTTATTCCGACGACACTGTCAGCGGAATTTTTTTATAAATATGGGGTGGTGAAAACATGAAAATCACAATCCTGACACTAGGCAGCAGAGGCGATGTACAACCGTATGTTGCGCTTGGTAAGGAACTTATAAAACATGATCATGAAGTTACCATTTGCACAGGTGCTACTTTCAAGGGTTTTATAGAAGAGAATGGAATTGCTTTTCAAGCAGCATCGGCTGATTTAATGGCCATCATAGAGAGCGAGGAAGGCAGCAGGGTTTTTAACGGCGGGAACTTTAATCTAATTAAAATGGTGAAGTTTTCAAAAACGGTGATTACGCCGACTTACAGAAGGAGTATGGATGACTTTTTCCAGGCTTCTCAAAAAGCAGAGCTGATTATTTATCATCCTAAGGCTCTTGGTGCTGTTGATATAGCTGTACATTATAATATTCCTTGTATTTGTTTATGCCCTGTCCCCATCATGTATCCGATAACAGAATTCCCGAATTTCTCTGTATCGCCCAATAAAAACTTTGGCCCCATATTAAATAGATTGTCCTATAAGGTTGTGGCATTAGGTGAGCGGCCTTTTATGAAACAAATCAACGACTTTAGAGAAAAAACATTAAACTTGCCAAAAAGAAAAGCCGGCCTATACACATATGAAATGAATGGTTCGCCTATCCCAATCCTTTATCCCATTAGCCCTTTTCTTTTTAAAGAAGTAGAAAGTTGGAATAGCCGCGTTTTTTTATCCGGTTTTTTCTTCTTAAATTTAGGCGAAGAAACACTGTCCAATGAAATCGAAGAATTCTTGGACAAAGGAACGAACCCCATTGTGGTATCGTTCAGCTCTATGCCTTTAAAAGACCCAGCAAGTTTCAAACAAAAATTGGTTCAGGCCTTAAAGGAAACAAATAATCGAGCCATTGTGCTGACCGGAACAAGTGGTATGACATTTACTCAGGAGCTGGATATAATGGCTGTTGAAAAGGCATCTCACCGACTTCTTTTCAAGCGTGCGAAAGGCATTATCCATCATGGCGGTGTTGGAACAATGTCTGAAGCTTTATTGAGTGGGGTCCCACAGTTAATCATGCCGTTTACAGTCGACCAGCCGTTTTGGGCAAATCGATTATATAAAAACGGCTATTCAATAAAGCCATTGCGCGAAAAAAATCTAGAAGTGTCTGACCTAGTACATGCCTTAGAACAAATGAATAATGAAGATTATCTAAAGAATGCACAGCGTATAAAAAACGAAATCCAATCGGAAAATGGTTTGCAAAAAGCAGTGAATTATATAGAAAATATAGCAGCTGACAGGAAAAAGGAGTGAATTCGAGAGTTTAACTAAAGAAAATCAAATCTCGCGATGCCACCTGGTTTCCTTCAACTAAATGACGTGGCTATTGAGCAATGAAACAAGCGTTCAAAAAAGTGTACTCCTGCCCTGACACCCAATACCAACACCAAAAAGCACCGCTCCGATTTTTGCCGGAGCGGTGCTTTGCCTTTTAACAAAACCTGTTTCGTTGGCGATGCAGCCTTATTTGAAGGTCCAAGTAACATCAGCCAAACATCTTAACTTTTCACCAAGTCTTCAGAAGGTTTATTGATCTCAAAACTTTTCCCGACCACTACTTCGTGGCCTTCTTTCAAACGCTTCTTGTATTCAGCCGTTGCTGTGAACAGCACGTCTGTTGAAGAGTTTAAAGCCGTTTCAAAAGAATCCTGCAGCACGCCGATGATGAAGCCGACGCCGACCACTTGCATTGCTACGTCAGCCGGGATGCCGAACAAACTACACGCCAGCGGGATCAACAACAGCGAGCCGCCCGCCACACCAGAAGCTCCGCATGCACATACTGCTGCCAGAATGCTAAGCATGATTGCTGTCGGGATATCCACTTGGATGCCAAGCGTATTGACCGCTGCAAGCGTCAAAACGGAAATCGTAATTGCGGCTCCAGCCATGTTGACTGTTGCACCAAGCGGAATAGAGACAGAGTAAGTGCCTTTGTCCAAGCCCAGCTTTTCGCAAAGCGTCATATTGACCGGAATGTTTGCAGCCGAGCTGCGGGTAAAGAATGCCGTAATGCCGCTTTCGCGCAAACATTTGAAGACTAGCGGATACGGATTGCGGCGGATATTGATGAATACGATAAGCGGGTTGACCACTAGCGCAAAGAAAAGCATACAGCCGATCAACAGCGCCAATAGTTTGCCGTATCCCAAGAGCGATGACAGTCCGTTTGTCGTAATCGACTCGATGACAAGACCCATGATGCCAAACGGCGCGAATTTAATGATCCAGCCGACCATCTTCGCCACAGCATCCGACACATTTGTAATAACCGTTTTGGTCGTATCCGCGGCATTTCGCAATGCCAGGCCAAGGACGATTGCCCACGCCAAAATACCGATATAGTTTGCATTCACAAGCGCGTTGACTGGGTTGTCGACCACGTTTAACACCAAAGTTTTGAGAACTTCAATCGCATTGCCCGGAGGCGTCAAGCCTTCAGCTCCTTGCGTAAGTGCAATGCTGACCGGGAAGATGAAGCTCGCAACGACTGCGACAACCCCTGCTAAAAATGTTCCTAATAAATAAAGAAAAACGATCGATTTCATATTCGTTTGCTGTCCTTTTTTGTGCTGGGCAATCGATGCCATGACCAGGAACAACACGAGGACAGGCGCTATCGCTTTCAGTGCTCCGACAAACAAGGTGCCAAAAATCGTCAATGATGCCGCAGTTTCCGGAATCGCAACCGCCAAGACCACCCCTAAGACCAAGCCAATCAGGATTTGTTTCACAAGACTGATCCGGTTCCACATTTTCAATACGTTCATACCCATTCCCCCACGCTAGTTTATTCTGTGCTGTATGTCAGCCGCCGCTCTCCCATCCGTTGCAGATGCAGCCGCCATTTTCAATCTATTCCTATTCTAACTAAATAGATGTACGAATAGAATAAATTTTTTATAAAATCAAATACTTAATTCATTCGAACCGCTGCCACGACTAAAAAGACCCGCCTTATTGACTGGTCGTTGCCTATATTATTCCAGATTAGCGGCTCTGTAATCGCAATGCCAAAAGAAAAACAGAACTTTGCGATGGTTCTCTGCAAAGTTCTGTTTTCGGTATTCTATGGAATTGCTAACGAATCAGATTGCCTTCAGCTTGTAAACTTCTCTCTCCGACACCAGATCCGCGATGTTCGCGCGGTATTCCTGGTAATGGAGAGATTCGATATGGCTCTGTAAAGCATCCTGGTCTTTCCATGTTTCATGAAGGACAAACGTATTGTCTTCAATTGATTGGTGGAGAACATAGTTCAGGCAGCCATCTTCTGCTTGCGAAGCTTCCTGAACTTTTTTTAATTCCGCCAATAATCGGTCTTCCATGTGTTCCTTTGGCTTCAGGATTGCGGTAATGACGATGGGTTCCATCATTTAGTTGCCCTGCTTGTTTCTCTTCTCAAAGGCCTTTACCAATTCCTCGGCCAATTCTTCAGAAGAAAACGGATCGCGTCCGGTTACCAATTGGTCATTGCCCCATACTACTTTTTGCTCGGCAGAATAATTAGCCACTTCGCTCATTTTCCCTTCCAGGCTGAATGGCAGAATCGCAGGCAGGCCTTCAGGTTCAACCGCTTCCGGATATCCGGTTACGTCCAGTCCGGAAATGATGCTCTTGCCATCCGGACGTTTTGTCCAAAGCAATGGAGCTGGTCCATGACATACCGCTGACACGATGTTTCCGTTGTCGTAAACAGCATTGATGATGCTGTGCAGTGTTTCATTCTCAGCCAGATCGTACATCGCTCCGTGGCCGCCCACGATGAAGACTGCGTCATAGTCTTCTGGAGTAACTTCCGAAAGAGCTGTTGTGTTATCGGCTAATCCCGATTCGTACATTTTTTTGTACTTGCCTTCAGGATCATAATCTTCACTGATGCTGACTTTGTCCAGTTCAGGTTTTCCGCCCAGTGGTGAAGCCAGGTCTACTTGATGTCCCGCTTTTTCCAAGACTTCCATTGGTGCAAACAATTCTTCCGCCCACCAGCCGGTTTCGTAATTATTTTCTGTATCCTTGTGTCCGCTTGATAATACTGCTAATACTTTTGCCATGTTCGATTTCCTCCTCTGAATGATAAACTATCCTAATACTAGTATTTCCCGAATTCTTTCGAGTTCAAACAAACGAACAAAAAAGACAATTTCAATCGTTGGTTTTTCGCATGAATTGCCCTTATCTCATTTTGATTCACTTAAGATGGAAAGGCATCACCGATATGAAATGAATAGGTGCTTAGCATGCGCCCTGGTCTGCTCTCTCATCGGTCATTTATTGAGCATCCAAATCGAGCTGTTCAAGCCCATTGCGAACATTACCCAAGCGATATAAGGGATCATGAGATTGCCTGCGGTTTGATCGTATTGGTAAAATTCATACGTCGTCCATGTGATTGTTGCGAGCAGCAAAGCCATTTCTACAAGCGCAGCGCCGCGCAGTTTCCATTTGAAGAAAAGGAATGACCACAGGAAGTTTAGGCCCAATTGCAAATTATAAGGAAGCAGCACTTTTCCTGCTTCTCCTTTCAACGCAGCTTTTTCGGCAGCGCGGTATTTTGCCAGCCCCATGGAAGTGTATAAAGCGGTCCACGCCAAGGGAAATACCCAAGGCGGCGGGGATAACGTAGGCCTGTTCAATTCGGCGTATTCTTCTTGGGTGTTGTTGTTTGCGAACGCGCCGATCAGTGAACCACCGACAACCGGCACCATTATGCTCAACGCCAGTTTTCCGGGTTTGATTTTGCCATCCACTTTCAGGAACTCCATAAACTTTCCTCCTCAGAAATAAACTAATTTCTATAAAGTTAATCAATAAGATGCAGTTTCAGCAAGGAAGTAAAAGAAATCCGCTCTATCGTTGAATAGGCGGATTTCTGGTGGCTCTAGTCATACTTTGAGCAGGAGTTCTTATTGAATTGAAATTTGAATACTTACTACTTACTTTTCGCCGCTTAACTCCACAAGAATTTTCACTTGTGTTTTATCTTTTGTTAACGCCTCGAAGCCTTTTTCAACAATATCGTCTAATTGAATTTGAGAGGTGACAATGCTTTGCGGGTTGAGTTGGCCCGTCCCCATCAAGTCTACCGTCTGTTGAAATGACGTCGGTGTGTACGCAATCGAAGACGTGATTTTCACACCGGTATTGGTCAATTGAAGCGGATTCCATTCAATAGGTCTCGCGAAAATAGAGACAATTACCATCGTTCCCCGCGCTTTTGTTGCTGCGATTGCCTGTGTGAATGTGGGTGCGACACCGGCCACTTCAAACGATACATCGACCCCGTCTGGAACAATAGCACGAATGGCTTCGACAGCATTTTCAGTTCCGGAGTTGACGATATGTGTAGCCCCTAATTCTTTTGCTTTTTCCAGACGCGTTTCGGATAAATCCAAGACAATGATTTTGCTGGCTCCTGCCGCTTTTGCCGCAATTACCGTTACCAAGCCAATAGGGCCGGCTCCAAATATAGCGGTCGTGTCTCCAAATTGAAGGCCGCCTTCTTTGATGGCTTGAACCGCCACGGCAGTGGGTTCAACAAGTGCGCCTTCTTGCAGGCTTAAAGTTTCCGGAAGCAGGTAGACATTCGATTCTGGGGCATTGGCAAACTTCGTGAAGCCCCCATCTCCGTGAAGACCAATAAAGCTAAAACCATCGTATTGGTCAATGTCTTCCGGTTTATTGCCAAAAGTTAACGTAGGATTAATCGCGACACGATCTCCCACGTTAAACTTGGTTACTTGTGATCCCACTTTTTCGATGACGCCGGCAAATTCGTGACCCATGATCAGGGGTGCGACTTGCCCCGTTAATTGGTCTTCTTTTTCCGTAGGGACAAAAACCGGGCCTTCTTGGTACTCATGCAAATCACTGCCGCAAATACCCGCCCATGCGACACGGACCATTACTTCATTGTCTTTTAATGTTTTTAACTCCCGTTCTTCGATGCGAATGTCTTTTTCTCCATACCATACGGCTGCTTTCATAACATCATTCCTCCTGAGTTTTGAGTTCATACCTTGTTTACATATGCTGCTAATTAAATATATATGCAACATCATCTTAGTCCTCTTGTTTTCTAACGTCAATAATGATGCATTCATCTCTTGATACTTAAATATCTAGATATCATGCAACGCTATTCACCCCACTTTTTCAAATGCATAAACATGCAAAAAATCTGTTTTTGTCCGAAACAGAACAAGCCAGAAATCAAGGAACCAAAAAATGTGCGGGCGACTGGAGTCGCCCGCACATCTGCTATTTCACTCTGTAGTACCAATCAGTTTGCGATTACACCTCTACACCTTTTCTCATCCACTTCGCCGTTAAAGTGTCAGCATCGAGCATTTCTTCCGGTGTCCCTTCAAACAACACTTCGCCGCCTTTTTTGCCTCCGCTTGGACCCATTTCAATAACCCAGTCGCTCGCTGCAATAAAGTTTAAATTGTGTTCAACAAGGATGACCGAATTGCCTTTGTTTACAAGGCCTTGGAAAACATCCAGTAGATGATCATTATCTTTTGTGTGCAGCCCGAGTGAAGGTTCATCCAATAAATAAATTTGCCCTTCTTTTTTCAAGTGGCTGGCGAGTTTGAGGCGCTGCACTTCTCCTCCGCTTAACGAACTGGTCGTCTGGCCGAGTGTCAGGTATCCCAATCCGACATCTGTTAAAGTATCTACTTTTTTGACGATTTTTGGCATGCTTAAATACTGATTGGTTTCATCGATTGTGAGTTCTAAAATTTCTACGATATTTCTTCCTTTGTAGCGGTAAGACAAGGCTTCTTCTGAATACCTCGTCCCCCGGCACGCTTCACATGTGACGCTCACCGGATCCGCAAAAGCGACGTCTGGCGTGGTGACGCCTTTGCCCTCGCAGACAGGACAAGCACCTGATGAATTAAAGCTGAACAATCCCACGGGTTGTCCGGTTTCTTTTGACAGGATCGACCGGATGTCATCCATGATTCCCATGTAAGTCGCAAGTGTCGAACGGCTGGACGTTCCGATGCTGCCTTGGCCGACTGAAATGGTTTCAGGATAGTTTTCGGTAAATGCGCCAAACATTAACGAACTTTTGCCAGAACCGGAAACGCCGCATACCGAGACCAGAACATTTTTAGGAATGTCCACGCTGACATTTTTTAAGTTATTGGCAGAAGCGTTGCTTATGGAGAATCTTTCTTCAGCTTTTCGCGGATTCTTATTGATAGTCGGTTTATGGTCCAAATTGGTGATGGCTGATACTTTTTTCAACCCTTCCAGTTCGCCTTGATAGACCACTTCGCCGCCGCTTACGCCGGCTCCTGTCCCCATCTCAATGATTTCGTCTGCTGTTTTGATAACCGCTAAATTGTGTTCAATCACCACGACCGTGTTGTAATTGTCCCGCAGACTTTCCAACATATGCGTCAACATCTCGATTTCTTCCGGATGCAGTCCTGCACTGGGTTCGTCAAAGATGTAGGTGATGTTGTTCAGACTGCTGCCCAAGTGACGGGCAATCTTCACGCGCTGCGCTTCTCCGCCGGACAACGTCCCCATTTTTCGCGACAGACTCAAATAACCCAGCCCCAAGTCAACCAGCTGTTTTACATTCGGATACGCCTGCTGTGCAATGGATTTTCCGACAGGATCTTTTATTTTCGCTAGTTCACCTAGCAATTCTGTCAGTTCCAACCGGTCGTAATGCACGATATTCAACCCGTTGATTTTGCATTCCAGCACTTTCGGATTTAATCCCGATCCTTCGCAAGTTGGGCACGCAGTGTGTGTCGTCATCGCTAACACGTCATCCTGGGACGTTATTTTCAGTTTCGTGAGGTCCCGGTTAATGTACAGGCGAATAAATCGGGGAAGGATGCCGTCCCATTCGATTTCCCGATTGCCTACTTTGTAATAATAGGTGCTGAATGCCCGCTCGCCTTCCGGGGGGCCGTAGACAAGCATATTGTATTTTTCTTCTGTGAAATCTTTGATGGGGAGATCAGGGTCAAACAATCCGCCGTCCACCATCCACCTGCCCTGCCAGCCAGGCGGCGCCAGCGGCTTGAATTGCACTGCGGATTCCCTGAGTGACTTCGTGTGATCGATGAGTTTGGTAATATCCGGCGCAACGATTTCTCCGTATCCGCTGCATTCCGGACAGTTTCCGAAAGAACCCTCACTTGAAAATTCAGTTGCGGAGCCGATTGATGGACTGCCGATTCGCGAAAACAACAGCCGTATCAACGGATCGATGTCCGTATACGTACCAACCGTCGAGCGCGCGTTGCCTTTTACCGGTTTCTGTTCCACGACAACGACTGGACTTAAATGCTGCATCAAGTCAGCACGCGGCCTTTCGTACCGCGGCATCTGATGCCGTACATACAATGGATAGTTCAATGTCATTTGCCTTCTGCTTTCGGTCGCCAAGGTATCAAAGACGACGGAGCTTTTCCCTGAACCCGACAGGCCGGTAAAGACATTTATTTTTTCTTTTGGGATATTTAAATCAATGTTCTTCAAGTTGTTTTCTTGAAGCCCTCTTAGTATAATTTCATCTCGTTTATCTGCCACGTTGACATTCTCCTTTTCCAATCCATTCAAGGAATTGTCCGATTGTATACATTTAACTAAAGCATCCGCAAAACTATTTTATGCAGTACCGGTTACTATAGTTTATTAACGCAACTTAGTATAGTAAAAGGATTCCCTGTTGCTGCCCGCCTTACACAAAAAGATTGAAAAAGAAGCACCTCGATTTCCAGTGCAATAGAAGTAGTGACGCCAAACTTGGCTGCTTTTGTAAAAGATTGCGTTTGCGTGAAGCTTCTCTTTATAATTTTGCGGTCAAACCACCGTCAATCACAAATTCAGCACCGGTGACATAGCTCGATTCATTGGAAGCCAAGTAGACAATGAGGTCGCTGACTTCCTCTGGCTGGGCTGTACGCTGCAGCGGAATGGCCCTAGCCAGCTTGCTGACGCGGCTTTTTCGGACCATTGGGGTTTCGGTAATCCCTGGATGAACGGAATTCACACGGATGCCTTCTTTTCCGAGCTCGATAGCGGCACTTTTTGTCATGCCCCTTACCGCAAATTTCGAAGCACTATAAGCGATGGAGTCTTCGTTTCCTTGTAATCCACTAATCGATGAAATATTAATAATGGACCCGCTTTCCGCCCTTTTCATAGACGAAAGCACATACTTCATCCCCAGAAATACCGACACTTGGTTGACATCAATAACTCGCCGGAACTGCGCCTCTGTCAGGTTGTCGATGGATTTGAGCAACGCAATTCCCGCATTATTCACCAAGACGCTGACAGGTCCAAATGTGGATTCTGTCTCAGCAATCACTTGTTCCCATTCCAGAGTCTTTGTGACATCATGCTTCATGAACTTGATGTTGCCGCCAAGATTGCTTGCTATCGCTCTGCCTTCTGTTTCCAAAATATCCGTAATCATCACTTTTGCCCCTTCTTCCAGAAACCGCTTTGCATGTGCGGCCCCCATTCCTCTTGCGCCTCCTGTGATGATGGCTACTTTGCCGTCTAATCTGCCCATTCTCCATTACCTCCTCTTCTTTACCTATCCGCGGAAAAGTTGGAAAGCCTTTTGAACTGCCTTACAAATTTTTAAAACACCCAACACGCAGAAGCATTGGGTGTAGGAACAGAAGAACTTTTGACCTTCTGTTTTTCACAGTCTTTTTGTTATTGATGGGTGATCACGACATTCCCTTTTTTCGCTCCACTTTCCACATAATGATGCGCTTGTCGCAGCTCTTCCAAAGGGAATGTTTGGTCAATGACCCCTTTGATTTTGCCATCCGCCAACAGCTCGCCCAAGTAGCGTAAATCTTCGGTTTTGTAGTCGGCCGCGGCCACAACGATTTTCCGATCGTTTTTCATCATTGGTAAAAATCTCCGAAATATTTTGCTGAGGCTCGGGTTCCCGATCAAGTAGACCCCTTTAGGTTTCAATAATTTGATGGTTTTAGAAAAAGAGGCCTTTCCCACAATATCGAAGACCACATCATAAGTTTCACCAGTTGCCGTAAAATCTTCCTGCTGATAATCAATTACTTTGTCCGCGCCGATGGATAAAAGTATGTCCAACTTTTCTTTGCTGTCGACAGCCGTCACTTCAGCACCTGAGTTTTTGGCAAGTTGAACAGCCATCGTGCCGATGCTCCCACCCGCTCCGATAATCAACACTTTTTGGCCAGCTTGAATTTTGGCTTTTCGAAGAAAAAACAAGGCATTCATTCCACCTGTCGGGATGGTGGCCGCTTCTTCAAAACTAACCCCTTCCGGCATACGGATGATGGCATAACTGCTGGGAAGACAGATGAAGTCGGCATTAGCGCCAAGCTTCAATTCCGTCGAACCAAATACACGGTCGCCTAGTTGAAATAGCGTCTGCTCGCTTCCCACCGATTCAATTTCTCCAGCAAACTCCTGTCCCAATACGTTCAATCTCGGTTTCCGCAAACCAAAAAATAGCCGCAGCGGAATCCACAAAAACAACGGAAAGGCAAAGTTTCGCATTTCGCAGTCTCCTGCTGTTGCGGTAGATGCCCGAACTTTTATCCCGATTTCATTGGCTTTCGGCACCGGCTTGTCCAGCTCCTGAAGTTCCAACACTTCCGGCGGTCCATACCGTGTACAAACCATGGCTTTCATTTTCCGTCATCCCCTTTTCTTTCGAATGAAAAGTCAACAATCAAATCTAGTGCATTGCATGGAATAAGAGAACCGCTCCTATACTGATGCGGTATATTATATGGCGTGCATCGCCTTCTTTCAACCTTTTTTCAGTCAAAAGGAACCGCCAATAAAAAATGCCTTCCCGGGAAAAACCGGAAAGACATTGCTTATCCAAGCAACTGGTGCTTGATGCTTTTAATACCCTAAAAAAACATCCTTAATGATTTTGCGTTTTGCAATATCCTTTTCTTTTAAATAAGCGGCAAGTTCTTTCACCATTTGCTTTGGCCCTGCTATATAGTAGGTGCCCCCGTTCTTATGCAAGCTTAAAAAATTGTCCAGCTCTCTACGCAACTCATCCCGTGTCACAACATAAGTGATGTCTATCAAAGAGTGAGCAGCAATCGCGTCAAATTCATCTTTGAATGGATAGACTCCCTTGCTGTCCAAGTACAGCAGCTGGATTTCGTGATCATGCCCATTGCCTTCCGCCTCCAGTTGTTTAATGATCGACCGGAATGGAGTGATGCCCATTCCGCCTGCAACCAGAAGAGTCGGGCTGTTTCCGTTGAGGTAAAACTTTCCCACTGGACCATTCAGTTTGATTTTCATGCCCTGTGTCAATTCCAGCATGGCACTTTTGAATTCACTTGGTTGATCGCCGATGCGTGTCGTGATCCTAATGACATTCTCCTTAGGTGCAGATGCAATTGTAAATGGCCGTGTCGGCTTTTTTATCTTCTTATGGGTAATCGTAAACAAGCCATGCTGTCCTGCTTTCCAATTCAAATCCTCGTCTTTTTCGAACAAAAAGGAGTAAATCCCTTCTGACTCCTTCTGGCTTTCCAAAAACATCAATTCTCTCTTTTGGAGTATAGCTAAGGTATCTTGTACGAAGTTCATAACCTTATCCTCCTTTAATTGGGGGAAACAGGACACTAATTGGCAGTTCCCACCATATTTAGTAACCTGTTTAGCGTTGCTGCTATCCCGTTGCTTTAAAGCCCAATTTCAGTCGAATCGCAATGCAATCATTTTTCCAATACTCCCTCGAGTTGCTCTCCAAAGTTTTCCCAACTGGATTTGGCGCCTTCTAGAGCTCCCTTGGTTGATTTGGTTTCTTCACTAAAGCCGGTTTGTTCAAAGTGCACATGTGTCAAACCATCTGACCCCTTTTTCAATGACCATGTAATTGTCGTAGTTTCTCCAGCACTTGCCCAAATATATGACAAGCTGCGTGGCTCATCCACTTCCAGAACTTCCCCATTAACGATTCCGTCCCACCATTCGTTCGGTTCCGAACGGAATTGGAATTTTTCTCCGATAGCCGGTTTAAAATCGTTGTCCCATATCCACTGTGCCAGCACATCTGAATCCGTTAAAGCCTTCCAAACTTTTTCAATGGAACTCTTTAATTGAAAATCCAATGTAACGTCTGCCATAGTCTATTCCTCCGATAATAGTTTTTTTAAATGCGTCACTTTCTGTGTCCAGAAACTCTCGTAAAAAGATACCCAGTCCTGGATTTCTTCCAAAGGAGCCGCATTTATTCGATACCTTGTTTCCCTTCCAACCTTTTGGACGGTAACCAAACCTGCTTCCTTTAAGACAGCCAAATGTTTGGAAACTGCCGTACGCCCAATTTGGAAATGGACCGTCAATTCGTGCAGTGGCAGTTCCCCTGCTTCTGCCAACAAACGAAGCAATTCACGCCTTGTCGGATCAGCAATCGCTGCATACACATCATGTCCTTCTATTTTTTTATCCAAATCCTCCCTCCTCACAAATAGGACACCTTTTAGTGTCTTAATAATACGACACTAAAAGGTGTCCTGTCAAGGGACAAACACCTATATACTGAACTTTTTTACTAGAAATCCGGCTGCTTAGATTTCCACATTCCAAGAAGCAAGACTATTATTATTCCACTTTCCCTACAGCAGCGGTACCTTTAGTTTCTTGACTCTTTTTCATCTCCAGCATCCATTTTATTAACAACTCACGATCCACCAGACGTACTTTGTTAGATGCAGCCAATTTCTTGGCTGGCTCCGTATAATAGCTGTTAGTGACTACCCAACATTCATCTGCATTGAAGTGATTTTTGGCAGTCGAAACTTCCTGTACGGCCTTTAATCCAACATTCTTTTTATAGCGCTTTGCCTGCACGACAATTTTTTTATTTTTATCGGATAAGATGAGATCAGCTCCAAAATCACCAGTGGCCGGCGTTAATAGAACATGGTATCCTCTTTCGCGGAAGAGAACCCGAAGATATTCTTCAAATTCTCTTCCCGCCATTTCATCTACGTGAAAGATGCCTGATTTTTTCAGTTTGTTGTATCTTAATGTCTTTTGAACAAGTCCCAGCACCACTGAACTAATAAAGAAGAATGCCAGAATTCCAATTAGTAACGGATTGGCTAACACAATCGTCCACAGCATCTCTAGTCCCATTCCAAAACCTTCGGTAAATTTCATATTACTTATCTCACTTTCTATAGGTAAGTTGGATTTTCCGCTTCTGAAAGAATTAACGCTTTAGCTCATCTACAATCCGTTGAAGTCCGTTTAGATTTCCTCTTCCTAAGGTTCCATAGTAATTGATGTGCTTTTGTGCGGCAGTTAATGCTTTTTTGTAGTATTGCTCTCCGAAATCTCTTCGGATGCTTTCAAATAAAAATCGATTGGTTTCGTTATTAAATGCTCGCTTGTACTCTTCCCCGTTCATCATCGCTAAAAAAATCGTGATGTATGCACTGGCCGATCCTTCGTTCATACCAGAAACGCGATTAATTTCACTTTTCCCGTCAGTTCTCGTTAATTGTCCGGAATAAACCCGCTTTGCTATTGGATAGGCTTCTTCACTCATTTTCATTGTAATTTTCATTTTATCTTTCCCCTTTTCGTAAACTTGCAAATTCTTCAGCTAAACATTTACTTACTATCATTAAAAATAACCGTTACTTTAGACATGAGTAAATCGTATCATAAAAACCCAATTTGAAATACATAAATTTTCCATTTCAATTGATTTCTATAAAAAAATTTCCACAACAAAACCCACCGATGGAATCGATTCCATCGGTGGGTTTGCAAATACACTCGTTACATTTAACTTGAAAAAGCTCTTCCAGTTATTTGGCTGGTGTCTACTTTAAAACTCCTCATGCGTAGCTGGATCCATCCCAAACAGTCTGCCATCCGGATGCGACATGCCCGCAATCGCAGCCATTTCGGATTCGCTTAGTTCAAAGTCAAAAATAGCCAGGTTTTCCCGTTGCCGCTGTGGAGATGTGGAACGCGGAATCGATACCGAGCCGATTTGGTACTGCCAGCGGAGCACCACTTGCGGAACGGTCTTGTTGTGGGCTTCGGCAATTTTTATAATGGTTCTATTCGACACAATATCTGCCGCTCTGGCGATTGGGCTCCACGACTCGGTTTGGATATTGTGTTCTGCGTGCACTTTCCGCTGTTCTTCCTGGTTAAAGAACGGATGCAATTCCACTTGGTTGAGACTCGGCGTTACGCCGGTCTCCTGAATAATATGCTCTAGGTGCTCAGGCAGGAAGTTGCTGACGCCAATCGAACGGACGAGCCCCCATTTCTGGGCATCAATCAAGGCCTGCCACGCTTCCACGTAAAGATCTTGATTCGGAAGCGGCCAGTGAATCACATAGAGGTCGAAATAATCCAAATTCGAACGGTACAGCGATTCCTGAATTGCCACCAATGCTTTTTCGTAACTGTGATATCGTCCTGGCAGCTTGGAAGTGATCCACAGTTCCTCGCGGGAAATGCCGCTGCGCTTGATGCCTTCCCCCACCGCTCCTTCGTTTTCGTAATTATAGGCCGTGTCAATCAGCCGATATCCGGCATTGATCCCACTGCTGACTGCGTTCGCCCCGGCATTGCCCCACAGTCCATATGTACCAAGTCCAGTAACCGGTAATTTTGTTCCATCGTTCAACATCACTTCTGGTATTGCGTTTTTCATCTGCTTTCACTCCTTTCAATTATATTTTCAGATTACTCTTACATCCTCGCAAACTCAACCGATTCGATCCTTCAAGCTTTCCCGATAAAACTAAATAAAATCCTCTCCATTGCTAAATGGAAAGGATTCCTTTTGTGTGCTCACTACTAAAATTACAGTTGAAGGCTTAGTTCCCCACGGCAATCTTAATATGCGCCAAATGATGCTCTTCGTGCCAAGACAGCTTTGCGAGATTTTGGGCGCTGCGGATTTCACCGTCCGTTTCGTGGGTGAAGACCCGGTCCAATTGTTCGGCCGTCATCTGTTTTCCGAGTGCAACGATCCGTTCATTCAGCCCTTCTAGCATACGGATAGAACTTTCTACCGGCAGTCGGTTGTCCGGAAGCTGAGCCCATTTTTCCTCATCGAACCCGGGCACGGTCGGATTGTCTTCCGTTACAGCTAGTTTCAAGCGCTGGTACATGGCCACTTGCGAGTCCGCAATATGGTGCACCAGCTGACGGACAGTCCAGCTGCCTTCCCTGTAAGTCTTGCCTAACTCCTCATCACTCAACGAATCAACGGCTTCCCGCAGCCGCGTCGTGTAACTCTCGATTTCCTTGAGCCACTGCCGAACATCTTCTGCCGTCACTCTATCTGGAACGTGCAACTGTCCAATGGGAAATTTCACATCCATTTGACTAACCTCTTTTCCATGCTTAGTTGTGAAATGCCATATTCACGCTCAATATACCAATGTGTTTAGGTTTTGTAAACTAACTGGCTAAGTTGGATTTCGCTCTCTCAGAGGAAGAAATCCAACTAGAACCAGTAAGCTTTTCGGCAAATAAACAGAATTGTCCTCACTTCTTTACAAGTCTCGCTCACCAGTTGAAAGCAATACTTTATGTAAAATTAAGAATTGGTGTACAATTAAAGATATGTAAATTACTTATAGTCAGGAGCTTACCCATGGAGAAAACCTCATTCACATTAAATGAAGCAACAATCGAAGATATTCAACAGGCTTTTCAGGAAAACCGACTCACTTCTGTCGAATTGGTGCAAGCCTACCTCGATCAAATCGAGACATATGACCGCAATGGCCCGAAGATCAACTCAGTATTGACCATCAATCCGGACGCGCTGAAAATCGCTGCTGAGCTGGATGACATGCGAGGGCAAGATGGGCAAGGTCCGCTATACGGCATTCCCGTGCTGCTGAAAGACAATATCGAAACGACGGATCCGATGCCGACAACAGCCGGCACTATCGCCTTGGAGAAGAACTTTGCGCACCAGGATTCTTTTGTCGCGTCGCAGCTGCGGAATGCCGGTGCCATCATTCTCGGCAAAGTGAACTTGAGCGAATGGGCGTATTTCATGTCAAAAGAAGGCGTCAGCGGCTACAGCTCACTCGGTGGGCAAGTGCTGAACCCTTACGGAGTCGAAACCTTTAAAGATGGAGATGTCGGCGGCTCAAGTTCAGGAACAGGCGCTGCGATCGCATCGAATTTCGCCGTTGTCGGTGTCGGTACCGAAACTTCGGGATCTATTTTGAGCCCCGCCAGCGCCAACTCGATCGTCGGCATCAAGCCGACAGTCGGACTGATCAGCCGCTCGCGCATCATCCCGATTTCCGAAAGCCAGGATACCGCAGGACCGATGGCACGCACCGTTGCAGACGCCGCGATCTTGCTCGGCGCTATGACCGGCGTCGATGAACAGGACCCGGTAACACACGCAAGTGCCGGTAAAGCATTAACTGATTACACGCCGCACTTGAAAACGGACGGTTTAAAAGACGCCCGCATCGGTGTCGATCTTACCTTCTTAAACAATGAAGAACCAGAAGAACGTGCCATTATGGATGAGGCAATCGAACAGTTGAAACTGCTCGGTGCGACTGTGATAGAAATGACAATTCCCCAGCAGTCATTTGAATCAGACGTCTTATGGTATGAATTCAAGCGAGGCGTCAATGAGTACCTCAGCACTGTCCCTGACGAGGTGCCGGTTAAATCACTGGCGGATGTCATCGAGTTCAATAAACAAGACCCGGACCGCCGCATGAAATTTGGCCAAGCGGAACTGGAAAAATCGCAATCCTTAAGCGACGATCCGGCTGACCCAACGTATGTGGAGCACCGCCGAACCGATTTGCGCCATTCCACTCTGGAAGGACTGGACCTCGTTATGCGCGAACACCAACTGGATGCGCTGTTATTCCAAAACAACCGCGGCGCTGCTCTTCCGGCAAAAGCGGGCTATCCGTCCATCACCGTCCCTGCCGGCTACACAAGCAGCGGAGTTCCAGTCGGTGTCACGTTCAGCGCCCAGGCATTCAGCGAAGCACGCTTGATCGAACTGGCTTACGCTTACGAACAGGCGACCCAAAAACGACAAGCACCGGATTTCAGTAAGCATACAATAACCAACACATCCCAATAGAAGTTTCTTCACAAGAACCCCTTTCCAGATTTCAATTTCTGGGAAGGGGTTTTCATGTTTAATTCCTGTCTACCGAACAACTAAAAAACGGTCCATCTCTTGCTTATCATATACTCGAACCTGACAAAAATTGTCTTGGAATCCAGAGAGAATTTGGTGATATACTAAACTACGTTGAAAAATACTACGCAAAAGAGATGGTGCTTAACAAATGATGCGATCCTTCCAGGGCAGCCGAATTTTAAAAACAGGGATAGCGATATTTATAACAGCAACAATTTGTTTGTGGTTTGGCTGGCCGCCTGTCTTTGCGGTCATCACTGCAATTGTGACAGTTGAACCCACCGTCAGCGATTCGATTAAAAAGGGACTGGTCCGGTTCCCGGCATCTGCGATCGGCTCAGCATTCGCGGTGTTCTTTATTACCCTATTCGGGAATTCCCCGATTACCTATACACTCGCTGCCGTTGCCACTATTTTAGTTTGTTACCGACTCAATTTGCATGCCGGTCTGCTCGTTGCCACGTTGACATCTGTCGCGATGGTGGAAGTGATCCATGATCATTTCTTAGTGTCGTTCTTCATTCGATTGGGTACCACGACGATTGGCCTGCTCGTATCCACTGCGGTCAACATGCTGGTGTTTCCGCCAAACTACCGGTGGGATATTTTAAAAAACATCCAAAGCATCAGTGAACGCGCTGGAACGATGCTGGAACAGACTTTCCACACCATTCTGTTTGACGGAGATGCAAACCGTCAGAAAGAGCAGCAGCTTGTGAAGCAACTGACGACGAAAATCAAAAAGACGGAGAAATTAATTCATTACCAACGGGATGAAGCAAGTCTGTACCCATGGGTCCGCAACCGGGAAGCCGAACTTCGCATGGCGGAACGGCAATTGCATTTTTTACATAACCTGGAGTTTCACTTGGATGCCCTGCTCCGCATCCCGTTCCATAGCATCAAGTGGTCGCCAGCCGAGCGGAATATCATCATGCAGGCTGTGGCAGAGCTTGCCGACGACTTGCAGAATTCCAATGAATACGACCACAAAACGCATCAGCAGCAATTAAAAATCATCACTGATTTCTTTTGGGAAGACAGCAAAGGCGTCACGACAAGTGATGCCTTGCACCCTACCCTATTCCCGCCGGAGTTCAAGATTCTTTACGAACTCATCACCATTTATGATTTGGTGGATAACTTTTTTGATCCAGGCAGTGTAAAGGCTGCGCGGGAAGCGGAAAAGTGAACAAACAGACGTGTCAGAAACAGAGCCGTTTCTGGCACGACCGTTTTGTATTCATCATATTTCTTATGCAGAGCGACAACTTCTTATGGTTTTTACATAAGTTGTAAGGGTATGAGCATAGAAAGAGGAACGTTATTTTTCTTTAAAAAACAGAAAAAAAGGGAGGAAGTAATCAACACATGACTTATCTATTATTATTAGTAGGATTCGCTCTTTTGATCAAAGGAGCTGATTATTTTGTAGAAGGAGCTTCAAAAATAGCGCAAAGCTTGAGGGTTTCCCCCCTATTGATCGGCTTAACGATTGTGGCTTTTGGTACAAGCGCACCGGAAGCGTCGGTCAGTTTTATTGCTGCCTTCGAAGGAAACAGTGACGTCGCGATCGGGAATGTAGTCGGCAGCAATATCTTTAATATCACGTTCATTCTCGGAGTTACAGCTCTGGTTTTCCCTTTGATGGTTCAGAGCGAGACCATACGGAAAGAAATTCCTTTCGCTTTGTTGGGTTCCGTTGCCTTGCTGCTTTTAATTAGCGACATTCAAATCGGATCTTCAGACAGCAACCTCATTACAAGAACTGAAGGCATTATGCTGCTCCTCTTCTTTGTGATTTTTCTTTACTATATTTTTGAAGTGGCAAGAAAAGATCGACTGAACATCGAAGAAAATCCTGTTGATACCGCGAACGTGTCCAAAGTGAAAAACACGATTTTAACAATTGGCGGACTTGCGGCCATCGTGTTCGGTGGGAACCTCGTGGTAGAAAACAGCATTCAAATCGCGCTGTCGCTTGGAATGAGTGAAACCTTAGTCGGTTTGACGATTGTGGCTGTAGGAACTTCACTTCCTGAGTTAGTCACCTCTATAACCGCAGCGTTAAAGAAACAGGTAGAGATTGCGTTGGGTAATATTATCGGAAGCAATATCTTCAACATTTTCTTCATACTGGGAACTTCCGCAGCGATCCATCCTTTAACGGTGGATTCAAAGATCTTTCTAGATGTATGGGCCATGATCGCTGTGTCCATTCTTTTAATGATTCTTGCAAGAACCAAGTATAAGATTTCACGGATTGAAGGTTCGGCGTTAGCCGTTATCTACATCATTTACGTTGTTTACATTATTCTAAGGAATTAACATGTAGAGCAGAACGAATATAGTATAAAATGGGGCTGTCCCAAAAGGGCGTGAAAATGACTTTTGGAGAACAGTCCCTTTTTACATTCAATGATAAAATACTGAAGTGCACGATTCGCTTTTGACATACTGTGCAGCGCAATTTAAAGTTTAATTAGACATCATTATATAAGATAATAGTTGCCTAACGAGATACTGGGGAGTGAAAAAGCGTTCCTCCAGTTCGTTATTATCTGAAAGGAGAAATGGATATTACTTTTGGTCCTCGTATTTTTAAAACTGGCGTAGCCGTTATCATCGCCATATATGTATGTGAATTTTTCGGATTGGACAACATTGCGTTTGCGGCGGTTGCAGCTATTTTAGCTGTACAGCCCTCGCTGTACCGGACTTGGAAGCAATTGCCTGATCAATTGATTACAAATACTTTAGGCGCATCCATCTCGTTGTTTTTCATCTATTTTTTAGGAGAAAACCCAATCACCATCGGCTTGGTGATTATGATTATGATTTCATTAAGCTTGAAATTAAAAATGGATAGCACAATCCCATTAACTCTTGTAACGGTAGCTGCGATCATGACTTCCGGTGCAGGTGAGGATATGTACTTTGCCCTGGAAAGATTTTTAGTTATTTTAGTCGGAACAATTTCTGCTATAGTCGTAAACCTGGTTGTTTTCCCGCCGAAATATAAAAAGAGTTTTTCGGATAACATCTACTCAGCTTTTCAGGAAATGTCATTGTTATTAAGAACTGCCATTTCAAATGAACTGACAGAAAGTTCTTATCAAGTACTTTCCCGCAACTTTAAGAAAGAACTTGAAAAATTAGTGGAGCAATTCAAGTTGTTTGATGAGGAAAGAATTAAGCTCGGGAAATCACGAACCAAACAATTGAATGACAGAGAAATGATTGTCTTCAGGCAGATGTTGAAAACATTAGAGGAGGGAGATCAGCTTCTCAGAAAAATTGAGGACCATTACTTTCAGAGTACGTCTGAAGAAAGTGTCAATCTGCTGTTTGATGAGTACCTGGAAGAATTAATCAAATATCACGAGTACCTGTTTTTGAAATATCAGGGCAAGATTAAAGAGTTTCAGCATTCAGATGCAGATATGCTAAACCGAAGAGACGAATTTTATAGATCCGTGCTTTCTCTCTCTAAAGAAGATCCGGAGAAAAGCATCCGATTAATGATCGTAGCATCTGCTCTTTTGGATTATACCTTTTACCTGCACCGCCTAGATCAGCTGCTGAACCAAGCACAAAAATAACAGCAATATATTATATAGGTGTGATGGAGTAAAAGGAATAAAATAATGCCCAACAACAAAAAAGCAGCCACCTGCAATCCTGTTAAGGAGAAGGTGGCTGCTTTTTTGCTTAAAACATCTCTGGTTATCTCTAATTTATATTCCCCAACTCGTCCAGCAGCACTTTTCTTTTTGGGTACATAAATTCAGTTCTTTAATAAGTCCCGCTGCTGCTTCCTTTTGTTTAAGTTCATGAGAAGTCCCTTTAGATCGATTATAATTTGCGCGGCTTTGAGGTTGAACTGGAAGTTTTTTTTGGGTGGAAGTACTCTTAAAGGCAGATAGCATGATTTCAGTTTGCCGGACTGCTATACTCCTCTATGTGCAAACCTGCAGTTAACGAAAGGAAGTCATATAGATGAAATTAAGCGTATTGGACCAAGCGCCTGTCACGACAGGCAACACCGCAGAAGATGCGATGAAAAAAGCAGTAGAGCTCGCGGTTCTCGCCGACAAGTTAGGGTACAGCCGGATGTGGATGGCGGAACATCATGGCTCCGGCGCATTTTCCAGCTCCGCCCCCGAAGTCACGGCTGCCTACTTGAGCGCCAAAACGGAGAAGATCCGAATCGGCACTGGCGGCGTGATGATGATGCATTATTCACCGTTGAAACTTGCAGAAGTCTTTAAAACATTGAGCGCACTTGCGCCAGGGCGCATCGATTTCGGCGCGGGTCGCGCACCCGGCGGCGACCACAGTTCCATTTACGCCTTGTCCCAAGGACGCCGCCCGATGACAGACGATATGTATGGGAAATTCGACACCGCACTGAAACTGATTAACGACGAAACGCCGGAAGACAATATGTACAATAAAACCATTGCTGCCCCAACAAATATCCAATTGCCTGAAGCCTGGCTGCTTGGCTCAAGCGGCAACAGCGCACTGGAAGCTGGCCGAATGGGTGTCGGCTATTCGTTTGCCCAGTTTTTCAACGGCGGCATGACCAAAAATATTTTGGATTCCTATCGGTCTAATTTCGTCCCTTCCGCTTTTATGGAGAAACCCGAAATTTCGGTCTCATATTTGGTAACAACGGCTGAAACCGCCGAAGAAGCAGAATACGAAGCATTGCCGCAGGACATTTCACGCCTGATGTTGATGAAAGGCCGCCTGATGCCCCTCATGACACCCGAAGAGGCACAAAATTCCGCCTTATCGGAAATGGACCGCATGCAAATCCAGGCAAGCCGCAAACTCCATCTCGTCGGTTCCGCCAAAGATGTAGCAGACCAATTGCAGCGGGAGCAACTTGAATATGGTTTTGAAGAAGCCATGATCTGCAGCATTCCGCATTCCCAGGAAAAGCGTTTGGATGTTTACCGTTTACTGGCACAGCAGTTACTTTGACTGAACAAAACCAAAGCCGTATCCATTAACCCTCGAGGTTAGTGAATACGGCTTTTTTCATGCTAGTGTTATCAATAAACTGAATTGAGTTTGACACACAAGGGCGTGATTTCGCCTATGCGGCTCTTTTCTTTGAATCCTCTGGAATGATGAGGTTCAATGCAATCGCAACAAAACACGCGATGGTGATGCCAGATCCGCCAAACAACAACTTAATAACTTCGGGAAAGGCATTCATCGCATCGGGTACTTGACTTAATCCGAGACCGAACACTAAAGACAACCCAATGATAATTTTTGCTCTTTCATTCAAAGGCTCTGACGTCAATATGTCTATGCCCGTTAACGTAATCTGAGAAAAAATAATGACTGTGGCGCCGCCAATAACTGCTGGTGGCATAGTAGATACAAGGGCTCCAATCTTAGGAATAAGACCAGCCAGTATTAAAAACACAGCGCCAACAGCTACGACATATCTGCTCATTACTTTCGTAAATGCGATCATTCCCACATTTTGACTAAAAGATGTATTAGGCAACGAATTAAAAATTGCGCCCAAAGAAGAGGTAAACCCATTGGCTATGACTGAGCCGGAAAGTTCATTTTTCGTGGGTTCTCTGCCTGCTCCCCCCGTAGTCATGGCTGTAACATCTCCAACTGTCTCAACAGATGTCACGATAAACATAATTAGCATCGGGAGTATAGCTCCCCAGTAAAATTCCATAGGAAAATAAAACGGTTGTGGAACTGAGAACCAGGTAGCTTCTCTTATTGCTGTAAAATCTACCATCCCCAGCGGCAAAGCCACCATGTATCCTATGACAATCCCGATTAAAATGGAGGAGGTTTTCGCCATTCCCGTTGCATATCGATTGAGAAAAAGCACAATGGCCAATACCAGTAAAGCCACCAGCCAGTTTTGGGCTGATCCAAAATCTGCAGATCCACTTCCTCCAGCCATCGATACAATACCTGTAGGCAAAAGCGACAAACCGATCGTCAGAACGACGGTGCCTGTTACAATCTTTGGAAAAAACCGTCTTAATTTCTTTATGAAAAATCCTAAAGTTCCGCCAAACAAACCTCCTATCAGACTTGCCCCCAGTAATCCTGAGATGCCATAGGAGCTTGCAATCACGATATTGGTAGGTAGAAATCCAAAACTGGTACCCATAACTACTGGGAGCCGTGCGCCAATCATCCATATTGGGTAACATTGAATAATCGTTGCAATTCCTGCCATGATCATGGCGCTTTGAACCAGTATCGTTAAATCCGTTCCGGTGATGCCAACCACACCTGCGATGATGATCGGGACAGCGACATTCCCCAAAAACATTGCAAAAATATGCTGCAACCCTAAAGGTATTGCTTCTCTTAATGGGGGTACACCATCTATATCATATTTACTTGTATTTTTAACTTTCTCTTCATATCCAACTGCCTCTTTCATAAAACACCTCTTTCTAATTTTATATATATTTTATTCGATCTCCAATATTTTTTTGGCTGCATAATCGGCTCCTCTTTCTCTTGAGATGTTTTGCCAATGCAGTAAATTATCTTTGGAAATCTCTTCTATTTCAATAAATGCCTTTGCTAATTCTTCTTGGCTGAAATTATTTGGATCCAGTACTCTTCCTAAATTATTCTTTTCAACATCATATGCGATATTAAACTGATCGCTGGAAAATGGTAAGATGACCATCTCTTTTCCATGGTACATCGCTTCTGTTAAGGTGTTGCATCCCCCATGAAAGACAACCGTATCCACATAATGCATCAGTGCAATTTGGGGGATGAAATCTTCTATGATTGTATTGGGCGAGCTGTATTTTTTTAATTCTTCCGCATTGCTGCCTGCAGAAACGATCAATAGCGCATCCGGGTAACTTTCTCTGGATGATAGGATCAGTTTTTCAAGTACATCTTTTCGATTTGATAAAAAGGTGCCTAAACTGATCATGATGATCTTTTCTTTGGTATCTATTTTTTCCATCCACTCCGCGTCCAACGCAACCACGTCAAATGAATTCCCGATAAATAGTTCCTTTGGGTTTTCTTCATTTTTTTCAATGTTGTTAAAATCGAAATAGTTGTAGATGACAGCTATTTCAGAGACCAAACTAAACGCATTATCAATTTTTTCAATCGACTTGTTTTCAGTGATAATTTCATTAAAAACTTCCGTGAATTCACTTTGCGTTTGGGTTGAAACCTGCTTGAGCATCCTCAAATCTTCTTCCTTGATCGTGATCGCCTCAGGCCAGCTTTTCGGTACATTAAAATACTTTCCTTCTTTTGGAATCGTATTGGGATGAGGGGGGCAAAATGTGACAAAAGGCAGCCCTAAAAAGTACAAGCTCAGCGTAACAGAGTACGACAATATATCTACCACATACAGATCCACATCCAGTGAATCATCAATGAGCTTTACCTTATCGATAAGCTCTTGTGGATTGTAAAGCATATCCGCCTTTCTGTGGCGGGACTGGGTGATCAGTGTTTCTACTGCACCCTTTTTTGTCGACTCAAAAAATTCTTCCAATCTTATTCTCTCTGTGTCTGGTTGTATCGTGTTTTCAGCTTTGCCCGTATTTTTATTTGCACTTATATCTATTTCATAAAAATTCAACTTTTCTTTCAAGATTTTTTCTTTAAACTCGATACTGCAGCCAAAGGTCACTTCTGCACCATGTTCCTGAAAACTTTTGGCTAACACCAACAACGGGTTAAAATGCGAATAAAAAGGGGGGCTGATAAAAAAGATCTTTTTATATTTCATTAACTTCTTCTCCTTCTATAGACAAATAAAATGATACAAACTCATTTGAAATCTTTTCAATTGAAAAATTCTCATCTACCGTTTTTTGTCCGGCAGCTTGAATTTTTTTCATTTCATCTTTGCCGACGTTGGAATCATAAAGATGGTTTTCCGCTTCTTTTGCAATCGTTTCCCAATTACTTGTGTCGATTAAAAAGCCATTTTCCCCATTTTTCATATAACTTTTAACCCCGCCTTTTATCGGGCCCATGGTTAGAAATCCGATCGACATCGCTTCTAAAATCGCGATGCCAAACTCTTCTTTTACACTTGAGCACAGATAGATATGAGGATAGGCAAAGTCTCTCTTAATGATCGCCCTTTCCAGCAATCGGATATCCAAATTTGACATGGCGCCTTTATGGATAAACCTGCCTTTGAATTGTGGATGCCTTTGCAAGTAATCCTTAAAATAATCAATGACCATTTCTTCTTCTTTATTAGGTCTCTCCAGGTCTCCTCCGATTAGCAGAAGATTATGCGTTTCCGAAAGCTTGGAGTTTGACCATGCTTGTAAAAGTTCCATCTGCCCTTTTAAGACAGATAATCTCCCCACGTTTAAGATTACAGGTTTTTCAAAAAAATCTTTATTGGTTTCGATCAAGCGATTTGAAGTGATGTCCTCTGCATCAATGGATTGACCTATTTGTATGCCTTCACCGATCATTTTTATTTTTCGATTTATATCTTCATCTTTAAATTGCGGAAAATAGACCTCAAGTTCGGTTTTCACGTCTGCATTCCCTATGCCAACGATTCCGTCGCTTGTGTGGATTAATTCGTCCCCTATTTTTATCTTGTTCAGTTTTTCAATAAGCTCGCTAAAACCAAGTTCTTTTATATGGCTCTGTCCATCAAACATGTTTCGGTGCGGGTCTGGCGTTAGGGTAAAGACAAGTTTTCGATTCCATTCTTTGCTTAGATGAGCAACCGATTTAGACGCGTTGTCCAGAAATCTGATATGAAAGACATCAGGATTTATTTTGGACTGTTTTAAAAAATTGGCTATATACCTTTTGATAAATAACTCTCTTTTTATAAACTTGTCGGATACAGACTGATCTAAATAGATTGGCAATCGAATAAATATGTGTTTGTCCCCATGAAAGCTTATAAAGGGCTTATTTAATTCTTGCGTGATCGTAATCGTAAATACGTAAGATATGCGGCTGTCTTTCGAGATTTCCTCACCCAAACCTTTTAATAATACGGCTAAGCCTCCATTATTTCCTTTTCCGCTATCTTCAAAATCGCCATAAAACATGGACTGCAAAATTGATATGCCTGGCTTTTCAAATTTAAAATCCGTCTGGAGAAAGTCCATATAGCTGTCAAAAAACACTCCGTTTTTGTCATTTCTTACATTCTTCTCGACAAATGATTGATCGATAGTTTCTACTGAGTACAAATTCCGCAATAAATTGATTCCCTGGAGTTTTATGCTATCGGGGTAATCCAAGGTTACTAATTTGTATAGATGCTCTTTAAATCCTTGCCGTTTAAAACGATCCAGATAATCCAGTAAGATAGACATGATCTCTAAATCCATTTTGTATTTCTCAAGCAATAATAAGATATCGCTATCACTTAAACTATCCAGACCACATTCAATGCAAATATCCAACACATGATACAGCTTTTGACTACCATACTGCTGCTTCAATAGTAAATCTTTTGTTTTTCTCTCTACTAGTTGCTTGATTTCTTCATTGGAAAATTTTAAAACCGTATCCACTATGAATCGGTCTGTAGACGAATGCTCACCCAAAAACGAGATCAATTCATCTATTTCTTTTTCGCTCAGCTTCTTTTTCCGCTCTAATTGCTTGATCGTCCGAATTTGCTCGATTACTCTTTTTTCATCGGAATTTACAGCCTGGCTGGTATTTATGTACTCATCTAAAAATTGGAGCGGATAACTATCATTACTTTCGTGATCATAAACACGATTTCTAAACTCAACAAACTCGTTCATTTTTCATCCCCCGATGCTTTCAGTAGAATAGTATCTTCCTATTTTATACCACAGGTGGTGCTACTATATACGCAGATGCTTCTTCATTCTTTTTAATAAAACGAAAGATGCCAATTAATGCCAAAAATATTGAAGCAATTAGGTGCAAATATACTCCTTTCCTTATACATCATTTCTATGTCCTGCATAGTTGCTAACCAATTAGGTATGAAGGATACAATATATTCAGGCCACTTACTGAGTGTGGACAATAAAAAACACACTTGCTAGTTTGATTTGGCAAGTGTGGAAATATAGTTAATCACCTAAAATTTGTGCGGCATAAGAGCGTGATTGAAGTTCCGCCATTCAGCTAAGCTATCCATCACTTATGAACAGCAGTGATCTCTTCCATCAACTGAACCCATTCTTCTCTCTTAAAGTCATACAATTCCAGCTCTGTTTTTCTCAGAACCATATGAAGACTGTCGAATTTCTCGTCCGACCGGAACCGCCACCAGCTTTTCGCTGTCGATGTCTTGGTGCCTGGCTCGTAATACGTCAATGTGAATTCGGGATCGATGATGTCATCCAGCCGATCAATCTCGATATACTTATGCGGGAAATCAATATACAGTCCGAGCGCCGCTTTATGAGGCGTAATGGACCCAATTTTATACGTCGTGTGTGCGTCCTTCTCCTCAAGCGTCTCACTCCACGGAACCGGGGTGTCGCTCACGATCAACGTCCGGCCGGCCTCATCGGTTTCAATCCGGCAATTCGGCAAACTGTTAAATACTTCTGTCATCTCGTTCATTTTTTGTTCGACCATTTTGTTCATTTTGCTAACTCATTCCTTTCAACTCATCTATCAATTGTGAATGCTGCACGTTCTGCTACCTGTTATTCTATCACGTTCCGCCCTTTGCTCCGGATTTAATCTTGCATTGTTTGGTCAAAACGTTCAGGCTTGTTTCTTATCCAAGGACGCGACAATTATTTTGAGCGTTGCTTGCTTGAAACGGGTCGATTAAGGATATAGTAGGTGTACAAGATCTTTTCCGTTCGGTATCATCCGCTTTTTCTTATCAGCACTTTTCCTATACTCGATTTTATAACTTTACATGATACTTGAAACTTAACAGATCAGCAGGCGTGCTACTCATTAGGAGGTCTCTAGGATGAACCCACAAATCTTAATCGTCGGAGCCGGCCCCACTGGCTTGGCTCTAGCTTACAGCCTGGCGCGTCAAGGCGTGCCGTTTCGGATCATTGATAAAAACGCAGGAACCGGCACCGCGTCTCGTGCGCTCGCTGTGCATGCGCGCATATTGGAGCAGTATGAGCAACTGGGCCTCGCCGAACGCAACGTCAAGCGCGGGCATCCGATTTTGTCGCTGGATGTCAGCGACGGCAAACGAGTGAGAGCCACAGTGAAATTCCATGAGTTGGGCAAAGGGCTGAGCCCGTTTCCGTTTATCTTGAGTTTGCCCCAAGACGAGCATGAAGAAATTCTCGTTGACGAATTAAGTAAAATCGGCGTCGAAGTCGAATGGAACACCTCGCTGCTGTCGTTTAGAGACACAGGAGCTGGCGTAAACGCCGTGATGCAGCAGCAAGGACAGCCAGAAGAAGCAGCGGAATTCGCCTATTTATGCGGATGCGACGGCGCCGGCAGCATGGTTCGAAAAGAACTCGAACTCGATTTTCCCGGCGGCACCTACAAGCAATTGTTCTTTGTCGCTGACATTGAAACCGAGCAGCCGGTAGACGACATGGAAAAGATGGATATGTACATGGACAATGATGGCTTTATGCTCTATATGAACGTCCGGAACGCCAACACCAAACGAATCCTCGGCATTGTGCCCGAGGAATTCAACGATCGCACCGATGTTGAGTACCAAGACATCACCAATTACATTGAAAACAAAATCCGCGTCAGCGCGGCCAAAGTCAATTGGTTTTCAACTTACCGCGTCCATAACCGCGTCAGCGAGCGATTTGCCAAAGGACGCATCTTCATCTTGGGCGACGCCGGCCACTTGCACAGTCCGACCGGCGGACAAGGCATGAACACCGGCATTGGGGACGCCATCAATCTGGGTTGGAAGCTCGCAGCGGTGGTTCAAGGAAAAGCCGCTCCTAAAATATTGAGCACCTACGAACAAGAGCGCATTGCCTTTGCGCGCCGATTGATCGCGACGACCGACAAAGCGTTCCAAACGATCGTCAACCAAAAACTGCCCGGCACCTTGCTGCGGGAATATGCCGTCCCTTACGTCTTGCCGTCAGTATTCAAATTTTCCTTCGCCTCAAAAAATGCTTTTAAGATCTTGTCTCAAATCCACATCAATTATCGCGATAGCATCTTGAGCAAAGGCAAAGCCGGCAAAGTTTATGGCGGCATGCGCTTGCCGTGGATCGAAACCGCAAACGGCGATAATTTTACGCCGCTGCGCTCCGTCGATTGGCAAATTCACATTTACGGCAAAGCGCAGCCCGAACTGATCGACTTTGCCCACGAGCAGTCGCTCGAGATCCATCAGTTTGCCTGGGAAGCAAAAATGAAAGACGCAGGATTTAAACAAGATGCGCTGTACTTGATCCGGCCGGATGGACACGTGGCGCTTGCGACTGACAAGCAATGGCTGCGTGTGTTGAAATTGTATTTGGAGACTTATGGGATTGTGGCTTTTGGGGCGGAATGAGATAGAAATATAAAGGAGGCTGGAGGAATAGATCCGTGATGGGATCATTCTTCTAGCCTCCTTATACTTAAAAGCAAAAAATTTACTTAGGCTTTCCAGGGAAAAATATGATTCCCACATAATTTATAAAGATGAATAAAAAGAAAATACTTCACCTGAAACGTTTATACAGTAGGTATGGACTGTATAGAACGGTAGCGCGGATGCTCAGGAAGCATCGAATCGACCAGGCTCTTCACTGCAGGCTGCTGTGAAGTAAACACTTCATCCTTGTCATGAAACACTTCTGCTATTTGTCCCTTGTGCATAATGGCCACAGCATCTGAAATGGAGTAGGCCGCGCGGATATCATGTGTGATGAATAGATAAGAAAGGCCATGCATCGTTTTCAAGTCCTGCAACAAATTCAAAATGGTCGTCTGAGTCACCATGTCCAAACTGCTGACGGATTCGTCCAACACGATCATCTTCGGTTTTAAAGCCAAAGCTCTGGCAATATTGATGCGCTGCAACTGCCCGCCACTGAACTCGCGCGGGTATTTTTTCATGTCGTCCTTGCTCAGTCCTACTTGCTCTAATAAACTTGCAATCGTCCGTTTCTGCTCAGCGGAGGATAGCTTTTCGTAATTCTCCAACGGTTCTGCAATGATCTTTTCAGCCGTTAGACGCGGATTTACGGAAGAATAGCTGTCCTGGAACACCACCTGCAAATTCCTGCGCATTTGCTGACGGCTTTTGGCGTCCATGGCGTATACGTCCTGCCCTTGAAAAATCACCTGCCCTTTTTGGGGCTTTTCGAGTCCAAGGATGACTTTTCCAAGCGTACTTTTGCCGGCCCCGCTTGATCCAAGCAATCCCAGGCACGTTCCTTCTTCTATCGACAATGAAACCCCGGAAAGAACCGGCTTCACATCTTTTTTGCGCCAGAACGAACGGGAGGCACCATATGAATGGGTAACATCTTTCACTTCCAATAAACTCATGGCTTGCTCCTCCTTGCCCGCTTGTTTTACATAACGAGCCGGTTTAAAGTGTCGTTGTATGGCACCATCAGTCTTGCCTGCAGCAATTTCTTTGTGTATTCATGCTGCGGACGATCAAACAAATCGCATACTTCCGCTTTTTCGACGATTTTCCCATGGCGCATGACCGCCACTTCATCGGCAAGTTGTGAAATCACGCCTAAATCATGTGAAATCAGCAGAATCGCTGTCCCGCATTCTGTCCGCAAGCGGTCCAGCTCTTTCAATACTTGCAATTGATTGGTAACATCCAGCGCTGTTGTCGGTTCATCGGCAATGACAACAGATGGCCGCAGCGACATGGAAATCGCGATCATGACCCGTTGAAGCATGCCCCCGCTTAACTGAAATGGATATTTTTTCATCAATTTAATAGGTTCTTCTAAATTCATGCTTTCAAGTGAAGCTATGGCTAATTCGACCGCTTGCTTTTTTCCCATGCCTGTATGAGTCCGGATCGTTTCGACAAATTGATTGCCGATTGTGTAGACAGGCGTAAAGGCGTTCATAGGGTTTTGCATAATAAAGCCGATTTCCTTGCCGCGAATCGGACGCATGGCTTTTGGCGCCAAGCCATTCAACTCCTGGCCATGAAGCTGGATGCTTCCCTGGACGTGCATAGCACGCTGGTCCAATAATTGCATCAAGGCCATGGAAGTGACTGTTTTGCCGCTTCCGCTTTCCCCGATAAGCCCCAGTACTTTGCCCGGTTTTAATTCCAAATTCACGTTTTGCACCAAAGGAAGAACCCCTCGGCCGGATTTGGCAGCGATATTCAAGTTGTCGACTTTCAGTACATTAGCTTGTGTATGCATGTGCCTGCTCCTTTCAGTAGCGCCGCTTGACGCCAAACTGCTCTGATAACGATTCACCAATAATGTTAAACGAAATCACCACGAACAAAATCATCAATCCCGGGTAAAGCATCAATTCCGGATTGCTTCTCATAAAGCTGGTGCCTTCGTGAATCATTGCACCCCATTCCGGATTAGGCGGCTGGATGCCGAGCCCGAGAAACGACAAGGCCGAAATGTCCATAATAGCCCATCCCATTTCAAGGGTGCCCATGACCATGATTGGCGGCAGCACATTCGGTACGAGATGGCGCCTGATGATTTTCCAATTAGACGACCCGCTGATACGCGCTGCTGTGATAAAGTTCTGTTCTTTCATCGAGACAACCATTCCGCGAATCATGCGGGCGTAATACACCCACTGGACCATCATCAATGCGACCACAACTTGCCATAGCCCCGGCCCGAGAAGACCAACAATCCCAAGGACCAGTACGAGGTTCGGAAAAGCCATGACGCCGTCGCAAAAACGCATCAATACCGTGTCAATCCAGCCGCCGCGATAGCCTGACAATGTTCCGATGACAAGTCCGATGCCGAGCGATGCCACAAAAATCAAAGTCGCGAAACCGAGCGAAACACGCGCTCCGTAAAGTAAGCGCGACAGATTGCAGCGTCCCAGCTGATCCGTCCCGAGCGGATATTCGAGAGACGGCGGCATCAGTTTAAGTGCCAGGTTTACTTGAATCGGGTCATTCGGGGCGATCCATGGAGCCAAAATGCTAACAAGGAAGAACACTGCCAAAATCCCTGAACAAATCATCAATGGCCATTTGCCTTTTAATGCAGTTCGTATACGTGCCATCAAATTTGCGCCCTTCTTTCCCGTGAAATGCGTGGATCCAAATACAGCTGGATAACATCCACGATCAAATTGCAGACGATAAACAAGCACGCAGCGAGAACGACGTAGCTTTGGATCACGGGAATGTCCCGGTTAAAAATTGCTTCGATGAAGAACCGTCCGAAGCCTGGCCATGAAAAGACCTGCTCGACAATAATCGTCCCCGTGAGCAATTTCCCCAAGTTCATCCCAAGGCCTGTCAGCATCGGAGAGATGGAAATTCTCAATACATGCTTGCCCATAATGGCTTTTTCTTTTAAGCCGCGCGTTCTTCCATACAAAACGTATGCCTCTTCCAATTCCTCCAGCACACTCGCCCGCAACAGCCTTGTGTAAATTGCGATTAACGCAAGCGACAGCGTGATGCTCGGCAATACGAAATGCTGCCAAGTCCCCCTGCCCTCAACCGGAAATAAGTCCAGTTTGACGGCAAAGAAGAAAATCAATACATAGCCAAGCCAAAACTGCGGAATCGATGCGCCTAAATAGGAAAGCAGCCGGCTGAAATGATCCAGCCAGCTGTTCTTATAAACCGCTGATAAAAATCCGAGCGGCACACTAACAACAATAGCCACCAAAATGCTGCTTAATGCCAGCTGAAGCGTTGCCGGCAGACGGGTCGTGATTTCCTGCCACACGGGCGTATTCGTTACATAAGAATTGCCGAAATCAAACCGGACAATGTCGGCCACCGTCTGGACATATTGAACAATAAGCGGCCGGTTCAAGCCAAATTCCTGGCGTTTTTCAGCCAGCAATTCTTCTGTCGGATGGATGTGGGAAGCCGCAAGAT
Source organism: Planococcus sp. TJ-201 (assembly GCF_058268495.1). Taxonomy (NCBI): domain Bacteria; kingdom Bacillati; phylum Bacillota; class Bacilli; order Caryophanales; family Caryophanaceae; genus Planococcus; species Planococcus sp. TJ-201. Next base: position 163,336 of record NZ_JBZDOG010000004.1, on the reverse strand, counting down.
AGGCTTCTGCCGGATCTACCGGAGACAGGCGCACCAACACAAACATCAAAAAAATCGCAAAGAGTATAATTGGAACAATCGCAAAAAGCCGTTTTATCAAATATGTGCCCATTGGATTGCCCTCCTGTTATCAATTGTTTAGTGAAATATCGTTAAACGGGTGCTCATCGCGATTCGCCGGGAACTCAAATGACTCGATATCATTTTGGTAGATCACCGTCTTTTTCATATAAGAAATCGGAATGAATACCGACTGCTCCTGCAAGGTGTTTAAAATGGAACCATATAATTCCTGGCGTTCCGTTTCATCTGTCGTGGCCAGTGCTTCATGTACCTGCTCGTCCAATTCCGTTTTCATCGGCAGATTGGAATGCGCTTCTGAAACACCCCAGCCATTTTCAGCGACGACATTGATCATGGAATGCGGATCATAAGGCGCCCCGTAGTTAGACCAGAAATCCAAGTCGAAGTTGCCTGCTTTGCGGCGCTCGATTTGCTCGGTCAATTCCAGTCCGGCAATGTTCAGCTTAACGCCGAGCGCAGTCCATTCGGCTTGAAGCGTTTCAGCCATTGCTTTTTGGATCGGATCGGTCTTATCGTATATTAATTCCAGTTCAAGTGGCTGTCCATCTTTTTCACGTACAGAACTGCCGGATTCAAGTTTCCAGCCGGCCTCATCCAAATAAGAAGCCGCTTTTTCCACATCGTATTCAATCGCTTTGATCTCTTCAACTGCATAAGGGAAATTGGATGAGAGAATCGAATCCGCTTTTTCTTCAAGCCCCAGTGTGATGCCTTCCACCATCGCTTGTTTATTGAAACCATGATGCAGCGCCAAGCGGACATTTAAATCGGACAGCTTTTCGCTCGTCGAATTCACCAGCATTGTTCTCGTCGCCACAGGGTCTGATAAATCGGTCGTGTATTCACCGCTTTCTTTCAAATAATTGAATGAATCCATGCTGACCACCCCTTCACCGTAAATCAGGTCAAGCTCGCCTTTTTCAAAAGCGAGGACGCGCGTTTCCGCATCCGGAATGATTTTGATGGTCACTTCCTCCAGTTCCGGACTCTCTCCCCAGTAATCAGGATTGCGTGTGAAAACTGCATATTCATCTGTTTTATATTCGTCCAATACCCAAGGGCCAGTTCCCACCGGTTCTTTAATTCCTTTGGATGTATCGCCGTCTTCCGGAAATCCTGATTCACCGAGCATTCGCACCGGACGAACAACTGCCAAATCCTGCAAAGCCGGGTAATAAGCTTGCGTCAGCACCATTTTGAATGTCAGCTCATCCACCACTTCAATCTTGTCGAGCACATTGATGACGCCAAGCCAGCTGTGAGAACTTTTATTGGCAAGTACGGCATCAAAATTCTTTTTGACAACTTCTGAAGTCAATGAAGATCCATCCGTAAATTGGACGCCTTCGCGCAGCTTGAACGTATATTCCAGACCGTCTTCTGACACTGTCCACGACTCAGCAAGATGCGGCTCGATTTCTCCGCCTTCTTCGTAGCTGACAAGCGGCTCGTAAATCATCGATTGGGTAATCAATTGCGATGGATTATAGACATGCGGATTCATCGAACCGATATCACGCGGCCAAGACATCGTAATGGAATTCGCGTTATCGTTTTCTGCTTCGCCCGAACCCGTTGCATTTTCGTTTGAGCAAGCGGTTAGCATTATCGCTGCAGAAGCCGCCAGAGCTAAAAATAATTTCTTTTTGCTATTATGTATTCTCATGGTTAGCAGATCCCTCTCTTATTTCAATCGTTGATAATGATTCTCATTTTCACTTAACTAAATATAAGGAACTATTGCCGATTTGTCAACACGAATTTCCAGTGGAAATGATTTGTTCCGCATCCCTTAACAGCTTCCACCTCCCATAATGGAAAGTTCCCTCCAAGTAAAAGGCTTGAGTCGAAAAAAACCGAATACCAGAAATCGGCATGCGACCCTTAATGCTGAATACTTTCTTTTCCACCTGAACATACAAAAGCCGTATCCATTAACCATTGAGGTTACTGGATACGGCTTATTCACATGGTATGGCAGTTTATAAATTAAAACACGTTTTACATAAAGACTCGTTTCTTACCTTCTTCTATACCATTTCTGTAACCGGCGCAATAGCGGCAGTTTCAACGGCTCGATTTTCACATCGCGCGCGCAAATTACAGTCTCGCTCATTGGGGAATCGAACAAGGTATGAAGCTCAAAGCCACCGTCCACTTTGTAAATTTCATCATACAACCACCATGCACCTTTGAAATCAGCCGGAACGTTTGAATAGGTGACCCCTTCAAAAGTGAAACGGACATCCGTGAAGTAATGAAAACCTCCGCTGCAGTCGAGCGTCAGGACCAGCTGATCTTCAGATGGTCTTTCAACAGAAAGGACGACCGCATCGTGCAAGCCATTCTCCATCAGTTCGACTGCAGTTAGCGGGAGCTCCGCTTTGATCGATTCGAAATGCTGCATATACCGGTCACTAAGCTCTTCCATCCGCCGCTCGTAATCCCGTTCCCATCGATTGACGAGCATGCGTAGCTCCGGCGTCGGGTATTCGGTCACCAGCGTGCCGTCGTGGATATACGGATGAAAAGTTTCCGGCAAGTAGCGCAGCAAACTTTCCCGCATATCGTCCAGATTGCGTAAGTTCAGTTCCCGCAAATCCTCTCCTTGCCTTTGGTAATATTCCAATTCCTCTTCCCAGTCCTCTTCTGAATCGTGCAATGCGAGAAAACCGGAAACCTGCATTTCGTCATACCAATCCTTCGTGAAGTACTTCATCAATTGAGCCTCCTGACATATGAATATGCGCCTTTCCGTTCCCAAGCAGATGCCCATTTCACGAAAATCACTCCTCCATACTATCCTCAATAAATCTCTTCAGCCGCTCCTGGTATTCCTGAGTGGCTATCGTATAGGCCTTAACATGTCCGGCGTCCGGAATTGTCCAAAACAGTTTGTCGCCGCCTGCTGCTTCGTGCAGTTCTTCTGCCATCGACGTCGGAACGAGCTCGTCCGCCTCTCCATGAATAATAAACAAAGGAAGCACATTTTTTGCGGCTTGCTCGAGCGCGGAAGCTTCATTAAAAGTGAAACCCGCTCTGAGTTCTGTAATACCGCTAGTGATTGGAATGAGCGGAAACGCCGGCAGATTGTAAATAGACTCGAGCTGATAAGATAAAATATCCGCCGCTGACGTATAAGCACTATCAGCAATAATCCCTTTCACTGACGCCGGAAGCTCTTCGCCACTCGTCATCAATACGGATGCTGCTCCCATTGAAACGCCATGAAGAAAAATAGCGCTGCTGTTTTCCTCATCAATGAGCAGCTGGGTCCATTGCTTTATATCTAGCCTGTCGTGCCAGCCGAAACCAATATAATCCCCTTCGCTTTCCCCATGGCCACGAGCATCGGGAAGTAAAACATCAAACCCCTGGTCATAATAAAACTGAACAAAATTTTTCATATCTTCCCTGTTTCCGCGGAAGCCATGTGAAAGGATCACGGCTTTCCCACTGGAATCTTCGTTCTCCAAAAAGTCACCTTCCAAGCTAAGATCGTCATATGAAAGGATAGAGACAGTTTCAAATTCCTGCTCTTCGTACCATTCAGCCGCTTCCTCGATAATCTGTTCATCTTCAAGGGCTATTGTCACTGGGACCTCTTCTTCCTCATAAAGTTCAACTTCAGTCCCTCGTTGCACCGCTTCGCCATAAAAAAAATCCCCGGCAAAGGCAAGAGCGATGATGATAATTGCCAATAAACTAATTGCCACAATCGAAAACTTACTCATCTATTAATCTCCCTCTTTTAAAATCACTCGTTTCGCTTCCCTGGAAGCACCACATTTTCCAATTTATGCAGGTAAACATACAAAAATACCACACTCTAAATGTTAATGCAAAGAGTGCGAAGAGATATAGAATATGAATCTTAGTTTATTTTGTCAAATGTTCCAAGAAAACCTACATGTATAAGACTCGACACTACAGAAAAAAGTAACCTCCAATCCCTGATGGAAAGACTAGCATTTAGATATCTAAACAAAAAGAACCTTGAGCATGCCAAGGTTCTTTTTACAAATATATATTAAGCATTTAATTTATATTGCTCTGCCTTGCCATACATGCCGTTTTCAGCTGTTGCATCATCCAATTCTGCAATAATGACCTTAGGTCTGGAAGGACCGACTATTGTAGAAATGTAGCTAACTTTAAATGTGTAAATAGCTTTTTTGCGGAAGTTTCGATATTCAAGCGAATCTTCTGTAGTTGTCCAATAAAAAACATAGCCATCTCGATCTATTAAAGCGATTACTCGATATTCTTCGGTTTCAAAGCAAGAAACAAACTCAAGTTCCTTAGTATATTTCTTTCCTTTTTCAAATCCGTTCACTTCTTTGATTGCAAGCACCATCGAAATACACCTCATTCCATAGTGGTATGCATTCAATATAACAGAACTTACGTTCGATTCCTAGTGAAAAGATTAAAAAAGTTAGAATATTTAGTTCATTCAGCAACTAAGGTGGTGATTTTGGATAGCTCACATACTAGCATTAAGTTCTTCATCACAGTCAATGACTTCTTAGATAAAAACACAAAAGCCGTATCCATCAACCATTGAGGTTTCTGGATACGGCTTATTCTTCATGCAATTGTAGTTAGTAAACTGAATCCTTTTGACACAGGAGCGCGTTTTTATTCACCTGCTGCAGAAATCTGATAAATCTTACCGCCATCAGTGGCTGCAATAAGCGCGCCATCCTCAGTGACAAGTATATCACGGAAACGTTCGCCTTCATCAGTTAATAGACGTTCTTCTCCAACGATGGTGTCATCTTCAATAACGACACGTGCGATATAGCTCGATACTAAACCGCCGATGAACAAGTTGTTCTCCCATTCAGGAATTGCGTCGTTATCATAGAATGAACTACCACTTGGCGCACTTGTCGGATCCCAATAATATCTTGGTTCAACAAAGCCTTGCGCTTCGTGTTCTGAAACACCACCATTGATTAATTCGCCAGTATACTCGATACCATAAGAAACAATTGGCCATCCATAATTATTGCCTGGTTCAACAATATTCAGTTCATCCCCAGCTTGTGGACCGAATTCAACAATCCATAAGTCTCCTGTTTCAGGGTGGAAATCCACACCTTGAATATTACGGTGACCGTAGCTGTAAATGCCATCCAGTGCGTCTTCATCTTCAATAAATGGATTCGACTCTACTGCTTCTCCATCTTGTGTAATGTGAATGACTTTACCCAAGTATGCATCCAAGTCTTGTGCACGTTCGCGAATTGGATCATCTGAACGCTCACCCGTTGTTAAGAACAGGTTGCCATCCTCATCAAAGATAATACGTCCACCATAGTGCAAGTCGCCATCATATGCTGGTGTCGCTTGGAAGATCGTTTCAAAATTTTCCAGTGACGCTTCATCTTCTGATAAAACACCTTTACCGACAGCCGTTACAGTACCATCTTCAGCATCTTCAGAATACGTCATAAATACCATTCTTGATTCGTCAAAATCAGGGGCAACGGCTACATCCAGCAACCCGCCTTGACCTTCGTTATTTACTTCTGGTGTACCTTCGATTGGATCTGAAACAGCGCCATCTTCAAGGTTGACGATTAGAAGTTCTGCTTCATCTCTTTGCGTAACAAATAAGCGGTTTGGTTCAAACTCTGCCATACCCCAAGACACGCCAAGACCCTCAGCAATAACTTCCTCATTAAGTTCTGTTTCAGTCACGACTGCAGGTGCTCTTGTTTGTTCTGGAAATGCTGGTTCAAACTCAGTAACTTTTGGTTGAGATTCTGCACTTCCATCAGAGACTTCTTCAGTGCCCTCTTCAGCGTCTTCAGTGCCCTCTTCAACACCTTCTTCTGTTTCAGCACTTTCTTCTGTTGTAGCATCCGAATCAGCAGATGATTCTTCGTTTGAAGCATCCTCATCATTGCCACATGCTGCCAAAGCCAATACAAAGATCAGCATTGTAAATAACATAAATCTTGACCACGAAACTTTCGTCATTATTTTTCCTCCCTTTTCTAAACTATTAAACTGGAGATGTTAAAATTCAGTACCCTAAAACCCAGTTATAAAATTAGGTAAGACTTTCATAAATAAACTGAAATTATGAAACGCCTTTGAAGTAATATACCCGGATTTACTCCAAATAAAACAAAAATATTACTTTTCTGTGACATTTACTAAATTCTTGTAACAATTACTTGATAAAAGACATCAACTGTAGGTGCTGGTTTTTGTGATGTATTTAGCCTTTCTTTGTCTTGCATCCTCTACAGGGCGTAATACTTGCCAAGTCTACTCGAATATTTCGGCAAGCTCTACATAAGCTTAATTAACTTCAATGTAGCAGAATCTAAAACACCCTTCACTGAAACTTTGGCATACAAATGCCGACGGCTCAGAAAAGGGTGTTTTTGGTCTAATTTCTATTATTCATTTTATCTCGGCATATATGCATACGCTTTATCATCTTCCGTCACTTCAACTAGCACCTCAGTCGGAACCTCTTGTTGTGCCAATAGCTGCTGGCTGATTTTTTTCGGCGTCAGTTGTTTCAAACTCTCCAAATTGCGATATTTCAAGGCCTTGATGCCGAAATTTATTTTCACCTTATAATTCTCTTCGATGCTTTTAACTTTTCCTTCGATGGCCTCAATCAAGATATGGTTCTCCCTAATGACCTGCGCCAAGGTCTGGGATTTTACATCGGCTTCCTCGTAGTTCCGAATCGTTCGGAGGTATGGCTCGTAGCATTCCTCGATGAACTGCACATTCAACAGCACGAGCTCCTGCTTGGCGTTGAATTCTCCGACAAGCTGCTCGTACTCTTTTTTTACGGGTGCGTCTCCCCATTTACGCAACATTTCATGTTCTTTCAACCCTTCAATATTTCCAGCGGTTGCTTTCAAGTCTTTCGTTAACACTTTCAAATCCTGCAATGTCGCTGTATAAAACCCTTCGATTTCTGCGTCTTCCACACCGCCAAGCGTAATACCGTTTCGGCGGAACCGTTCGATCACTTCCTTGAAATAGCCGAAACGCGCTTCAATCCGTCCAGCAAAATCATTTTCTCTGTATTGAATCAAGGTCTCAAGCTTCTGTTCCATGCTTTTCAAGGAACTTTGGATTTCGACAAGTTGCTGCTGGCCAACGACCGTCGTCAAAAGATTCATGCTTGCATGCGCCAAGAGCGCCGGGTTCACGCGCTTCACGAGCACTGCCTGCTCATAAATCCCTTTCACGCCGTCTTTCTTCACCGCCGGCACATAGCCTTTGCTATTCACTCGTTCGATTAGACTTATGCTCTTATCCTTTAAGCCTTTCACCACTTCCGGGCTGAACTCCACCCGGAAGGTACGACTCTGGTGAAACACCACCGCACCGTCTTTCAAAGTCTGGACGATGATCGGAATCATATTCGAAGGGATCTCAATTCTCTTATAGCCACTTTCGATGAACCCTACGTCCTCGATTTCAGATACCTTAGGGTTCAAATTGCTGTCTTCTTCTGGCTCCTCTACTTCGCTTTCTTCTACAGTTTCTTCAATGTCTGGTTCTTCTAGTTGCGGCTGTATCTTCTTATTCTTTTTAAAATAAATAAAGACCACTACCAGTGCAATCAATATTACTACAATCGAAATGAAAATATATTCCATGGTTTGGCCCTCTTTCTGGCGTAGTTCTTGCGATATAAAGACTTTACCATCTCTCATACTGAAAGAATCTGAGTGTCTTGTTATATTAGTTCCCAGGCCCTTACTGTGTCACAAGTGATTATAGATATTTAACTTCCTAAATAAAATTACTTAAGCCGTATCCGCTAACCTTGAGGTTATGGGATACGGCTTCTTTATACAAATTAAGCTAATAAACTGAATTGAAATTGGCACAGAGAGGCGACTTTTTATAAATTTAAAAATTCATTTGCTATTTCTTCACAATCTTATAATTCGTCATAAAATGCCAAACACAATTTGCAATTAGTATAGCTACTACCGGAAAAGCTATTTCTAAGAAATATTGCTGCAAGACACTCTACCCCCCTTTCTTTAAAGGGTGTAGCATTAGACTTTCAATAGATTTTCATTTTTTCATTTAAGTAGACTCTTAGTTTTTAGGATTCCCTTTTGAAATTATGTTTTTCAGCTTTTTATTATTCGCTTTTTTTGATTCAAAGGGTTTTTTAGTTTTTTTGGTCTCTTGTCATTTTTTATTTTATCTAATATAGGTCTATCCCTTTTAGATTTGTTAATCAGCTTCTTAATGCTGACTAGTAAATTATATCATGATTTTTCACTTGTGGTAAAATTCTAATAACTAAATTTTACTTCCTTACAAGTAGCACAAATTATAATTACTAAGACTGGTATATAAAGTGAAAAAACTGCCTACACTTAAAATATTGTTCGTGTGGCAGTACATAGAATAAAAAAAGCTTATATAAAAACGGAAACTTTTCAAAATCCGATTTCTAGCAGTCTTCAAATTCACTCTATGTTGAACATAATTCCCATGCGATTTATAGTCATTTATAGAACAAAAAATCCACTTCCGAATTGCTGATACAAAGGAAGAGGAGATGTATAGGATATAAATTTTAGTGTATTGGTTCATTCGTTTAGAGTATATTTTTACAGAGGCATCCAATCACTAATTATCTGATAACGTTTAGAATTTTATAAGATAAAAATAAGATGTTAATTCTCATTACCTTTCCCATTGGTGATCAAGTTAATACTCTCTTATAGAATATTAACTTTTACCTTATTTCATTAGAAACTGACTCAAGGAAAAATAGTCCGGAATTTTCTTCATATTCTTCAACTACAGCGGTAATACGTAGATTTTGGCCCATACCAATAGTGTCCGGCACCTCAGAACCAGTAAGATTTAAATCAAAAACATTCACATCTTCGAACTTAAAATCAGGTCCACTATAAGTCGTTTGACTAGAATCACCAACTGCGATTAAAATATCGTATCTTGTTGTATTATCCCCATATGGCATCATATGTGCGATATATCCATCGAATTCAATGGTTCTACCAGCATATTTTTTTGCAAATTCAACAACAATTGGATCATTAGTATCCTGGACTGCCAAAAGAGCTGCAAGATCTTCGTTATTTTCTTCCGTTAATATTTCCCGTTCACTTTCCACAGATGTATCATCGGTTGATTGATCAACGGGCTCTGCACTCTTTTCTTCAGTTGATTTTCCGTCTGTATCCGAGCTCTTTTCATCAGCGGCTTCAGTATCACTTTTCTCTTCTTTTGAAAATGTATGATATGTAACAACTATTTCAGAATCTTTTTCAAAACTATCATTTGCACTAAACTCGGTAGTTCCATTGATCTCTACTTGTTCAATTTCTCCGTCTTTTGTTAGCCAACCAGTAATTAAATCATCTAATACCTTAGTCTCGATATTAGTAAATCCTGTTTCTTCAAATTCTGAAAGGATTGTTTGATAATTTTCCCCACTCATTTCATCTGAAGATTTACTTACTTCTAGTACATTGGGATCCTGTTCATCAGAACAAGCTGAAAGAGTAATAATCATAATCATTAAACATAGAAACACGAACATTCTTTTCATAATGACCTCCATCGAGTATGTATAAAATTAACATTTTATAGTCAAAATATTATAGCACATTGACTTACCTATTTTGTGGAATAGTTACTAGCAGAATAGCTTTAGACTGCAATCCAGATTTGTTACTACCGTCTGTATTTCTAATTTGAATAGTTCGCAAGTCTATACCTCTTATTAGCCTATAGTTCTCTATATAAACTTATAAATTTTTCACTGAATTCTCTCGTATTAAGAGGGCTCTTTCTATTTTTAGGAGCATATTCAATTTGAAACTTGAATTCATCATTTAACTTTTTTACTTCTCCTAAAACATTTTTAATAGTGATTTCCTTTTCACCTTCCATCTTGTATAGCTCAATTTGCGGTAAAGCATTGCTATCACGATACTGGTAGAAACGATACGCTCCGTTTACTGATGTTACGTCAATAGTACTTATTAGCTTTTTCATAATTCCCACTCCTTTAAGAATTACTATATATTAAATGGAAAATTAATGTAAGTAAGCATAGATTGTGTTCGATTGTTGTGTTTAGAACATTACTCTCATAAAAAAACTTTCCGATTTCTCGGAAAGCCTTTACTTCACTTTTAATTCTTTTATTTCAAACTTCCCGTCATACTCCCCTTAACCTCATCCTTCTTCACCAAAGCCTTAATCACCTGATCGATCCGCTCAATCTCTACACTCTGGTTTTTCCACCAGTTGCGGCTCCAGATGCGTTCGATCGTCCATCCGCGACTTTCCAGGAATTTTTGGCGGTAGATGTCACGCTCTTTTGCATTTTTGGAACTGTGGTACATTGCCCCGTCGCACTCGATTCCCAGAATGTATTGAGAAGGATCGTTTGGATGGATGATGGCCAAGTCAATTCTGTAACCTGACATGCCAACTTGTGTTTGAACTTCGTATCCCAGGTTTCGCAGTTGCTGATAGACCTGTTCCTCGAAAGGTGAATCGAATTGCAGTGCTGATGCGGAGACACTGGTATTCCCAAGTTCATTGACATCTTGGATAACTTCCTGTACTCTTTCGATTTGACCATTGGAAACTGCTCTTGCGTATTTCAAATAATCTTTAAACAGGCGTGGGCCATTGCTTTTCGAGCTCGCCACTTCCAGCTCTTCCGGTTCAATGCTGCTAACGACGATTGTCTCTTCTTTGGCACGTGTCACAGCAACATTCAGACGGTTTTCACCGCCTTCTTGGTTTAATGAACCAAAGCGGTTGTATACGCGTCCTTCTTCGTTTCGGCCATATCCTACTGAGAAAAGAATAATGTCTCGCTCATCGCCTTGGACATTTTCAATATTTTTTACAAAAACTCGCTCGTCGAGTCCTCTGCTCATCACTTCTCCATACAAGGAACCAAATTCTATATCATCGATTGCCGCTTTCTCAATCATATCCAAAATTTTCGTCTGTTGAGTACTATTGAACGTAATGATTCCAACTGACTTATCTTGTTTAGCCATCAAAAGTTCTTTAAGAACTCCTACTACTTTTAATGCTTCCACTTCATTTGCTCGATCGATCCATCTGCCGTTTTCCACCTTAATCCATTGGATAGCTGGAGGCTCTTTATACGGTTGGACATTTGGCGATATTTGAATCGCGCCGTTATAAAAAGCATGATTCGAGTAGTTGATCAATTCCTCATATTTGGAACGGTAATGCCATTGAAGCGTTTTTTCATCAAATCTGCGTTTAGCCAAATTCAATAAACTCGGTGAATCATTGGACAGAAAATCTTCTTCATCCTCATCATTTTCAATAGTAGACATGAACATATTTGATGGCGGCAGTTGCATTTCGTCGCCTGCTACAATCACTTGCTTCGCGCGATAGATGGACGGCAAGCCGTTTTCAACGGTACATTGGGAAGCTTCGTCAAAGATGACCAAATCGAACAGATTTTCAGTCAACGGGGAAAATGGATGAGACGATTTCTGGAGATGCAAGCCATACCGGAGCAACATCCATTAGTCCTTTATCCGCATATTGGTTCACCAGCTTCCTCAACGGCCATACTTGCCGCTTTTTACCGGTCTGGTGCTTGAGGTCTTTGAATACATCCCGTGATGAATCCTGTGCGCCTTGCAAGGATAGTTTCAGCTCGTTGATCAAATATTGACGAGCCAGTTCTTTTTTCTTTTCAACCAATTCTTCAAAAGTAGATCGCAGTCGGTTGTATTCAGAGTTCGATACTTTTTTCACTGCCGGATGCTTTCGTTCCGCTTTGTCGATCCAATAAAGGTAAACAGATTGACGTAACGCCTCTGTCCATTTTTCCGGAAGATTACCGAAACCGATTTGATTCTTTTTTTCTATCAACAGCTTTATCAGCTTTTGTTCCGTTGGATTGCATTCCTGTCCAAACTGATCCATATGCTGCAAATCTTCAAAATCAGAATGAAGATATTCTTGAATCAATTCCATTTCCTTTAGTGGCAAAGCACCATCAGAAACCATTTCTTTGTACTTCTCCACTTTCGAAGGTTCAAGAAAATGCTTCAAGACTTCCATTTCTTTATTTATATCACTTGTGATTTGCGCCAAATCATTCATTAGCAATAAGCTCTTTTTGATCTTCGGCCATTCCTGCGATTTAACTCCTGGAAACTTAGCCCCTTTGTTTAGATCCTCAACAATTTTTTTGCCGGTGAAACTTGTCCAATACCATAAACGCAAGCCTTGCATTGTCCGTGGTTCACCGTCAGAGATATCCGGCTGGATTTTCAGTAGATCCTGCTGGATTCCCCATGTATAGCCGGGAGTGATGTCATCAGCATCCAAGAGATTTAAACACTCTTCCGCTTTTTTCATCTGTATAATTAATTGAGCCATTTTTTGTGTGAAATCCGTTTTTTCCTTCATCCCAAATTTGGCGAAGGAAAGTCTGTCTTTCAGGGGATAGGAATCTTTACCAAACCGTTCATACCATTCGGCATACGTATAAACCGTTGCCAAAGCATCTTCCAAATTTTCAACATTCAACTCATTCGCAACTGAGTCGACTACGATGAAAGCTTCAATATCTCCAGTGCTTTTAGTTCTGCTGTATAAATCATACAGCGACAGCCCGTTCTCATTTTTCGAATGCAAGCCGGCAGCAATATTATTCAGTTCCATTTCCTGCTGTTCAAGTTTCTGAGACGTGGTCCGCAAACTTTGCGTCCATCCTTGTTCGTAATTTAAGGAATACGAGAGGGTATCATTTATTTTCCCATAAAGTGCTTTTCTATCTTGGTTTTCGTCGTGTATTAAAGCGGTATAACCGGTCAAGTCGAGGCTGTGGAGCCGCTGGTAAACAACATCCAGGGCAGCCCTTTTTTGGCACACTACCAGAATTCTCTTCTTTTGGTGTAAAGCATCTGTAATCAGATTGACAATCACCTGTGACTTCCCGGTTCCTGGTGGACCATGAACCGCTAATCCTTTTTTGTAGCGGGCTTCCTTCAAAATTTCTTCCTGGGAACCGTCAGTATTTAACAGATACAGACGATTAAATTCACGGATATCTTCTGGCTCGGACTTCTGAGCATCCCAATCACTTTCCATTATTGTCGCATTTTCAGGGTTTAGAAGATCACCCACTAGCGATAAATTGCTGGTTTCGCTCAGGTCGATCAATTGATCATAATCGCGGACAAGCGAAGAACTCCCCTGCGGGAAATGACCAATGATAGCATTCTTTGTGAGTTTCAACTTGCTCTTAGGTGGAATACCATCCGCTTTGTATTCTTTTAAAGGTTCATAACCAGTGGATGTTTGTGTAACAGCTAATTGGAATCTTTCCAGGAAAGACTGAATTTCTGCATCCCCTTTTGAGGCTACTTCCTGCGCTTCATCCATCCACTCTTCTGAAAAGCGCAGCTGATCTATTTTCTTAAACGCCAAAAACAAGGTCCGATTGAGAATAGGCTCACCCTCGTCTTTCTTCAATTCAAATGTCTGTCGGTTGATTGCTCCCTTTTCCAAACGTACAGGGTAAAGGAACAGGGGTGCTTGAAAGAACGTACCATCTGAAAAAGTCCCGGAAACAAACGGTGTCCCCAAATAAAAGTCATGGACACCGGTCTCATCTTCAATACCTTTTATATTTCTGTAGAGCGCAGTCAATTTCCGCGTATTTACAGCATCCTTTTCTTCATCTTTGGTCAGTAACGAGAAAGACTTTGTCGACTTCTTCTTTAAGCCTTCCACGATCCCCTCTGCAATTTCAGGAGAGCTGCGCATCAAATCAAAACTCCATTTATCATAAAGCTTCAACAATCGGATTGAGCGGTTTCGTTTGCTGATATTATTCAATTTGTCCCGCATATGCACTAGTTCCTGTTTCATATCTTCACCTCTATATTCTTTAAAAATAATTTCGTTTCTAATTAATAGTTATCATTATTTCATAATTTTACCACAATTTTTCTTGTGCAATTATAAATTGGTTGGGATTCTAATTATAAAGCTACAGAGCAAACAGCTTTATTTAAATACAAATAAACCCAAAACAACCGCCTTTCCTTATCGGAAAGGTGGTTGTTTTGGGTTTATTTGGTTCACAAGTGCATTGATGGATAAAGAAGAGCACGATCTGTAGTAAGGTCTCCATCGACTCCAGTCAAATAATTATATTGACTGGAAGAGAGGGTCTTGAGTTTTCCAGCAGTTTCCATTCTCCCCCTGTGTACCGCTCATTTATGAATACTTACCGATCATCATATAAATATGAGGAGAATTCTTTCTACTACTGATTTCAACGTTTTTCTTATGCAGTATTGTTACATATTTTGAATTGCGTTCAACACATGGAAGCGATTTTACAAACACAGGGAGCGAATTTCATAGAGTTATTATCAACCTTTAAAAATCATACAAATCATTATATTCTTCTTCAAATGTTTCTTCTAACATTTTTTGATAAAGATTTGAAATTTCTTCAAAGTCTATAGCTATCTTTCCATAATTACCTATTTCTATAAAATCATTAACTAGTTCATAATACTTGAATGTATTTAATATAGAGGATTTATCATTATTTAGAATTGTTCCCTCTGTGTCTATTGAGTTAAGTAACATGGCCATTTCGGAAATATCTTGTTTTACTTCCTCTCTAGTAGACGAATATGAAATACTTTTAAAGGATTTAGAAGCTAGTAATTCTATAATTGAATAGTTTAATTTTTCATAAAAAATCAATAGAAATTTTGTGTTATAGTCGATTGCTGCTCCAATATTTTCATAACCAGCTATCAATCCTTTATAATTTTCTTCTATAAATTTCAAGCCTAGATCAATTTCTTCATCAAAGTTTTTCATTACTAACTCTTTGTCCTGTACAGTGCTTATAGAGTCATTATTTTTTTTAATTGGTATCAAAAAAAATTGTTTTCCGAAAGTATAATGCATTCGCTTTTTTAAATAGTACTCGGGAATTTCAGAAGTAAAAGGTTCAAAACTTTTTTTATGTGAATTTACTTGTTCTGAAAATAAATATATAATCGATTTTTCAAAGCTCTTATAATCTACATCGTAACAGAGATCTAATATATTTAAATATTCGTTAAAGTTCTTGCTATTATAAATATTCGTAAGAATTAATTGTTGCTTGTCCTTGGTGTCAGTACAGATGTATAGTGCTGAAAAATACTCCTGTAATGATTTATGCTTCCATCTGAAAAAATTACCTTCTTCATAAAAAAGGGGCACACTAGATACTAAGTCTCTTAAGAATAAGCTTTCTTTAAAGTCAATTTTTGTTTGATTCTTAGCTTGAGTTAAATAATTAATTATTTCATCTTTTCCATACTCTACTTTTCCTTCTTTAATAGTTAAAAAGGCTGTAGTTCTTAAAATTGTGTGAAACTCTTCTATATCTAATTCCGAGTGCTTTTCATGGATATAAGCCCCTCCTTTAGTTAAATCATGGTTCTCAAATAATGCATCAAAAACTTGTCTGTAGAATATACTCTTTTTATATGAAATCGTTTGTTTATATTCGTACCCTTTATATAGTAAAGAAACCATTAAAGGATTTATTAAAAACTCTTTTAAACTTTCTCCGTGAGTATTTCCCTCGAGCAGGTCAATAATTTGGACAGCCAAATTGTTACTTTTGTCATATTTCTTAAGTAAATTGTAAGCTTCGTCTTTATTTAAGGGTTTAATATTAAATTCGTAAAAGTCTGTAAAAGATACTATTGCAGAGTTTGGCCTCGAGGATAGTATAAACTTATTATTAGATGCCTTTGAAATAAAACTCTGAAGGTCTTCTGTTACTTCAACTCGACTATTTAAAGGTACCTCATCATAGCCATCTAGATAAAAAATGAAGTCTCCTTTATGAATTAATTCCAATATAAATTCTTTGTCATATTCTTCATGAAGAGGATTTAATTCTTTAAACAATTCGTCAATAACAGTGTTATTTTTAGATAGTTTTCTTAATTCTATAAAAACTGGAAGACCCAAATTTAACTCAATACTTTTTCTGAACATCCATTTCAGCAAA
Organism: Planococcus sp. TJ-201; assembly: GCF_058268495.1. Taxonomy (NCBI): domain Bacteria; kingdom Bacillati; phylum Bacillota; class Bacilli; order Caryophanales; family Caryophanaceae; genus Planococcus; species Planococcus sp. TJ-201. The sequence goes on along the minus strand of NZ_JBZDOG010000004.1, from coordinate 147,156 downwards.
GTAGATTTCCCCATCCCAGCAGAATCAGTAATTAATATTTTATTAAACTCAGTAAAAATTCCCGAAATATTATTATTTATTACAATATCAGTAGTTTCTTCTTTTGTTTTTAAAGTGAGAGGGATGTATAAGTCTTCTATTTTTTGTGGTACATTTCTAAAAATAATTGTATTCATATAGCTATTTTTCTTATATGTTCTTTCCAAATATTCAGTCATTTTAGACTTTAAAGTATATTGAGTAATTTTCTTTCTAATCCCTAAGTTTTCCGTGAGATTTTCAACTTTTGGAGCTAGCCAAGTTGTTACAACAGGAGCTACTATATCTGTTATTATACCTTCTGAGAACATCCAATTTAATCCCCTTCTAATTTGAATTTGAGTTGAAGTAATAATAAAGATTTTTATTTTATCTAGCCATGTCATTCAGTATAAACGATTTAATAAAAATTGATTTTAAACTCTCACGAATCTATTCGATATTCAATACTTTGTTTAATACACCTACTTTCATTTCTTATCATTTCGGATTTCTAAGGACATAAAACTTATTATTTACATTAAAACAGGACTTTTAAAAAAAACAAATCTTTCATACAAACAAGTTTACTTCTGAGGTTTAGAACTATTCATCTATATTATTAGTTTTTTTGTCTTAAACATTTTTCTATTCTCTTTTAAACATACAAAACCGCAGCAAGAACCTTACTGATGTCCAGCTGCGGCTTCAAAAATTTAAATCTGGCTGTGGATTCGAACCACAGGCTCCCCCTTCATTGATTCACGAAACTTTCATGAGCCAATGGAGGGGGGTGCTTTACCACTAAGCGAACCAGATAAATATGAGTTAATTGTAACTTTATTCCTTCAACTCTACAATCCTATTTATTACTAATTTTGAATCTTCTTCTCGTATCCCATAGTTAGATTTTAAATCGCTCTTAATTGCCTTTTCCATTCTATCTATATTATTTAAATATTTATTATATTTTTTCATCTCTATCAAATTAATAATTTCTTCTAATTGGGGGCTAGAAAATTCACAAAACTTTAGCGCTAATTTTTTAACTGCTCTCGAATATAAAAGAAAATCGTCAAAAGTGATTTCTTTGAATTTATTAGGAGCATTTAAATTAGTATAGTTAGATTTTACTTTTGCATTCTTCGTTATATGCTGATGTTGTTTATTAACTTTATTAATAAGATTTTCATCTTTACTATGTAAGGTGGAATTTCGAACAAGTCTATAGTAATCACAAATACCATATTCTAATATTTCTTCTTTTTTACTATTACCTATTACTGCTTTAAAAGCACTTTCAAGCCTTGCTTCTTTCTCCTTCTCCTCCCATGAATCTCCTTTTATTTTTCTGTACTCACTTTTAAAACCCACCAGGAATTCTTCAAAACACTGGGAGACTTGAGTTATATAATTACTTGCTATAATTGAATTGAATTCTTGTGGAATGTCATTGAAATCAACTCTGATTCCATACTTTTGAGATTTCTCTTTTAAAAACATATTAAAGTTTTCTTGTTCTTCGGAATGATATATAAAGTCTCTTTTGGCTACTTCACTCAGCTCTATAATAGAGTCTAAGTAACCTAATTCTCTTATTAGCTTTGTATAAGATCGATAAGTAAATTTCATATCTTCCTCCACATTATAAATTGTTTTTTATATTTTATTTCATGAAAATATCAGTAAATACTTGATATCTCTCGCATAGCGTTCATTGAGCAAAGGCTCTGCCAGGTTGTTCGGAATGTAGTTATGCAGATAAGCACAGGAGCTTAAGTTGATGGATGTATCTTCGTATAGGGCTTCATTGAAATTCTCAAGATAGCGTTTATAGGACAGCGATTGATAAGACGGATGAACGGTTTCGCGTTCCCGGCCCTCCCAGGTAAGTTCTAACAATGCCGTCCCCTTCAGCCAGTTGCGATTTCTACCATTGTTTCAGTTCGACGATGACAGCGTTTTGCCGGCCGGTCTTGTCTTCCCCGGTAATCAGGAAATCAATGCGTTTTTCAGTGGAAGGCAACTTGTATTCCAGCAGCACGTGGGTGCCTTCCTTCAAATCGGCGTCCCGCAGAATCTTGGCCATTTGCGGCAAAGAGTTGGTCCACGAACGGATTTCGCTTGGCGATACGGAATGGTTCATCTTTTCCTGCACCTTTTCAAGGAGCACAGATTCGATGCGCTGTTCCAGCACATGGTTAATAAATTTTGAAGAGCTTTCGTTGTAGATAATCATGAGGTGCTCCTCTCTCCTATATATGTAAAATACTGTATGAAACTTATTTTTAGTTTAGCATTATTTAACTATGTCGGCATCAATTATTCGCAATATTATTGCAACTTACATCATATTTCTATTTAGAAAGCGTTTCTGAGCAAAAAGACCTCAAACAAGAATTTTCTTGTTTGAGGTCAAAGTTTTATTTCACTTAGTTGTTTACTTCAATTGTATGCGAAGCTTCTTCTCCTACAGTTTCAAAATTACTATCCGTAGGAGCTGAAATACGCAGTTCAATACTTTCAAGTTGATCTACTGTTGAATTCTTTAAGATATATACATTGTGGCCTTCATGACGAACTTGTCCTAAGTATTCCCCATCAATATATTCAGACAGGAGCATATCAGGCTCTAATTGTTCCTTAGTGTTGGTAATCGCAACGGCTTGGCCAAGGTAAAAACTCACATCTTCTTCAGATGTGTTTTCTCCAGCAAACTGAACTGTAAAAGCATGGACCTCATCTCCTACTGCCACTTCGAAAAGATCGGCTGTCGCTTGGTCTTTTGGTTCAATGATCTTCAACTGAATTCCAGGGATCTCGTATTTCATCGGACCTATTTCGCCGGTAATACCCAACTCTTTATTCGTGTAAGTATTTGTGGCTTTCATGCTGTCATCTTCCTGTACATCTTCGTCGACTTCCACAGCTTCTTCGACTTCTTCTGTTTCTTCTTCAGTCTCAGATTCCTCGGTTTCTGCAGCTGTTTCTTCCTCACTAGCAACAGTTGTCGTGTTTTCAGACTCCTCGTTAACTTCTGTAGTATCAGATCCACACCCGGTTAAAACCATAGAGCTGATTACAATTGGAACGAACCATTTTTTTATCATAAGTCAATTTCCCTCCGTTTTTAGATAGTAGTTGATAACTTATACAACCATTACAACGGCTTTCGCCATTTTAAGAAGGAATACTAAAGAATTTTAATTGCTAAACTATTCATAGTAAAAAGCTATTCTTTTTTTCATTTTTCAACCTTCTATAGGTAAATATACTATACTAAAGAAAGTATTACCATATATTTTCACCTGTTATTATATATACTTACTAAAATTTGAGTTAGACAGTAGAATGGTTTTATTAATAGCTTCTTTCTCATTGTTTCTCTTTACATACAACAATACAAAAATGACCTTGCCTGTTTTAGGCAAGGCCGAAATCAACATTTTCATTTACAAAAACAACAACCCAAGCCCAATCACAACACCGCTGACAAACAACACAATCAGACAGAAGCCCATGATGTCTTTGGCTTTGAGCCCGGCGATTGCCAGTGCCGGCAATGCCCAGAACGGCTGGATCATGTTCGTCCAAGCGTCTCCCCAAGCGACAGCCATTGCGACTTTAGCGGTGTCGCTGCCAAGCATTTCGGCCGCTTCCAGCATGATTGGCCCTTGAACGGCCCACTGTCCGCCGCCGGAAGGGACGAAGAAGTTGACGAGTCCTGCGCTTAAAAAGGCGAAAAGCGGAAAGGTCTCAGCCGTAGAAATGCTGACGAATGCATCCGAGATGACCGCTGCCAAACCGGATGCTGTCATCATCCCCATGATTCCTGCATAAAACGGGAACTGGATGATGATACCGCCCGCTCCTTTGACGGCTTCTTGAACCGCCACCAAGTATCTTCTTGGCGTCCCGTGGAACAGGATTCCGAGGAACAAGAACATGAAGTTAACCAAGTCGAGCGTTAACGCAAAGCCATTTTGAATGAAATAATAAGCGACAAATGCAACACCCAGAATACCGATGATGGCAGATAGGATCCAGCTGTTTTCCAGACGTTCTGCCGGGGTCATGTCCGATTTCGCCGGTTGCTCCTCGGCTACAGGTTCCACCAGCACTTTCGGATCGACGACCACGGTTTCTTCTTTTTTCGGCATCATCAACCGGTTTAATAAAGGAAGAATGATAACTAAAGCCGCAATGATAATTAAGTTATAGCTCGCAAAAATCGTTTCTCCTGTTGGAATAATGCCGATTTGGTCCATGAATGGATGGCCGTCTGTCGCAATCGACAGCGGAATCGAACCCGAGAACCCAGCATGCCAAATGATAAATCCAGAGTAAGCGCTTGCAATTAACAGCCGGTAATCGACATGGTCCACGCGTTTTGCCAATTCTTTCGCAAATAACGCACCGATGACCAACCCAAATCCCCAGTTGATCCAGCTCGCTGCGAGTGACACCAAAGTTACCCAAATGATGGCGCTGCCCGGCGTCTTCGCAAAGCTCGCCAGTTTGCCGAGTCCCTTTTTGAAAATCGGGCTGCTCGCCAATACAAATCCGGTTACCAGCACGAGCACCATTTGCATAGAGAACGCTAATAACGCCCAGAATCCTTCACCCCAGAAGGCGACCATTTCAACAGGCGTCGAACCGGTCAATCCCAAGCCCATGCCGAACACTACCAACGTCAAAATTATGACGAACAAAAATGGATCCGGCAAATAGCGTTCCATCAAATTATTGGAAAAACGAATAATTCCTTTCATCCTCTTACACTCCTTTGTTAGCGTTTTCATTACCTTTCTAATGCTACCTCATTTTGCCGCTTGGGTGCGGATAAATTGAAATTTTTTGATGATTTCTGGGACCTTTTGGTTATTTCCGCAACGCATCCAAGAATCCGAAACAAAAAAAGCCTTCGGAGAGCAATTCGAAGGCTTTGTTGCATTCACGTAGTATTCTTGTTTTTTCTTAGAAGACTCAACACCAAGGCGATGACCAGCAAAAGAGCGCCGACAAAGACCAGCAGGATCATAAGAAAGGCTAAAAAGTAAGCAAATCCTTCTCCTTGCCCAATCAGCACCGTAAAGTCCGGAACACCTCCTAATGCAATAAACACCAAAGGCAGAACGACTAGCAAGAGCCCGGTTAGTGCCATTTTTTTAGGTTGTCTCATCTTACTCCTCCTCAGTTTTTAGTCTTTCTTATGTATGTTTATCTTGCTGCCTGCTCCTTCTCCATCCAGTAACAATCAACTTAATCGCTAGAACGGTGAGAGTGGCGATTAATACAAGCCAGAGAATGTATTCCCCATACCCCATATCACTGTTTTGATAAAATGCGTTTCCCATCAGTGCCGCTAAAAAAGCGAGGAAAACACTCAAAAACGGGTCTGCTTTCTTCGTTAGTATCGGTCCTTTCAACCAAGTCGCCAGTCTATTCTTTTTGTTTTCCATAGAGTGCCCCTTTGTTCTTTTTTTCTTTCCACCAAGGTTAAATATCGAATAGCGAACCTGTCCAGAAAGCTTCTCATTTCACTCATACCCTTCTCGTTCAACTGGAAACTAATTGTTAATATTGGACCTTTTTTAATTTGCCTGATCGACAACATGCTCTGATCAATTTAAAAAAGATTGGACAAGTCACTCTGTCCAACCTTTCGCTATTCACTGGGATATCTTAGGATCGACTGTTGTCTTAACCGTAATTTGGTCAATATACTTTTCCAATGCTTTGGCTTCTAGCGGTTTGCTGTAGTAATACCCTTGGATGTTAAAGCAGCCTTTGGTCATCAGATATTCCAGCTGCTCTTTTGTCTCGACGCCTTCCGCAATGATCTTCAATCCCAAATTTTGTGCCAGGGTGATGATCGTGTTCGTAATGGCTGCATTGTGCTTATCTGTCAAAATATCAAACACAAAAGAGCGATCGATTTTCAAGGTATCAATCGGGAAGTTTTTCAAATAGCCCAGCGATGAATAGCCTGTACCGAAGTCATCCAATGCGATTTTAACGCCGAGCGTTTTGATTTCTTTCATTTTTCTTAACGTTACTTGTGTATTTTTGAAAATTTGATTTTCTGTCAGTTCGATGTGCAAAAACTCCGGAGCAACCCCCGTTTCGGTGAGGATGCTGTCAATCATGGAGACCAAGTCCTCTTCTTCAAATTGCCTGCCGGAGAAGTTCACGGACACCGTCATGTGGGAATTTCCCTTAGCATGCCAGAGTTGAAGTTGTTTACAGGCATTCAACAGCACCCATCTTCCAATCGGTACAATCAACCCGGTCTCTTCCGCCGCCGGGATAAAGTCAATTGGAGAGACCATGCCTCTCGTTGGGTGATTCCACCGAAGCAAGGCTTCTGCTCCAGTAATTGCGTTGGTTCTACTATCGATTTGTGGCTGGTAGTGAATCAACAGTTCTTCGTTTTCCAGAGCTTTGTACAATTGATTTTCCAAGAAAATGTTCTCCAGATTCCGTTCGCTCATTTCACTTTGGAAGAAGTGGTAATGTGTGCCGGACTTTTCTTTTGATTTGTACATGGCGGCATCTGCATTTTTGATCAACTCTTCAGCTGTGTCTCCATCTTTTGGAAACACACTGATGCCGATGCTGGTTTTAATGTGAACTTCATTTCCTTTTAGCGAAAACGGGTGGGTGAACGACTCCACTAGCTTATTCACCAGGCTCAAGACTTCGTTGTTCTCCATGAATCCTGGCAAGATGATGGTGAATTCATCGCCTCCTTGCCGTGACACAAATGCATTGTCCGGTACATTGGCGCGCAGCCGATCAGCGACATCTTTCAATAGAATGTCTCCATAGCTATGGCCCAAACTGTCATTGATCAGTTTGAAGCGATCTAAATCCAGATATAACACCGCCACTTTTTGTCCCAAAACGGTCGCATTCCCGATTTCTTTTTTCAAAAAATCATTCAGCAAGACCCGGTTTGGCAAATCAGTGAGGTTGTCATAATAGGCTAAGTGACTGATTCTGTTTTCCAGCTGCTTTCTCATCGTGATGTCTCTGAATGTAACTACGTGGCCAATAACCTGGCCGTTTTCTTTAATAGAAGAAACTACATGTTCAACAGAAAATGGCTGGCCATCTTTCTTATAAAACTTCAGTTCTTCTTCCAAAGGAAAAGAAGTACTTGGAAAATCTTCGGATTTGTTCAAAAGGATCCCATAGGACTGCCCGATCAGTTCAGTTTTGCTGTAGCCTAAGGTGCAATGTGCAGCCCGGTTGCAAAACGTGATCTTTCCAGCTAAATCCAGACCGAAAATACCTTCTTCCACCGAGTTCAAAATCAGCACCTTTTCTCGTCCCATATTCTCGAGCTCTGTAACTGCATTTTTTAGTTCATTGTTCTTTAGGAGAATTTCGGAGGTTCGTTCTTCGATCAAGGCTTCCTGTTTCTCCATATACAACAGATTGGAGAGAGTTGAAGCAGTAGCGTCTGCTATGGATTGAGCCAGTTCGATGTCTGATTCGTAAAAGACGTCTTTATTTTTATTGAAACTTACCAGAACCAAGGCACCCAAGACTTCACGCATCGTTACAAAAGGAAGCATCAGCATCGATTCAATCCCAAATGATTGGCAAACTTCCTGATTGACCCGTGAGTCTTTTGTGACGTCTGCAATGTGCACGGGTTTTTTCGTACGGACCACTGCATCAAATACGGGATCATTGGAAAGATCAAACTGCAATTCAGTATGCTTTTCCAACCATGCTTCTTTTTCCCACTCACTCTTCGCACTTAAACTAGTCGGTTTGATTTTTGCGCCCGCTACAGGGTCCAATAAATGGACGCCGATATTATCATTTTTCAGGACTTTCCCAATATAGTGGAAACATTTGTCCATAACAGTCGCTACCGAAGAGCTCATTGACAAATCCCACGTTAAATCCAAAAGCAATTGTTTTTCGGCAAGTACGCTTTCTTGGTCCTTAAAGTTGTTGGCGTTGCGAATCGCTACTGCCGCCATGCTGACGTAAGCTTCGACAGCTTGTATTTCATCTTCTGTCAGATCCATCGGAATTCCGTAGTCAAACAGAAAAACAAGCCCAAACAGTTCCCCTTCGTATGAAATGGGCATTGCCAATAAAGACTTGATGCCGAATCCGGCAACGGCTCTCGGATCCGGTCGATCGTCTTTTGATGTATCCGGTATATAGATGGTTTGTTGAGTTTCAATAACTTCCTTCGCCAATAAATCAAAATCTGTATCCACCACATGCATATCGAGGGTCATGCCATTGATCACTTCCGGTTTCCCTACATATCCACGGAACGTTCCGTCTTCCTGCGGCAAGTAAATGCCAACAGAATCGCATCGTACCACTTCTTCGGATATGGCCGTTATTACATGTTCCAGCAAAGGACGCAATTCAAACTTGGTATTGATCAGTTTAGTTATATGTGCCAACCGGGAATACTTGGTTTGTTGATTCTCCATAAACAGAGCCCTCCATTCTATTTCCTGTCGATACAGCAGATTATCACCAAAAGACATTAAACTACTTCAGGTCAATTAGGTATTTTATATTGTAAAATAATTACTTTTAATAATTCTATTGTACCTCATAAATTGTATAATTAAATAGTCGTTTGTGTCTAACAGAAAATATATAAATATTAAGAACGCCGATGAGACAGCCTGTCAAAATGACATGCAGCAGCTAATGCTTACTATTAATTCCAACATATGAGAAACTATTGGAAGAAACAATAAGGAGGAATTTTTTTATGGCAGATTTAAACGCAATGATGGCATGGACGTTCACCCAGGAAATCGATGTACCTGCATCGGTCAACGATTTGTTGATTGCTGGGGAAGTGGCACAAATAGCTTACAAAACGGTACGAGACACAGCTGTTGTGACGAACAAGCGCATCATTATTTCTGACAAACAAGGATTGACCGGAAAGAAAGTAGAGGTTTACACAATTCCATTCAAATCGATCACCATGTACTCTTCGGAAAATGCCGGAACCTTCGATTTGAACACAGAGCTGGAGCTTTGGACAACAGCCGGCAAGTTTAAATTAAATTTGGCTAAAAAAGTGGATATCCGCAAACTTGATAAGGTTATTGCGGAGGCAATTCTATAAGCTCGATTACCAGTCCTTCGATCACTATCGAAGGACTTTTTTACTTTATCTCCTCTTCCTTTATTTGGTTATAGCATTTACAATTTAAGTAAAGGGGTGAATTGCATGGCGATTAAGTTTAGAAAAAGTTTCAAAGTGGCTCCGGGTATGCGCATTAACGTTTCCAGCAGAGGGATTGGTGCAAGCGTTGGTGTGAAGGGGCTCCGGTATTCGGTAAATTCGCGTGGGCAACGCCGAACAACTGCGAGCATTCCTGGCACAGGGATATCGACAACAAGATCTAGTTCAAGCAGAACCTACAAAAGTGCCGCTCAACAAAACAGACAGGCTCTTGCCAGGCAGCAGAAAGAAATTGCCAAGCAAGAAGAAATTGAAAGAGCCAAATACGAAGTACAGGTTTATGAAAACAAAATTGAGTTGATTCATTCGATCCATAAAGAATGTGACGATTATTTTGACTGGTTTGACATCAGCCGTTCCAAGCATCCTCATCATACAAAAGACATTGGGTATCATGAGTTGGAAGCCCAAGAAAAATTAACTTCTTTCAAGCCATCTATGGTGCAGAAAATGCTGAAAACAGCAGATAAAGAAGAAGAGAAATTGCGTCAGGAAGTCTCTCTGGCAAGAGAAAAAGATGCGGAAGAAGCGAAAGAACTCATTCGGACAACTCGCTTGGCCAACCGTATTTTGCAGCAGGACACCGATGCTTATCTGCAGGTGATTGAAGACCTTTCGCCGCTGGATGATTTGCTGGAATTCGGAAGCGGATTTGAATTTATTATTGAAGATCCTAAAACTCTTGAAGTTGAGTTTAATGTCCATTCCAAAAACGTGGTCCCTTCAGAACAAAAATCTCTAACGAAAACCGGCAAGCTCACAGTAAAAGAAATGCCGAAAACGAAGTACTACGACATCACCCAGGACTACGTCTGCAGTTGCGCAATCCGCATTGCCCGGGATATGTTCGCCATCCTGCCTTTTGATACGGTCGTAGTTCATGCAATGGACGAAATTTTGGACACGTCAACTGGAAGAACCGAAGTACTGCCGATTCTTTCTGTTCGTTTTGATAAAGCTACGTTGAACTCTTTGCATTTCGAAACTATCGATTGTTCAGACTCCATGGTCAATTTTCCACACAATATGAAATTCAAGAAGACACAGGGGTTTTCTCCCGTCGAGAAAGTTCAGCTACCTCAAACCTAAAAAGAGACTCGCTTCATTAATAAAAAAAGATTGGACAGGTAACTGTGTCCAATCTTTTTTTGCTTCTACTAAATCCCCTCGACCTATTCTTGAATTTCCAAAACTTCAATCAAATCGATGACTTTTTCTTCTTCTCCTGGATTGATCTCTACAAGATCTGCACTTTCAATGATATCGTTGTAAAATTCCTCACCGGCAGGATATTGGCCGTCCCAACGCAATGGTACATTGTAAATATTGATGTTACCATCTCCATTGCTGCTGTAGGTTACGGACCCGTCCACTAAGCGTGATCCTGCCAATTGGATGACCGGTTCAAGATACGCGGCGCTCGTGTCATCGTCCGGATTAAGCGGTGTGCCTGCAAGGATAGATTGGACATACAAGCCGTCTATCTCCTGATTTGGCCCAAGCTGCAGCCACACTCTGGCGTACTCGATTTGCTCGCTGGAATACTGAGACAAGGCATCTGCCGAATCGGTTCTTTCTGCTGTTGCGCTTTCTTCCGGTTCTCCTCTGGCTTTTGAAGCGTCCATAATTGGCGCATCCTCTTCACCGCAGCCAGCCAACAACAAAGCTCCACACATATAAAAGACCTTCCCGAAGTTCCTCATCTGTTTCAACTCTCCTCTCCTTTAATCCGAATAACTAAGTTACGTGTACATTCTACAGCGAAAGCTCGTTTTCCTGCCCTCAATCATTCCAACTAAACAACAGAAAAAGCCCACCTGAACGGCATCTCCATTGTCAGATCAATCGCTGACAACTTTGGTGCAGTCCACATGGGCCAATATTTATTCAATTGATTTTACACTTTTGCTAAAATCAACACGCCTTTTTCTTTCAATACCAGATTTCCGCTCACGTGTGCGTCTGTCAGCACTTCTTTATACTGGCTGTCCTGCAGCTCGATCGTGACTTCATCGTTGTTGTGGTTCAACACGAACAAGAAGGTTTGGCCGTCTTTTACGCGCTCGGTTGTTTCGACGCCTGCCGGTACGTCAAGCAATGGCTCGACCCCTGCTTCTTCACAGACGGTTTCCAGGAAGTCGACCAGGAAGTCCGCGTCCGGGCTTGAAGCCACATACCACGCTTTTCCTTTTCCGAATTTGTTGACGGTCAGGACTGGCATGCCTTTGTAAAAGTCAGAGCCGTATTCTGCAACAGCTTCTGCGCCTTCTGTATGAATCAAATCAAACAAGAGATTGCATGAATACTTGCCGCTCAAACTTCCGCGGGATCCTTTAACGACGATCTGATTGGTTTCATCTGGATGCAACGCGTCAATTTCTTCTGCCCAAATGCCAAGGACATTGCGCAGTTCACCCGGATAGCCGCCGAGTGTGACAATGTCGGTTTCGTTGACGATGCCACTGAAGAATGTCGTCAGGAAGGTACCGCCTTTTTCGACGAACTTCTCGACTTTCGCTGCGTAGCCTTCTTTGACCATGTACAAGACCGGTGCAATGACGACGTCGTATTTGCTCAAGTCTTCTTCGACGCCGATCATGTCGACTTGGACATTCAATTTATACAGCGCGTCGTAGTATTTATGGACTTCGCTGACATAGTCGAGCGATACGGAAGGTCCGCTTGATAGTTCCGTCGCCCATCGGTTTTCCCAGTCAAAGACGATCGCCACTTTGGCGTTGACCCGTGCATCGAGCAAAGTATCCGATAATCCATTTAATTCTTTCCCTAATTGGGCAACTTCGTTAAAGACGCGCGTGTGTTCATGCCCGACGTGTTCAATGACCGCTCCGTGGTATTTCTCACAGGCCCCGACTGAACGGCGCAGCTGGAAATACAGAATCGTATCTGCTCCGCGGCCGATTGCCTGGTAGCTCCACAAGCGCATAACGCCGGGACGCTTCAAGGAGTTGTACGGCTGCCAGTTTTGCTGGCTCGGCGTTTGCTCCATCAGCATGAACGGCTGCCCGCCTTTTAAGCCGCGCATCAAATCATGCGTCATCGCGGTGTAGCTGAATGGCGTATCGATCGCCGGGTAGTTGTCCCACGACACAACGTCCATTTCTTTTGCCCATTTAAAGTAGTCCAGCATCGGGTATGTACCCATCAAGTTGGTCGTAATCGGGATATTGGTTGGCACGTGCTTGCGGATCGCGGTGTATTCCAACTTGTAGCAATCCAGCAAACTATCCGACTGGAAACGGCGGTAATCGAGTGAAATCCCTTGGAAGTCTGAGACATTGTCTTCGCGTTCTTCGCTCAACATATTCGGTGCCACGATTTCATCCCATTCGTAGAATGTGTGTCCCCAGAAGCCGGTGTTCCACGCTTTGTTAAGTTTTTCAAGCGTTCCGTATTTGTCGCTCAACCAGCCGCGGAAAGCATCCTGGCAGTTGTCGCAATAGCAATAGCCACCATATTCGTTGGATACGTGCCAAATCAAAACAGCCGGGTGGTCTTTGTAGCGCTCTGCTAGTTTCTCAGCAATTTTCTCGGAATACTTGCGGTACGTTGGGCTGTTCGGGCATGAGTTGTGACGGCTGCCGAATTTGCGTTTGCGGCCGTAAAAATCAACGCGCAATACGTCCGGATATTTTTTCGCCATCCATGCTGGATGTGCCGCTGTACTGGTTGCCAGGCATGTGTAAATGCCGTTTTCGTACAAGCGGTTGATTTTTTCATCAAGCCAGTCAAAATTGTACATGTCTTCATTCGGCTGGTTGAGTGCCCATGAAAAGACGTTTAATGTGGCCACATCAATGCCAGCCAGTTTGAACATGCGGACATCTTCGTCCCAAATTTCTTTCGAATCCCATTGTTCCGGGTTATAGTCCCCGCCGTGCCAAATCTTCGGTAATTTATCGTTAATCATTTTTTCCATCCTCTCTCTTTTAAACTTTGGTCAGCTCAGCTTTGGCTGATCCAGCAATTGGATTTGATCGGTAGTCGTGTGCTCCAACTCCAACACAACGATTTTATTGTTTTCTTTTTTCAATAACGGGCCTGGCAAATACAGCCGCTGCTGCGGGCCTGCAGAGTTCCAGTAGCGTCCCAAGTTAAAGCCGTTAACGAAGACATTGCCTTTCGTGAACCCGTGCGTGTCTACATACGTATCCAAGCCTTCTGCTGCATCGAACGAGCCGCGGAAGAATTTTGGAAATCTCTGTTCCTGGCTCAATTCGTATGCTTCCGGCAAACGGTCCAGTTCGACTTTGAACATGTCCCAATGGAAGAAATACTGTTCGCCTAGCCACAGGTTTTTGATCAAGCCTTTCGGATCGGTCAAATGCTCGCCATAATTGGCGCGCCCCATGTTTTCAACCAGAATTTCCAGTGTGTTGACGGCATCTGGAAAATTCAATGTCACTATTTTTTCCAGATCATTGATATAGACAGTGGTAATAAACTGGCCGTTGACGTAAATCAACCCACGGTCACGGATATTGCTGGAATTGAACTTCAGTTCGCCTTGGCGATTGACCGTCGTGCGGTACAGCGTGTAACCGTAAGCCTGATCGATGTCTTCCATCGCAAGCGGCACAATGTGCTCGACTTTGCCGCTGATGTCATCGAGGACATCGAACAAACTGACCGATTCGCTGAGGGTAACACGTCCATATGTTTTCGCCGATGGAACTTCTGTGAAATCCGCCGGTACGCTTCTGTACTCACTTAAAACTTTTTTGACTGCCTTGTATTTCTCTGTAATCGTTCCGCCCTCTGTCAGCAAGCTGTCGTAATCGTAGCTGGTGATGGTCGGGTAGTAGATGTCGTAATGGTTGGCGCCATTCATAAAGCCGAAGTTGGTACCGCCATGGAACATGTAGAAATTGACGGAGATGTTCTTCTCCATAATTTCCTTAAAGACTGCAGCGACATCGTCCCCGCTCCGCACGGTATGTTCCCCAGTCCAATAATCAAACCAACCGATCCAGAACTCGGCCACCATTTTCGGTGAACCCGGTTTGAATACATCGAGCGCATCAAACGACTCGTCGACCCGTGAACCAAAGTTCAAAGTTGTCGTAACGTCTGGCAAAGAGCCTTGCGTAATAAAGTCCGGGCCATCTGATGTGAACAGGAAGGTATCGAGGTCGTGTTTTTTGTATTGCTCTTTATAAAAATCGAGGTACGCCAAATCATTGCCGTACGCACCGTATTCATTTTCGATTTGCATCGCAATGACCGGTCCGCCGTTTTGATACAAGTGTTTTTTAAACTTTGGCAGCAATTCCGCAAAATAAGCTTCCACATTTTTCAGGAAACACGGATGGCTACTTCGCATGACCAAGCTTTTGTGTTTCAACAGCCAAGACGGCAAGCCACCCATTTCCCATTCTGCGCAAATATACGGCGCCGGACGCAAAATCACGTACAATCCCACAGTGTGGGCGAGCTCAATAAAGCGCTCGATGTCCGCCATTCCCGAAAAATGAAACTCGCCTTTTTTCGGTTCATGGAAGTTCCACGGAATATAGGTTTCGACCGTATTCAACCCCAAAGCCTTCAACTTCAGCAAACGGTCTTCCCACTGTTCCGGCACTGTGCGGAAATAATGCATCCCACCCGACAAGATCTGGAAAGGCTCGCCTTCAAAATAAAACGATTTGTTTTTAGCAGTCAGCACGTCGACGCCTCCTATGTATGTTGGAGTGATGGTTTTTGATTTGTCGATATAAATAAAATTACTTTTTTAATAGCAGCTATCCAGCACCGGCGCGTCCACGGGCTAAGCGAAGCAAGAAGACAGATGCTTTTCCTGGCTTCTTGCGGGAGCTATGCCCAAAGCGACCGGTGCGATAAGTAGAACTCAACACCATCTACACTTTCGTTAATTTAAAAACAACCGAAGAAAAATCAGCCGGATGTTCATTCCTACGGTAACGATTTAGCTGCAAGCCTGCGCCCATCAGCTCGTCTCCGTAAAATGTGTCGGCAATTCCGTTGATGGCGTATTCAAATTCCGGGTTCAGCCCTTGGAAGAACACACGCGTGAGTCCCGGATTGGGCTGGGCCAATACTTGGTAATAGCCAAGGATCGCTTCGGTTTGATCGTTGGAAACCACAGTCCAGCTGGTAACGTTGCCGTCTTCCGCAAACGGACTCTTGATTCGGTAAAACTGCCCTTGCTGAATCAGCGAACGATTTTCTTTGTAAAAAGCGATTTGTTGTTTCACTGTTTCTTTTTCTTCGTCTGCCATTTTCGTTACATCCAGCTCGTAGCCAAAGGCGCCAAAGTAAGCAACATTTGCCCGTGTGTCAAGGCTCGTGATGCGTCCGACTTGATGATTTGGCACTGCAGATACGTGTGCGCCCATCGAGCTGATTGGGTAAACCAGCGAGGTGCCGTATTGGATTTTCAAACGTTCAACCGCATCGGTATCGTCGCTCGTCCACCCTTGCGGCGCATAATGCAGCATGCCGGGATCAAAGCGGCTGCCGCCTCCAGCACAGGATTCAAACAAGACATGCGGAAACTCGCCCGTCAACCGTTCGTACAAGGAATACACACCCAATATGTACCGGTGGACCACTTCGCGCTGGCGGTCAGCCGGCAACTCCAAAGAGCCAATCTCCGTCATATAGCGATTCATGTCCCATTTCACATACGAAATCGGTGCGTCCTGCAACACTTTTGCCACTAAGCCGTGAATAAAATCCACCACTTCCTGCCGGGAGAAATCCAGAACATACTGGTTTCGGCCATGCGACATGTTGCGGTTTGGCACGTGAATCACCCAATCCGGATGGGTTTTATACAAGTCGCTTGCTTTTGATACCATTTCCGGCTCAAACCATAAGCCAAATTCCATGCCCAGGCCTGTAATGTTTTTGGCCAATTGAGCCAGGCCGTTTGGCAATTTGCGCTTGTCTTCAAACCAATCGCCCAACGAAGACGTATCGGCATCCCGCTTGCCAAACCAGCCATCGTCCAAAACAAAAAGCTCGACACCCAATTCTTTGGATGACTTCGCAAGGTCAAAAATTTTCGTTTCATCAAAATCAAAATACGTCGCTTCCCAATTGTTGATCAATACCGGCCGTTCACGGTCGCGCCATTGCCCGCGCGCCAGCCGCGTCCGGTAAAGCTTGTGGAAAGTCTGGCTCATCTCATTCAAGCCTTCCGCCGAATACACCATGACCACTTCCGGCGTCTGGAAATTCCCGCCGCTTTCCAGGAGCCAATTAAAATCAAACGGGTTGATGCCGATCATCAAGCGCGTCACATCGTAATGGTCCACTTCAACCTGCGCCAGGAAATTGCCGCTGTAGACCAAGCTTACGCCGTACACTTCGCCTTGGTCTTCCGTTGTAGCAGGACGTTTCAGTGCCAGAAATGGATTGTGCTGCGCACTGCTCGTTCCTCTTGTGCTGGCAATACTTTGAGTGCCTGGCACCAGTTTGCGGTTTTTCATATGCCGCTCCCTTGCCCACGAACCCGACAGCTGAACCATCTCAAAATCTGAATCCGGCAAATCGATGCTTGCACTCATCACTCTCGTCAAATTGACATCGGCCTGTCCCCGGTTCATAAACTGAGCTGACCGGGCAATTGCATTTAAGTCTTCAAACACCGTATACGAAAGTCGGACTTCCACGTCGATTTCCTGGTCGTATAAAGAAATCTCCAATGTTGTTGCCTCGTCATCATTTTCCACATACGTCGCAGGCAAACCTTCTAACTTTTTCTTCCCTTGAAAGATGGTATGACTTTGATAAACAAAATCCGTAATGCGGCTGCCGTTTTCCTGCAGAACTTGGTAAGCCGGCTCACGGAAATCCGTTGCACCATACGCCGGGTATTCCTGCTTGATCAAATCCAGTGAAAACACAAGATCCCCTTCATTGACACACGCCGTGTTTGGCGCCTCTTCCACATGGAACAAGCGCTCAAACGACTCCCGGTGGCGCAGCTTCTTGCCGTAATAAAGATGGCCCAACTGCCCATTTTCCAAAATGTTGAGAATATAACTTACTTTTTCGGTTTGCAGGTGAAACTCACGTGTGGATTCGTTATATAAAATCGGCACAATTTACCTCCTACTTGTAACTTAGATAAAGTGGATTTCTTACCCGCTTCGGCCGCTCTGGGCATAGCTCCCGCAAGAAGCCAGAAAAACCATCTGTCTTCTTGCTTCGCTTAGCCCCTGGACGCGCCAGCGCTAAGTATCTGATTAACTGAAAGCAACTTTACTTTTTTACTACTTAATTAGATATGGAGCAAAATAGCGGAGACGCCTGCGGGAAAGCGAGACAGCCGAGACCCTGCAGGAGCGCAGCGACGAAGCGGCTTGGCGCTCGCCCGCGGCAAGCGCAGCTATTTTGCGGAATATCGATTATTACCCCTTAACCGATCCCATCATTCCAGCAACAAAGTGTTTCTGCATCAGGAAGAACACAAGAGCCGTTGGCAAGGTTGCGATAACGATGGCCGACATGATCACGCCATAGTCTGGCGAGTAGCTTGATCCCAGATTTGAAATCAACAACGGGATCGTACGTTTTTCCGGTGACTGCAAAATGACCAACGGCCACAAGTAGTTGTTCCAGCTGTTCATAAACGAAATAATCGCTGCTGCGGCATACGTCGTTTTCATCGTTGGCATATAGATGCGGAAAAAGACGCCAAGTTCACTCAAGCCATCAATGCGCCCTGCTTCCACCAAATCTTTCGGAAACATCTTCGTGTTCTGGCGGAAGAAAAAGATAAAGAACGCCGTTGTCGCTGTTGGCAAAATAACCGCCCCAAGCGAGTCAATTCCGATTAACGGAGCTGTGTCGCTGATGCTGCCGAACATGCGGTACAACGGAACCATGATTGCCGCAAACGGAATCATCATTGACAACAGCAAGATGTTAAAGATGATGTCTTTCCCTTTACTGCGGTGAATTTCAAAGCCATAACCTGCGAGCGAGGCCAGCAGGAGTGTCAATACAGTGGTGATGACCGCTATAATGGTCGAGTTGATCAAAGCTGGAACGATATCGATCGTTGCGAACAAAGTTCTCATGTTTTCGATCAAGTGAGTCCCTGGCAATAAGCGGCCCTGGGTCACATCCACTGATTTATTGGTGATGCTGACGAGCATCCACAGGAACGGAAAAATGGAGACGATGGCCGCGAGACTTAAGAATACATAAATGAAGATTCTTTTTACGTTTTTCATTTTTTCTCACCCGCCACTCTGAATTGAATAATTGATAGAATTACCACTAAAATTACGATGACATAGGATACAGTTGACGCATAACCGAAGTCAGGCGTGTATTCGAATGAAAGATTGTAAATGTATTGCGAAATCGAAATCGTCGCATTTCCGGGTCCGCCGTTGGTGATGTTGACGATCTCATCAAAGATCTGCAAGGTCCCGATTGTCGACGTAATCGATGTGAACAAAATAATCGGCTTCAGCATCGGTACGGTAATTTGGAAAAATTGCTGGATCGAGTTGGCTCCGTCAATTCGTGCTGCTTCGTAAATCGACTTGTCGACATTTTGTAAAGCCGCTAGATAGAAAATCATGTTGTAACCGGTCCATCTCCATGTAATTGCAAGGATGATAACCACTTTCGCCCACACCGGATCGGCCAAAAAGTTGATCGATTCAGGAATAAAACCAAAGTTGAGCAAAAACAGGTTGATGATGCCATCGATGCCGAACAAGTATTTAAAGATAACTGAGTAGGCAACGAGTGACGTTACACACGGCAAGAAAATTGCGATTCTGAAAAAACCTCTGAATTTCAACTTTGGATCATTCAACAGGACGGAAAAGAATAACGCCAATACAATCATCAATGGCACTTGAATGAGCAAGTAAATTGATGTATTGGTTAGCGCTGCGATAAACGTCGGATCGCCGAACAATCGCTGCCAGTTGGATAAGCCCGTAAATTCCAGATTTCCGCCCATTCCGGTTTGGAACGACAACAGAAAAGCTTGAACCATCGGATAAAAGTTAAAGATTGTAATGGCGATGACTGAGATAATGATAAACAGCCAACCAACTTTTTTCTTGAAATACACACCAGTTTTTTCGCGTTTGGTTTCTTTGTGGCGCAAGCGCACAGGAAGATCCATTTCGCCTTTTTTTGTTGATTGCTGACTCATGCTTGTCATTCCTCCTATTTAAAAAAACCTTGAGTTGTGCCGGACTGGTAAGTGATAAAGCACTTCTACCAGTTATTCGGCGGCAACTCAAGGCTTCATTTATTTACCATCCATTAATTGAGTTGTGCTTCAGCTTGTCCTTGAACACCTTCAAGTACTGTTGTAAGATCTGCACCGTTCAAATAATCTTGCATTCCCGTAACCAAAATGTCTTCAATTGCATACGTGTGAAGGCCATAGTTCACAGCTGGAATTTCGTCTGTCCATGTAGACAGATCCGTTAGAAGCTGCTGCCCGCCAAAGAATTCATCTTCAACTGCATACGCATCTCCTTCAGCTGCCGGTGAATACGTTCCAAGAGCACCGATTTCTTCTACAAGTGTTTGGTACAATTCAGGATTTGAACCAAATGTGTTCAGCATGAAATCTGCCGCTTGTTCTTTGCCATCTACGTTCAGGACGTACCACGAGCTGCCGCCCAAGTTAGATGAGTTGACTGCGCCTTCCATATCCAAACGCGGCATTGGCACGACTGCCCAGTTGCCGGATTGATCAGCTGCTTGCTTGACGCTTGGCGTAATCCAGTTTCCTGTTGGAACACTGGCGACATCGCCGCTGTTGAACGCACCAACGAATTGGCTCCAGTCAGAAACGATTTTCGCGATGTCCGCATCCATCATTTCTTTGTATGTTTCAAATGCTTTTTCAAGTGATTCGTTGCCAGCAAGGTTTGGTGTTGAACCATCTTCATCCACATACCATGAACCGTTTGTCTGAATCATCATGCGCACTTGAGCCAAATCGTTTGGATCCAATGTCAGCATGTTCTTGCCAGTTGCTTCTTTTACGTCTTTACCAATTTCAATGTATTCATCCCACGTGATATTTGTTACGTCTTCTACTGTGTATCCAGCTTCTTCAAGATAATCTGTACGTACGTATAGTGCTGCTACGCCAGAATCGAAAGGCAATCCGTATTGCTCGCCTTCAAAGCTTGTTGTCGCAATTTTATAATCCGCAAAGTCGTCTGAGTTGATGACATCCGTCAACGGATGGAATGCATCCGGGTAAGCTTGCAAGAAGCTTTGTGCACGGTAATCTTCAATCAGGACAATGTTTGGCATTCCGTTTGTTGTACCAGAGCTTAGTCCTGTGTTTAATTTTTGAATGATATCGTCTTGTGCGTTTTCAATAACTTCGACTTCGTACTCACCGTCTCCGTTATAAGCTTCTTTTGCATTTTCAAGAGCTGCAATGTTGAATGCTGGATCCCAAGCCCAAGCTGTGATGGTATCTACACTTGATGAACCTTCTGAACCGCCGCCTTCACTTGCTTCTTCATCCCCCGAAGAACAAGCTGCTAAAACAACCATGCCGACTACCAGCAATAGCATAAGATAAAACTTCTTCATCAAAAATCCCCCTTTTTGTAAGCGCTTAACTTTACGCCTTACATACAGTATAGCGACATAAAAAAAAAGATTGTTAGCACAATCTTTAGGTGTTTTGTTCGAAAATTTTTAGGTGTTTAAAATTTCCGACTATTTAGTTGCATTATTCTTGGATGCTTGTAATTTTATTAGGTTTGTTCAATGGATCTACTTTTTGAATAGGCAAATCCACTTTTATTTTTGTGCCTTCGCCTCTTTGGCTTGTGATTTCTACGCCGTATTCTTCTCCATAAAGCAGCTGAATGCGTTCATGGACATTGCGGATGCCAATTCCGCTAAACAGATGGCGTTTCTCTTTAAAATCTTCTTTTGTGTGGTCGCCTTTCATTTCCATGCCATCGCCATTATCAGCGATTTCGCATAACAAATTATCGCCTTTTTTGGACACCAAAATTTGGACAAAGCCTTCTTTTTTCTCGTTAAATGCATGGAAGAAAGCATTTTCGATAAACGGCTGAAGAATCAGCTTGGGCAGCTGGCAGTCGAGGCAGTCCGGCGAAACAAAGAAATTCACTTTGATGCCATCGCCATAGCGCGATTGGTTGATGAGAACGTAGTTTTTCAAATCAGCGATTTCCTGTTCCACGGTAACGGTTTGATCGACATTGCTGAGCGCATTTTGTAGAAGCGAAATCAAGGCATGGATCATGTCGGTTGCCTTTTCTTTTTTTCCCTGCTGGATCATAAACTTGATGGACGCCAGTGTATTGTAAATAAAATGCGGGTTGATTTGATGCTGCAGCGCCATCAGTTCGGCACTGCGCTGCTTTTGCTGGGCTTGAACGACCAAGTCGACGTACGCCTGCAGTTCGCTGAGCATTGAGTTGAACGCATTGGCGATTTTTTTCGCTTCATAGCCCCCCGTTTCAGCTACCGGCTTGTTGAAATCGTGTTTGGCCATGACTGAAATTTGTTTGACCAATCGGCTGATGGAATTGGTCATCCGGCGGGAAATGAGAAACACAACAATGACGGCAAGCAGCACAATGCCAAGGCTGATCAAGAGAATTTCTTTCGTGTTGACCAAACTATCCAGCACCGCATTTTTGTCCACCAAATTCACCAAATACATATTATAAGTCGGAAGGTATTGGGACATCAGCATATAGTCCTTGCCAAACACATGGACGTCTTTGAATTCCAACTCTTCGTCGTCTACTTGTTTTGCCAGTGCCATGACGTCAATTGCTTCATTGCCAATCATGTCTTCTTTATTGCTCGAAACAATCTTTCCGGTTGAATCCACCAACAGTACTTCGTTTTCCATGCTTGTGTAGCCTTCGTAAAATTGTTTCAGCTGTGCTTCGCGGATTGGAAAGTACAACACGCCGTAGATTTCACCAGTGGACCTTTCCATGAGCGCTTTTGTTGCGACAATCATGGGTTCGTCCGTAAACGAAGTGGACGGCAAATATTGATAAAGCAAGGCGTCTGGCCGATTGATGGTGTCTTGGGTAATCGGATGGTTTCGCAGCACTTCCCAAGAAACCGGCCAATTCGCATAATTGACATTGTACAGCCGCTCGTTGTTTCCAAGCACAATCATATTGGCTTCGTACGGCTCGACTGTCGGGTAAATGCGCTCAATTTGAAGGCTGATGTCGTGATAGGACCGAAACGTTTCAATCGTGGTGGCATCGGTTTGGGTCAACACCCTTTTGATGGTGCCGTTGTTTTGGACCTGATTTGCTGCACTGACAATCGCAAAGCTGTAGTCTTCAAATTGGGTTTCAATCTGTTCCAGCGCTTTTGTATTGGAAAGGCTGAATGTCTCCATAAACAAATTGGAAGACATTCGAATGGAACTGAACGTTATCAACAAAGACACAGCTACGATGCTGACAAACATAATCAGGAACATTTTAATAAACAGGCTGTTATTTCTTAAGATCAGAAAAATCCTTTTCTTCATTTTCATGGCGCACCTGGAGCTCCTTTCGGTAACTTCCTGGAGATGTCCCGGTTATGCGTTTAAAGACTTTGCAGAAATAGCTATGCTCCGAATAGCCCACCATTCCACTGATGTTCGAAATGGACACTGTGCTGTTTTCCAGCAGTTCCATCGATTTCTTGATTCGTACACGGTTCAAGTATTCACTGAATCCCTCTTTGTGGTGCGTGCTGAAATACGATGACAAGTAGGACGCGTTAAAGTGGAAATGGTTGGCGATTTCAGACAGCCGCAGCGGTTCTGTGTAATGCTGCTCGATATACGCCAAAATTTTATCCAAGTTATTCGACTCGCTCGCTTTGTCGCCCACCAGCATAACCGTCCGCACCTCTTCCAAAAATCCGTTAAACTGGCAAAATGCTTCTTTCGCATGAGGGGCTTCGTTGATTGCCGAGAAATATCCATACTTTTTTTCTTCGAGAATTTGGGTATCGTATTTCATGGCATCCAGCAGCACGATCACGTTAAAAACGATGTTGCCTAAAAACGACTTGAACTCAAAACTGTCGTTGTTGTAGCGCCCTGCCAAATAATCGACGTGGTTTTCCAAATACGTCAGAGCCGCATTAAACAGGCGGTCTTTGAACATTTCGATAAACTGGTTCAAATCAAAATTGGCTTGTTTTTCATTTTTTTCCGGCAGTTTGTCGTAAATAAACAAGCTCATGTCCGGCAAGTAAAACAGGTATTTTTTCATCTTCAACTGGCCTTCATCGTGGACCCTTTTCAACTCATCGAGCGCATCAAACGGCTCGTACATTAGCCATTTCACGTCCATCATACTAGCTGCCTGATGTTCGATCGTCCGTTTGATCGCTTCCAGTTGATGTGGGTTGAAGTTCAGCAAAAACATGGCTTCCCCTTCGCTCGCGCCTATAGAGAAAACAGGCAGTTCTTCGAGAACGGAGCGTTTTAAAATCGCTTTCAATTGCTCCGGCTCCAGGTTGTTTCCGTGGACGCTGGCCAATGCAAAATGGCTATTGGGCAATACGTCTGTTAAGGCTGTTAAATCCTTCGAGAAGTCCTGGCCCAAAATTATGCTTTCCAGCAACTCTTCCGGCGAGCGTTCCGGCTTCACTGCCGATGCCGCATGGTGCAAATCAGGAATACGGCTGACGACCCGGTTTAAAATCTTCAGCAGTTCCGGTCCGTTTAACTTGGGTTTTAGTATATAATCGGCCACCCCGTTCTGGAAAGTCGACCGCACGTAATCAAAGTTTTCAAAGCTGCTCAAAACAATAAATTCAATCTTTGGAAATGCCTTTTTTCCTTCTCTGACCAGGTCGATGCCATCCATAATGGGCATGACAATGTCGGTAACCACAATATGCGGTGAAAATTCCTCAATCAGCTGCATGGCTTCTTTGCCATTTGAAGCTTCCCCGACGATTTGAAACCCTTCTTGCTCCCAATTAATGTAATTAATAATCCCTTGCCGGATCAACATCTCGTCATCCACAATCAGCACTTTGCATGCTTCCCCCATGAAATTTTCCCCCTTCAATTACAATTCATAAGAAAATCTTGCTCCCCTTTGGCGTGGCTGTTTGTCTTTATTCGGCCATTGTCTACGTCTCTTTTGTGCCAATCTACAGATTATAATAGCATCTTTTCAACGAATTATGTCGATTATTCGGATTTGACGGATATGCTAGCAACAGAAAAAACCGCCATTCTTTTGCTGATGAAAGCAAAGGAAGGGCGGATTTTATTCCGCTTTAGCGGTCTTCTTGCATGTTGTCGTTGGCATCTTCTTCAAGTGGAGATTCTCCGTTTTGGCCGATTGGCAATGGTGCGGCCGGCCCTTGCTGTGGAGCAGCAGGTTTGTTGCGGTTGACGTAGGATTTCAGCAGCTCGCCCACATCGATGCCGGTCATTTCCTTGAGCGGCTCCTGCATGTCGACCATCGTTTTGGTAACGCTTTTGCCGAAGGACGGAATGCCCTGGCCGTTGCCGGAATCAATGATTTTCACCGAGTCGATATTGCTTAATGGCAACGCGACTTTCTCGGCGAAGACCGGCAGCATGTCGATCAGTTTTTCGGTGATGATAACATCGCCGTGTTCTTCCATGGCTTCTGCCAACAGTTTACGGGATTCGGCTTCTGCCTTCCCTCTTTCGCGGATAACTTCTGCTTCTGCAGAACCTTCGTCGCGTTTGATCTTCGCTTTTGCTTCCCCGTCGATCACGGCACGGCGAGCGTCGGCTTCTGCAGAACGCGTCGTTTCGTAATAGGTCGCATCGGCTTTTGTCTTCCGCACTTTGCTTTCTTCTTCTTCGAGTTTAACGGCGCGTTCCCGCGCTGCAAATTGCATGCTTAATTCTTCTTCCTGGATTTGCATCGCCAGCTTGGCTTTTTCCAGTTCGTATGACTGCTCGGACTTGGCGCGCGCACGCTCGGTTTCTTCTTTGAACGCGGCGTCTTTGATGTCTTTATCCTTTTTCGATTCTGCTGTCGAGATTTGGCGCAAGTATTCTTCTTCTTTCGCTTCCTGATCGGTCTGCGCACGGTGAATACGTGTTTCGCGTTCCGTGTTCGCTTCCGCGATTTCAGCCAGTTTGCGAACTTCCGCAATACGAGGACGACCCAAGTTTTCCAGGTAGCCATTGTTTTCATCGGCATCGCGCAAATCGGTCAAGCCGAGTGACGTGATTTTAAAGCCCATCAAATCAAGCTGCTTTTGCGCCACTTCCTGCACATCCGTGTTGAATTTTTCGCGGTCGCTGTTGATGTCTTCCACTGTCATCTTCGACAGGATAGCACGCAAATTACTGCCCAGCACTTCGATGATTTCTGTTTCGATTTCCTCTTGTTCTTTGCCAAGAAACTGCTCCGCGTAATTGGCGATGCCGTTCAGCGTATCCGCCACTTTGACCATTGCCACGGCGTCTGCGACAATCGGCACCCCAGCGTTTGTATAAACACGCGGTGTTGCCAATTTCAGCTGGAACGAGGTCAAGCTGACAGGCGTTGACGTTTGGAAACGTCTCAGCAAGTACCCGCCGCCTCGGATGATTTTCATCGAACGGCCTTCGTCGTCGGTAAAGATGTTGGTGTCTTTTTCCGGATCCCCCAGTTTCGGTCCCGTGATAATTAATGCTTCATTGGATTTGGCGGTGCGGTAGCGGATTTTCATCCAGAAAAAATAACCAATACCCGCGATTGCGGCGACGATCAGCAACGCGATAACCACTGTAATGATGCCTAATGATTCCATACTGCTTCCACTCCTTCTGTTTTGGTAATTGCCTCCTGCCACCCAGTTCATTCCTATGTATGCGGTAGAGGCTTATAGTAAGTATACGGAAGTCTTATCTAAATGTTTCAAAAAAAGGGAATGTTTTTACAGAAAAACAAAATCTGTCGCACTTTATGGCCGGTAGCCGTAGCCAAAATCGATGATGAAATAGAAGAAAAAGACCAATGCTGCGACTGGCAGCAGGCTTATTGTGAGGAGGATTATCGCGGTTAGAGACTGTGCATTGGTAAACCATCGATAGTAAAGGTAAAACAAAATTCCTGTGAATGGCAATAGAAATAAATGCGATGCCGTGGATGCCCACTCGGAGTTTTCATCCCAATACGCTTCGGGAACCGGGATGATTCCGCTATATTTTTCTTTGATCTGATTGGTGTTGATGATGAACAGGAATGTTAAGACTCCATAATAGATAACGGAAAGGCTTTTAGCCCACCAGGTAAAATAAGAAGTTGCCATAACGATGAGGAGTATGATTCCGACAATGATGAGCAGCCACGAATAGATATCCATTGGCGTCCTCCTTTAGTTGTTCTTTTCAATCATAACTTAAGTTTATTTCTTCGTCTAAACTTTTTGAAACAATTGTATGATTTTTCCGTATACAGTAACAGGAGGTGAGTACATGAACATGATGGGTGATTTTTTCTTTATCTTTCCGATTTTAGCGATCTTGTTTAATGTAGTAATATTCGGCGTCATCGTTTACATTGTGATAATTGCTTTGAAATTGACGAAAGAACGCAATGCTTATTTAAAGACGATTGCTGAGGAATTACAGCGGAGGCCGTAAATAGCGGGAGGAGTGTGCCGTATGGGATTGATCCGTTGGCTTTTTTTCAAACGAAAGCATTTGGTGTATACCGCGTTTGGTGATGATATGTACTACAAAGCGGGTGGCAGATTCAGCGCACACGGCATCGCTTATGATGCCGTATTGAAAGTGACCGCCAATGTACACGGCACGGAAGCTTATACCGGTACTCCTCAAATGCGCAACGCCGCGCAGTATGACTTTTATGTGGCAACAGAAGATCAGCATCGTGCGCAACAGGCGCTTCGCAGCTGATTTTGAAAAGGAGGACTCGCTATGGAAATTGGCTTTTACTTGCTGCTGGCCATTCTTGGCAGCGGCTTTCTTTTGCTCGCCGGCTTCGACATCTACCGGAAATCGCAGATCAAACTGGCTGAGATTCAATTAGAGCGCGACAAACTGGCGTTGGAGAAAAAGCAATTGGAACTTCACAACAGCAATACATAGATTTTTCAAAAACGCTTCCGGCCCCTTTGTGCCTGAAGCGTTTTTTTCATTGCGCAAAGAAAGTTCACGATAGCGCAAACAACAAAGGGTATTCTGCAAATAAAAGATGAGATTGTGCAAACAACGCTACGCATACTGCAAACAAACGGCCTCTAACTGCAAATAAAGACGTGTTCTGGCAAGTGAAAAGCAAATTTCGTGACTAATCTTATACTTTTTCCTCAAAAAAACGCAAAAACAGGCAGGCCCCATTGGCCCGCCTGCTTGTTTTCATTTAATCCTTATTTCTTTGCTTTCTTCTTGTTCTCTACCACCCGAAACCTTACAATCTGGCGAATCAACTCATATGGCATCGGCTTATCCAGCGGAAACTGGACCGATCCTTTTCCTTGTTTGTAAGGGGCGAGTTCTTGCTGAAAAGCGCTGATTCCACTTGGCACGGGATAAAAGCCGATATGGTTTTTGAATGCGGCAAAATGCACCAAATTGCCATGCAAAATAAAGGTCGGCATTTGGTAGCGGATGGCCTCTTCAGCTTCCGGTGCCTCTTCCTGAACAATAAGCCGCAAGTTCTGCAAAATTTTCCGAACTTCTTCTGGAGCTTCCCTGATATAATCGTCAATCGTCTCAAACCCCATCCGTTCTCCCTCCTTCACGCTATATTTTGGATTTTGCTTACTCAGATTTTCCTGTCCGCTGCTTTTCTGCAAACAAACCTGCTTATTCCACAAATAAAGACCGGGATAGCGCAAACAAACCCGCTTATTCTGCAAACAACTCACTCAACCTGGATGCCTTGCCGCTTTTATCACTGAAATGAGGCACCCTATCAGTATCAAGATGCCGCTTCCGAGAAAAATATTGGAAAACAGCTGGAGTCCTTCGGTCGGCGAAGCCATCAAGGCGCCACTACAGACGAATAGCATTGTTGCGGGAAACAGCAGGAAAATGCTGAACGCCATTTTCTTTCCTCGAAACAGCCAAAACGCGAGCTGCAGGAATACAATCATGCCGGACAGGAACATAATGACCGGAAACAGTGGCTCAAATTTTGCGGCGTAGACCAAATAGTCAATTGTCAGGATTTCATCAGCTGAGGAGACAGATCCGTTCAACCAGTTGGTGAAAATTGCGGAATGTGGCCATTCCCAAGATACGTCGTCGAGTTGGCTGCCTTCATACAAGCTGAAAAATGCGGCAACAGCGAAAAAAACAAAAGCCCCCAACAAAAGGATTGGTTTTCTTATCGTTTCATTTTGCATGGAATCGCTCCTTCCAAAGATTCTGTTGCTTCTACTATATCAAAATTTTTCCATAAAAAAAGAGAAACCTCAAAAGGCTTCTCTCCATTTTTATTCCAATTAAATCGGCTCTGCTTCGAACGAGTCGTCGCTGATTTCGCCGACAATTTCTTCTAAAATGTCTTCCATCGTCACAAGTCCCGAAGTGACTCCGTCTTTATTGGTGATGATCGCCATGTGCGTACGGCTTTGCTGCATTTTGGTCAATACAGTCTGGATAGGAGTTGTTTCCGGGAAGCGCGGCATCTCGTGAATGAAAGACTCCGGATCCTGGCTTCTTCCTGCTGCCATACTGGTCAGCAGTTCTTTGGTGTTAATAAATCCGATCAACCGGGATTTGTCGCCATGTTGGGCTACTGGGAAACGGGTGTATTCGTGCTTGTCCAACACTTCAAACAGCTCTGAACGTGTCAGGCGGCTGTCGACTGAGACGATTTCGGCTTGGGGAATCATAATATTCCGCACAATCCGGTCATCAAAAGCAAAAATGTTTTTCAAATAAGTTAACTCTGTCTGGTTGATTTCACCACTCTGGAAGCTTTCTGCCATGATCAGCTTTAATTCTTCTTCCGAATGGGCTTGTTCGTGGCCGGCCGGCTCTACTTTGAATAAACGCAAAAGTTGACGGGCCGAACCGTTTAATACCCAAATGAACGGGCTCATAATTTTACCGAACCAGTAAAGCGGCGGTGCCAGCAGCAAGGTCATTTTTTCGGCATATTGGATTGCCAATGTTTTAGGCGCCAATTCTCCGATGACTACGTGCAGGAATGTCACAATACTAAGGGCGATTGCATACGACAAGAACGTCGACAGTGCAGGCGAAACCTCAAACGTATCAAACAACGGGTGCAGCATACGTTCAACTGTCGGTTCTCCCAGTGCACCTAGCGCCAGGGCGGTTACGGTAATTCCCAGCTGACAGGCGGACAGGTAATAATCCAAATCATTGGCTACTTCTTTGGCACGTACCGCTTTTTTGTTGCCTTCTGAAATCAGTTGGTCGATCCGCGACATCCTTACTTTCAAGATGGCGAATTCGCCGCCTACGAAAAATGCGGTACCGATAATCAGCAACGCCACGAGTATTAAGTTAATTATTATTTGTCCATCCAATTGGTCTCCCTCAAAACGAGGGATTCACCTCCATTAAATTTAATAAGAAGAACTGCAGCAAAACGTCTCCGTTCTTGTCATCAGTTCAGCTTATTCTGTTGACTCTTTTTAGTTTTTCGAAAGTTTTTGGAACATCACTTGTTTAATTTGTTGGTTGTCCATTTCGACCACTGTCCATGAAATATTGGACTCTGTGAAAGTGGCGTTGGTTTCGACTTCTCCAGGGCTCTTGAAATGAATCCAGCCACCAATAGTATCGATGTCTTCACTTTCATCAAACGAGAAGCCAAAGCGCTCTTCAAGATCTTTCAGCAAGACGCGCCCGTTTACCAAGTATTGGTCGTCGTTGACCCAGGTGATATCCGCTACTTCGTCTGCATCAAATTCATCGCGGATTTCGCCAACGATTTCTTCTAAAATATCTTCCATTGTAATCATACCGGCAGTACCGCCGTATTCATCCGCTACAAGAGCGATGTGGACACGGGCATTTTGCATGCGCAATAAAGCATCCTGCAAACCAGTTTGTTCAAAAACCGTCGGCATCTCTATTACAAAACCTTCAAGCTGCCAATCACGTCCGGCAACAATATGGGGAAGCATTTTTTTGGCGCTGACAAAACCGAGAACGCGGTCTTTGTCGCCGTCTTCTGTTACGGGATAACGCGTGTAGTTATTTTCGTCCAAAATCTCGATGATTTCTGCCAGTGGCATATCTTTGTCGAGTGTTACGAGCTCCGTACGCGGCACCATGATGTCTTTAGCTACGCGCTCATCGAATGAAAAAACATTTTCCATATAGGAAAGTTCGGTTTCATTGATGGCGCCGCCTTCAAAGCTCTGGGCCATAACGAGTTTTAGTTCTTCTTCTGAATACGCCTGCTCGTGTCCTGCCGGCTGAACTCCGAAAAGTTTCAGCAAAAGGCGGGCCGCTCCGTTCAATGACCAAATAAATGGCTTCATGATTTTACCGAACCAATAAAGTGGCGGTGCCAACAGCAACGACATTTTTTCAGCAAATTGGATTGCCAAAGTCTTTGGCGCCATTTCACCGATGACTACGTGAAGGTAAGTCACAAGCAAGAACGCGATGGCGTATGAGGCAGTTGATGCAATAGCATCTGAAACTGAAAAATAATCAAAAATCGGGTACATCAAGCGCTCGACTGTCGGTTTTCCGAGTGCACCGAGTCCGAGTGCGGTTACTGTAATACCAAGCTGGCAGGCAGACAAGTAATAATCCAGATCGACTGCTACTTTTTTTGCAATGACTGCTTTTTTATTGCCTTCTGTAATTAATTGGTCAAGCCGCGACATACGGATCTTAACGACCGCAAACTCCGAGCCAACGAAAAATGCCGTCAAGGCAATCAATACTACTAATAACACTAAATTTAATAAGGTAACTATATCCACGTGTCTTCCCTAATAAAAGGGATTCACCTCCAAAGTTGATTACAGCAAAGCGATCAAGGCGGTAATTGCTGCCAATTGATGCTCAAGTGCTTTACTGACGTGCGTCTTCACCGTACTTGGTGCATCTTTTAATTGCTCTTCCAAACACGTGATTTTTCGTTGCAGGCATTCGAATTCTTCGTGAACTTCCTCTACCAGCTGCTCCGTTTTTGGATTTTCAGGTGTGTCGAGAATTTCTTTAATTTCCATAATCGACAAGCGCTGTTTTTTTAATAGCTGGATGCGCTCGAGCGTCTGCAAAGCAGAAGCCGGATACAACCGGTAATTGGAATCAGAACGTTCACTGTGCAGCAATCCGGAGAGCGTGTAATAATCGATGGTTCTCGTTGATACTCCGCTCAATTTTGCAATTTCACCAATCTTCATTAAGTCCTTCCCAATGCAGACGCCTCCTTTTTTGATTCTTTTCAACTGCCCAACCTATTTGTGGCGGCTGAAATCCGATTTGATCCATTGCCGATAAGCAATTTCTCTTTGTAATAAGAAATAATAGCACATTCCAGCGAAAAGTATACAGTTCAACGTGCTGCTTTTGATGGAAATATTTTCTTGGTTAAAAAAGCGACATTATTTCGTCAATTCTGTATAAAAAATAGGATTTCTTCATAAAATAAGTCTTTGCCATACGAGTTTTTCAGTTATTGAGACTGACTGCCGGGCAATCGGGTATATGCTTATGACAGCTTTTTTTGCTGGATGGTTCAAATTTGAAAAGGAGATGATAGTTTTGGAATATCAGCTGACCTTACGCCTGGCCAATGAAAAAGAAGGGTACGCTTGGCTGTTTGAAAGCCCGGAGGACACGATGCCCTTGTTTGATGACGTCGTCGAAACGTTCCAGCACTATGAAGCGGACGACATGGAACGCTTTATCCTCGAAAAAAAGAAAGAGATTGGCGAAACAGGTTCCAGCCACACTGCGCAAATCGATGTAACAAAAGTCGACCAGCATGCGATCATCCGCTCCGCTTCCTACAAGGAAATGTGGTACGACGGCAAGTATTTTGATGA
The DNA here is from genome assembly GCF_058268495.1 of Planococcus sp. TJ-201. Lineage (NCBI taxonomy): Bacteria > Bacillati > Bacillota > Bacilli > Caryophanales > Caryophanaceae > Planococcus > Planococcus sp. TJ-201. The sequence goes on along the minus strand of NZ_JBZDOG010000004.1, from coordinate 114,893 downwards.
CATTTTGGAGGTATTGACCGATAAACTGGGGCCGCCTGAAAATGAACAGTTTGAAGAGTGAGTTCTCTTTCAGAGCTTGCTTTTTTGTGTTGGATGGTTGAAACCCGGTATGGATCGTGAACACCCGGGTTGGCTGGGCGAACACCCGGGTATACCGAGAAAACACCCGGGTTGAAACACCGAACACCCGGGTTAAACCGTAAACACAACCACCACTCACTCACTCTCCTGCGCTTCAACAACCTGCTCAACCTTCTCCTCCAGCCTTTCGCCCCCTTCAACCATCATCGCCACAATCAAATCCGGATTTACTAAGCTGTACCCGACAAACCAGGCATTTGGCTCACCTCTTTCATCCACAGTTCCACTTTTGCCGGCAAGTTCTGTGCCAAGTTCTTGGCCAGCGTCACTTAAGCTAATCCGAAGAAGCTCTGCGTTTTCGGCGCTAAGCACGTTTTCATTCCATATTTGCTGATCTTCGTCGTCCAGAAGCAAAGTTGGCTTATAGAGCGTGCCGTTTGTCAAAAGGGGGCTGTACAAGCTAGCCAGGTGGACAATATTCATCTGCATTTGTCCTTGTCCGGAAGCTGTTCCGGCGAGCTGGCCTTCCGAGCCGAATGCATCGTCCTGGGAAATGCGTGACGCCGTCAAGCTAATTGGAAAATCAATCGCATCGCCAAAGCCGAAGTTTTCCAAGCCGAGCTGGAAGTCATCGTTTTGCATATTGAGCGCCTGCTGCGCAAAATAAATTTCGTCGGAATAGACGAGCGCTTTGTTGAGATCGACGGGATTTGGCACGTCATCCCGTGAACGCGTCACCCGGTAGTCGCCCCAAGAGGCAAAGCGTTGCCACGAATCACCGGTAATATCCAAGCTTTCAGCCGGATCGAGCGTGCCGCTTTCCAATCCGATTGCCGCAGTAATTGGCTGGATGACAGGACCTGGAGTATAGACGGCCGCAAAGCGATTGAAGAATGGCTGCAGCGGATCGTTAGTAAGTTCTTGGAATCGGCTGTTGGTAATATTCGGTACAAATTCATTCGGATCAAATCCTGGCGAACTGACAAGCGCTAGTGTTTCACCGGTATTGGGATCAATGGCGGCACTGGTTCCCCCTTCTTCTCCCATCACGCCGTATAGCGATTGCTGCAGTTCGGCATCGACGGTCAAAGCGACTGTTTCACCGGAAACAGGTTCATTTTCCACGGATGTGATGACGGCATTTTCCTGCTGCTTTTGCAAAATAATGCGGCCGCCTGCCTCCCCGCGCAGCCGCTCCTGCAGAATTTCTTCCAAGCCTTGCCGCCCGACCATCGTTTCGGCCGTGTAGCCCTGACCGCTCCACGCTTCCAGCTGCTCGGCGGTAATTGGCCCCATATAGCCGGTGATGTGCGACAATGCCCGGCCGTACGGATAATTGCGGATGTCCACTTCTGTACGCGTTGTGCCGGTAATCGTAAACAGCTCGTCCAATGTCGATTGGTCTGCTTTGATCTGTGCAATTGGCACGAGATAATGCGGCTGCACCCATGACTGGTTGAGCTTGTCATCAATGGCTTGTTCGCTCATGCCTAACAGTTCTGCCAGCTGCTGCTTTTTGGATCTATCAAAGTTTTCCGGGATGACGCTGACCTCGTAGCCCGTGTTATTGGAAGCGATCGCGTTGCCGTTGCGGTCCACAATCTCTCCGCGCGGCCCTTGGGTTATTTCAGTGACTACTTGGTCCCCGGCTTCCAGATTGGGCAAAATAAAAGACGGATCCCATTCAACAAACCAGTCTTCCACTTCTCCGTGCACTTCATAAAGCAGCGTCAATGTCTTTTCAAATTCCACCGGTCCAACGATGGTGTCGAACTTGATTTGAATCGGAAAATCCGCTGGCTGTTCTGGAGTCCACTCATTTTCCTCTGCCGGTGTATAGGAGACTTCCAAGTTGTCGATTCCCAAGCGTTCGTGAAGCTCTTGCTGCCAAGTGACAAAACTTGCCTCTCCGTAAACCGATTGCGTCCCTTGATTTAAGTATTGGAGGTGCATCGTTGAAAAATCCCCACTTTTCCACAGCTCAATAAATTCCGCAACCCGCGTTTCCGGCGATGCGACCGCTTCAGCTGTTTCTTCCGGCGGCTGTTCTGGAGTTGGTTCTGTTTCTTCGTCTTGGCACGCCGTTACAACGAAAATCAATAGAAAGAAGAGAATTGGCATTACTAGCTTCTTCATCAAATGACCTCCACTCTTTTCATTACTTTTATTATCGCCGGAACGAACAGGAATATAAAGACTGAATTTTCTGCACTCAATATAAAACTATTCTAAAGTCTTGCCTTGAAAATTTCCATAAAAAAAGCCAGGCAACTTTCACCCGGCTAACTGATCGATTATTTTTTTTGTTTTTCTTTGATTTTATTGGCAACGTCGTCTTTCATGACCATCGCTTTGTCTTTGTAAGTGTTTGCTTTTTCTTTGTAGTCGTCTTTGTTTTCTTCCCAATGCGCCTTGCCTTTTTCGATCGACTTGTCTTTCAATTGGTTCAGTTTGTCTAGAAATGCCATCTGAATCATCCTTTCGTTCTCCCCGCCATAACGGTCAGGGTAACTGCTTTAAGCATAACGTGTTTCTGCTTGCATGTCTAAAGATAGACCAAACGGATGACTTTTCGGGTTTAGGTGAAATAGCGCTTACTCTGGCTGGCGCGCGGTCTGGATACCCGCACAAAATCCACTTACAAATAACAAAAAAGGTCCACCGTGCAAAAACTGCGCGGTGGGCCTTTTCGTTTTACACAGCCACTTCCACTGAAAACTGACTATGGTACAGATCGGCGTAAAAGCCATTTTTGTCAAGAAGCTCTTGGTGTGTGCCTTGTTCGATGACTTTTCCTTGGTCCATGACGAGGATCAAATCCGCGTCTTTAATGGTCGACAAGCGGTGTGCAATCACAAAGCTTGTGCGGCCTTCCATGAGTTGATTCATCGCCCGCTGGATAAAGATTTCGGTTCTCGTGTCGACACTCGAAGTGGCTTCATCCAGGATCATAATCGGCGGATCGGCGAGAATGGCACGGGCAATGGTCAATAACTGCTTTTGCCCTTGTGAAATATTCGATACTTCCTGGTTCAGAATGGTATCGTAGCCGTCCGGCAAGGTCCGGATAAAGTGGTCGGCGTGCGCCGCTTCTGCTGCAGCCAGAATTTCTTCTTCTGTCGCTCCGGTTTTTCCGTAAGCAATGTTGTCACGAATTGTGCCGTTGAACAGCCACGTATCCTGCAGCACCATACCGAAGTTTTGGCGCAGTTCATGTCTCGACATTTCACGCGAATCAAGCCCGTCGACTGTGATGCGTCCACCGTTCAATTCGTAAAAACGCATTAATAGATTAATCAACGTTGTTTTTCCGGCACCGGTTGGCCCAACGATTGCGACCGTCTGTCCTGGTCGGACGTCGATGTTCATTTTCTCGATTAATAAGTTGGTGCCGTAGCCAAAGTCAACGTCTTCAAAAGCCACGGCGCCTTTTGCACGAGCCAGAACAGAAGTCGTCACTTCTTCCACTTCTTCCTTCTCGTCCAGCAGTTCAAAAACCCGTTCGGCGGCAGCAACTGTTGATTGAATGATGTTGGCGATATTCGCTGTCTGAGTAATCGGTTGCGTAAACTGTTTGGAGTACGTGATGAATGCCTGAATGTCACCAATAGAGATGGCGCGCTGCGTTACCAGGATCCCGCCGACAACACTGATCAGTACATAGCTCAAGTTGCCGATTAAGGTCATCATTGGCATGATGATCCCGGAGATAAACTGCGCTTTGCGCCCGGCATTGTAAAGTTCTTCATTGACTTCATCAAATTGTTCGTTGGATTTTGCTTCGTGTCCGAACGCTTTAACGACCTGGTGGCCCGTGTACATTTCCTCCACGTGCCCGTTCAAGCGGCCCAGATTTTTTTGCTGGCTGCTGAAGTATTTCTGAGATCTTTTTAAAATCGGTCCGATGACGAATAAAGATAGCGGCAAAGAGACCACCGCGATTAAAGTCAACAACGGGCTGATTGTCAACATCATCACCAGAATGCCAACGATGGTCACTATCGAGGTGATAAATTGCGTTAAACTTTGCTGCAGCGTACTGCCGATCGTATCGATGTCGTTGGTCATGCGGCTTAAGGTTTCACCGTTTGGCCGGCCATCAAAATACTCCAGCGGCAATTTCTCCAATTTTTTGTTGACGTCTTGGCGCAGGTCATAAACCGTATCCTGTGCCACTGTCGACATCATGTACTGCTGGATATAGCTGAACAAACTGCTGAACAGGTACAGTCCGGCAAGAATTGCGAGGATTTGGCCGATGACACCAAAGTCGATGCCGCCGCCTGGGACGCCTTGCAACTGGCCATATGCGCCTTCGAACAATTCCGTGATTGCCATCCCCATGATTTTTGGTCCCACAATCGTAAACACCGTACTGAGAATTGCGACCAGGAAAACGGCTGCCAGTTTTTTGCGCCGTGGTTTTAAATAAGAAACAAGACGGCGAAATGTCCCTTTGAAGTCTTTGGCTTTTTCCGCCGGCATATTTGCTCCGCCGTGTGGAGGTCCCATTCTGCTCATGCGATTTCCTCCTCTGACAGCTGAGATAGGGCAATTTCGCGGTATACTTCATTGGATTCGAGCAGCTCTTTGTGCGTGCCCATTCCAACCACTTTGCCTTTTTCCAAGACGATGATGCGGTCTGCGTCGACCACCGTGCTGACGCGCTGTGCGACCAGCAGCACTGTGGCATTTTTTGTTTCGTCTTTCAATGCTCTGCGCAGCTTGGCGTCGGTTTTAAAATCGAGCGCCGAAAAGCTGTCGTCGAAAATATACAAATCCGGCTTGCGAATCAATGCACGGGCAATCGACAGGCGCTGCTTTTGCCCGCCTGAAAGATTCGAGCCGCCCTGCTCAATTTCAGCCGCGTAGCCGCCTTCAATTTGATTGATAAATTCTGTGGCTTGCGCAATGTTTGCCGCATGGTCCATTTCCTGCTGATTGGCGTCTTGTTTGCCAAAGCGGATGTTGTCTGCAATGGTCCCAGTGAACAAGATCGATTTCTGGGGCACAAAGCCGATTTTCGACCGAACTTCTTGCTGGGAGGCCTCGCGGATATCGACGCCGTTAACGCGGATGGTTCCGCTCTTCACATCATAGAAGCGCGGCACCAAGTTAACGAGCGTTGACTTGCCGGAACCTGTTCCGCCGATCAACGCGGTAATTTCACCCGGTTTGGCGGTAAAGCTAATGTTCGACAGTGCCGGTTCTTCCGCTCCTGGATAATAGAAGGAAACGTCATCGAACTCCAGCGTGCCACGTGCGCGATCCGCTTTTGCGGTGCCGTTGTCTGTGAATGCCGGTTTCATTTCCAGCACTTCATTGATGCGTCTGGCCGATACCGCTGCACGCGGAACCATGACAAACATGAAGGATGCCATAACCAAGGCAAACATGATCATCATGACGTATTGGATAAAGGCCATCAAATCCCCGATTTGCATCGCGCCATTGCTGATGCGAATGCCCCCGAACCAAATGACCGCGACAACGGTCATGTTCATGACCAGCATCATAACAGGCATCAAGAAAGCCATGACTTTATTGACTTTGATCGACACATCCGCCAGGTCACGATTGGCTTTTTGCATACGTGCTTTTTCCTGTGATTCGCGGTTAAAGGCACGAATAACCCGTATGCCTGTCAAGTTTTCCCGCACGACCAAGTTCAGTCCATCCAGCCGTTCCTGGACTTCCTGGAACAAGGGCATGCCGTATTTTAAAATCAAGAGAATCGATACGGCCAATACCGGCATGGCACCAATAATGACCAGGGACAATTGGGCGTCTTTGGAGACCGCCATAATAATCCCACCGACCAGCATGATCGGTGCGCTGATGACCATGCGCAGCATCATGATGACTACTTGCTGTACTTGGGTAATATCGTTTGTGGTACGCGTAATTAACGACGCCGTTCCGACTTCATCAAATTCCTGCAATGAAAATTGGCCAACGTGCTTAAAGACCTTTTGACGCAAGTCACGCCCCAGCCCCATCGCCGCCTTGGCTGAATAATAACTGGCAAAGACAGCCGCAATGGCGCCAATTGCCGATACCAGCAGCATCCAGCCGCCGATTCGCCAAATATATGGGATGTTGCCTTTGACGACGCCATTGTCGATAATGTCGGCCATCAGTGTCGGCAAAAACAGCTCAGCCATCGATTGGCCGAAAACCAAGGCAAAAACAGCCAGAACAACCCATTTATAGGGATTCAAGTTTTTCAAAATTTTGATCATTTTGAAGCCACCTCAAGTTCTACTTCAGTTAAATAAGACGAAATTTTTTCGTGCGCATACAGCAGCTCATGCATTTGCTCATGCGTCAACTGTTCGCTTGCCCCTTTGAACACTTGATGCAGCCCGTCTTCTTGATGGTGCAGCTCTTCCACCAATGCCTTGCCTTTTTCGCTCAGTGCCAGCAAAGTCTCACGGCGATTGTCTTCTACCTGCCGTCGATCGAGATAGCCTTCTTTCACCAGCCCATCCACTGCCTGGCTTAATGTACTTTTCGGTAAAAATGTCTTTTCTCCAATGGTTTTCTGTGTCATTTCCGTGCAGCTAATAATCGTCATCAAAATCGAATATTGCGGAATTGACAGCCCTTTTTCTACTGCTGATTTTTGGATAAAACGGACCATATTTTTCTGTACCGCGGCAAACGACCGTATCAATTGCATGTACGTTTCCACTTCTTTCTTATCCTTCATCTGCTCCACCATCTTTCAATTCTGAACCGTTCCAAATGGAACAATCCATTGCGATGCCTTTAAGCTACTCTCATTGCCGCAGTTCGTCAACTTTTGCGCACTGGATTTTCGGTCAACAAAAACACCTCCGCCAATGGATTGGCGGAGGTGTGAATGGGTTATGAGCATTTTTTAATAATGGATTCTGCACAGTGCGACTTGCAGCAGTCAATCAGCTGTGCCAACAACTTTCGGTTTTGCATAAAATTCTTTGGATTTTTCCAGACAGTGCTGAACACTTGGGCAACAAGTTGCTCACAAACGGTTGGATCTGAATCGGCTTGGCGCGCAATATTCCATATGATTCGGTGGTAGCGATCGTACAAATCGGATAGCGCTTGCTCTTCCCGATTCAGAATTCCAGTTAATAATTTCTCGTCTATGGTCAATTTGTCACCCCCTCTTGTTCAATAGCCTTTGAAGCATGGTCCTAAACCCAGTTATCTCGAAATAAAGGTAATAATTTAAAATAAATAAAAAAACACCAGAAAAACTTTACCGAAGTAGAGCTTCCTAGTGCCATTGTCCTGTTTTCATTGATACAAAATATTTTCAAGTGCTTTGTCGAGTGTTGGATAGGTGAATTTGAATCCTGCTTGTTGAAGGCGCTCCGGTAAAATCCACCGGCTTTTCAGAATCAGTTCCGTTTCCGTTCCGATAACCACCGCTCCCATGCTTAGCATCCACTTGGTTGCCGGCAAACCGATTTTCCGGTCCATGGCAATCCGCAGTTGCTTCATCAGTTCCCGGTTGGTGACAGGTTCAGGGGCTGTCGTATTGATGACGCCGCTCATATTGTCATGGTCTCGGATAAACTGGATAATGCGGTAAACATCTTCCAAATGAATCCAGCTGAACATTTGCTTGCCGTTGCCTTGCTTGCCGCCGAGTCCGAAGCGCACCATGTTTTCATAAGGGTTCATGACGCCGCCGTCTTTGCCGAGGACGATTGACAAACGCAATGCCGCTTGGCGTGTTTGCGGCAGCTTAAATGTGAAGAAAGCTTGCTCCCATGCTTTACCGACTTCTACCGAAAATCCATTGCCGAATTCTCCGTTTGCTTCGGTCATCGGCCGGTCTTCAGCATGCCGGTAAATGGTCGATGTGCTGGAATTGATCCACAGTGGCGGCGGGTTGTCACAAGCAAGGATGGCTGTGCCGAGTGCTTCGGTCGTTTCGACCCGCGAATCAAAAATCTCCCGCTTGTTGGCTTCAGTATACCGGCAATTCACCGATTTCCCTGCCAGGTTGACCAGCATTTCGGCACCTTCCAATGCTTTGACGATTCCGGTATGATTGGTCCAATTTAAATGATCCGGCTGCCGTGAAATGATAATCACCCGGTACCCTTGGTCTGTAAATTTACGTTCCAAATACTGTCCGACAAAGCCCGTGCCTCCAGCTAATACGATCTTCTTCATCCCATCACCTATTTTCTGTAAGTTGTTCTTCTGCTATTTGACGCTTTCTCCGATAAAAAGATGCAGCTCATCCATATTTTTTCTGGTGCTCTTTTTTGCGCTTCAAGTAATCTTCGTCTTCCCGGATTTCATCCCAGCGTTTTTTGAAGATTGCTGCCGACTCAGCTTTCACCGGATCGATTTCCCGCTCTTTGATGGTGCGGTCTTCGTTGTATTTGCGTCCGCCTTTGTAATTGGTGTAGCGGCGTGCCCGTGTATAACCCATCTGAATAAATTTGCGTGCCATGTCCATTCCAACAAAATCATCTTGCTTGCGGTATTCTTCGAACATCTCCGAAATTTTGTCACATGATTCCTGCGCAATTTCCGGCGTCTTGAAACGCCAATGCGGCAAAATCTCACCTTTATACGGTTCTACCATCAAGACACCTTGCTCTCCTTTTCCAACTCGGTAAAGTTCAGGCTGCTTGCGCAAATCTAAGTTTTCATAATCCAGTTCGTAATCAAATGCCATGCCAATCGACTCCTTTTTGCTTTATGCTCTGTTTTATTTATACCCTCCATTGGGAGTTGTAAATCCACATAGGAATGATTGTTTGACCACAAAAAGACCAGAGAAAGTCGAGCGTTTCTCTGGTCTTTTTGCAGGCGATTGTTATTATTCAGCAAACGATGCTTTAGAAATTTTGTAGACCCGCGCTTCGTATGGAAGCAATTGCGCAGTATCAATATTTGTGTAGTTTGCCAAAAGCAATGTGGAGTCTTCCGGGTCGATGCCGCAAAGACAAGCGTGCTGGCCAAGATTCGTGACAATAAGAACTTTGTCATCGCCGTATTCACGCGTATAGGCGAACACTGCATCGTGCCCAAGCTCCAGCAACTTATATTCCCCGTAAACGAAGACGTCCATATTCTTCCGGAGCCAAATCATCTGTTTATAGAAAGACAACACCGAATGCGGATCGTTTTCCTGTGCTTCGACATTTAGCCACTGGTAATTCGGATTGACGTTAATCCACGGCAGAGCGGTTGAGAAGCCGGCGTGAAGGCTGTTGTTCCATTGCATTGGCGTCCGTGAATGGTCGCGGCTTGTTGCACGAAGCAAGGTCATAATGGCGTCGTGTTCCATGCCCGTTTCTTTTTTATGGAAGTATAAGTTGTGTGTGTGGACATCATCAAAATGGTCGAGTTCTTCAAACGGTGCGTTTGACATGCCAATTTCCTGTCCTTGGTAAATGAACGGCGTGCCTTGCATAAAGAAATACATGCAAGCGAGAGCTGTGGCACTTTCACGCCAGTATTCCTGGTCATCTCCCCAAGTTGAAACGACACGCGGCTTGTCATGATTTTCAATGAACAGGGCATTCCAGCCGACGCCATTCACTTTTTCCTGCCACTTACTGAGCACTTTTTTCAGTTCCGGTGCATTCACGCCATTTTGCACTTCGACGTTCCACAAGTCAATGTCTTCAAACTGGAAGATCATATTGAACTTGCCGTTCTCGGTGCTGACCCAATCGTGGATTTCGTCTGCTGAAACGCCGTTAGCTTCCCCGACTGTCATAATGTCGTGCTTGCCAAAGGTTTCATCATACAACTCCTGAAGAAGCGGCTGAATGCCTTCAACATTCATCATTTTTTCCCAGGAAGGCACAAACAAATGGCCTTCAGTATTTTCTGCGTTCGAGTAATCTTTTTTAATATGGCTGATGGCGTCGACGCGGAATCCATCGATGCCTTTGGCAACCCACCAATTAACCATTTTATAGAGTTCACTGCGGACTTCCGAGTTTTCCCAGTTTAAATCTGGCTGTTTTTTCGAGAAAATGTGCAGGTAATACTGCCCGGTCTTTTCATCATAGTCCCAAGCCGGTCCACCAAAAATACTTTCCCAATTCAATGGTTCATCGCGCCAGACGTACCAGTCACGCTTCGGATTATCGCGTGATGAACGTGATTCCAAGAACCAGGGATGCTCATCGCTCGTATGGTTAATCACCAAGTCAATGATCATCTTCATCCCGCGTGCATGTACTTCTGCCATCAAACGTTCGAAATCCTCCATTGTGCCAAAATCTTCTAATATGGCCTGATAGTCGCTAATATCGTAGCCATTGTCGTCGTTTGGCGATTTGTACATGGGGCAAACCCAAATCACATCGATGCCTAAATCTTTCAGATAATCCAATTTGCTTGTAATCCCGTTGATGTCGCCAAGGCCATTTCCGTCAGAATCCATGAAACTGCGCGGATAAACCTGATAGACTACTGCTTCTTTCCACCATTTTTTATCCATAACTAATCCCTCTCAAAGACGGCGGCAAGATCCTCGTTCAATCAATCGTGAAGCGACTACGACTTGTTTCGGAGGCGTCGACTCGTCTGTTATTTTCTCTAGTACCAATTCTGCTGCGTGCAGACCCAGATCATAAATCGAAATATCCACAGTGCTTAGCGGCGGCTTTAAATGCCGTGAAATTGCATGGTTATTAAAACCAACGATGGAGACGTCCTCCGGGACACTTATTTCCAGATCCTCGAGATAACCGATCACTTCATACGCCACCATGTCATCGTGTGTAACAATGGCTGTAGGCGGTGTTTCCAGTGCCATCAGCTGGCGAATTGCCTCGCGTTCGCCGCCGCCCATCAATTCCTGGTTTACTGTGTAGGCCTCGTCAAATGGAATGCCGTGTTGAACAAGGGCTTGCTTATAGCCTTCCAGCCGGTCAAGCGAAACGACGAAATCTGCCGCTCCGCCGACAAACGCGATGTTCCTGTGGCCGAGCCCGACCAAGTATTCCACCGTCCCTTTGGCGTTATTGATGTTGTCGTTGTCGACATACGATACCGAACATGGATCTGTGAAGGGACGGCCAACTACTGAATAGGGCAAGCCGCTTTCAGCCAAATATTTCATGACTGGGTCGCCTATTTTTGAATACAATAGAACAATGCCATCCACCCGCCTGCCTTGCACCATTTCAACAACTTCCCGATAAATTTCTTCTTGCGTAGCACCTGTGGACAAATACAAGCCATACTGGCTGCCATGCGCCCGAGTGGAAATCCCTCTCAGCACTTCCGGGAAAAAGGGATTTTGAAATGCCAAAGTCGCTGAATTTTCCATAATGACACCGAGTGTCTGGCTCTTTTTCGCGACCAGGTTGCGGGCTTGGAAGTTCGGAAAATAGCCCAGCCCTTCCATTACTTCCCGCACTTTCACTTTTGTCTTGCTGCTGATCCGCGGATTGTCGGCTATGACCCTGGACACAGTAGCTGGAGACACGCCAGCCTGTTTCGCAACGTCTTTGATCGTGACTGCCATCTTTACCGCCTCCTTATTTTACTGCTCCATCTGATACCCCTTTAATAATTTCACGCTGTGCGAAGAAATAGAAAACGATGACTGGAACAATGGCAAGCGTCAATCCTGCAAGCGCCAAATGCCATTGTTTTGTGTATTCGCCAAAGAAGAAGAACATCTTCAACGGAATGGTTTCGCTGCCTGGTGTATTGATGACGAGAGATGGCAATAAGTAATCATTCCATATCCAAATGATGTTTAAGATTGCCACTGTCACCGTAATCGGCTTCAACACTGGAAAGATGATATGCCAAAATACTTGCCAGCGGTTTGCTCCATCAATTGTCGCTGCTTCATCAAGCGAACGCGGGATGTTATTCAAAGCACCATGATACAGGAAAATCGACAGGCTTGCGCCAAATCCGAGATACATAAAAATTAATCCGCCTCGATTCAGCATTTCAAACTGACCGAATACGGTTACCAGCGGAATCATAACCGACTGGAACGGAATCAGCATCGCTGCGACAAACGTGAAAAACAGCACCGTACTGAGCTTGCTTTTAGCTCGTGATAACGCATACGCTGCCATGGCCGAAAAGAAAATGATCAAAACCACACTGACAATGGTAATCAAAAGCGAGTTGAAAAGCGTGCGCATGAAATCAAGTTCCTCAAAAGCGGTGATGTAGTTATCAAAACTCCATGCTTCTGGAAGGCTAATCGTGTCCATAAAAATTTCTTTTTTGGACTTGAAGGAATTAACGAACATCAAGTAAAACGGAACCAGCCACAATAACGCCAGCAGCACTCCGAGAACTTCCAATTTAATATCCCACTTTTTTTTCATTACATTTCAACCTCCTTGCGTTTGTTAAAATACACTTGCACAAGGGCAATGATGGCAACAATGACAAAGAAAATAACGGCCTTCGCTTGTGCATAGGCAAAGTCATTTTGCGTGAATGCTGTCTTAAAAATTTCCATTGCCACCATTTCAGTTGAATTGAATGGCCCTCCGCCTGTCAGCGACAAGTTTTGGTCATACAACTTAAACGAGTTCGACAAGGTCAGGAACATGCTGACTGTAAATGCCGGAGCCACAAGCGGAAATACAATGTAGCGAAAGCGCTGGAATGTGGATGCGCCATCGATTTCGGAAGCCTCCAACAGCTCTTTCGGCATTCCTTCCAAATAAGCGATATAGATGACCATTATGTAGCCTGCCATCTGCCAACTCATCAAAATGACCAATCCCCAAAATCCCGTGTCTGTCGTGGACAGCCACCCTTGCAAACTTTCCATTCCGATAATTTCGCCAATGCTCGCAAAAACTTTGATAAAAATAAACTGCCAGATAAACCCGAGAATCAATCCGCCAATCAAGTTTGGCATAAAGAACGTCGTGCGCAGCAATTTGCTTGAACGTACGCGCCCTGTAACAAGCAACGCCAGCGACAATCCGATGATGTTGATGAGGATCACCGACACAATCGAGAATTTCGTAGTGAACCAAAGCGAATCCAAGAACCGTTCGTCCTGGAACAAGTTAATGTAATTTTGGAACCCGACAAATTCGCCCGTATTAATTCCGTTCCAAGTCGTAAATGAATAATAAACTCCAAGAAGCATTGGAACAATGACAACCAGCGTAAGCGCCAGCAAAACCGGGGCCAGAAACAACCAGTAGGATAAATCTTTTGTACGCATAGAGGCACCTTTCCTTCCTTAAACCACAGCGCGTTCGCCCTGGTAATAAAACAAAGTAGCACAGAGGCTACTTTGTTTAACACTCAAATGATGAAGATTGATTGGATTTTTTTATTCAGCTCGCTCTGATTCCCAAGCTTTTTTAGCTGAATCGATAACTTCGTCCCAGCTGGCTTCGTCGCTTAAGTATTTCTGAATATTAGCCCCAAGTTCGTCTTCTCCCCAGCCAGTCGGATAGCCCATGAAGACCCAGCCAATTGTGTTGCCTGACTCGGATGCGTCATAGATTGCTTTCGACATTGGATCTGTAATTTTAGAAGTGTCATAGCCCTCATATGCCGGGATAAATTTAAAGTCTTCTACTACAGCTGTTTTTCCTGCATCAGAAGTGTAGAGCCAGTCCAAAAATGCTTTTGATTCTTCAATGACTTTTTCGTCAGCTTTTTTGTTCACGCCCCAATACATTGGTACGCCAACCGGTAGACCAGCGTTATCCAATCCTTCAACCGGGATTGGCATCATGCCAACGCCACTGTCTGCCAGTTCTGGGTCAATGCCGGCAATAGAACCGTAAGCCCAGTTTCCTTGCTGGATAATTGCAACGCGTTCCAGGGAGAATAACTCTTCTACTTGTTGAGAGTAGTCTAGGCTTACTGTCGGCTGTTTCGAATATTCGTTTTGCAAGTCAACAATTTTCTTAAAGCCGTCAGCGTATTTGAAATCAACTGCCTTCGCATCAAATGCTGTTAATACATTGTTATCAAATTCAGGTGCTAAGAATGTGTTTGACAAATGAAGGCCGGTCACCCATGTTTCTTTTCCTGGGAAAGCAAAGACCGATTCAAGGCCAAGCTCTTCTTTTTGTGAATCCAGCGTCTTCACAGCTTCTTCAAGTGCTGCAAAGTCAGTGATGGATGCAGGATCAATTCCAGCTTCTTCGAACAAACGGGTATTATAGATAAATCCGTACCCTTCTTGGTTATATGGAAGACCAAGCACTTCAGATTCGACGGTCACGCCATCAAGTGTCCCTTCAAGTGCAGAACCAGCCGCTTCTGTATCTGCAAGGTCTGATAAGTTATCTTTCCAGTCTGCAACATCCTGCGGTCCACCGATGTTAAAAATTGCCGGCTCATTGCCGGAAGCAAAGCGTGAACGAAGGGCAGCGCCATAATCTTCCCCGCCGCCAACAGTCGTGATTTCAATGTTGACGTCTGGATTTTCTTCTTCATAAAGTGCAACAACATCTTCAAACTGGTCTTTAAACTCCACTTTAAATTGGAAAATATCAACCGTTGTCTGTTCCCCGTCAGATCCTGAAGCATTTTCTTCTCCATCGCTATTGCATCCTGCTAAAACTGCCGCTGACAACATCAATGACGCCACAAGCCCTTTGCTAACCTTCAATTCCTTCATCCCAAAATCCCCCTTTAGATTTTTGTGAAATCGTTTGCACAAACCTAGAAATAAAAAGCGGAAACGAAATTGATAACGCTTCCAACAATTAATTATTAGTATCATACCATCGTGAAAACGTTTGCACAAGATGGAATTTAAAAATTAATTTAGTTTTTTTATCTTCCTTAAAATTTCTATCAAACTAGAAAAACAGGAGCAGCTGCCTTGCCGCTCCTGCCTTGAATTTTAATGTTCCAGCACCAGCAAAGCTGCACCTAAAATACCGGCATCATTTTCAAAACGTGCCACTTCCACTGCTAAGGGATTTAACAACATCGGTTCAAGATGCTGTTGGAGCGACCCCATCCACCGGTCGGCTGCTTCTGAAACCCCGCCGCCGATGATGACCATATCCATATCGAATGCTGCTTGAAGACTGCTGATGACAAGAGCCAGATCTTCCGTAAACTCTTCCACCACTTGCTTCGCTTTTGGATCTGTCCGGGCATTTTCAAAAAGTTCAGGCGGTGTGATGGCAAGACCTGCTTCACGAATACGCCGGCGCAGCGCTGTTCCGGACACATACATTTCACTGCAGCCCAACCTTCCACATGCGCATTTGACGCCGTTTGGGTAAAGGATCATATGCCCCAGTTCTGCAGCTCCTCCATGAGGGCCGCCACTTAACAATTTGCCGTCCCACAGCACTCCCCCACCAAGGCCGGTACCGAGCGTTAATACAACGACGCGATCAAGCCCTTTTGCAGCGCCGAACTTTGCTTCTGCCAGCGCCACAGCGTTTGCGTCGTTTTCTACTTCAACGCGTTTCCCGGTCGCTTTCTCTAACCATTCCTTCACAGGTGTATTGGTCCAGCCTGGCAAAGTTTCCGCCGCATAAATAACTTTTCCTTGCTTTGGATCAACAAAACCGTGCGTGCCAACGCCAATTGCGCTGACTTCCGGCTGCACAGCCAGAACGCGCAGGATATTCTCTTCCAGATAAGGATACAGCGGAATTTGGGTTGGAATTTGTTCTTCGTATAAAATTTGGCCATGTTCGTTAATCACGCCCATTCGGACCTTGGTGCCCCCAATGTCGACTCCTAATACTTTTGCCATAGCTCCTCCTAGTGGTATTCGTATTTTTTATTGCTGGTAAAAAACAATTGCTTCGTATGGCCGCAGCAAAACTTCACTGTCTATGTTCTCTTCCGCGTAATTGCCAATCAAAACTTCACCTGCGGGCCGAGCAGCCGATCTTACATTTGACGAAAAGTTGCAGTAAATGGTC
Organism: Planococcus sp. TJ-201; assembly: GCF_058268495.1. NCBI lineage: Bacteria > Bacillati > Bacillota > Bacilli > Caryophanales > Caryophanaceae > Planococcus > Planococcus sp. TJ-201. The sequence continues at coordinate 98,934 of NZ_JBZDOG010000004.1, read as the reverse complement.
AGTTTTTCATCATTCCATGTACGAGTGTAGGCGAAGATGTCAATGTCTTCACGGTACAGCAGTTTAAAATTTCCGTGTGTAATGATGTCCATTTCTTTGCGCAAACCGATAAGTTTTTTGTAATACTGGTAAACCGAATCCGGATCCGTATGCTGCAAAGCATTGATTTCCGTGTAATTCGGATTGACTTTCAGCCATGGTGTTCCAGTTGTAAAGCCACCATTGGATTCTGCAGACCAATGCATCGGCGTTCGTGCATTGTCCCGGCTTTTCACATGAATTTTCTGCATGATGTTCTGGTGTGAAACACCGGCTTCGCGTTTTTCTTTATACATATTCAAGGTTTCGATGTCTTTGTAATCGTCGATCGATTCAAACTGCACATTGGTCATTCCAAGTTCTTCACCCTGGTAGATGTAAGGCGTTCCTTGCATAAAATGCAAACACGCAGCAAGCATCTTCGCTGATTCAACACGCCATTTGGTGTCTTCGCCAAAACGAGATACGATGCGCGGCTGGTCGTGGTTATTCCAATACAAGCTGTTCCAGCCTTCGGCGTGGAGGCCGTGCTGCCATTTTTCCATATTTTCTTTCAGGTCAATCAGAGATAACGCTTTCAAATCCCATTTTTCGCCTGATGCCTGATCAAGCCCCATATGCTCAAACGTGAAAATCATATTCAATTCCTGATTTTTTGCAGCGGTATAGTCACGCGCTTCTTTAGGCGTTGTGCCCGGCGCCTCTCCGACTGTAACAATATTGTATTTCGACAGCACTTGTTGATTCATTTCTTTCAAGTATGCATGAACATTGGGTCCGTTTAGAAACTGATGGCTGCCATCGCCGCCAGGTGCATCGTGCATATTCTGGACTTTTGAAATCATATTGATGACATCCATCCGGAAACCATCTACCCCTTTATCAAGCCACCAGCGCATCATTTCATAAACTGTCTTTCGCAAGTCTGGATTGTCCCAATTTAAATCTGGTTGTTTTTTAGAAAACAAATGCAAGTAATATTGGCCGCGTTCTTTTTGGTATTCCCAAACAGATCCGCTGAAAAATGAACGCCAGTTCGTCGGTTCATCGCGCCATATGTAAAATTCCGGATGGTTCCGGAACCACTCATGCTCATCAGATGTATGGTTGACTACAAGGTCCATAACGAGTTTCATGCCGCGAGCATGGACTTCTGACAACAGCTCGTCAAAATCAGCCATTGTGCCAAATTCTTTCATGATTTGATAGTAATCACGGATGTCGTAGCCGTTATCATCATTTGGCGAATCGTAGACCGGTGACAGCCAGAGGATGTCCACACCTAGATCGTGCACGTAATTAAGCTTTTGAATAATGCCGCGAATGTCACCGATGCCATCACCGTCTGAATCCATAAAACTTCGTGGATAAATTTGGTATACGCTCGACTTTTTCCACCATTCGTCCATAAATCCCCCTCTTTTCCTTTTAGTGAATATTATTCTAACATCATACATGAATTTACTGAGTTGCCAACTAATTACCCCAAATATATTTTTTAATAATTTCAATTTCGGTGGTTGTTTAAAAAATTTCATAAAAAAAACCACCGTGATTTCCCGGCAGTAATTGAACACGCAGCGATTTCTCGATGCGTAAATAGCTATTAACTTAAAATTTTACGGCAATATATTGGGTTGAGACAACAACATCGTCTTCAACCAAAACATAAGGGTGGGTTTCCAACAACATCTTTTTAATAGGAGCCGGCAATGCTCTATTGGCATAGGCACAGATCAATGGAAATTGCAGTTCCTTCACTGCCACATCAATAATCTTTTCAAAATCTTCTATCAGATGAATTGGATCTGTCGTTGTTGCCCATTCCACATGCGCCCAAGATCGGAAAGTCGCTTGTTTTTCTAAATATGGCTCAACCGTTTTTTCAAAATAGGCTTGAATTGCAGGAGGATGGTAACTGCCGCTTGAATAGTAAAAATCAAAGCTTTTCACAAAATGGATAAATTCCATTTGCATTTCTGTCAGCTGAACCTCCAGCTCTGCTTTGATTTTTGGAGACAGACGTGGATTTTCAATGAGAATCACGTAATCTCCTGATTCCACACCATGTTTGGCATAAGTAACAACATTATTGATGTATTTTTGGGTTTCTTCGTACGAATACAGCACATGGGCATCGCGCTGTTCATCAAAAATTTTAAGCATTTTTTTGTTCAATTCATCATCCCTTTAACAAATTAGTAATTCCGTTCACGGTTTTTCTAGATTAAGTATACACGGAATGGGAACATTTGTCCCTGTCTGTACAATACTTTGCTGTATAATAAATAAACTACACCAACAATTAGACCTGCACTTCCTACTTTATAGTAGGCTGTTCTTATGAAAATTTAGTTGAAAAGAGGTATTCGATGATTAGCCAATTGAGTAAAATTTATCCTTCGCTCCAAGTGTATACGCAAGGTGCCTCTGCCGCCGATCCGGATTACAAATGGTTTTCTGCAGCTGATGGCGTCATTATCGGCATTCATGAAACAGAACTGGCCCAAAAAGACCTGTCGCTATTGGCGGCTTTTCTCACACCCTACAACCCTAAGTTTCCGGTTCACACCGTTGAAGAAAAAAGATGGATGGCGATCATAAATTCAACGGCACCAGAAGAGTCGCTCGAATTTCCATTGGACGCTTTATACCGCTTTGTCCATTTTTCAATCCAGGAAAAACAAATTAGCCCAGTTGCTTTTAAACATGCCGTAAATGATTTTTCGGCCCAACAAGTTTCGATCCTATGGGAAAATGACCACGAAGGCATCTTGATTGAGCATTTGGCAAAAGAAGATGGAGCTATCTCTTACGAGGAAATCATTGATATTTTGATGAGCGACTTGTATGTCAAAATCCGATTTTTTGTCGGCCCTTTCCGAAGCAGCCTGACTGATGCCGCTGCACATTACCTGTCTGTGATTGAGGCTGCAAAAACAATGGTCTTTTATTCTAATAAAACAGTGGCCAGCTATACAGACGCTGTTCCTTATTTGCTAATCGATCAGGTTGAAAAGCCTTTGCTAAGTGACATCAAACAGTCTATCCTGCAGGCTTATCAGGACGACGACGAAACGGTTAAGATGCTCCAGGTTTTTGTCCGCAATAATTTAAATATTTCTGAAACGTCGAAGGCTTTGCATATGCACCGCAACAGCCTGCAATACCGCCTTGACCGGTTTCATGAAAATACCGGCATCGATGTCAGGAAGTTTGATCATGCGATGGCTGTTTACTTGGCGATTTTAATCGAAAAGTAAATGTGCACAAAAAAGCGCTTTCATTTTTAGGCAGTTTTGACATTCTCTTAAGTTCATCAGTCAGTTATGATGGTTCCAATGACATTATATTATTGGGGGAAAGCAAATGACTGGCTTATCATTAGTAAATATTAAAAAAGAATATGAAAAAGGTGTGGTGTCTGTACAAGACTTCAACCTTGAAATTCGCGACAAAGAATTTTTAGTGCTCGTTGGCCCTTCAGGCTGCGGGAAATCAACTACGCTTCGCATGATCGCTGGACTGGAAGATATTACAGATGGCGATTTATATATAGGGGACAGAAGAGTCAACGACGTTTCACCAAAAGACCGCGACATCGCAATGGTGTTCCAAAACTATGCACTGTACCCGCACATGACGGTTTATGAAAACATGGCGTTCAGTTTAAAACTGCGCAAAATGAAAAAAGACGAAATTAAAGCCCGCGTGGATAATGCGTCAAAAATCCTTGGCTTGGACGATTATTTAAACCGGAAACCGAAAGCGCTATCAGGTGGTCAGCGGCAGCGTGTTGCTCTAGGCCGTGCCATCGTCCGCGATGCAAAAGTTTTCTTAATGGATGAGCCTTTATCAAACTTGGATGCTAAATTGCGTGTGCAAATGCGTGCAGAAATCCAGAAATTGCACCGCCGCTTGCAGACAACGACGGTCTACGTTACACATGACCAGACAGAAGCGATGACCATGGCAACACGCTTAGTTGTTATGAAGGATGGGTTCATCCAACAAGTGGGTACACCAAAAGAAGTATATGATTTACCGGAAAACATGTTTGTAGGCGGATTTATTGGATCGCCATCCATGAACTTCCTACGTGGAAAATTAGTAGGGGAACATTTTGTTATGGGCGACAACAATATTCGCATTCCTGAAGGCAAGTTGAAGATGCTTAAAGAACAAGGTTATGAAACAAGAGATCTTGTCCTTGGCATCCGTCCTGAGGATATTCACGATGAGCCGCTATTCCTTGAGCATTCGCCACATACCAAAATTAAAGCATACATCGAAGTTGCGGAATTGATGGGTTCTGAAATCGTCCTTTACTCTCAAGTCAACGAACAGGATTTCGTTGCGCGCGTCGATTCACGTTTTAATGTTGAAGCAGGCACAACCATCGACATGGCGTTCGATATGAACAAAGCACATTTCTTCGACAGCGAGTCCGAGCTGCGCATTCGCTAAGTCAGCTGTATTCTTTTCATATGGGTTTTCAAGCTGCCGGTCCCCTTCCGGCAGCTTTTTAATTTAAGCAGCTGAATTCAACAAAAAACTGCCTCGCAATTTTGCGCTGGCAGTTTTTGTTTAAAAGTTTTTGATTCCTGCGATGATTTGCTTTAAGGCATCGATGGATTTGAGTGCATCGGTTTCGCAATCCAGACGGTGATTAATATCCGGCAATAAGATTGCCTCCAAATTCGGATTTGTTTTCAGCAATTCAAATGCTCCTGACGAGTAGTAGCGGTCTTTATCGCCCATATAACATAATGCTCGATTCTTACTGTTGACCATGGTGTTGAGGACTTCTTCCCGGTTTAATAGGGGCGTTACCCATACGGCTTTTGCTTCGCTGAACTCCGGACGCTTCATTTCGGCGCCCATCGCAATCGTCCCCAGTGATTTGCCGACCAGGTAAAACTCCTGATAGCTGCTTCCTTTCAGCACATCGCTGATAACTAAACGCACGTCATGGAGAATCGCTTCATCCAGTTCGCCCATGGTGAATCCATCATAGGCTTTGTCCGTGTATTGATAATTAATCCTTAGCACCTCATAGTTTTGGTTCAAGAAAATTTCTTCAGCGAAATGAAAAAGTGGACTTTTGGTTGTGTACCCTGCCCCTGGCAGAAAAATGGCCAGTTTTTTTGTGTAATCTTCTGTCAGCACAACTGTGTAAGGAACTTCGATTCCTTTGTAGCCGGTGACTTTGCTGTTTATTGTTTTCATCACATTCACTCCCGTCTCTCTCTATTATAAAGAATATTCCATAAACTTACTAAGTATTTTTCAAATCGGCTGTGATACAATCAATTTACTAGTATTTTGCAGGGAGGCTGACAAATGAAAACCGAAAAAGAGAAGATGATCGCTGGTGAAATGTACGATCCGCAGGATTCTGAGCTTCGCCAAAACCGTATGAATGCACGCCGCCTTAGCCGCCTTTTTAATGAAACGACGGAAATGGATGGCCAGGATCGCACCGATCTGTTGAAGAAATTATTCGGTTCGACTGGTGAAATCCTCCATGCCGAACCGACGATCCGCTGCGATTATGGGTTCAATATGCACGTTGGCGAAAACTTCTACGCCAATTTCGACTGCGTATTTCTGGATGTATGCGAAATCCGCATCGGCGACAATTGCATGATTGCACCAGGCGTCCATATTTATACCGCTACTCATCCACTTGAACCAGCTGCGCGGAATTCCGGCAAAGAGTTTGGCAAGCCGGTCACAATCGGCCACAACGTCTGGATTGGCGGCCGTGCGGTTATCAACCCCGGCGTCACAATTGGCGACAATGCCATCGTTGCTTCCGGCGCCGTTGTCACCAAAGACGTACCCGCCAACACCATCGTCGGTGGCAATCCCGCAAAAGCGATTGGGCATATCAAAGAATAATCAGCAATGCGCTTTGGCGTGTTGTTTTTTTATGTATGGATTACAATACAAATACTCTTCTATCGCTTAGGATATGGCGGCACTAAAACTCTCAATATGAGCTGTCCAATTTTTATGTTTAAAGGATCTCTGTACCAATAAGCAAACTGCCATGCTAATACTCACGCAGCACAACGAATTTTTAAGCTACTTTTTTAACTTACAAAGTTAAAACTTTGCAATGTCTGCAATAATGTTTTGCAACTTTCCAATCGATTCCACAGGATTGTCTCCATACTCCAAACTGTGATTCAATCCGGGATACAAGTTTGCTGTCAGATTCGGATTAGCTGCTAGTTTACTGTAGTTCTCTTCGGAGTAGTAACGATCCCGATCGCCGACAAAACATAAAGCTGGATGAGGGGTGCTCACCATGGTTTCCAAAACTTTTAGTTGATCAATCAATGGTGTCAGCCAAATTACTTTAGCGTTTTTAAATCTTGGTTTCTCTACTTCCAAGCTCATTGCAATGGTTCCAAGTGATTTCCCAACTATGTAGTATTCATCATACGCGTGATTTGAAAAAAACTGGTCCAAAACAGCCGTTACATCTACTTTTACCGCTTTGTTCAATTCTGCACCTGTAAATTCATCATATTCTTCGTCTATATAGCGATAGTCCACCCGCAATACATCGTATCCTCTAGTTAAATAAACTTCTTCTGCGAAATGAAACAATGGAGCTGTTGCATTGTAGCCAGCGCCAGGAAGAAATATTGCTAGTATTTTTGGTTTTTCATCATTTTGAATAAAGGTGTATGGAATGGTTAACTCCTTGTAGCCTTTGACATTCCCTCTAATTAGCTTCATTTCTTTCACTCCCCTCTATTATTATACAAAAACACCCAAGTACAACGTGATTTTTTATATTAAGTTTGTATATTTATTCAAGGGTATTTGTAAATTCATTTTACAAATACCCTTGAATAACGGATTGGTAAAACCTCATCGCTCAGCCAAATCAACAGCCTCCCACAAGTGGAGGCTTTCAGCTATATTTACAATTCCACTTGCATCCCTTCCCCGCTAGCCGCTACTTTCCTATAGACACCTTTGGCAACGGCTAAGTCAAAATAGGCAGCGCCCACGCATTTAAAGAACGTAATTTCGGATTCTGCTTCACGGCCGGCTTTGTCTCCGGCAACAAGTTGTCCAAGTTCGGCATGCAGCTGATCGAACGACCAGTCTCCGCTTTCTGCGCTATGAATCAGTTCGCCCGCTTCGCCTTTAACGCCCACAATGTCATCTGCTACAATTTTGTCGGCGCGCAGTATGGTCGTTTCATCCATTTCACGCATGCTTGGCAAATAGGAGCCGACACCGTTAATATGCGTCCCTGGATTTAAATCTTCTCCATTAAAGACTGGCTCATTCGATCGCGTCGCACAGCAAATGATATCGGTCTGCTGTACCGCTGATGAGACGATAGTTTCAACAGTATAGGGAGTTTCGATGCCGAATGCCATGAGGCTTTTGCCAAAGCGCTCTGCTTTTTCCGGTGTCCGGTTGACCAGGATGATCCGTTCAATCGGCCGCACTGCCAGTACCCCTAGCACTTGCTCAAATGCCATTGCGCCGGTGCCGATGACAGTCAGTACGCGGCTTTTCTTGCGCGCCAGCAGATCGGTAGCGATGGCGCTGAGCGCACCGGTGCGCAAGCGGGTTAAATAGGAAGCCGCCATCATCGCGACATGCTCTCCATTGTCGCCATCGGATAATAAGATGACGCCTTGCGTAGTCGGCTTGCCCTTTGCCGGATTTTCCGGAAAGATGGTGACAACTTTGACGCCTGAGATTTCATTTGCCATGTCGGCACTTGGCATGTAAAGTGCCGAGGCCTTTCGTTCCGGAAAATCTAGAACGGTGCGATGTGGATTGTTAATGTGTCCTTGTTGCTTGGCCCGCAGCATTTCAGTGACGTCACGGATAGCGTCGTCTATATGGTATGTTTGCTGAATCTGCTGTTCGTTGATGATAAGCATAGCGTTCCTCCTAAAAAAAGCTGCTGCAATGTTTTTCAATTTTCCTTACTAATCAGCTTAGCCAGTTTGCAATATTCCGTCAATATGTCATAGAACGTTTTGTTTTTCGCTTCAACTGCGTTATGATGGGGCAGAACAGAGGAATCTTTTATCCAGTTTCCTAGTCAAAAAAACATTATTAATTCAACTTAACCGAGTAAGATGCACGTTTTACTAGTATCACAAAAACAAATTAAGGGGAGTCTATTTATGCATCCGGTCAAAGATCCGCAAGTAGATAAATTCATCGAAGGTTTGGAAAATCCGACACAAGATATTGTCAAAGAGCTGCGTACGCTGGTGTTTGAGGCATACCCGGAAATGGACGAGGGCTTTAAATGGGCCAATCCAAGCTATGCTAAGGAAGGGCTCGTATGCTATATGCAAACTGCCAAAGGCCACGTGAATTTCGGCTTTTACCGCGGCACAGAGCTTCGCGATGAGTCCAACTTGCTGGAAGGCGACGGCAAAAAAATGCGTCATGTGCGACTGAACCGGACCGATGAAATCCGGACCGACGAACTGAAGCTGCTGATTTGGGATGCCGTGGAATTGAATAGAAAATAAGGAAAGACTGCATAGTTAAAAAGAGAGCTGTCTTAAGCAAAAAAAACGAGGCGCAATTGGCCTCGTTTTTCTATTTCACTGCTTCAAAAGTAATGATGGCGTCTGCATTTTTGGGGTACTCGCCAAATTGATAGCCTGTTGAAATGCTGATCTTGCTGAAACCAATCTTTTCAAGGATAGTCTTGAATTCCTCGACGCCGTACCAGCGCATTGGGTAGCGCTCGAGTTCGGTCTCAAGCAGCTGCCCTTCGCGCCAGCGCTCATAGCGGCCCTGTGAAACAAAATATTGCCGGATCCAGTCCACTTCAACTTTTTTGCTTTCGACGGTCAATGTGTCGCCATTGATGGCTTGCCACGTCCGCGTCGACGTTTTTTCGAGCTCAATGTTAGCTGGCACATGCAAATCAACAATCAATCGGCCGCCAGTCTCCAGGTGACGATGGAAATTTTGCAAAGCCTGAAGGGATTTTTCGCGTTCATGGAGCAAAAGAAAAGTTCCTGTCGGGATAACGATCGCTTCGTATTTTTTCTCGATCGAGAACGATTCCATTTTGGCGTTAAACAATTTGGGTGCCAGTCCCCGCTCTTTGCAGTTGGCTCGACAAACTTTGAGCATTTCATCAGACATGTCAAAGCCGTCGACTTCAAATCCTTTTTCCAGCAACGGCACGAGCAAACGCCCCGTTCCCGTCGCTGGCTCCAAAATGCGTCCTTTGCACGAAGCCAAGCGCTCCAGGTAGTATTCAATGTCCCCAAATGAACTGCCGATCGGTTTATCGAGATCGTATACTTCTGATGACAAACTGCTGTAGTACCCTAACAATTCTTCACCCCATCCGCTTTATGAAATCATCGTCAAGTTTACAATTACTGCGGTAATGTTTGGCACAGCGACCAATACTGCATTTTTCATTTTTGCAACGCGCTGTTGTTTTTCACGGCGTTTTTCTGAACTTGTCGTTCTCGTCGACTTGTTCTTGCCTGTCCCCAGTGCCAATACGCCCCAAATCAACGCGATGCCGGCAGCAAAGCCGCTAATCACGAAAACCAGTGACCAGTCGTTCGTCAAATAAGCAACCAACACACCTGCTAAGGCGATGAGGACTCCAATTAAAAAGTATTTCATTCTATTATTCTCTCCTTTAGGTGCTGTGAATAGCTAAAATTTCCTTGCACGTTAATATTATCAAATGTCGCGCCTTAGAGGTAGGTAGTAAGAGTGATTTTTGATTTTATAATTTTCGGTTGCGTTTCAAGGCAATGATATTCAAGAAGATGAAAACCGCCGCAAACGCAGCAAGCGCCAGCAGATTGCCAGAAACATCCGATAACCCTTCGCCCCTGTACATGATGGCTTTCAAGGCATCGGCTGCGTAATACAGCGGCATGATGCGGCTGACATTTTGAAGCCAGTCGGCCATGCCTTCAAGCGGAATGATGCCGGCAAAAAAGATTTGTGGAACGACGATGATGGGGATAAACTGCACCATTTGAAATTCAGAAGATGCGAATGTCGACAGCAAAATGCCGAGCGACAGGGCCACCAAAGCCAGCATCAGGTTGACGATAATGACGTGCCAAACTTGCCCGACCATCACCATGTCCAATACTTGAATCGAGTAGAACACGACGATGGTCGTCTGGATGATGGCAAAAATCCCAAAGCCAGTCAAATAAGCCAATACGATTTCCCAGCGCCGGATCGGTGTTGCCAGCAACCGCTCCAGCGTTCCCGATACCCGCTCTTTCAATAACCCAATTCCAGAAATCAAAAAGACGAAAAAGAAGACGAAAAAGCCAACCAGGATCGGACCGAGAACATCAAAAAATTCCGTTTCCGCATCTCCATAAATGTATTCTGCATCGATGCTCGCGGGCGCACCGGCTCCCCCTTGCATGGCTGCTGCCTGCGTAATTTGCATCAATAACGCTCGGGATGTGCTCGGATCATTGTTTTCCAGAGTAAGTTGGAAACCGCCTTCATTTACTTCCAATAAACCATCCAACTCATCAGCAATGACGGTTTGGTTGTCGGCCTCATCGTAAGAAACCACATCAATCGACGCATTTTCCAACGCAGCAACGAGCGGTTCATTGCCTCCGACAACGCCGAGCTGCGGATTTTCATTGTCACCGTTAAAAAAGAAATACATCAAGGTTAAAACAATGAGTGGTGCGAAAAACAGCAATGCCATTGTCCGTTTGTCCCGAAGCAGCTGCAGCATGATGCGTTTAATCAATGCCAACACTCTCATCGCGCATCCCTCCCTGCCTGCAAAAAGACGCCTTCTAAATCAGCCGCACCGTAAGCCAGCTTTAATTCGTCCGGAGTTCCGGCTGCCAGGATTCCGCCTTCACGCACCATGGCGATGCGGTCGCATTTTTCTGCTTCGTCCATGACATGGGTCGTGACGATGATGGTCTTGCCCTGTTCCCTTTTTAACAGCATCAACTCGCTCCAGATCGAAAGCCGAAGTTCCGGATCAATGCCGACAGTCGGTTCATCGAGAATCAGGATTTTCGGATCATGGACCAGCGCGATGGCCAGCGACAAGCGACGCTTCATGCCGCCTGAATAAGCTGACACTTTCTTGCCCAGCTCATCGGTTAGCTGGACCAGATCAGCAGCATAGGCGATCCGTTCTTTCAGAACCATTTTTTTCATTTTGTAGAGCGAAGCGAAAAAGCTTAAATTTTCCTTGCCGGTCAATTCCGGATACAGCGCGTCCGATTGCGCCATGTAGCCTATGTTTTGGAGCAGCTCTAAATTCGGTACACGTTTGCCAAGCACTTCTACCGTGCCGCCGCTCGGTGAATCGATTCCGACAATCATTTTAACCAAAGTTGTTTTCCCTGAACCCGATGGTCCAATCAATCCGAAAATCTCACCTTTCGCAACTTGCAGATCCACTTCATGGAGCACGGTTGTCTTGCTGTAAACTTTGCTGAGCTTGTTGATGGAGATGCTGTTGTCCATTTGCATTCCCTCCAGTCGAATAAAAGCCTGCTGTTACTTTGTATTCTACGCTCATTTTTAAAAAAGCAAAGCAGCGTGTGAGCTGCTTTGCTTAGTTTTTTATTTTTACGGGCGCTTACGCTTTTCTTATTTTCCAGCGCTTGTCGGGGCTAAACGGCTGCTTACGCTTTTCTTACTTCCATTCAGAAGCCAGCATGCCGTAAACAACGTGATCGACATATCGGTCATACAGCCATTCGGCTTGGCGGATGGTGCCTTCTTCGGTGTAGCCGAGGCGTTCCGGGATGCTGCGGCTTTTATGGTTTTCGACTGCTGCACGGATTTCGACTTTATTGAGCTGAAGATCAGTCAAGGCATAGTCGGTCAAGGCTTTTGCAACGCGAGTCATGATGCCGTTGCCCTGATACTCCTGGCCAAGCCAGTAGCCGATATAAGCTGTTTTGTTGGCATGGTTGATATTATTGAAACCGCCAATCCCAACAATTTCTCCTTTGTAGAGAATAACTGCACCAAGGCTTTTGCCTTCAACAAAATTGCTGCTGCCGGATTTAATAAAGTCTTGAGTGTCTTTTAATTCGGTAGTAAAATCCAGCCATGGCAACCACTCTTTCAAATACTCTCTGGATGAATCGGTCAGTTCAAAAATTCGTTCAGCGTCGCGCATTTCCTGAATTTTGAGTGATAAATCTTCGTCAATCTTATGTATGAACATGAAAATGCCTCCTTTGGTTTGTAGACATATCGTAGCATAACTATCAGAATTTTCCATTCATAAATTTTTGCTTTAATTGTACATTGGACGAATATTCAGTGGCCAAAACGTGTAAAATAGAACTATAACAAATGCGTGGACCCCTTCCAAAAAGGAGTGTGGCGTGTGTGGAAGCTGCCGTGATGAATCCCGTAATTCCATTGTACGTGTGGATGCTGCTGTTTTTGATATTTCTAGTCATTGCGTTTATTGGTTTAGTGATTTACGCCAGTCAGCAGAGGCTCCCCCGCTACATGTTGCCTCCGAAGAATAAACAATTGCAATTGCTGAAAGAACAGTATGCCAAAGGTGAAATCAGCGAAGAAGAGTTTCGTAACCGCATGAAGAGTTTGAAAAAACGACAAAAATTTTAGCAAAGAGAGGAAGTCGAAACCAATGGGCGAATTTTTTACACCCGGCAACCCGGCACTTGGCATTACCATAGCTGTTGGTTTTATCGTTCTGCTGGCTGGAATCGGAACCATCCTGTGGTTCACATTGATCAAAGCTCGCAACAACGCAGCACGCACCGAACCGGGCGCACCTAACAAAGCTTCGGAAGCATTGCGCCAGCGCTACGTTAGCGGTGAGATCAGCAAAGAAGAATATGATGCGCAGCTGCGCCAATTGAAAGCCCCGCCGGAAAACTAACTGTGCAGTTTTTGTCGAGTTTCTTTATTCCCATTTATTTCACAATCTGAGGGGAAACGGAGTAGAAGAACCACAAAATCTGAAACTGGAGGTTTTATTGATGGCACATGAACAACATGCAGAACTGATTAAAACTTTGCACGATTGCGCAGCAGCGTGCAACCACTGTTTTGATGCGTGTTTACAGGAAGATGATGTGAAAATGATGGTGCCTTGCATTCGACTTGACCGTGAGTGCGCAGATATCTGTGCGTATCTCGAGCATGCAATTACCCGCAACTCGCCATTTGTCGCCGAGCTGGCGCAAGCATGCGCGACTATTTGTGAGGCGTGCGCTGCAGAATGTTCAAAACACGATCACGAACACTGCCAAAAATGTGCAGAAGCCTGCGCAAAATGTGCAGAAGCTTGCCGCAACGTTGCTTAAATTTGTCTATTAAAAGCCCGGCTGCTTGGAAATTTCCAAGCAGCCGGGCTTTTGTATTGGCAGGGTTTCCGCTTTATCGCCATAATGGAAACAAAGGAGTGGATTCGGATGGCACGAACAGTATTGGTAATAGGCGCAGGAATCGGCGGATTGACAGCGGGCTCACTGCTCGCAAAAGCAGGATGGCCAGTAACGCTGCTGGAAGCTTCCTCGGAACTCGGCGGCTGCGCTGGCAAATTCAAGCGCAATAAGTATTTATTTCCGGCTGGCGCAACACTCGGCATGGGCCTTGAACCTGGAGGCATTCACGACCGCGTTTTTCGCTTTCTTGGCGCACCAATGACCATCGAACCGCTCGAACAGGTAATGGAAATGGTCCATCCGGAAACAACGTTTGTGTTCCATAAAGACCGCGCACGCCACGTTGACGGCATCGCCTCGCATTTCCCCGACCACAGCGACAAGATCCGTGCTTTCTACAAAGAAATCCACCGCACCGCTTCCATCGTACGGACCTTGATGGACCCGCTTCCTTCCCTGCCCCCTGCCACGGCAACCGAGTGGGCGTTTCTGACAAAATCCGTACGCCCCAAGCACGTCAAGCTCCTGCCATTCTTTAACCAAACCTTGGGACAGCGGTTGAAGAAACACGACTTGCACGAGTTAAAAGAGTTTCGCCATATGCTGGACGGCCTGCTGATTGACAGCATGCAAACGGGCAGTGAAGACGTGGCGTATTTATTGGCTGCGGTGGCACTTGATATTTACCACGAAGGAGCCTACTACGTGCCGGGCGGTTTATACCGTTTTGCTGAATTGATGGGCGACAGCTTGAAAGATAATGGCGGGGTACTGAAAAAGCGGCGTACCCTCGAAAAGCTGGAGCGGCAAGGCGATTTATGGATTGCCACCGATCATCGCGGCAATACCTATGAAGCGACAGATGTCATCCTGAACGTTCCGATCCAGCAATTACCGAAAATTTTGGCGCCGGAGCTGGTGACAAAACTGAAAGTTTCTTTGCGTGATGGGATTGCTGGGGAAACTTGGACGACGCTGACGCTGTATTTAGCAGTAGATTCGAGCAAACTCCATGAACCGCTGCCGCCATTCCGTCAAATCTCAACAGGTGATGGCCTTTCAGAAGGCGGCCATTTTTTCATGTCCTCTTCTGTTGCAGGCGACGACTTGCGCGCACCGGATGGCTTCCAAACCGTAACGATCTCCACACATTCACGCCTCCAGGAATGGGACAACCAGGAAAAGTACGAAAACACACGGGAGGTTTTAACAGAGCGCATGCTCCAGGCCATCCAAAAGGTCGTCCCTGAGTTCCGCGACGCCATTGTCCACATGGAAAGCGGCGCGCCAAGAGCCTGGGATCATTATGCAGGGCGGACCAATGGCCTGGTTGGCGGCTTTCCTCAAACTTTGGACGCCGCCCTGTTCAATTCCATTTCGCATCGTTCCGGCTTGCCAAACCTTTACGTCTGCGGCGATCACGTTTTCCCCGGCGGTGGGACAATTGGAGCCGCAACGAGCGGCATCCACGCGGCACGGTCCGTGTCGGGCGAACGATTGATTTAGAGGTTGGGCTTCCGAGCAATGCAGTCGCTCAGGGAAAGTTTGCGGTCGCTCCGAAGTTTTCTCCACCACTCAGAATAGAATGCCTAAAGAAACACGGCGAAAAAACCGCTGCAGATTTTTCTGCAGCGGTTTTCTAATGGACCCATTTATAGCCGATGCCCCATACGGTCTGGAAATGTTTGTCGATGGGAAAGCCGGCTTGGCGGATCTTCTCGCGAATGTTGCGGACATGTGAGTCGACAGTACGGCCTTCTGTCTCCGAGTCAAACCCCCACACTAATTCCAACAGCCGGTCGCGCTCGAATACTTTATTCGGATTCTTCATCAAGAGGCCGAGCATCGAAAATTCTTTTGGCGTCAAACGGATGGGTTGGTGGTGATAGCTCAACTCAAAACGGTCTTCTTCCCATACCAGCCCCTGCACTTCGATGCGTTTTGCTGGAAGGCTGCGGCGCAGCAAGGCTTCCATTCGCGCCAGCAACTCTTCTTCACCGAACGGCTTGGTCATGTAATCATCCGCACCAAGGCGCAGACCTTTGACAATGTCTTCTTGCTGCTCACGCGCCGTCAGCATGATGATGGGTACATTGGAAGATTTGCGGATTTCGCGGCATACTTGCCAGCCGTCCATATCGGGCATCATAATATCCAGCAGTACCAGATCAAACTCTTCATTGTTCAATAAATCCAACGCTTGCCTGCCGCTGCCTGCTTTTGTGCAGGCATAATCATGCGGCTGCAAATACAGCGCCACCAGGTCCAGCATTCGTTTTTCATCATCCACCAACAAAACCTTATGAATGGTTTCCACCCCTTTTCAATCGTACGGTGACGGTCGTCCCTTTTCCAAATTGGCTGTCAATGTGGATCTTGCCACCATGCGACTCAACGATTTCCTTGGCAATGGCCAATCCGAGTCCAGAACCGCCCCGTTCGCGCGACCTTGATTTCTCCACGCGGTATAAACGGTCAAAGACGAAAGGCAGTTCCTCTTCCGGAATCCCCTGTCCTTCATCACGAATTTGAATCGCAATGCCCTCCAACTCCTCCTGGCATTCCACCATTACACGATTGCCGGCTGACGAATGCTTGCGGGCATTGTCGAGAATGTTCAGCAGCACTTGCTGAATACGCTCCGGATCGATGGAAATTTTCACATCTTTGCTGCAGCTGATTGACAGTACAATTTGTTCTTCTTCAAAAGCCGGCCTAACGAGAACCGCGACAGACTCCAACAAATCAGCGATGAAAACTTCCCGTCGTTCGATCGTGAATTGGTTGCGGTCCAGCTTCGCCAAGTCAAACAAATTCCCAACCAACAGCGTTAAATGAGCCGCTTCTTCACGAATAATGCCCATATATTCCTCACGGTCCCGCTCTGTTGTCTCCGGCCGCTCCAAAATATCGGCATAGCCTTTAATGTAAGTCAACGGCGTCCGCAATTCGTGCGAAATGCTCGACAGGAACTCATTGCGCTCATTTTTCAGGCGGTCAAGATCGGTCGACAGCTTGGTGATGGCATTGGCCAATTCTCCCAGCTCGTCATTTCGTTCATTCGTCAAATCGACCTGGTTGTTGCCATGGCTCAATTGTTCAGTCGCTTCTTTCATGCGAATCAGCGGCAAGGTGATAATCCGCGACAGCAGCAGGATCGTGACAATGGTCAAAAGAACGGTGATGATGCCGACCAGAAGAAATTGATTTTTCAAGTGGTCAACGATCCTTTCAATATTGTCAGTCGGCGCAAACATAAAGACGTGGCCTTCATGCACTCCGTCAATCGTAATCGGGCTGTCGGTCGCAATATAGCGCTGGTCCTGCCAATTTTCTTCAATTATTTCTCCGTCTATAGGCACGGCTGCAAAATCAGTGTGGCCCAGTACTTCCAGCATTTCCGGTTCCAACGCATCGGAATTGACCAGAATCTCACCCGCCTCGTCCGTAATCACGACAATAAAATCAGAAGCTGATTCCATCATGCCGACATGTTCCAAGGTCATCTCTTCGAAACTGTCTTCCAGCACATCGCTGTGCGTTTCGCCCCGCGCCAATAAATTTTCCATCACTTCATCGACGCGTTCATTAACCAAGGTGAAATAAAGCGTTGAAAACAGGAACGCTTCAATAATTAAGATAAAAACAAAAAACAACAAGCCGATTTTCAAGGATAATTTATTGAACATAGGGACCTCCGCTGTTACTCTACTTGGCCTGCATACAAGATTCGATTCCACGTGCCCCCGCCATCTTCTGAAAAGAAAGCATGGCCCGCCGCTGTATACATAGCCAATTGTTCTGTGTTGGACGGATTTTGTGCG
Organism: Planococcus sp. TJ-201; assembly: GCF_058268495.1. Lineage (NCBI taxonomy): Bacteria > Bacillati > Bacillota > Bacilli > Caryophanales > Caryophanaceae > Planococcus > Planococcus sp. TJ-201. The sequence goes on along the minus strand of NZ_JBZDOG010000004.1, from coordinate 81,653 downwards.
ATGTACAGAATGACGTCTTCCGGCAGATCAGGCAATTCATGCGCCTGCTGTTCACCGTTTTCCCAAGTATACTCGATAAGCTCTGCCTCCGTGCCGTAAGTTGCATAGTACAGCGCATCTTCACTGAAGAACACAGCTGTTCCGTAAATCTCATTCTCTGTCAGCAGCGTAAAGCTGTCACCCCCATCTTCCGACAAGAAAATTCCTGCGGTTGTCGCTGCTGCAATCAATTGCGAATCGCTTGGATGCATGGCAAAAGAAGAAACTTCGCCTTCCAGTCCACTGCCATCCACTTGCTGCCACTGCTCCCCTTCATCTTCACTGCGGAAATAGCCGAGGCCCATTTGCGAATTTTCCTGCGGGTTCATCACAAACAGGTGGTGGCTTCGGTAGCCGGCCGCCATGCCGTGAAAATCAGTTTCGCCTTCAAAGCCCAGATGGTCGAGCGAACGTCCGCCGTCCATGCTGCGCTGGATGCCGATTGGATTTTGCATCATCGAGCCGGGTCCCGGGTGGCCAGATGTGTAGAATCCGTCATCGACTGCATTAAATCCCATGTAGTCATGCAAATGATCGCTTGTTTCCAGCCATTCTCCGTCGCGGTTAATCTTCAGGCCGTGATGTGAGGCAAAATAAAGCCCTTCCTCACTTTCGATAAAGCCCATTCCGTGGACATGGTCCATGCGCCCATCGAACGCTATTTCAAATTCTTCATTGGTTTCATTCGTTTCGTCCGTTTCTGTGCCAGCTGCGGGTTCTGTGTTTTGCGGTTCCGGTTCTGCCGTTTCTCCGCACCCTGCCATCAATAAGCCCGCCATCAACGGAGCCACTATCCATTTGCTGTTCATGTTTTTTCCTCCTGTCGTTCCATTAGGTTTTATTGTACAAGAAAAGTTTTGATTTTTTGTGCAGATTCTGCACAGCAATTGCACACTCTTTGGGTACAGTATAGAAACTATAGCAACGAAAGAGGGATTCTCATGACGAAAAACAAAATTCTGCTGTTGGCAATGTCTGCGCTGAGCGCCATCACATTAGCAGCCTGCAGAGATACAGAAGAAGATGGAATGAATCCGGCTGATCCTGACAATCAGGTTGAGATGAGTGAAGAGATGGACGAAAATATGGATGAGGATATGAACCATGGCGGCATGGATCACTCGAGCTCTGGCGAAGTGCCGGAAGGATTGGCCGAAGCTGAAAATCCAGCATTTGAAGTTGGCAGCCAAGCCATCATGAGCGCAGATCACATGCCGGGTATGGACGGCGCGGAAGCGACCATTGTTGGCGCCTACGACACGACTGTTTATGCATTGAGCTTTACGCCAACTACGGGCGGTGAACCGGTTGAAAACCACAAATGGGTCATTCACGAAGAGCTGGAAGATGCCGGCGACATGCCGCTTTCAGCTGGTGACGAAGCCGTGATCGCTACCGATCATATGGAAGGCATGGAAGGTGCCACGGCAACCATCGATTCCGCTGAAGAAACGACTGTCTACATGGTCGACTTTACAACAACTGATACGGATGAAGAAGTCACCAACCATAAATGGGTAACCGAAAGCGAGTTATCCGCCGAATAAAGATCGCCTCCCCTATGCTTCTTGCACTGGGGAGGCTTTTTGTTTGCGAAGAGGAGCAACCACTTCAGCTTTTTTGTGTTTACGGACGCTCCATCCTGATTGCACAAAACAAGCACGACAGACGACCGTTGCCGCGCGCTAAAATCTCCCGATGACTTTATTCCTATGTACATATTTTCCAAACGATCAAGTTCAAAACCCAAAAAGCAAATGGATCGAGCCCAGAAACCACCACCCAGCTTATGGTATTATTACAAAAAGCAGATTGATAGTAAGGAGCTCTCCCATGATTCAATTCCGCAAAGCTGATATCCAAAAACGATCGATTCCAACGAAGAACGTCATGAATTTAAAGATGAAGATGATCGCGTTGATTGGACTGCTGATCCTGGCAATTGTTTTGGTGATCGGTATTTTTCTTGATTATTTCATTACCGAGACGCTGGAGGCACAGCTTGGTGAACAAGCACTGAGCGTGGCGGAAAGTGTGGCGCTCAATCCGGACATTGCGCAGGCCTTTGAAACAGCGGATCCAGCGGCGATTATTCAGCCTCTCGTTTCTCCGATTCAACAGTCTACAAGTGCCGAGTTTATCGTTGTCGGCAATGCCGAGGAAATCCGCTATTCGCATCCAAATCCCGAACAAATCGGCAAAAAGATGGTCGGTGAGGACAATGAACGTGCACTTCTGTTTGGCGATTCTTACGTCTCTGAAGCTACTGGCTCGCTCGGCAATTCGCTGCGTGCGAAAGTACCGATTTATTCAGGAACTGATGTTATTGGCGTCGTGTCGGTCGGGTTTCTCGCTACTGATATCCAGACGCTTATCGGAGATTATAATCATGAGCTGTGGCTGATGCTGGTGATTATCACGGTTGTCGCAATCCTGGTTGCTATCGCCATTGCCACGTATATTAAACGGAAATTGCATGGCCTTGAACCCGAAGAAATCTCGCGTTTGCTGTTTCAAAAAGAAACAATCTTGCAGTCGACCCACGAAGGCATTATCGCGGTCGACGACGCCGGAAAGATTACCCTGCTCAACCATATGGCCCAGCAATTGCTGTTTGGTGCTGAACAGGATACTGGCCAATTGATCGGCCAGCCGATTCGGCAAGTGCTTCCCAGCTCCGATTTGCCGGACATTCTGGAAAGCCGCCAGAGCCGCTTTGATCAGGAAGAGCTTTACGGCAGCCATGCCGTCTACGTCAACTCCGGACCCATTTTTTACGAAACTACATTGGTTGGCGCCGTTTCAACGTTCCGCAATAAAACCGAAATCGACACGCTGACAAAAGAGCTGTCGCATGTAAAGCAATATGCCAACGCGCTGCGTGCACAGACGCATGAGTTTTCAAACAAGCTATACACCATTTCGGGACTGGTTTACTTGAATAAAAAACAGGAAGTGCTTGATTTTATTCGCATGGAACATGATATTCAACAGGAATGGATTCAGCAGGTTATTGATAAAGTGACCGATCCATTGATCAGCGGCATTTTGATTGGCAAACTCAACCAGGCGAGCGAACAGCAGGTCCAGCTGATGATCGATCCGGACAGCCGATTGGAAACGCCATTGTCGGACTTGCAAAGCCGTGCTTTGCTGGCGGCCATCGGAAACTTGATTGACAACGCGCTTGATGCTGTCAAAAGTTATCCGGCACATCAGCGGCAAATTACACTTTACTTTACCGATGTCGGCGACGATGTGTTGTTTGAAATTGACGATTCGGGACCGGGAATTCCAGCTGGACACGAACAGCATTTATTTGAAAGAGGCTTTACGTCGAAAACAGGGGCAGACCGCGGCTATGGCTTAAGCACAACAAGACAGCTTATCGTCCAAGCTGGCGGCGAACTGCATCTAGAGGAAAGTGAACTGGGCGGCGCTTGTTTTGTCGTTTCATTACCCAAAAAGGAGAATATCTTATGAAACAAGAGCTTCATGTATTGATTATTGAAGATGATTTTCGGGTCGCCGAGATCAACCGCCAGCTGGTGGAACAAATAGACGGTTTTCATGTAGAGGGTGTCGCAAAAACAGGCGATGAAGCGATGGCTTTGCTTACCAATAGCCATCGAGTGCCGGATTTGATTTTGCTGGATGTTTTTATTCCTGACCGCAAAGGGCTTGAATTGCTGCGCGAAATCCGTAGCAGTTTTCCACATGTCGATATTGTCATGCTGTCCGCAGCCAAAGAAGCAGCAACCATTGAAGAAGCATTGCGCCACGGCGTTTTTGATTATCTTGTCAAACCGGTGGATTTTGCCCGCTTCGAACAGGCATTGCTGCGGTTCCGTGAGCAAAAGCTCGTCTTTTCTGCACGGCAGGAGTTGGAACAAGCGGATATCGACGGGTTGATTGGCATTGACTCTCCCCTTTCCTCTGGCGAAACACTGGACGGCGAATTGCCTAAAGGCATTGACCAGCTGACCTTGATTGGCATTATCGAAACACTGCAAGGCTCAGCTCGAGAAGGCATCAATGCCATGGAAGCCGGCAAAGCAGTTGGCGTCAGCCGTTCTACTGCGCGCCGCTATTTGGAGCACTTGGTGTCGATTGGCGAAGCAAAAGCGCAATTAAACTATGGTGAAATCGGCCGTCCTGAAAGACGCTACATTCCGTGGACAAAATGAACAAAACTACCTTAAAGTTCTTTAGTTCACTTAATTGAATAATCTTATTTTTCAAATCCCTCTGTGCTAAGTTTAGAGCTATAACTTAGAAGCAGAGGGATTTTCGATGGATGCATTTTATGTATGCGTTTACAATTCTTCCTTCAATCAACTTTCTACTCTGGGGAGGAACTCTTATGTTAAGCATTATTGGACTATTAACCATTGTCATCATTGTCGCATTGCTCATCAGCAATAAAATCACCCCGATTGTCGCGCTCGTTTTGGTGCCGATTGTTGCAGCTTTCGCGGCAGGGTTCAGCTTTGCCGAAATTGGCGACTTTTTCAACAGCGGAATTGACTCCGTGATGAGCGTCGTGATTATGTTTATCTTCGCCATCTTGTTTTTTGGCATTATGCAGGACGTTGGATTGTTCGATCCATTAATCAGTAAAATGATTGCGGTGTCGCGCGGAAACGTTATCGCCGTAGCAGTCGGAACGGTATTGATTGCAGCCGTTGCGCAGCTTGACGGTTCAGGAGCTTCTACTTTCCTCATTACGATTCCGGCGTTATTGCCTTTGTATAAACGCTTGAAAATGAATCCTTACCTCTTGTTATTATTGGTCGGAACATCCGCCAGCATTATGAATATGCTGCCATGGGGTGGCCCGCTTGGCCGTACCGCAGCAGTTCTTGGGATGGACGTCACCGAATTGTGGCGCCCATTAATCAAAGTCCAGGTTATCGGCATCGTCCTACTGGTTGGGCTGGCCATCTTATTGGCCATTCGCGAAAAACGATTGATCGCCAAACGCGGTAATTTTAATGAAGAGATTTATGAAGATGCGCAGCCGCTTGTTCAGGGTGCTCAAGACGAAGCTTCATTGAAAGCGGCATCATTGCGCCGCCCTAAATTGCTTTGGGCCAATACGATTCTGGCACTGGCAGTTATCGGCGTTCTCGTATGGGGCGTCATTCCGGCTGGCTTTGCCTTTATGATTGGTGTCAGCATTGCATTGCCATTGAATTATCCGAATATGAAAGACCAGATGGACCGCATCAAAGATCATGCACCAAGTGCTTTATTGATGGCCGCCATTATTTTGGCCGCCGGGTCTTTTCTTGGCATTTTGAACGGCACGTTGATGCTCGACTCGATTGCCAACGACTTGGTCAAAATTCTGCCAGCGTTTGTTCTTCCTTATCTGCATATCATCATCGGCTTTTTCGGAGTACCGTTTGATTTGCTGCTTAGTACAGATGCTTACTATTTCGCGCTCCTGCCAATTGTTGAACAGGTAGTTGCGGAAGCTGGCGTGTCCTCCATCTCTGTTGCATACGCCATGATCATCGGCAATATTATCGGGACGTTTGTCAGCCCGTTTTCCCCCGCCCTTTGGTTGGCGCTTGGCTTGGCTGGTCTTGAAATGGGCCGCCACATCCGCTATTCGCTTCCTATTATGTGGGCATTCAGCATTGTGTTGCTGGCAATTTCAATTTTGATTGGCGTTGTGTAAGAAATAGCTATCGAGCCAGCCACGGTTTACGCCGCGGCTGGCTTTTTTGCGAAGATTTATTGAATTTTCGAACGTCCTAGGTGAAGTATTTTATACAATATGCACGCTTTTCTTGATTTATGCACGCTTGTTGAAAAATATGCACGTTCAAAAAAGTTTATGCACGCTCACTAAAAATTACGCACGCTCAAACCAATTTATGCACGTTCAGCCCAAAATGCACAAAAAAAGCACGGCAGAAAATCGCTGCCGTGCGTTAAAAACGTTAAGACAATAATGAAATTCGCTCACTGTATTTATCGATCAACTTCGCATTATGTGCATCCGCACCATCGATATTGCCGCTCAAGAAAATGGGCGGCGCGAAGCCTGCATCGGCCATCCTCTTGATAGCTTCCGCGAAAATGGCATTTAAAATTGTTGCCCCGACAACAGTGGACGTCGGACCGAATGGAACTTCGACGCTTTCATACGACAAGATGGCATCGCCTGACACTGAATGGTTGTCGATGACCAAGTCTACCGAGTTGAACAAGTGCTTGCCGCTTTTGTGGCGTGAAGACTGGCTCCCCGAATACTCAAGCGACGTGATGCCAATAACAAATGCCCCTTGTTCACGGGCTGCCAGTGCAACGTCCACCGGCACCGGGTTGCGGCCGGAAGTGGAGATGACAAAGACCACGTCGTCAGCACCGAAATCCTGTTCCTGCAAAAAGTTTGCCGCGTAGTCATTTTTTCGCTCCAGCTGAGAAGACTGGACGGCACCTTCATGGAGCATTAACGGCTCCACAAAAATGGGCTTGATTGGCACCAATCCGCCGGCACGGTAAAACACTTCTTCCGTCAAAATATGCGAATGGCCGCATCCGAATAGTTGGATGATGCCACCCGCCTGGATTGCATCCGCCACTTTTTCAGCGGCCGCAAGCATCGCCTGCTTTTCTTGTTTCTCGACAAGCTGCAGTCGTTCCTGTGCTTGTTTAAAATAGTTGCTTAACATTGATGGCTCAACTCCAAATTTCTTACGCTTTTCCAAGTCCTTCAGCCACAATCAATTCTTCGACTTTGGCCATAAGGGATTCTTCGTCGCTGCCGTCAGCTGTGATTTTGATGGTATTGCCTTTTGAAACGCCAAGTGACATGACGCCCATAATGGATTTCAAGTTGACTTCTCTTTCTTTGTACAGCATTTTAACATCGGCAGAAAACGGTGACACTGCCGCGACTAGTTTTGATGCGGGACGTGCGTGAAGCCCTTCTTCGCTGGTAATGGTGTAGTTTTTTTCAATCATGTCCATTTCTCCTTTGGGGTTATCTCTGAATATCGGTCGTGAATTTATAACGGTCGGCCCGGTACGTGCTGCGAACCACTTCGAATGGCAACTCACCCTCCAGGTAGCTGATGCGTTCGATCATCAGGATCGCTGCCGGTTGTTTGATGTGCAGCAAGTCGGCATCCTCTTTTTTCACCAGCCCTGCTTCCATCCGCTGGGTGGCACGGCTGATTTTCAGCTGCTGGTTATTTTCTATTATCGCATACAGTGATCCTTGAAACGAATCTTCGGTCAGATTTGGAAATCGTTTGACCGGCAGATAGGTCCGCTCAATCGCCATCGGCTTTTCATCCGCAAACCGAATGCGTTCGACAAAATAAACTTGGTCGCCATGGAGCAGCTTCAAGTCTTCTGCAACGTCGGATTCCGGCTCCATGATGTCAAAACCGATCAGCTGGCTGCTCGGCACCATGCCGCGCGACATCATGTCTTCCGTAAAGCTCGTCAAGCCATTGAGCGGCTGTTCGACTTTGGGAGAAGCCACAAATGTGCCGCGTCCTTTTTCCCGGTATAACAGGCCGTCATTGACCAAATTGGTGATGGACTGGCGCACCGTCATCCGGCTGACGCCAAAGCGCTCGGTCAATTCGCGTTCTGAGGGAATCGCTGCACCGATTGGAAAGTCGCCTTGCTGAATCTGCTGTTTCAGCTGTTCTTCTATTTGAATGTAAATGGGAATCGGCGATTGTTTGTCCAGCACAGCATTCACTCCTCTTCTGCCGCTGCCAGGCTATAGGCATCCTGATCTACAATCAGTGTAACATGATTGTGTTTCCATAAAAATGAAGCTGGAAAATCTTCGCTGACACGTCCGTCCAGAAATCGCTTTACAGCTTGTGCTTTCTTTTTGCCGGAAGCCAATACAAGGATCCTTTCACTTTTCAAAATCGATTGAATCCCCATCGTGACGGCGTGTGTCGGTACGCCATCGCGGTCACTGAAAAACCGTGCATTGCTGTTCCGCGTCGACGCTTCAAGCTGCACGCAATGGGTCAAACTCGTTTCTGGCGTTCCAGGTTCGTTAAAGCCAATATGGCCATTCGTTCCCATGCCGAGAATCTGCAGATGCGGCGGCCCAATTTCATCAATCAATGCTTCGTAACGCTGGCATTCCACTTCCACTGGCACGGCTTTGCCGTTTGGAATATGGGTGTTCTCCAAAGGAATATCAATATGCAGAAACAGTTTTTCATTCATAAAATGGCGGTAGCTGTTCGGGTGGTCGCCCGACAGTCCGCGGTATTCATCCAGGTTAAGGGTTTGGATATGCTGGTAGGAGATCTTTCGTTCGCTGACTCCTTGAATCAGTTGTTGGTAAAGGCCAAGCGGTGTCGATCCGGTTGCGAGCCCCAGAACCGAATGGCTGTTGTTCAGGATCTGCTGTTCCACCAATTGCGCCGCGCTGCTGCTCATCTCTTCGTAGTTTTCGACTCGTATCAGTTTCATTACAGTCACTCCTTCGTATAGGCAATTGTTCCTCTGCACAGGGTCAGTTGAACATTATAATTTTCATCAAGAATTACCACATCGGCGTCTGCACCAGCCTGTAGCTTGCCTTTATTGGCAAGACCTAGCTCGGTTGCCGCATTGGCAGAAGTCATAGCCACCAGCTCGTTCAAACTGCAGTCCGTGATCGATTGGATATTCCGAAGGGCTGCATCCATTGTCAGAACGCTGCCCGCTAAAGTTCCGTCGGCGAGGCGAGCGTCTTTTTTGGTAACTTGTACATCCTGGCCGCCTAAATCATAAACTCCGGGCGGCAGTCCTTTTGCGCGCATCGCATCCGTAATGAGCATCAGCCGTTCTGCGCCTTTTTGCTGAAAAGCCAGTTCGACTGCAACCGGATGGCTGTGAATAAAATCAGCAATGATTTCTACCATTAGCCCCTCTTCCATTAAAGCCGCACCTACCACGCCAGGATCCCGATGATGGAACGGACTCATTTGATTATAAAGGTGAGTCACATGGCTGGCGCCTGAACGAACGGCCGTCTGTACTTCTTCTAGCGTGGCATCTGAATGGCCAATCGATGCAATCACACCATCATCTGTCAGCCTTTTAATAAACACCATTCCGTTTTTTGTTTCTGGTGCAAGAGTGACTAAGCGGATCTGGTTGCCGCTGAGCTTTTGCCATTTACGGAATAATGGGTAAGAGGCTTCTGTAATGTATTCAATTGGCTGCGCCCCTGCACGTTTAGCTGAAAGAAATGGACCTTCCAGGTGAACACCAAGCATTTCAGCCTGCCCATCTTGCGCCTGAAATTTTTGGATATTCTGCAGGGCTGTTGAAATGGCGTTGTCGGATTGCGTCATGGTGGTCGCCAAAAAGCTGGTCGTGCCTTCTTTCGGCAAAGCACCGGCTAAGCCGGCCAGTGCTTCCGGTGTTGCATCCATGGCATCGTGTCCGGCAGCACCGTGAATATGGAGATCAATAAACCCAGGAAACGCCGTCCATTTTTTGCCGGCTGCTTCTATGTGAATGTCCGCCTGCATCTCAATCTTTTTAGCAGTTTGAATTATTTTTCCATCCTCCATCAAGATGTCCCCGATAAAAACTTTTTCTACCGCATCTGCTATTGTGACGCCGGAAATTAGTATGCTTTTCGTCATTTTAACCACTCCTTGCGAAAAACCAGGAAGATCACAATGGATGTCCCTGGCTCTTCGGCTTTAATTATTCGACTTTCAGGATAGATGCATTTCCTTGTTCCTGGAAACCGTCTTTCATGATCGTCACTTTTTGTTCGGTTAAGTTGGTGAAAATAACCGGTGTGGCAATAGAAGGAGCATTAGCGTTTAGGAAATCCAAATCAAGTTTCAGCAAGGCGTCTCCACGTTGCACCAATTGTCCCTGCTCCACTAATGTCTCAAAACCTTCACCTTTCAGTTTGACGGTATCCAACCCGACATGAATCAGAATTTCAATTCCTGTATCTGTCTCGATGCCGATAGCGTGCTTGGTTGGGAATACGCTGACAATACGGCCATCAACCGGTGAATGAAGGATATTCCCAGATGGAATGATGGCAAAACCAGGTCCCATCATGCCTTTTGCAAATACTTCATCCGGCACTTCTGATAACGGAATCATTTTCCCTTGAATCGGCATTTCAAAATCCTTAGCAATAATTTCTTTCATGGCCGGTTCTTCGCTGGCAGTTTCTTCAACAGCGGCAGTTTCCATTCCAGTTGCAGGTGCCGGATTGCCGTTTGCTACACGCGGCTTCATGGCATCTCCCAGAAACTCAACAGCTGTTCCGATAACCACTTGCACATTGGTTTTATTTATTTTCATAACACCCATTGCCCCGTGGCGCTTGAGGGCTTTTTCATCTACAAGCTCTGAATCTTTGACTGTCATGCGCAAACGCGTCGTGCAATATTCGACAGCCACAATATTTCCTGGGCCGCCCAATGCTTCAATCGTATTATATGCTCTGACATCAACAGCGTTGCTGCCTGAGCCCGCATTTTCTGCACCTTCTTCATCTTCGTCTTCACGTCCAGGTGTTTTCAAGTCCAGCTTAACGATGAGGAAGTAGAAGATTACAAAGTAGATAACTCCAACAACCAGTCCCATCACCAACAAGATCAGCGGATTGGTAGCCAGTCCATAGTTCAGGACGTAGTCAATGGCACCAGCAGAAAAGCCGAAACCATGATGCACATCTAAAGCATAAGCGACCATCATCGAAGCACCGGTCAATAATGCGTGTACAACATACAAAACAGGCGACAAGAACATGAATGTAAACTCAATCGGTTCTGTAATTCCTGTCAAAAATGAGGTGAATCCGATACTGAAGAGCATTCCGCCAACAAGGGCTTTGCGCTCTTTTTTAGCTGCGGCATACATGGCAAGACATGCTGCTGGCAAACCGAACATCATGATCGGGAAGAAACCGGACAGGAAGGGTCCTGCCGTTGGATCGCCTCTCAAGAAGCGGTTAATCTCTCCACGTACCACCTCTCCACTCGCATCAGTGAAAGTACCAAAATCAAACCATACAACAGTATTAATAACATGGTGAAGGCCAGTCGGCAACAATAAACGGTTCAGGAAACCGTAGGCACCGACGCCAAACATCCCCGCATTCAAAATCCAGTCACCGGCACTGTCAATGCCTTCTTGGATTGGCGGCCATGCATAACCCAACACCCCAGCCAAAATCGTCATGACGGCCGCGGTAATAATCGGTACAAATCGCCTGCCGCCGAAAAAGGCTAGCCATTGCGGAAATTTAACATTATAAAATTTATTGTATAAAAGACCTGCGACAATACCGGATACAATACCGGCAAATACGCCCATGTTGATCGATTCATTGATTGTAACAATAGCCGAAGTCAATACGAGATAAGCAATGGCACCAGCTAACGCCGCTCCCCCGCTGCCATCATGAGCAAGTCCCATCGCAATCCCAATGGCAAAGATAATTGCCAAGTTGTCGATGATACCTGCACCTGCTGCCGACATGAACGGAATGCCAAGCAAATCATCCTGTCCAAAACGCAGCAACAAAGCCGCAGCTGGCAACGTAGCAATTGGGAACATCAACGATTTCCCTATTTTTTGCAGAAAACCAAACATAAAACTTCCACCCCTTTATGTATTCTTAATTTTCACTATATCTGCTATCGGTATAGTTGTCTATACCAATTTAGCAAATAATAAAAATAAAGTAAGCGGTTACTTTATTTCTTAAGAGTTTCAAGGAATAAAGTCGTTTGAAAAGCAAAAACTGAAAGCTTTTAGGCTCCCAGTTTTCATAAAATGCTCTTTCTGCTCAAATCCAATTTATCTGGAATTTCACTCCACCTTTGATATATGGCAGCAATTCCAAGTCTTCATTGATAACTTTACCAATGACATTCACTTTTTCGTCTGCAGCCAGATCTTTTTTAGTAATCTGTAACTCACCCTGATAGCGGCCATAGCGCTTGTTATCAATCGTGATACTGCCGGTGTACCGGGGAATGGTATTGTTCGGCTCCAATAAATGGGTACCAATCAAGCCGTATTGGCGCGACTCGATGGAACGGATGCAGTCACGGGCAGCGTCCCATCGATTGGTTTGGATGTCCAAAGGCGCCACCTCCACCAGTGGTTCTGCCCGCAATGGAATTGTTCCTTTGTGAAACTCGGAAAATTGGTATAGGCTCTCATCGCTAAGTGTAATATCGCCAATCAGAATTTTATCTACGGCTCCATCTGCCTTCAAGTGCAGGTATGCTTTAAATGGACTCACATCCCGGTGTTCTTCGAGCGTTGGCAGGCCGCAGTGAAGAGGTCCGCGAAGAAGACCATCTCCTGGAATAAAAGCCATGACCATTAGTCCTTCGCTTTTCAGCCACAGATTGGTTTTCACAAACTCGATGGAATCCAAACCGGTTTCCGGCCGTGGATAGAAGTTATGCCACATTTCGACAGCATTCGGTTGCAAACCTGCGCGAGTCAAAGCAGCCAGTCCAGCTTTCGTCAATGTACTGGCATTCAAAGCGACTTTCATCTTTTGAGACAGTGCGGCAATTACATTATCGTCCACTCCGTAATCAATCCGTAATCCCGTCACTCCCCATTCCAGCAAGCCTTCTGCATTGTCCCAGCCAAAGCCTAGATGAGCCAACGACTGCGGCGCGATGTCCGCCATCAGTTCCATATCAAATTGCAGTGCCCACCGCCCCAATTGCTGCAGCCGTTCCTTATAGAGAAGTGGATCGTCTTCAGGAATATGCAGCGAAGTGAAAATGGAAGTAAACCCGAGCTTACTAACCCTTTCTATATAAGGCGATAGCCCTTGAAACGAATCGTCTCCCAAATAAACTGAAATTCCACGCATTCTGTCAGCTCCCTTTCCAGTGTATCTCGTCCTTTTCATGCAAAAGAAAAAAGGGAGATTTCTCTCCCTCTTCCTCAAATTCCTTCTGCCATCTCTTCTTTGAATCCAAATAAATAAGTGAAAATGAATCCGAAAATATAGGCTACGACTAAGCCAACAAAGTACCAGAGGTATTGGCTTTCAGCAATCAATGGAATCAATGAAATTCCTGATACCCCGATTCCAAGTGCTGCCGTGTGCATCACTGCCTGGAATGCGCCGCCAAAGGCAGCACCCATGCAAGCCGTAATGAATGGCCGGCCAAGCGGCAAAGTTACGCCGTAAAGCAGCGGCTCACCGATGCCAAGAAAACCAACTGGCAGTGCTCCTTTGATAATATTTCTTAGACGCTGATTTCTTGTTTTAACGTATACGGCAATTGTAGCACCAACTTGTCCCGCTCCAGCCATCGCCAAAATTGGCAGCAAGGCTGTAGCGCCAACAGTGTTCATTAGCTCCAAGTGGATTGGCGTCAATCCATGATGCAGGCCCAGCATTACAAGTGGTAAGAAGAAACCAGCCAGGACGCCGCCTGCCAATACGCCGCCAACATCAAGTACAGAGGTTAGAACAGTCATAATAGCATCAGATAAGAGGCCTGCGACCGGTACTACCGCATAAAGTGAGAAGAATCCAACAACCAATAGTGTGATGAGGGGTGTAAACAAAATATCGACTGAGCTGTGCATCACTTTGCGAACATTTTTTTCAACAAAAGTCATTAGCCAAGCTGCGAATATAACCCCGAATAATCCGCCTCTGCCGACAACCAGCGGCTCTCCGTAAATGACGATGTCCGCCAACATCGGATTGAACAGGATTCCTCCTGCAATCGCACCAAGTACCGGTGTTCCGCCAAATTCCTTCGCTGTGTTCCATCCGACCAGAATAGCCAAATAGGCAAATACGGTGCTTCCAAGCAGCAATAATATTTGCATCCATGTTTCAGTCGCGTCCACTCCGGCATTTTTCGCAAAGTTGGCTGCTCCATTGATGATTCCTGAAGCTACCAGACCTGGAATCAGTGGAATGAAGATGTTACCAACACGGCGCAGGAAAAGTTTGAATGGTGTTTTGTTCTTTTCTTTCAGCTTGGCTTTTTTCAAAGCGGCTTTTTCCGTGAAATCCATATCGTCTTCATCGACGTCCGCCATTTCACCGATTGCCAATCCGGTTTCACTGCTCATTTCAGCAGCAACTTTATTGACTGTACCCGGACCTACGACAATCTGGAGTGTATCGTCCTCGATGACACCCATTACGCCATCCACACGCTTCAGCTCATTTAAATCCACTTTGCTGTCATCTTTGATCGACAAACGCAATCGTGTCATACAATGCGCTACTTGATTAACATTCTCTTTTCCCCCGATTTTTGCGAGAATGTCATGCGCCATCTGCTGTTCTTTTTTCATATTACCCCTCCGCTCCCCCGAGTGTTATAAAGCTTTTCGTACAAAGCCGCCAGCTGTTTCCAGTTTGGCGATAGCTTGTTCTTTCGTGCAATCCAGCAAACTCATGACAATTGCCGTTTTTACGTGGCCATTTGCTCCTTCGTAATAACGCTGAGCAGTTTCGTAATCAACTTGAGCGGCATCCATAATGATTCGCTTGGAGCGTTCCACCAGTTTTTCATTAGTCGCTTGGACATCTACCATCAAATTGCCGTAGACTTTGCCAACGCCGATCATCGCAGCTGTCGAAATCATATTCAGTACAAGCTTTTGGGCGGTTCCCGCTTTCAGACGAGTTGAACCGGTCAATACTTCAGCTCCCGTTTCAATCTCAATCGCTGTATCGGCATAGTTGCTGATTTCGGCTGTTTTGTTACACGAAAGTGCAACGGTCGCTGCGCCGATCTGCTTGGCGCATTGAAGCGCCCCAATGACGTATGGTGTACGGCCGCTAGCTGCAATGCCGACGACGGTATCATTCGCCGTTAAAGAAATCGCTTTCAAATCATCCATGCCAAATTGCGCTTTGTCTTCGACGCCTTCAATCGCAGTCTTGATCGCTTCTGCACCCCCGGCAATAATCCCGACTACTTGTTCAGGCGAGACGCCGAAAGTTGGAACACATTCAACTGCATCGAGAATTCCTAAGCGTCCGCTGGTTCCGGCGCCGATATAAATCAATCTGCCGCCAGCCTCAAAGGAAGCAATGGTTTTTTGCACCGCTCGCTCGATGTTTCCCAATTCGTTTTCAATCGCTTTTGGAACGATGCGATCTTCTCGGTTCATGGTTTCCAATATTTCCAGCACTGACATTTCATCCATCTTCATGGTGTTGGTGTTGCGCTTTTCTGTGGATAAATTTTCTAGCATCGGATCACCTCTTTACATTTATTTCTTGATTTCATTTTATCCTTAAGAAATTTAAAGTCAATATAAATTGATATAATAATGAATTTAAATTTCATTAAATCGAGTAAAAAAAGAGCCGAACCATCAGCTCTTTATCTTCTTAAGCTTTCCATTTCACTGCGGGCATCATAGTATTGCTGCAAAACCTTTTCGCCAACATGATGGAAAATGCTCATATATAAGGTATCGATTACGGTCAGTTGCGTCATCCGCGAAGGAATGCTGCCAATACGAAAATCCTGCTCCACATTCGGTGTACACAAGCGAATGTCCGCTTCTTTGTACAAGGGTGATTTGCTGAGCGTCGTAATGGCGATGGCAGTCGCCCCTTTTTTCTGCGCAAACCGCGTAAGTTCTAAGACATCCTTTGTTTTTCCGGACGTGCTGATTGCCACAAACACATCGTTTTCCGTCAGATGTGGAATCACTGACAGCATGTAATGAAAATCGAGAGAAGTGATCGAATGATAGCCGAGTTTCGTAAATTTATACTGAGCATCGACAGCCGCAGTGGATGAACCGCCAACACCGAAGAAAACGATTTTTCCGGCATGCTGAATCGCTTCAACCGCCTTCGCTAATTCTTTTCGGTCCATCGAGTCCGCACACGATTCAATCGCGGATTTGTTGACATGGATCACTTTATGAAAAAGATCGTATGGAGAGTCTTTTTTGTTCAATACCGAAAAATCAGTGAGGTTGGTATCCGTTAAGGTTAAGTCTTTCATAAGTGCAAGTTTGAAAGATTTAAAGCTGCCGATGCCAATCGATTTGCAAAAGCGGATAATGGTCGCTTCGCTGACTCCTGATTTTTTCGACAGTTCTTTCGTGGTCATGTGTGGGATGGCTTCCGGATTTTCAAAAACGTACTCGCCGATCCGCCTCTCTGCCTCTGATAACTGCGGCAGCACTTCTTTTATTTTTTGCATCAAAGAAGTCATCTTTGAACCCCCTGTGATTCTGTTTCTGATGTTAACTGATTACATGTCTCCAAGCTGAAAGTGGTGCGTAATACTTACTGTTTCTTTCAACTTATTTATGTAAGCTGAACCTTTTATTCACTTTGGCCATAGCTTAGTTCGGAGCTAAAGAACATAAGTGCAACTTCTCTAGCATACACGAAAGTCCAGTATAAAATGAGTGATTTCAGTTGAATTCAAGCATTAACATTTTCTATTTCAGACTCAATCGCTCAATAACATTCGCCAGCAGCAAGGTGCGCTCGACCAGCGAAGAAACCACCAAATACTCGGTTTCCTGATGGGCGTTGCCGCCGACTGGACCCAATCCATCAATCGATGGAATGCCGATATGTGATGTTAAATTAGCATCTGATCCGCCCCCACTCTTTTCATGAGACAGAGTAATGCCAAGTTTTGCACCTTCTTCGGCGATCACGTCGATTAATTTCTGTGCAGATTTTGTCAATACCCACGCCGGCCGGGTGATATGGCCAGTCAATTCCACGGTCGTCCCCGGTGTTTCGGTGCAGCTGCAAATTTCCTTAATGGCACGGTCCAAACGTTCGCCATCTTCCGGTGTTTCAATCCGCAAGTCAATCCCGGCTTCCGCAAAAGGCGCAATCGTATTGACGGACGTTCCGCCTTTGATCAAACCAACGTTTACGGTGATCCCTTTGTCAGGTTCGCTCAAGGCATGCAGCTTAAGGATTTTCCGAGCCAGTTCTTCAATGGCGCTTGCACCATTTTCCGGTTCGATGCCGGCATGCGCGGACTTCCCATAAACTTTCAGGAAATACTTGCCCCCGCCTTTGCGTTCACTAACGAGCTGCCCGTTCTGTGCTGGCTCCAGTACAAGCGCATATTTTTTATCGGCTGCAACTTTTTCAATAAGGCTGCGCGAAGCGATGGAGCCGATTTCTTCGTCTGTATTCAAGATCAGGACCACGTTTTTATAAGCCTCGCTGCCGCTTGCTACCAACGCCTTGATGGCGAACAAAGCTGTGGCGTGGCTGGCTTTCATATCGATGACACCCGGTCCATGGGCTAAATCCTCCGAAATATGGAAAGGCCGTACTTCTGCTGTTCCTTCTGGAAATACGGTATCAAGATGTGCTAGAAGAACGATTTCCGGCATTTTTGCTTCTGGGTGTCGAATAACCAGGTTGTTTCCAAATACTTGTTGTTCGTGTACTTCGATTTTAAATCCAATCAACTTGTATTCCTCAGCCAAAACATTTCCTACTCTGTCGATGCCATTTTTAAAATAAGAACCGCTGTCGATATTGACCAGGTTCTCTATCAATTCCAACATCGGCTGCTGATTTGCTTGAATAAACTCTCTCATATTCGCTGTCCCCCATGGCTTTTCTTTATTCTATCAAAAAAAGCCCTTGGCACCTCAAACAAATTGGGGTGCCAAGGGCTTAAGATATTACTGATCTGAAACGGTAACCATGCCGTATGAAGTGATCAAATGCCACATGTTTTGAGGGATGTCCAGTTTTCCAACCATTTTCGGTGTGATGACCGGATGGATTTCCTGTTCTTTCCCTTGTTTCACTTTGTCTGTCCATTCAGGATCGATCAGCGCTTGGCGGCCGATTACTACGATGTCCGCGCCTTCTGATAACGCCGTTAATGCATCTTCCGGTGTTTTCACGCTGCCGACTGCAACAAAAGCCGCACGCCCGTTAATGTGGTCTGCCAAGAGGCGGACAATGCTGTTGCCTTGTTCCGCGCCTTTTGGTGCTTTCATGATTTCCATTAGCGATACATGGATATAATGAATGCCGTGCTGAATCAATTCTTCTACCAAGACTTTGGTATCTTCTATTGTATAGCCAACTGTCGTTTCGTTGTTTTCTTCCGGCGACAAGCGGTAGCCGACAATAAACTGCTCATCCGCATATTTCGCAACGGTTTCCTGTACTTTTTTCTGAACAGCCAGTGGAAACTTCAAGCGATTTTCCAGGCTGCCTCCCCATTGGTCCTGACGCTGGTTTGTTGCTGTGGAAACAAACTGCTGCAGCAAGTACGTATTGGCACCATGAATTTCTACGCCGTCAAAGCCGGCTTCGATTGCGCGTCTCGTCGTTTCGCCAAAATCTTCGATGATGGCTTCAATTTCGGCTTGTGTTAACTCGCGAGGAGTTGGCTTGCCTGCTTCGCCGGGTACGGCACTTGGCGCTACGGTTTCATTTGCTTTGATCAATGCTGGCTGCCCTTGGCGTCCGCCGTGTTGAATCTGGAGGATTGCTTTGCTGCCTTTTGATTTCATATTATTGGCCATTTGCGTCAGGCGCGGAATCGCACTGTCATCAAAGCCGATAAATTGGTTCGGAAAGGCAATGCCGTTTTCTGAAACCGCGATGCATGCCGAGATAAACAAGCTGCCAAGGCCAGCACGTCGGTTGTAGTACGTCAATTCTTCATCTGAAACAGTGCCGTCTTCATTTCCTGAATAAGTTGTCATCGGCGCTACGCCCATACGGTCATTCAACACGATACCATTTGGCAACGTGATTTCTTCAAATAACTCTTTGTATAGTGGATTCAATGGACTTCCTCTTTTCTGCAATCTAATAGTCTTCCGAAAGGCTTCGGTATTTCAAAATAGCATATGAATTTTAAGGAATCAAGAATACACGCTCGCTCCCTTTTTCCGGTACATTATTTTTGACCGTCCTCCATTCCAGTGGTACGCTTTTCATCGAATTCGCATACATTAGGAGGAATTTTCCATGACAACTCAAACACATAAAGAAATCCATTTGGCCAATCGTCCTGAAGGCATGCCAACCAACGATGATTTTAAATTTGTCGAAAAAGAAATTCCCGTACCCGGCAAAAACGAAGTCTTATTGAAAACACTTTATCTTTCCGTAGATCCATACATGCGCGGACGGATGAGAGATGTAAAATCGTACATCCCGCCATTCGAATTAAATCAAGTACTGGTCGGCGGTGTTCTTGCCGAAGTGGTTGAATCCCATTCGGATTTATTCAAACAAGGCGATATCGTCAACGGCAACCTTAACTGGGCTGAATATACAGTCGCGGATCCTGAAAAATTACAAAAAGTTGACCCATCTGCCGCACCGATTACGGCACGCCTGAGTGTCCTTGGTTTGACAGGACTCACTGCTTATTTCGGCTTGTTGGATATTTGCAACCCGCAGCCAGGCGAAACCGTCGTCGTTTCAGGCGCAGCTGGTGCAGTAGGTTCCATCGTTGGCCAGATTGCCAAACTTAAAGGTGCACGCGCTGTCGGCATCGCCGGTTCGGATGACAAAGTCGATTACTTGATCAACGAGCTCGGCTTTGACGCCGCGGTCAACTATAAAAAAGACAGCTTTAAAGAAAATTTGATCAAGGCGCTTCCTGATGGTGTTGACGTTTATTTCGATAACGTCGGCGGAGACATTTCAGACGCCGTCATCAATGAACTGAACAACAATGCCCGCATTTCCTTGTGCGGTTCGATTTCGTCTTACAATTCGCCAGGCGAAGATGTAGGTCCTCGCATGCAATGGAAATTCATCAAGACCAGCTCAATGATGAAAGGCTTCACGCTCGGCGATTATGCAAAAGACTTCCCGACTGGCGCTGCCGCATTAACGCAATGGCTCCAGGAAGGCAAATTGAAATACGACGAAACAATCGTTGAAGGCTTTGAAAACACGCCGGAAGCTTTCCTTGGTCTATTTAAAGGCACCAACCTTGGCAAGCAATTGGTGAAAGTCGCTGATCCTGATTTCGCGAAGCTATAAGATGATGAAAAGCCGCCTACCCGGGCGGCTTTTTTCCATTTAATTGGATATACATTCTGTTGGCAGCCAAATACTTTCCATTTCAGCTGAAATACGTTCTATTTGGCCCCAAATACTTTCCACAAGCTGCTCAATACTTTCTAAACCCCAAAAATCCCCTTACCAATCCCTGAAAAAGCGCAAGACCAAACGTGGAAGAAAGAAAAATAACTCAAAGAAATCCATCACATCGACAATCCACCAACGATCTTTCTTCTCTTTCTTTTCCTTCGCTTTCGTTTCGATTTCCATCCGCCATCTCCGTCCCTTCTGCATTTTTACTTTATACGCAGCAAAGGCACAAATGGTTTCATTTTCCAGGAAGATTAAATGCTTCGGCTAATAAACGCAGTTCGGTCATTCGGTTATCGGCTCCAGAAATGTTGGGAATGATGGTGATTTCGTCTGTAGCGTATTGCTCGGCAATCGCTTCGATCTGTGCTTTTACTTGTTCGGCGGTGCCGATCAGCATGCGTTGCCGGTTGCGCTTAACTTTTTCCTTCTCGCTTGCACTAAAGCCGCGCTTTTTTGCTGTTTCGATAGATGGATAATAAGGAGGCGGTGAATCGGATTCGACAAACAGCAGCCACAAATCGAACGCGGCGGCCAGCTCTTCGGCCTTTTCCTCTGTTTCGGCGACGACTGCAAAAACCGCGATGATTACTTCCGGTTCTGCTAAAAACTGCGATGGCTGGAATTCCGCGCGGTACGCATCCACCACTTCCACTCCTTGCCGGGATGGCTTCGCAAAATGAGCAAATGCATAGCCCATTCCTTTTTCAGCTGCAAGCCGGGCACTGCCTTGTCCGGTTCCAAGCAGCCACAACTCTGGCGCCGTATCGACAATCGGCATGGCCTGAAGTGATTGGAAACGGTGTTCGCTGACGGTGTCATCTGCAAAATACTTTTGAAGATCCACCAATTGCTGGTCATAAGACAGCCGCTTGGTTTTGCTTTCATTCAACGCTTCGTTGACCATCCGGTAGCTGCGGGAACGGCCGATGCCCAGATCAATGCGGCCGGGATGCAGTGCTTCGAGCATTCGAAAGTTTTCCGCAACTTTGTAGGCGCTGTAATGCGGCAGCATGACGCCTCCCGAACCGATGCGGATCGTCTCGGTAGACGTTGCCAAATGCATCATCAGCATTTCTGGCGTACTTCCTGCTACCGATGCCACCTGATGATGCTCAGCTACCCAAAAGCGCTTAAACCCAAGCCGTTCTGCCAGCTGAGCAAGCTGCGTTGATTGCTCCAAAGATGTCGTTGCCGCCTCGCCTTCATCAATCGGCGAATAGTCCAATATATTCAATGAAATCATCTGTCTGCCCCCTTTACTCGTTCTTGCATCTTAGCACGGGAATCAAAAGCTCCTCCACTACAGTGAACCCATAAATCGAATTTGTGACAAACCGGACAAATTATCAGTTTTTTCCGAACCGCTTCAGTTCCTCTTTTACAAGCATTCGATTAAACTGAAGATAGAAACGATAGGATACCGCTTACAATCTCCTTTTTTTTCGTCACATTGGACTCATTTTCGGAAATGGACGATGGTTGGCTCATGAACACCTCAACAAGAAAGGCTGGAGATTTGATATGAAAAAGAGTTTATTTATAGGATTTTTATTAGTATTCCTTATCGTCCTTGCGGGCTGTTCAGCCGAAAGCGCAGGCAATTCCAGCAATACCGCATCAGGACAGACAGCATCTACAAGTACTTCCAAATATCCCGATAACCCAAATGTGGACCTTGATTTTAACACCGACAACTTAGAGGACATCTGGCTTGCCGGCGGTTGTTTCTGGGGAGTCGAAGCCTACATGGCACGGGTTTACGGCGTTTATGACGTCACTTCCGGCTATGCCAATGGCAATACCGAAAATCCAACTTACGAAGAAGTGATCCGGGAAAATACCGGGCACGCTGAAACCGTCCATGTCCGCTACGATCCGGAACGTGTGGATCTCGAGAAGCTGCTCGGCCATTACTTTATGATTATCGATCCAACACTTTTGAATCAGCAAGGCAATGACCGAGGCGAGCAATACCGGACGGGTGTTTATTATGAAAATGAAGCCGACCGGGCTGTTATCGATCAAGTAGTCGCAGCTGAGAAAGAACGTTACGATGACCCGATTGTTACTGAAGTCGAAGTGCTCGAGCATTATTACTTGGCAGAAGAATACCATCAGGATTATCTCGAAAAAAATCCAGACGGCTATTGCCATGTAGAGTTTGATAGCCTCGAAGGACAAGAGTTAGGCGAAGATGCCCAATCATTGATCGATCCAGCGCTTTATCCGAAGCCAAGTGACGAAGAATTAAGAGAACAATTGACAGACATTCAATACGAAGTAACGCAGGAAGACGCGACAGAGCCCGCTTTTTCCAATGAATACGATGGCTTTTACGAGCCTGGCATCTATGTCGACATCACCACTGGCGAGCCGCTGTTCTCTTCTGCGGATAAATACGATTCCGAAACGGGATGGCCGAGCTTTACCAAGCCAATTGATCCGAATGTCGTTACCGAACACGACGACGGTTTGTTGTTTATGAAACGGACTGAAATCCGAAGCCGAGCAGGCGACAGCCATTTAGGCCATGTGTTCACTGATGGCCCCGAAGATAAAGGCGGACTGCGCTATTGCATGAACAGCGCTGCCCTGCTGTTTATTCCTGAAGCAGAAATGGAAGCAGAAGGCTATGGCTTCTTGTTGGATAAAGTGAATTGATGCTATCGAAAAAGGCGGTCAGCTGAATGCTGGCCGCCTTTTTTCTTTATGTTAAAAGCAGGAACAGGAAATCCACGATTTCCTGTTCCTGCTTTTACTAATTTTTTCTAGTTGTTCAGATTACCGCGGCTTATGCCCGTCGAATCTACATGGGCGCTTTCGCTTTTCTCTTGTCCNGCTTCCGCTTTTCTCTTGTCCAGACTCCAGCGCCCAGATTCTCGGGTCATAAGCCAACCCAGCGCCGTGGCAAAGAACGCCACTCTGCTGGTCTGTCTTATGCCCGTCGAATCTACATGGGCGCTTTCGCTTTTCTCTTCAATCCACAATGAAGTACCTGGCATCTGGATGAGCGAAAACGATGGCGGATACCGAAGCTTCCGGATCCATCATGTATTCTTCTGTCAGATGAACACCGATGTCTTCGGGTTTGATGAGATTGAACAGCTTTGCTTGATCCTCCAGGTTCGGACAAGCCGGGTAGCCGAAGGAGAAGCGCTGTCCCTGGTATTTCGCAGCAAAGCGCTCGCGCATCGAGAAGTCCGTGGCATCTGAAAAGCCCCATTGGTCGCGGATTTCCTGGTGGATGCGCTCGGCAAAGCCTTCCGCCAGTTCCAGCGCGGTTGCTTGAAGTGCATGGCTTTCCAAAAACTTGCCCTGTTCTTTCAAGCGTGTCGCTTCATCCCGTACACCAAATCCTGCCGTCACTTGCATAAAGGCCACGTAATCCATTTCGCCGCTGTCCACAGATTTCAAGTAATCGGACAGGCACAGGAATGGCGGAGCCGATTGGCGTGGGAAGGTGAAGCGCTCGATTTCCGTTTTGGCGTCTTTCGGGTCATAAACGACCACATCATCGCCATCACTTTGAGCTGGGAAAAACTGATAAAGTCCAGATGGCTTCAACAGGCCGGAGCCCAGGAAATTAGTCGCCAGTTCGTGCAATTCTACAGCACGCGGATCGCCTTGCGACAAGGTTTTCTCACTATAGCCTTTCAACCCAAGATGATGGCCGATTAAAGTGCGCATATTCACATATGGATACAAATGCGCCACTGAATAATCTTTCAGTACATGGCGGCGCAAATCGTTCGGTACGTAGACAGGTACATCTTCGCGAACCGTTTTGACCGGTTTCTCAGCAACTGCAACAGCCGGTTTGGCTGCGCGCACCGCTTCTGAAGCTTGGCGTTTTTCCTGCTGGGCATCCAATTCCAATAACAGCTCAGCTTTTCCTGCACCGCTTTGCAGCCGGTTCGCAAGGTCCAGCCCTTGCATGGCATCTTTCGCGTAAATAACCGGTCCGTCATATTCCGCTGAAATCTTGGTTTCCGTAAAGCGTCTCGACAGTGCGGCGCCGCCGACCAGAATCGGCACATCGATGCCTGCTTCCTTGAAATCCTGCGCGGTGATGACCATCTGTTTGGCTGATTTGACCAACAAGCCGGATAAGCCGATCATGTCCGGTTTTTCTTTCCGGATCACTTCGATCAACGTAGCCGGCGTTACTTTAATGCCGACGTCGATCACTTTAAAGCCGTTGTTGCTCAAGATGATCTCGACCAGGTTTTTGCCGATGTCATGGACATCGCCTTTGACTGTGGCCAGTACGATTTTCCCTTTTCCGGAATCGTCTTCTTTTTTCTCCATGAACTGCTCTAGGAATGAAACCGCCGCTTTCATGACGCCTGCGCTTTGCAGTACTTCGGCAACAATCAGTTGATTGTCATTAAACAGCCGGCCTACTTCGGCCATCCCTGTCATCAATGGTCCGTTGATGACATCGAGCGGTTCATCGTACATTTCCAATGCTTTTTCCAAATCCGGGATCAAGCCTTCTTTGGTTCCTTCTATAATATAGTAAGCCAAGCGGTCGGGCACCGTTTTCGGGATGTCGTCCTCGGTTTTTTCTTTCTTCTTATCACGGTAGAAAGCCGTAAAATCAGCCAGAGTGGCGTCTGTAGTTGTAAACAGCAATTCATTGGCCATGTCGATTTCCTGTTTTGGAATCGATGCATAGCGCTCCAGCTTTTCCGTGTTGACGATGGCGTAGTCCAAACCTGCCTGCGTGCAGTGGTAGAGATAAACGGCATTCAATACTTCACGGCCAACCGGCGGCAAACCAAATGACACGTTGCTGACGCCCAGAATGGTCAATGCGCGCGGCAGTTTTTCTTTGATCAGGCGGATGCCTTCAATGGTTTCCACTGCAGAGCCGATGTATTGCTGATCGCCGGTACCGACTGGAAAGACCAGTGGGTCAAAAATGATATCTTCCGGCGCCAGTCCCCATTTGTTGACCAGCAAGTCATACGACCGTAACGCAATTTCCAGCTTGCGCTCACGCGTAACCGCCATGCCTTCCTCATCGATCGTTCCGACAACGACTGCCGCTCCGTATTTCTTCACCAGCGGCATGACCGCATCAAACCGCTCTTCCCCGTCTTCCAGGTTGATCGAGTTAATGATGGCTTTTCCTTGTGAGAATTTCAGCGCCACTTCAATCACTTCTTCATCCGTGGAATCAATGACCAGCGGCACTTTCACTTTTTTGACGACTTCTTTCATGAAATTGGTCATGTCCTCGACTTCATCCCGGTCCGGGTTCGCCAGACAGATATCAATAACATGAGCGCCGTTTTTCACTTGCGCGCGGGCAATTTCAGAAGCTTCTTCAAACTGGCCATCCACAATCAGCCGCTTGAACTTGCGGGAACCAATGACGTTGGTACGTTCACCAATGAATAATGGACGCATGGTTTCATCGTACTGCAACGGTTCAATGCCGGAAACGACATGGCCGTGATCGACAGGATCCGGTTTTCTCGGAGGCAGACCTTCCATTGCTTCACGCACCGCTTGAATATGGGCTGGCGTCGTACCGCAACAGCCGCCCACTACGTTCAGCCAGCCTTTATCGGCAAAGCCCCGCAATTTTTTCGCCAGCGATTCCGGTATTTCGTGATAATGCCCTTCTTCATCCGGCAAGCCGGCGTTCGGGTAACAGCTGACATAGCCGTCCGACAGCTCAGACAGCGATCGGATGTGGTCTGTCATGAATTCCGGGCCGGTTGCACAGTTCAAGCCAACCGATAACGGTTTCACGTGCTCGATTGAAATGTAAAAGGCTTCGATGCTTTGGCCCGCAAGCGTAGTGCCCATCGGTTCAATCGTTCCTGACACCATGATCGGCAACTCGATTCCGGTTTCTTCAAAAGCTTGCTTGATTCCAATTGTTGCCGCTTTGACATTCAGCATGTCCTGGCTTGTTTCCAAGAGAATCAAATCTGCGCCGCCTTCGATTAAGGCTTTCGCCTGTACATAGAAATTTTCCAGCATTTCATCGAATGTGGCACCGCCTGTAACAGACAGCGTTTTTGTGGTCGGCCCGATAGCACCCGCCACAAAACGCGGCCATTCCGGCGTTGAAAAAGCAGCGGCTGCTTTTTTCGCAATTTCCACTCCACGCCGGTTGATTTCCGCCGCCTGGCTGCCGATCCCATACTCATCCAAAACAATCGGTGTGCCGCCAAAGGTATTGGTACAGAGAATATCGGCTCCCGCTTCGAGGTAAGCCGTGTGGACCCCTTCGATAACATCCGGACGGACAATATTCAAATACTCGTTGCAGCCGTCAAACTCTTCGCCTCCAAAATCTTCGGGAGAAAGATCGACGTTTTGAATCATCGTGCCCATGGCTCCGTCGATGATCAAGATTCTTTTTTCAAGTTGTTGTTCAATAAGATGTTTGGACATGGCTGCGATCGCTCTCTTTCTGTTGATCTAGTTGTCGAATGTAATGAATCAATTCCACGGTCATATCGTAACGGACAAACGGAGTTATGAGGTAAATGCCATGGAACAGCTCCGCTGCTGTATCAATCAATTCTTTTGCGATTTGGATGCCTTCTGCAGTGGCGCGGTCTTTGTCGTCGCCGCATGCGCGCATGCGTTCCAGTGCATCTTCCGACAGCTTGATGCCTGGCACTTCATTGTGCAGGAATTCCGCACTGCGGATGCTGGTCAGCGGCATCACACCAATGAAGATCGGCGTCTCCAAATGTTTTGTCGCTTCGTGAATTTCGATGATTTTCTCTTTTGTATAAACCGGCTGCGAGATGAAATAATCCGCACCGCTTTCGATTTTCTTATCAAGCCTTGCCACTGCTCGGTCCAAAACACGGACGTTCGGGTTAAATGCTGCCGCAACAGAGAAGTTGGCTTTTTTCCGCAACGGCTTGCCGGAAAATGAAATGCCTTCATTCAGCTTTTTAATCAATTGAATCAATTCCATGCTGGACACATCATAAACACTGGTAGCTCCCGGGAAGTCCCCGACTTTTGTTGGATCACCTGTTACGGCGAGTATATCATGGATCCCGAGCGCATCGAGCCCCATCAAATGCGACTGCAGGCCGATTAAGTTGCGGTCGCGGCATGTGATGTGAGCGAGCGCCCGAATGTTTTCCTTGTGTTTGAGGATGGAGCCCATCGCCATATTGCTGATGCGCGGCGATGCCAACGAATTGTCCGCCATTGTTACGGCATCGACACCGGCTTTATTTAAAGCGACGGATCCTTCTAAAAATTTAGCTGTATCCAAGTGGCGCGGCGTATCCAATTCCACGATAATGGTCCGTTCCATTTTGGCTTTTTCATGAAGCGGCTTAACTTCCAACGCTTCTGCTTCACGGATGACGATTGGTTTTCTTGCTGTTACTTCTTTATGGAAAATTGGCGGCAAGTTGCCGAGATGCTTTTTCACAGCTTCAATATGCTTCGGCGTTGTGCCGCAGCAGCCGCCGATCAAACGCACACCTTCTTCTCTTAATAACAAAGCGGCACGGCCAAAATAATCCGCTTCCGATTCATAGACGATTCGTCCGTCTTCTACATCAAGCAAGCTGGCGTTGGGATAAGCAGAAAGAAACGCTTTGTCAGGCAAAGTGACTTCTTCAAAAGCCTGGATGGTATGGTGAGGGCCAAGACGGCAGTTGACACCGACGATATCGGCTCCAAGTGCCTCCAATTGATGAAGGGCATCGTTCAGCGACATGCCATTTTGCAGGATGCCCGGCTCATGCATCGACACTTGGGCAATCAGCGGGGTATCGGTGATGCCTTTTAAATGCTTGACTGTTGCTGCCAACTCTTCAAAATCGTAATACGTTTCCAACAACAAGCCGTCCGGATCTCCAGCCAGCAAATGGATGGCTTGCTGGTCGACCATTGCAATAATCTCTTGCAATGTAGCATCGCTTTTCCGGATTCCGCGGATTCCCCCAATGGTTCCAAAAACAAATTGGCCACCCGGTGCTGCCGCTCGTTTAGCAATTCCAATAGCTGCTCTGTTAATATCTGCGACTTGCTCTTCCAGGCCGTAACGGGCCAGTTTCGCCGCATTCGCTCCGTATGTGTTGGTCTGGATGATATCCGCTCCGGCTTTAATATAGTCCTGATGAATCTTCTCAATGACTTCCGGGCGTTGCAAATTCAGTTCTTCGTTGCAATACTCAATGCCATAGGAATACAGCAATGTTCCCATGGCGCCATCCGCCGTCAATATTCTGGTCTTTAGTTCGTCTAATAAGCCCATCCTTCTCAACCTCCCATATATACAAAAAAAGCCTTCATGAAAAAGAAGGCTTTACGATATCAAACTCGTTCCTTTTCATCTGCCAGGCAATTGCTTGCCTGCTGGATTTAGCACCTGACCTTTCGGCTGGTTGCTGAAGCTTCATCGGGCCAGTCCCTCGACTTCTCTTGATAAGAATTCACTATTCTGTTTTAAGTATTCTAAATATGGTACCTGTATCTATGGAACAGGTCAAGGCAATCTGTCGAAAAACAATGAAATTTCTGTGTTATTCCGCAAAAACTTTGTGCTTTCAGAATTTTTTAGAATGTAGATGCATTTTTGGGATTAAATCGAATCTCTGACACATCAAACTTATACCAAGTAAATGTATTACCCTCTATCACCCAGCTGACCTCCATTTTTACGGGCATCTTCAATCCTTCTACCTGCTGATGCTCTTTGATAGTTCCGATGCAGAGCTGCCGTTGTGCATCTTTGGCACTGCCTTTATAGCGCAAAGCCTCCACTCTCAACAACTCACTTTGCTCATTGAAGAAATAGGTTGCTGATCCGGTCAAGCCCTCATACGTAATCGTTGCTTTCGCAGTGTGCACATCCACGAGCTCCCATTTGATAAATGGACTGAACACCGCTGCTGGATACCAAGCCAACTCCATCAAGTAGCGCTGCAGCGCAGACTCATTGGTCTTCTCATTGTCAGGAGTTTGTGACATTGGAAAGATGCTCACAAGTTTGATCCGCATACTGGCTTTGCCAGCAGTAAAGCTGTCTTTCCCCGTAATGAATAATCCCTTTCCCATTTTCATCTTTGCAGACCAGTAGAATGCAGGCGGGTCGGTAAAGCTCGTTTGTTCGGCTTCCGAGGCCATCCACTTTTTTTGCTCTGGCTTTTGTTTCATCCAACCAAGTTGCTTGAAGCTGACGCTCGCAATTTGTTCGTGACCGACAGCGCCAATTGCATAAAGCCAATTTTTCACAGGCAATGGAAGAGACTCTGTCATTTGTTCCGTTAGTTTGTCAGGAGCCGCAAGGTCAGAATGGATTACATGCTCATCTTTTTTCTCCACCGCAAACACTCCTTTTTGTTTCTTTACCTGTTTATACAGGCATTAAATCATTTTTAAATACTCACTGGACAAAAAGTCAAAAAGAGAGTATTTTTATAGCAAATAGATATATATCAAAAAGATATAAGGATGTGAATCCATGGCAAAAGAAAACCATACTCAATATGCCATACTCGGGCTGCTGACAACAGAATGCCGCACTGGCTATTCGATCAAGCAAATGATCGATACAAGCTTGAACCATTTTTGGAAAATCAGTTACGGACAAATTTATCCGACATTGAAACTGTTGGTAGATCAAGGGTATGCCACCGTGGAATCTCAAGTTCAGGAAGGCAGGCCGGACAAAAAAGAATACACGATTACTAACGAAGGCGAGCGTGCTCTAAAAGAATGGATCCAGCAGCCGATTCAGCAGCTGCCCGGTGAAAAAAATGAACTCCTGCTCAAGTTATTTTTCAGCGGAAACCAGGATGTTCAGGATACACTCAGTCATTTAGCAGATTTTCGTGAAAAACTGACCGGCCGCCTGAACACGTATAGAGCAATTCAAGAAATGATCAATACGCAATTGCGAGATCAAGCGGATGCCCCTTTTTGGCTTTTGACGCTGGATTACGGAATACGGACCACTTTGGCTGCAATCGAATGGTGTGATGAAGCAAACAAGACCTTAAGTCTATGAGGAGGAAAAACAATGAGCGCAAACGTCTTTCCCGGAAGATACACTGCTGAAAGCCACGAGGGAATCGTCGTCTTTGTTATCGGCATGCGAATCAACAAATGGAGAGCTGTGCATAAATGGCTGCCGGTCATGATGGCAATGGGGCCCATGATCAAAGAACTCGCAGTGCACAAAGAACTGGGTTGTCTGTCTTCTGAAAGTTTTTTCAAACCGCCCCTTACGTTCATGGTTCAGTATTGGCAATCGGAAGAACAATTGCATGCTTATTCGAAAGGGCAAAATCATCTGTCTGCTTGGAAAACGTTCAACAACAAAGCAAAAAACAATGACGCTGTCGGCATTTATCACGAAACCTACCTCATTTCTCCTGGCCAATCAGAGTCGATTTACGTTAATATGCCTGAGTTTGGCTTAGCCCGAGCGCTCGGAAAAACAGCGATTACGCCAGCTACTTCATCCGCTCGTCAACGACTCCAAAAGCAACATTAACTCCTTCACGCAATAATAAAACCCTGTCCAAAAAAATCCGGACAGGGTTTCAAACTAGTTAATAAGGTTTTATGTAAAAAGGCTTTGTAATTCTTTTATCGGCCGAACATCCGGCTGGCCTTCATAGCTGATGAACTCGATTTCCCCAATGCGCATGCCCGCATTGTATTCTCCGATGACGGTATCCAACAAAATAAAAGAAGCTGAAATAAACTCGTCTTCGTTATCTTCGGTAAAGCCTTTGATGTAGAGAACTAAATTCACTTCGTCGCTGTCTTTTTCAAACGTACAGAAAATATCATCCCACCCCAGTTCGATATCTCCGTATGCGATAGAAAACTCTTCCTCATGCGGTTGGCGAAAACCAATGATGGCAAAGCTGCCAAGAGTGGGTGCGTTGTCGACCAACTCAATGACGTCATCAAAAGCTTCGACCACCCCGTCTGCACTAATGATGAATTCACGTTTTCCCGCAGCCAGGCTTTCGCCAAACTCAAAAGCCAAATGCCGATTGACCTTGTGCAATTTCTTTTCCAACTGGCTAAAAAGCTTATCTCGGCCAGACTCATCCAATTCAAAGTACGCTGCTTTGTTTTCTGCAAACCATTCCCAGAAAGCCGCCACCTTGTCTTTTCTCTTTGGCAACCAATTCATCCCGCTATCCCCTTTGCAACATCATCCGTTTATTTATATCATAATCATATTTACAACAAAATGATAGTTCTTTTTATCCATGCTCAAAAGACTATTTTTCTACTTCTTTTATTTCATAAGCACGAAACTTCACCATTGAAATTACACCGAATACCGGACCGATGCTTAATAACGCAAATACCCATTTCCAGCCAACGATGCTTTGCACGACGGGAATCATATTGATGGAAAAGATCGTGACTAAAAAGCCGACGCACATTTGAAATGTTAAAGCAGTTCCTAGATACGGGGGTTCTGCAAATTCTGTCACCGCCGCTGAGAATTGCGCCGAATCGGATATAACAAACATCCCCCAAACAATTGCTACCGTTACCGTCAACCATAAAGCCTGGCCAAATGTAAAACCGATGATGACCGAACAGCCAGCACTGATGACCAATGATAGAATTGTTAACCGCGATCTGCCCAATTTATCTGCCACTAAACCGCCCAAAACGCTGCCAATCGCTCCCGCAACGCCAATTGATACAAAAGAAGCTATTGCAATCATGGCCGGGTCGATAGCAGAGGAGGAGCTGGCAAAACTGGCAGCGAAAAACACGGGGAGCCATGTCCACATGGCATACAATTCCCACATATGGCCGAAATAGCCGTAATTCGCTAACATGACAGGTTTATTGAGCAGCACTTGTTTGATCAGTTTAAAAGAAAAAATCGTTGGTTGCTGAGCAACTGGCGCGTCCCTTACGACCCAATTCATCATTGCAGCCGCAACCAATGCCAGCAGCGAGCTGACAATGATAACCAATTTCCAATCCACTGAAGAAAAAAAGATGCTGATGAAGTAAGGCAAAGACGAGCCTAAAGTCAATGCGGCAATCAAAACCCCGAGCGCCAATCCCTTTTTTGCTGGAAACCATTGCGACAACAACTTGACCGCTGTCGGATAGACGCCTGCAAGCGCGACTCCCGTTAATATACGCAAAGAAATGCCGATGGCCGCACTGTCAGCGACCGTCAGCAACCCATTGATGAGTGCACCCGCCAATGCGGAAAGGGCAAAAACTTTCCGTGCATTAAAGCGATCTGCAATACCGAAAGAAACACTTAGTAATGTGCCGATGATAAATCCGACTGGTACAGACGCTGACAGCCAGGCCTGTGTCCGCTCGGTGAGGTGCCAAAGCTCCCTCAATTCCGGTCCTGTGACGCTCGCACTAAACCATAAACTCAACGCAAACAGCTCTGCCATGGCGATCCAAAACAACGCTGTCCATTTTCCCCCAGCCATCCCAATTCCCCTTCCACAAAACAAACCGTCCTGATTTTTCTCTTATTCCCATCATAGAACAGTAAAAGCAAATAAGAAAGCGCCTCTCGTCAGGTGAATCTCCTGATGAAAGACGCTGAAAATGCACTTTTTGTTTATAGCTGTTCACTATTTGCTAATCAAATCGCCGATTTCCAGTACGGGCACATCAACATTCACGGTATCCGGGTATTTAATGCCTGCTCCTGTATTAAGTGCAACAACGGTTTCACCATCTTTAATCCAATTCTGTCTTCGCAACTCGCGGATGGCCACAAAGACCGCTGCCCCTTCTGGACAAACAAAAGATCCTTCCAGGCGTGCAATTTTTTCCTGCTCGTCCAGCATAGCTTGATCATCAATCGCGATGGCGCAGCCCTGTGTTTTGTAGATTGCATCCAACACGAGAAAATCGCCCAGCGCTTTCGGGACATTGATGCCAAAAGCTTGCGTACTGGAATTTGCCCAGAATTCGGATTCGTTCTTTTTCTCTTCCCAGGCTTTCACAATCGGCGCACAACCGGTTGCTTGAACCGCAACGAGCCTCGGAAGATCGCCTTCTACCCAGCCGAGTTTTTTCAGTTCATTCAAGGCTTTGTAGATGCCGATTAACCCAACACCACCGCCTGTCGGGTAGAGAATCACATCCGGCATTTCCCAATTCATTTGCTCAGCAATTTCCAGCCCCATCGTTTTTTTGCCTTCGATGCGGTATGGCTCTTTTAAGGTCGATACATCATACAAACCAAAATCCTTAACGGCCTGTCCAACAATTTTCCCCGCATCACTGATCAACCCGTTTACCAAATACAGATTGGCACCGGACAATGCCACTTCATTGCGGGTGATTTTAGGTGCATCCTGCGGCATAACGATAGTCGACCGGATGCCGGCTTTTGCACCATACAGCGCCCAAG
Source organism: Planococcus sp. TJ-201 (assembly GCF_058268495.1). Classification (NCBI taxonomy): domain Bacteria; kingdom Bacillati; phylum Bacillota; class Bacilli; order Caryophanales; family Caryophanaceae; genus Planococcus; species Planococcus sp. TJ-201. The sequence goes on along the minus strand of NZ_JBZDOG010000004.1, from coordinate 48,126 downwards.
CGGCACCAGCATTGCCATTGGTCGGCATGGCAAATTCCTTAACGCCCACTTCCTTGGCTTTTGAAATTCCAACTGCTGCGCCTCTTGCTTTAAAGGTACCCGTCGGAACAAGCCCTTCGTCTTTCATGTACAGATTGGCGACATCCATATCTTGCCCTAAAGTTGGCATTTTTACGAGTGGGGTCATGCCTTCTCCTTGAGAAACAACGTTCGCTTCGTCTTCCACTGGAAGCAGTTCGTGGTATCTCCATAAGCTTGGTTCTCTCTTCACCAAATCTTCCGGCTTCCAGTCCGCTTTTAATTGCTCCCAATCATAGTCCACCAGCAGTGGAGAGCCACACGTACACAATTGGTGCTGCTGCTCAGTATCATACGTAGCATCGCATTTTGGGCAATAAAGATGGGAAACATAACTGTATTTCAAATTGAACACTCCTCTTTTATTGATGTGCCTACCAGCAGCAGCCCGGAATCGCTTCCGGGCTGCTGAATGGATCTTATTGGATTTAGCTATGGAAATTTAGTCCAGATGTGACGGGCGCCACATAACCGGCACGGATGACGAAATCACCGAAATGCTCGTTTTCCTGACGCTCTTTGGCGAATTGGAAAAAGATTGGCTTGAGCGTCGCCAAAATTTCTTCTTCGCCAATGTTCTCGCGGTATATTTTATTCAAACGATCGCCCGCAAAGCCCGCACCCAAGTACATATTGTATTTGCCGGGTGCTTTGCCGATAAAACCGATTTCCCCAAGTGCAGGGCGTGAACAGCTGTTTGGACAGCCCGACATGCGGATGATAATTTCTTCATCACGCAGTCCTGCTTCGTCCAATGTCTCCTCGATTTTGCCAACAAGCACCGGCAAATAACGCTCGGCCTCAGCCATCGCCAAGCCGCAAGTCGGCAGTGCCACACAAGCCATCGAGTTCTGGCGCAAAGCGGAGTTTTCTTTGCCATCGGTCAATCCGTATTGTTCTACTAAGGCATCAATCTTCGCTTTGTTGGTTTCCGTCACATTGCTGATGATGAGGTTCTGGTTGGCCGTCAAGCGGAATTCCCCTGTATGGACATGGGCAATTTCGCGAAGGCCTGTCATCAATGGATAACCGTCGAAATCTTTGACACGCCCATTTTCAACAAATAAAGTCAGGTGCCATTTGCCGTCGCTTTGGATCCAGCCATAGCGGTCGCCGTTGCGGTCGAATTGGAAAGGGCGTTCTTGCTCTACTTCCCAGCCGAGGCGCGTATTCAGCTCGGTTCTGATCCAATCGAGCCCCAATCTGTCGACGGTGTATTTGAATCGAGCATTTTTCCGGTCTGAACGGTTGCCGTAATCGCGCTGAATCGTCAGGATTTTCTCTCCAACTTCGTTGACTTTGTCTGGCGGGCAAAATCCGATGACACGCGCTAATTGCGGATAAGTGGCCGTATCGCCATGGGTCATGCCCATGCCGCCGCCGACAGTCACGTTAAAGCCTTGCAGCTTGCCGTCTTCTAAAATGGCAATAAACCCGAGATCTTGTGAATAGATATCGACATCATTGGCAGGTGGAATTGCAAAGCCGATTTTAAATTTCCGCGGCAAATACAGGTGCCCGTACATCGGCTCAACCACTTCGTCCTCATTGCTGTCGACGACTTTTTCTTCATCCAGCCAAATCTCATGATAAGCTCTTGTTTTTGGCAGCAAGTGTTCACTCAAGGCACGGGAGATTTCGTATACTTCTCCGTGCACGTCCGATTGGTACGGATTGGACGTCGACATCACATTGCGGTTCACGTCGCCGCAGGCTGCAATGGTATCCATCAAAGCATGGTTCATTTCCTGAATGGTGCTTTTCATATTCCATTTTAAAATGCCGTGCATTTGGAATGTTTGGCGCGTCGTCAACTTTAAAGTGCCGTTGCCGTGGGTATTGGCTAAGTTGTCCATCGTCAGCCATTGGTGCGGTGTCGCAACTCCTGCAGGCAGGCGGACACGAATCATGAATTGATACGCAGGTTCCAGTTTTTGCTGAGCCCGTTCGTTGCGAATGTCGCGGTCATCTTGCATATAGCTGCCGTGGAATTTCAGCAGCTTGCCGTCATCGTCCGGAATGGAAGCTGTCAAACGTTCGGCGAAGCTTTCTACCAGATTGCCCCGCAAATAATTGGTTCGATCTTTGATGACCTCCATTTCACTTGGGGGTCCATCGATATCAGTTAAGTCTTTGATTTTCATGGTAAGCTCCTTTCATTTTTGAAGAAGTCGCTCTAAGCAGACGCTTTCGGGCCCACAGAATTATGAATACAGTGGAAAACTTAGGCTTGCTTTGAATCTACTCTATTTCTTAGCGCCGGCACATCCAAAGCGATGGGTAAAAGTTAGTTTCTTTAGTTCAACCTATATATAGTCACTCATGTCTTCTTAATAAACATCCCGCAAATAGCGTTTGTCGCTGCGCATGGACGTTAAATACTCTTCCGCTTGTTCCGGACTCATATTGCCTTCTTGCTCCAGAATGAGGGCCAGTGTGGCATGGACATCCTTGGCCATGTATTTTTCGTCGCCGCAGACGTAGACATTTGCGCCTGCTTCCAGCCATTGATACAATTCCTGGCTTTTTTCAAGCAAACGATGCTGCACATATACCTTTTCTGCCGTATCGCGGGAAAAAGCAACGTCCATTTTTGTCAGAACCCCATCTTTCAACCAGCGCTGCCACTCGGTCTGGTAAAGAAAATCGGTGACAAAATGCTGGTCACCGAAAAACAGCCACGAATCTCCCTGAACATCTCTTTCTTCCCGCTCTTCCATAAACGCGCGGTAAGGCGCAACGCCTGTTCCGGCACCGATCATAATAATCGGTGTTTCAGGATTGTCGGGCAGTCGGAAGTTATTGTTGCTTTGGATGAAGACCGGCAACGTTGCGCCAATATCAGAGCGCTCAGCGCATTGCGTCGAGCAGACGCCCGTTCGTTTGCGTCCGTTTGCTTCATACCGAACAGCTCCCACGGTCAGATGGACTTCATCCGGATTTGCTTTTGAACTGCTGGCAATCGAATACAGGCGAACCGGTATTTTGCGAAGGATGTGAACAAACTCGGCTGCCGGCACTTGCCACGGACCAAAATCTTCCGTTAAGTCGATCAAGTCTCTTCCATATATGTAAGCTTGCAGTTCATCTTTTGTCGCAAGTAAACGAGACAATGCGTCACCATTCGCAAAAGCTGACGCTTTTTCGAGCAGTGGTTTTGACAGTGTAGTGATTTCAAATGTTGAAATCAACGCGTCCCGCAATGAACTTGTGTCCCCTTGCTTGTTAATAGAGACGGGTTCGTCCGGATTCCAACCTGCGGCAGCAATCAATTGATCAGCCAGCTTGTCTTCGTTTTCCGGGACGATCCCCAGACTGTCGCCCGGTTCATACTGAAAGCCGGAACCTTCCAAATCGAGTTCCAGGTGGCGCGTTTCCTTATTCGAACCGCGGCCATTCAAATTGATGTTTTCCAAAACTTCCGCGTTAAAGGGATTGCTGCGGGAATAAGGCGTTTGGCTGGTTGCAGCACTTTCTTGAGAAGCTGGCGTAGCCAAAGTGCCTGAATAAGTTGCTTCCTTGTCTTTATTCAATACATGAAAGACACCCTCAAACCATTCTTCTGCTGGTTCTTCAAAATCCAAATCAGCGTCTACGCGCGGATGGATACGTTTAGCACCCAGCTCTTCCAAACGCCGATCGAAGTCTTTGCCCGTCTGGCAGAAAAATTCATAAGAGCTGTCACCTAGAGACAACACCGAGAATCGGACACCGTCAAGCTGCGGCGCTCGTTTGCTGTGCAGGAAATCATAAAGGGCAATGGCGTTATCCGGTGGATGACCGTCGCCATGTGTACTGGTGATGACCAATACATCTTCGATTTTTTTCAAGTCTTTTGGCTTAAACTGGTCCATTGGCGTCAGCTTTACTTGAAAGTCTTTGTCTTGTAACTTTTTCAATACCGTTTTGGCAACCGAATCACAGTTGCCCGTATGCGAGCCGACGAGAATAGTGATTTCACGTGCAGCAACAGGTTCGCTGTCTTGCTGCACCTCATTCGGCTCTGGCCGTTGTTGCACAGCAACTGCACCGGCTGACTGCGCTCCAGCTAAATAACCGTTCAGCCAAACTTTCTGGTTGTCTGTCAGCAAAGGCAATAAGCGATTGATAAGCTCTACCTGTTCCTGATCAAACGGGCTGTTTATAGTCTGCAATTGCAAATGGGTTCACCTCGAAATTAGTTTATTTTTAGCGGTATCAAATTTTCTTCATTTAAGCAGCACCTATACATGCTGCCGACGGTAATAATGATCGATGGCCACGATCATGGCCCCCATCTTTTGATGTTCTGGCTGCAGCACTTGTTCGATGCCATTGCTTTCCAGCTCTTTGGCGGTGACTTTGCCGACGGCCACTGCCAGCACCTGGTCATTAAAAGCTGCTGCCAATTGTTTGCCTTGATTTGGGTCCGCAAAAATATTCTTGACCTGTGTTTTGCTGGTAAAGACAATCGCGTCCAAAGACTGTTCGATAATGGCCTGTTTCAATTGGTCCACTACAAAAGCATCCGGTTTTTCGTAGGAATACGGTCGGGATAAATAAACCGAGTGGCCGTGTTCTTCCAAAATGCTTTTCAATTTATGATCGTCCAAATCGTATGCCTGCAAAAAGATTCGCTGCGGGCTTTTGCCTCTGTATTCTTCCGATAAAGCTGCAAGCAAATTGGCCATTGTACCATCTTCTGACACATGAACCGGTTCCAGGCCATGCTCTTTGATCCATTTCATCGTTTTGCTTCCGCGGACAGCTACCTGTGTTTCTTTCAGCTTATTGATGTAACGCGATTGAAGTCCGATGCCTTCCGCAGAATCGGTTAAGGTTCTTGCGCCAATACCGGTCGTAAAGATAGCCCAGTCGAAATCTTCAGCTAAAAAATCTGTGATGTTCTGAGCGCTGATGTCTTCATTCAGCCGCTGCCTTCCTTGAATCGGGAGAATGACAGGAGTACCGGATTGTTTTTCAATCAGCACGCTGATTTCCTTTGCGGCACGGACAGCTGCCACCCCTATTTTCTTGCCGGCCAATCCTTTCATAATCAATCTCTCCTTCTGCTAATCACCATGCTGGCTGCTGTTCACTTTGCAGCGCTTCATGGACACGTTCAGCAAGAGCATCCACCATCGATGGATGATTGCCTAAATATCCGCATAATATAATTTCTTGGTCGTCCGAAGACAAACCATTGATTTTCTTCTGCATGGATTTCACCAAAAGTCCCGTGAACCATAAATAAGGAACAACGAAAATCTGCTTGCTGCCGCTATCGATCGAGGCTTGCAATCCTTCATCAAATGACGGAGCGCTGGCTGCTAAATAACAAACATCAATATGTGTCACACCCGTTTTGACTGCTAGTTTTGCGGCAATTTCTTCGACCGAGCGGATAATTTCTGAACTTTTCCCACCCCGGCCAACCAACAGAATTTCTGAATCAGGCAAGCGTTCCACGCTTGTTTCCCGCAGGCGCTCGGCTAAAATTTCTACAAGGCGATCCTGGACACCGAGTGGTTTTCCATAAGTAAAGTGGATCTCCGGATAACGCAGTGCAGACTTTTTAACTTCATCCGGAATGTCTTCGTAATAATGTCCAGCACTCAGAAGCAAAACCGGTACGATGGCGATTGCCGTAGCGCCCTGTTTGGCAAGGCTGTCGATGCCCTCGCCAATATCCGGACTGGCCAACTCTAAAAAGCACGTTTCCTGAAGAGCAACATCCACTTTCTGGCGCACTTGCTCCATAAATGCCATCGCTTCTTCGCGCGTTTCTTTTACCCGGCTGCCATGGCTTACATATAAAACGGCTTGCATTTTACCATCTCCTTATCCTACATGGGCGGCAAGCTGAGACTGCTGTTCGACCTGCAGCTGCTCATACCATTGCAATTTGTCTCTGAGGCGTACCACTTCTCCTACCACAATCATCGACGGATTCTCGAAACCTTTGGAGTTTCGAAGAATCGTTTCGAGCGTGCCAGTCACTGTCCGCTGACGTTCCGTTGTGCCCCATTCAATCAAGGCAATCGGCGTTGTCGGTTTCAGCCCGTGGCGCAGCAATCGTCCGCAAATTTCCGGCAGTTTGCTGACGCCCATATAAATGCATAGCGTATCCATGCTCTTGACCACATGCTCCCAATATTCATCCTGATCAACGCCGACTTTGCTGACGCCCGAAATAAAAGCAACAGATGCACTGTAATCGCGATGGGTCACAGGGATTCCCGCATAAGCAGGCGCTGCAATGCCCGCCGTAATGCCCGGTACAATTTCAAATGGGATGTTGTGGTCGACCAATGCCTCTGCCTCTTCTCCACCTCTTCCAAAAATAAACGGGTCGCCGCCTTTTAAGCGCGTTACGATTTTCCCCTGCAGTGCGAACCGGCATAACAGCTCATTGATTTCTTCTTGTTTTAAGGAATGATTATCCGGTCTTTTGCCGCAATAAATCAATTGAGCGTTTTCTTTCGCTTCGTCCAGCAAATCCTGGTTTATTAAGCGATCATAAAGGATGACATCGGCCTTCTGGATAGCCTTCAGCCCTTTCACGGTAATCAAATCAAGGTCGCCTGGACCTGCACCAACTAAATAAACTTTTTTCATAAGCTTCCTAGACTCCTTTTTTTTAACCAGAGAAACGAAGGTTGCGTCATTTTCTGATCGTTAATTTACACTTTTGCCGGCCCGGTTATGTATGCAGGCCACATTCCGTTTTGGCAAAGCCTTTCCATCTTCCGTCGCGGCTGTCGCCATCCGTCGTCACTGCGAACGAACAATGCTTACAGCCGATGCTTGGATAGCCTTCGTCATGCAGAATATTGTATTCAAGATTATTCAGTTGGATGTATTGCCAGACATCGCCCCACGTCCAATGGATCAACGGGCAAATCTTGACCGATTTGAACCGATTGTCTTTGTTAATAAAGTCCGTCTTGCTGCGGCTGGCCGACTGCTCTCTTCTTAAGCCGGAAATCCACGCCTGTGCTCCGGAAAGTGTTTGTTCCAGCGGTTTGACTTTGCGGATATCGCAGCATTTATCCGGCTGGCTGTTCCATAATTCATCTCCAAACTGGCTGGCTTGTTCCTGCAAAGTCAGTTCCGGTTTTTTCATCCGGATATTCAGTTTTGGATAGCGTTTTTTAACCCGCTCAATCAGTTCATAGGTTTGGTCGAAGTGGACGTCCGTATCCAGGAACACCACTTCCGCATCGCTTTTCACTTTGGAAATCAGGTCAATCAATACCATGCCCTCGGCTCCAAAGCTGCAGGCATACACTACATCTTCTCCGTAGGAATCGTAAGCCCACTCTAAAATATCCGCGGCACCTTTCAAAAGATCGGTCGGTGCCAGGTCCTTGAATGGATCTCCAGTAAATTGCTCGTACGAAACAATTTGGCTCATCCTATCTTCCTCCCTTAAACAAATCTAATGTGTTCCGAAACTTTTCTTCTACATTATAAAAACCTTAAAGAATCGCTTCAGGTGAAGTCTAAATAAAAACCCCCTCTTCTAATAGAACAAGAAGAGAGGGATCGAATGCGCGTTTGCGGCTGCCTGTCTTCTTATCTTCCAGATCCGATTGGGACCTGCTGGAATTGGCACATGATCCCCGGTCAATGACCAAAGCTGTTGCCGAGGCTTCAAAGGGCCAGTCCCTCCACCTCTCATGATAAGAAATACCTTATAAGAATACTAGGTTTTAATATTTTATAAATACTATACTAATAAAAGATAGCTGTCAATAATATTCTGAAAATACCGTTTTCTTATGGAATGAAATTCTAGAACTCTCTATTTTTTATTCAGTCAATTATTCATCCGTTCAAGTAACCTGCTTTCTTTAAATACTCAACAATCACCTGCACCGAGTCTTCCAAATTTTGCTTGTCCGTTTCGATCACAATTTCCGGATTTAACGGTTCTTCGTATGGTGCGTCAATGCCTGTAAAGCCTTTGATTTCGCCGGCTCTCGCTTTTTTATAAAGCCCTTTCGGGTCACGTGCCTCACAAGTATCCACGCTGCATTTTACATAAACTTCAATAAATTCACCTTCATCAAGCAAAGCCCGAACTTGATCGCGGTCTGCCTGATACGGCGAGATAAATGCTGACAAAGTCAGTACACCTGCGTCGCTCATGAGCTTTCCGACTTCACCGATCCGGCGGATATTTTCCGTCCGGTCTTCTGGACTGAACCCCAAGTTTTTATTCAAGCCGTGGCGGACATTGTCGCCGTCCAATAAATACGTCCGAATGCCAAGTGCATGTATTTCTTTTTCCAGTGCAACCGAAACTGTTGATTTTCCGGATCCCGACAAGCCGGTAAACCAGAGTACACCGCTTTTGTGGTCGTTCAATTTCTGTCTATCTTGTTTCGTGATGCCCGACTCATGCCAGGTGATATTGGTTGATTTGGTCATTCCTTCTCCTCCTAGAACCAGTAGTAGTAAACAATTCCGATGGTAACTGACATCACCAGGATGCTGAGTGGCGTACCTACTTTGACGTAATCTATGAATTTATAGCCGCCCGGCCCATAGACAATTAGGTTGGTTTGGTAGCCAATGGGCGTAATAAAACTGGCAGAAGCCGCAATGGTGATGATAACGGCAAAACCCATTGGATCGAGCTGTAGGTTGCTTGCCATTTCGATGCCGATGGGGATCATTAATACAGCGGCAGCACTGTTGGTGATGAGTTCTGTAAAAATGCTGGTCAGCAAGTAAATCAAAATGAGAATCGCCAGCAATCCAAACGGCTGGCCGACTGCCAACAATCCGTCCGCCGCCCATTGCGCCAGACCGGTTTTGGTCATAGCGGCACCCACACCAAATGCACTGGCAATGAGCAGCAGTACATTGAATTGCACATCGTTTTTTGCATCTTCCATGGAAACCGATTTGGTTACCAATAAAATCAGCACTGCCAAAGCCATTGCTTTGAACATGCTCAGCCAGCCAGCAATGACAAGTGCAATGGCTCCCAGTAAAACCAGCAGCGAGAACCAGCCGACAAAACGGCTTTCTTGCAAGGTTTTTGGCGGTGTCATGGAAGACACGACGTAAAAATCGTTGGACTGCTGATATTTTTCCACAAATCCGGTTCCCGCAAGCAACAGCAAGGTGTCCCCCGGCCGCAGGATGATGTCGCCGACTTTGCTTTTAATGCGTTCGTTGTTGCGGTGAACCGCCATGACGCCTGCATCGTAACGTGAACGAAATTGAGATTGTTTGATCGTTTTCGAGAGCAGCGAAGATTCATGGGAAACGACCGCTTCCGCCAGCTGCGTGTTGCCGTTTTTCAAATCCTCCAACTGCAAATTGGTCCCGGTCTTTAAAGTCAGCCCTTTTCTTTTTTGCAGCTCTGCGATCGTTGAAATGAGTCCGGTAAAAATTAGGCGGTCTCCTGACTGAATGATGGTTTTGGAACTGACCGATGAAATCCGGGTCTGATCTCGGATAATTTCAATCAAGTACAAACCTTTCAAGTCGCGCAGTTTTGCTAATTCCACCGTTTGATTGGCGTAAGGAAAATTTTCTTCCACCACCATTTCAGCAATGTAGTTTCTGGAATCTTCAACGACCTGCTTGCTGAAACTGTTGTTCTCAGGCAACAGCATGTTGCCTACCGTAAACAAGTAAATCAAACCGACAATGGTGATGGGAATGCCGACAATTGCTAATTGAAACAACGAAAAGCCAGGCAGGCCGTAATCGAGCAGCATCCCGTGCACCACAAGATTGGTCGATGTTCCCATTAGGGTGATAGTCCCCCCAAAAATCGTTACATACGATAAAGGAATCAGCACTTTGGAAGGTGCGATATTGCGTTCTTCACACCATTTTTTCAAAAGTGGAGTTAACGTGACAACAATGGGTGTGTTGTTCAAAAAAGCCGAAAACAACGGGAGCGGAAGAAAAATACGAAACAAAGATCCTTTCAAGCTTTTGCCTTTATTCAGCCAGCCAATCATCATCTGGTCGATCAGGCCGTGCTTTTGTACAGTACCGACAACGATGAACAGTAAAGCGATTGTCAACATTCCTGGATTCGAAAATCCGCGCAATGCTTCTTCTGTTGTTAAAATTCCGGACAGCAGCAACACTACCAATGCTGAAAATACAATCATATCCGGACGGGCAATTTCAAAAAGCAAGGCGCTGACCATGGCGACGATGACGATAAGCACAAAAATCATTTGGACTGACACGGGCAACCATCCCCTAATTAGTTACTAATAACGGTCTCCCGCAAGCCTTTGATGAGCACATCGGCTACTTCCGGACGGGAAAACTGCTTCGGTGGTTTTTCTCCGTTGCGAAGCAATTCACGAACTTTCGTGCCACTTAAATGAACATGGTTTTCTGCGCTGTGCGGACATGTCTTAGCCGTGGCCATGTTTTCGCATGCATTGCAGTAAAATGAATGCTCGAATTTGAAAATTTGAATGCCCAATTCTTCTTCAAACTGGCTGATGAATTCCTGTGCCTCGTATGTGCCGTAGTAATCGCCGACACCGGCATGATCCCGTCCAACGATGAAATGTGTACAACCGTAGTTTTTGCGGACAATGGCGTGAAGAACCGCTTCTTTCGGTCCGGCGTAGCGCATTGCAGCTGGATAGATGGCGAGGCGCGCCCGGTCTGCAGGATAGTAATGCTTTAAGATGACTTGGTAGCTTTCCATCCGCACTGCAGCTGAAATGTCATCGGATTTTGTTTCACCCACGAGCGGGTTCAGCAAGAGGCCATCCACCACTTCCAATGCGGCTTTTTGAATGTATTCATGTGCGCGATGCACCGGGTTGCGCGTCTGGAAGCCGACAATCGTTTTCCAGCCAAGATCTTGGAATAACTGGCGCGTTTCAACCGGGTCCAGATGAAATTCTTTGAACTCGCTATGGTCCGGACGATTTAATAAGGTGATAGGACCTGCCAAGTAAACATCTCCGCGTTCGTATAGTTTTTCCACGCCAGCATGTGCTACTTCTGTCGTGCCGTAAATTTTTTCTGCTTCCAACCTTTTGTCATACGTGTACTTTTCCTTCAGCTCGAGTGTTCCGTAGATGACACCGTCTTTGCCTTTCAGCGCAATTTCATCGCCCAGCTCGTAGCTGTCTGCTTCTTCTGTCGTGACCGATAATGTAATGGGTACACTCCACACGTTGCCATTGCTGAGGCGCGATGTATGCAGCACACTTTCATAATCCTTTTGTCCAAGAAAACCAGTCAACGGGCTAAACCCACCGATGCCGATCAGTTCCAAATCCGAGATGGCCCAATCTGAAATGAATAAAGTGGAAAGTGTTTCCGCATTCTTTAATGCCTTTTCTCTTTCGGTGCCTGTCAGCTGTCTGTTTACCAAGTCTCCACCATGTGCTTTGTTCGTCATGTTATTACCTCCAAGGTTAGTTTTGTGTTCTGTTGCTTTCTTAAAAACTGTTCAGACAAAAAGAAAAGGACCCTCTTCGGCAAGAAGAAGGTCCGTAAAAACAAAACTCTCTTCTTATCTTCTAGGCTGATGAAAGCCTATTGGAGTTAGCACCGTTTCCATAAAGGAGGGTTGCTGAGACATCAAAGGGCCAATCCCTCCGTCTCTCTTGATAAGAATGCATATTCAATTGGCATTGGAAAATTAATTGAAAAATTTGATTTCACAAAGTATATAATATACTATTCAGAGTGTCAAACTATGTTTTAACTTTTTTTTGAAAAAGCTGTATTGCCATAGGGCCAAAGGAATAATTTTTTTTGAAAAGATAACGGCTATATACCACTTCATTTGCCTTGGACAGATCCTCCACAAGAGGTGGGAGTTGAACCATTTCTATTCAGTGCAGTGAAGCACTTATTTGATACTATTAAAGGAATGGAGGAGGCGGAGAAGATGACAGTAATCCCCATCATGATCGATTTGGGAAACAAAAACGTGGTCGTTGTCGGCGGAGGGAAAATTGCTGAACGAAAACTGGACGGGTTGCTCGACAGCAAAGCCAGCTTGACCGTGATTAGCCCATCCGTAACGCCGACAATCCAGCGGTGGGTGGAAGAAGGACAAATTGGATGGAAACAAAAAAAGTTCGAGCCAAAAGATGCCGAAGAGGCTTTCATGCTGGTGATTGCGACAAACGACCCGGTCGTTAACGCCGCCGCACAAAAAGCCGCCCCGCCAAATTGCCTGGTCAATGCTTCTACCGAAGCAGAGTCTGGCAATGTTCAGTTTCCTGCACATTTCAACAGAGGCAAATTGAGCATCATTGTTTCTACAAATGGCGCAAGCCCGATGCTCGCCAAAAAAATCAAACACGAACTGCAAGAACAATTTGACGAGAGCTATGAACAATACTTAGACTTTCTTTATCATGCCAGACAGCTTCTCAAACAAACTAAGCTGTCCAGAAACACCAAGGAAAACTACTTGCGCAATTTCTTGGACAAATCTTTTTTATCAAATGAAGTTCAACAACACACGCTCCATGAATTGCAGCTGCTCGCAGCCAAAGACAATGCTACCGAATAGAGGTTGAAGCTGGAGGGCAAATTAGCATTTATTCATTGCCCGCTCCGTAAACATCTGTCCCGGTATGGAAACCATCTGCAATAACGGTATCCCTCATGTTTTCAGCAGTCACTGGAATGGGCGCCAGTAAAATGGATGGCACATCGATCTTGCCATTATTGACAGATTTTACGGTAGTGACGCTTTCCCCTTCTGCCATTCTGACTGCCAGAGCAGCAGCTTGTTCAGTTAAGGTTTGAATGGGTTTGTAAACCGTCATTGTTTGGGTACCGCCGACGATTCGCTGCGCAGCAGCCAGTTCTGCGTCCTGGCCCGCTACCGGAATTTTGCCCGCTAAGCCCTGCGCTTCCAATGCCTGAATAACACCGCCAGCCGTTGCATCATTAGCGGCTATGACTGCATCAATTTGATTGTTATTTGCTTCAAGGGCTTCGGTCATATTGAGAAATGCTTTTTCCGGTGACCAGTCTTCGGTCCATTGATCGTAAACAATTTTAATATCTCCCCGGTTGATGGCAGGCTGCAATACGTTGAATACGCCCTTCTTGATCAAGTGAACATTGTTATCGGTCGTTGCCCCTCCGATATAGACGTAATTCCCTTTTGGCACCAGCTCTAAAATTGCCTCTGCCTGCATTTCGCCTACTTGCTCGTTATCAAACGATACGTATAAATCGATGTCTGCATTTTTCACCAGCCGGTCATAAGCAATCACTTGAATTCCAGCGCGATGAGCCGTATGGACAATGGCTGCGGTCGCTTCCGCGTTATGCGGCACAATGACCAATAAGTCGATGCCTTGTTGAATCAGCGTTTCAGCCTGAGCAAGCTGCAAGGCATCGTCGCCATTGGCTGCCACAATCTCCACTTCCGCGCCCAAGTCCTCTATCGCTTTCTTGAACAGCGCCTGGTCTTTCAACCAGCGCTCTTCTTTCAGCGTATCCATGGAAAACCCAATTTTAATAGGCTCATCACGGTCCGTGACCGTTGCTTTTTCGGGTACCGCTTTGCCGATTGACTGCTCGGGTGCACATGCACCCAAAAACAGGCTAATGAATAAAACCGTGGCCAGTTGAGTCATTTTATTCATTAGACTGATCTTTCCTTTCCACTAATGTCCGTCGGTATTCCTTCGGAGACACATTGTTCATCTTCTTAAACACTTTGCTGAAATAATTTGGCTCATGGTAACCGATCTCGAAAGAAATTTCCTTTAAGCTTTTTTGTGGATCTCCCAACAACTTTTTCGCTTTGTCCATACGGCAGGAGGTTAAGAAATCGATATAGTTGATGCCCAGTTTTTCTTTGAACATTTTGCTCAAATAAATGGGACTTAACTCTACTTTCCGCGCCAGTGCATCCAATGAAATATCTTCGTGGGAATGATCCATAATATACTGCTTGATCTGATGGACTTTATCCACTTCCAGGCGATCGTAATGCTTCAAGTAAACCTGTTTCAATCGTTCAATCACTTGCAGCGTTTCATTAAGCAGCTGCCGATGATCCTTGGCTTGGATGGTGTAATAGGGAATTGTAGCGTCGATGCCCATTTCGCCCATGACCCGCGCAGTAACCCATAAAAACTCAAGTGTCCGCTGCTGTGTCCAAAGAATTGTCGCTCCTTCTTGTTCGAAGCGCCGGATCAGGTCTGCCGCCAGTCGGTTAATTGACTCCCATTCTCCCAACCGAATAAAATCAAATAGCTTTTTCTCCTGTTGCTTAACAAAAATAGCATCGCCCACTTTTTCAAGAGAAGGGACGTCAGAAGAAAAACGGTATCTGGATGGCAGTGACAAGTCCATTGTGGCGATCAGCGATTTTTGATAGGAATTCCGGATATCTTCCAGTGATTCACAAACGGGTCCCACGCCGACAAACCATCCTTCCTGTCGGCTGTCCGAAATGGACAAGATCGCTCTGACCAATGAAATTGCCTGAGACCGAAACGATTTTTCTTGATTTCGAAAAACAATAATAGGCAATTGGCGGCCATACAAAGCGCCAATCCACGCATTTTCAGTTTGACGGATTTTCTCTTTTAGTTGCGGATACAATTTTTCCAAGCCTTCCGGTACCATAACCGTCATAACAAATTTCTCAGCAGTCGCTGGGATTTCGAGCAAGTCCACCAGCATTTCGATATGGACATCGTGGACATGATCAAACAGCAATTGGGTGACAACATCGGTTTCCACAATCGCCAAGGCTTTCTGGAAGTCTTCCTGCTGCTGGTGCTGGACCGCCGAAGCCTGTTCTTTTTGAGCTTGCTGCTCAAGCAATTTTCCGACAGTTGCTACAATTTCACTGGCTTTACTTGGCTTGAGCAAATAGTCTTTGACCCCTAACTTGATTGCCTGTCGGGCATAATCGAACGTATCAAAAGCCGTGATCATGACGAACTGAATATCCCGATCTCGCTGCTGGATCTTTTCGATGGCCTCCAACCCTGTCATACCTGGCATCATAATATCCATAAAAATCCAGTCAGGCTCCCAAGATTCTGCCAAATCAATCGCTATTTTGCCGTTTCGGGCCTGTTTAATGTCAAACTCGTTATAGGCACGCTGCAAAATAGCTTGCATCCCATCCCGTTCAATTGGCTCATCATCCACTATCAACAGCTTGATCATGGTGCGTCGCCCCCCTGACTTTCGGTAATTTCAAAATAATTTTTGTGCCTTGGCCGATTTTGCTTTCAATCGCTACCAAATCGTCCTTTCCGTAAAACAACTGCAGCCTTTTGACGACATTAACAAAGCCGATGCCAGTTGAATGCCCCTCCGCCGGTACGATCGACCCTTCGAGCAATTGCTGCTGTTTGTCCAGACTCATTCCCTGGCCATTATCTTCGATTTCGATCCACACTTCTTCTCCTTGGTCTTTGATGCGGAACCAAATATGGCCACCATCTTCCTCCGGCTCAATCGCATGAATCACCGCATTTTCAATAAGCGGCTGCAGCGTGAGGCCAGGAATCTGCAAATTTAAACACGTCGAGTCCAGCTCTATAAAAAAATGCAATCGGTCGCTGAACCGTGCTTTCTGGATTTCCATGTATTGCCGCAGGACAAATTCCTCTTCGGCCAGCGTCACAGCACGGTCCATGCGCTTCAAGTTATAGCGCAGCAAACTGGCGACACTGACCAACAAGTCACTGGTTTCTTCAGCCCCATCCAAATACGCTTTTTTCGATAAGGTATTCAAAGTATTGAATAGAAAATGAGGATTGATTTGGCTCTGCAAATTGCGCAGTTGGCTTTGCTGAAGCAGCAGTTTGCTGTCTTGCAACTCGCTTTCCAATTGTGCTTTTTGTTGGATCTCCACGATCATGGCGTTGATGTTTCTTCGCATATGGTTGAAAGTTTTAGCAAGAAACGCAATTTCGTCATTGGAATCCACTTGAACTTCCCTGTCAAAGCGCCCTTTGGCCAACTCATTTGCCGCTTTTGTCAATTGGTGGATTGGTTTTGTGATACTGAGTGAAAACAGATACGTAAACAGCAGCAATGCGGTTGTAATCAACAGCAAGAGCCAGATGCTGAGTTGCTCTAGTTCCGCCGATTGCTCAATGATTCCCCGGTAAAATTCTTCATAGGTTTTCAGTTCGGTATCAATGATGGTTAAGGTCATTTCAGAAATGTACATGGAAATTCGCGTTGCTTCTGTAAATTCAGCTAAGGAAGCTTCGGTATCGCCCTCTTCTTGAAAACTTACAGATCGATCTACTGTTTCGATAAAACTGCTGATCAAGTGGCTGTAATTGGTTAACGCAAATTCATTTTCTACATTCCGCAGTTCATAGATCGTTGATTGAATGCCCAGAAGATTTTCTTTACTGGCCTCCAGGTAAGATTCAGTTTCATCTGAGGGCAGTAACAAGTAATTATTCAAATCAGTCACCATTTGCTGGCTTTCCGTGGTGATTTCGTTCATCTGCAAATAACGCTGCAAAATATCATTGTACTGGGTCTGTACTTTTTGATTGTAAAAGGTTAGCGTCAGCCATATGGCAATCATCATCACCAACACCACGAGTGCGAGCATCCAGATCTTTTTCTGAATCGTATTCATGGCTGAGCTTCCGCTCCTTTCACGATACGAATATCTGTGGTATATCCACTGGCATCCAGTGGAACAACCTCATCTCTCAACCATTGCATCATCAACTCAACACTTTGTTCACCCATCTGTTCGGGAGACTGCTGGACCATCGCATCCAGTTTGCCCTCGCCCAGCAACGATGCCGTTTCAGATCCATCATCAAACGAATAAAAATAATAAGGTTCTAGTTGCGCTCTTCTGCTGATTTCTTTCATCATCGGCCCTACGTGGTTAGCGTTGAGTGCAATAAATGCCTCAAGATTTGGGTTATGGTTCAAAGTGTTTTGCGTAACAGCCACTATTTCTTCGTCTGACTTGCCGCTTTCTGCATAAACTGTGGAAATTCCAGCATGCTGTGCCAAGCCTTCTGTTACGCCCTTCAGACGCTGCCGTTGGCTATACTGCTGCTCTATATCCCCAAGTACGGCGACTTGCCCAGTACCACCCATCTCCTTGACCAATTGTTCTGCCAACATTTTTCCGGCTGCATAATGATCGGACCCTACGTAAGTTTTGCGCAAGCTTTCTTCTACCGGTACGTCGTTGGCAACCGTGATGATTGGAATGCCATAAAATGCTGCTTTCTCTTTCGTCAATTCCTTGAACTCTTCTGTATCCAATCCTTGTACAATTACGCCGTCCACTTTAGAATGCAGCGCAATTTCAATCTGCTTTAAAAAATCTTCACGGTTATTGCCGTAGCTTCCCCATACATCTAACATTGCTTGTTCCTGGTTGGCTTGTGCTGTTGCACCTTCCCCTACTTTATCCCAGAAAGGCGTTTCCAACTCCTGCGTGATCAGTACAAGGCGATAGCTTTCTTCAGCAGCAGGAACAGCAGCAGGCAATTGCCAGTCAGACTGGAAAGCGCTCTCAGCCGACCATAAAGTAAAAAAACCAAGAATGGCGCATACAAAACAAAGGATGATTATGACTTTTTTCCTCATGGGATTCGGCTCCTTTTCCAGTAGTGAACTGTTCCCATTTTACCACTTGGCTGAAAATTCACAATACAGTTCCTAATGAGCAAAAGGCATCCCCCAAAAGGAGATGCCGCTTTTATCTTTTAAACTTCCTAAGCACGCTGCCGGCGCGTCATGACATCAAAAATAACAGCTGCCGCCAGCACTCCTCCACGAATCATGTACTGATAAGAAATACCGGTTCCAAGCAAGTTCATCCCGCTGGACAAACAAGCCATAACCACGGCGCCGATGATGGCTCCCGTAACACGCCCCACACCACCAGCCGACGAAACACCACCGACATAAGCCGCTGCAATGGCATCCAGTTCGAACAATGTACCTGCAGTGGTTGTAGCTGACTGGAGGCGTGCAGTGAACAGCAAGCCGGACAAGGCAGCCAGCATACCCATGGAGCCAAAAACAATATAGGTGATTTTCTTAACGTTAATACCGCTCAAATGCGCAGCTTCCGGATTGCTCCCGACTGCGTAAATATTGCGGCCCAGCACCGTTTTGGTCGTCAGGAAATGGTAGATGACTACCACCAGAAGCATGATGACCATCGTCCATGAAAATCCGTTATAGCCGGCCAAAATCCATGTAATGTAGGCAATTACCAAAGAAACCAGCAGGAGTTTTATGAGAAAAATACCGCTTGACATGACGTCAAAACCGTAAGTCATTTTATTTTTTCGAGTAGAAATTTCACTGTAAATGTATAAAAGAATGGCTGCAACTCCGACCAGCAAGGACAACAAATGAAGACCGTTGACCAGCATCAGCGAAGGAATAAAGCCATTGCCAATGGCATTAAATTGATCGTTGTTGATAATGATGGTTCCTGTATCTTCCGTAACGTTCAGTAAAGCTCCACGGAAGATAAGCATTCCTGCCAGCGTTGCCACAAAAGCCGGAATGCCAAGCTGCGCAATCAAGAATCCATTAAAGCAACCGATCAAAATCCCAAACAACAATATGGCGGGAATGGTAATCCAGATGGAAAAACCAAGCTGTGTCATAAAGATGGCCGCGACTGCACCTAAAAAGCCGGCAACAAAACCTACGGATAAATCAATGTGGCGGATAACGATGACCAAGGTCATGCCCACAGCAAGAACAGCAATGTAACCTGCTGAGTCCAGCAGATTGCTGATGTTTCGAGAAGAGATGAACAGGCCATCCGTCATGATCGTAAAAGTCAGCATGATAACGATCAACGCGATGTACATGCCGTAATCGCGGATATTTAGTTTTACGATGGATTTAGCTTCCGTAAATAGATTCATTGTGACTGCCTCCTATTGCGTCGCGAGCTCCATAATGGTCTCTTGAGTCGTTTCTTCAATTGCTAATTCGCCTTTCACCGCACCTTCAGCCATTACGTAGATGCGGTCGCTCATTCCCATGATCTCACCCAGTTCTGAGGAAATCATAATGATGCTGAGCCCTTCTTTAATCAGTTCGTTCATGATGGTGTAGATTTCGAATTTCGCCCCAACATCAATTCCGCGGGTGGGCTCGTCGAGAATGAGAATTCTCGGTCCTGTGAACAGCCATTTGCCAAGCGAAACTTTCTGCTGGTTGCCGCCGCTCAATTTGCCGACCACTTGTTCGAGAGAGCTGGCTTTGATATTGAGCGATTTTTTATATTCGGTCCCGACTTTTACTTCTTCGTTCAAGTTCAGGATGCCGTTCTTTGAAATGCCCTTCATATGGGCAGCGGAGACATTGATTTTGATGTCCTGTATCAGAAACAGCCCGTCGCCTTTGCGGTCTTCCGTCACATAAGCGATACCCGCTTTAATGGCGTCGCTGGTGTGCTTAAAGTTCTCTTTTTTTCCGTGCACTTCCAGCTCCCCATCAAGCTTGTAGTTTTTAGGGTTGCCGAAGATGCTGAGGGCCAGTTCGGTGCGGCCTGATCCCATCAAACCCGCAATTCCGATAATCTCCCCTTTTTTCACTTCCAGGTTAATGTTTTTTGCCACTTTGCGCCCGAGCTGCGTATCGTAGGCAGACCAGTCTGTCAGCTTTAATACGGTTTCGCCGATTTTCTTGTCCGGCCGTTTTGGATAAATGTCTTCGATTTCGCGCCCGACCATGTTTTTGATGATAATGCTTTCAGTAATTTCCCCTTTGCGAGAATCCAGCGTGCAAATCGTCTTGCCGTCCCGCAGCACCGTCGCTTTGTCTGCAATTGAGATGACTTCCTTTAATTTATGGGAAATCATGATGCAGCTGATGCCTTGGCTTTTCAGTTCCTTCAACAAATCCAATAAGTTTTCACTATCGTTTTCATTTAACGCAGCGGTTGGCTCGTCGAGGATGAGCAGCTTGACGTCTTTGCTGAGTGCTTTGGCGATTTCAACCAATTGCTGTTTTCCAACCCCGAGATCCTTGATCAAGGTTTCCGGTGTGACATTCAGCTTTACTTTTTTCAGCATGCGAGTCGCTTGAACAACGGTTTCATTCCAATCGACAAATGGCCCTTTTTTGATTTCGTTGCCGGCAAAAATGTTTTCATAGACCGTCAGATCCGGAAACAGGGCAAGCTCTTGATAGATGATGCCGATTCCGGCCCGGACACTGTCATTAATCTCGTTAAACTGTTGGACCTCTCCTTCAAAAACGATATCGCCTTTGTAAGTTCCATAAGGATAAACACCGCTCAGCACTTTCATCAAGGTGGATTTCCCAGCTCCGTTTTCGCCAATCAAACAGTGAATTTCTCCCTTTTCTACTTTAAAACTGACATCAGACAGGGCCTTCACGCCTGGGAATTCCTTGGTGATATTATTCATTTCTAAAATATAATCGCTCATGCAATCGCCTCCCTGCTCTAAATACGAGTGAAACGGAAGAATAGCGATAGAGGTTCTATCACTATTTTTCCGCTTCTCTGTATTTTTACTCTAGCCCTGTAAACTCACTTGCTTCGTAATACTCGGAATCGATCAATTCGGCTTGGACGTTTTCCTGGTCTACCACGATGACCGGTGTTTGTTTTGCTTTTACTTCTACCGAGCCGTTGTCATAAGTTCCAGTCGTTTCAGGTGTATTGCCATCCAATACTTCAACAGCCATGCCCATTGCGTCTGTTACCAATGAACGAACATCTTTAAAGACTGTCATGGATTGCTTTTCGTCGATGATGTACTGGATTGAAGCTTTTTCTGCATCCTGTCCAGTGATCAAATAATTGGTTACTGCACTGTCAGAAGCAAATACATCTGCGATTGAACGGGCTGTTCCATCATTCGGCGCTAGAATTGCTACATCGCCTTTCATGTCATCGCTTACAGAAGTCAAATGCGTTTGTGCTTTGTTTTTCGATTCGTTCGGATCCCAGTTGGTTGTCACTTGGCCAATAATTTGGCTCAATTGCTCACGTGACAATTCTTTCGTATCTTTTAATGCTTCGGCTTCACTTGAGTTGGCTACTTTGAATGTACCATCTGCGATTTTAGGCTGAAGTACTTCCCATGCGCCTTGGAAAAACAAGAAGGCGTTATTATCTGAAGAAGCTCCTGCATAAAGGTAAAGCGGAATGTCTGTGCCTTCTGCATTGTCAACCAGGTATTGAGCCTGTGCTGCTCCTACCGCTAAGCTGTCAAACGTTACGTAATAATCCACTGCATCCGTATCTGTAATCAAACGGTCATAAGCAATGACTGTTACATCTTCTGCTTTTGCCGCTTCTACTGCTGCTGCAGCTGCCGGCCCGTCATGAGGAGTAATGATCAATACTTTGATGCCTTTGTTCAAAAGAGCTTCAACATTCTCTTTTTCTTTTGCTGAAGAACCTTGGCTGAACAAAATTTCAGTTGAGTATTCAGAATCTGCTAATGCGTCTTGAAAGCGCTGCTCATCTTGAACCCATCTTGGCTCATCTTTAGTTGGCAGTACAATTCCCACATCCACAGCCGATGAAGATCCGCCTCCGCTCTCTTCATCACTGTTGCATCCAGCAGCTACCAGTGCAAATACCAACAGCATCATCAAAAACAGAACACCTTTCAAATTCTTTCTCATTGTTCATCCCTCTCCCTTTAACTAAGTTAAGTACAACTTTAGTATAAATTCAGAAATTAAGAATGAAAGCGCTATCACCTGTATTCTTTTAATATCACCTGTAATTTTTTAACTTTCACAAAAAAAAGCACTTCCACTTGCCAATTTGATCGACAGGTGGAAATGCTCTTTTATTTTCTGTATTTAATTGCCAGTCCTTTAAGAAAGTTGCGTGCGTAGCGATCGCCGCATTCTTTGTAGTTTTTGTGGCCTACTTTTCGAAGCAATGCGCCCAACTCACCTCTTGTTACGGTCACTCCAGCCAAATCCCAAATTTCCAATACATCTTCGCTGGTCAGCTGCAAAGCGATTTTCACTTTTTTCAGCAACAGGTTGTTCGAACGTTCATTTGTCATTGCTGGAACCTCGGGTTGTCCAGGTTTAGGCTCTTGACGGCCTCTTTTGAAGATGATCAAGCCATTCAAGAATGATTCGAATAAATGATCGTCTGCTTTGATGTAATCCTCGTTTTCGGGCTCAGCCCAGATGCTGTCATCGTCTTCTTCGTCACTTTCCGGAGTTTTCGTCAGCACTTTCAGCACTTCTTCCTTGCTTAGCTCCACGCCGCCTAATTTGAAAATCTCAATCACATCTTTATTTTTTATGTCCAGTGCATAGCGAAGCCTAATCAACAAATCATTATTATCCATTTTATTGCCTCCTGTTGAATTCCCGTATTAATGTCTATCCATATTAAATCCATCTCTAATAATAGCACATATTTCCGAGTCCATCAGGCAGGTAATAGACAACAAAAAAAGACAGTTTTAGATGACTGTCTGATGATTTTCACTATTTTTCACTTTTTTTAATTGTCTTACTTTATGCTGCAGGTCCACAATAATTTCCAGAGACTCTTTATCATCCTTTGACTCTTCATAAAAAAACTGCAAATCGCGCTCCATATCCGCCAAGCGTTCATTGTAATGCTTGAGCTTTTCGGCAATGAGCAGACGTTTTGCGTCTTCTACATTCTTCATTTTTCTATTACCTCCACTTTAAATGACCAAAGCTTCATTTTACATAGTATTCCCTTTTGCGATTATTTTAACCTACTACTTTTGTCTTTTCTGTGTCTAAAGAAGGAGCTACAGGTTAAATAACTCTTTTCTTCTGAATCTTATTTCCCCCAATACGTTTTGCTTCTTCTAAGCCATTGGTCTTCCAGCACCCGCCTGCTATACTGTACAGTAGCAAATGCAGATGGAGGTCGTACAAAATGAAAAAAGGCGAGAGCGAATTGAAATTTCCACATGACTTTTTATTCGGTGCAGCTTCTGCTTCCTATCAAGTAGAAGGCGCAGCCAATGAAGATGGTAAAGGAACAACCAACTGGGACGTCTTTTCAAAAATTCCCGGAAAAACTTTTGAAGGAACAAATGGCGACATCGCCATCGATCATTATCACCGCTACAAAGAAGATGTCCGATTAATGGCTGAGATGGGTCTTGAATCGTATCGCTTTTCCGTTTCATGGGCACGTATTTTGCCTGATGGTGATGGTGAAGTGAATGAAAAAGGTCTTGAATTTTACAACAACCTGATCGACGAATGCTTAAAATACGGCATTGTTCCATTTGTGACATTATATCATTGGGATTTGCCACTGGCACTGGAAGAAGATGGCGGGTGGACCAATAAGCGGACAGTTGACGCGTTCGTCAAGTATGCGGAAATTTGTTTCCAAGCGTTCGGCGACCGCGTTAAGCATTGGATCACGTTCAACGAAACGGTCATGTTCTGTGGACTCGGCTATTTGAAGGGTGCGCATCCGCCAGGTATCCAAAATGACGAAAAGAAATACTTCCAAGCGACACACCATGTTTTCTATGCACACGCCAAAGCAGTAGAAGCTTACAAGAACCTGAAGCAATATGGCGAAATTGGCATTACACATGTCTTCCTTCCTGCTTATAGCGTAGATGACAATAAAGACAACCTACAAGCAGCTCAGCATGCCAACGAATACGAGACCTTCTGGTATTATGACCCGATTTTAAAAGGCGAATACCCGCCCTATGTCGTCCAGCAGCTAGAGGAAAAAGGGTGGACACCCGACTGGACAGAAGAAGAGCTCGACACTTTGAGAAGAAACGCTGAGAACAATGACTTTATCGGCCTCAACTATTACCAGCCGATCCGTGTGGAAAAAAATCTGGAAGCAGTTTCTTCCATAGAACATTCAAGAGAAAGCTCCACGCTAGTTCCTGGCAGCCCTTCATTTGATGGCTTTTACCGAACCGTCAAAATGGGTGACAAAACTTATACCAAATGGGGATGGGAAATTTCGCCACAAGGATTTTTGGATGGATTGCATATGCTAAAAGCGCGCTATGGCGACGTCAAAATGTACGTCACTGAAAATGGGCTCGGCGACGAAGATCCGATCATTGATGGCGAAATCGTTGATGTTCCACGCATTAAATACATTGAAGAGCATTTGAAGGTCATTAAACTTGCCATACGCCAAGGCATTAACCTGAAAGGTTATTACGCTTGGTCAGCTATTGACTTATTGAGCTGGCTGAACGGCTATAAAAAGCAATACGGTTTTATTTATGTCGATCACAAAGATGGGCTGAACCGCAAGAAAAAACTGTCGTTCCATTGGTATAAAAATGTGATTGAGACCAGAGGAAAGAATTTATAGGTCAAACTAAAAACAGGTATCTTCATCGACCATAATCGATTTGAAGATGCCTGTTTTTAGTTGTTTCATTGGGTTAAAAAACTTCCGTGCCAATATAATTTATTGATACTTTTAAATTGCCATTTACTTGCCGCAATTCATCCATTAATTGTTTATCTTTTATACCTTCTTTGTTTTGGACCACATATACCAACTGTATCATCGTTCCTAAATTGGTTGTCTCGATTGAACTGAGTGCAAAAAACTTTAAATGCTTTGATAATATTTTATCGAAGGTATTTTCGTCGTGTAAGTTTTCGGGAACCGTTATCGTCAAACGTTTTTTGGAAGTTGCGCTTTTGCCGAAATCCATAAAATACAACATCAAAATAATAGCTGACAACGAAACGGTAAAGATGATGGCTAAAATGTAAAAGCCTAGACCGCAGGAAATGCCTGTAGCCATGCCAAAGAAGATAAATGCAATATCTTTTGGATCGCTCATTGCGCTACGGAAGCGAATAATGGAAAAAGCGCCGACCAAACCGAAAGCCACAGCTACATTATTGCCAATGACTATCATAACAACTGCCACTGTGACCCCCATTATGATAATCGTTTGGACAAAAGACTGAGAATAACGTGCACCCGTATGTGTTTTTTTGTAAAGAAACGCAATAATAGTAGTTAAAATAAAACTCAAGAAAATGGCGGCTATGGCTTCTAAAACGGTCAAGCGTGATGTAATATCTGCCAATTGTTTGATATCGGTTAAAAAAGTTTGAGTGATGCTATTAAAATCTGTAATCATGTCGTCATGGGCTCTCCGTTCTTAGCAATTTTTTCTTCTGTTGCAAGGTCTGCTAATAAATCTATACTGGAACAAAATTTTGAAACGCTTTCTTTGCTGCAGTTGCTGTTGCTAAGCAATCGGGCAAGCCAAAAAGGTACAGTGTCAGATACTTTGACTTCAAGTACAACCATATCCGAATCAATGAAAGATTCACCTTGTGGACCATTTTCAATCGCCAGATCATCTTTCCGACACATCAAGTTATAATCGAACGTGACACGTAAATCCGGTTGATCAATGCCCACAAACGCTTGACGGTCATAACTAACAATGACCTCCGGCTTCAACTGATACAATTCTTTAAAATGCAATGCCTCTTTCAAAATTTGATTATTGGAAGCTAGAAATTGAGAAACGTCCCCACTGTCTGTAGTTTCGAGCGCTTCGTATGCTTTGCCAAGAGGTATAACAGTTCGTCTTTTGTTGACAACATTTTTGAATTTTTGTTTGATTTCGATAAAAGCAGTACTGTTTAGATTGGCACGATCGTAAATTCGCAATCTCAGTTTTTGCCGAAACGGCATTTTATTTCGCGTCTCATGGTAGATTCTAGCATCGTCTGAATCGAAATATAAACTAACGATATTGTATTTCCCTTCTTGATTTCCATATGTATCGTACCTCATATGCTCAAGTATTTTTTCTCTCAAGTCTACATACTGTGAGAAAGAAATAAGATATTTTACTTCATATCGTTTAAAAATTTCTTGAGCCATTAAGCCACCGCTTTCGTAAAATCCTGTCACTATGCAGATATCATTGTTAAATTCTAGAACTCTTGATAGTATACTAGTAGTTGTTTATTTTTTCAAACCGTGTTTAAACCGTTTGAACAGTCCCAAATGCAGAAGGAGGACCTATGAAATTTTTATTAGCTTTTGCAATCATGATTTTTTTGATTGCATTTTGGTCAGGCATGTATTATACAGCAAATGAAGCTACCGTCTTAGATACTTCATTTGCACAAGCTTTGGAAGTAGAGGCAGAAATTCCTTCAACAAATTTTAACCAACAAACTGCAAAAGAAATTACAGAATTGGATTTATCCGGATATGCCTTGACGAACATCGATGGCATCGAGCATTTTACTTCTTTAGAAACCTTAATTTTATCAGACAATTTATTAACGTCCGTAGATGGAATTGAACAATTGACTAATTTAGTTAGTTTGGATGTAAGCTTCAACGAATTAACGGAACTAAAGTTGTCTAGCCCAATGATTGAAGACATCAATATCGAAAATAATCGTTTGACTGAAATTGATTTTGCAGAAGGCTTGACTCAGCTGCATACGCTAAACATACGTGACAATAACATTGAAGAATTAACCGCATTGAACAATAGCGATAGCCTTGTTAACCTAAATGCGCGAGGCAATCGAATTATGTCTATTGATGTACTGAGCGGCATTGAAACACTAAAAGATGTTAACTTGCGGAATAATCAAATTAAAGATACAGTACCACTTCGCAGTCTGGTTCAACTTACAGAACGGCTTTACTTGACCGGGAATGGGATCGTAGATTATACTCCTCTTGCCGATTTGGCCCCGAACATCTTAGATAAGGATTTTGATGTAAAAGCTGCGCCTCCCCTTTTCTCAATAGAAGGAGGAATCATTGCTCCAGGTTCTAGTTTGACTTTAGAATCGAGTAATTCAAATGCAGAAATTTATTATACGGTTGATGGTTCTTTGCCTACCGTTCAATCCACTCGTTATCAATCTTCCATTGTTTTAAATGAAGAGCTGAAAAATCAAGGGGCTGTCTTGGCAAATATTAACACCTCACCAAATACTGCAGCCTATCAGTTTGATGCTGCCACTGTAAAAAAAGGAATTGTTATTAGGGCTTCAACTTACGAAGCTGGAGAAATGAGTGAAACCATTACTCAAACCTATTTATTAAACGAAGTAAGTCCAACTTTGCCGGTAATTGCCCTCTCTGTTGATCCTGATTCATTATTTAGTGAAGAAGAAGGTATTTATGTCCCAGGCATGTATTTTAATCGAATGCAATTGGCAGAAGAAAGCAATTACAATAAAAGAGGAAGCGAATGGGAAAGGCTAGCCCATGTTGAATACTTCGAACCTGATAATGAACGGACATTGTCACAAAATATCGGCTTGCGCATTCATGGAGGCGTAACGCGTAATTATCCACAAAAAAGCTTAAGAATGTACTCAAAAAGCGAATATGGTCAAAGTCGTTTTTACTATCCATTTTTCGAAAACCATTCTGTCGAAGAGTTTAACCAATTAACCCTCCGGAATTCTGGTAATGATTGGAATAGCACGATGTTTCGAGATGCCCTAATTCAGGAATTGGTAGCAGATCGGCCAATTGATACCCAGGCATACAAACCTGCAGTAGTTTTAATCAATGGCGAGTATTGGGGTCTTCACAATTTAAGAGAATCCTTTAACGCTGAGTACATTGAAATAAAATACAACTTAGATGCAGCCGAAATTGTGTTATTAGAGTCAGATAGTGAGGAGGACTCAGGATTTTCAATTGAGGAAGGTTCACTTGGTGATGACGTCCATTACAATGAAATGCTAGCTTATGCCAATGCAAATGACCTGAGGCAATCACAACACCTCGCTCACATGGAACAGCAGCTGGATCTCGAAAATTACTTGAATTACATGGCAATCCAAATCTTTATTGGGAACACAGACTCAGGCACTAACAACACTGCACTATGGCGCAAAAATGTAGAATTTACCGAAGGTGGTCCTTATGGCAGCGATGGCCGATGGCGTTGGATGCTTTTTGATACCGACTTTGGATTTGCAAGATACGAAGAACAAAATATGCAGAATCATAATACCTTACGCTGGGCATTAAGAGATGACGAGTCCACCGTCTTGTTTAGATCTTTAATGCAAAATGAGACAGTTCAATCGAAATTCCAGACCATAATGAATGAAATGATTGAAGGGCCTTTCAACACTCCGAATGTTCTGGAAAAGATTAATGATTTGGAAGCTCAAATTGCACCAGAAATGCCAACCCATCTGGAGCGTTGGAAATCTTTATCCTCCACCGAAGTCTGGGAATCAGAAGTAAACCGCCTCAGAGCATTTGCGGAACAGCGTCCGGATATCGTGAAGGAACAGCTTAATGAGGTCATTAATTCTTTGCCTTAATCCACGATAGTCGATTAGCAGAAAAACCTTGGACTCTATAACAAAACGGTCACACAAGAAATCAATTGATTTCTTGTGTGACCGTTTTTCTTTATTCGCGTTTAATTTCTGCCAGTACTTTTTCATACATGCTATCAACCCCGATGCCAGTTAAGAGCGGCACTCCGTCGATTACCTTATCTTTAATGTTATTGGGCACCAAGGTAGTCGACAATACGACATCGTATTCGTCAATCCGGCCGATTTCATCACTGACTTTGGATTGATAAATTTTCACTTCCTGGCTCAAGTTATTGTCCTTCAGCCATTGCTCGACTTTCCCTTTGACCACAGTCGATGTAGCGATTCCTGTTCCACACATTATCAATAGTTTTTTCATTGAATTTTCTCTTCCTCTCTTGGTGCTTCTATCTGTTTTTCGCGCTTTGGCTTAATTTTATTCTGATAAACTAGCCCGAACAAGATCAATAATCCCAACCCAATCATGCCATACCAGCTGAGGATTTTAGGAATCCATACGAAGATGAACGTTGTCCAAACCGCTCCATCGATCAAGGACGAAATGCTGGTGTTCTCGCCCATCTCGAAATTTGATGCGATGGCAGCTTCCGTAAACAGCGGCGCAATCCATGTCGCGATATAAAAACCAACACCGATATAAATCGATCCGCCAATGACTGTCCGGATGATATTCCCTCTAAATATCGGCACCATCAAGCAAATCAGGAAAGGAATGGAGGCCAGATCCGCAAATGGCAGAACGGAATTTCCCGGCAGCAGAACAGCCATAAAGATCGTGATCGGCACAATCAGCAGCGCGGAGGACAAGACTGCTGGATGGCCAATTGCCAAAGCACTGTCCATCCCGATGTAGAGGTCTCTTCCGGGAAAGCGTTTTTTGACAAACTCCCCGGCTGCTTCCGAAACCGGAATCAACCCTTCCATCAATAGGGCTACCATGCGCGGAAGCAGCACCATGACCGCACCCGTTTGAATCGACAGCTGCAGGATGCCTGGGACGTCGTAACCCGCCAATATCCCAATCAATATCCCAATCAATACACCGATAATGGTCGAGTCGCCGAGAATACCGAGTCTTTTTTGAATCGACTCTGGGTCGGCTTCCAATTTGTTGAATCCTGGAATACGGTCAAAGACCCAGTTCATTGGCATCGCCACAAAAGCAGAAGGTGCCGAAGTTCCATGTGGAAAAGTAATGTTTTGGAAGCCATAAAATTTGCCAATATGCTTGGCGAGAACGTCTGCCATTAAATAAAGAAGCATTAAGTGAACAATGATGGTCAAGACCCCAAGCCAAAAATCCGAAGTCAATGCGTAGACCAAGGAACCCGTGAACGCCACATGCCAAAAATTCCAAATATCGACGTTCAGCGTTTTGGTTAACCCAAAAGTCAGCAACAGCAAATTGACGCCAACACCAAGCGGTATCGCCAAACTGCCCAAAGACGTGCCGTAAGAAATTGCCGAAGCCGCAGGCCAGCCCACATCAATGGTGTTTAACTCAAAGCCGAAATTGTCGACCATTGATTGAGCGGCGGGCCCCAAACTGGAAACAAGCAACCCGATAACCAGGTTGATCCCGACAAACCCAATCCCGACAATGATGCCGGCACGTATTGCTTTTCCTGGTTTAGTGCCCAGTACCAGCGCAAAGATAAAGATTAAAATTGGAAGCAAAACAGAAGCACCAAGATCTACGAACCATTGCAGGAATCCCATCAACTTCACTCCTCGATTTGTGTTTTATTTATCGAAAGAAAAGGGCTATTTCAGGAAACTTTGATGATTTTATACTTTGCCTTCCACGAGTTCATTCAGTGCTTCAACACTTTTGATCCGGACCAGTTTCGAAACCATGTCCGTGTCTTGGATCAGCCCCATTAGTTTCTGCAGCATTTCCAATTGGTCATCCGGACTCTTTAAAGCGAGCATAAAAATCAGCTGCACATCTACCAGTTTGTCATCAGTGCCCATCATCAAAAATGGAACAGGTTTTTTCAAGCTGGCAAAGGCTACTGTTGAGCGATTCACCATGTCTCCATCCGTGTGCGGAATCGCTACACCATATGGTTCAGTCGGCAATCCCGTCGGATAAGCCACTTCTCTTTGGAGTATGCTTTCGATAAATCCTTCTTTGACGTAGCCTTGCCTGATTAACCGGCTGCCTAACTGCTGCAACACTTGTTCTTTTGAATCTGCTTCCAGTTCAATAATCGCCAGCTCTTCCTCAATTTTCATTACCCACGCTCCCTTCCCCGCTTCAATGAAAGCTGTTTTACATATGTTCCAATTCAGCACATTTGGTATTATCCTTATTATAAAAGCGCTTACACTGGAAATCAATATAAAATACAGAATAGTTCGTTAATTTAGATATTATTTAGGTTTTGCACTAAAGCCTTTCATATAAGCGCCATCTGTAGACAAACAAAAAACCGCTTCCTTTTTTTAGCAGGAAGCAGTTTTTTGTTACTTGTCTGCTCTATCGATATCAGGCTCTCCCGCCACCTCAATACCGGTTTCTTCTTTTACAACAAAGAAAGATTTAAACACAAGAGCTGCCAGAGCTGCTCCAACCAGAGGAGCAGCAATGAATACCCAAACTTGAGCCAACGCATCGCTGCCCGCAAAAATAGCCGGAGCCAAACTTCTGGCCGGATTGACAGAAGTACCAGTCAGCGGGATGCCGATAATGTGGACCAGCGTCAGTGTCAACCCGATCACAATTCCTCCCATGTGCGAAGTGGACTTGCTTGAAGTCACACCAAGAATGGCCAGGACAAAGATAAAGGTAAGAATCACTTCGACGACAAGGGCACCCGTCAAATTTAATCCAACTGCACTCAACTCTCCATACCCGTTTGCACCGAACCCTTCCAAATTTGCCGAACTGGCGTTGACAAAAGCGAGAACGGAACTGCCTGCCAATGCCCCTAAAATCTGCGCACCCACATATCCCCCAAATTCTTTAAGCGTCAGATTGCCAGACATCAATACAGCCAAAGAAACGGCCGGGTTGACGTGGCATCCTGAAACGTGGCCAATGGCATACGCACCGGCGACAATAGAAAGCCCAAAAGCAAATGCAATCGCCAGAACGCCCAAAAATCCTGTGTCCGTGCCTCCTGTGTACCCGCCCAAAACAACTGCTGCACCTGTCCCCAAAAACACCAAAATAAACGTACCGATAAACTCAGCCAAATATTTCTTCATCTTATCCGACTCCTTTGGCCTGAATGCATTTCCAATAATCTTGCTTCTGCTAGCGGCAATGAAGCATGAGTGTCTGGCATTCAGAAAGTAGTTCGATCATTTCCATCCGGACTGCAGCATCAGTTGAGACAATACGATGTTTGAAAGTGTAACTAGAATCCAACATGCTCAATTTTTTGGAAACTGTGCTCCTTTCTGTTTGTTCTTTATTGGTTCTTGCCCACCTTCTAAGTTCAGCTCTTTTCGTTTTTTCTCTTACTAATATATTTTTGCTTTCATTGTAATTTTATACCCAAAAAAACGCAAGAAATTTCCGAAGCTGTAAAAAAGGCCTCCTGCCAATTCAGTGAATTGGCGGGAGGCCTTTTGCAAAAAATTTATTTATGAACTTATTCTAAACTCAGCTGTTTTCTGCAGCTTGTAAATTTTCAGCTTCCATTGCAGCTTCAAAATCGTTAAGCAATGCCCGCACTTCATCCGTCGTTTCTGTGTACATCAATTGGTTTCTCAATTCCCCAACGCCACGGACGCCGCGGACATAGATTTTAAAGAAACGGCGAAGCGGTTTGAATGAAATCGGTTCGATGTCTGTTGAGTATTTGTCGTGAAGATCCAGATGCAGCCGCAGCAGGTCAAATAATTCTTTGCTGCTGTGCTCTTTTGGTTCTGTTTCAAAAGCAAACGGATTGTGGAAAATGCCGCGCCCAATCATGACGCCATCAATGCCGTATTTGTCGGCAAGCTCCTGGCCCGCCTGGCGATCCGGGATGTCTCCATTGATCGTCAAGAGTGTATTCGGCGCGATTTCATCCCGGAGTTTCTTGATTTCCGGAATGAGTTCCCAATGTGCAGGCACCGCGCTCATTTCTTTTTTGGTACGCAAATGGATCGACAGATTGGCGATATCCTGCTCCAACACATGAGTCAGCCAGCCTTTCCACTCGTCCACGTTGGTATAGCCGAGACGTGTTTTGACACTGACAGGCAATCCGCCTGCTTTTGATGCTTGGATAATTTCAGCTGCGTTGCCCGGGTAATTGATCAGACCGCTGCCTTTTCCTTTTGCGGCAACATTGGGCACAGGGCATCCCATATTAATGTCGATTCCCTTAAAGCCCTGCTTCGCCATACCGATGCTCATTTCTCGGAAATGTTCGGGTTTGTTTCCCCATATGTGCGCCACCATCGGCTGCTCATCCTCGGTAAACGTCAAACGCCCCCGCACGCTGAAAACAGCTTCCGGGTGACAATAGCTCTCCGTGTTCGTAAACTCGGTAAAAAATACATCAGGTCTTGCCGCTTCAGCCACTACATGGCGAAACACAACATTTGTAACATCTTCCATTGGCGCTAATACAAAAAACGGCTTTGGCAAATCAAGCCAAAAATTCTCTTTCATGTTCAAGTTTCAATCCTTTCATTACGGGATGTTAGGCGAAGCCTCTATCCGAAAATTCTTCTTGGTTTTATAGTGAAAATCAATCATTGTCTATGTGTGCAACACTATCTCATTTTTTCTTAACCTTATACAGTTTACACGAATCATGCATTTGTGGAAAGTCGCGGGCTCTAGATCGAAGTTTAGATGGATAAACAGAATTTCTTTGTTTCTTGGAAACATCCCGAAAATAAAAGTGCCACGCACACAAAAAAACCTCTCCACAATTTGGAAAATTGTAGAGAGGGTTCACATCATTAACAGCTGCTCAGCATTAATTTCTAGTCAAAAAATGATTTGTCATGCTTTTATCAAGCTGCTCAAATAACTCTTTAACGCGTTCTTTAGGTACCAGTGAATACTGATCTCCCATAGTCACTTCAAACGAACAAGAATGCTTCCCATTCGCCTTTAAATGATTGGTTATTCCTACGCCTATTTGTTGTTCCAATTCTAATAAAACGAGTTCCACTCGCTCTTTAGCATATGGAAAGTGGACATGGAACATATTTGAAACAGGAACCGCAGGAAGAGTGGAAATACCATAACAAGAATTAAACTCATCCGCAAGTTCCTGGGCCTCTTTAAAATACTGCTCCATTTTGTGTACCCGCAGGTCAAAATAAAAATCGGCTGCGATGATGTAAGGGTACAAACTGATTAAATCGCCGCCGTGCCGTCTTTTCCAAACTTTTGATTGGTCTACAAAATCGCCGTCTCCTGCTAATATCGCACCTGCAATTCCGCCGATGCCTTTGTACAAAGATAAGTAAACACTATCAAATAACGCACAAACCTCGGCCGCAGTTTTTTTGTAATACGGCAAAACTTCAAGCAGCCGGGCCCCATCAAGATGCAGCCTGATTTCCTTGTCGCGGCAATGCTGCGAAATTTGTTCAAGCGTTTCAAAGCTCGGCAACTGCCCGCCGATTTCGCGTTGCGGCAGCTCCAGCAACACAGCGGCAACCTCTTCTCTCAGTTCCAGTACGTCTGCCAGATCAACCACTTGATCGCGGTCTGTCAGAAAAACCGAGTCAATGTTATGCAATTCTTTTAACCCGTCTTCTTCATGAATTTCCAAGTGGCTAAGCGGATGGTAGGCTACTTTTCTTATGCCTTTTTCATCACACCAGATGCGCAACGCAATTTGTTGGGCCATGGTACCGCTTGGAAAAAAGACAGCGCTCTCTTTTCCAAGCAAAGCAGCCATTTTCTTTTGGAAATCTTCAATTACTTGGCCTTGTCCATACAAATCACTGAGCAACTCGCCATCGACTGCCTGAAAAGCTTCTTTCAGCACATGAATATTTCGTGCGCCGTGGCCGGTCAACTTGTATGTGGATTGATTATAAATCCTTTGCAATTGACTTAGTTCCGCCATCTGGTCAACTCCCTTCAAATTCCGCCACCCGAATCAGGCACGTTTGATCGTTTCATTAGATGATAAATTTTCGAATCCATCCATATTCTCACTAGCTGAGCTGCTTAATAGAAATTGTACGTATTCTTTCCAGACGTTTTTGCACGATACAATGCCTGGTCCGCATTTTTTAGAAGTGTCTGCAAATCGTCCGTACCATTGATCGGATACGTGACAATTCCAATACTTGCAGAAAGTTGGTATTGGGCATCCCATGTGCTTAAGTTTTTGAGCAATTGTTCTGCCTGTCGAGTCATTTCTGCTTTATTTGATAATGTAGAAAAGTGAATGACAAACTCATCACCGCCTATTCTGGCCACAAAGGAATCAGAGTGCTGCTTCACAAATTTTTGAAGCCTCGAAGCCACTTCTTTTAACACCAAATCTCCAGCCTCGTGGCCATGTACATCGTTCACTTTTTTGAATCCGTCCAAATCCATGAAAAACATTGTGCCGCCATCTTTGGCATACTGCTCATAAAATTTAGATAAGTATCGTCTATTATAGAGATCCGTCAACGAGTCGCGATATGCAAATCGCTCCAGATTTAAGTAGTAGGAAAACATCCGAACAATCCGCTGCAATAAATCGATGCTTCTTTCATCAAAAAGACTGGTTTTGTCATTTACCGCGCACAATGTCCCAAACTTTTCTCCGTTTACGAGCGAAATCGGAATGCCTAAATAAGAACGGACATTGGCTCCCTCGATTCCTTCTCTTAAATGATCTAAATCGCTTTCTTCTCTCGTGTCTCTAAAAATCGCAGGTTGTTTTTTCTCGAAATCGACCTGATGGCACAATGAGTCGCTAATATTAAATATCGTGTTCTCAGCCATCGGAATACTTGTCTCATGGTCAGAAAGCTTTAAGATTAGTTGCTGATTGCCACTAATGGAACTTAAATAAAACAAATGATCCGGCAAAATTTCTTTGGCCAGGCCCAGTACGTCACTCGCCAGCTCTTCAAAATTATTATACATCCCTAGTTCCTGAAATGTTATCTCCATACAGCACCTCAATTATTATTATTTACTTTCTCAGCAATTCAAAAGGGTAAGTAAAAAATAACAGAAATGATTCTGCCCTATTGCCTTTTATTCGATACAAAATTTAACTATATTTATTTAAGTTTAGCATAAATTATGAGAGGTGTTTAACAATGCGACTAGTGCTGGTGGGAGAGATCCTTATTAATTTGAAACAAAAACGAACTGCGAAGAACCGGAAATAAAAATCCATATAAAAACTCCTAACCTCAAATGTAAGCGCTAAGAGTTTTTACCGAATTTATAAACTTGCTTAATTTCAACAAGGGATCAATAAAAATTATATCTGTTCTTCCCTGAAGTTTTTGCATGATACAGCGCCTGATCGGCGTGTTTAAGAAGCATTTTTATATCACCTGTGTAATTAACCGGATACGTGACAATCCCCATACTGGCAGAGAGGTCGTATTCTCCATCCCATATGCTTAAGTTGTGAAGTACGTGCTTGGCTTGCTTGCTCATTTCTTCTTCGCTGGAAACATCCGAAAGATGAACGATGAATTCATCGCCTCCTAATCGAACCACAAAGGCATTCTGATGTTCAGCAGCAAACTTTTGAAGCCTTGAAGCAACTTCTTGCAACACAAGATCCCCTGTATCGTGCCCAAATATATCATTTACCTTTTTAAATCCATCCAAATCAAGGAAAAATAGCACTCCAGCTGGTTTAGAATCATCTTTAAAAAAATTCGTCAGGTAGTGTCTGTTGTATAGTTCCGTCAGTGAATCTCTGTAGGCAAAACGTTCCAAATACAAATAATACGAAAACATCCTGACGATTCTTTGCAGCAATTCCACACTCTTCTTGTCGAAACGGCTCTCTTCATCATTTACCGCACACAGAGTCCCGAACCTTTCCCCATTCATTAGAGAGATGGGAATACCCAAATAAGATCTGATATTGGCCTCTTCAAGAGCCCCTCTTAAATTGTCCAAACTGCTCTCTTTCCTCGTATCTTCATAAATCAATGGTTGTTTGTTCTCAAAATCAATCCGATTGCAAATCGTTTCGTTCAGATTTACAACCAATCCTTCGGTAATGAGAATATTTGTATCATCATTCGAGAGCTTCAGAATCATCTGCTGCGTGTCGCTAAAGGATGTTAAATAAAGCAATTGGTCAGGCATTATTTCTTTTGCCAGATCCAGTACATCTCTACTTAACTCATCAAAATTTTTATACATCTGCAATTCTTGAAACGTTGTTCCCATAAAGCAAACACCCCGCTTATTGTCATATTTTCTTTTGTACACCGATTCGATGTCAGATAAAACACAACAAATTCATATCTACTTTTTAGTTTTTTTAAAAGTCCCATATTTTACTGTATTTCTTAAAGCTTAACATATAAGAGGGAGATACGTTCAACAACTTTGCTGCTCATTGGTGACCTTGGAAGACTGTAAGACTGTCCGAATACCAAAGCCCACCTGCTATATGTTGAGCCATTCAAAAAAGAAGAACCCATTATGGATTCTTCCTCACTGCATACACGAATTAACTTTATAGATACCTCAATACGTAACCCAACTAAGCCCAGTCGTCCCTTCCCCTGCGTGTACAGCTACGCACACACTCAGTGAAACCACTTGTACTTTTAAATCAGGAAATTCCTGCACTAGTTCGTTCTTCCATAGTTCTGCGTCTGGAGCGTTATTGCAGTGAATGACAGCCACTTCCGGTACAGTGCCCCATTCCATATCTGCGCGAAGTGATAGCGCTACCTTTTCTTTTGCACGTTTGTTTAACCGGACTTTTTCTTTCATCACCGGTTTGCCATCCTCGAAACTAATAACCACTTTAATATTCAATAGATTGCTGACAAATGCCTGGGTTCCCGAAACTCGCCCACTTTTATGCAATTGCTTTAAACTTGAAGGAATAAACGACAACCTCGACGTTGCGGTCATTTCAGTAATGGCTGCAACTACCTCATCGATGCCTTTGCCGTTTGCCAACAGCTCATCACCCGTTTCAATCATTTTCACCATTGGGAAAGAACCAATCTTGGAATCGATCGGGTAGACCTTGAAGTCGGACATTTTTGCAGCTGCCTGTGCGCTTTCAAACGTTCCCGAAAGGCCGCTTGACAAGTGCAGCGCAATCGCAAAATCATATCCGGCTGATTGAAGCTCTTCGTATAACGAAACCATCTCACCAATTGCAGGCTGCGAGGTTTTCGGTGAAACTTTGGCTAAGCGCAATTTATCGTAAAACTCTTCTTGTGTAAGATCGATTGATTCCCGAAATGACCCATCAGAAAAAACAACACTAAGGGGCAGGATGTGGACATTGTGTTTTTGGATGAAAGCCTCATCTAGTTGCGCAGCTGTATCTGTGATCCAAGCGATTTTTTTCATTCAAAACTTCTCCTCTAAATGCAAATTTACTATCAAAGTATGCGTTCTACAGCTAACTTACAGGACAGCCGAATAGAGCGCTAGTGACAGTCGTCACATACGGAAAAAGTTTCAATGCAGTCGACATGATTTGAACATATATCGCTTTTTTCCTTTTATTTGTAAGAGGAGGAGAAAGCGGTTTTCTAAGAAAAAACCTCTCACCAATTCAATGAATTGGTGAGAGGTTTTGGGATTTGGCTTGATTATGATTTGGTGAAGCATTCTTTAGTCCTTGAAAAATCGAGGACTTGGAGAATTTGTTACATCATGCCGCCCATACCGCCCATATCAGGCATTCCGCCCATTGGTGCTGCTGGTTCTGGGATGTCTGCGACAACTGCTTCAGTCGTCAAGAACATGGCTGCAACAGATGCCGCGTTTTGTAATGCTGAACGCGTAACTTTGGTTGGATCAACGATTCCTTCTTCCACCATGTTGACCCACTGGCCGTTAGCAGCGTTGTAGCCAATGCCAACTTCTTCGGATTTTAGGCGGTGAACGATGATCGAGCCTTCAAGGCCTGCGTTTGTTGCGATTTGGCGAACTGGCTCTTCGAGTGCACGAAGCACGATGTTGACGCCTGTTGCTACGTCGCCTTCTTGTGTTTCAAGAAGTTCAGCAACTTTGTTGTAGACGTTGACTAGCGCTGTACCACCGCCGGCAACAATTCCTTCTTCTACAGCTGCACGTGTTGAGTTTAATGCATCTTCAATGCGAAGTTTGCGTTCTTTCAACTCAGTTTCCGTAGCTGCCCCTACTTTGATAACTGCAACGCCGCCAGCCAATTTCGCTAAGCGCTCCTGCAATTTCTCTTTGTCGAACTCAGAAGTTGTTTCTTCAAGCTGTGTGCGAATCTGTGTCACGCGTGCAACGATGTTTTCCTGGTTGCCAGCGCCTTCCACGATGGTTGTGTTTTCTTTCGAAACAACCACTTTTGATGCGCGCCCAAGCTGAGCGATGTTTGTAGTTTTCAATTCAAGGCCAAGGTCTTCTGTAATCACTTCTGCGCCCGTCAGTGCAGCGATATCTTCAAGCATTGCTTTGCGGCGGTCACCGAATCCTGGAGCCTTAACAGCTACAGCATTGAACGTTCCACGCAATTTGTTGACAACCAATGTTGCCAACGCTTCGCCTTCAACGTCTTCAGCGACGATCAACAATGGCTTGCTTTGCTGAACCACTTGCTCAAGGATTGGCAGGATTTCCTGAATGTTGCCGATTTTCTTATCCGTAACCAAGATGAACGGGTTCTCCAGAACGGCTTCCATTTTATCTGAATCCGTCACCATGTACGGAGACTGGTATCCACGGTCAAACTGCATACCTTCTACAACGTCAAGTTCTGTTGTGAAGCCGCGTGATTCTTCCAACGTGATGACGCCGTCGTTGCCAACGCGCTCCATTGCTTCCGCAATCAATTTGCCGACTTCTTCGTCGCCAGATGAAATCGCTGCAACTTGTGCAATCGATTCTTTGCCTTCAATCGGCTTAGAAATAGCTTTCAATTCTTCAAGCGCATTTTCAACGGCCAATTCGATTCCGCGGCGGATGCCGACTGGATTCGCGCCAGCTGTAACGTTCTTCAAGCCTTCACGAATCATTGCTTGCGCAAGAACCGTAGCGGTCGTTGTACCGTCACCAGCGATGTCGTTTGTTTTAGAAGCCACTTCCGCAACAAGTTTCGCTCCCATGTTTTCAAAAGCATTTTCCAGTTCGATTTCTTTCGCGATTGTCACACCATCATTGGTGATTAACGGCGAACCGAATTTTTTCTCAAGCACGACGTTGCGCCCTTTTGGCCCAAGTGTTACTTTTACTGCATCTGCTAATTTATCTACGCCTTTCAGCATTAAACTGCGTGCATCTTCACTGAATCGAATATCTTTTGCCATGTTTAGCTTCCTCCTGTGTCGTTGGTTTATTTTAGCCTAAAACTGCTAATATATCGTTTTCACGTAAAATCAAATATTCTTTGCCTTCGTATTTTAATTCAGATCCTGCGTATTTCGAGAAGATGACGCGATCGCCAGCTTGCACGTCCAATTCTGTGCGCTGCCCGTTTTCACGGATAAGTCCATTTCCTACAGCGATCACATGGCCCTCCTGCGGTTTTTCCTGTGCTGATCCCGGCAAGACGATGCCGCTTGACGTTTTTTCTTCCGCTTCGATGAGCTCAATAATTACACGATCTCCTAGTGGTCTTAACAATTGAAACACCCTCCTCAAATTATCTAAATGTTCTCGCTTAGCACTCTCAACCTCTGAGTGCTAACCCAATAACAAGTTTAATAAAATCTTCTGTCTTTTGCAAGCAGGAACCATCATGATTTTGAATTCTTTGCGGTTGTTCTTTGAAAGCTCTACAATAGAAGGAGTATTCATTAGCGAAAGGAATTACATCATGCCCACCAACCAAAAGAAGTTTATCGACAATTTTTTAAAAAATGACAGCTCATCTAAACCAATAGCTAAAAAAGACAATGGCTATCGCTCAAAATCCAAAGGCAAAAAAACGCCGCTGTATGTATTATTGATTTTTATTGCCGTACAGCTCTCCCCGATCTTGTTTATCGCGCCCTTCATGAGTTACTTTCAAGGCCAGGGCATGGACCGTGAAGCAGCTGGCAACGCCACTTCAGGATGGCTGATTTTCCTGACAATGGGCATTGGCTTTATCATTACGCTGATCGTTATATTTCGGGACAAGCGCTTTTTTGACATTTGGAAAGGTGCAAAATCTTCTGTACCCATGTCCATTGTCTGGGGCTTTCTCGGCTTCTTGCTGCTATTGATTGGACAGTCGCTGGCCGCTTTAATTGAAATGAGGTTTCTCGGCATTGATCCCGGTTCCGAAAACACAGCGTCTCTTGTAACCATTACGGAAGCTGTGCCGCTTGCGATCGTTGCGATTGTTTTGTTCGGTCCGATTCTGGAAGAATTGGTTTTCCGGCGTGTGCTGTTTGGATCACTTAACCAAACGACTAATTTCTTTTTTGCGACAGCCATCAGTTCTTTAGTATTTGCTTTGATCCATTTCGAATTTACGCATTTGCTGTTGTATTTTACTACCGGATTGATCTTGGCATTTTTGTACCAGAAAACCAAACGCATCATCACACCCATCATCGCCCATATTTGTCTGAACGGCTACGTCATGCTTATCCAGCTCAATATGGATACGATTATCGAATTTCAAAAACAGATGGAAAACCTGCAGTAAACCTTGCAGATCACAAAAAAAGCCTTTCACCGATTGGATTCGGTGAAAGGCTTTTACTATTCTAGCGGTTGCTGCTCTTCAATGATTTGCTGCTGCTCGGCTTTCAGGAACTTGCGGTAGCCGATCTTCGCGATGATGACACTGAATTCGTACAGAATAATCAGCGGCAGCGTCACAATCATATGCGAGACAATGTCAGGCGGTGTAATAAACGCCGCGATGATGACCAAGCCAAGGTAGGAATACTTGCGGTACTTCGTCATGAGCATCGGCGTAATAATGCCAAGCCTTGTCAAAAACAGCATCAGTACCGGCAGCTGAAAAATCAGGCCAAACGGCAACGTGATTTGGAACAAAAACTGAAAGTATTCATTGATGCCGATGGTTTCCTGTATGTCCATGTTATCGGAAATGCTCAGCATAAATCCAATGACGTATGGAAACAAGATCAAATAGGCAAATGCAATGCCTCCTAAAAACAGCAGAAGAGAAAATGGAATATAGCTGAGTGTGGCTCTCCGCTCTTTGTCGAGAAGGCCCGGGCTGATAAATGCCCAGAACTGATACATGATGAGTGGAGATGTAAAAATCAACGCCAGAATCATCGTCACCTGCATAAAGATTTTCAAGGGATCGGTAATTTTAAATGCGTTTAAGGTAAGGTCTCTCGCTTCTTCCGTATACTGCAAGTACTGGATTAACGGCTGGGCAAGAAAAAAGCTGACAATAAGCGCCAATATAAAGAAAACGACTACAATGGTCAGCCGTTTTCTCAACTCAACTATATGTTCAACTAAAGTCATGTCTTTTTCTGTCATCGGACAAACATCCTAACGTATTTCCTTTTGCTCGTCTTTCTTTTTAAGCTCTACTTTTTTATCATCGTCTTCGTCATCTACAAGACCTTTTGTTGCGTTTTTGAACTCACGCAAAGACGAACCGAATGCTTTCCCAAGTTCCGGCAACTTTTTGGGACCGAAAACGAGTAAGGCAACAACACCGATAATAATGATACTCATTGGACCTGGCATACGTGCACCTCCTGTATTATGGCTCTATTTTACATCATTCAACTCAGTTTGGCTATTTCGAAACAGCATGGAAATGTGAAGGTTTTAAGTCAATGCTGCTTAATCTGATAAATCAATGTCTGCAGTTCAACTGACAGATCGATGGTCTGGACGCGGATATGGTCAGGCACCGATATGCGCACCGGTGTAAAATTTAAAATCCCTTTAATATCGGTCTGTGCCAGACGGTCTGTCACTTCCTGGGCCGATCGTGACGGCACCGTCAAAATAACCAGCTCCACACCGTATTCTTTGATCTTTTCTTCAATTCTGTCTGGGTGGTACGTATCGATATCGCTGATTTTTTCACCTTCCAGCGGACTGTTCGAGTCAAACGCCACAATAATCTTCGTATTGTGGTTACGGTGGAAATTATACTTTAAAAATGCGCTGCCGAGTCCCCCAACACCGATCAAGGCTACGTTGGTCTCTTCTTCTTGATCCAAAGTCTTCCTGAAAAACAGCAGCAGCTCCTGAACGTCATAGCCATAGCCCTTTTTGCCGAGTGCGCCCAAATGTGAAAAATCACGGCGGATGGTGGCAGAATCAATTTTCATCGCTTCGCTTAATTCCTGTGAGGAAATCCGTTTTTGTCCGGCATTTGCGAAGTTTTGCAGAAAACGGTAATACAGCGGCAGCCTTTTGGTCGTGGCTTGCGGGATTTTAGATGTCTCGTGTAACATACGCTTTCGCATCCTCCTGAGGTGTTGTCAAATCGCTTTCATCTTACATTAGGAGCCTTGATATGTAAAGGCTTGCGCAATTGCGAACAGCCGCCCCATCAGCTACACTTAAAGAGAATAGAGGTGACCTACATGATAGTATTGCAAGTAAACCAAGTCCATAAATCATTTGGCGCGGAAGAAATTTTGTCCGGCGTTAAGCTGGAAGTCCAGCACCGTGACCGTGTGGCGTTGGTAGGCCGCAACGGCGCAGGAAAATCCACATTACTGAAAATTATCGCCGGTGAAATGTCCCACGACAGCGGCGATATCAGCATGCCGAAAGATTTGACCATCGGCTATTTGGAACAGCAAACCAATCTTGAATCGAATGCGACCGTCTGGGATGAAATGATGACGATTTTCCATCATTTCCGTGAACAGGAAGCAACTCTTCGCCGCCTGGAAGCACAGATGGCCGAACCTGACATATACAATAATCCTGCAGAAAATGACAAGGTCATGAAAGAATACGACCTATTGCAGCATGATTTCAAAGACGCCGGGGGCTATCAGTTTGAAGCAGATACGCGGGCTATCCTGCATGGCATGAAATTTTATCCGGAAGACTTCGACAAAAAAGTCGTATCGTTATCCGGCGGCCAGAAAACGCGCTTGATGCTGGCGAAGCATTTGCTCAGCAAACCTCAGCTGCTGATTCTCGATGAGCCGACCAACCACTTGGACATTGAGACCTTAAGTTGGCTGGAAAATTATTTGAAAAATTATCCAGGCGCATTGCTGATTGTTTCCCATGACCGCTACTTCCTCGACCAAGTTGTGACAATGGTCTACGAAGTTTCCCGCCACCGCGTCAAAAAGTACACCGGCAACTACAGCCGCTACTTGGACGAGAAAGCCAAACAATACGAATTGGACCAGAAGCACTTCGAGAAACAGCAAGGCGAGAAAGCCAAATTAGAAGATTATGTCCAGCGCAACCTGGCACGGGCTTCCACAACTAAAATGGCGCAAAGCCGCAGGAAGACCCTCCAGAAAACCGAGTGGATGGAAGCTCCAGACGGCAATGAAAAATCAGCTGCCTTTGGTTTTACGATTGGCAAGCAAAGCGGCAATGATGTGTTGAACGTCC
Source organism: Planococcus sp. TJ-201 (assembly GCF_058268495.1). Classification (NCBI taxonomy): domain Bacteria; kingdom Bacillati; phylum Bacillota; class Bacilli; order Caryophanales; family Caryophanaceae; genus Planococcus; species Planococcus sp. TJ-201. The sequence goes on along the minus strand of NZ_JBZDOG010000004.1, from coordinate 4,118 downwards.
AGTCGCTAAAAATCGGCTACACTGACAAACCGGTTTCTGAAAATATCACCCTTAAGCTGTACCGGCAAGAAAGTCTGGCACTGGTCGGCCCGAACGGTGTCGGGAAATCAACTTTGCTGAAAACCATCATGAAAGAGCTGGAACCCCTTGCCGGTGACATCCACTACGGCACCGGCATCCAGTTTGGCTATTACGATCAGGAACAAGCCAATTTAAAAGGCAATAAGCTGGTGCTGAACGAACTATGGGACGATTACCCACTTATTAACGAAAAAGACATCCGCAGCATTCTGGGACGCTTCTTATTTACGGGCGATGATGTACTAAAGCCGGTTTCTACACTATCAGGCGGCGAAAAGGCGCGTGTTGCCTTGGCGAAGCTCATGATGCAAAAAGCCAATGTCTTGCTGCTCGATGAGCCGACCAACCATTTGGATCTCGACAGCAAAGAAGTGCTGGAAAATGCTTTATTGGATTATCCAGGTACCTTGCTCTTTGTCTCGCACGATCGATATTTCATGAACCGCATCGCGACGAAAGTTATTGAACTCACCCAAGACGGTACGACCGAATATTTGGGTGACTATGATTATTACGTAGAGAAAAAGTTGGAAATCGCTGAGCTAAAAGCTCTTGATGAAGCCGGTTCGGTTGCTGAAGTAAAAGCTGCTGCTGCTGTTTCCACTTCTCAGATTGATAAAGAAGCGAAAAAGCTGGAACGCCAGCTGGTCCGCCAATCAGAAGAAGTCGAACAGGCGATGGAAGAACTGGACTTGCAGATTGCTGATATTGAAGAACAATTATGCGAGCCGGAAATCTTCCAGAACCACGAGCGTGTGTTGCCGCTTCAAAATCAACTGGAACGTTTGAAATCTGATCATGAAGAAACGATGACCCAATGGCTTGAACTTCAGGAAAAAATTGAAAATATTTAATTAGAACCGGCTGATTTGCAGCCGGTTTTTTTGTTTCTATATATAGGTCAATAGGAATTTATGAAATATTTATTTCCACAGATTTTTCCACAATTCTTCGCTTGTCTAATCAACTGCCAACAGACTTATACACATTATCCACAGATAAACTAAATGTTGTCCACATAGTTTTCCACTTTCAAGCACACAATATATAGGATACCCCCCGTTTAGCAACTAGTTGTAAACAGTTTATTCACAAATTGTGCATAAGTACAAATGTTCTCTATTGACAGAACAATTATGCCTTATCCTATTAAAGTCTGAATTTTATGCCAAAAAAAGCAAGTAATTTTACACATTCCAGAACTTCTGAAATGGTGAAATTACTTGCTTCTATTAAATCCATGATGTTAAAGGCATCCCTGGTCGCCCATTCATGGCCATATTGCCGTAGAGTCCTTTTTGGTACATGACAGTTCCGGCTGCAGCAATCATGGCTGCGTTATCTGTACACAAAGGCAAAGAAGGAATATAAAATGGAATGCCTTTTTTCTTAAATGCCGTTTCCAATGAACGCCGCAATCCTTTATTTGCTGCGACACCGCCCGCAGCAATCACTTGGCGAACTCCGTATTCTTCAGCTGCACGTATCGTTTTTCCAGTGACCACTTCCACAACACTGTTCTGGAATCCGGCTGCGACATGTTCAGGAGCGACTTGTTCCCCGCGCTGTGCGGCATTGTGCATGTAGTTTAGTACCGAGGATTTCAATCCACTAAAGCTGAAATCATAAGATCCTTCTTCCAGCCAAATCCGTGGAAACATTACGGCATCGTCGCTGGCATGCGCCAACCGGTCAATATGGGGACCGCCGGGATAAGGCAAATTCAGCGTACGGGCAACTTTGTCATAAGCTTCTCCCGCAGCATCATCACGCGTTTCACCAATGACGGTGAAATCGCCATGTTCTTTCATGTAAATCAATTCCGTATGGCCACCAGAAATCACCAAGGCCAGAAGCGGAAACTCCATTTCCTGTTCTAGGCGATTCGCGTAAATATGCCCCGCAATGTGATGAACGCCAACTAAAGGAAGCTGATGTGCAAAGGCAAAAGCTTTTGCTGCATTGACACCTATCAACAAAGCTCCAACCAATCCCGGGCCTTCAGTTACCGCTACCGCATCTAATTGATGTGGTTCCATTCCAGCTAGTTGCAGCGCTTCCTCGATGACCAATGTGATTTGTTCCACATGATGTCTTGAGGCAATTTCCGGTACCACACCACCAAAGCGTTTATGGCTTTCGATTTGTGAAGCCACCACATTGGAGATGATTTCTGTGCCGTTTTTCACAATGGAAGCGGCCGTTTCGTCACAGCTGGTTTCAATTCCCAATATATACATGTCTTTATTCATTAAAGTTCACCCACATCACTATGGCATCTTCGTAATTGTCCGTATAATACCGCTTACGGATGCCACCATTTTTGAAACCTAATTTCCGGTAGAGATTTTGCGCAACAATATTGCTGACGCGCGCTTCCAATGTCATCAGCACAGCGCCGTGTGCTTTGGCCGCATCAATGGCTGCCTGCATCAAGCCTTCACCTAATTTTTTGCCACGCTGATCGGGATGGATCGCAATGTTTGTAACATGCGCTTCGTCTATTACCAGCCACATGCCACAATATCCCACGATGCCATCATCTGTTTCAGCAATCACGTAATAGGCATGTTCGTTGCTAATCATTTCATAGTAAAAAGCATCTTTGGTCCAAGGCAAGCTGAACGACAAATTTTCGATTTCGTAGACCACTTCAATGTCTGCAATCGTCATTTTTCTGTATTTGACTGTGTCGTTCATAAGATCTGACCTTCTTGCGCTTTGTTGTAATTGGCTTCTGCTTCCGTAATGCGGCGGTATTGAGGAACAGCGTGATGAACGTCGCTGTCCTCAGAATCTTGTGCCAGCAAAATCAGATTCGTTGCACGCGGCAACCGATTTTGGGGCCCGCTGAAATGAGCAGCTTCACGCAGCACCTCAACAATCAAGGCTTCGTGCAAAGCCACATCAACTCCCGTAAATAGTAGAGGCAACCCGAATTCTTTGGCTTTCAATAGGAATTCCTTCACATCGCTATGCTGGTCAGCAATCACCGGGGACAAACTAGCCCCTTCGTACAAGCCAATAAAAGCCGTACCACGACGAGCATCCATTATTGGACAAATGAGCCCATCAAATCCCTGCCCATTTGCAGCCAGCACCTTTAAGCTGGATACAGGATGCAGCGGAATTTTTAGCGACCATGCCAATGTTTTCGCGATTGTCAGGCCAATGCGGACGCCCGTATAAGAACCAGGGCCTTCTGCTACTGCGATATGCGTCAAATCAGCAGGCAGCACTTTGGCTTTTTTCATCATTTCTTCGATTGCTGGCATTGCGGTCAACGAGTGATTGATTTTTAAATTAGATGTTTCTTCTATTAAGACCACACCATCCTCCATTAACGCAATCGTCAATGGGGAATTCGAGGTATCGATTCCAAGATAGATCATAAGTTTAGCTCCCTGCAAAGTTTTTCATAGCGTCTGCCAATCGGATGCAGCGTGATTGTACGCACTTGTTCAGACTGCCGGTTTAATGTGATTTCTAAACGTTCTTTTGGCAGGTACTCTTCTATAAATGTTGCCCATTCAATCACAGATACGGCATCACTGCTGAAAAATTCGTCAAATCCAATGTCTTCATCGCTGTTCTCCAGGCGATAGACATCGAAATGATTTAATTCCAGACGACCCGAATATTGCTTCAAGATGGTGAAAGTTGGACTGTTGACCATCCGTTGAATTCCCAGTCCTTTTGCCAAGCCTTTGGTGAAAGTGGTTTTGCCGGCACCTAAATCACCTGCCAGCGTCAGCAGATCCTGCGGTTCCAGTAATTGTGCCAGAGCAGACGCGAATGATTCGGTTTCTTCCGGCGAATTCAGCATAAGTGTATAAGTCATTTTTCACGTCACCTCGATTGAGTCTTTACATAGTTTAGCGAAATTACTGCGGTAAATCAAAATATATCATTTTTGTGCGGTCGCTGGTTTGGGTTGTGGTGAAGAACAAAAAAAATAAACACAGCGAGTTGGCTGTGTTTATCATCAAAATTACGGTCCCGACCGGGATCGAACCGGCGATCTCCTGCGTGACAGG